>NZ_CP013420.1:1200000-2400000 GCF_001718695.1 Burkholderia ubonensis | reverse complement strand
CCGGACCTGAACGCGCTGTCGCAGTTCGTGATGAAGAAGCTGATGCGGGTGCCGGGCGTCGACAGCGTGCGCTCGAACATCGTGCTGACGACGTTCAAGCGCAACGGGCCGCTGCCGCTCGCGCACCTGGAGCCGGGCGCCGCGTGATCGAGCGGCAGGGCGGTGATGGCGGTGCCGCCGCCACATGACGCGCCGGCGGCGGTCATGCCGCCATTATTGTCGCCGCTTATGCGGCTTCCGATTGGGCGTCGGCGTTCAGCAGGTCCACATATGCGACCGCGACGAGATCGTCGTTCGACACGCCGAGCTTCGCGAACACGTCGTGCGCTTCGGCTTCGCCGCCCGCCTCGTCGTCGTCCGGCGCGAGCACGACTTCCAGCTCGATGAAGTCGCCGAGGCCGTCGACGCGGTCGAGGTGAATGCGGGTGCGGCCCGCCAGGTACACGTGCCGCTCCTTCGTGACGATGCCGCGCGTCGTCAGCGCGGTCGCGAGCAGCGCATGCATCGCGTCCGGATTCGTCACCGGGCTGCGGGTGTAGTACGACGCCTTCGGGCCGTCGCGGTCGTCGCGCTGGTAGAAGATCAGCTCGGCGGGCGTGCCGTCCTCGAAGCGGCGCAGCTTCAGCCGGCCGCGCGGCACGTCGTAGAAGAAATCCTGCTGGCGGTAGAACAGCGGCGCTTCGGTGGCGAGCGCCGCCGCGCGTTCGCGCAGCTGGTCGAATTCACGGGCGCGGGCTTTGATCTCGATGTTGCGGGCCATGCGGGTCTCCTTCGATCGACAAGGGTCTCGCGAATGCGAACGCACAATCTAGCAAAAAGCGGGCGACGGCGGCGTGACGCGCGGTGGCCTCATCTCGCCCACTGCGCGTCGATCAGCCGCAGCGCCGCCGCGATCGCCGGCTCGTCGCGCCGCGCGGCGAGCGTCACGAACGTCAGCTCGGTCGGCACCGTCACGCGCTCGACGATCGTCAGCGCGTGCGCATGCGCTTCGGCCAGCGCGGTCGAGTCGCGCGCGAGCGTGAGCCCGATCCCCGACTTGACGAGATCCAGCATCGACTGCTCCTGGTCGACCTCGGCGACCTTCACCGGCTGCGCGCGCGCATCCGCGAACCGGCGCGACAGCAGCCGGTGATGCGCGGACTGCGGCGGCGTCCAGATCCACGGCAGCGCGGCGAGCGCGCGCCAGTCCTGCGCGCGCTGCACGCGCTCCTTCCAGCCGGCCGGCGCGAGCACCCGGTACTGGAAATGCGTGAGCGTGACGGTATGGAACAGCGCGCCGTCGCGCGGATCGTCCTCGCCGGGCTGGCCGATGTAATAGCCGACGTCGAGCGCCTGCGCGCGCACCTGCTCGAGCACCCAGCCCGACATCCCGTGGCGCAGCGCGGTCTCGATCTGCGGATGGGTCTCGACGAGCGCGCGCAGGAAGCCGCCCAGGCGCAGGAATTCCGGATCGAGGATCGTGCCGATCCGCAGCCGGCCGCGCACTTCGTGCCGCAGCGCGGCGGCCGCGCGCTGCACGTCGGCGGCAGCCGCGAGCGCGCGTTCCGCGTGCGGCAGCAGCGTCTGGCCGTCGCGCGTGAGTGCGAGCCCGCGCGACGTGCGCGTGAACAGCACGACGCCGAGCGTCTCCTGCAGATGCTTGACCTGCAGGCTGACGGCCGGCTGCGTGAGGTGCAACTGCTCGGCGGCGCGCGTCAGGTTGCCTTCGCGGGCCACCGCGGCGAAGGCGCGGAGGAGGGTGAGGTCCATCGTGTCGTGATCGATCCTGATATAAGCGCGGCTTATGACGCAATTGAGCATAACTCATTGGATCGGCAGCGCGCGGCCGGAGTACGCTGCAACGATCGCGTCGCTCCGCGGCGCACTATGCTGAAAAAGGCGCGCGGCACGCCCCGCGCGGCGCACAACAACTCAGGAGACACGTCGTGAACACTGAACGGACGCTCGAGGGTGAATTCGATTACGTGATCGTCGGCGCGGGCACCGCGGGCTGCGTGCTCGCGAACCGTCTGACCGAGGATCCGGACGTCAGCGTGCTGCTGCTCGAAGCCGGCGGCAAGGACGACTATCCGTGGATCCATATCCCGGTCGGCTATCTGTATTGCATCGGCAATCCGCGCACCGACTGGCTCTACAAGACGCAGCCGGAAGCGGGGCTGAACGGCCGCGCGCTGTCGTATCCGCGCGGCCGCGTGCTCGGCGGCTCGTCGTCGATCAACGGGATGATCTACATGCGCGGCCAGCGCGAGGACTACGACGGCTGGGCGCGCGACACGGGCGACGCGGGCTGGTCGTGGGACAGCGTGCTGCCGATCTTCAAGCGTAGCGAGGATCATCATGCGGGCGCGAGCGACGTGCACGGCGCGGGCGGCTGCTGGCGCGTCGAGAAACAGCGGCTGCGCTGGGAAATCCTCGAATCGTTCGCGCACGCGGCGCAGGAAACCGGCATTCCCGCGACCGACGATTTCAACGGCGGCGACAACACCGGCGTCGGCTATTTCGAGGTGAACCAGAAGCGCGGCGTGCGCTGGAGCGCGTCGAAGGCGTTCCTGCGCCCGGCGATGTCACGGCCGAACCTGACCGTGATCACCGGCGCGCACGCGCAGCGCGTGATCTTCGACGGGCGGCGCGCGACCGGCGTCGAATATTGCCGCGGCGATTCGAATTTCGTCGCACGTGCGCGCGCCGAAGTGCTGCTGACGTCGGGCGCCGTCAATTCGCCGCAGCTGCTCGAACTGTCCGGCATCGGCGACGGCCGGCGGCTGCAGGCGCTCGGCATCGACGTCGTGCAGGACCTGCGCGGCGTCGGCGAAAACCTGCAGGATCACCTGCAGCTGCGGATGGCGTTTCGCGTCGAGGGCGTGCGCACGCTCAACACGCTGGCCGCGCACTGGTGGGGCAAGCTCGCGATCGGCGCCGAATATGCGCTGCTGCAGCGCGGTCCGATGTCGATGGCGCCGTCGCAGCTCGGCGCGTTCGCGAAATCCGATCCGGACGACCCGACGCTCACGCGGCCCGATCTCGAATATCACGTGCAGCCGCTGTCGCTCGAGCGCTTCGGCGAGCCGCTGCACAGCTTCAATGCGTTTACCGCATCGGTGTGCCACCTGCGGCCGACGTCGCGCGGCAGCATCCACATTGCGAGCGCCGATCCGGGCGCGGCGCCCGCGATCGCGCCGAACTACCTGTCGACCGATTACGATCGCCACGTCGCCGCGAACGCGCTGCGGCTGACGCGCCGGATCGCGTCCGCGCCGGCGCTCGCGCGATACCGCCCCGAAGAAATCCTGCCGGGCCCGCGCTACCGAACCGAAGCGGAACTGATCGAAGCGGCCGGCGCGGTCGGCACGACGATCTTCCATCCGGTCGGCACCTGCCGGATGGGACGCGCGGACGACGACGGCGCCGTGGTCGACAGCCGGCTGCGGGTGCGCGGCGTCGCCGGGCTGCGGGTGGTCGACGCGTCGGTGATGCCGTCCATCACGTCGGGCAACACCAACTCGCCGACGCTGATGATCGCGGAGCGCGCGAGCGACATGATCCGCGAGGATCGCCGCACGGCGCGCGACGCGACGCAGGTGCGCACGGAAGCGGCGATGACGCCGGCGTGATATCGGCGTGATATCGGCGCCACACGCGCGGCGGCCGCGTGTCTGCGGCGACCTTCGGGCTATGCGGCGAAACGGGTTCGCATATGCGGCGGTTGGAAGCGCGCGCGTGCGAACGATCACGTTGAACCCGCGCATGGGTCACGATCGGCGCGTGGTCGCGATGACCTGACGCGCGCTGTTTTCACAGGCACGCGCCGTGCGCAGCGCGCACGTGTCGAACCTTCGCGCTCCACCGCGTGCGATATGGCGGCCAGCCCTATAAGTGCAAATCCCGATGAATGCACTGCACCAACGGCGCGACAATGTTGCGCAGTGTGAATACGCGTCGGCGCGGGAGACCACCCTCGACGTGTAATACGGCGCCCGGGGGCGGCCCGCCGATCCGCGGCGCCGATCGCGATCGCCAGTGCGACGCTCCCCGGTGCTTCGCCCGATTTCGTACGGAAGGGAACATGATTCTCGGCGACACGATTCTCGAAACACGCGGACTGACGAAGGAATTCAAGGGCTTCACCGCCGTGAACGGCGTCAATCTGCGCGTGCGCCGCGGGTCGATCCACGCATTGATCGGACCGAACGGCGCGGGAAAAACCACCTGCTTCAACCTCCTGACCAAATTCCTGACGCCGACGGCCGGCCAGATCGTCTTCAACGGCATCGACATCACCGACGAGCGGCCCGCGCAGGTCGCGCGGCGCGGCATCATCCGTTCGTTCCAGATCTCCGCGGTGTTCCCGCACCTGAGCGCGCTGCACAACGTGCGCCTCGGCCTGCAGCGCTCGCTCGGCACCGAATTCCATTTCTGGCGCAGCGAGCGCTCGCTGAAGGCGCTCGACGACCGCGCGATGGACCTGCTCACGCAGGTCGGCCTCACCGATTTCGCGCACGTGCCGACCGTCGAGCTCGCCTATGGCCGCAAGCGCGCGCTCGAGATCGCGACGACGCTCGCGATGGAGCCGGAGCTGATGCTGCTCGACGAGCCCACGCAAGGGATGGGCCACGAAGACGTCGACCGCGTGACCGCGCTGATCAAGAAGGTCGCGAGCGGGCGCACGATCCTGATGGTCGAGCACAACATGAACGTGATCGCGGGCATCTCCGACACGATCACCGTCCTGCAGCGCGGCGAGGTGCTCGCCGAGGGCTCGTATGCGGAGGTGTCGAAGAATCCGCTCGTCATCGAGGCATACATGGGCAGCGCCGATGCAGCGCTCGCGGGGGCGCACGCATGAAGCGCAGCGAACGGGAGGAACGCGAATTGAGCGGCGTCGAAAGCGGCACGCCTGCGCTGGAGATCTCGGGCCTCGAAGCCTGGTACGGGGAATCCCACATATTGCACGGCGTCGATCTCTCCGTGCACCGCGGCGAGGTCGTGACGCTGCTCGGCCGCAACGGCGCGGGCCGCACGACGACGCTGCGCGCGATCATGGGCCTGACGGGCCGCCGCAGCGGCTCGATCAAGGTCGCCGGCCACGAGACGATCGGCCTGGCGACGCACCGGATCGCGCATTACGGCGTCGGCTATTGCCCGGAGGAGCGCGGCATCTTCTCGAGCCTGTCGTGCGAGGAGAACCTGATGCTGCCGCCGCCGATCGGGCCGCGCGAGCACGCGATGTCGCTCGACGACATCTACGCGATGTTCCCGAACCTCGCATCGCGCCGGCAGAGCCAGGGCACGCGGCTGTCCGGCGGCGAGCAGCAGATGCTCGCGGTCGCGCGGATCCTGCGCACCGGCGCGAACCTGCTGCTGCTCGACGAGATTTCCGAGGGTCTCGCGCCCGTGATCGTGCAGACGCTCGCGAAGATGATCGTCGCGCTGAAGGCGCGCGGCTACACGATCGTGATGGTCGAACAGAATTTCCGCTTTGCCGCGCCGCTCGCCGACCGGTTCTACGTGATGGAGCACGGCCGGATCGTCGAGCATTTCGGCGCGCGCGAACTCGCAAGCAAGATGCCGGTGCTGCACGACCTGCTCGGCGTTTGACGCCATCCCGCGCCGCTAGCCGTGGCGGCCGTCGAATATCCACAACGCATCAAAGAAGAACAGGAGACGTCAATGAAAATGAAGACCCTCGCACGCGCCTGTCTCGCGCTCGCGGCCGCCGCGTTCACCGCCGGCGCCGCGCAGGCCGCGGATACCGTGAAGATCGGTTTCATCACCGACATGTCGGGGCTTTATGCGGACATCGACGGGCAGGGCGGCCTCGAGGCGATCCGGATGGCGGTCGCGGACTTCGGCGGCAAGGTGCTCGGCAAGCCGATCGAGGTCGTGTACGCGGATCACCAGAACAAGGCGGACATCGCGGCGTCGAAGGCGCGCGAGTGGATGGACCGCGGCGGGCTCGACCTGCTCGTCGGCGGCACGAACTCGGGAACGGCGCTGTCGATGAACACGGTCGCGGCGGAGAAGAAGAAGGTCTACATCAACATCGGCGCGGGGGCGGACACGCTGACGAACGAGCAGTGCACGCCGTACACGGTGCACTACGCGTACGACACGATGGCGCTCGCGAAGGGCACCGGCTCGGCGGTGGTGAAGCAGGGCGGCAAGTCGTGGTTCTTCCTGACCGCCGACTACGCGTTCGGCAAGGCGCTCGAGAAGAACACGTCGGACGTCGTGAAGGCGCACGGCGGCCAGGTGCTCGGCTACGTGCGGCATCCGCTGTCCGCGTCGGACTTCTCGTCGTTCCTGCTGCAGGCGCAGGCGTCGAAGGCGCAGATCCTCGGCCTCGCGAACGCGGGCGGTGACACGATCAACGCGATCAAGGCGGCGAAGGAGTTCGGCATCACGAAGACGATGAAGCTCGCCGCGCTGCTGATGTTCATCAACGACGTGCACAGCCTCGGCCTCGAGACGACCCAGGGCCTCGTGCTGACCGACAGCTGGTACTGGAACCGCGACGCGGCATCGCGCCAGTGGGCTCAGCGCTACTTCGGCAAGATGAAGAAGATGCCGTCGAGCCTGCAGGCGGCCGACTATTCGTCGGTGACGACCTACCTGAAGGCGGTGCAGGCGGCCGGCACGACCGACTCCGACAAGGTGATGGCCGAGCTGAAGAAGGCGAAGGTCAACGACTTCTACGCGAAGGGCTACATCCGCGCGGACGGCAGCATGATCCACGACATGTATCTGATGGAGGTGAAGAAGCCGTCCGAATCGAAGGAGCCGTGGGATTACTACAAGGTGCTCGCGACGATTCCGGGCGAACAGGCGTTCACGACCAAGCAGGAGACGCGCTGCGCGATGTGGAAGTAAGCGCGCGGCGGCGGGCGGGGCAGGGCGCCCCGCCGCCTGCGCGCGCGGCGAACAGGTTGCGCGCGCAACGAACCTCACTCTGACGGCGGAAGCGATGGAAATCTTTGGCATTCCGTTGCCGGCGATGCTGAGCCAGCTGTTGCTCGGGCTCGTCAACGGCTCGTTCTACGCGATCCTGAGCCTCGGGCTCGCGGTGATATTCGGGCTGCTCAATGTGATCAACTTCGCGCACGGCGCGCTGTTCATGCTGGGCGCGATGCTCGCATGGATGGGGCTGTCGTATTTCGGGCTGCCCTACTGGGCGATGCTCGTGATCGCGCCGGTGCTCGTCGGCGTGTTCGGCGTCGTCGTCGAGCGCTCGATGCTGCGCTGGCTGTACAAGCTCGACCACCTGTACGGGCTGCTGCTGACGTTCGGCCTGACGCTCGTCGTCGAGGGCGTGTTCCGCTCGATCTACGGCGCGTCCGGGCAGCCTTACGACGTGCCGTCGCAGCTCGCCGGCGCGACCAATCTCGGCTTCATGTTCCTGCCGAACTATCGCGCGTGGGTCGTCGTCGCGTCGCTCGCGGTGTGTCTCGCGACCTGGTTCGTGATCGAGAAGACGCGCCTGGGCGCGTACCTGCGCGCGGGCACCGAGAATCCGAAGCTCGTCGAGGCGTTCGGCGTGAACGTGCCGATGATGATCACGCTCACCTACGGCTTCGGCGTCGCGCTCGCCGCGTTCGCGGGCGTGCTGGCCGCGCCGGTGATCCAGGTGTCGCCGCTGATGGGCCAGCCGATGATCATCACCGTGTTCGCGGTGGTCGTGATCGGCGGGATGGGCTCGATCCTCGGCTCGATCCTCACCGGCCTGATGCTCGGCGTGATCGAGGGCTTCACGCGGGTGTTCTATCCGGAAGCGTCGGCCACCGTCGTGTTCGTGATCATGGCGATCGTGCTGCTGATCCGTCCGGCGGGCCTCTTCGGCAAGGAAAGATGATGCAGAGAAAAGTGCTCTACGGTGTGCTGCTCGCCGCACTGCTCGTCGCGCCGTTCGCCGGCGCGTATCCGGTGTTCGTGATGAAGGTGCTCGCTTTCGCGCTGTTCGCGGCCGCGTTCAACCTGCTGATCGGCTATACGGGGCTGCTGTCGTTCGGCCACGCGATGTTCCTCGCGACGTCGGGCTACCTGACGGGCTATGCGCTGCAGACGCTCGGCTTCTCGTCCGAGCTCGGCGTGCTCGCGGGCACTGCGGCCGCGACGCTGCTCGGCCTCGTGGTCGGCCTGTTCGCGATCCGCCGGCAGGGGATCTACTTCGCGATGATCACGCTCGCGTTCGCGCAGATGATCTACTTCATCTACCTGCAGGCGCCGTTCACGCACGGCGAGGACGGCCTGCAGGGCGTGCCGCGCGGCCGGCTGTTCGGCGTGCTCGACCTGTCGTCGGACCTCGTGCTCTATTACGTCGTGCTCGCGATCATCGTTGCGGCCTGCGCGTTCATCGTGCGGATCGTGCATTCGCCGTTCGGCCAGGTGCTCGTCGCCATCAAGGAGAACGAAGCGCGCGCGGTCTCGCTCGGCTACGACACCGACCGCTTCAAGCTGCTCGCGTTCGTCCTGTCGGCCGGGCTCGCGGGGCTGGCCGGCTCGCTGAAGGTGCTCGTGCTCGGCTTCGAGACGCTTTCCGACGCGTACTGGACGATGTCGGGCCTCGTCGTGCTGATGACGCTCGTCGGCGGGATGGGCACGCTGTTCGGCCCGCTGCTCGGCGCCGCGCTGATCGTCTCGCTCGAGGACCGGCTCGGCGACATCGGCGAATGGCTCGCGTCGCTGACCGGCATCGGCTGGTTCCACTCGCTCGGCGAATCGGCGACGATCGTGACCGGGCTGATCTTCATTGCGTGCGTGCTCGCGTTCCGGCGCGGCATCGTCGGCGAAATGATCGCGCGGTATAAACCGCTGAAGGCATCGTGACGCGTTGATGCGAAGCACCATCGGGCACCGGTTCCGGACTGCGCCGAGGCGCGCTCCGGCAGGCGCTGCGCGGCAGATTGGTGCCCCATTTTCGTGCGGCGATGCACCATAGGGGTAAATGCTAAGTTGCCGCAGTGTGAAAGGTCCTTTAATCTTCGTCTCAGTTCTGATGCACCGCGAAACGAATTTTGCAGGTGGAGAACGAGGAGACAATCGAGGCACAAAGTGCCCGGACCCAAAGCGCTGTTGGACGGAATCCAACAGCGCTTTTTCATTTGCGCGTACAACTTTCTTTCCGCCGATCGCGCAGCAGCCGGCTTCGCATGCTGCCCATGCTGTCATTTCATGCGTTCGGCGCGGCTGTCTTTCTCACCGTTTCCCCACAATGGATTGCTGCATGCGCTTCGGGCTTACCCGGTTAGCGCACGCAGGACGCGTCCGTTACACTCGCCTTTCGCCGACCAATCGGTCGGGAATACAGTCGGCAGTTCTCCTACAAGCAGAATCCAGAAAGCGGAGTGCGGGTTGATGAGAAGCGCAGCGCGCATGAGCGGCCGGTGCACACGCCGTGCATTGCGCCGGCATCACAGCGGACAGAGTCTGATCCGCGATCGATTTCCACCTGGTTATCCCGGTTATTCCCTGCGACGAGCCTGCCCGGCGGCGTCACGGGAAAACGAGCGTAGGCGCGGCCATGCGGGATAGTTAAATTATTAACTTGTTTGAGTCGAGACCGGGCGCCGCCCGAGCGCCCCGAGGATTTTTCGAGCAGCGTTTGGAGACACGTGTGAAAATGAATCGATGGATGGAGACCGTGCTCGCCGCGGGCCTCGTGTGTGCGGCGGCGACGGCGTCGGCGCAGGTGAAGATCGGCGTCACGCTGTCGGCCACCGGGCCGGCCGCATCGCTCGGCATCCCGGAAAAGAACACGATCGCGCTGCTGCCGAAGGAAATCGCGGGCAAGAGCGTGCAGTACATCGTGCTCGACGACGCGTCCGACACGAGCCGCGCGGTGCAGAACGTGCGCAAGCTGATCGACGAGGACCACGTCGACGCGATCATCGGCTCGTCGGTCACGCCGAACTCGCTCGCGATGCTCGATCCGGTGTCGCAGGGCAAGACCCCGGCGATCTCGCTCGCCGCGAGCGCGCAGATCATCGCGCCGATGGACGCGAAGCGCGCGTGGATGTTCAAGGTGCCGCAGAACGATCGCCTGATGGCCGACGCGATCGCGGGCTACATGGCGAAGCACGGCGTGAAGACGGTCGGCTTCATCGGCTTCGCGGACGCGTACGGCGACAGCTGGTACAGCACGTTCAGCGCGGCGGCCGCCGCGAACGGCCTCAAGATCGTGTCGAACGAGCGCTACAACCGCACCGACGCATCGGTGATGGGGCAGGTGCTGAAGCTGGCCAGCGCGAATCCCGACGCGGTGCTGATCGCCGGCTCCGGCACGCCGGCGGCATTGCCCGCGAAGACGCTGAAGGAGCGCGGCTACAAGGGCAAGGTGTACCAGACCCACGGCGTCGCGAACAACGACTTCCTGCGCGTGTGCGGCAAGGACTGCGAAGGCGAGATCCTGCCGGCAGGCCCGGTGCTCGTCACCGACCAGTTGCCCGATGCGAACCCGGTGAAGAAGCCGTCGCAGGCATACAAGGCGGCTTACGAGAAGGCGTACGGCGCGGGATCGGTGTCGACGTTCGGCGGTCATGCGTGGGATGCGGGGCAACTGCTGCAGCGCGCGATTCCCGATGCGCTGAAGAAGGGCCAGCCGGGCACCGAGGCGTTCCGCGAAGCGCTGCGCGCGGCGCTCGAGAACGTGAAGGACCTGCCGGTGTCGCACGGCGTGATCAACATGACGCCGGCCGATCACAACGGCTTCGATACGCGGGCGCGCGTGATGGTGCAGATCGTCGACGGCAAGTGGAAGCTGCAGTCCGACTGAGTTCCACGTGAATGACGACGGCGCGTGCGGGCGGCGGGACGCCGCGCGCGCCGTCGGCCGGCGCTCGCCGTTTCCCCGCAGCCTTCTCGACACACGAAACGTATGGATTTCTCGATTGCGGCGATCCTCGCGCAAGACGGCATCACGACCGGCGCCATCTATGCATTGCTGTCGCTGGCGCTCGTGCTGGTGTTTTCCGTCACGCGGGTGATCTTCATTCCCCAGGGCGAGTTCGTCGCCTACGGCGCGCTGACGCTTGCCGCGTTGCAGGCGCAGAAGTTTCCCGCCACCTGCTGGCTGCTGTTCGTGATGGGCATCGCGTGCTTCGTGCTCGAAGTCGGCGGCCTGATCCGGCATCGCGCGCGTCGTCATCAGCTCGGCCGCACGCTGACGACGCTCGGCAGCCGCTACGTGCTGCTGCCGCTCGCGGTGTTCGCGCTCACGCGCAGCTATGCCGCGCAGCCGCTGCCGATGCTCGCGCAGATCGCGCTGACGCTCGCGATCGTGGTGCCGATGGGGCCGTTCGTCTACCGGCTCGTCTACCAGCCGGTGGCCGAGGCGACGACGCTGCTGCTGCTGATCGTGTCGGTCGCGCTCCATTTCGCGATGGTGGGCCTCGGGCTCGTGATGTTCGGCGCGGAGGGCTCGCGGACCAGCGCGTTCTCCGATGCGTCGCTGTCGGTCGGCAGCCTGACGATCTCGCTGCAGAGCGTGCTGGTGGTGGTCACGGCGCTGGTGCTGATCGCGGCGCTCTACGTGTACTTCGGCCGCACGATCGCCGGCAAGGCGCTGCGCGCGACGTCGGTGAACCGGCTCGGCGCGCGGCTCGTCGGCATCGGCACGACGGAAGCGGGGCGGCTCGCCTTCACGCTCGCGGCGGGGCTCGGCGTGCTGTCGGGCATCCTCGTCGGGCCGTTGACGACGATCTACTACGACTCCGGCTTCCTGATCGGCCTGAAGGGCTTCGTCGGCGCGATCATCGGCGGGCTCGTCAGCTATCCGCTCGCGGCGGCCGGCTCGCTGCTCGTCGGCGTGCTCGAATCGTATTCGTCGTTCTGGGCGAGTGCGTACAAGGAGGTGATCGTGTTCACGCTGATCATTCCGGTGCTGCTGTGGCGCAGCTTCGCGACGCCGCACGCGGAAGAGGACGAGGAGTGACGCGATGAAGAAGATCGTGCGCAACAAGACGTTCTGGCTGTTTCTCGTGGTGCTGTTCGCGCTGCCGGTGCTGCCCGGCGTGCTGCGGGTGCCCGAATACTGGATCACGCTGCTGAACTACATCGGCCTGTACGCGATCGTCGCGATCGGGCTCGTGCTGCTGACGGGCGTCGGCGGGATGACGAGCTTCGGGCAGGCGGCCTTCGTCGGCATCGGCGCGTACGCGACCGCGTACCTGACGACGCGCTACGGCGTGTCGCCATGGCTCGGGCTGATCGCCGGCGTCGTGCTGACGGCGCTCGTCGCGCTCGTGCTGGGTGCGGTGACGATGCGGCTGTCCGGGCATTTCCTGCCGCTCGGCACGATCGCCTGGGGCCTCGCGCTGTTCTACCTGTTCGGCAACCTCGAGCTGCTCGGCAAGTACGACGGGATCAACGGCATTCCGGCGCTGCACCTGTTCGGCGTCGTGCTGGACAGCGGACGCAGCCTGTATTTCCTGATCTGGGCGGTCGTGCTCGCGGCGATCGTGTCGGTGCAGAACCTGCTGAACAGCCGGCCGGGCCGCGCGATCCGCGCGCTGCGCGGCGGCGGCGTGATGGCCGAGGCGATGGGCGTGAACACCGCATGGATGCGGGTCGTGATCTTCGTCTACGCGGCGGTGCTCGCGGCGGTTTCCGGCTTCCTGTACGCGCACCTGCAGCGCGCGGTGAACCCGACGCCGTTCGGCTTGAACCACGGGATCGAATTCCTGTTCATGGCGGTGGTCGGCGGCGTCGCACATGTGTGGGGCGCGGTGCTCGGCGCGGCGATCCTCACCGTGCTGCAGGACTACCTGCAGACGCTGCTGCCGAAGCTGCTCGGTTCGGAAGGCAACTTCGAGATCATCGTGTTCGGCGTGCTGATGGTGCTGCTGCTGCAGTACGCGCGGCAAGGCGTGTGGCCGTTCGTCGCGAGGCTGTTTCCACGTGGAACGCGCGCGCGCGTGCCGCACGACGCCGATTCTTTGCCGCAGCGCACCAGGCCGGCGACGGGCGAAGCGCTGCTGGTCGTCGACAACGCGCGCAAGCAGTTCGGCGGGCTGGTGGCCGTCAACGACGTCAGCTTCGAGGTCAACGCGGGGCAGATCATCGGCCTGATCGGCCCGAACGGCGCCGGCAAGTCGACGACGTTCAATCTCGTGACGGGCGTGCTGCGGCCGACCGGCGGCGCGATCACGTTCCGCGGCGAGCGGATCGACGGCCTGACGTCGCGCGAGATCGTCCGCCGCGGCATCGGCCGCACGTTCCAGCACGTGAAGCTGCTGCCGGGGATGACCGTGCTCGAGAACGTCGCGCTCGGCGCGCATCTGCGCGGTACGACCGGCGTCTGGCGCAGCGTCGCGCGGCTCAATGCCCGCGAGGAGGCGCGGTTGCTGGCCGAAGCGGCGCGCCAGATCCGCCGGGTCGGGCTAGAAACCCATATGTACGACGAAGCGGGGAGCCTTGCGCTCGGCCAGCAGCGGATACTCGAAATTGCCCGCGCGCTGTGCTGCGACCCGACGCTGCTGCTGCTCGACGAGCCGGCCGCCGGGCTGCGCTACAAGGAGAAGCAGCAACTGGCGGATCTGTTGCGGCGGCTGAAATCGGAAGGGATGAGCGTGCTGCTCGTCGAGCACGACATGGACTTCGTGATGAATCTCACCGATCGGCTGGTGGTGATGGAGTTCGGCACGCGGATCGCGGAAGGGCTGCCGCAGGAGGTGCAGCAGGATCCGGCGGTGCTCGAAGCGTACCTGGGCGGGGTGGAATGATGGCGGACACGATGCCGATTCTCGACGTGCACGGGCTCTCGGTCCGGTACGGCAAGGTGGAGGCGCTGCACGGCGCGGCGATCAAGGTCGGCGCGGGGCAGATCGTCAGCGTGATCGGGCCCAATGGGGCCGGCAAATCGACGCTGCTGAACGCGATCATGGGCGCGTTGCCGGTCACCGGCCAAGCGTCGGGCGCAGTCGTTTATCGCGGCACCGACGTCGGCGCGCTGCCGGTCGAGCAGCGGGTGGCGCGCGGCATGTGCCTCGTGCCGGAAAAGCGCGAGCTGTTCGGCACGATGTCGGTCGAAGACAACCTCGTGCTCGGCGCATACCGGCGCAAGCAGGCAGGCGAAACGAGCTTCCTCGACCAGCTCGATCATGTGTTCGCGCTGTTTCCTCGCCTGAAGGAGCGGCGTAATCAGGCGGCCGGCACGCTGTCCGGCGGCGAGCGGCAGATGCTCGCAGTGGGGCGGGCGCTGATGGGCAAGCCCGATCTGCTGATGCTCGACGAGCCGAGCCTCGGACTCGCCCCGCTGATCGTGAAGGAGATCTTTCATATCATCAGCGCGCTGCGCGGCACCGGTGTCGCGACGCTGCTGATCGAGCAGAACGCGCGGGCGGCGCTGCAGATTTCCGACTACGGCTATGTGCTCGAGACCGGCGAGTTCGCGTTGGAAGGGCCGGCGGCTGAACTTGCACAGAATCCGCGTGTGATCGAAACGTACCTCGGGTTGGCAAAGAAGACGGCTTGAACGGTGGGTTCGGCGGAAAGCGGGCGGCGTGTTTCACGTGAAACAGGCCGCTTTTGTTTGAGTCGGGACGCAAGACTCGACGGCCACAGCGTTGGGATAAGTGCCAAGCAAACGGCCCGAAATTCTGTGCCTGCGGCATGCGGAACACGGCCGGACGGCACAGATTCGCCGATCGACCAGCGGAAAAGCGACGAAATGAACGGACCCTACCATTCGGACGGCCTTCGGGTGAAAAGCGAACCCGCTATAATTCGGCCCATACATTTCTCAGATAGGTTCGTGCGCAGTCCTGCGTGCGGAATCCACCATGCTTTTTCCCACAGAATTTGACGTCATCGTCGTCGGTGGCGGTCATGCCGGCACGGAAGCCGCGCTCGCGTCCGCCCGTATGGGCGTGAAGACGCTGCTGCTGACGCACAACATCGAAACGCTTGGGCAGATGAGCTGCAATCCGTCGATCGGCGGCATCGGCAAGGGGCATCTGGTCAAGGAAGTCGACGCGCTGGGCGGCGCCATGGCTGCCGCGACGGACGAGAGCGGCATCCAGTTCCGGATCCTCAATTCGTCGAAAGGGCCGGCCGTGCGTGCGACGCGCGCCCAGGCCGACCGCATCCTGTACAAGGCCGCGATTCGTCACCGCCTCGAGAATCAGCCCAATCTGTGGCTGTTCCAGCAGGCGGTCGACGACCTGATGGTCGAAGGGGACCGTGTGGTGGGGGCCGTGACGCAGATCGGCATCCGTTTCCGCGCCCGCGCGGTGGTGCTGACCGCCGGGACCTTCCTCGACGGCAAGATCCACGTCGGCCTGAACAACTACACGGGCGGCCGCGCCGGCGATCCGGCGGCCGTGACGCTGTCGTCGCGCCTGAAGGAACTGAAGCTGCCCCAAGGGCGGCTGAAGACCGGTACGCCGCCACGCATCGACGGCCGCACGATCGACTTTTCGAAGCTGGAAGAGCAGCCCGGTGATCTGGACCCGATTCCGGTGTTCTCGTTCCTGGGGCGAGCGGAGCAGCATCCGCAGCAGCTGCCGTGCTGGGTCACGCACACGAACGAGCGCACGCACGACATCATCCGCGGCGGTCTCGATCGCTCGCCGATGTATACAGGCGTGATCGAAGGCGTCGGGCCGCGCTACTGCCCGTCGATCGAGGACAAGATCCACCGTTTCGCGTCCAAGGAATCGCATCAGATCTTCCTGGAGCCGGAAGGGCTGACCACCAACGAGTTCTATCCGAACGGGATTTCGACGAGCCTGCCGTTCGACGTCCAGCTCGAGCTCGTGCACTCGATGCGCGGCCTCGAACAGGCCCACATCCTGCGCCCGGGCTACGCGATCGAGTATGACTACTTCGATCCGCGCGCACTGAAGGCATCGCTTGAAACCAAGGCGATCAACGGGTTGTTCTTTGCGGGCCAGATCAACGGGACGACGGGCTACGAGGAAGCGGCGGCTCAAGGGCTGCTGGCCGGCGTCAACGCGGGCCTGTACGTGCAGGAGAAGGACGCATGGTGCCCGCGTCGCGACCAGGCGTATCTGGGCGTGCTGGTCGATGATCTGGTGACGCGCGGCGTCGCCGAGCCGTACCGGATGTTCACGAGCCGGGCCGAATACCGCCTGAGCCTGCGTGAAGACAATGCGGACATGCGCCTGACCGAGATCGGCCGCGAACTGGGCCTGGTGGACGACGTTCGCTGGGATGCGTTCTGCCGGAAGCGCGACGCTGTTTCACGTGAAACCGAGCGCCTGAAGTCGACGTGGGTCACGCCGAAGACGCTGCCGGCCGACGAAGCCACGGCGTTGCTCGGCAAGGCAATCGACCACGAATACAGCCTCGCCGAACTGCTGCGCCGCCCGGGCATCAGTTACGACGGCGTGTGCAGCCTGAAGGGTGGCGAATGCGGTCCGGCGGAACCGCTGGCCGACGATCCGGTGCTGCTCGAGCAGATCAAGGAGCAGGTCGAGATCGGCATCAAATATCAGGGCTATATCGAGCGTCAGGCGAACGAGATCGAGCGCAACGACGCGAACGAAAACACCCGCTTGCCGGAAGGCATCGACTACCGCGAAGTGCGTGGCCTGTCGTTCGAAGTGAGTCAGAAGCTGAATCAGTTCCGGCCGGAAACGATCGGCCAGGCGTCGCGCATTTCGGGCGTCACGCCGGCGGCGATCTCGCTGCTGATGGTGCACCTGAAGCGCCGCGGCCTGGGTCGCCGCAACGGCAATGCCAATGCCGCCGAGGCAGTGGAGCAGGGGGACGGCAGCGTCCCGACGCAGCAATGACGGCGCGTCGCGCGCCGGCGCTCAATCGGGATGGCCTGGAGAGAATGCTCGTCGAGGGTGCGCATGCACTCGACGTCGCGCTGACGGATGCGCAGCGGAATCAGCTGCTCGACTATGTCGCACTGCTCGGGAAGTGGAACGCGGTCTACAACCTGACCGCGATTCGCGATCCGCAGCAGATGCTGATTCAGCACATCCTCGATTCGCTTTCGATCGTTCCTCATCTGCGTGGCCGCGCGTCGGCGCGCGTGCTCGACGTCGGGTCGGGCGGCGGGCTGCCGGGCATCGTGCTGGCGATCGTGCTGCCGGACTGGCAGATCACGCTGAACGATATCGTCCAGAAGAAGTCTGCATTCCAGACGCAAACTCGGGCCGAGCTGAAACTCGCGAACCTGTCGGTCGTGACCGGGCGCGTGGAAACGCTGCAGCCGGGCGTCGAAGTGCCGGAAAAATTCGACGTAATCGTATCGCGCGCTTTCGCGGACCTATCCGACTTCGTTAAACTTGCTCGACATCTGGTCGCGCGTGGCGGATCGATCTGGGCGATGAAGGGCGTGCATCCGGATGACGAGATTGCACGGCTGCCCGACGGCAGCCACGTGAAGCAGACCATTCGGCTGGCGGTGCCGATGCTCGATGCCGAACGGCATCTGATCGAAGTCGCCGTCGACGAGGCGAATTGACGGCGCGCTGTCGGCGCGCCGATTGTTTGAAGTTAGAAGGACACACCAACGATGGCAAAGATCTTCTGCGTTGCGAACCAGAAGGGGGGCGTCGGCAAGACGACGACAACGGTCAATCTCGCCGCGAGCCTTGCAGCGCAGGAGCAACGTGTCCTGCTGATCGATCTCGACCCGCAAGGCAACGCGACGATGGGTAGCGGGATCGACAAGGCGGGTGTCGAGTCGACCGTGTACGAGGTGCTGGTCGACGGGGTCACGGTTGCCGATGCGCGCGTGCGCCCCGAAGCGGTGACGTACGACGTGCTGCCGGCGAACCGCGAACTGTCCGGCGCCGAAATCGAGCTGATCGGCATCGACAATCGCGAGCGCCGGTTGAAGGCGGCGCTCGAGCGCGTGGCCGACGATTACGACTTCGTGCTGATCGATTGTCCGCCGACGCTGTCGCTGCTGACGCTGAACGGCCTGTGCGCGGCGCACGGCGTCGTGATTCCGATGCAGTGCGAATACTTCGCACTCGAGGGCCTGTCGGATCTCGTCAACACGATCAAGCAGGTGCATGCGAATATGAACCGCGACCTGAAGATCATCGGCTTGCTGCGGGTGATGTTCGATCCGCGCATCACACTGCAGCAGCAGGTTTCCGACCAACTGAAGGCGCACTTCGGCGACAAGGTGTTCGACGTGGTGATTCCGCGCAACGTTCGCCTCGCGGAAGCGCCGAGTTACGGGTTGCCGGGCGTCGTGTTCGACCGCGGCTCGCGCGGTGCGCAGGCCTATCTCCAGTTCGGCGCCGAGATGATCGAGCGCGTGCGCGCATTCGATGCGTGATCCGGACATGAGCGAAGCGAGGAAGAAAGACATGAACGCGGTGCCGAAGAAGAAAGGGTTGGGTCGTGGCCTCGAAGCGCTGCTCGGCGGCAGTGCCGACATCACCGAAGCGGTGAAGATCGAGGGCGCGCCGAACACGCTCGCGCTTGCGAAGCTGCAGGCCGGCAAGTACCAGCCGCGGACGCGAATGGACGAGGGCAGCCTGCAGGAACTGGCGGCGAGCATCCGCGCGCAGGGCGTGATGCAGCCGATCCTGGTTCGCCCCATTTCGTCAGACAAATACGAGATCATCGCGGGCGAGCGGCGTTTCCGCGCCGCGCGTCTCGCCGGCCTCGAAGAAGTGCCGGTGCTCGTGAAGGATGTGTCCGATCAAGCCGCCGCCGCGATGGCACTGATCGAGAACATCCAGCGCGAAGACCTGAATCCGCTGGAAGAGGCGCATGGCATCCAGCGCCTGCTCGACGAATTCCATTTCACGCACGAGCAGGCCGCCGAGTCGGTCGGCCGTTCGCGCAGCGCGGTGTCGAACCTGCTGCGCCTGCTGAATCTCGCGGCGCCGGTGCAGACGATGCTGCTCGCCGGCGATCTCGACATGGGCCATGCGCGCGCGCTGCTGGCGGTCGATGCGGCGACGCAGATCACGCTTGCGCACCAGGTCGTGAACAAGCGCATGTCGGTGCGCGAGACCGAGAAGCTCGTCACGCAGACGACGAAGGAAGCGCCTGCCGTGAAGGCGCGCGCGAAGGACGACGGCGGCCGCGACACGCGCCGTCTCGAAGAGGAGTTGTCCGACCTGCTGGCGTCGACGGTGAAGATCAAGCTCGGCCGCCGCGGGCGAGGGCAGGTGACGATCGATTTCGGCAACCTCGATGCGCTCGAGGGCATCCTCGCGCGGCTGCGCGGTAACGTCGCAACTGAAGAGTGACGAGGTTCAATTGATCGAAAGCACGGGCGCGCCGGCGCCGCGCCGGTGGCTCGGCTGGCTTTTGCAGGAGCCCGTACTGACGGTACTGGCCGTTGCGCTGATCGTTCTCGAATGGTTGCGCCCGCAACCGTTCGCGATACTGGCCGGTCTGGTCGACTGGCAGACGGTCGCGACGCTTGCCGGCCTGCTGATGCTGACGAAGGCGCTCGAGCTGTCCGGGTGCCTGATGTGGCTGGCCCATCGCATCGTGCATCACGTGCATTCCGAGCGCGCGCTCGCGATGCTGCTCGTCGGGTTCTCCGCCGCGCTCTCGATGTGGCTCACCAACGACGTCGCGCTGTTCGTCGTCGTGCCGTTGATGGTGTCGCTGCGCGCATTGACGCCGCTGCCGTTCCGGCGGCTCGTGATCGTCGTTGCGCTGGCCGTCAACGCGGGGTCGGTCGCGACGCCGCTCGGCAATCCGCAGAACCTGTTCCTGTGGCAGTTGAGCGGCGTGTCGTTCAGCCGCTTCGTGCTCACGCTCGGGCCGCTCGCGATTGCGTTGATGGCGTTGCTGCTCGCGGTCACGGCGTGCGTGTTTCGTGCCAAACCGCTCGACTTGTCGGGAGACGTGCAGGCGGTGCCCGTGCAACGCATGCACGCATTGCTCGCGGCCGTGCTGTTCGGCGGCTTCGTGCTGCTCGCCGATGCGCATCATGCGCTGCACGGCCTGATCGCCGTCGTGCTCGCGCTGCTGGCGGCGAAGCGCGACGCAGTCCTGAAAATCGACTGGCTGCTGTTGCTGATCTTCGTGCTGATGTTCGTCGTGCTGCGCACCGCGGCTGCGCTGCCCGCGATACACGACGCGATCGCGCATGCGCGTCTCGACACGCCGCTGCGCGTGTTCGCGGCGGGCGCGATGTTGTCGCAGGGGATCAGCAACGTGCCTGCCGCGATCCTGCTGTCGGAGTTCACGCGGGACTGGCGCGCACTTGCGTTCGGGGTATCCGTCGGCGGCTTCGGCATCGCGATCGGCTCGCTCGCGAACCTGATCGCGGTGCGGCTCGCGAAGGAGCCGCGCATGTGGCTGCCGTTTCACGCGGTGTCGATTCCGTTCGCGCTGGCGAGTGCGGCACTCGGCGCGTGGTTGCTCGTCCACGGTTGAGCGCCGCGGCCGGCGGCAGCGGCGACGCCGGCCGCCTGCAAAAGCGTGGCCGGGCAGGGCGGCAGCAGCAGCGATCTTCGAAACACCCCCCTGTTGATAAGTGCGCCGATTCTCAGTCGATCTGCTGTGGCGACGCAACGCCGCTCGCCGCTTCATCTGCACGGCTGATCGCATTTCTTCGTGCTGCCAAGCGGCGCACGTCGGCGAGGTGCGGTTGTCGCGCAGCGCCGGCCGCTGCGCTTCCGTTCGTTCCGCCTTCGCGGAATTTCATCGCACTCAGCCCGCCGCGACGCCGCGTCACAGCCCCCATTTCCGGCCGTTGATTTCCGCTGAAACGCGCATTTCCGCCCGCGAAATGTGCGACGCGAAAAAACCACCTTACAACTGTCATCGTACCTCGTGGATTCACGCGTTTTTCACATCATGAGGCGTCGTTTTACGCAGGTTTTTGTCGCGTCTAAAGCCTTGAATCACCTGCAACTATCGCTTACAATCGCCCGGATTTGTTAGCTAGGCGCCCCTGAAAGCTTTCGGAAAGCTTGGGGCCGGGTTCAGGGATTTTGCGGAAGACTGCGATGGCGGGTCAGGCGCCGAAAAATGGGCACGATGATCACCGCGCGCAACGCACCGCTTCAGCGGCCGGCGAGCGGCGCGAATCCTCCGGCGACGACTGGGACGCCGAGCTGCAAGATGACAACATCGTTCCGCTCACGCGGGCCGAAGCCGAGAAGCTGTTCGGCCCGAACGTGAGTCGGCCCTCGCGTATCACCCCCTACAAGGTGGTGATCGCGCAAGTGGCCTTGTCCCTGGTTGCAACGCTGGCGTGGTGGCTGTTTTCGAAGTCGCCGGGCGCCGCTGCGCAATCCGCGTTTCTGGGCGGAGCGATCGGCTGGGTGCCGAGTGCGTTGTTCGTGGCACGACTGAAGGCAGGTGGCTCGGCCACCGTGATGAGCTGGGTGGCAGGTGAAGCCGTCAAGCTCGGTGTGACGATCGGGATGTTCGCCGCAGTGGCGTTCGGCTATCCCGGCGTGCACTGGGTGCCGCTCCTCGTCACGTACCTCGTCGTGCTGAAGACGTACTGGATCGCGCTGGCCTGGCGGTAAGGAACAAGCAGCGCGCGATTTCGACATGAACACGCGCCGGCCCGTTCCCGCAATAGCGTATTGCGGAATCGGGCAAAACGATTTTCGACAATTTGGGTGGCATTAACGATATGGCAGCTAGCGAAGGCACGCGCGGTCCGGATCCGTCCGAGTACATTGCGCACCACTTGCAGAATTTCTCCACCTCGCATCAGACGTCGATTTTCGACATTCATGTCTGGAATCTCGACACGCTGTTCTGGTCGATCGTGTGTGGCGTCGTCACCATCCTCGTGCTGCGCCTGGCTGCCCGCAAGGCGACGTCCGGCGTGCCGGGCCGCTTCCAGTGCGCGATCGAGATGCTCGTCGAGATGGTCGAAGACCAGTCGAAGGCGATCGTCCACGGCAACCGCGCCTTCATCGCTCCGCTCGCACTGACCGTGTTCGTGTGGGTCGCGCTGATGAACGCCCTCGACTTCCTCCCCGTCGACCTGCCGGGCCGCGTGATCGGCGTGCTCGGTCTGTCGGGCATCATTTCCCACCATCGCATCGTTCCGACGGCCGACCTGAACGGCACCCTCGGCATCGCGCTCGGCGTGTTCGTCCTGATGATCTACTACAGCATCAAGATCAAGGGCGCGGGCGGCTTCGTGCATGAACTGCTGTCGGCACCGTTCGGCGCACACCCGGCGCTGTGGATCCCGAACCTCGCGCTCAACATCGTCGAATTCGTCGCGAAGACCGTCTCGCTCGGCATGCGGTTGTTCGGCAACATGTACGCGGGTGAGCTGGTGTTCCTGCTGATCGCCCTGCTCGGCAGCATGTGGAGCTTCGGCGGTGACGCAACGTTCCTCGGCTTCATTGGTCACGTGATCGCGGGCAGCGTCTGGGCAATCTTCCACATCCTGATTGTTCTGTTGCAGGCATTCATTTTCATGATGCTGACGCTGGTGTATCTCGGCCAGGCGCACGACAAGCACTAAGCGCGGCGTGCAAAAAAGAGTCTTCGTTTTAGTTTTTTAAATCTCAGTTCCAAGTCTTTTCACAAAGGAGTGATCATGCAAGCTTTCATCGCCAACATCCAGGGTCTGACCGCCATCGGTATCGGCATCATCATCGGCCTGGGTGCGATCGGCGCCTGTATCGGTATCGCGCTGATGGGTGGCAAGTACATCGAAGCATGCGCACGTCAGCCGGAACTCATCAACCCGCTGCAAACGAAGATGTTCCTGCTGGCTGGTCTGATCGACGCGGCGTTCCTGATCGGTGTTGGTGTCGCAATGCTGTTCGCGTTCGCGAACCCGCTCCTGTCGAAGCTCGCAGGCTAAGGTTCCTCGGAAATATGCGCCCGGCGTGAGCCGGCGCAGGGCGGAACGGAGACTTGGGGCGCTGATCGAATGCAACTCGATGAGCGCCTTACCGTTTCATTTTTCCGGAATAGCAGATAAGGAAACACCGTGAATCTCAACGCAACTCTGTTTGCGCAAATGGTCGTGTTCCTGGTCCTCGCGTGGTTCACGATGAAATTCGTGTGGCCGCCGTTGATCAATGCCCTCGACGAGCGCGCGAAGAAGATCGCCGACGGCCTCGCCGCCGCGGAAAAGGGCAAGGCGGAACTCGACGCAGCGCACAAGCGCGTGGACCAGGAACTCGCGCAGGCCCGCAATGACGGCCAGCAGCGCATCGCCGACGCTGAAAAGCGTGCCCAGGCGGTCGCCGAGGAAATCAAGGCCAATGCCCAGGCTGAAGCCGCCCGCATCGTCGCCCAGGCGAAAGCGGAAGCAGAACAGCAAATCGTGAAGGCGCGCGAAGCGCTGCGTGGCGAAGTCGCCACGCTGGCCGTGAAGGGCGCCGAGCAGATCCTGAAGCGCGAAGTCGATCAAACGGCCCACGCCCAACTGCTGAATCAACTGAAAGCCGAGCTCTGATCATGGCCGAACTTGCAACCATCGCCCGCCCTTACGCAGAAGCGCTGTTCCGCGTGGCCGAGGGGGGTGACATCGCCGCCTGGTCCACGCTCGTGCAAGAGCTGGCCCAGGTTGCGCATCTGCCCGAAGTGCTCTCCGTGGCGTCGAATCCGAAGGTGACCCGCGCGCAAGTGGCCGAGCTGCTGCTTGCCGCGGCGAAGTCGCCGCTCGCGACGTCCGCCGAGGCGAAGAACTTCGTGCAGATGCTGGTCGACAATCATCGCATCGCGCTGCTGCCGGAAATCGCCGTGCAGTTCGACGCGCTCAAGAACGCGCGCGAAGGCGCCGCCGACGCAACGATCGTCAGCGCATTCCCGCTGAACGGTACGGACCTCGAAGGTCTCGTCGCGAGCCTCGAGCGCAAGTTCAAGCGCAAGCTGAAGCCGACGGTCGAAGTCGATTCGTCGCTGATCGGCGGCGTGCGCGTGACGGTCGGCGACGAAGTGCTCGACTCTTCGGTTCGCGCGCGCCTTGCTTCGATGCAGGCTGCCTTGACCGCCTGAGCGCCACGCCGGCACGCAACAGAATTGACTATCAGGAGCGAATAATGCAACTCAATCCCTCTGAGATCAGCGAGCTGATCAAGAGCCGGATCCAGGGCCTTGAAGCGAGCGCAGACGTTCGCAACCAGGGCACCGTGATCTCCGTGACCGACGGTATCGTGCGCATCCACGGCCTGTCGGACGTGATGCAGGGCGAAATGCTCGAGTTCCCGGGCAACACGTTCGGCCTCGCGCTGAACCTCGAGCGCGACTCGGTCGGCGCGGTGATTCTCGGCGAATACGAACACATCTCGGAAGGCGACATCGTCAAGACGACGGGCCGCATTCTCGAAGTCCCGGTCGGTCCGGAACTCGTCGGCCGCGTGGTCGACGCGCTGGGCAACCCGATCGACGGCAAAGGCCCGGTCAACGCGAAGCTGACCGACGCGATCGAAAAGATCGCCCCGGGCGTGATCTGGCGCAAGTCGGTGTCGCAGCCGGTGCAGACCGGCCTGAAGTCGATCGACTCGATGGTGCCGATCGGCCGCGGCCAGCGTGAGCTGATCATCGGCGACCGTCAGTGCGGCAAGACCGCGGTGGCGCTCGACACGATCATCAACCAGAAGGGCAAGGACCTGATCTGTATCTACGTCGCGATCGGCCAGAAGGCTTCGTCGATCATGAACGTGGTGCGCAAGCTCGAAGAAACCGGCGCGATGGAGTACACGATCGTCGTCGCCGCTTCGGCATCGGATTCCGCCGCGATGCAGTACCTCGCGCCGTACGCGGGCTGCACGATGGGTGAATACTTCCGCGATCGCGGCCAGGACGCGCTGATCATTTACGACGACTTGACCAAGCAGGCTTGGGCATACCGTCAGATCTCGCTGCTGCTGCGCCGCCCGCCGGGCCGTGAAGCATACCCGGGCGACGTGTTCTATCTGCACTCGCGTCTGCTCGAGCGCGCGGCTCGCGTGTCGGAAGAGTACGTCGAGAAGTTCACGAACGGCGAAGTGAAGGGCAAGAGCGGCTCGCTGACGGCACTGCCGGTCATCGAAACGCAAGCGGGCGACGTGACCGCGTTCGTTCCGACGAACGTGATCTCGATCACCGACGGCCAGATCTTCCTGGAAACCGACCTGTTCAACGCGGGCATCCGTCCGGCAATCAACGCCGGCGTGTCGGTGTCGCGAGTCGGCGGCGCCGCGCAGACGAAGGTCGTGAAGAAGCTGTCGGGCGGTATCCGTACCGACCTCGCGCAGTACCGTGAGCTCGCAGCGTTCGCGCAGTTCGCGTCGGACCTCGACGAAGCGACCCGCAAGCAGCTCGAGCGCGGCCGCCGCGTGACGGAACTGCTGAAGCAGCCGCAGTACCAGCCGCTGCAGGTGTGGGAACTGGCCGTGTCGCTGTACGCCGCGAACAACGGCTACTTCGACGACCTCGACGTCAAGCAAGTGCTGCCGTTCGAGAAGGGCCTGCGCGAATTCCTGAAGACCAGCCACGCTGACCTCATCAAGCGCATCGAAGACACCAAGGACCTCTCGAAGGACGACGAAGGCGCGCTGCGCGCGGCGATCGAATCCTTCAAGAAGTCGGGTGCCTATTGATCCGCGCGTGAACACTGAAGCCGCGCGGGTCGCTTGACGCGCCCGCGCCGCTTCGGTCAAGGAGCAAGCTATGGCTGGAATGAAGGAAATTCGCGGCAAGATCAAGAGCGTGCAGAACACGCGCAAGATCACGAAGGCGATGGAGATGGTGGCCGCATCGAAGATGCGCCGCGCGCAGGAACGCATGCGCGCCGCTCGTCCGTATGCGGACAAGGTCCGTGCCATCGCCGCGCACATGAGCCGCGCGAACCCGGAGTACCGCCACCCGTTCATGGTGGCGAACGAAGGCGCGAAGACGGCCGGCATCATCCTCGTCACGACGGACAAGGGTCTGTGCGGCGGTCTGAACACCAACGTGCTGCGCGCGACGGTGCAGAAGTTCAAGGAGCTGGAAGAGAAGGGCCAGAAGGTCGAAGCCACCGCGATCGGCGGCAAGGGCCTCGGGTTCCTGAACCGCTTCGGCGCGAAGGTGATGTCGCAGGTCGTGCACCTCGGCGACACCCCGCACCTCGACAAGCTGATCGGCGCGGTGAAGACGCAGCTCGACCTGTACTCGGAAGGCAAGCTGTCGGCGGTTTATCTCGCGTACACGCGCTTCGTCAACACGATGAAGCAGGAAGCGGTGATCGAGCAGCTGCTGCCGCTGTCGTCGGAGCACTTCGAGGCGAATGACGGCACGCCGGCCACGTCGTGGGACTACATCTACGAGCCGGATGCGCAGGCTGTCGTCGACGAGCTGCTGGTGCGCTACGTCGAGGCGCTGGTGTACCAGGCCGTCGCGGAAAACATGGCGTCGGAGCAATCGGCGCGGATGGTCGCGATGAAGGCTGCGTCGGACAACGCGAAGACCGTGATCAGCGAGCTGCAGCTGGTGTACAACAAGAGCCGTCAGGCCGCGATCACGAAGGAACTGTCGGAGATCGTCGGCGGCGCCGCAGCTGTTTAAGCGCGAGCCGCCAGACCACCCGAAACTGCGCCTTTGCGCGAGTAAAGAATCAGGTATTTAAAGGAAAAGCGATGAGTACTGCTGCTTTGGTAGAAGGCAAGATCGTACAGTGCATCGGCGCCGTTATCGACGTGGAATTCCCGCGCGAAAGCATGCCGAAGATCTACGACGCGCTCATTCTGGAAGGCTCGGAACTGACGCTCGAAGTCCAGCAGCAGCTGGGCGACGGCGTGGTCCGCACCATCTGTCTGGGTGCATCCGACGGCCTGCGCCGCGGTCTGACGGTGAAGAACACGAACAAGCCGATCTCGGTGCCGGTCGGCAAGCCGACCCTCGGCCGGATCATGGACGTGCTCGGCCGCCCGATCGACGAGGCTGGCCCGATCGAGAGCGAACACACCCGCTCGATCCACCAGAAGGCGCCGGCGTTCGACGAACTGTCGCCGTCGACCGAACTGCTCGAAACGGGCATCAAGGTCATCGACCTGATCTGCCCGTTCGCAAAGGGCGGCAAGGTCGGCCTGTTCGGCGGTGCGGGCGTGGGCAAGACCGTCAACATGATGGAGCTCATCAACAACATCGCGAAGGAGCACGGCGGTTACTCCGTGTTCGCGGGCGTGGGCGAGCGTACCCGTGAAGGGAACGACTTCTACCACGAAATGAAGGACTCGAACGTTCTCGACAAGGTCGCGCTGGTGTACGGCCAGATGAACGAGCCGCCGGGCAACCGTCTGCGCGTCGCGCTGACCGGCCTGACGATGGCCGAGCACTTCCGTGACGAAGGCCTCGACGTGCTGTTCTTCGTCGACAACATCTACCGTTTCACGCTGGCCGGTACCGAAGTGTCGGCACTGCTCGGCCGTATGCCGTCGGCAGTGGGCTATCAGCCGACGCTGGCTGAAGAAATGGGCAAGCTGCAGGAACGCATCACGTCGACCAAGAAGGGCTCGATTACGTCGGTCCAGGCCGTGTACGTCCCTGCGGACGACTTGACCGACCCGTCGCCGGCTACGACCTTCGGCCACCTGGACGCAACCGTCGTTCTGTCGCGTGACATCGCTTCGCTGGGCATCTACCCGGCGGTCGACCCGCTCGACTCGACGTCGCGCCAGATCGACCCGAACGTGATCGGTGAAGAGCACTACACGATCACCCGCCGCGTTCAGCAGACGCTGCAGCGCTACAAGGAACTGCGCGACATCATCGCGATTCTGGGCATGGACGAACTGTCGCCGGAAGACAAGCTGTCGGTCGCGCGCGCACGCAAGATCCAGCGTTTCCTGTCGCAGCCGTTCCACGTCGCTGAAGTGTTCACGGGCTCGCCGGGCAAGTACGTGCCGCTGAAGGAAACGATCCGCGGCTTCAAGATGATCGTCGACGGCGAGTGCGATCACCTGCCGGAACAGGCGTTCTACATGGTCGGCACGATCGACGAAGCCTTCGAGAAGGCCAAGAAGATCCAGTAAAGGTCGGGTGTAACGCAGCGGGCGCCCGTGCGTCCGCGATGGCTGCCGTTCAGGCGGCTTTTCGCGGACGGGCGCCCACGTAACACGCTCAACCAGGAGTCGATATGGCAACCATCAAAGTAGACGTCGTCAGCGCGGAAGAGCAGATCTTCTCGGGCCAGGCGAAGTTCGTCGCGCTGCCGGGCGAAGCGGGTGAGCTGGGCATCCTGCCGGGTCACACGCCGCTGATCACGCGGATTCGTCCGGGTGCGGTGCGCATCGAAACCGAAAGCGGCAACGACGAATTCGTGTTCGTCGCGGGCGGCATTCTCGAAGTGCAGCCGGGCGCCGTGACGGTGCTCGCCGATACCGCGATCCGCGGCAAGGATCTCGACTCGGCGAAGGCCGAGGAAGCGCGCAAGCGCGCCGAGGAAACGCTGCAGAACGCGAAGTCGGACATCGACCTCGCGAAGGCGCAGTCCGAGCTCGCGACCGCCATGGCGCAGCTCGAAGCGATCCAGCGTCTGGCGAAGATGCGCAGCCGGCACTGAGCCGCGCATCACGCAAAAGAAAGCAGCCTCCGGGCTGCTTTTTTTTTCGCCCCGGTTTCGTCAGGGTTTCGTCCGAGCGTGCTATTTCGCCCGGACGCAGCGAATCGATGTCAGAGTGTCGTCAGCGGAGCGCGCTATCGTCCGCTGCATCAGACCGACAAAAGACGGAGACATCATGGCTGCAGACCCTGGCATGCGGGCGCTGATCGCGCCCGAGAACGGATTGTCGTACGTGCGCGGCGCGACCGACGTGCCGCTTTCCGAAGCGACGATCGGGCAGTTCCTGCGGGATACCGCCGGACGCTTTCCTGACCGTCCGGCCGTGGTGTTCCGCGAGCAGCGCGTGCGCTGGAGCTGGCGCGAATTCGCCGACGAGGTCGACGTGCTGGCCACGGGCCTCGCCGCGCTCGGCATCGCGAGGGGCGACCGCGTCGGGATCTGGTCGCCGAACCGCAGCGAATGGCTGCTGACTCAGTTCGCGACCGCGCGCATCGGCGCGATCCTCGTCAACCTCAATCCCGCGTACCGGCTCGCGGAAATCGAATACGCGCTGAACAAGGTCGGCTGCAAGGCGGTGATCACCGCCGAGCGCTTCAAGTCGTCCGGCTATGTCGACATGCTGCAGGCGATCGCGCCGGAACTCGCGTGCTGCGCGCCGGGCGACCTGCACGCGGTGCGCGTGCCGAGCCTGCGCACGATCGTGTCGATGGGCGAGGTCGCGCCCGCCGGCATGTTCCGCTTTGCCGACGTGATGGCGCGCGGCCGCACGGCGCTCGATGCCGCGCGCTCGACGCGCTCGGCGCGACGCTCGCGTCGATCGATCCGATCAACATCCAGTTCACGAGCGGCACGACCGGCAGCCCGAAGGGCGCGACGCTCTCGCACCGCAACGTCGTCAACAACGCGCGCTCGATCGCGCAGGCGATGCGCTTCAGCGAGCAGGATGCGCTGTGCATTCCGGTGCCGCTTTACCACTGCTTCGGGATGGTGCTGGCCGTGCTCGCGTGCGTGTCGACCGGCGCCGCGATGGTGTTCCCCGGCGAGGCGTTCGACCCGGCCGCGACGCTCGCCGCGGTTGCCGACGAACGCTGCACCGCGCTGCACGGCGTGCCGACGATGTTCATCGCGGAGCTCGATCATCCGGACTTCGCGAACTACGACCTGTCGTCGCTGCGCACCGGCATCATGGCCGGCTCGCCGTGCCCGATCGAGACGATGAAGCGCGTCGTGTCGCAGATGCACCTGTCGGAGATCACGATCGCGTACGGGATGACGGAGACGAGCCCCGTGTCGTTCCAGAGCTCGACCGACGATCCGCTCGAGATGCGCACGACGACCGTCGGCCGCATCCAGCCGCATCTGGAAGTGAAGATCGTCGATCCGAGCGGCGGCATCGTGCCGGTCGGCGCGACGGGCGAGCTGTGCACGAAGGGCTATTCGGTGATGCGCGGCTACTGGGACGACGACGAGAAGACGCGCGATGTGCTGATCGACGGCTGGATGCACACCGGCGATCTCGCGACGCTCGACGCTAACGGCTACTGCAACATCGTCGGCCGGCTGAAGGACATGCTGATCCGTGGCGGCGAGAACATCTATCCGCGCGAGATCGAGGAATTCCTGTTTCGTCATCCGAAGATCCAGAGCGCGCAGGTGTTCGGCGTGCCCGACGCGAAGTACGGCGAGGAAGTGTGCGCGTGGATCGTGCTGCGCGCGGGCGAGCAGCTGACCGAGGATGACGTGCGCGCGTTCTGCCAGGGGCAGATCGCGCACTACAAGATTCCGCGCTACATCCGCTTCGTCGACGAGCTGCCGATGACGGTGACAGGGAAGGTGCAGAAGTTCGTGATGCGTCAGCGCATGATCGACGAGCTGAAGCTCGACGTGCAGAAGACCGCGTGACGCGGGAAACGTGGCGCCCCGCGGGCCGCCACGTTTTCGATGGACGAAAAAAAGCGGGCTTATTAGCCCGCTAAAAACCACACGCTACGGGGTTAGCGCGAGGAGACCAAAGATGGAACGCATCCGGTCCGAAGACCGGAAACGACTCCAACAAGGATGCCCCCCGGAAGGGCTTCGGCATATAACCGACGGGCTCGCAGTGCTTTGCGTCCGCTCACACTTGGCACACGAGACCGCATCCGTGTTGAAACCGTTGAAAGGCATTGTGGGCGAATTGGTGCGCCCTCGCGGTAACAAAGTGTTTCAGGTTGTAACGCCCGCCGGATAAGGCTTTCCGGGATTTTTTGCTGTTTTAAGGGATTCCATTGAGGTCATTTTTACCAATATTATCGAAAGTGTTTTCATCGCGTGCGCGTAATGCGTTTTTCGTGCGCGACAGGCTCGACGAAGTCCACAATTGCACGCGAAAAAGTGCAATGCGCAGAGCATTCGATGTCTGACGATTCAATCGTCAGAAAGATTTTGAAACGTGATCGAGGGGCGCGCCAGTCGGCCGTTCGGCCAAACCGCGCGCCTGCGCCATCGCGTCACGCGCTGGCCGCCCGAGGCGCGGCCGCGGCCGGCGTCACTTCAGCCACTTGTCCGAGATCGCCCGGAACTCGCCGTTCGCGAGCGCCAGGTGCAGCCATTGATCGACGTACTGCTGGAACACGACGTCGCCGCGCGGCACCATGTATGCCTTCTCGCCGAACTGGAACGGCTGGTCCGGATGCACCGAGCACAGGCCCGGATTCAGTTTTTGCTGCAGCAGCGTCTCGGACGCGTCGGTCACCATCACGTCCGCCTTGCCGGCGAGGATCTGCTTGAAGATCGTCACGTTGTCCGGGTAGACAGTGACGTTCGCGTGCGTGAAGTGCTGCTTCGCAAAACGCTCGTTGGTGCCGCCCGGGTTCACGATCACGCGGGTCCCGGGGCGGTCGATCTGCGCGACGGTCTGGTATTGGTCGACGTCCGCGCAGCGCACGATCGGGGTCTTGCCGTCGGTCATGTACGGCTGCGTGAAGAACGCGCGCTTCTGGCGCTCGAGCGTCGTCGATACGCCGCCGACCGCGATGTCGCACTTCGCCACGAAATCCGCGGTCAGGGTCGGCCAGCTCGTCTTCACGTAGTCGGCCTTCACGCCGAGCGATTTCGCGAGCGCGTCGGCCATGTCGATGTCGATGCCTTCGAACCTGCCGTCGGCGCGGTAATACGAATACGGCTTGTAGTCGCCCGTCGTGCAGACACGCAGCGTGCCGCGCGCGAGCACGTCGTCGAGCCGCGAGCCGGCGCCTGCCGTGCCGCCGCCCGGGGCCGTCTGCGCGTGCGTGGCGGCGGCGCATGCCAGCGCGGTGATGATGGCGACGGCGGCAATCTTGGCGAGCTGCTTCATCGAGTCTCCTCCTTCGTTCGTTTCGATATGGGTGTCCGATCATAACGGAGCCATCGCGCGCGTCATATGGCCGCCATCGGCGCCGCGTGCACGGCGGGATGGCCCCGGTCCGGTAAAATGCGCTTTTGCCTCTTCCGCATCGTCGCCTCCACCGTGGCTCATACCCTGCTCAACGACACCTTCCTGCGTGCGCTCCTGCGCGAGCCGACCGACTACACGCCGATCTGGCTGATGCGCCAGGCGGGCCGCTACCTGCCCGAATACAACGCGACGCGCGCGCGCGCGGGCAGCTTCCTCGGCCTCGCGAAGAACCCCGACTACGCGACCAAAGTGACGCTGCAGCCGCTCGAGCGCTTCCCGCTCGACGCCGCGATCCTGTTCTCGGACATCCTGACGATTCCCGACGCGATGGGTCTCGGCCTCGACTTCCAGGTCGGCGAAGGGCCGAAGTTCGCGCATCCGGTGCGCACCGAAGCGGACGTCGCGAAGCTCGCGGTGCCGGACATCGGCGCGACGCTCGGCTACGTGACGGACGCGGTGCGCGAGATCCGCCGCGCGCTCACCGACGGCCAGGGCCGCCAGCGGGTGCCGCTGATCGGCTTCTCGGGCAGCCCGTGGACGCTCGCGTGCTACATGGTCGAAGGCGGCGGCTCGGACGACTTCCGCACCGTGAAGTCGATGGCGTATTCGCGGCCGGACCTGATGCACCGGATCCTCGACGTCAACGCGCAGGCGGTCGCCGCGTACCTGAACGCGCAGATCGAAGCGGGCGCGCAGGCGGTGATGATTTTCGATACGTGGGGCGGCGCGCTCGCCGACGGCGCGTACCAGCGCTTCTCGCTCGACTACATCCGCCGCGTCGTGTCGCAGCTCAAGCGCGAGCACGACGGCGAGCGCGTGCCGGTGATCACGTTCACGAAGGGCGGCGGGCTGTGGCTCGAGGAAATCGCGGCGACGGGCGTCGATGCGGTCGGGCTCGACTGGACGGTCAACGTCGGCGCCGCGCGCGAGCGCGTCGCGGGGCGCGTCGCGCTGCAGGGCAACCTCGATCCGACGATCCTGTTTGCGCCGCCGGCCGCGATCCGCGAGCAGGCGCGCGCGGTGCTCGACAGCTACGGCAACCATCCGGGCCACGTGTTCAACCTCGGGCACGGCATCTCGCAGTTCACGCCGCCCGAGCACGTCGCCGAACTGGTCGACGAGGTGCACAACCACAGCCGCGCGATTCGTAGCGGAGCCGCGCGCTGATTGCAGGCGCGGGCGTGCTGCGGTGCAGAGCGGCCGCGTTTCGCGCCCGGAACTAAACAGGGCGCAACCCCGCCCGGGCGGGTGATCGGCGGCTTGTCAAGACTTGACTTATACACATTTTCCACGTTGCAGCGCGGTAGAGCCCCGTATCGGTCAATTTGCCCCGCTATGGTCTGAGAATTTGAATAGCAGCCTTATGGAATAAGGCTTCGCGGGCCCCGGTTCCGAATCGGCAAAAGCAGCGGCAGGCTCGGCCCGACGCGCTCCGGGCGCGGTGAAAGGCAAGTTCTCAACAAAGTTATCCACAGGCCGGTCAGGGTATACGGCGATTCCTAATGCGAATCCAAAACTTAGCGACGAATCTGAAGTTTTACTTTAAGTTTGCCGCCGCCGCCCCCGTATTGAGGGGCGGAACCCGGATCGCTCGCACGCTCACGGGAGGCCCGTGACCGACGGCACCTATCTGCGGGTGGCGCTCGACCATCCGCTCGCGACCCTGTTCGATTACCGTTGCGACGCGCAGCCGGCGCCCGGGCCCGGCACGCTCGTGCAGGTGCCGTTCGGCAAGCGGCAGGCGGTCGGGCTCGTTTGCGAAGTGACGACTCACACCGACGTGCCGCCGTCGCGGCTGCGCGCGGTCGACGCGATCTGCGCGGACCTGCCGCCTCTGTCCGCCGACTGGCTCGCGCTCGTCGCGTTCGCCGCCGACTACTACCAGCGCGGCCGCGGCGAGGTCGCGCTGCCGGCGCTGCCGCAGGCGCTGCGCGACGCCGGACGCTGGGGCCGGCTGCTGGCGCCGGAGATCCGCTATCGGCTGTCGGACGCCGGCCGTGCCGCGCTGCCGGATGCGTTGCCTGCGCGTGCGGCGGCGCTGCGGCGGCTGGCCCAGGCGCTCGCCGACGCCGAGTCGCTGAGCCTGCCCGACGCGCGTGCGCTGCATCCGAAGGCGGCGGCGACGCTCGACGACTGGGCCGCGCAAGGCTGGGTCGAGGTCGACGAAATCGGCTGGGCGGACAACCCTGTGCCCAAGCCTGTGGATAACCTGTCGACAATGGGTGGACAAGGCGGTGCGCGAACCGTGCCGCCGCCGCTGACCGACCAGCAGGCCGAGGCGCTCGACGCGATCCGCGCCGCGCAGGGGTTCGCGCCGTTCCTGCTGCACGGCGTGACCGGCAGCGGCAAGACCGAGGTCTACCTGCACGCGCTCGCGTCGCTGCTGGGCGCGCGGCCTGACGCGCAGGCGCTCGTGCTCGTCCCCGAAATCAACCTGACGCCGCAGTTCGAGGCGGCGTTTCGCGCGCGCTTTGCCGGCACGCTCGCGCCTGAAGCGATCGTCACGCTGCACAGCGGCCTCGCCGAAGGCGAGCGCGCGCGCAACTGGCTGGCCGCGCACACGGGCCGTGCGCGGATCGTGCTCGGCACGCGCCTCGCGGTGCTCGCGTCGCTGCCGGCGCTCGCGCTGATCGTCGTCGACGAGGAGCACGAGCCGGCCTACAAGCAGCAGGAAGGGCTGCGCTATTCGGCGCGCGACCTCGCGGTCTGGCGCGCGAAGCAGCTCGGCATCCCGGTCGTGCTCGGCTCCGCGACGCCGTCGCTCGAAAGCTGGTGGCAGGCCGAGCAGGGGCGCTATACGAAGCTCACGCTGTCGCGGCGCGCGGTGGCCGACGCGGTGCTGCCGAGCGTGCGGCTGATCGACCTCGAAGAGGAGCGGCGGCGCGGGCGGGCGTCGATGGGCGGGCTGTCCGGGCCGCTCGTCGCAGCGCTGAAGGCGCGGCTCGAGCGCGGCGAGCAGAGCCTCGTGTTCCTGAACCGGCGCGGCTACGCGCCGCAGCTCGCGTGCGACGCGTGCGGCTGGGTGGCCGGCTGCCCGCGCTGCAGCGCATACGTCGTGCTGCACAAGCCCGAGCATGCGCTGCGCTGCCACCACTGCGGCTGGGAGGCGCGCATCCCGCGCTCGTGCCCCGAATGCGGCAACGTCGACATCGCGCCGCTCGGCCGCGGCACGCAGCGCATCGAGGAAGCGCTCGTCGAGGCGGTGCCCGGCGCGCGCGTATTGCGGATCGACGCGGACAGCACGCGCCGCAAGGGCAGCGCGCAGGCGCTGTTCTCGGACGTGCACGCGGGCGAGGTCGACATCCTGGTCGGCACGCAGATGATCGCGAAAGGGCACGATTTCCAGCGCGTGTCGCTCGTCGGCGTGCTCAACGCCGATACCGCGCTGTTCTCGCACGACTTCCGCGCGAGCGAGCGGCTGTTCGCGCAGCTGATGCAGGTGAGCGGCCGCGCGGGCCGCGCCGGGCTGCCGGGCGACGTGCTCGTGCAGACGCGCTATCCGCGCCACGCGCTGTACCACGCGCTCGCGCGGCACGATTACGTCGGCTTCGCGAATTCGACGCTCGGCGAGCGCCGCGACGCGCATCTGCCGCCGTTCGTCTACCAGGCGCTGCTGCGCGCCGAAGGGCGCACGCTCGACGCGGCGCTCGAATTCCTGCAGCGGGCCGCGGCGGCGCTGCCGGGGCTGCCCGGCGCGGACCGCGTGACCGTCTACGACGCGGTGCCGATGACGATCGTCAAGGTCGCGAACGTGCATCGCGCGCAGCTGCTGCTCGAAAGCGCGTCGCGGGCGGCGCTGCAGCACGCGCTGCGCGCGTGGCAATTCATTCGAGCTGCGCGCGCTGAAGGGCGTGCTGAGGTGGAGCGTCGAGGTCGATCCGCTGGATATCTGATGGGCCGGCGCAACCTGCTTTCATGCGCGCGGTAGGGGGCTTGCGCGACCGGCGCGCGTCCGCACGCCGCGGATCAGGGAAAATACCGATCCCCGCGGCGCGGGCAACCCCTAGGTTGCGACAGCATAAACCACTGATTATATTGGATAAGTTTGAGGTGCAACCCTGCTTGCAATTTGGTTGCACCTTTTTATTGTGTGCCGTAGGATTTCGCGCATCCTCTCACGTCACTGGCCGGCTTTCGTCCGGCGCACGAATCCATCATGGCAAGCACCACCCTTGGCGTCAAAGTCGACGATCTGCTCCGCTCGCGCCTGAAAGACGCGGCGACGCGGCTCGAACGCACTCCCCACTGGCTGATCAAGCAGGCGATCTTCGCGTATCTCGAACGCATCGAGCACGGCCAGCTGCCGCCGGAGCTGGCCGGCCACAGCGGCGTGACCGAGCTGGCCGACAGCCACGCCGGCGAAGGCGGCGACGACGACAACTCGCCGCACCCGTTCCTCGAGTTCGCGCAGAACGTGCAGCCGCAATCGGTGCTGCGCGCGGCGATCACCGCCGCGTACCGCCGCCCCGAGCCGGAATGCGTGCCGTTCCTGGTCGGCCAGGCGCGGCTGCCCGCGAACCTGCAGGCGGACGTGCAGGCGCTCGCGACGCAGCTCGTCGAGGCGCTGCGCGAGAAGAGCTCGGGCGGCGGCGTCGAAGGGCTGATCCACGAATTCTCGCTGTCGAGCCAGGAAGGCGTCGCGCTGATGTGTCTCGCGGAAGCGCTGCTGCGCATTCCCGACCGCGCGACCCGCGACGCGCTGATCCGCGACAAGATCAGCAAGGGCGACTGGCGCTCGCACGTCGGCCACGCGCCGTCGCTGTTCGTCAACGCGGCGACCTGGGGGCTGATGATCACCGGCAAGCTCGTCACGACGAACAGCGAAGCGGGCCTGTCGTCGGCGCTCACGCGCCTGATCGGCAAGGGCGGCGAGCCGCTGATCCGCAAGGGCGTCGACATGGCGATGCGCCTGATGGGCGAGCAGTTCGTGACCGGCGAGACGATCTCCGAAGCGCTCGCGAACAGCCGCAAGTACGAAGCGCGCGGCTTCCGCTACTCGTACGACATGCTCGGCGAAGCGGCGACGACCGAAGAGGACGCGCAGCGCTACTACGCGTCGTACGAGCAGGCGATCCACGCGATCGGCAAGGCGGCCGGCGGCCGCGGCATCTACGAAGGCCCCGGCATCTCGATCAAGCTGTCGGCGCTGCATGCGCGCTACTCGCGCTCGCAGCAGGAGCGCACGATGACCGAGCTGCTGCCGCGCGTGCGCGCGCTCGCGCTGCTCGCGCGCCGCTACGACATCGGCCTGAACATCGACGCGGAGGAAGCGGACCGCCTCGAGCTGTCGCTCGACCTGCTCGAGGCGCTGTGCTTCGATCCGGAGCTGGCCGGCTGGAACGGCATCGGCTTCGTCGTGCAGGGCTACCAGAAGCGCTGCCCGTTCGTGATCGACTACCTGATCGATCTCGCGCGCCGCAGCCGTCACCGCCTGATGATCCGCCTCGTGAAGGGCGCGTACTGGGATACCGAGATCAAGCGCGCGCAGGTCGACGGCCTGGAAGGCTATCCGGTCTACACGCGCAAGATCTACACGGACGTGTCGTACCTCGCGTGCGCGAAGAAGCTGCTCGCGGCGCCGGACGCGGTCTATCCGCAGTTCGCGACGCACAACGCGTACACGCTCGCGGCGATCTACCAGCTCGCGGGCCAGAACTACTACCCGGGCCAGTACGAATTCCAGTGCCTGCACGGGATGGGCGAGCCGCTGTACGAGGAAGTCACCGGCCGCGACAAGCTGAACCGCCCGTGCCGCGTGTACGCGCCGGTCGGCACGCACGAGACGCTGCTCGCGTACCTCGTGCGCCGCCTGCTGGAGAACGGCGCGAACACGTCGTTCGTGAACCGCATCGCCGACAAGACCGTGTCGGTGAAGGAGCTGGTCGCCGATCCGGTCGAGGAAGCGCTGAAGGTCGTGCCGCTCGGCGCGCCGCACGCGAAGATCCCGCTGCCGCGCAACCTGTACGGCGACGAGCGCTTCAACTCGATGGGCCTCGACCTGTCGAACGAGCACCGCCTCGCGTCGCTGTCGTCCGCGCTGCTCGCGAGCGCGCATCATCCGTGGCGCGCCGCGCCGATGCTCGCCGACGACGCGGTCGCCGACGCGCCGGCCCGCGACGTGCGCAACCCGGCCGACCATCGCGACGTCGTCGGCGCGGTCAGCGAAGCGAGCGCCGAGCACGTGAGCGCCGCGCTCGCGCATGCGGTGGCCGCCGCGCCGATCTGGCAGGCGACTCCGGTCGACGCGCGCGCCGACTGCCTCGCACGCGCGGCCGACCTGCTCGAAGCGCAGATGCACACGCTGATGGGCCTGATCGTGCGCGAAGCGGGCAAGTCGCTGCCGAACGCGATCGCGGAAATCCGTGAAGCGGTCGATTTCCTGCGCTACTACGCCGCGCAGATCCGCGACGAATTCTCGAACGACACGCATCGTCCGCTCGGCCCCGTGGTCTGCATCAGCCCGTGGAACTTCCCGCTCGCGATCTTCATGGGCCAGGTGGCGGCAGCGCTCGCCGCCGGCAACACGGTGCTCGCGAAGCCGGCCGAGCAGACCCCGCTGATCGCCGCGCAAGCGGTGCGCATCCTGCGCGAGGCCGGCGTGCCGGCCGGCGCGGTGCAACTGCTGCCGGGCACCGGCGAGACGGTCGGTGCGGCGCTCGTCGCCGACGCGCGCACCCGCGCGGTGATGTTCACCGGCTCGACCGAAGTCGCGCGCCTGATCAACAAGACGCTGTCGGCGCGCCTCGATCCGGACGGCAAGCCGATCCCGCTGATCGCCGAGACGGGCGGCCAGAACGCGATGATCGTCGATTCGTCGGCGCTTGCCGAGCAGGTCGTCGCGGACGTGATGCAGTCGTCGTTCGATTCCGCCGGTCAACGGTGTTCGGCGCTGCGCGTTCTGTGTTTGCAGGACGATGTCGCGGACCGCACGCTGACGATGCTGAAAGGCGCGATGCAGGAGCTCGCGCTCGGCAACCCGGACCGCCTGTCGACCGACGTCGGCCCGGTGATCGACGCCGAAGCGAAGCAGACGATCGACGCGCACGTCGCGGCGATGAAGGACAAGGGCCACGCGGTCACGCAGATGCCGATGCCGGAAGCCTGCGCGCACGGCACGTTCGTGCCGCCGACGCTGATCGAGATCGGCAGCGTCGACGAGCTCAAGCGCGAGGTGTTCGGCCCGGTGCTGCACGTCGTGCGCTATCGCCGCAGCGCGCTGGACAAGCTGCTCGAGCAGATCCGCGCGACCGGCTATGGCCTGACGCTCGGCATCCACACGCGGATCGACGAGACGATCGCGCACGTGATCGAGCGAGCGCGCGCACGTCGGCAACATCTACGTGAACCGCAACGTGATCGGCGCGGTGGTCGGCGTGCAGCCGTTCGGCGGCGAAGGGCTGTCGGGCACGGGCCCGAAGGCGGGCGGCGCGCTGTACCTGCAGCGCCTGCTCGCGACGCGTCCGTCCGGCCTGCCGCGCTCGCTCGCCGGCATGCTGGTCGCGGACGACGTCGCCGAAGGCGAGCAGCGCGAGAACCCCGCGGCGACGCTGACGGCGCTGCGCGACTGGCTGATCGAGCAGCGCGAGCCGACGCTGGCGGCGCGTTGCGACGGCTACCTCGCACAGGTGCCGGCGGGCGCGACCGCGGTGCTGACCGGCCCGACGGGCGAGCGCAACACGTATACACTCGGCCCGCGCGGCACGGTGCTGTGCGTCGCGGCGACGCCGAGCGGCGCGCGCGCGCAGTTCGCGGCGGTGCTCGCTACGGCCAACCGTGCGCTCTTCGCGGGCGCGGCGGGCGAGGCGCTCTTCGCCGCGCTGCCGGCGGCGCTGAAGGCGCATGCGGGCGTGCGCAAGCAGGCCGACGCGGCGTTCGACGCGGTGCTGTTCGAAGGCGACAGCGACGAGTTGCAGACGCTGGTGAAGGAAGTCGCGCAGCGGCCGGGCCCGATCGTGTCGGTGCAGGGCGTGTCGGCGGGCGCGTTCGAGAACGGCGACGCGGAAGACTACGCGCTCGAGCGCCTGCTGACGGAGCGCTCGGTCAGCGTGAACACCGCGGCGGCGGGCGGCAATGCGAATTTGATGACGATCGGCTGAACATCCTTGCCGTTCGGATCAAGAAAAGGAAGCGGCAAGGCGATCCCGAAGCCGCTCCATTTACACCTGGTACCTAGGAGAAGCTATGCAACACACGATGAAAAAGCTGGCAGGCGCGACGTTCGTTGCGGTCATGTCGCTGGCGGGGACTGCGCATGCGGATGACGTGAAGGTCGGCTACGCAGGGCCGATGACGGGTGCGCAGGCGCATTACGGCAAGGATATGCAGAACGGCATCGTGCTCGCGATCGAGGATTTCAACGCGACCAAGCCGGTGATCGGCGGCAAGCCGGTGAAGTTCGTGCTCGACACGCAGGACGACCAGGCCGACCCGCGCACGGGCACGACGGTCGCGCAGAAGCTCGTCGACGACGGCATCAAGGGCATGCTCGGCCACTTCAACTCGGGCACGACGATTCCGGCCTCGCGCATCTACGCGAACGCGGGCATTCCGCAGATCGCGATGGCGACCGCGCCGGAATACACGCAGCAGGGCTACAAGACGACCTTCCGCATGATGACGTCCGACACGCAGCAGGGCTCGGTGGCGGGCACGTTCGTCGCGAAGGATCTCGGCCTGAAGAAGATCGCGATCGTCGACGACCGCACCGCTTACGGCCAGGGTCTCGCCGACCAGTTCGAGAAGGCGGCGAAGGCCGCCGGCGCGACGATCGTGCTGCGCGAATTCACGAACGACAAGGCGGTCGACTTCAAGGCGATCCTGACGAAGCTGAAGGCGGCGCAGCCGGACATCGTCTACTACGGCGGCGCGGATTCGCAGGCGGCGCCGATGGTCAAGCAGATGAAGGCGCTGGGCTTCAAGGCGCCGCTGATGGGCGGCGAAATGGTGAAGACGCCGACGTTCCTGAAGATCGCGGGTGACGCGGCCGACGGCACGATCGCTTCGCTCGCGGGCCTGCCGCTCGACGAGATGCCCGGCGGCAAGTCGTACGCCGACAAGTACAAGAAGCGCTTCGGCGAGGACGTGCAGACCTATTCGCCGTACTCGTACGACGGCGCGATGGCGCTGTTCAACGCGATGAAGAAGGCGAACTCGACCGATCCGGCGAAGTACCTGCCGCTGCTCGCGAAGACCGACATGGCCGGCGTCACGTCGACCCACCTCGCGTACGACGCGAAGGGCGACCTGAAGAACGGCGGCATCACGATGTACAAGGTCGAGAAGGGCGAGTGGAAGCCGCTGAAGAGCATCGGCGGCAAGTAAGCCCGATGCTGATCGCGGGCGGCGCCGAACGGCGTCGCGTCGCGCATCCTGCGGGAAAGCCGTCGGGCCTTCGGGCCCGGCGGCTTTTTTGTTGGCGGGTTGGCGGGTACTGCGGCGACGTCAGGCGCGGTACGCACGCTCCAGCAACGCCGCGACATCCATCGCACGCGGATCGAAGCCGCCCGCGATGCGGCCCCACGCCGGCTCGGCGAGCCGCGTCGCGACGAACGCGTCGGCCACCGCGGCTGGCGCATCGCGTGTGAGCAGGCAGGCCTGCGCCACCAGCGCGAGCCGCTGCGCGAACAGGCGGCCGGACGCTTCGAGCGTATCGGGCGGCGCGGCGAGCATCACGCGCAGCGCGTCGAGCGCGGCGCGGATGCGCGGCTCGCCCGCGCCCAGCTCCGTCAGCTCGGCGAGCAGCGCGGCCGCCGCGTCGGGTTCGCGCGACACCGCGCGCAGGACGTCGAGGCACATCACGTTGCCGGAGCCTTCCCAGATCGAGTTGACGGGTGCTTCGCGGAACAGCCGCGCGATCGGGCCGTCGTCGACGTAGCCGTTGCCGCCGAACACTTCCATCACTTCGCCGGTCAGCTCGACCGCGCGCTTGCAGACCCAGAACTTCGCGGCGGGCGTGACGATCCGCTTCCACGCGCGCTCGCGCGGCGTGTCGTCGCGTTCGAACGCGGCGGCGAGCCGCATCGCCAGCGCGAGCGCGGCCTCGCTTTCGAGCGCGAGATCGGCGAGCACCGTGCGCATCAGCGGCTGCTCGGCGAGCGCGCGGCCGAACGCATGGCGCTGCCGTGTGTACGCGATCGCCTGCACGACGCCCTGGCGCAGCATCGCCGCGCTGCCGAGCACGCAGTTCAGGCGCGTATAGGTCGCCATCTCGATGATGGTCGGGATGCCGCGGCCTTCGTCGCCGAGCATGATGCCCCACGCATCGTCGAGCTCGATCTCGCTGCTCGAGTTGCTGCGGTTGCCGACCTTGTTCTTCAGGCGCTGGATCTCGACCGCGTTCTTCGTGCCGTCGGGCCGCCAGCGCGGCACGTAGAAGCACGACGGGCCGCCGGCGTCGGTGCGCGCGACGACGAGGTGCGCGTCGCACATCGGCGCGGAGAAGAACCACTTGTGGCCGCGCAGCCGGTATTCGCCGCCGCGGCCGCCCGCGCCGGCCGGCGTCGCGAGCGTCGTGTTCGCGCGCACGTCGGAGCCGCCCTGTTTCTCGGTCATGCCCATGCCGATCCAGATCGAGCGCTTGTCCGCGACCGGCACGTCGCGCGGGTCGTAGACGTCGCTGTAGAGCTTGTCGCGCAGCATCTCCCACAGCGCGGGCTCCTTCTGCAGCACGGGGATCGCGGCCTGCGTCATCGTCGCCGGGCACAGCGTGCCGGCCTCGATCTGGCCGTGCAGGTAGAAGCCGGCGGCGGTCGCCGCCCAGCGGCCGGGCCGCGTGTCGCGGAACGCGAGCGACACGAAGCCTTCGGCGCGATACAGGCCGAGCAGCGCGTGCCAGGCCGGATGGAACTCGACGCGGTCGATGCGCCGGCCGCGCCGGTCGAATGCGTGCAGTTCCGGCGGATAGTGGTTCGCGTCGTCGGCGAGCTGCGCGGTGTCGGCGCTGCCGAGCCGGGCGCCGTACGCGTCGAGCTGCGGCGCGGCCCAGCCGGCCCCGGCGCGCGCGAGCGCCTCGCGCAGCGCGGCGTCGGTCGTGAAGAGGTTATAGTCGACGAGTTCGTCGAACTGGTTCGAGACTGCGTGCGTCGGGCCTGTCATCGATGTGTCTCCTCATCCGGGGCTTCGTCTTGTCCTGATTCCAGAGTAGCAAATATGCCGCCGCGACATGTTCAGGTTCCGGCGCCGCAGCCCCGGCCCGCGCTGCGCCGCCGGCCGCGCCAGCCGCGCGCGCAGGCGAGCTCCGATGCGCTGCAGCAGGCGTTCGTTCAGCTTTTGCTCGAGCGCGGCTATGCGAAGGCGACGATCCGCGAGATCGCGGCGGTGGCGGGCGTGAGCGTGGGCACGTTCTACGAGTATTTCGCCGACAAGCAGAGCCTCGCGGCGCTGTGCATCCACCGGCGCGTGCAGGCGATGGCCGACCAGTTGCGCGCCGCGGCGCAGGCATTGCGCGGCCGGCCGCGCGCCGAAGTTGCCGCCGCGTTCGTCGCGCTGCAGGTCGACGTCGTGATTGCGGACGCCGGGCTATGGACCGCGCTGTTCGCGCTCGAGCGGCAGGTGTCGCCGCTCGCCGCGTACCGGCGTCATTATGACGGCTACGTCGAACTGTGGCGCGACGCGCTCGCGCACGCGGCCGATCCGCCGCCGGCAGAACGGCTCGGCGAGGTCGCGCGGCTCGCGCATTCGCTGTGCTACGGATGGGTGTCGCAGTCGCTGCTGACGCGCGGGCCCGCGCCAGGCGCCGCCGCGCTGCGCGACGAACTGCACGCGGCGCTGCAGGCCTACCTGGCCGCCGTGCCGGGGGCGTCCGGCGGTTGACGCCTGCCCGCGAAATGCCTTCATTGCATGACGGGAACCCCCAATCCTCCAAAAATTGAACCTGGCGCGATGTGTGTCATGACCTGAATGCATGGCTGCCATGACTATCTTTCGATTGCCGCGCGATATTGGCTGCGGCTAAATCGGTTGAACGATCCGGACGCGCCCGCCGCGTCCGACAGCGATACAACCAGGAGGAGTCATGCGAAGCGCCACCGCGCCCCGTTCGAAGCTGCCGGACGTCGGGACGACGATCTTCACCGTGATCGGCCAGCTCGCCGCGCAGCACGATGCGCTGAACCTGTCGCAGGGCGCGCCGAATTTCGCGCCCGATCCGGCGCTCGTCGAAGGCGTCGCGCGCGCGATGCGCGACGGGCACAACCAGTACGCCCCGATGGCCGGCGTCGCGCCGCTGCGCGAGCGGCTGGCCGAGAAGACCGAGGCGCTCTATGGCACCCGCTACGACCCGGCCACCGAGGTCACGGTGATCGCGAGCGCGAGCGAGGGGCTGTACGCGACGATCAGCGCGCTCGTGCATCCGGGCGACGAAGTGATCTATTTCGAGCCTTCGTTCGACAGCTATGCGCCGATCGTGCGGATGCAGGGCGCGACGCCGGTCGCGATCAAGCTGTCGCCCGAGCACTTCCGCGTCGACTGGGACGAGGTGGCCGCGGCGATCACGCCGCGCACGCGGATGATCATCGTCAACACGCCGCACAACCCGACCGCGACGGTGTTCTCCGAAGCGGACGTCGCGCGCCTCGCGCAGCTCACGCGCGACACCGACATCGTGATCCTGTCCGACGAGGTCTACGAGCACGTCGTGTTCGACGGCGCGCCGCACCAGAGCATGGCGCGGCATCGCGAGCTGGCCGAGCGCAGCGTGATCGTGTCGTCGTTCGGCAAGTCGTTCCACGTGACCGGCTGGCGGGTCGGCTACTGTCTCGCGCCGGCCGAGCTGATGGACGAGATCCGCAAGGTGCACCAGTTCATGATGTTCTCGGCCGACACGCCGATGCAGATTGCGTTCGCGGAGATGCTCGCGCAGCCCGACAGCTATCTCGGCCTGTCGGCGTTCTACCAGGCCAAGCGCGACCTGCTCGCGCGCGAGCTGGCCGGGTCGCGCTTCGAGCTGCTGCCGAGCGAAGGCTCGTTCTTCATGCTCGCGCGGTTCCGGCATTTCTCCGACGAGCACGACAGCGATTTCGTGCTGCGCCTGATCCGCGATGCGCGCGTCGCGACGATTCCGCTGTCGGCGTTCTACACCGACGGCACCGACGCCGGCGTGATCCGGCTCAGCTTTTCGAAGGACGACGCGACGCTGATCGAAGGCGCGCGCCGGTTGCGCGGCATATGACATCACTCCGGTCGACGAGGAAAACCTGATGAAACACCTGAAACTCTGGCTCGCGCTCGCCTGCGCGTTCGGCTCCGGCGCGGCGTGCGCCGACGGGCAGCAGACGCTGCGCTTCGGCCTCGAGGCCCAATATCCGCCGTTCGAATCGAAGGCGCCGAACGGCGACCTGCAGGGCTTCGACATCGACGTCGGCAATGCGGTCTGCCAGACCGCGAAGCTGTCGTGCAAATGGGTCGAGACGTCGTTCGACGGGCTGATTCCCGCGCTGCAGGGCCGCAAGTTCGACGCGATCAACTCGGCGATGAACGCGACCGAGCAGCGGCGCCAGGCGATCGACTTCACGACGATCATCTACCGCGTGCCGACGCAGCTGATCGCGCGCAACGGCAGCGGCTTGCAGCCGACGCCGGAATCGCTGAAGGGCAAGCGGGTCGGCGTGCTGCAGGCGTCGATCCAGGAAACCTATGCGAAGGCGCACTGGGAGCCGGCCGGCGTGTCGGTGGTCGCGTACCAGGACCAGAACCAGGCGTACGCGGATCTCGTGGCGGGCCGCGTCGACGCGACGCTGGTGCTCGCGCCGTCCGGCCAGCGCGGCTTCCTGTCGCGCCCGGACGGCAAGGACTTCTCGTTCGCCGGGCAGCCGGTGCGCGACGACCGGATTCTCGGCAACGGCATCGCGTTCGGCCTGCGCAAGGGCGACGACGCGCTGAAGGCGAAGCTGAACGCCGCGATCGACAAGCTGAAGGCCGACGGCACGGTCAAGACGCTGGGCCGGAAGTACTTCGGCGACATCGACATCTCCGCCAAGTAAGCGGTGCGGACGATGCAGAGCCTGCCCGCGGCCGGCGTGCCGGACGGCCCTGGCGTGCCGCCGCAGGCGGACGACGCGCTCGCCGCGGCGCTCGCCGCCGCGCTGGGCGATGCGCTGGATGATGGCCTCGTCACGCGCTCGGCCGACATCGAGCCGCGCTTTTTCACCGCGTACAACGAGCCGCCCGGCGTGCGGCCGCGCGCGCTGGTGCGAGCGCGCAGCGTTGACGACGTGTCGCGCGCGCTCGCGTTGTGCGCGCGGCTCGGGCAGCCGGTCGTGCCGCAGGGCGGGCTGACCGGGCTGGCGCGCGGCGCGGTGGCGCTCGGCGGCGAGGTGGTGCTGTCGATGGAGCGGTTCGCGGGCGTCGAGTCGCTCGACGCCGCCGCCGGCACGATCACGGTGCGCGCCGGCACGCCGCTGCAGACCGTGCAGGAGGCGGCCGAAGCGGCGGGCTTCACGTTCGGCGTCGACCTCGGTGCGCGCGGGTCGTGCCAGATCGGCGGCGCGCTCGCGACCAACGCGGGCGGCACGCGTGCGATCCGCTACGGGATGATGCGCGAGCAGGTGCTCGGGCTCGAGGCGGTGCTCGCGGACGGCACCGTCGTGTCGTCGATGAACCGGATGCTGAAGAACAACGCCGGCTACGACCTGAAGCAGCTGTTCATCGGCAGCGAAGGCACGCTCGGCGTGATCACGCGCGCGGTGCTGCGGCTGCATCCGCAACTGGCGGCGCCCGCGACCGCGCTGTGCCGGGTTGCCGGCTACGACGCGGTGGTCGGGCTGTGGAACCGCGTGCGCGCGCTGCCCGAGGTGGTCAGCTTCGAGGCGATGTGGCCGGCGTTCTACCGGTATGTCGCCGAACACACGCCCGGGGTCGTCGCGCCGTTCGCGGCCGACGACGGCTTCGCGGTGCTGATCGAATGCGCGACGAGCGCGCCGGGTGGCGATGCGCGACACGCGCTGGAGACGTGCCTCGCCGACTGCTTCGACGCGGGCCTTGTCGACGACGCGGCGCTCGCGACGTCGGAGCGGCAGGCGCGCGACATGTGGACGCTGCGCGAAGGGCTCGCGATCGATGCGCTGCCGAATCTCGTCAACTTCGACGTGAGCCTGCCGACGGGCGAGCTCGGCGCGTTCGCCGAGCGCTGCGAGGCGGCGCTGCGCGCGCGCTGGCCGGCGGCCGTGTGCCTGTTCTTCGGGCACGTCGGCGACGGCAACGTGCATATCGGCGTGTCGCTCGCGGCGCACGGCGCCGCGACCGGCGACGAACTGGATCGGGTCGTCTATGACGTCGTGCAGGCGATGGGCGGCTCGATTTCCGCCGAGCACGGGATCGGCGTGCTGAAGCGTCCGTATCTCGGCTGCACGCGCAGCGACGCGGAAATCGGCCTGATGCGCCGGCTGAAGGACGCGCTCGATCCGCATCACATCCTGAATCCCGGCAAGGTGCTTTGACGGGCGGCGCGGCGCCGGCCCGGGTTCGATCAGCCGTCGACCCAGCGCAGCGCGCCGATCCGCAGGTGGTCGACGACGCTGCGCACCCAGCCGAGCTCGGCGTCGAGCAGCACGAGCGCATGCTCGTTATGCAGCAGGAACAGGCGCGGCACCTGGTCGGCCTGCGCGGCGTTGCGCAGCGATTCGACGCGCGCGCGTTCGGCTTCGAGCGCGGCGATGCGGCGCTCGAGCTGCTGACGGGCGTCGTCGGCGTCGAGCAGCGGCAGGAACGCGAGCCCGGCGCCGAACGCCGGAAACTCGCGCGCGGGCTCCGCGAGCTGCGCGCGCAGCCACGCCTCCCCGGCGGCGCGCCCGGCATCGGTGAGTTCGTAGCGCGTGCGTTCCGGAAACGCGCCGTCGCGCTCGGTGTCGTGCACGGCGATCAGGCCGTCGCGCAGCAGGCGGTCGATCGTCTGGTACAGGCTCGTGCGCTGCCGCACGTTGACGACTTCGTCGTGGCCGCGCGATTTGAGTTGCTGCAGCATCCCGTACGGATGCATCGGCGTTTCGGTGAGGGTCGCCAGCACGGCGAGGGCGAGCGGTGACGGGCGGCTGACCGGCATGGGTAGTTCATCTATATCTAGTCATGACATGACTAGTATTGGGTAAACTATCAGATCCGACAAGGGCTTCAGCCGAGGTGCGTGCGTTTCGCGGCCGGCGCAACCGTCTCCATCGTCGCGAGCCCCTGCACGATCCCGCAGTCCTCGACCGAGTGCTCGCCCACGCATTGGCGGCGCAATTCGGTCAGCTGGTCGCGCAGATGCGTCAGTTCGGCCAGCCGCGCGTCGACGTGCCCGATGTGTTCATCGAGCAGCGCATTGATCGAATCGCAGCGATCGCCGGGCGTATCGGTGAGGCGCAGCAGCGCGCGGATCTCGTCGTGCGCCATGTCGAGCGCGCGGCAGTTGCGGATGAAGCGCAGCCGTTCGACATGGGTTTCCGTGTAGTTCCGGTAGTTCGCGTCGGTGCGCTCCGCATCGGGCATCAGACCCTCCTTCTCGTAGAAGCGGATCGTCTCGGGCGTGCAGCGCGCCGCCTTGGCCAGTTCGCCGATCTTCATACTTTTCTCCTGTCGAAGGGTTGACCTTGTAGTGGCTTCAAGGTGTTAACTCTACACCGTCGAGCTATTGAGGAGGTGGTGATGACCGACGCCCTGCGTACCCCCGACCCACGACACCGCCATGCCGACGGCGCCGCGACCTGCTGCGCCGACGCGCGCGACACGCAGGCGTGCTGCGCCGGCGACGCGGCGCCGGCGGGCGGCGAGCACGCACACGGCGATGCGGCGGCGCGCGGCGTACGTCCGGAGGCCGATGGTCATGAGCACGCCGATTCGCGCGCGCACGGCGCGCAGCACGATCACGGCGTCGCTGCTGCGGGCGGGGCGCGGGGGGATGGGCACGTGCATGGGGCGGCTTGTTCGCAGGGCCACGCCCACGAGCATGCTCACGACCACGACCACGACCACGACCACGACCACGACCACGACCACGACCACGCGGCCGGCGACTGCTGCGCGCCCGCCGCGCTGACGCTCGCGCCGCTGCCCGTGTCGCAGGCCACGGCGTCCGGCGACGTGCGTTCCGCGTTCCGGATCATGCAGATGGACTGCCCGACCGAGGAGACGCTGATCCGCAAGAAGCTCGGCGGGATGCGCGAGGTGTCGGCGCTCGAATTCAACCTGATGCAGCGGATGCTGACGGTCGAGCACGCGCCCGGCGCACAGGCGGCGATCGCCGGCGCGATCCGCACGCTCGGCATGACGCCCGAGGCCGCGTCCGCCGATGCGCCGCCGTCGCGCGCGCGCGCCGAGCCGGCGAAGCCGTGGTGGCCGCTCGCGCTGGCCGGCGTCGCCGCGATCGCGTCGGAGGCCGTGAGCTGGGCCGGCCTGCCGTCGTGGCTCGCGGCGGTGCTCGCGCTCGGCGCGGTGCTCGCGTGCGGGATCACCACCTACAAGAAGGGCTGGATCGCGCTGCGCAACGGCAACCTGAACATCAACGCGCTGATGAGCATCGCGGTGACGGGCGCGATGGCGATAGGCCAATGGCCGGAAGCCGCGATGGTGATGGTGCTGTTCACGATCGCCGAACTGATCGAGGCGAAGTCGCTCGACCGCGCGCGCAACGCGATCCAGGGGCTGATGCGGCTCGCGCCGGATACGGCGACGGTGCGCGACGCCGACGGTTCGTGGCGCACCGTCGAGGCCGCGCAGGTCGCGCTCGGCGCGATCGTGCGCGTGAAGCCGGGCGAGCGGATCGGCCTGGACGGCGAAGTCGTCGACGGCCGCTCGACCGTGAACCAGGCGCCGATCACCGGCGAGAGCCTGCCCGTCGAGAAGACGGCCGGCGATACCGTGTTCGCCGGCACGATCAACGAATCCGGCTCGTTCGAGTACCGGGTGACCGCGGTCGCGTCGAACACGACGCTCGCGCGGATCATCCACGCGGTCGAGGAGGCGCAGGGCGCGAAGGCGCCGACGCAGCGCTTCGTCGACCAGTTCGCGCGCGTCTACACGCCGATCGTGTTCGCGATCGCGCTGCTGGTCGCCGTGGCGCCGCCGCTCGTCGCGGGCGGCGCATGGCACGAATGGATCTACCGCGCGCTGGTGCTGCTGGTGATCGCGTGCCCGTGCGCGCTCGTGATCTCGACGCCGGTGACGATCGTGTCGGGCCTCGCCGCCGCGGCGCGGCGCGGGATTCTCGTGAAGGGCGGCGTCTACCTGGAAGAGGGGCGCGAGCTCGGGTGGCTCGCGCTCGACAAGACCGGCACGATCACGCACGGCAAGCCGGTGCAGACCGATTTCGTGCTGCGCGCGGCCGACGTCGACGCCGCACGCGTGCGGCACCTCGCCGCGAGCCTCGCCGCGCGGTCGGATCATCCGGTGTCGCAGGCGATCGCGGCGGCGGCCCGCGCAGAGGCAGAGGATGCCGCGCCGTTCGCCGACGTGCAGGACTTCGAAGCGCTCGTCGGGCGCGGCGTGCGCGGCGCGATCGACGGCGCGCGCTACTGGCTCGGCAACCACCGGCTCGTCGAGGAGCTGGCGCGCTGCTCGCCGTCGCTGGAAGCGCAGCTCGACGCGCTGGAGCGCGAGGGCAAGAGCGTCGTGATGCTGATCGACGAGACCCGCGTGCTCGGCGTGTTCGCGGTCGCCGACACGATCAAGGAGACGAGCCGCGCGGCGATCGCCGAGCTGCATGCGCTCGGCATCCGCACCGCGATGCTGACGGGCGACAACCCGCACACCGCGCAGGCGATCGCACGGCAGGCCGGCATCGACGACGCGCGCGGCAACCAGCTGCCCGAGGACAAGCTCGCGGCGGTCGAGGAGCTCGCCACGAGCGGTGCGGGCGCGGTCGGGATGGTCGGCGACGGGATCAACGACGCGCCGGCGCTCGCGCGCGCCGACATCGGCTTCGCGATGGGCGCGATGGGCACCGATGCCGCGATCGAGACCGCCGACGTCGCGCTGATGGACGACGACCTGCGCAAGATTCCCGCGTTCGTGCGGCTGTCGCGCGCGACGCATCGCGTGCTGGTGCAGAACATCGGTTTCGCGCTCGGCGTGAAGCTCGTGTTCCTCGGCCTGACCGTCGCGGGGCTCGGCACGATGTGGATGGCGGTGTTCGCCGACGCGGGCGCGAGCCTGATCGTCGTCGGCAACGGCTTGCGGCTGCTGTCGAAGGCCGGTGTGTTCGACGGCGCGCGCACGCAGCGCTGAGGAGCGGGCGATGGGGTTGCTGAAACGGGTGTTTGGCGGGTGGGGTGGTCGGCACGGGGGCGGGCACGGCGGCTCACACGGCTCACACGGCTCACACGGCTCACACGGCTCACACGGCTCACACGGCTCACACGGCTCACACGGCGGCGGGCACGGCAGCGGACCGCAGAGCGGCCATGGCGGCGGCCATCACGGCGAGCGAGGCCGCGAACTGTACGACGCGCACGACGCGCACGGCCGCGATCGCGATCGCCATGACTGGGGCCGGCAGCCGCCGACCGGCGGCCGGGGCGTGCCCGGCGCCGACTTGTCGTTGCGCCAACTCGTATGCGCGGGCTGCGGTGCGCTCAACGCGCCGGCCGCGCGATTTTGCGCGCAGTGCGGCGTATCGCAGCGTGGCCGCGCGTGCGGCCGTTGCCAGGCAGCACTCGCCGCCGACGCGCGCTTTTGTCCGAACTGCGGGACGCAGGCCGGCTAGACGCGCAAGCACGGGTATCGTTGCCGGCAGACCGGCAGACCGGCAGACCGGCAGACCGGCAGACCGACAGACCGACAGACCGACAGACCGACAGACCGACAGACCGACAGACCGACAGACCGACAGACCGACAGACCGACAGACCGACAGACCGACAGACCGACAGACCGACAGACCGACAGACCGACAGACCGACAGACCGGCAGACCGGCAGACCGGCAGACCGGCAGACCGGCAGACCCACCCCCGCACCCCTCCGCGACCGCATCGACCGGCTTCCCTCCCGGCCCAGACATCCCGATACCCCGGACCCGCGTTCGCCCCACGTCATCGCCAGCCCCCTCTCCCAGCCATCGTCCGCCCCCGAATCGCCCCCTTTTAATTTGTCCGAATCGGGGTTCACCCCTCCGATCACCGACTAAAGTTAAAGACGGTGAAATCGGATCAACGCGTCATTTTTCTCGGGTAAGTTCGCCGGACGGTAACGCACGGTTTTCGAAGTACGCAGGTAGTTCGTCGATGTTCAATCGCAACGCCACGTTTTCGGGAGAGAAGAAATGGATGCATCCAGCTTCATCACAACGCTGCAGACCACGCTGGGCGGCTACCTGCCCAAGATCGCCGGCGCGATCGGCATCCTGGTGATCGGCTGGCTGATCGCCGTCGCGGCGCGGGCCGGCACGCTGCGGCTGCTCGGTGCGCTGAAGGTCGACCAGCGGATCGCCGAAAGCACCGGCCAGGGCGCGTACGTCGAGCGCATCGTCGCCGGCGGCCTGTTCTGGCTCGTGCTGCTCGTCACCGCGGTGGGCATCTTCAACGTGCTCAACCTGTACGCGGTGTCCAATCCGTTCTCGCTGCTCGTCACCCACATCGTCGACTACCTGCCGAACCTGATCGGCGGCGCGGCGCTCGCGCTGATCGCGTGGCTGATCGCGTCGCTGTTGCGCAGCCTCGCGAACCGCGCGCTGAAAGCGTGCAAGGTCGACGACAAGCTGACCGAAAGCGCCGGCATGCAGCCGATGAGCGGCTATCTCGGCGACGTGCTGTTCTGGCTCGTGATCCTGATGTTCCTGCCGGCGATCCTGTCCGCGTTCGCGCTGTCGGGCCTGCTGTCGCCGGTGCAGGGGATGGTCGACAAGCTGCTCGCGATCGTGCCGAACCTGTTCGCGGCGGCCGTGATCGGCACCGTCGGCTGGATCGTCGCGCGCGTGCTGCGCGGGCTCGTCACGAACCTGCTGATCGCGGCGGGCGCCGACAAGCTCACCGAGCGCCTCGACAGCCCGACGCCGGTGCGCGTGTCGAGCTTCGTCGGCACGGTCGTCTACGTGTTCGTGTTCGTGCCGACGCTGATCTCCGCGCTCGACGCGCTGAAGATCGACGTGATCTCCGGCCCCGCGACCAACATGCTGAACCAGTTCCTCGCCGCGGTGCCGGACATCGTCGCGGCACTCGTGATCGTGCTCGTCACGTTCTACTTCGCGCGCTTCGTCGCCGCGCTCGCGCAGAAGCTGCTGGTCGCGGCGGGCGTCGACGGCCTGCCGAAGGTGCTCGGCGTCGAGCCGGTGTTCTCGGGCATGCTGCAGCCGTCGGTGCTGGCCGCGCGGCTGATCGTGTTCTTCGCGATGCTGTTCGCCGCGGTCGAGGCGTCGAACCGGCTCGGCTTCTCGCAGGTGCGCGACGTGGTCACGCTGTTCATCGAGTTCGGCGGCCACGTGCTGATGGGCGGCGTGATCCTCGTGATCGGCTTCTGGCTCGCGGGCCTCGCGCGCCGCGTGATCCAGCAGGCGGACACGCAGCACAGCGTGCTGTTCGCGCGCATCGCGCAATTCGCGATCCTCGGCCTCGTGTTCGCGATGGGGCTGCGCGCGATGGGCATCGCGAACGAGATCGTGCAGCTCGCGTTCGGCCTCGTGCTCGGCGCGATCGCGGTGGCCGTTGCGCTGTCGTTCGGCCTCGGCGGACGCGACGCGGCCGGCAAGCTGCTCGATCGCTGGTTCAATCAGCGCGGCGGCGAGTAAGGGGCGAATGAGCGGCAAGCAAGCGGCGGGCCGCGCTGACGTTTTGCTTACGGAAACGGCCGCGCGGACCTTTGCCGAATTTCGATAACACGTCGATTAATGACTCACTAGCATCGATTCTCAGTCGTGCAGACCAGCCCGGCGGACGCGCCCTCGCGGCGCGCCGCCGGACGGACACGCGGTCTGGCGCCCTTGAGGAGAAACCGATGAAAGCAGAGTCGAATGGCCGGCCCGCCGCCGGCGGCAAGTCGTCCGGCCAGCCCGCGCTGCAGCAGACGCTCGGGACCTGGCAGTTGTGGGGCATCGCGGTCGGCCTCGTGATTTCCGGCGAGTATTTCGGCTGGAGTTACGGCTGGGCGAGCGCGGGCACGCTGGGCTTCGTGGTCACCGCGCTGTTCGTCGCGGCGATGTACACCACCTTCATCTTCAGCTTCACCGAGCTGACCACGTCGATTCCGCATGCGGGCGGCCCGTTCGCGTATGCGCGCCGCGCGTTCGGCCCGACGGGCGGCTACCTGGCGGGCGCGGCGACGCTCGTCGAGTTCGTGTTCGCGCCACCCGCGATCGCGCTCGCGATCGGCGCGTACCTGCACGTGCAGTTCCCGGGGCTCGAGCCGAAGCATGCGGCGATGGGCGCGTATCTCGTGTTCATGGCGCTGAACATCGTCGGCGTGCAGATCGCCGCGACCTTCGAGCTCGTCGTCACGCTGCTCGCGATCTTCGAGCTGCTGGTGTTCATGGGCGTCGTGTCGCCGGGCTTCGCGTGGAGCAACTTCATGAAGGGCGGCTGGGCTGGCGCCGATCACTTCAGCGTCGGCTCGTTCCACGGGATGTTCGCGGCGATCCCGTTCGCGATCTGGTTCTTCCTCGCGATCGAAGGCGTCGCGATGGCGGCCGAGGAAGCGAAGAACCCGAAGCGCTCGATCCCGATCGCGTACGTGGCCGGCATCCTGACGCTCGTCGTTCTCGCGATCGGCGTGATGGTGTTCGCGGGCGGCGCGGGCGACTGGACCAAGCTCGCGAACATCAACGACCCGCTGCCGCAGGCGATGAAATACATCGTCGGCGAGAACAGCGGCTGGATGCACATGCTCGTGTGGCTCGGCCTGTTCGGCCTGGTCGCGTCGTTCCACGGGATCATCCTCGGCTACTCGCGCCAGATCTTCGCGCTGGCCCGCGAAGGCTACCTGCCGGAGTGGCTCGGCAAGGTGCATCCGCGCTTCAGGACCCCGCATCGCGCGATCCTCGCGGGCGGCGTGGTCGGCATCGCGGCGATCTACAGCGACGAGCTGATCCAGTTCGGCGGCCAGACGCTGACCGCGAACATCGTCACGATGTCGGTGTTCGGCGCGATCGTGATGTATATCGTCAGCATGGCCGCGCTGTTCAAGCTGCGCCGCACGCATCCGGGCATGGCGCGGCCGTTCCGCGCGCCGCTGTATCCGTTGTTCCCGGCGTTCGCGATCGTCGCCGCGCTGATCTGCCTCGCGACGATGGTGTATTTCAACGGGCTCGTCGCGATGGTGTTCGTCGCGTTCCTCGCGCTCGGCTACGCGTACTTCCTCGCGACCCGCGCGCAGCGCGCGAGCGCGCCGGGCGACGCGCTGCTGGAGGAATGAAGGTGATGGGCCGTTGACACGGCATCCGGCGCGCCCGCGGCAAGGGCGCGCCGTCGGCTTTTGGCAAGGAGACTCGCACGATGTCCTACACGGAGACGATCGGTTCGCGCACCTACCGCTTCGCGGACCTGAAGACGCTGCTCGCGAAGGCGAGCCCGCTGCGTTCCGGCGACCAGCTCGCCGGCGTCGCGGCGGCGAGCGAGGAGGAGCGCGTCGCCGCGAAGATCGCGCTCGCGGGCGTGCCGCTCAAGGCGTTCCTGAGCGAAGCGCTGATTCCCTACGAAGACGACGAGGTCACGCGCCTGATCGTCGACGATCACGATGCGGCCGCGTTCGCGGAAGTCTCGCACCTGACGGTCGGCGACTTCCGCAACTGGCTGCTGTCGCCGGCGGCCGACGGCGCGGCGCTCGAACGGATCGCGCCGGGCCTCACGCCGGAGATGGTCGCGGCCGTGTCGAAGCTGATGCGCAACCAGGACCTGATCGCGGCGGCGAGGAAGCGCCGCGTCGTCACGCGCTTTCGCAACACGGTCGGGCTGCCGGGCCGGATGTCGGTGCGGCTGCAGCCGAACCACCCGACCGACGACGTGAAGGGGATCGCCGCGTCGATGCTCGACGGGCTGATGTACGGCTGCGGTGACGCGATGATCGGCATCAACCCGGCCACCGACAGCCTCGCCGCGATCGTGAAGCTGCTCGCGATGATCGACGGCTTCCGCGAGCGCTACCGCGTGCCGACCCAGTCGTGCGTGCTCACGCACGTGACCAACACGATCGCGGCGATCGAGAAGGGCGCGCCGGTCGATCTGGTGTTCCAGTCGATCGCGGGCACCGAGAAGGCGAACGCGAGCTTCGGCATCTCGCTCGCGCTGCTCGGCGAGGCGCGCGACGCGGCGCTGTCGCTCCAGCGCGGCACGGTCGGCAACAATCTCATGTACTTCGAGACGGGGCAGGGCAGCGCGCTGTCCGCGAACGCGCACCACGGCGTCGACCAGCAGACCTGCGAGGTGCGCGCCTATGCGGTCGCGCGCAAGTTCGAGCCGTTCCTCGTGAACACGGTGGTCGGCTTCATCGGGCCGGAATACCTGTACGACGGCAAGCAGATCATCCGCGCGGGGCTCGAGGATCATTTCTGCGGCAAGCTGCTCGGCGTGCCGATGGGCTGCGACATCTGCTACACGAACCACGCGGAAGCGGACCAGGACGACATGGACACGCTGCTGACGCTGCTGGGTGCGGCCGGCATCAACTTCATCATGGGGATTCCGGGCGCGGACGACGTGATGCTGAACTACCAGAGCACGTCGTTCCACGACCAGCTGTACGTGCGCGAGGTGCTCGGCCTGCGCCGCGCGCCCGAGTTCGAGGAATGGCTGGAGACGATGGAGATCGCCGACGCGCACGGCGCGCTGCGCGCCGCGTCGGCGCGCGTGCCGCTGCTCGCGGGCGCGAACGACTGGATGGGGCTTTCAGCATGAGCGACGCCGTCGAAAAGAACCCGTGGGGGCAGCTGAAGTCGTTCACGAACGCGCGGATCGCGCTCGGCCGCGCGGGCAACAGCCTGCCGACCGCGCCGCTGCTCGCGTTCAACCTGTCGCACGCGCAGGCGCGCGACGCGGTGCACCAGCCGCTCGACGCCGACACGCTGCGGCGCGAGATCGAGGATGCCGGGCTGCCGACGCTCGGCGTGCAGAGCGCGGCGCCGGACCGCCAGCACTACCTGCGCCGGCCCGACCTCGGCCGCAAGCTGTCCGACGACAGCCGCGGGCTGCTCGCCGGCTATGGCGCGGCGCTGGACGACGCGCCCGACGTGGTGTTCGTGGTCGGCGACGGGCTGTCCGCGTTCGCGGCCGCGAAGCAGGCGCTGCCGCTGCTGGAGGCGGTGCGGCCGCGGCTCGATGCGGACGGCTGGCGGATCGGCCCGGTGGTGGTCGCGCGGCAGGCGCGCGTCGCGCTCGGCGACGAGATCGGCGAGCTGCTGCGCGCGACGCTCGTCGCGATGCTGATCGGCGAGCGGCCGGGGCTGAGTTCGCCGGACAGTCTCGGCGTCTATCTCACCTATGCGCCGAAGGTCGGCTGCCACGACGCGCTGCGCAACTGCATCTCGAACGTGCGGCCGGAAGGGCTGCCGTACGACGCGGCCGCGCACAAGCTGCACTACCTGCTGACGCAGGCGCGCAGGCTCCGGCTCACGGGCGTCGGGCTGAAGGACGACAGCGACGCGCTGCTGCCGCAGGCGGAGGCCGAGCGGATCGGGGCGGTGTGACCGCGCGCCGCTACCTGAACAGCCGCTCGCACAGAAAGTCGACGAACACGCGCAGCTTCGGCGACAGTTGCCGGCTCGACGGCCACACGATCGAGAATTGCCCCGGCGCGATCCGGTAGTCGTCGAGCACGGTGACGAGCGCGCCGTGCGCCAGCGCGTCGCGCGCGAGGAAGTCGGGCATGTAGCCGATGCCGAGGCCCGCGAGCACCGCGCCGCGCAGCGCCTCCATGTTGTTGCAGGTCATCGCGGTGCGCAGCTTCAGCGGCGTGCCGTCGTCGGCCGCGAGCGCCCAGTCCTGCAGCTTGCCCGTGGTCGGGAAGCAGTAGCGCACGCAATCGTGCGCCTCCAGGTCGCGCGGCACGCGCGGCGTGCCCGCCTGCGCGAGATACGCGGGCGTCGCGCACAGCACGAACCCGAACGGGCCGAGCCGCCGCGACATCAGGCTCGAATCCGACAGCGCCCCGCTCCTGATCACCGCGTCGAACCCGCCTTCGACGACGTCCACCATCCTGTCGTTGAAATCGAGGTCCAGCTCGACGTCCGGATAGTGCCGCCGGAATTCCGGCAGCACCGGCAGCAGGAACCGGTAGCCGATCACGGGCAGGCTCACGCGCAGCTTGCCGCGCGGCCGCTGCGCGGACGCGGTCACGGTCGCCTCCGCGTCGCGGAAGTCCTCGAGGATGCGCTGGCAGCGCTCGAAGAAGTGCCGGCCCTCGTCGGTCAGCGTGACGCGGCGCGTGGTGCGGTGGAACAGGCGCACGCCGAGCGACTGCTCGAGCTTCGCGATCGTCTTGCCGACCGCCGACGCCGAGATGCCGAGCGCGCGGCCGGCCGCGACGAAGCTCAGCGTTTCTGCGGTGCGCACGAACGCGACGATGCCGTTCAGGTTGTTCATCGAGGTTCCGGATAGAGGCCAGGGCGTCGAAATTCAGGAATTCTAGTCCGCTATATCCGGAGTTCGGCGTGGTTTTTCGGCGATTGAATCCGAATTATCGTGTGTCGCTTCCAAGGCGCGGGTGCGCCGGGTTTTCGAGGAGCGAGAGATGGACCACACGTTTTCCGCCGCGTCGGCGCACCGCCGCACGCTCGTGCTGGCCGCCGTATGCGCGGCCGCGGTCGCGCTGCCGCTGAGCTTTTCCGGCGGCGCGGTCGCGACGCCCGCGATCGGCCGCGACCTGCACGGCGGGCCGGTCGCGCTGAACTGGATCACGAATGCGTTCATGCTCGCGTTCGGCAGCTTCCTGATGGCCGCCGGCGCGCTCGCCGACCAGTTCGGCCGCAAGCGCGTGTTCGCGATCGGCGTCGCCGCGTTCACGTTGTTCTCGGTCGCGCTCGCGTTCGCGCCGTCGATCGTCGTGCTCGACCTGCTGCGCGCAGCGCAAGGCCTGGCCGCCGCGGCGGCGCTCGCGGGCGGCACCGCCGCGCTCGCGCAGGAGTTCGACGGCCCGGCGCGCACGCGCGCGTTCAGCCTGCTCGGCACGACGTTCGGCGTCGGCCTCGCATTCGGCCCGGTGCTGGCCGGCTGCCTGATCGAGCGCTACGGCTGGCGCGCGATCTTCGTGACGGGCGCGGCGGCCGGCGCGCTGTCGCTCGCGTTCGGGCTGCCGCGCATGCGCGAGTCGCGCGACCCGCACGCGACGGGGCTCGACTGGCCCGGCACCGCCACGTTTACCGCCGCGCTGACGCTGCTCACGTTCGGCGTGATCGAGGCGCCGGAGCGCGGCTGGACGAGCCCGCTCGTCATCGGGCTGCTGGCCGGTGCGGCGCTCTCCGCGGCGGCGTTCGTCGCGATCGAGACCCGTGTCGCGCGGCCGATGCTCGACCTGTCGCTGTTCCGCATTCCGCGCTTCGTCGGCGTGCAGGTGCTGCCGGTGTCGACCTGCTGCTGCTACATCGTGCTGCTCGTCGTGCTGCCGCTGCGCTTCATCGGCATCGACGGCTTCAGCGAGATCGACGCCGGCTGGCTGATGCTCGCGATCTCCGCGCCGATGCTGGTCGTGCCGCTCGTCGCGGCGACGCTCGCGCGCCGGCTGTCGGCCGGCGTGATTTCCGGCGTCGGGCTCGTGATCGCGGCGGCGGGGCTCGTGTGGCTGGGCGTCGCATTGCGCCACGGCGCGGGGCCGGCGGCAATTGCGCCGATGCTCGCGATCGGCGTCGGCGCCGGGATGCCGTGGGGGCTGATGGACGGGCTGTCGGTGAGCGTCGTGCCGAAGGAGCGCGCGGGGATGGCGACCGGCATCTTCAGCACGACGCGGGTGGCCGGCGAGGGCATCGCGCTCGCGATCGCCGGCGCGGTGCTCGCGACGCTCGCGCACGCCGATCTGCGGCGCGTGCCGGCGGGCGGCGCGTCCGGCGCATCCGATGCGGCGCTGCGCGCGTCCGCCCGGCTCGCGACCGGCGACCTCGGCGGCGCGGCGGCCGTGTTGCCGGGCGTCGATCGCGCGACGCTGTTGGCGAGTTATTTGCACGCGTTCGACCGGTTGCTGCTCGCGCTCGCGGTGGTGACGGTGCTGTGCGCGGGTGTGGTGTTCGCGTTTCTCGGCGCGCGGCCGGCGCCGGATGCGACGACGGGCGCCGACGACGGCAGCCGCGCGCGTGGCGATGCGGCGGCGCGGCGTGCGGCGCGCAACGCCGCGTAGTCCTACCGATCCGAAGACACGACGCCCGCCCCACGCCGCGTCACGCCAGCACCAGCGGTGGCAGCCGCGCATCCGCGCGTGCCTGCGCGCGCTCCACCGCGACGACCACGTAGCGCCGCGCATCGGGCCACAGCTGCGCGTGGCTTCCGGCATCTTCGTCGACGGTCGCGCGCCCCTGCACGAGCCACGTCGTCTGCCGCACGAAATCGACGAACAGCAACGCGATCGACGGGTTCACGAGCAGGTTGCCGATCGTGTTGAACAGGTTGTTGCCCGCGAAGTCGGGCAGCACCAGCGTCCTGCGATCGGCCACATGGACCAGCGGCGCGAACGAGCCGTCGGCGCGCGGCTGACGGCCGCGATACGAGCAATCGGCGTCGCCGGCCGCGTTCGCGGTCGCGACGATCAGGAACGCCTGTTCCTGGATGAAGGCGACGGCATCGTCGCTGAGAGGGGCCGCATCGGTCATGGTTCGGTGGTCGCGTCTGGGCGTACGAAACACCGAGCCGTACGCAAGCCACATGCCACGCGCCGACTGTCACACACCGATGCGGCGGCGCGGCTGCGCTGTGGAAAATCCGAACACCCGCGCCGCGGCTGTGCCATCGCATTGTTCAGAATCGACACACTTGCGCGATGCGTGCAGCGACTGCGCGCGGCGGACGGCCGCACGCATCGCTCCGGTTTGCTTGTCGGCCCGCTTTGGCACGCATGTTGCGTAATCCGTGCAGCGCGATCCAACCGGCGCTGCATTCACACAAGCAAGATGAACAGGAGACATCTGATGAACCCGTTCGACCTGAAACAACTGGGCCTCGACGTCGAATACCCGTACCGCTCGCAATACGACAACTACATCGGCGGCAAGTGGGTGCCGCCGGTCAAGGGCGAATACTTCGAGAACGTGTCGCCGATCAACGGCCAGCCGTTCTGCCGCATTCCGCGCTCCGGCGCCGACGACATCGAGATCGCGCTCGACGCGGCCCATGCCGCGCGCCGCAAGTGGGGCAAGACGTCGGTGACCGAGCGCGCGAACCTGCTGCTCGCCGCGGCCGACCGGATGGAAAAGAACCTGAAGCTGCTCGCCGTCGCGGAAACGATCGACAACGGCAAGCCGCTGCGCGAGACGATGGCCGCCGACCTGCCGCTCGCCGTCGACCACTTCCGCTATTTCGCGGGCTGCATCCGCGCGCAGGAAGGCGGCATCTCCGAGATCGACGACAACACGGTCGCGTACCACTTCCATGAGCCGGTCGGCGTCATCGGCCAGATCATCCCGTGGAACTTCCCGCTGCTGATGGCCGCGTGGAAGCTCGCGCCGGCGCTCGCGGCAGGCTGCTGCATCGTGATGAAGCCGGCCGAGCAGACGCCCGCGTCGGTGCTCGTGCTGATGGAGCTGATCGGCGACCTGTTCCCGCCCGGCGTGATCAACATCGTGAACGGCTTCGGCAAGGAGGCCGGCGAAGCGCTCGCGACGAGCAAGCGCATCGCGAAGATCGCGTTCACGGGCTCGACGCCGGTCGGCAAGCACATCCTGCGCGCCGCCGCCGACAACCTGATCCCGTCGACGGTCGAGCTGGGCGGCAAGAGCCCGAACATCTTCTTCGCCGACCTGCTCGACCAGGACGACGCGTTCCTCGACAAGGCGCTCGAAGGGCTCGCGATGTTCGCGCTGAACCAGGGCGAGGTGTGCACGTGCCCGTCGCGCGTGCTGATCCAGGAGTCGATCTACGAGCGCTTCATCGAGAAGGCGGTCGCGCGCGTCGAGCGCATCAAGGCCGGCCATCCGCTCGACCTGCAGACGATGATCGGCGCGCAGGCGTCGCAGCAGCAGCTCGACAAGATCCTGTCGTACATCGACATCGGCCGCGGCGAAGGCGCGCAATGCCTGACGGGCGGCGAGCGCACGGCGCCGGCGGCCGACCTCGGCACGGGCTACTACGTGAAGCCGACGATGCTGCTCGGCAACAACAAGATGCGCGTGTTCCAGGAGGAGATCTTCGGGCCGGTCGCGTCGGTGATGACGTTCAAGGACGAGCAGGAAGCGATCGAGCTCGCGAACGACACGTTCTACGGCCTCGGCGCGGGCGTGTGGACGCGCAACGGCACGCGCGCGTACCGGATGGGCCGCGAGATCGAGGCCGGCCGCGTGTGGACCAACTGCTACCACCTGTACCCCGCGCATGCGGCGTTCGGCGGCTACAAGCAGTCGGGCATCGGCCGCGAGACGCACAAGATGGCGCTGTCGAACTACCAGCAGACGAAGTGCCTGCTGGTCAGCTACCAGGCCGAGGCGCTCGGGTTCTTCTGATCGCCGCTTGCGCCGGCGCGCGTCAGCCCGCGCCGGCGCGTCCCGCGAGGAGCCGACACGGCGGAACCGGTTCGGCCGATTGCCCGGCATCCGGTGTTTCACGACGGCGAGCTCGACGCGCTTCGCCGCTTCGGCGTCGTCGACGAGGCCGGGCGCATGCGCGACGTCGTCCCGACGCGGCCGAGCATCGGCGTGCGGCATTTCATCGAGACGCAACCGTTCATGTTCGTCGGCGCCGGGTGCGGCGCTCGCGCGGCTGCACCAGCCGGGTGCGCGCCGGGCGGCATCGCGGTCAGCCCGAATTGCGCGTCCGGGCGCGCCGTCGTTGAATGACGGGCTCGCGCCGGATCGCAAGCGATTCGGCACGGGACTTGCGTGTCATGCGCGGTTCCGGGCGGTTGAAGGAGAAACACGATGAGTGAACGAGTGGAGCGTGCCGCCGAGCCGACGGCCGAGGACACGCAACGCAGCGCGCAAGGCGGCGACGTGCCGGCCGGGCAGGCCGTCGTCAGCGTCGCGCACGATGCCGACGAGCAGGCGCGCAACCTGATCGGCTGGCGGCAGACCTACGACCAGCTCGCGGCGGGCCGCTTCGTCGGCACGCTGACCGAGCTGCCGCTCGACACGATGAAGCTGTTCCGCGAATCGACGAGCCACATGCTGCGCCAGGCGTGCGAGGTGCGCGGCGATGCGTACTGGTTCGGCATCCCGCTCGTGCGCGACGGCGCGGCGCGCGTCGACGCGCACCGGATCGAGGCCGGCGCGCTCGCGTTCCGGCCCGGCAACGTCGAATTCGAATTGCTGACGCCCGCGCAGTTCTCGATCTACGGCGTCGTCGTGCGCGGCGACGTGCTGCGCCGCTATGCGGAGCAGGTCGAGCGCTGCGGGCTCGACGACCGGCTGCCCGCGCAGAGCGTGATGCAGGTCGGCGAGGCGCGGCTCACGCGCCTGTGCGCGCTGCTCGGCGCACGGCTCGACGACGCGGCCGCCGCCGCGCCGCTGTCGGACCCGCTGCGCAACGACCTGCAGGCCGAGGTGCTCGCGGCGCTGTTCGACGTGTGCGCGCTGCCCGCCGACGGCGCGGCCGGCACGGCGCTGTCGAGGCGGCGCCGGATCGTCGAGCAGGCGCGCGACTACGTGCTCGCGCACCGCTCGCGCCCGGTCGGCGTGCCCGAGCTGTGCGAACAGCTGCACGTGAGCCGCCGCACGCTGCAGTACTGCTTCCAGGACGTGCTCGGGATGGCGCCCGCGACCTATCTGCGCACGCTGCGGCTGAACGGCGCGCGGCGCGACCTGTGCGGCCGCGCGGTGGGGTCCGTGCAGGACGTCGCCGAGGCGTGGGGCTTCTGGCACCTGAGCCAGTTCGCGACCGATTACCGGCGGATGTTCGGCAAGCGGCCGTCGGAGACGCTGCGCGACCGTGCCGCAATGGTGACGGCCGGCTGACCGGGCGACGCAGGATGCGGCGGCGCGCGTGGGCGTCGGCGTGACCGCCGCGCTCGTAGCGTGCGCGCTCTGCGGCGGTCGTTCCAGCCGTACTTCCAGCCGCACTTCCAGCCGCACTTCCAGCCGCACTTCCAGCCGCACTTCCAGCCGCACTTCCAGCCGCACTTCCAGCCGCACTTCCAGCCGCACTTCCAGCCGCACTTCCAGCCGCACTTCCAGCCGCACTTCCAGCCGCACTTCCAGCCGCACTTCCAGCCGCACTTCCAGCCGCACTTCCAGCCGCACTTCCAGCCGCACTTCCAGCCGCACTTCCAGCCGCACTTCCAGCCGCACTTCGACCCTAACTCCCCGCCGTACTCCCAGCCGCACCCGTGACCACCACGTCCCGCGCACTTGGCCAAGACAGCGCCGTCCAGTCGATCGCCCGGTAGGCGGCCTCGACCGCCGCAAGATCGTCCGGCCGCTCGCTGCGGTGCAGTCCGTGCAATTCGGCCGGCACGTTCACCGCCACCGGCATGCAATGCGGATAGTCGCGCACGCGCAGCGCCGGCGCGATCGTCGTGAAGCACGCGAGCGTCGGCACGTCGAAGCCGTCCGCGATATGCAGTGCGGCCGTGTCGGGCGCGAGCAGCATGCTCGCACCGGCGATCCACGCGATGAAGTGCGCGGTGTCGGCCGCGTCGCGGCTCACGTCGACATAGGCGGGATGCGCGACCGGCCCGAACCCGACCACGGGCAGCCGGTAGCGCCGCGCGAGCCGGTCGACGAAGGCGGCCCGCAACGCCGGCGGCACGCTGCGCACCGCGGTGCTCGCGCTCGGGCAGAACAGCGCGTACGGCCGCCGCCACGCATCGGGCAGCGCGGGGAGCGGCACGCGTGCGAGCCAGCGGTTGCGCTTGGCCGACGCGGGCAGCGCCGCCGGGTCCGCGCCGAGCGCGGCGAGAAAGAAGTCGATCATCGGCAGCCGCGCGAAATCCGGCCAGTACAGGTGATTGCCGAGATCGATGCAGTGCGTGGCGGCCGGCAGCGCGTCGGCCGGCCACGGCAGCGCGCGCGACGGCGCGACGACGTCGGCCGCGAGCGCATACAGCGTCTCGACGTAGCGCGGCGCGCGGGCAGGGCGGTAGAGCGTGAAGCGCAGCCCGGGGTGCGCTTCGCGCAGCGCGGCGAGCGCGGTCAGGCCGATCACCGAATCGCCGAGCTTGACGCCCATCCCGTTGATCACGTGCACGTCGGCCGTACGCGCCGCCGTAGTCGAGCCGGAACGGCCGCTGGGCCGCATGCAGCAGGCCCAGCGCAGGTGCGGCCGGCACGTACTCGGCCGCCCATTCGCTGCCGTGCTCGAGATCGTACGGTGCGACCAGCGTGCCGTCGCGCGCGAGCAGCGTGCCGGGGTAGGCGAGCGCAGCGTCGCGCGACAGTGCGGCGCCGACGCCCACGCCCGCCGCCAGCGGTGTCGCGGTCATGCGCCGCGCGCGCGGCGCCCCTGTTCGCGGATCTGCTCGAGCGTCGCCGCCGGCGTGCAGGCTTCCTGCGGCACGCGGATCTCGATCAGCGCGGGCAGGCCGCAGGTGAGTGCGCGCTCGAGCGCGGGCGCGAAGTCGGCGGTGCGCTCGACCGTCTCGCCGTGCGCGCCGAACGCGCGCGCATACGCGGCGAAGTCCGGGTTCGTGAGCCCGGTGCCGTGCACGCGCCCCGGGTAGTTGCGCTCCTGATGCATGCGGATCGTGCCGAAATGACCGTTGTTGACGACGATCACGACGATTTTCAGCCCGTACTGCATCGCGGTCGCCAGCTCGTTGCCGGCCATCATGAAGCAGCCGTCGCCCGCGAGCGCGACGACCGGCCGCTCCGGATACAGCGACTTCGCGGCGAGCGCGGCGGGCACGCCGTAGCCCATCGCGCCGCTGGTCGGCGCGATCTGCGAGCGGAAATGGCGGTACGCGAAGTGCCGGTGCAGCCAGATCGCGTAGTTGCCCGCGCCGTTGGTCAGGATCGCGTCGTGCGGCAGACGCTCGCGCAGCTGCACCATCACGTCGCCGAGCTGGACGTCGCCCGGCATCGGCAGCGGCGCGTGCCAGTCGAGATACGCGCGGTGCGCGTCGGCGGCGCTGCCGGCCCACGCGGGCGCTGCCGGCGGGTCGAGCGCGGCGAGCGGCGCGGCGATCTCCGGCATGCCGGACACGATCGGCAGGTCGGCCGCGTAGACCCGGCCGAGCTCGTCCGCGCCCTGGTGGACGTGGATCAGCGTCTGGCGGGTCTTCGGGATGTCGAGCAGCGTGTAGCCGCCGGTCGTCGCTTCGCCGAGGCGCGGCCCGAGCGCGAACAGCAGGTCCGCGTCGCGGATGCGCCGCGCGAGCGCGGGATTGATGCCGAGCCCGACGTCGCCCGCGTAGTTCGGATGCGCGTTGTCGAAGGTGTCCTGGTAGCGGAACGCGCACGCGACCGGCAACTGCCAGCGCTCGACGAAGGTGCGCAGGTTCGCGCACGCGTCGGTCGTCCAGCCGCTGCCGCCGACGACGACCATCGGCCGCTCGGCGCGCGCGAGCCGCTCGCGCAGCTCGTCCATCTGCGCGGCGGACGGCGCGGCCGCGACGCGCCTCGCGGGCGGCGCGGCCGGCTGCGCCGCGCACGGCTCGGACAGCACGTCCTCCGGCAGCGCGAGCACGACCGGGCCCGGCCGGCCCGACATCGCGACGTGGAACGCGTGGCTCAGGTATTCAGGGATGCGGCGCGGGTCGTCGATCTGCGCGACCCATTTCGCCATCTGGCCGAACATGCGGCGGTAGTCGATTTCCTGGAACGCCTCGCGGTCGAGGTGTTCGCGCGCGCACTGGCCGATGAACAGGATCATCGGCGTCGAATCCTGGAACGCGGTGTGCACGCCGATCGACGCGTGCGTCGCGCCGGGCCCGCGCGTGACGAACGCGACGCCGGGGCGGCCGGTCAGCTTGCCGACCGCCTCCGCCATGTTCGCGGCGGCCGCCTCGTGGCGGCAGACGACCGTCTGGAGGCGCGCGGTGTGGTCCGCGAGCGCATCGAGCACGGCCAGAAAGCTCTCGCCCGGCACGCAGAACACGCGTTCGACGTGATTGGCGAGCAACGCATCGACAAGCAGGCGCGCGCCGTTGACGCCGCGCGGCTCGAGATCCTCGGAATGCGACATGAGATGCCGTCTCCCTGGGTAGCGGGACGTACAGCTTACGCCGGTTGCCCGCCCGGTGAAAAGGGGCGGAACGAGGGGCGTTCACCGGAGCACGGCCGGGCGTTCGCGCCGCTTTCGACTGGCCGGACGGCCGGCTTGTGCGGACGCGTGCGCCGGTGGAAAGTGGGCGTTGTGAATATCGGGCCGGACGATGGAGGGAGCTTATGTACACACAGGGATTTACATCACGCATGGCGTCATATGATGTACATCCTCAGTACATCCGACGAGAGGTCGACATGCATACCACGAGGGTATTTCGGAACGGCAATTCGCAGGCCGTGCGAATTCCTGCGGATCTCGCTTATGAGCGCAGCGATATCGAGCTCGAGATCGAGCGCATCGGCGACGAGATCCGCATCCGGCCGGCGCGACGGCCGTTGACGCAGGTGCTGGAGAAGTTCGCGAAATTCGGGCCGGATTTCATGGCGGAAGGGCGTGGCGACCACGAGCAGGCCGAACGCGAGGGGTTGTGATGCCGCGCTACATGCTCGACACCAACATGTGCATCTACTTGATGAAGAGCCAGCCCGAGCAAGTGGCGAAGCGATTTGCGCAGTGCTACACGGGCGACGTCGTGATGTCGGCGATCACGTATGCCGCGCTGGAGTACGGCGTCACCGCTTGCGCGGCGCCCGCGCGTGAGCGCCGCCATCTTGCGGCGCTGATCGAGGATATTCCCGTCGCGCCGTTCGACGCCGCGGCCGCGCAAGCATATGGGCCCGTGCGTGACGCAACGCGCGCATGGAAGAAGGATCATCTCGACAAACTGATCGCCGCTCATGCGGTGTCGCTCGATGTCGTGCTGGTGACGAATGACGAGCGCGATTTCACGAGCTATCCGGGATTGCGGCTGGAGAACTGGCTGAACGATTAGCGCCGGGCGGCGCGTGCGGCGGCAAGGCGCGACGGCGATTCGCGCCGCCTTGCCGCCGTGCCGCGCATCAGCACTCGACGATATTCACCGCCAGCCCGCCGCGCGACGTCTCCTTGTACTTCGTCTTCATGTCGGCGCCGGTTTCGCGCATCGTCTTGATCACCGAATCGAGCGACACGTAGTGCGTGCCGTCGCCGCGCAGCGCCATGCGCGCCGCGTTGACCGCCTTCACCGACGCCATCGCGTTGCGCTCGATGCACGGAATCTGCACCATCCCGCCGACCGGATCGCAGGTGAGGCCGAGATTGTGCTCCATGCCGATCTCGGCCGCGTTCTCGACCTGGCGCGGCGTGCCGCCGAGCACCGCGGCGAGCGCGCCCGCCGCCATCGAGCAGGCGACCCCGACTTCACCCTGGCAGCCGACTTCCGCGCCGGAGATCGACGCGTTCAGCTTGTACAGGATGCCGATCGCGGCGGCCGTCAGCAGGAAGTCGATCACGCCCTGCTCGTTCGCGCCCGGCGTGAAGCGCGTGTAGTAATGCAGCACCGCGGGGATGATGCCGGCCGCGCCGTTGGTCGGCGCGGTGACGACGCGCCCGCCGGCCGCGTTTTCCTCGTTGACCGCGATCGCGTACAGGTTGATCCAGTCGATCATCGACAGCGGGTCCTGCAGCGCGCGCTCCGGGCTGCCCGTCAGCGTGCGGTACAGCTGCGGCGCGCGGCGCTTGACCTGGAACGGGCCGGGCAGGTTGCCGTCCGCGTCCGGGTTGCCGATCCCGCAGCCGCGCGACACGCACGACTGCATCACGCTCCAGATCTTCAGCAGGCCGTCGCGGGTCTCTTCCTCGGTGTGCCATGCGCGCTCGTTTTCCCACATCAGCTGCGCGATCGACTTGCCGGTCGACTCTGTCAGCGCGAGCAGCTCCGCCGCGTTGGTGAACGGGTGCGTCATCTGCTCGGCGGCGCTCAGCACCTTGGTGTTCGGCGCGCCGGCCGTCACGACGAAGCCGCCGCCGACCGACAGGTAGGTGCGCTCGACCAGCACCGCGCCGCTCGCGTCGGTCGCGCGCAGCTTCATCCCGTTCGGATGCTCGGGCAGCGCCTGCCGGTAGAACGCGATGTGCTCCTTCAGCACGAACGGGATCGGGTGCTTGCCGAGCAGCGCGAGCGTCTTCGACGTGCGCACGGCTTCGAGCCGGGCGGCGATCGTGTCGGGATCGACGGTGTCGGGCGCGTCGCCGAGCAGGCCGAGCATCACGCCGCGGTCGGTGCCGTGGCCCTTGCCGGTCGCGCCGAGCGAGCCGTACAGCTCGACCTTCACGTTGGCGGTCGCGTCGAGCTGCCCGTCGCGCTCGAGGCCCTGGACGAACATCAGCGCGGCGCGCATCGGGCCGACCGTGTGCGAGCTGGACGGGCCGATGCCGATCTTGAAGAGGTCAAACACGCTGACTGCCATTTATGTTTCCTGTCTTGCTGTAAGTAGTCTAGCGCGCCTGCAGCGGCAAGCACGCGGCTAGCCATGCGGGCGGCGTCGGGGATAGCTGCTGCGCGACGCGGGCGTAGCGCCCGTCGAGCCGCGCGGCCAGATGAAAGAGTTCGGTGGCGTTTTTCGGGTCCCACTGCCCCGTGTAGCCGGGAAGGCCGGCTTCGCGCCGCTTCGCGTCGAACGCGATCGGCGAATGCACGAATTCCTCATGCGTTTTCTCGCCGCGCGCGTACGGCACGAGCCAGTCGAGCGCAGCCGCGAGCGTCGCGCCGTTCGCGCCCTTTTCGCGCAGCCAGTTGCGGTTGAAGCGGCGCGCGGCGAGCGCGGCGGTCACGAGCGGCTGCAGGTCGTACACCGCGTAGTGCAGCGCATCACGCTCCGTGAAGTCGTAGGTCGTGCCGTCCGCGGCGATGTTGTCGGCGAGATGCTCGACGAACAGGCGCTGCGCGGCGTTCATCATCCGGCGGTCGCCGAGCGTGAACGCGGACAGCGCGATCAGCTTGATCCGGTGGCTCTGCCAGTTATTGCGCCAGGTGCCGGCGAGCGGGCGCTTCTGCGCGTCGATCTGCGCGACGTAGCCGGCGCCGAGCTTCGCGATGAACGCCGACGCGGCGTTGCGGGTCTTCACCGGAAGCGCGCTCGCGGTCATGTCGTACGCAAGGATCAGGCTGTCGAAGCGGGTTTCGTCGATCGGGTTGAAGCTCGGCTGGTAGGTCGCGACCCACGCGGACAGGAAGCGGTCGACGAGCTGCAGGTAGCGCGGATCGTTGGTCACGCGCCATGCGAGCGCGGCGTCGCGCATCAGGTCCATGTCCTTCAGCGCGGCGACGCTCTGGTCGTAGAGGCCTTCGTGCGGCAGCGTGCCTTCGGTGTGCACGCGCGGCAGCGCCTTCGGCTGCTCGCCGAGATGCGCGTCGACGCCGCGGATCAGCGCCTGCACGCCCGGCTCGGCCTGGGTCGTCTCGCTCGACTGCAGCGCGGGCGCCGCGCAGAAGTTCATCGCCGCGCGCGCCGCGCCCGACGCGCCGAGACCGGCGGCGAGCGACAGCGACACGACGAGCGCCGGCACGAACGCGCGGGCGCGCACGCGCCGCCACATGTGCCGTGATTCGCGGCCCGGGAACATCGGACGCACCATGCGGAACTCCTTCATTGGCTGGATCGCGTGTGATGTTAGCCGGATTGGGGGACGAACGTCAGGCGGATCGGCGTCCAACGCAAAAGCCGCACGCAACCCCGGGGGATTGCGTGCGGCGCAGCATCGAACGAACCGGAACGAACGCGCGTTACGCGTATTCCGACATCGGCACGCACGCGCAGAACAGGTTGCGGTCGCCATAGGCGTTGTCCGCGCGGCCGACGGGCGGCCAGTACTTGTTCGTGCCGAGCGATGCGACCGGATACGCGGCCTGCTCGCGCGAGTACGCGTGCGGCCATTCGTTCGCGGTGACGACGGCGGCCGTGTGCGGCGCGTGGCGCAGCGGGTTGTCCTCGCGATCGGCGCGGCCTTCCTCGACCGCGCGGATTTCCTCGCGGATCGCGATCATCGCGGCGATGAAGCGGTCGAGTTCCTCCTGCGATTCCGATTCGGTCGGCTCGACCATCAGCGTGCCCGGCACCGGGAAGCTCATCGTCGGCGCGTGGAAGCCGTAGTCCATCAGGCGCTTCGCGACGTCGTCGACGGTGATGCCGCTCGAGTCCTTGATCGGACGCAGGTCGAGAATGCACTCGTGCGCGACCAGCCCGCCCGGGCCCGAATACAGCACCGGGTAGTGCGGCGCGAGGCGCTTCGCGATGTAGTTCGCGTTGAGGATCGCGGTTTCCGTCGCGGCGGTCAGGTTCTTCGCGCCCATCATCGCGATGTACATCCACGAGATCGGCAGGATCGACGCGGAGCCGTACGGCGCGGCCGACACCGCGCCGATGCCTTCCTCGCCGCGCGCGTAGCCGGTCGAGCGCTGGTTCGGCAGGAACTTCGCGAGGTGCGCGCCGACCGCGACCGGGCCGACGCCCGGGCCGCCGCCGCCGTGCGGGATGCAGAAGGTCTTGTGCAGGTTCAGGTGCGACACGTCGCCGCCGAACTGGCCCGGCGCGGTCAGGCCGACCATCGCGTTCATGTTCGCGCCGTCGACGTACACCTGGCCGCCGTGCGCGTGCACGATCTCGCAGATCTCGCGCACGTTCTGCTCGAACACGCCGTGCGTCGACGGATACGTGATCATGATCGCCGCGAGGTCCTTCGCATGCTCGTCGGCCTTCGCCTTCAGGTCGTCGATGTCGACGTTGCCCTGCGCGTCGCATGCGACCACCACGACCTTCATGCCGGCCATGTGCGCGGACGCGGGGTTGGTGCCGTGCGCGGACGCCGGGATCAGGCAGACGTCGCGGTGGCTCTCGCCGCGCGACGCGTGGTATGCGTGGATGATCAGCAGGCCCGCGTACTCGCCCTGCGAGCCCGCGTTCGGCTGCAGCGACACGGCCGCGTAGCCCGTTGCGGCAACCAGCATCTGCTCGAGCTGGTCGATCATCTCGCGATAGCCGACGGTCTGCTCGGCCGGCGCGAACGGGTGGATCTGGCCGAATTCGGGCCACGTGACGGGCAGCATCTCCGACGTCGCGTTCAGCTTCATCGTGCACGAGCCGAGCGGGATCATCGAGCGGTCGAGCGCGAGGTCCTTGTCCGACAGGCTGCGCAGGTAGCGCAGCATTTCCGTTTCCGAATGATGGCGGTTGAACACCGGGTGCGTCAGGTACGCGCTCGTGCGTTCGAGGCCGGCCGGCAGCGCGGCGACGCCGGCGAGGCCCGCGTCCAGCGCGTCGACGGCCGGTGCGGTGCCGCCCGCGGCCTGCGCGAACACGTCGAGGAGGTCGGCGAGGTCGTCGCGCGTCGTCGTCTCGTCGACCGACACGCCGACCTGCGTGGCGCTCACGCGGCGCAGGTTGATGCGCTTCGCGTTCGCCAGTTCGTGGAGCTGCGCGGTGCGCGCGCCGGTGTCGATCGTCAGCGTGTCGAAGAAGGTGTCGTTGACGGTCGCGAAGCCGAGCTGCTTCACGCCGGCGGCGACGAGCGCCGCGATGCGGTTCACGCGCAGCGCGATCGTCTTCAGGCCGTGCGGGCCGTGATAGACCGCGTACATGCTCGCCATGATCGCGAGCAGCGCCTGCGCGGTGCACACGTTCGACGTCGCCTTCTCGCGGCGGATGTGCTGCTCGCGCGTCTGCAGCGCGAGACGCAGCGCGGGCTTGCCCTGCGCGTCGACGGTCACGCCGACGAGGCGGCCCGGCATCTGGCGCTTGAATTCGTCGCGCACGGCCATGTAGGCGGCGTGCGGGCCGCCGAAGCCCATCGGCACGCCGAAGCGCTGCGCGCTGCCGACCGCGACGTCCGCGCCCCAGTCGCCGGGCGGCGTCAGCACGGTGAGCGCGAGCAGGTCGGCCGCGACGACCACGTGGCCGCCGGCCGCGTGGATCGCTTCGGTGAGCGCGCGGTAGTCGCGCACGTCGCCGTTGACGCCCGGATATTGCAGCAGCACGCCGAACGCGTTCGACTGCGCGGCGTCGGCGGCGGGGCCGGTCTTGACCTCGATGCCGACCGGCAGCGCGCGGGTGCGGATCACTTCGAGCGTCTGCGGCAGCACGTCGTCGGCGACGTAGAACACGTTCGACCGCGGCTTGCCGACGCGCTGCAGCAGCGTCATCGCCTCGGCCGCGGCGGTCGCCTCGTCGAGCAGCGACGCGTTCGAGATCGCGAGGCCCGTCAGGTCGGCGACCATCTGCTGGTAGTTCAGGAGCGCCTCGAGGCGGCCCTGGGAAATTTCAGGCTGGTACGGCGTGTACGCGGTGTACCACGCCGGGTTTTCGAGCACGTTGCGCAGGATCACCGCCGGGGTGTGCGTGTCGTAGTAGCCCTGGCCGATGTACGAGCGGAACACCTGGTTCTTGTCCGCGAGCGCGCGCAGCGCGGCGAGCGCTTCGGCTTCGCTCTTCGGTTGCGCGAACGGGCCGAGCGGCAGCGTTTCGGCACGGCGGATCGACGCGGGGATCACGGCGTCGATCAGGGCGGCGCGGGTCGCGAAGCCGAGCGTGTCGAGCATCGCCTGCTGGCTGGCGGCGTCGGGGCCGATATGGCGTTCGGCGAACGCGTCGTGCGTTTCGAGCGCGGCGAGCGAGAGGGGCGTGCGGTTCATCAGGCGGTCCGGGTGTTCGAGCTTCATGGCAATCCTGCGGTCGCGGCGCGCGGCCGGTGCTGCCGGGCCGGCGCGCCGCGCGATTCGTGAGTAGTTGGGTTAGCCGACCAGCTTCGCGTAGGCGGCTGCGTCGAGCAGGTTGTCGGTCGATGCGCCGGCGGCGAGCTTGATCTTGAAGAGCCACGTGTCGTACGCGTCGCTGTTCACCTCTTCCGGCGAATCGGCGGCGTCCGTGTTGATGGCGACCACTTCGCCCGTCACGGGCGAGTAGATGTCCGACGCGGCTTTCACCGACTCGACGACGCCGACCGCGTCGCCTGCCTTCACCTGCTTGCCGACTTGCGGCAGTTCGAGGAAGACGATGTCGCCGAGCGTGCTCTGCGCGTGATCGGTGATGCCGATCGTCAGCGTGCCGTCGGCTTCGGTGCGGATCCACTCGTGTTCGTCGGTGTACTTCAGATCGGCCGGGACGTTGCTCATCGGATGCTCCTGAATAGAAAGGGTGTGATTCTTCGTTCGGGCGCGCCGCGCGGACGCGCCGGGTGTCGTTTCGCCGGGCGCCATGCCGCCCGGCCCTTCGGTCGTTACGCAGCGAGGACCTTGCCGTTGCGCACGAACGGCAGTTTTACCACGCGCGCGGGAAGTTGCTTGTCGCGAATCTGCACCTGCACGGTGTCGCCGATCTGCACGGCCGCGGGCACGCGTGCAAAGGCGATCGACTCCTGCATCGACGGCGAGAACGTGCCGCTCGTGATCTCGCCTTCGCCGTGCGGCGTGACGACCTTCTGGTGCGCGCGCAGCACGCCGCCCGCCTTGCCGTTCTCCTTCTGCAGGATCAGGCCGACGAACGCGGCGCGCGCGCCGTCGCGCTCGAGCGCGTCGCGGCCGACGAACGCGCGCGGCGCCGTGAGGTCGACCGTCCACGCGAGGCCCGCGTCGAGCGGGGAAACGGTTTCATCCATGTCCTGGCCGTACAGGTTCATGCCGGCCTCGAGGCGCAGCGTGTCGCGCGCGCCGAGCCCGCACGGGCGCACGCCGTTTTGCTGCAGCGCGTTCCACAGTGCTTCGACGTGGACGGCCGGAACGATCACCTCGAAACCGTCTTCGCCGGTGTAGCCGGTGCGCGCGACGGTGAGGTCGCCGAACGGCGTGCCCGCGACCTGCGCGGCGTTGAACGGCTTGAGCTCGCTCGTCGCGGCGCGCGCGGCGGGGATCGTCGCCCAGGCTTTTTCACGGGCGTTCGGGCCCTGCACGGCGACGATCGCGAAATCGCGGCGCGGCGCGATCGTGACGCCGTAGCCGCCTTGCTCGTTGAGCTGGTTGAACCACGCGATGTCCTTCTCGGCGGTGCCGGCGTTGACGACGACGCGGAAGAATTCCTCGGTGAAGTAATAGACGATCAGGTCGTCGATGACGCCGCCCTGCGGATTGAGCAGGCACGAGTAGAGCGCCTTGCCGGGCGTCTTGAGCTTGCCGACGTTGTTCGCGACCGCATGCTCGAAGAACGCGCGCACGCGGCTGCCGGTGAAATCGACGACGCACATGTGCGACACGTCGAACATGCCGGCGTCGGTGCGCACGGCCTGGTGCTCTTCGATTTGCGAGCCGTAGTTGACGGGCATGTCCCAGCCGCCGAAGTCGACCATGCGGGCGTTGAGCGCGCGGTGCGCGGCGTTGAGCGGGGTATGTTTCAGTGCAGTCATCGAGGCCTCAGGCAAGGCGCTTGCGCGCGGGACAATACGGCGTTGTGCCGACCGCCGCGGCCTTGGGCCGGCGGGCGGTGCTGTACATGCCCCTCTGTCCTCGATACCTGAGAGATTGCGTCGCGGGCCGGACCCAACGAACGCGCGCCCCTTCGGTGGGCAGCCTGCCCGCGCTGCATTCGCGCAGCGGGCTACTGCCGCTCTCCAGAGTGCGAAGATCGCGGCCTGCAACGTGCGCAGGCGGGATGCTTCGACGCGGCCGGTCCTTTTGCCTGAGAGTTTGCGGGTGTGCCCCTTCGGCGGCGCGACCGGCGTTCAGCAACGCGGCCACGCGCTCTCCCGACGCGTGCGGGCGACTGTACGCGAGCCAGGAACCCTTGTCAATTTGGGCAAATATGTGTCGCTTCGCGACAAGCGGCGGCACGGCGCCGCCGCGAATTTTCGTCCGGCCGCGGCCGGCGTCACTCGCCGATTGCGCGCGCCGCGGTGTCGAGTTCCTGGTTCAGCACGCGCTGCTCGTCGCCGGACAGGCCGCCGCCGTGCTGCGAGGCCATGTCGGCCGATTCCTGGCGGATCACGTCGAGCCGGCGATGCAGTGCGGCGCCTTGCGGCGGCGCGTAATAGCCGCCGTTGACGCGCGCGTCGATCCGGCGGCCCAGGTTGTCGATCCGGTTCTGGATCTGCTGCATCCGCTCGTAGCCGACGGGCGGCGGGCTGGGTTGCGGGCTCGGTTGAGGAATCACCGGTGGATTGACTTGCGGGGCGGGGCGGGGCGGAGGCGCCGGGCGACGCTGCTGCGGCTGCACGATGCAGGCCGCGAGCGAGGAAACCAGGGCGCAGCACACTGCCGCGCGAATCAACCGTTGCATCAACATTCTCCTGACGGTGTGGTGTCGGTTTGGTGTCGGATCGACTTTTTCGAGAAACGCATCAGACAGGAGCACCGCTGACTTTCGTTCCCGCGCCATTTGTAACCGATTGTTCCGGCGCGACGCGGGCCGGCCGGCTCGGGCCGCTCAGACGATCTTGCGCACGAACGGCAGGCGCCGTCCTTCGTGCTCGCTTTGCGCGGCGAGCTCGATGATCGTCATCACGTCGACCGCATCCTGCGGCGTGACCGGGAACGGCGCGCCTTCGCGGATCGACGCGGCGAGCGCGCGGTAGAACTCCGCGTACTGGCCGTCGAGGGTCGGCACCGGGCGCTCGGTTTCGACGTCGCCGTCGAGCACGCGCAGCACGCCTGGCGGGTTGCCGCCGCCGAACTCGACGTCGTCTGGCGTGAGGCCGGCCTTCAGCTGGTCTTCCTGCGTGTCGAGCCCGAACTTCTGGTAGCTGCCGCGGGTGCCGTGCAGCGTGAAGCGCGCCGGCTCGATCGCCGACAGCGCGCTCGCGTGCAGCGCGACGTCCTTGTCCGGGTAGCCGAGCTGCACGTGGACGAAGTCGGGCGCCGAACCGTTGTCGCGGCGGGTCTTGACGGTCGCGCTCACCGTATCGGGCAGGCCGAACAGCGCGAGCGCCTGGTCGATCAGGTGCGGGCCGAGGTCGAGCAGCAGGCCGCCGCCGCGCGCGGCTTCCTCGCGCCAGCGCACGCGCACCTACCTGCGGCCGGAAGCGGTCGAAATGCGACGTGACATAGGTGATGCGGCCGAGCTCGCCGGATTCGACGATGCGGCGCACGGTGAGGAAGTCGCCGTCCCAGCGGCGGTTGTGGAACGGCGCGAACACGCGGCTGCGGGCGTTCGCGAGGCGCGCGAGCGCGAGCGCCTCGTCGGACGTCAGCGTCACCGGCTTGTCGACGACGACGTGGCGGCCCGCGTCCAGCACTTGCCGCGCGAGCGGGAAGTGCGTGTCGTTCGGCGTGGCGATCACCACGCACTCGATGTCGTCGAGGGCCAGCAGCGCGTCGAGATCGGCCACGATGCGGGCATCCGGATACGCGGCCCGCGCGCGGTCCGGCTGCCCGGTGGCGATCGCGGCGACCTGCGTGCGGCCGCTCGCCGCGATCACCGGCGCGTGGAACGTCGCGCCGGCGAATCCGAAACCCATCAAACCAATCCTGAGCAATGACGACATGGCATTCCTTGGCAACAAGCGAAACGTGAGGACGGCGCACCGTGGCGGCGCGATGACGATCGGCTATTTTGGCACGACGGCGGTCTGGAATCCGGCGCGATTTTTGCGCTCGCGCACATGGGTATATAGAGGGGGCAATGGCCCGCGGCCGCTCATTGTCGCGCAATCGCCGCCGCGCGTAGCCGAATTGGCCGAACGGACAGGGGCGCATGCGCCCGTCCGCCCGCACAGCCCCGCCCGACGGGGCTCCGGAATTCGCCGCCGCGGCCGTGTTAACATGCGCGTCCTGCCCGTGCGTCCGCATGCCCGACCTGGCGCCCCGCGCGCGGCATCCTCCCGGCGTTCCGCCGTCAACCGCAACACCATCCGCAACCATGTCCGCAGGCCTCAATCCCGCTCAGAACGAAGCGGTGCGCTATCTCGACGGTCCCTGCCTCGTGCTCGCCGGCGCGGGCAGCGGCAAGACCCGCGTCATCACGCAGAAGATCGCGCACCTGATCGAAGCCAAGGGCTTCGAGCCGCGCCACATCGCCGCCGTCACGTTCACCAACAAGGCGGCCGCCGAAATGCGCGAGCGCGTGTCGAAGCTGCTCGAGGGCAAGACGCTCACGACGCCCGGCAAGGAAGGGCGCAAGGTGCCGGTGAACCAGCTCACCGTCTGCACGTTCCACTCGCTCGGCGTGCAGATCCTGCGCCAGGAGGCCGAGCACGTCGGCCTGAAGCCGCAGTTCTCGATCATGGATTCGGACGACTGCTTCGGGATGATCCAGGAGCAGATCGGCACGACCGACAAGGGCCTGATCCGCAAGATCCAGACCACCATCTCGCTGTGGAAGAACGGCCTCATCATGCCCGAGGAGGCGATGACGATCGCCGCCAACGAGGACGAGCACCAGGCCGCGCTCGTCTACCGCAACTATGTCGCGACGCTGCACGCGTACCAGGCGGTCGACTTCGACGACCTGATCCGCCTGCCCGCCGAGCTGTTCGCGCGCAACGAACAGGTGCGCGACCGCTGGCAGAACAAGCTGCGCTACCTGCTGATCGACGAGTACCAGGACACCAACGCGTGCCAGTACGAGCTGCTGAAGCTGCTCGCGGGCCCGCGCGCGGCGTTCACCGCGGTGGGCGACGACGACCAGGCGATCTACGGCTGGCGTGGCGCGACGCTCGAGAACCTTGCGCAGCTCGGCAAGGATTTCCCGAAGCTGCACGTGATCAAGCTCGAGCAGAACTACCGGTCGACGGTGCGCATTCTCACCGCCGCGAACAACGTGATCGCGAACAACCCGAAGCTGTTCGAGAAGAAGCTGTGGTCCGAGCACGGGATGGGCGACTCGATCACCGTCACGCCGTGCAACGACGAGGAGCACGAGGCCGAATCGGTCGTGTTCCGGCTGTCCGCGCACAAGTTCGAGCGGCGCGCGCAGTTCCGCGACTACGCGATCCTGTATCGCGGCAACTTCCAGGCGCGGATCTTCGAGCAGGTGCTGCGGCGCGAGCGCATTCCGTACGTGCTGTCCGGCGGCCAGTCGTTCTTCGACAAGGCCGAGATCAAGGACCTGTGCGCGTACCTGCGCCTGATCGCCAACGCCGACGACGATCCCGCGTTCATCCGCGCGATCACGACGCCGCGCCGCGGCATCGGCAACACGACGCTGGAAGCGCTCGGCTCGTTCGCGGGGCAGGCGAAGGTGTCGCTGTTCGAGGCCGTGTACATGGGCGGCATCGAGGCGCGGCTGTCCGCGCGCCAGGTCGAGCCGCTGCGGATGTTCTGCGATTTCATCCAGCGCCTGACCGAGCGCGCGGACAAGGACCCCGCGACCGTCGTGCTCGACGACATGATGGAGGCGATCCACTACGAGGCCTACCTGTACGACGCGTTCGACGAGCGGCAGGCGCAGTCGAAGTGGCAGAACGTGCTCGAATTCCTCGAATGGCTGAAGCGCAAGGGCACCAAGCCCGAGGCGGCGGAGGCCGTCGACGGCGAGGCGGAGGGCTTCCACAACGCCGACGGGCTCGCCGACACCGGCAAGAACCTGCTCGGCCTGATCCAGACCGTCGCGCTGATGTCGATGCTCGAAGGCAAGGAGGAGGACCCGGATGCGGTGCGGCTGTCGACGGTGCACGCGTCGAAGGGGCTCGAGTATCCGCACGTGTTCCTGGTCGGCGTCGAGGAGGGCATCATGCCGCACCGCGGCGGCAGCGAGGACGACGGCCCGATCGACAGCGAGCGGATCGAGGAGGAGCGCCGGCTGATGTACGTCGCGATCACGCGCGCGCAGCGCAGCCTGCACCTGAACTGGTGCAAGAAGCGCAAGCGGGCGCGCGAGACGGTGGTCTGCGAGCCGTCGCGCTTCATCCCCGAAATGGGCCTCGACGACGCGCCGCCGCCCGCGCCGGAGGAAGCGCCGATGACGCCGAAGGACCGGCTCGCGAGCCTGAAGGCGCTGCTGCAGAAGTGATCGCGGCCGCCGCGTGACGGACGGCCAGACAAAACCCCCGCGATGCTTGTCGCAGCGCGGGGGTTTTTCGTTGGGCCGGGCGTTACTTCGCCGCGTTGACCATGTAGTCGACAGCGGCCTTCACGTCGGCGTCGGACGCGGTCGACCCGCCCTTCGGCGGCATCGCGCCCTTGCCGTGCAGCGCGTAGTTGTAGACCGTGTCCATCGATTCCTTCAGGCGCGGCGCCCAGTCTGCCTTGTTGCCGAACTTCGGCGCGTTCAGCACGCCGGTCGCGTGGCAGGCCTGGCAGACCTGCGCGTACAGCGCCTTGCCGGCGGACGCGGCGTCGGCGCTGGTCGGCGCGGCCGCGGGCTTCTCGCCCGCCTTCGGGATCGCGGCGATCGCGGCCTGCGCGGCGGCGATCTGCGCGCTCGCGGCGTCGGCGGCGCCCGACGCGGGCGCGGCGCCGGCAGCCGCCGCCGCGTTGGCGGCCGGCGCGGCGGGCTCGGGGAAGTTCGCGCCGTCGTTGTTCGCCATGTAGACGATCGCGCGGGCGATCTCGTAGTCGCTGTAGTCGTCCGGGCTCGTGCCGCCGCGCGGGGGCATCGCGCCCTTGCCGGCCAGCGCCGTCTTCAGCAGCGTGTCGAAGCCCTGCGAGATGCGCGGCGCCCAGTCGTCCTTGCTGCCGAATTTCGGCGCGCCCGCAGCGCCCGTGCCGTGGCAGGTCACGCACACGGCCTTGTAGACTGCCTCGCCCGTCTTGTAGGTGCGTGGCGCGTTGGCGTCCTTCACGTCGACCTGCGCGAGCGGCGCGATGCGCTTGGCCACCTGTTCGTCGGACAGCGCGTCGGTGCCCGCGCCGGAACGGAACGCGACGTTGGCGTAGGTGGCGAACAGGACGATGAGGGCGATCGGAACCGCGAACGACGCGACGATGAGGGCGATCAGCTGCCGGGGCGTCTTGATGGGAGATTGGTGGGGTGCTTCGCTCATGCTTGCCTCGTCTCCGTGAATAGGAATTGTGAGCGGTGCAACGGCAAAATGGCTGTGAAAAGAAGCAGGACGATTATAGACGGAACGTTTACATCACGGCGAGCGGCGCGGCGGCGCGTGTTTACCCGCACGATCGCCGCCCGGCGGGCGATTTGCCGGCATGGTGGACGCGTCATGGGAAACCGGGTATCCTTGCCGTCTTGCCATTCGTGGCCGGCCAGGTGTCTGGGGTCGCTCCACGGTCACACAGGCGCCCGTAGCTCAATGGATAGAGTACTGCCCTCCGAAGGCAGGGGTTGCTGGTTCGATCCCAGCCGGGCGCGCCAAGTCTAGCAAGACTCTCAGCGGTTTCCTCCCTTCGTCGTGCAGACCCGTTGCAGCTAAGTTGCAGCTAGCATCGGCACCAGCTCGGCCGTTTGCAGCGCGACATCCAGTCGTCGGGAGACCGCCAGACTCCACGCCCACACGGCGGGCATCGTGATCGGCTTCGAACACGTGTCTTCGCGAAGCAGGCTCTCAACGTGCCGGTTCAGGTCAGCCAATCATCCATGCAACGACGATGCCCCGCGCGCGGCGCAGAGCACGTGTATTCGCTTGTGGCGGGACAGATCACGACGAAAAAGCCCGCGAACTCCTGGTCCGCGGGCTTCAGTATCAACGGCGTGATCAGACTCGAGCGGCGCTCGAGCGACGAAGGTCTGGAAGGCTCGCTACGAGCCTGTCGACCTCGATCGGCGTCTTATTCGAACGCGTTGAGGTTGCGCAGCGGGATGAGATTCCACTGTTGAGCCGGCGAGCCGTTGTACGGGTAGAGCCACGTCGGCGTCCCGTCGGCAATTCTGCGGTCCTTGACGTCGAGGCACAGGGGCGGATTGACATCGACCATGAGGTAGCCGGGATGCAGGAAGAAATCGAAATGTATCGCATCCTGACGAAGGGCGAGCTTCGCATAGGATTCGGCGGCGATCGGCGTTGCACCGATCGCAATCCCGCCGCCACTCGAATTGAGCGAAATGACGCCGCTGTCGAAGTCGACATCCCAAAAGGCATATCGCGGCGCGAGCCCTTTCTTGTTCTTGATTACGACCGACGAGCCCAGCATTTGGTCCTGGACGGCGAGCACGAAGTTGGTATCTTGACCATATTCAATGATATAAACACCCATTTTTGCCCTCTTCTAATCATTTTGTTAACGGCTATCCCCGTAGTTTTTTTGGGGGTAGTGTGGCCGAAATTGAATCGGGTCGGCAGAAGAATATTAGGCGGTGGTTGCAAAATTCCTATCTGTCAGATTTGACGGGGTTATTTTGGTTTGCAGTCCGAGTGATTTTTTCGCTCGGCGTTTTATTTCGTATGGTCGCGCCGAATTAATTGGTTCTGGTGCAATTTAATGCTTATGTATTTTTGAAATAATTTCGTGTTTCGTTTGATTTGTTGTATCTGGATCCTCGCGCAGGCGGCCGGCCATCCGGTCACGCCGTCGCACGCGGTCGACGCCGCATGGCACCTGCACCTGCAATACACGCGCGAATACTGGAGCGTGTTCTGCGCCGACGTGCTGCGCGCGCCGCTGCATCACGTGCCGGGCGCGGGCGCGCCCGACGAGGCCGCGAAGTACGAACAGCAATACCGGCAGACGCTCGACAGCTACCGGCGGCTGTTCGGCTGCGAGCCGCCCGCGGCGATCTGGCCGTGCCGCGTGGCTGAGCCGGTCGTGCCCGCCGACGCCCCGGCGCAGCGCGCCGAACCGCGCGTCGGCCCGTCGGGCGAGCGCGCCGCGCGCGCGATCCTGCTGCTCGTGCTCGGCGCGGGGGCGGTGAAACTCGCGATCGGCCTGAGCCGCGGCCGGCCGGTGCTGCTGCTGATGATCTTCATGGCGGCGTTCATGGCGGCGTACCACTTCGTGGTCGGCCGCCTGCCCGGCATCGGGCGCGGCGGCGCTCGACGCGCACCGGAACGAACGCCAGGGCGACCGCGCGACCCCGGACGGGCTGCTGTGGACGGCCGCCTTGTTCGGCGCCGGTGCGCTCGCCGGCACCGTGTGGGCCGAGCATCTGGACGCGCTGATGGCGCCGCCGCCCGTCGTCGCCGCGAAAACCGGCGGATCGAGCGGTTCGTCCGACTCGGATGCCGGGGACAGCAGTTCGAGTTCCTGCGGAGCGTCGAGCGCGTGCAGTTCGTCGAGTTCATGCAGCTCGAGCAGTTGCGGCGGCTGTTCGAGCAGCTGAATATAGGGCGCGCTGCCGGGATAGCGCGCCGGGCCGCCAGCGTTAGGCAAGCGGCTCGGCGCGCGCCGAACTACGCGATCGCGGCATCGGCGGGCGTTCGTGCCTGCGCGGCACGCCCGTCGCCCGCCTCGACGATCAGCGTCCAGTCGAACGCCGGCAGCGCGCAGAGCTGCTCGACGGTGGCCGGGTAGTCGTGCGCGGCCGCGTGCAGGTAGCGCACCTTGTCGGTCCACTCGGGCAGCGGCGCCTGCGACGTGGTCAGCACGACCGCCAGCAGATCCTGTTCCGGCCGCGTCGCGACGGCCTGCAGGCTCAGCCGGACCTTGTCGAGGTCGCCTTCGGCGTCGAGGATCAGCGCGCCCGGAATCGGCGCATCCTGCCGGGCGGGCTGGCTGGCGACGGCGCCATTGTCGACGCACTGCCGATACACCTGCCCATGGCGCGGCAGCGCCTGCTGCAGCGCGTGATGCTTGCGGACCTTCGCCTGCGCGGTGCGCGCGAGCCCGCGGCGCAGCGCCGGGTTCGCGATCAGCCGGTCGAGCGCGTCGATCCAGGCCTCGCGCGCATCCGCGGCCAGCAGGCCGTCGCAGCCGTCGTTCAGCGCGAAGCGATAGGCGGGCCGGTCGCTGACGATCGCGGCGATGCCCGCCGCCGCGTATTCCTGCCAGCGGATCGTGCTCTTGCCGGCGTGGTAGTCATCGTCGGCGAGCGGCAGCAGCGCGATGTCCCAGCGCTGTTCCTTCAGGCGTTGCGCGTACGCGTCGTAGTCGTGCAGCGCGGGCTCGAACGTGGCCGCCGGGTGCGCGGCCCAGCCGGCGGGAGCGCCGGGGCCGGCGAAGCACACCTTGACCTTGCCGGGATGGCGCGCGCAGATCGCCTGCAGCGCCGCATCGACGAGCGCGAAGTTGTCGGCGCGCAGCGCCGCGCCGGCGATGCCGATCGTCACGCAGTCGTCGCCGCGCGTCGCCACGGGGCGGTAGAAGCGGACGAAGTCCACGCTGTCGGGCAGCACGTGGATGCGGGGGGTCTCCATCCGGTAGCGGCTCGCGGCGAACGGCGTCGACACGATCACGGCACTGGCGTTGCGCAGCATGAACTCGATCCCCGCGCGGGCCATCGCGCCTTGCGCGGCGAGCGGATGTGCGGCCGGCAGGTCGGTCAGCAGGTCGTCGGTGTCGTAGATCACCGGCTTCTCATGCTTGAAGATCGTGTACAGGTCGTTGCCGGTCAGTATGCCGGGCGTCATCCGCTGCAGCAGGATGGCGTCGGCGTCGGCCAGCACGCTGCTGTCGATCCGGCCGTCGCGTATGCCCCAGACGAGCTCCCACTCGTCGCGCAGCCGGTCGAACGGCTGCACGAGGCGAATCCGCGCCGACGCGCCTTCGGGCGGCTCGACCGAGTACACGACGAGCCGCTTGCGGCGCGGCGCGGCGTCCGCGCTCGCGGCGACGGGCGCCGGCGTCCGGTTCTGCTCCAGCAGCCGCGCATACAGCGCGCCGTGGCGCGCGGCGTTGCGGCCGACGTCGTGCCGCGCGCGGATCGCATCCTGCGCGGCGGCGGCGAGCTGCGCGCGCGCCTGCGGATGCTCGATCAGGTGCGCGATCGCGTCGACCCACGCGTCGGCGGTGTCGGCGACGAGCCAGCCGGTGCGGCCGTGGACGATCGCGCTGCCTTCAGCGGGCGCGGCGATGAGCGCCGTGGCGGGCGCGGCGACGAGCACGGTGGCCGCGCCGGCCGCCGAGTATTCGAGCCATTCGCGCGGCGGATCGTCGTCGCGCAGCGCGAGCGGCGACGCGACCAGCGCGAGGTCGAGCCCCGCGCGCTTCAGCGCGTCGGCGTAGCTGTCGTAAGCGGCAGGCTCTGCGATCAGCGTGACGTCCGGATCGCCGTCCCAGCCGGCCGGCAGCGCCGGCCCGACGAACGACACGCGGAGCTTGCCCGGATACCGGCGGCGCAGCTCGGCCAGCGCCAGCCGGGCCTGTTCGAGACGAGGGCCGTCGAGCCCGGCGCCGGACACCGCGAGGTTCACGTGGTCGCGAACGCCGGGCGCCGCGCGGTACAGCCGCTCGACATCGATGTCGGTCGGCAGCACATGGACCGACGCGTTGACCTGCCGGTACTGCCGGGCCAGATCCGCCGACGGCACGACGAGCGCATGCGCGCGCTGCGCGGCGTAGCGGATGTTCGTGTTGCGGCGCGCGTTGTCGGCGGCCGCGGGCGCGCCGGCGAGCAGCGCGTCGAGCGGTGCGTCGATCTCGTGGACGACCGGCTTGCCGAGCGCGAACAGCTGTTCCAGCGCAGCCGGAGACAGCAGGCCCGGCGTGTCGCCCTGCAGCACGATCAGGTCGGCGCGCTGCAGCGCGTCCGCATCGAGGCCGGCGTGCGTGACCGGAAAGCTCAGCTCCCATTCGCGCTCCAACCTCGCGAACGGCTGCACGAAGCGCACGCTGGCGCGCGCGTGCGCAGCCGGCTCGGCGGTCACGACCGCGATGCACGAGCGCGGCGTGGATGCCGACTGCCCTTGGGCGGCCGCGCCCGCTGCGACGGCCTGCGCATCCAGCGTGTCCGCGTGGGCCTGGGTCCGTTCGACGAAGTTCTGCAACTGCCGCCAGAACGTTTCCTCTTCCTGCAGGTACGCGTCGCGCGCGTCGTGAACGGTGGCCTTCGCGCGGGCGATCTCCTCTTCGTCGAGCCCCCACGCGATGCCCTTGCCGTCCATCACCCAGCGCTCGGCCTTCGGCATCGACGCGTCGTTCAGGATGCAGACGACCGGACAGCCGCACAGCAGCGCCTCGAACGCGGCGGTCGACCACTCGTACATGTACACGCATTCGACCTGGCGAAACAGCGCCGCGAGCTCGTGCGCCGAGCGTTCCGGCACGCGGTTCGAGATCTCGATCGAATCGGCGGTGACCGGATGCAGGCTGCCGCCGCGCACCAGGTGCCGGTTGATGAAGACGGCCGTGCCGCTGCGGCGCGCGTCGTCGACGCCGTCGCTGTTGAAGATGCGCGTGTCGACCAGCGGCATGCGCAGCAGGTCCGCCTGCCATCCCGCGGGCACCAGCGTCGGCCCGAACGTGAACACGAGGTCGCTCGGCTGCAGGTCGATCGCGTTGCCCTCGATGCGGCCGGGTTCGGCAAGCAGATAGCGCGCAACGCAGCGCGTGCCGAACGGATTGCCGGAGACGATTTCCGGATAGACGGCGATCGGGCTGCGATGCGCGTCGGCGTGCGCCTGCGCGATGTCGTTGGTCAGCCGCGGCGTACGCAGGTCCGGGTGCACGCCATCCGTGTTGACGTACGCTTCGTGGCCGAGCAGGTTCAGCACGTGGCACAGGTAGTGCATCGCGCGGATGCCGCCGGACGTCTGCCGGAATTTCGGCGCGCAGACGTAGTACGGGTGGTCGAGCCGCGCAAAGATGCGCGACCCGCGGTGCGTCGGGCCGGAAGTCGGAATCGTCATCGTTATCGGGTGCGGTAGAAATCGAAGACCACGTCGAGGATGCGGTCCTGTTCGGCTTCGGTCATGTCGTGGTACAGCGGCAGCCGCACGAGCCGGTCGGCGACGAGGTCCGTCACCGGCAGCTCGGACCCGCGGCGCCCGTAGCGCTGGCCGGCCGGCGAACTGTGCAGCGGCACGTAATGGAACACGGCGTTCACGCCCAGCGCGCGGATCTGCTGCAGCAGCGCGGTGCGCTCGGCGAGGTTGCGCGCGAGGAAATAGAACATGTGGCCGTTGCCGCGCTCGGCGAGCGAAATCGCGGGCAGCTCGATCAGCCCGTCGGCGTGCAGCGGCTGCAGCGCGTCCTGGTAGCGCTGCACGGTCGCGCGCCGCTGCGCGGTGATCACGTCCGCGTGCTCGAACTGCGCGTACAGGAACGCCGCGATCAGCTCGCCCGGCAGGAACGACGAGCCGACGTCGACCCACGTGTACTTGTCGACCTGCCCGCGGAAGAACTGGCTGCGGTTGGTGCCTTTCTCGCGAATGATCTCCGCGCGCTCGACGAGGCGCGGGTCGTTGACCAGCAGCGCGCCGCCTTCGCCGGAAATCACGTTCTTGGTCTCATGGAAGCTGAGGCACGCGAGGTGGCCGAGGCTGCCGAGCGGCTTGCCGTTCCACGTCGACTGGAGCGCCTGCGCGGCATCCTCGATCACCCACAGCCCGTGGTCCGCCGCGAGCTGCCCGATCACGTCCATGTCGCACGCGACGCCCGCATAGTGCACCGGCACGATCGCGCGGGTGCGCTCGGTGATCGCGGCGGCGACGAGCGTCTCGTCGAGGTTCAGCGTGTCGCGGCGGATGTCGACGAACACCGGCGTCGCGCCGCGCAGCACGAACGCGTTGGCGGTCGACACGAACGTGTAGGACGGCATGATCACTTCATCGCCGGGCTGCACGTCGGCGAGGATCGCGGCCATTTCCAGCGCGGCCGTGCACGAGTGCGTGAGCAGCGCGCGCCGGCAGCCGATGCGCGCTTCCAGCCAGCGGTGGCAGAGCTTCGTGAACGCCTGGTCGCCGGCGAGGCCGCCCTGCTCGACCGCTTTCGCGATGTAGTAGAGCTCCTTGCCGACCACGAACGGGCGGCCGAACGGAATGCTGTCGAGATTGGGTGGGCCGAACATGGTCAGGCTCCGCGGTAAGGGGTTGGGACGATCGGCCGCGCGGCGCGCTCAGGCGTCCTTGCGGACGAGGATCGTGAATTCGTGCAGGCCGTAGTCGTGCAGCAGCGCGACCTGGCGCGAATAGCGGCGCTTGCAGCGATCGAACAGCGCGCACGGATCGGCGTAATACAGGAGGTCCGGACGCATGAACGGCGGATCGGAATACGACGTCAGGCAGTTGAACGCGAAGCCCCGGCGGCTCGTCGCGTGCAGCGTGTCGAGCGTTGCGTGGAGGTAGTCGAGCCACGCGTCGTCGCCGTGACCGCGCCTGACGTTGAAGATGCCGGACGCGATCCCGTAGTCCGACGCGGCCTGCGGCGTCGCGCCGACGTGAAACGCGACGTTCGCGTCGTCGCGGTAGCGCTGCCGCGCGGCGTCGACCATGTCGGACGAGATGTCGTTGCCCGCATACGTGAAGCCGTCCGGCAGCGCGCGCGCCTTCAGGAAATCGACCAGCGCGCCGTAGCCGCAGCCGATGTCGTTCACCGAGTGGCCGCCGGACGCGGGCAGGATCTTCGTCAGTTGCTCGAAGCGCAGGAACTGGCCGGTTTCGCCGTTCCAGTCCACGCCGCGCGCGGTGGCGCCGTGCTCCGCCAGCCGCGCGCTGTAGTACGCGGCCACTTCCTGCAGCAGGCTTGCATGCGGGGTTTCGCTCATGTGAATCACCTCACGCTTTCGAGGTCAGCGCGTACCGGCGCGCGTCGGGACCGCAGTTGAACAGCACGTCGAGCACCGTCACGCCGTGGACGAAGTCGCCCCACTGCTGCGGATACTCGGGATAGGCCGGGTAGTCGAACCAGCGCACCGCGACCCCGGCGTCGGCGAACAGCTTCTCGTCCAGGTAGCTGCGCGCGGCCGGGCCCGACAGGTACTCGGTCGCGCCCGCCTGCACGCACAGGTTCAGCAGCTTCTCGGTGCGGTCGCCGTGCAGTTCGTAGTCCGAAGACGACGACACGCGCGTGTCGATCTCCAGTTGCCGGAGAACCCACGTCAGCATCGCGCGATTCAGCTCGCTCAGCATCCCGTACGTGCGGCCGGTGTAAAGCGCTTCGAGCTCGTCCGCGTAGCGCTCGAAGTGCGGCGCGCGCGCGTAGTTCTGCTGCAGGCGCTTCCAGTGCAGCGGCGCCCAGTCGGCGCCGTCGATTTCCGTTTCGCGGATCGACTGGTGATACTTGCCCTTCACCTTCACCGGCACGCTCAGCCATTGCACGCCCTGCGGCGTCTTGATCTGGTTGCGGTTGCGCCAGTCGCGGCGCGTGTACTGCGCGTCGTCGTAGAGGATGAACTCGTCGCTGGCGGCGATCAGGTCGAAGTAGCCCTTCCACGGGATGTAGTTGGACTGGACGATCGCCACCCGCTTCGCATCGCGGTTCATGTGCGTGACGCTCATGCCGGGATGTGGCCGTACCGGTACATGTCGACGAGCTCGGGCGGAATGCCCCAGTCCGTCGCGCCCAGCCTGTCGTGCAGCGCTTCCAGGTCCGCGCGCATCGTGTTCTGGAGCTGCTCGACCATGCGGTTTCTCGCCGGCACGAAATCGTGCTGGTAGGCCGCATTGATCTGATGGCGCACGGTCTTCGCGATCGCGGCCTCGCGCGTCATGTTGCGGATCAGCTTTCGCTCGGGCGCGAGTTCCGCGTAGCGCGGATCGATCGGCTGGCCGCGCATCGCCGCGACGAGGTCGCGGCACAGCACCGGCGACAGGTGGAAGCCGTCGCGCTTGGTCCCGCCGAGTATCCACAGGTCCCGCACGCTGGTTTCACCGAACAGCGGATACAGGTCGGACGTCGTCGGCCGCCAGCCGACGTTGACGTTGACCAGGTTCGCGCGCGAGAAGCGGGTGTTGATCTGGTCCATCGCGGATTTCAGCAGCGTGTACGCGCTGCCGGCATGGCCGTGCTCGTGCGGCACCGGGCTGATGTAGTTGCTGGCGCCGACCAGCGTGCGGTCGGGCCCGTACGGCGCCGAATACACGCCGCACGCGAGGCCGCGGTTGGTCGTGCGCACGCAGTGCGTGTGCACGTTCTCCGCGCTCTGCAGCTCGACCGACATGCCGATGCCGTAGAACATCCGCTGCACCGGCAGCTCGGGCAGGCTCGCCTGCAGCACGCGCGTCAGGTTGGCGCCGTTGCTGAGGATGAAGCGGTCCGCGCCGAGCACGCTGCCGTCGGACAGCCGCGCCGCGACGACGCGCCCGCCGGCGGTGTCGAGCCGCTCGACTTCGGCGTCGATGAAGCGCGCGTTGCCGGCCTGCGCGACGGACGCCGTCAGCGCGTCGAGAAACTGCTTCGGATTGGCCCAGCCTTCACGCTCCAGGAACACCGCCTTCAGCGCGCGATAGCGCGGGTCGGGGTGATAGTTCGGGATGCCTGACGGATCGACCGCCTCGCAGGGCTCCTCGAATTCCCGGCAGAACCGCTGCATGGCCGCGAAGTTCTCGTCGTCGAGCGCGTCGGTCGCCGCGTTGTTCAGCACGAAGGTGCCGAAGCCGTGCGCGACCGCGCGCTCCGGCGTGCAGATCTCGGCGAACACGGCGGGCCACGCCGCCGTCGCCGCGCGGCTCAGTTCGAACTTGAAGCGGTCGATCGGCGTGCCGAGCGAGTCGCCTTCCAGCTCGGTAAAGGAGTTGAGCATCGCCGCCGCCGCACGCGTTGCCGAGCCGGGCCGATGCGCGTGGCCGACGATGACGAGCTCGACGCCGGGGTCGGCCTGCTGCCATGCGCGGGCCGTCATCAGGCCGAGAATGCCGTTGCCGAGGATGGCGATCTTCATTTGCGTGCGCCTCCGCCTTCGGGGAACGACAGGTAGCAGAGCGACGGGTATGCCGCCGCCTTGTGGATCTGGTGCGGGCGATTGCCGAGCAGGTCGCGCAGGTAATGGATGCCTTCGGCCGGCAACTGGCCGCCGCGGGTGAGCTGCCAGAACGCGACGACGCCGCCGGGCACCAGCCGCGCCATCACCGCTTCGAACGCGTGCCGGGTCGGCTCGATCACGTTCAGGTCGAACCATGCGAGCGCGACCATCTCGCCGGGATGCGCTTCGTCGAACGCCGCCAGCGTGTCGCGGCAGTCGCCTTCCCACACGCGGTGCTTGTCATGCACGTGCCCCATCGCGTTGTTGCGCTCGTGCAGGCTCAGCAGCTTGCGCAGCAGGTCGGCGTACTCGCCGGACAGCGAGTACGTGCCGTCGGAGAACAGCTTGCGGTCGCGTGCGTCGTTCTCGGCAAAGCCCGTGTAGCCCGTGAACGTATCGAATGCGTGAATGCGGCGCTGGAAGTTCAGCGGCTCGAGAATCGCGCGGAAGTTCTCGCACAGCACGGCGGTCTGCCCGCGCCACGTGCCCATGTCGAGGATCGCGCCCGGCAGCGGCACGATCCGCTGGTACACCTCGAACGTCGCCAGGATGCGCGCGAGCAGCGAGCCGCGCACGAACAGGCCGAGCGAGCGTTCCAGTTCCTCGCGCGTCGCAGGATAGGTCTGCATCAGGTCGAACAGTTCGCGGCGCGCCGCGAGCTGATCGCCGTCTGCGTTGGTGATGATCGCTGATTCGTGCATACACAAGGCTCCAGGCACAAAGGGTGAGACCGGACGAACGCGTGAGCGCTGCGCCGGCATCTGGATGCGCGGCCGTCCGCATGTCGCAAGTCGGACATCTTTCTGCGATCAAGTCTATCGACCGCCGTCAGGATCGAATGTCGGATTAGCGGCCCATTTCACCCCGCATTTCGATGGATGCGCGGTGTTCGGCGACGATTTCGGCGGGCTTGCAGTCGCGGGAATTACGACCAATTCCGGCGCCTGATCGCCGGATTGGAACGCGGCGCGCGCGGAGAGAATTCGGACACGTCGGGGACTGTCCGTGCGCGGCGCCGCACGTCCGCAAGCCCGTTACCAGCGTGAACAGACCCTAGCAGGACGACAGATCTCATGATGCCCACCTCCCCCGCCACCGCCACGATCGAGCACGCGCTGGCGCACCATCAGGCCGACCGCCTCGAAGAGGCCGAGACCCTGTACCGGCAGATCCTCGAGACCGATCCCCGGCACGCGGACGCGCTCCACCTCCTCGGCCTGATCGGCCACCAGTACGGGCGCTATCAGGAGGCATCCAACCTGATCATGGCAGCGATCGAGGTCAAGCCCGAGGCGATCTACTACTACAACCTCGGCAACGTGATGCAGGCGGACAACCGCCATTGCGCCGCCGCCGAGTGCTTCCGCCTCGCGATCGAGCTGCGGCCCGACTACGTCGACGCGTACAACAACCTCGGCAACGCGCAGCGGCTCGCCGGCGACGCCCGCGCGGCCGTCGATTCGTTCTGCAAGGCGATCTCGCTGAACGCGGACAACGCCAAGGCCTACAACAACCTTGCGAACGCGCTGTTCGACCTGAACGAGATCCCGGCCGCGCTCGAGGCATACCAGCACGCGATCGCGCTGCACCCCGAACTGCCGGAGCCGCGCAGCAACCTGCTGTTCGCGAGCCACTACGGCGACGCATTCGACCATGACGCGTATCTCGCCGAGGCCGCCCGCTACGACGAACTCGTCACGCGCCGCGCGAAGCCGTGGACGGACTGGCTCGTCGACCTGACCGCCCGCGTCGGGCGGCCGCTCAAGGTCGGCATCGTGTCGGGCGACCTGAAGTCGCATCCGGTCGGCTATTTCATCGAGAGCATGCTGAAGCATCTCGACGCGAACCGGATCGAGATGCATGCGTACCCGACGCGCGACGTCGAGGACGACGTCACCGCCCGCATCAAGCCGACTTTCTCGACGTGGACCTGCCTCGCCGGCCTGAGCGACGAGGCGGCGGCCGCGCGAATCCGCGCGGACCGCATCGACGTGCTGCTCGACGCATCGGGCCACACGATCTACAACCGCCTGCCGCTGTTCGCGTGGAAGGCGGCGCCGCTGCAGGCGAGCTGGCCCGGCTACTTCGCGAGCACCGGCGTGCGCGCGATCGACTACGTGATCGGCGATCGCCACGTACTGCCGCCCGCGGAGGCCGCGCATTTCACCGAGCGGCCGTGGCATCTGCCGGACAGCTATCTGTGCTTCACGCCGCCGGCCGATGCGGTCGACGTCGGCGCGTTGCCGATGCTCGCGAACGGCCATCCGACCTTCGGCTATTTCGGCAAGCTCGCGAAGCTCACCGATCGCGTCGTCGCGGTCTGGTCGCGCGTGCTGCAGTCGGTCGCGGGCGCGAAGCTGTTCGTGAAGGCGGAGCATCTCGACGATCCGCGCGAACAGCAGGCGCTCGCCGCGCGCTTCGCGGCGCACGGCATCGATGCGTCGCGCCTGATCCTCGAAGGCCGCTCGCCGCGCGCGGAGTACCTGGCCGCGTACCGGCGCGTCGACCTGATGCTGAGCCCGTTCCCGTACCCGGGCGGCACGACGACCGCCGAAGCGCTGTGGATGGGCGTGCCCGTGCTGTGCCGGCGCGGCGACCGGTTCCTGTCGCACATCGCCGAGAGCCTGCTGCATGCGGCGCGGCTGCCCGAGTGGATCGCTGACGACGACGACGCGTACGTCGCGAAGGCCGTCGCGCAGACGGCCAAGCCGGCCGAGCTGGCGGTGCTGCGCACGACGCTGCGCGCGCAGGTGCTCGCGTCGCCGCTGTGCGATGCGCCCCGCTTCGCCCGCAATTTCGAGGACGCGCTGCACGCGATGTGGGCGCGCCGCGTCGACGCCGCGCCGGTCGAGTCCGCGTGAGGTCGGTCACGGCGTGACGTGCGCCGACGATGCCGCGTCGGCGGCAAGCGGAACACGGCGGACGTCGCGCCGAGCAGCGCGCCGGCCGACCTGACGTTCCCCCGACCTGGCGGCGCGCGGCATCGTCGCCGCGATAGGCCGCGATAGGTCGCGATAGGTCGCGAAGGGATCGCGACCTCGCCCGTCACGATCGGACATCTGACGGTCGCCGATCGACTGCGTATGCGACTCATCCGTATTGAGCAGGGCAGACGAGATGGACGGAACCGCTCAGGCATTGCAGTCTGCGCTCGCGCATCATCAGGCCGGGCGTCTCGCGGAAGCGAAGGCGCTGTACGACGCGATTCTCACCGCGCAGCCGGGCCAGCCGGACGCGCTGCATTTCCTCGGGCTGCTCGCATGCCAGCTCAAGCAATACGACGCGGGGATCATGTTGATGCAGCGCTCGCTCGTCGAGCGGCCGGACGCGTCGTACTTCAACAACCTCGGCAACATGCTGCGCGAATGCGGCCGGCTCGACGACGCGATCGCGCACTACCGCCGCGCGGTGGCGCTGCGGCCCGACTACCCGGAGGCGCACAACAACCTCGGCAACGCGCTGCGCGACGCGGGCGAACCGACGGCGGCGATGGCGAGCAGTGCGCGCGCGATCGAGCTGCGCCCCGATTACGCGCAGGCGTACAACAATCTCGGCAACGCGCTGCAAGACCTGGGCGACCTCGATGGCGCCGCCAAGCACTATGAACGCGCGATCGAACTGGACGCGTCGATGGCGGTCGCGCACGCGAACCTCAGCGGCGTGCGCCGCCGGCAGATGCGCTACGCGGAAGCGCTCGCGCATGCGCTGGACGCGATCCGGCTCGCGCCGGACCTCGGCGACGCGCACAACAACGCGGGCAACGCCTATCACGGGCTGGCGCAACTCGACGCGGCGCAGGCCGCCTATCGCAAGGCCGTCGCACTGAATCCGGCGGACGCCGGCGCGTGCCACAACCTGTCGGTCGTGCTGCTCAAGCTGAACCGGCTCGACGAGGCGCTTGCGTATTGCCGGCGCGCGCTGGACGGCGGCGCGCCGAGCGCATCGATGCACGTCAATCTCGGTGACATCCTGCGCGCGCAGGGCAACGTCGACGCGGCGGTCCCCGCGTATCGCGACGCGCTTGCACTGATGCGCGACGACGCCGACGACGGCGCGGCCGAAGTGCTGGGCCGGCTGCTGTTCAGCGCGGCGGCGTCCGCGTGCGTGAGCCCCGCCGACTACCTGGACGATGCGCGGCGCTACGGCCGGCACCTGGCCGCGCGATCGACGCGCTACGCGCACGATCCGCGCGAGCGGGCCGCGCGCGCGCAAGGGCGGCCGCTGCGCGTCGGCTTCGTGTCGGGCGACCTGCGCCAGCACCCGGTCGGCATCTTCCTGGAAAGCGTGCTCGCGCACCTCGATCGCACGCGCATCGACCTGCGCGTCTACGTGACGTCGGACGAGGAGGACGCGATCACCGCGCGGCTGAAGCCGCATGCGGGAGGCTGGCGCTCGATCGCCGGGCTCGCCCCGGGCGCGGCCGCGCGGATGATTCATGACGACGGGATCGACGTCCTCGTCGACCTCGCGGGCCATACGCAGGACAGCGGGCTCGCCGTGTTCGGCTGGAAGCCCGCGCCGGTGCAGGCGAGCTGGCTCGGCTTCTTCGCGTCGACCGGCTGCGACGCGATCGACTACTTCATCGGCGATGCCTGCACGCTGCCGGACGCCGAGGCGCATCACTTCGTCGAGAAGCCATGGCGGCTGCCGGACAGCTGGCTGTGCTTCACGCCGCCGGCGCACGACGTCGCGGCCGGTCCGCTGCCGATGGCGGCGCGCGGCCATCCGACGTTCGGCTGCTTCGGCAAGCTCGTGAAGATCGGCGACGACGTCGTGCGCGTGTGGTCGCGGCTGCTGCATGAACTGCCGGCGGCGCGGCTGCTGCTCAAGGCGCAGGAGCTCGACCGCGCGAGCGTGCGCGACGCGACGATCGCGCGCTTCGCGCGGCACGGCATCGACGCGGCCCGGCTCGAATTCGAGGGCGCGACGCCGCGCGCCGACTATTTCGCCGCGTACCACCGCATCGACGTCGCGCTGAGCCCGTTCCCGTACCCGGGCGGCACGACCACGGCCGAAGCGCTGTGGATGGGCGTGCCGGTGCTCGGCATGAAGGGCAGCCGGTTCGTCACGCACATCTGCGAGAGCATGCTGCACGCGGCGGGGATGGGCGACTGGATCGCGGACGACGAGGACGCCTATCTCGCGAAGGCGATCGACGCGGTGCGCGACCGCGAGCGGCTCGCGGCGCTGCGCGCGGGGCTGCGCGCCCAGCTGCTCGCGTCGCCGCTGTGCGACGCGCGCCGGTTCGCGGCGCATCTCGAAGCGGCGTTCCTCGGCATGTGGCAACGCTATACGGACACGGCAAACGAAGCATGAACGATATCCACGACACTCTGCAGTCTGCGCTCGCGCATCATCAGGCCGGGCGTCTCGCGGAAGCGAAGGCGCTGTACGACGCGATTCTCACCGCGCAGCCGGGTCAGCCGGACGCGCTGCATTTCCTTGGGCTGCTCGCGTGCCAGCTCAAGCAGTACGACGCGGGGATCATGTTGATGCAGCAGTCGCTCGTAGAGCGGCCGGACGCGTCGTACTTCAACAACCTCGGCAACATGCTGCGCGAATGCGGTCGGCTCGACGACGCGATCGCGCACTATCGCCGCGCGGTGGCGCTGCGGCCGGATTATCCGGAGGCGCACAACAACCTCGGCAACGCGCTGCGCGATGCGCGCGACCCGGCGGCCGCGATGGCGAGCTGCGCGCGCGCGATCGAGCTGCGTCCCGGCTATGCGGAGGCGTACAACAACCTCGGCAACGCGCTGCATGACCTGGGCGAGCACGAAGCGGCGGCCGCGAGCTACGGCAAGGCGGTCGCGCACGACCCGCAGTACGCGCAGGCGTACAACAATCTCGGCAACGCGCTGCGCGCGCAGGAAAAACACGATGCCGCGGCGGATGCCTATCGGCATGCCATCGCGCTGCAGCCGGGGTTTCGCGTCGCGCACCAGGGGCTGAGCGCGGCGCTGCTCGCGGCCGGTGATCCGCTGGGCGCGATCGAACATGCGCTCGAGGGACTCGAGCCGGCTGACGCGGATGCGCATTGCGTGCTGGCAAGGCTGCAGCAGCGCATCAGCGATTTCGGCAAGGCGGCCGAGCTGTTCGAGCAGGCGATCGCGATCGACCCGGAGCATGCGCGGGCGTGGGCCTGGCTCGGCGAGCTGCGCAGCCAGCAGGGCGAATTCGGGCAGGCGGTGCAGCTGTGCCGGCGCGCGATCGAGCTCGATCCCGAACTGGCCGACGCGTACAACTTCCTCGGTTTCGCGTATCACAACCTCAACATGTTCGCCGCCTCGGAGCTGAGCCACCGGCACGCAGTCGACCTGAACCCCGACGATGCCGACGCGCATCACAACCTCGCCGCCGTGCTGTTTCGGCTCGACAAGCTCGACGAGGCGACGAAGCATTACGAGATCGCGCGGGAGCTCGGCATCGATCCCTTGCGGATCCAGATGACGCTCGGCGACATCCTGTGGGCGAAAGGGGATCTTGCCGGCGCGATGGATGCGTTCCGCGCAGCGATCCGCTACGACTTGCATCGCGCGTATTCGCGGATGATGTTCAACATGACGACGTCGCCCGCGTTCACGCCCGAGCAATGGGTCGCGGAGGCGCGCAGCTACGGCGAGCATCTCGCGCGTGACGCCAAACCGTTCGAGCACGACCGCGGGCAGCGCGTCGCGCAGGCGCAGGGGCGGCCGCTGCGCGTTGGCTTCGTGTCCGGCGACCTGCGGCAGCACCCGGTCGGCATCTTCCTGGAAAGCGTGCTCGCGCGGATCGACCGGTCGCGCATCGAGCCGCATGCCTACGTGACCTTCGTCGCCGAGGACGACGTGACCGCGCGGCTCAAGCCGAGCTTCGCGAGCTGGAAGAAGGTGACCGGCCTGGCCCGCGAGCAGGCGGCGGAGGTGATCCGCGACGACGGCATCGACATCCTGATCGACATGGCCGGCCACACCAACTGGAGCGGCCTGCCGATCTTCGCGCACAAGCCCGCGCCGGTGCAGGCAAGCTGGCTCGGCTTCTTCGCGACGACCGGTTGCCGCGCGATCGACTATTTCATCGGCGACGCACATACGCTGCCGGCCGACGAGGAGCATCACTTCGTCGAGAAGCCGTGGCGGCTGCCGGACAGCTGGCTGTGCTTCACGCCGCCGCCATACGACGTCGCGGTCGGAGCGCTGCCGATGGTGGCCAACGGCGGCGTCACGTTCGGCTGCTTCGGCAAGCTGTCCAAGATCAGCGACGCCGTCGTCGCGCTGTGGTCGCGCATCCTGCACGCCCTGCCGGACGCGCGCTTGCTGCTGAAGGCGCACGAACTCGGCTCCGGCGACCAGAACCAGACGACGCTCGACCGTTTCGCGCGGCACGGCATCGGCGCGGACCGGCTGATCCTCGAGGGCGGTTCGCCGCGCGCGGAATACTTCGGCGCGTACAACCGCATCGACATCGCGCTCAGCCCGTTCCCGTACCCGGGCGGCACGACCAGCGCCGAAGCGCTGTGGATGGGCGTGCCGGTGCTCGGGATGAAGGGCAGCCGGTTCGTCACGCACATCTGCGAAAGCCTGCTGCATGCGGCGGGGATGGCGGAATGGATCGCGGACGACGAAGCGGCGTACCTCGCGAAGGCGGTCGCGTTCGCGCGCGACCGCGACCGGCTGGCGACACTGCGGGCGACCCTGCGCGAGCGCACGCTGGCGTCGCCGCTGTGCGATGCGGCGCGCTTTGCGCGCAACCTCGAGGATGCGCTGCACGGCATGTGGGCCAGCTACGCGGCTGGCGAGACGGCGCCCGCGGACGCGTGACGCGCGAGCGGGGCGGGGCGCGGCTGGAAGCGACGTTCGAACCGACGCTTTGTGTGCCGGCCGAATGAGCGCTACTGGGTGACCGGCGCGATCCCGCTCGCGCCCCGCGTGCCGGCGAAAAAAAAGCCGCACTGAAGCGGCTCGACGGTACGGCAACAGCGGTCCGCTCGACTGGCGGCGTCTTGTGGTTCGACATCGGTACAGACCAGACGGCCTGCCGGTTACAGCATGCCCGTCTTCTGGTACAAGCTCGCGGCCTTGATGCGTTCCTGCGACTGCGCAAATTCCGCAGTCAGACGGTGATGGTCCGCTTGCGCCTGCTCCGCGATCGACGCGTCGATCGTCATGATCTGCCGCACCAGGTCCAGCACGTCCGGCGTCTGGTCGCGCGACAGGCTCATCAGCAACGGCGAGCGTTCGTCGGCGAGGGCCGCGACGCGCGCCCAGTCGCGCGCGTCGGTTGCCGACTGCATGTCACGGGTCAGGTCGAATGCGCGGGACAGGGTGTCGATCGTCATGGTTCGGCTCCGAAGGTGCGGCGCGGCCGGGGCTTACTTGTTGTTGGCCATCGCGCCGGCGCTGTTCTGGCCGCCGAACAGCTGCGTCAGATAGCGGGTGTTGTTCGCCATGGTCGCCATCAGCGTGTTCAGCGCGGTGAACTGCGCATTGTATTGCTTGGTCAGCTGGTCCGAGTAGCTCTGCAACTGCGTTGCCTGATTCTGCACGCTCTTCAGATCCGAGTTGAGCGCCGTGGTGCGCTGGTCGATCAGGCCGGACGTCTGAGTGTATGAGTTGATCAGCGAGTTGAGCTTCTGGCCGATGCCGTTGGTCTTGTTGAAGACCGCCGACACCGCCGAGCTGTTCGTCTTGAGCGCATTGGCCAGGGTGGCGGCGTCGGTCGTCAGCGTGCCGTTGGCGTTCAGGTTGATGCCGATGGCCGCGAGCGAATAGGTCGTGCCGCCGGTCGTGACACCGCCGCTGAGCGCCGTCGCAAGGCTGTTCGTGATCGTGTTCAGCATGGCGTCGCCGAGCAGCGGCCCGGCGGACTTCGCCGTCGGGTCGTAGGCCGACAGCTGTTTCGCGGTGTTCACGAAATTGGTGTACGCGGTGGCGAAATTGTTGATCGCGGTCGTCGCCGCGGCCGTGTCCTGCGACAGCGTGACCGTCTGCGTCGTGCCGACGGCGGCCTGCGACAGGTTCAGCGTGACGCCCGTCAGCGCGCCCGACACGGAGTTCGACGCGCTCGAGACCGGCGTGCCGTCGATCGTCAGCTTGGCGTCGGCGGCCGCCGTGACCGTCGTGTAGCCCGACGTCAGTTTCGAATTGACGCCCGTGCCCGTGACCGAGACGGTATTGGCTGCGCCGGTCGCGTTCGATTGCAGCACGAGGTGCTGGCCGTCCGAACCCGTGATGACCGACGCGGTGACGCCGGGGTTGCCCGACGCGGAGTTGATCGACGTGGCGATGTCGGACAGCGCTGCGCCGGCCGACACGTTGACGTTGAATGCGGGGTTGCTGCCGTACGTGATGCTCAGCGAGCCGGCCGAGATCGTATCCGCCGACGTGAGGCCGGCCGACGACAGCTTGTTGGCGGTCGCGAGCTGCGTGACGTTGACCGAATACGAGCCGGCCACCGCGCCGCTGTTGCTCGTGATCGCCGGCGTGAGGCCGGTGCCGCTCGCCGTCGCGGCGAGGCTGCTCAGCGCGGTGCCGTTCGAGAGGCCGGTGAGCGCGCTCTGCAACGCGGCCAGCTGTGGGACTTCAGCTGGCCGATCGCGGACAGCTGGGTGTTGTCGGCCGCCTGCCGGTTCTGAAGGGTCTGCAATTGCCCGGCCGTCTTCGCGTTCACGAGCGTCGTCACGAGCGTATTGACGTCGAGCGTCGAATTGGTCGCGCCGCCGATGAGCGATTGTCCGGCCTGCGCCAGGACGTTGCTGATATCCGTCGAACTCACGGGGGATGTGGTGGCCATGCCGTTGCTCCGGTCGTCCGCGCAATCTCGCGCGATGCGGCGGATCGCCGCGGTTCAATGCAAAGAGGGAGGCGCGCCTCCCTGGAGAATTCGGGTCGGGGGTGTTCCGGCGGCGACACCGTGCATGTGCATGGCGGCGCCGCCGGACCCGAAGGCGGGCGGGCGCGTGGCCCGCCGCGCGTGCCCGGCTATTAGCCGAGGAGCTTCAGGACTTGCTGCGGCATCGAGTTCGCTTGCGCCAGAACCGAGATGCCTGCTTGCTGCAGCACTTGCGCCTTGCTCAGGTTCGCCGTTTCCGTCGCGAAGTCCGCGTCGGTGATCTGCGAGCGAGCAGCGCTCATGTTGGTTGCCTGGGTCTGCGTCGTCGAGATCGCAGCCTGGAACGTGTTCTGTGCCGCACCCAGCTGTGCCTGGAACGTGTTGACCTGCTTCAGTGCCGCGTCGATCGACGTGATGGCCGACTGTGCGCTCGCTTGGCTGGAGACGGACAGGGTGTTCACGCTCATGCCCGTGCTGTTCCAGGTCGTCGTGCCGAAGTCGACGCTGACGATCTGGTTCGCTGCTGCGCCGATCTGGAACGAGACGCTGCCTGCGCCGCCCAGGATGGTCTGGCTGTTGAACGTCGTTTGCGATGCGACACGGTCGATTTCGCCGAGACGCGTCGTCACTTCAGCCTGCAGGTTTGCGCGGGCGCTCGAATCCAGCGAGCCGTCGCCGGATTGTTGTGCCAGCACGCGGATACGCTGCAGGTTGTCGATCGTCGATTGCAGCGCGCCGTTGGCGGTCTGGATCATCGAGATGCCGTTGTTCGCGTTTGCCACGCCTTGCGTCAGCGCGTTGATCGCTGCCGTTTGCGACGTCGAGATCGCGAGGCCTGCCGCGTCGTCAGCTGCGGTGTTGATGCGCTTGCCCGACGACAGGCGGTTGATTGCCTGCGACAGCGCGTTTTGCGTGCCCGACAGGTTCGTCTGCGTCGACAGCGACAGGATGTTGGTATTGATGTTCAGCATTTGCTTCCTCGTTTTGGAAAACGCCTGTGTGAGGCAGGTTTTCAATCTCGGCGTTGCGCTTATCGCGAGTTGCGCTGGCCGCCTTTCCTGGTTGACGGCGGCACCCGGCGAAAACTTTAGAGGATTGTCCAAGGAAATTCGGGACCGAAAGATCGGACGATCCCGCGGACCTCGGCCGACCCTCGGCCAACACAAGGCCGGCGGGCGCGCCGGACGGTTCCGGCGGCCGACCCGCAAGCCGTCCGTCCGGCCGCGGCCGTCGAGGGGCGGCGGCGGGGATCGCGAAAAGGGTGGTTTTCTCTGTGATTCCCTGATATGATGGCAGGCTGAATTGAGATTTTCTGTCACGCCTGTGCCGTCTCGGCACGTTTGCTGGCAGTCAAACGCGGCGCTGCACGCGGCTTGTGAAGCGTACTCGCGGTGCTTTCCGCCTCTCTTTTCCGGCCTCCGAGGCCGTATTTCCGCTCGTTTCGCCTGTTGTGGGAACGCCCGGATGGCCGGTGCGTGGCGCTTGGCCGCTACGTTTTTGACCGTTTAAGCAATTTAGGAACGACATGACGACGATTCTTCTGAAAGAAAACGAGCCGTTCGAAGTGGCGATTCGCCGCTTTCGCCGCGCTATCGAAAAAAATGGCCTGATCGCTGAACTGCGCGAGCGCCAGTCCTACGAAAAGCCGACCGCAGTCCGCAAGCGCAAGAAGGCAGCTGCCGTCAAGCGCCTGCACAAGCGCCTGCGCAGCCAGATGCTGCCGAAGAAGCTCCACTAAGAGCGTCTGACGGTTCGCCGCGAAACGGCGGAGCGTGCTTCGAAAGAAGCCGCTCCGCCGTTTCGCTTTTTTGGCTGGCTGTTCCGGGCGGTATAGGTGTCGGGAGCGCTGCCGACAGGCGCGGTCTGCGGCTATCCCCCCAGCCGGCGCCGCTGCCGCTGCCGCCGCCGCGGTCGTGCCGCCGGGCCAGCCCGCTTCGTGGCGGGCCTGTCGTCGGCCCGTCCAGCTCCGCTGCCCGCCGCCTCGCCGTCAGCCTGCGTTGCGGCGCCGTGCCGGCTGCTTGCCCGCAAGCGCCGCACATTGCGCATGGCAAGGGCAGCCGACCTCGTGATCGTTGACCATGCCGGTCGCCTGCATCAGCGCGTAGCAGATCGTCGAGCCGACGAACTTGCAGCCGTAAGCCTTCAGCGCCTTGCTGAGCGCGTCGGAGCGCTCGGTCGACGCGGGGGCGTCGCGATACGACTGCCATGCGTTCTGGATCGGCGCGTGATCGACGAACGACCACAGGAATTTGGCGAGCGAGCCGTGCTCGTCGCGAATCCGCTGCACGGCCTGCGCGTTCGCGACCGCGGCCTGCACCTTCGCGCGGTTGCGCACGATGCCCGGATCCTGCAGCAGCTTCTCGATGCGCTGCGGCGTGAAGCGTGCGACGGCGTCGACGTCGAAATCGGCGAACGCCGCGCGGTAGCCGGCGCGCTTGTTCAGGATCGTCGACCATGACAGCCCCGCCTGCGCGCCTTCGAGGATCAGCATCTCGAACAGATGGCGGTCGTCGTGCGACGGCACGCCCCATTCGGTATCGTGATAGTGAGCGTCCGCTTCCGTTTTCACCCAGTTGCACCGCTGCGACATCGTGTGCCTCGCTTCCCGTATCGATTCGTTCGCGCCAGCATAGCGGAAGCCCGGTACCCGGCAAAGCCGGCCGAACGGCAGATGGGCGCGCGGCGCCGATCCGGTTAAGCTTGGCGCCTGTTCGAATCGGCAGGATGAAGTGATGACGGATATTCTTTTCGCGATCGGCATCGACGGCGGCGGCACCGGCACCCGCGCGGTGCTGGCGGATCGGCAGGGCCGCGAGCTCGCGCAGGGGCGCGGCGGCCCGTCGGGGCTCGGCCTCGGCATCGAGCGCGCATGGGCGTCGATCGGCGTCGCGTGCGCGGACGCGTTCACGCAAGCGGGTTTCGCGCTCGACTGGTCGCGCTGCGTGCTCGGCTGCGGGCTGGCGGGCGTCAACAACGCGAGCTGGCTCACGGCGTTCCGCGCACAGGCGCCGCTCGATGCGCTGGTGGTCGAAAGCGACGCGTATACGACGGTCGTCGGCGCGCACGGCGGCGCGCCGGGGCTGATCGTCGCGCTCGGCACCGGCAGCATCGCGGCGGCGCTCGATCCGGCCGGCGCCTGCCGGTTCGCGGGCGGCTTCGGCTTCCCGTCGGGCGATGAGGCGAGCGGCGCGTGGCTCGGCCTGCGCGCGCTCGCGCATGCGCAGCAGGCGCTCGACGGCCGCGTGCCGCGCGATGCGCTGGCCGACGCGCTGCTTGCCGAGATTGCCGAGATCGGCGCAGCGGATCGCGATACGCTCGTCGAGTGGTCGTGCGACGCGAACCAGACGGCCTATGCGCGCCTGGCGCCGATCGTCTTCGCGCATCGCGCGCATCCGCATGCGGCGGCGCTGATCGCGCAGGCGGGCGACGAGATCGGCAAGATGATCGACGCGCTCGATCCGCGGCGCGCATTGCCGGTCGCGCTGTGCGGCGGGCTCGCCGACGCGCTCGCGCCCGCGGTGCCGGCGCGCCACGCGGGGCGGCTGCGCGCGCCGCTCGAGGATTCCGCGCACGGCGCGCTGAGGCTCGCGCTGAGGTTCGCGTCTGAGGCTCGTATTTGACGCGGCGCAGGGCGGCCGAGCGGAGCCGGCTTGCCGGGGCCGACGCCCGGCAGGCCGCGCGCCAACCTGACAACTGCCCGACGCAGCCCGGCGCGCGACGCTAGAATAGCGATTCCGCAGAGCCAACCGCGCCTTATCCCGTCCCATGTACAAAGTCATCGCCACCGATCTCGACGGCACCCTGCTGAACAGCGATCACCAGCTCGACCCGTACACGATCGAGACCGTGCGTCATCTCGACCGCGACGGCCTGCAGTTCATCATCGCGACGGGGCGGCACTATGCGGACGTCGCGGGCATCCGCGACCTGCTCGGCATCCGGCCGTACCTGATCACGTCGAACGGCGCGCGCGTGCATGCGCCCGACGATACGACGATCCATGCGCAGGACATCGATCCGGCGATCGTGCGCCGTCTCGTGCAGCCCGATATCGTCGGCGCGCATGGCCGCGTGATCGTCAACCTGTTCGCCGATCACGGCTGGCTGATCGACCGCGATGCGCCGCACCTGCTCGATTTCCACCAGGATTCGGGTTTCCGCTACGACGTGATCGACATGGCGGCGCATGCGGGCACGGACATCGCGAAGGTGCTGTACATCGGCGAGCCGGCGGACCTGGCGGTCGTCTCCGAACGGTTGCAGGCGCAATTTGGCGACGCGCTGTACGTGACGTACTCGCTGCCCGACTGTCTCGAAGTGATGGCGGCGAACGTGTCGAAGGGCCGCGCGCTGCGCGCGGTGCTCGGGCGGATCGGCGTCGAGCCGGGCCACTGCATCGCGTTCGGCGACAACATGAACGACATCGACCTGCTCGAAACCGCGGGCCACGCGTTCATGATGAACAACGCGAACCCGGACCTCGTCGCGCGCCTGCCGCACATCCCGCGGATCGGCAACAACTTCGACGCAGGCGTCGCACGCCATCTGCGCGCGCTGTTCGCGCTGACGGATGCCGTCGACGGCGTCGCGGCGTCCTGAACGAAAAGGAAAAACGGGCGCCGACGGCGCCCGTTGAATCTGCCTGCCTCGTTTTGTTCGACAGCGTGAGGCTCGCTGCTCTGCTCGCGTGACCCCGTAGTGTTGTTATGCGCTTGTGCGAGCGGATGCCGGCAGCCGGCCGGGGGCGTCGCGCCCCGCGACCAGCGGATAGATGACCCCGGCGAGCGCCGCGCCGATCAGCGGCGCGACCCAGAACAGCCAGAGCTGCCCGATCGCCTCGCCGCCGACGAACAGCGCCGGGCCGGTCGAGCGGGCCGGGTTCACCGACGTGTTGGTGACCGGAATCGAAATCAGGTGGATCAGCGTCAGGCACAGGCCGATCGCGATCGGCGCGAAGCCGGCCGGCGCGCGCTTGTCGGTCGCGCCGAGAATCACGAACAGGAAGAAGGCGGTCATCACGACTTCGCAGATGAACGCCGCGCCGAGCGCGTAGTGGCCGGGCGAGCGTTCGCCGAAGCCGTTCGTCGCGAAGCCGCTGCCGACGACGTCGAAGCCGGGCTTGCCGGTCGCGATCAGGTACAGCACGAATGCGCCGAGCGTCGCGCCGATCACCTGCGCGACGATGTACGGCACGAGATCGCGCGCGGGGAAGCGGCCGGCAACCGTCAGGCCCACGCTCACCGCAGGATTCAGATGGCACCCCGAAACATGTCCGATCGCGAACGCCATCGTGAGGACGGTGAGGCCGAAGGCCAGCGCGACGCCGGCGAAACCGATGCCGAGCCCCGGAAAGGCCGCTGCCAGCACGGCGCTGCCGCACCCGCCGAGCACCAGCCAGAAGGTGCCGAATGCCTCGGCGGCGAGCCGTTGAGAAAGGTTCATGAAGGGACCTCGTCCAAGTAGGGTGAACACCAATGGGCGGCCGGCTGATTTACTTCGTCGCCCGAATTGGTCTGGATTATAGGAAACGAATCGGGGCCAAGAGGGTCAACGATTGTTAAATAGGAATGCTGGACGAGCGGCTTTTATTAGAATAAGTCCGCATTCTCGATATAGACGAATCGGTTAAAGATGGCAGAATTAATTGGCAAGAGCAGGGCGGCAGTGCGATGACGTAACGGGTGTCGGCGTTCCGGCCGGAGTCGGCGGAGCCGCATCATGCAAAAAAAGGGAGTCGATATGTCTCAATACGCGAAACTCAAGGCGCAGATCGCTGATTTGCAGGCCCAGGCGGATGAAGTGCGCCGCCAGGAAGTCGAGGCGGTAATTGCCGATGTTCAGCGGGTGATCGCCGAATACGGGCTGACCGCCCAGGATCTGGGATTTGCCGAGCGCGCGCGGCGCGGCCGTCCGCCGAAAAAGGCGCCGCTGCCGGCGAAATATCGCGACCCGAAGTCGGGCGCCACCTGGAGTGGCCGAGGCAAGCCGCCGAATTGGATCGTCGGCAAAAACCGCGACCGTTTTCTGATCGAATGATCCATCAATCGCCGGCACCAATCGGCGCGCCGCGCAAAAAGAAAGAGCCGCATCGACGATGCGGCTCTTTGTTCGATGCCGGCAGCTTTTACGCGCGGATTTCCACGCAATTTTTCCGGCGTATTTCGTGACGAATTTACGCGTCAGGCTCCGGCGACCCTGCGCAACGCCGGGCGTTTCGCCGCCGCGCAAAGCGATTCGTAGGTTTCGACATAGCGGCGCGCCATCGCCGTGGCGCTGAAGCGCGTGTCGAAGCGCGCGCGGATCGCGTCGCGCGACAGGCCGTCGATCCGGTGCAGCGCGCCGACCGCCCCCTGCACGTCCTCGACGATGAAGCCGGTCACGCCGTCCTCGATCACTTCCGGCACCGAGCCGCGGTTGAACGCGACGACCGGCGTGCCGCACGCCATCGCCTCGATCATCACGAGGCCGAACGGCTCCGGCCAGTCGATCGGGAACAGCAGCGCCTTCGCGCCGGAGAGAAACGCGGGCTTCTGCGCCTCGTTGATCTCGCCGATGAATTCGACGTGCGCCTCGCCGAGCAGCGGTTCGATCACTTCCTTGAAGTAGTCGGCGTCGGCCTTGTCGACCTTCGCGGCGATCTTGAGCGGCAGTCCGCTTTGCGCGGCGATCCGGATCGCGGTGTCGACGCGCTTTTCCGGGCAGATCCGGCCGAGGAACGCGAGGTACTCGGGCTTCACGCCAGGTTGCGGCGTGAGCAGCGTGCCGGGCAGCCCGTGATACACGGTGCCGGCCCACGCGGCCTGCGGCAGCGGCTTGCGCTGGTTGTTCGAGATCGACACGACGGGCGCGTCGGGGAACGCGTCGAACACCGGCTGCAGCTCCGGCAGGTCGAGCCGCCCGTGCAGCGTCGTCACGTACGGCGTGTCGAGGCGCGACATCAGCGGAAACGGCAGGTAGTCGAGATGGAAGTGCAGCACGTCGAATTCGTGCGCGACCCGGGCGACCTGCTCGAGCAGGCGCATGTGGGGCGCCATCGCATCGCGGATCGACGGATCGAGCCGCAGCGCGCGCGGCCAGGCCGCTTCGAGGCGGGCGGACGTGACCGAGTCGCCGCTCGCGAACAGCGTGACGTCGTGGCCGAGCTCGACGAGGGCTTCGGTGAGGTAGGACACGACGCGCTCGGTGCCGCCGTAGAGTTTCGGCGGGACGGCTTCGTAGAGCGGTGCGATCTGGGCAATGCGCATGGGCGATCTCCAGTGTCGACCAGCGGGTTCCGGTGCGGATGCTGGTCCGATACAAGGTTGCGGAACTCGCCGACGCACGCGTTGAGCGGTACGTGACCGGCCCGCGAGGGGAGATGCGGGACGCCGGGCGGCAAGCTGCGGGGCGGACCGGCGCGGCTCACGCCGCCGCCCATTGGAGTCCATTATGGATATCGCCTTCAGGGGTTCGAGTGTTTTTTCAAACACTTAAGGCTTGTTACACGCTGAAATACGAGAAAACCCCGAGAAAAAGGGCACGCGAATCGAAATCGAGACAGTGGCCATAATTGTTGCGATATCGTGAAAAACCACTATAATTTTTACCGATTGACTCACTCGCGCCCCGCCGTTCCAGCTTCCCCCGTCTACGCGCTCTGCAGCGCCTCTCCTCCGACAGATCCGGGTTTCACCCGTCCCCACCGGGCATTTTTTCTGTCGGAAAAATTCCTACACGGTTTACAGACAAATCCTGCGCAGCGCACGCCACTTTGCTGATACCGGCATAAAACCCGTTTAGCCAAAATCCCGTTGTAAGACCATAAACATGCCGATTGCGCGCCACGAGCCGCCACGTCGAGCAAACGTTTTCATAACACGAATGGCCAAAGGCTCTTAACGGGGAAATCATGAGCGCTACAAGCGAAATGCTCAGTGAGATCAAAGAGGTAAACCTGTCGTACCTCCTGCTCGCGCAACGCCTGCTGCGCGAGGACAAAGCGATGGGCATGTTCCGCATGGGAATTTCCGAGGAACTGGCCGATGTCCTCGGGAACCTCACGCTTGCCCAGACCGTGAAGCTCGCGGCGTCGAACCAGATGCTGTGCCGCTTTCGCTTCGACGATCACGCACTGCTGTCGTCGCTGGCCGACAAGGGGCGCAGCACCGTGGTGTCGCATGCCCATTCGGCGATCCTGATGGCCGGCCAGCCGGTCGAAAGCGTCCGCTGACGCTCCCTGCCCTGCGTTCGTCCCGGCGCGCCGCGCCGGCGGCCGGCGCTTGGGCGTCTGATCCGAAGCAACGAGAGGCGGACGGCTAACACTTATGGCAAGCAAAAGCGTCGTGGTCGAGGTGAAGGAAATCACCCTCGCCATCGAACTGATCGAACTGGGTGCCCGGCTGCAGCTGCTGGAGGCGGAGACGAGCCTGTCGCGGGACCGTCTGATCAAGCTGTACAAGGAGCTGAAGGGCGTGTCGCCGCCGAAGGGGATGCTGCCGTTCTCGACCGACTGGTTCATGACGTGGCAGCCGAACATCCACTCGTCGCTGTTCTACAACATCTACCGGTTCATGCAGGACCACGGCCGCTGCGAGCCGATCCAGGCGATCGTGAAGGCGTACCGGCTGTATCTGGAGCACGTGAACCTGTCCGGCGACGAGGCGGCGCTGAGCCTCACGCGCGCGTGGACGCTGGTGCGCTTCTTCGATTCGGGAATGCTGCAGATGACGCCGTGCACGCGCTGCGGCGGCCATTTCGTCGCGCACGCGCATGATCCGCATCAAGGTTTCGTGTGCGGGCTCTGCCAGCCGCCGTCGCGCGCCGGCAAGACCCGCAAGGCGGCGGCCGCGCAGGCAGGGCAGGCGGCGCTCGCGGTGTGAGCCCCTCGGGGCGGGGGACGCGGGCCGCAGCCGCGTGCCGCGGGCAGGCGCGAGCCGCCGCGGGATGCTGGTAAACACGGCCCGGCCGCCGCCGCGGGGCGCCCAAAGTTTTCCTGCCGACTGCCGTAAACCACTTAACGGCGGTCTCCCCGCCGGCCATTCGTGAGGGACAGGCAGTGCTGATTATCGTAGGAACACTCGTGACGATTTTGTCCGTCTTCGGCGGTTACGCGCTGGCAGGCGGGCATCTGGGCGCATTGATCCAGCCGATCGAAATTCTGATGATCGTCGGCGCGGGCGTGGGCGCGTTCATCCTCGGCAACGGCATGAAGACGATCAAGGCGACCTTGCAGGTGCTGCCGACGCTCTTCAAGGGCTCGAAGTACAACAAGGACGTCTACATGGAGCTGATGGGGCTCCTGTACGTGCTGCTCGCGAAAGCGCGCAAGGAAGGCACGCTGACGCTCGAGGCCGACATCGACGATCCGGACAAGAGCCCGATCTTCACCCAGTATCCGAAGATCCTGGCCGACCGCCACATCGTCGAATTTCTGACCGACTACCTGCGGCTGATGGTCGGCGGCAACATGAACGCGTTCGAGATCGAGAGCCTGATGGACGAGGAGATCGAGACGCATCACACCGAAGGCGAAGGCCCGGCGCACGCGCTGATGCGCGTCGGCGACGCGATGCCGGCGTTCGGCATCGTCGCGGCCGTGATGGGCGTCGTGCACACGATGGCGTCCGCCGACAAGCCGCCCGCGGTGCTCGGCGCGATGATCGCGCAGGCGCTGGTCGGCACGTTCCTCGGCATCCTGCTGTCGTACGGGCTGATCGGCCCGCTCGCGAGCCTCGCGGAGCAGCGCGTCGCCGAGTCGACGAAGATGTTCCAGTGCATCAAGGTCACGATTCTCGCGAGCCTGAACGGCTACGCGCCGGCGATCGCGGTCGAATTCGGCCGCAAGGTGCTGTTCTCGACCGAGCGGCCGTCGTTCGCCGAGCTCGAAGAGCACGTGCGCCGCGTGAAGGCGAAGTGACGCGGAGCGCCCGATGAGCAAGAGCAAGGATCGCGCAATCGTCGTCAAGCGGGTGGCCCCGGCGAAGAAGGGCCACCACGGCGGCGCCTGGAAGCTCGCGTATGCGGACTTCATGACCGCGATGATGGCGTTCTTCCTGTTGATGTGGCTGCTGAGCTCGGTGACGCCGGTGCAGCTCAAGGGGATCGCCGAGTACTTCAACACGCCGCTGCAGGCCGCGCTGTTCGGCAGCGGCGACCGCAGCTCGCAGGATTCGAGCATCATCAACGGCGGCGGGCGCGACATCTCGAGCGTCGACGCGGGCTCGACGCGCCGCACCGACGGCTCGACCAGCCTCGCGGACCGCGTCGCGAAGAAGAACGACGACGAAGCGCAGGCCCAGGCGCAGGGCTCGCTCGAGCGCCGCGAGCAGGCGCGCCTGCACGACCTGCAGATCAAGCTGATGGCCGCGATCGAGGCCAACCCGACACTGCGCCAGTTCAAGCAGCAGATCCGCATCGACTCGACGCTGATGGGGCTGCGCATCGAGATCGTCGACACGCAGAAGCGGCCGATGTTCGCGATGTCGAGCGACCACGTCGAGCCGTACATGCGCGACATCCTGCGTGAGATCGGCAAGACGCTGAACGACGTGCCGAACCGCATCATCGTCCAGGGCCACACCGACGCGGTGCCATACGCGGGCGGCGAAGGCGGCTACAGCAACTGGGAGCTGTCGGCCGACCGCGCGAACGCATCGCGCCGCGAGCTGATCTCGGGCGGCATGGACGAATCGAAGGTGCTGCGCGTGCTCGGCCTTGCGTCGACGCAGAACCTGAACAAGGCCGATCCGCTCGATCCGGAGAACCGCCGGATCAGCGTGATCGTGCTGAATCGCAAATCCGAAGAGGCGCTGATGCGCGACGACGCGACGACCACGACGCTGTCGGCAGACGCCGCGGGCTCGAAGCAGCTCGCGCAGCAGCTGGGCGCCGCCTCGGCCGCCCGGCCGGTGCTCGCGAGCGCCGTGGCCGTCGCGCCGAAACCCTGACGTTTCCAGCTTCCGAGACAGACATGATCCGAACCATTCTTGCCATCGACGACTCCGCGACCATGCGTGCGCTCCTGCAGGGGACGCTCGCGCAGGCCGGCTACGACGTGACGGTTGCGCCGGACGGCGAAGCCGGCTTCGACATGGCGGCCACCGTCGCGTACGACCTGGTGCTGACCGATCAGAACATGCCGCGCAAGAGCGGCCTCGAAGTGATCGCGGCGCTGCGCAAGCTGACCGCCTACGCGGACACGCCGATCCTCGTGCTGACGACCGAGGGCAGCGATGCGTTCAAGGCCGCGGCGCGCGATGCGGGCGCGACTGGCTGGATCGAGAAGCCGATCGACCCGGCCGTGCTGATTGACCTGGTCGCGACGCTGTCCGCGCCGGCCGATTCCTGATTTGACCGCGACGACCTTATCCGGTGACCCGGCATGACTCTCGACATCACTCAGTTCTACCAGACATTCTTCGACGAGGCGGACGAGCTGCTCGCGCAGATGGAGCAGCTGCTGCTGAATCTGGACGTCGACGCGCTCGATCCCGAGGACGGCGCGGCGATCTTCCGCGCCGCGCATTCGATCAAGGGCGGCGCGGCGACCTTCGGCTTCACCGCGCTCACCGAGACGACGCACATCCTCGAATCGCTGCTTGACCGCGTGCGCAACCACGAGCTGAAGCTGACGAAGGAGATGGTCGACGTCTTCCTCGAGGCGAAGGACGTGCTGTCCGACCAGCTCGCCGACTATCGCGCGAGCGCGGAGCCCGATGCGGCAGCCGCCGCGGCGATCTGCGCGAAGCTCGAACGGCTGAAGGCCGCGAGCGGCACGGCCGCGGCAGCACCGGCGCCCGCGCCGGCTGCGGCCGCCGCACCCGCGCCCGCTGCGCCGGCTGCGGCTGCGCCGGAGCCCGCCGCCGCCGGCGATAGCGCGCCGGACCACGTGATCGAACAGGCCGTCGCGGCCGCCCATCCGGCGGCAGGCGGGGCCGATGCCGGCGCCGAAGGCCCGCACCTGAAGATCACGCTGACCGGCGTCGACGCGAAGGACCGCGAGCTGCTCGCCGAGGAACTCGGCAATCTCGGCCGCATCGTCGGCCGCGAGGAGGCGGGCGGCGACCTGACGCTGTGGCTGGAGTCGGACGTGTCGACCGACGACATCGTCGCGGTCTGCTGCTTCGTGATCGACGACAGCCAGATCCGCATCTCGCGCGGCACCGCGCCGGCCGCAGCGGCGGCGCCGGGCGCACCGGCAGCAGAGGCCGCAGCGCCCGCACCGGCGCCGGCCGCCGCGACGCCGGCTGCCGCCGAACCGGCCGCGGCCGCAGCCGCACCGGCCGCACGCGTCGAGGTGTTCGCGCCCGCAGCGCCCGCCGCACCGGCGGCGCCGGCCGCCGCGGCCGCGCCGCAGGCGCCGGCACAGCCCGCCGCAGCCCAGCCGCAGCAAGCGCCGCACGCCGAACCGGCCAACGCGCATGCCGCCCACCATCACCACGACGACAAGCGTCCGCGCGGCGCGGCCGGCGCGGCAGGCGGCGCCGAAGGCAGCTCGATCCGCGTCGGCGTCGAGAAGGTCGACCAGCTGATCAACCTGGTCGGCGAGCTCGTGATCACGCAGGCGATGCTCGCGGAAACGGCGAGCGCGTTCGACCCCGCGCTGCACGACCGTCTCTTCAACGGGATGGCGCAGCTCGAGCGCAACGCGCGCGACCTGCAGGAAGCGGTGATGTCGATCCGGATGATGCCGATGGACTACGTGTTCAGCCGCTTCCCGCGGCTCGTGCGCGATCTCGCCGGCAAGCTCGGCAAGCAGGTCGAGCTCGTCACGTTCGGCCAGGCGACCGAGCTCGACAAGAGCCTGATCGAGCGGATCATCGATCCGCTCACCCACCTCGTGCGCAACAGCCTCGACCACGGGATCGAGACCGTCGACAAGCGGCGCGCGGCCGGCAAGGACGCGGTCGGCCAGCTCGTGCTGTCGGCCGCGCATCACGGCGGCAACATCGTGATCGAGGTCAGCGACGACGGCGGCGGCCTGAACCGCGAGCGCATTCTCGCGAAGGCCGCGAAGCAGGGCATGCAGATTCCCGACACCATCAGCGACGACGAAGTCTGGCAGCTGATCTTCGCGCCGGGCTTCTCGACCGCCGAGACGGTGACCGACGTGTCGGGCCGCGGCGTCGGCATGGACGTCGTGAAGCGCAACATCCAGTCGATGGGCGGCCACGTCGAAATTTCGTCGCACGCCGGCAAGGGCACGACCACGCGCATCGTGCTGCCGCTCACGCTCGCGATCCTCGACGGGATGTCGGTGAAGGTCGGCGGCGAGATCTTCATCCTGCCGCTCAATTTCGTGATGGAGTCGCTGCAGCCGTCCGCGGACGACATCTACACGGTCGGCAACGGCGAGCGCGTGGTGCGCGTGCGCGGCGAATACCTGCCGCTCGTCGCGCTGCATGAAGTGTTCTCGGTGGACGAGGCGCGCACCGACCCGACCCAGGGAATCGTCACGATCATGGAAACCGAGGGCCGCCGCTTCGCGATGCTGATCGACGAGCTGGTCGGCCAGCAGCAGGTGGTCGTGAAGAACCTCGAAACCAATTACCGCAAGGTGCACGGCATCTCGGCAGCAACGATCCTCGGCGACGGCAGCGTCGCGCTGATCGTCGACGTCGCGGCGCTGAACCGCGAAACCCGTGCGACGCACGGCGCCAATCAATCCGGCCGCCGCGCTCGCGTTCTGACTCTCGCCACAACCGATTGGGGGCATACGTGTCTGCTGAAGTCCAAATGATCAATCCGGCCGCGGCGAACGCGGCCACGAGCCGCCGCGATGCGGAGCATGGCGATGCGACGGGTCAGGAATTCCTCGTCTTCACGCTCGGCGACGAGGAGTACGGGATCGACATCCTGAAGGTGCAGGAGATCCGCGGCTACGACAGCGTCACGCGCATCGCGAACGCGCCTGATTTCATCAAGGGCGTGATCAACCTGCGCGGGATCATCGTGCCGATCGTCGACATGCGGATCAAGTTCCACCTGGGCCGCGTCGAGTACGACCACCAGACCGTCGTGATCATCCTGAACGTGTCGAATCGCGTGGTCGGGATGGTGGTCGACGGCGTGTCCGACGTGCTGACGCTGCAGACCGACGCGATCATGCCGGCGCCGGAGTTCGGCGCGACGCTGACGACCGAGTACCTGACGGGCCTCGGCACGGTCGACGGCCGGATGCTGATCCTGATGGACATCGAGAAGCTGATGTCGAGCCGCGAGATGGCGCTGATCGAGACGCTCGGCGTGTAAGCGCGCCGGGCGCAAGGAATTTCGGGAGAACCTGCAATGTTGCAAAACTGGTCGATCCGCACAACGCTCACGGCGGTCGGACTCATCCTCGCATGCCTCGCCGCGGCGGTCGGCGGGCTCGGCCTCTATGCGCTCCATCACGCGAGCCGCTCGCTCGACGGTGTCGCGCATGGCGACCTGCCGGCGATCCATGCGCTCGACGACACGTCGACGTTCCTGCTGCGCTCGCGCGTGTCGCTCGACCGCTTCCGCTCGCTGACCGAAGGCGGCAATGCCGAAGAGGCCGGCAAGGTGCTGGCGCGCGCGCAGGAGCTGTTCGCGAAGTCGGGCCAGAACTGGCAGGCGTTCCTGGCGACGCCGAAGGAAGGCGTCGATCAGGCGCTCGTCGACGACCTGGCCGCGCGCTACGCGACGATCATCAAGGAAGGCGTCGAGCCGGAATTCGCGGCCGCGCGCGCCGGCGACCTGGCCGCGTATCGCGCGATCGCCGACACGAAGATCAGCCCGATGTTCGTCGCCTACGACCAGGCGGCGGCGGCCGTGATCGGCGCGCTGCAGGCGCGCGCGGAATCACGCCAGGATGCGACGCAAACGCGGATCTCGCTGATGATCGCGCTGATCACGGCCGGCATCGCGCTGTCGCTCGTGATGGTGGTCGCGATCCGCTTCGCGCTGCGCGGGCTGATCATCCAGCCGCTCGAGCAGGCGGTCGCGCACTTCGAGCGCATCGCCGCGGGCGACCTCACCGAGCCGGTGCAGGTCCGGAGCACGAACGAGATCGGGCGCCTGTTCGGCGGCATCCGCCGGATGCAGGACGCGGTCACCGCGATGGTGCAGTCCGTGCATCGCGGCGCGGAGTCGATCGACGTCGGCGCGCGCGAGATCGCCACCGGCAACACCGACCTGTCGCAGCGCACGGAGGAGCAGGCCGCGTCGCTGCAGGAAACCGCGTCGAGCATGGAGCAGCTGACCGGCACCGTGCGGCAGAACGCCGAGAACGCGCGCCAGGCGAGCCAGCTCGCGGTCAACGCGTCGGACATCGCGACGCAGGGCGGCGAGGTGGTCGGCCAGGTGGTCGAGACGATGCAGGACATCGCGACGAGCTCGGGCAAGGTCGTCGACATCATCGGCACGATCGAAGGCATCGCGTTCCAGACCAACATCCTCGCGCTGAACGCGGCGGTGGAAGCGGCGCGCGCCGGCGAGCAGGGCCGCGGCTTCGCGGTCGTCGCCGGCGAGGTGCGCTCGCTCGCGCAGCGCAGCGCGACCGCCGCGAAGGAAATCAAGCAGCTGATCGGCGATTCGGCGGACAAGGTGCAAAGCGGCTCGGAGCTGGTCGCGCGCGCCGGCTCGACGATGGACGAGATCGTGCAGGCCGTGCGCCGCGTGACCGACATCATGGGCGAGATCAGCGCCGCGTCCGAAGAGCAGTCGACCGGCATCGAGCAGGTGAACCGCGCGGTCGGCCAGATGGACGCCGTCACGCAGCAGAACGCGGCGCTCGTCGAGCAGGCCGCGGCCGCCGCCGCGTCGCTCGAGGAGCAGACGCGCCAGATGAAGGCGGTCGTGGCCGGCTGGCGCGTCCTCGGCGGCATCGCGCATGCGGCCGCGCCCGTGCGCTCGGCGCCGCCGGCGCTGCCCGCCGCGCGCCCGGCGCCGCAGCCGGCCGCCGTGCCGGCGCTGCCGCATGCAGGACACTCGGCCCACGCCCACACGCATGAACCGCAGCCGGTGAAGCGCGCCGCGCTCGCGGCCGAACCGAAGGCGCCGTCGGGCAGCGCGCCGGCCGCGGGCGGCTATGCGCCGCGCGTCGCGAAGCCGGCCGCCGCCAAGCCCGCCGCGCCGGCGGCGAAGCCCGCGCTCGTGCGGCCCGCGCTGTCCGGCGAGAAGCCGGCGCCTGCCGCGGCCGGCACGTCCAACGACGACTGGGAGACCTTCTAAGCCATGCTGACTGCGCGCGCTCCGCTTCGTGCCGAATCTCAGGACGCTTCGACCCGGGCCGGTGAGGCCGGGCGCGACTTCGCGTTCACGGCCGCCGACTTCGCGCGCATCCGCACGCTGATCCACCAGCGTGCGGGGATTTCGCTGTCCGAGCACAAGCGCGACATGGCGTACAGCCGGCTCGCGCGCCGGCTGCGCGCGCGCGGTCTCGACACGTTCCGCGACTATCTCGACCAGCTCGAGCGGGAGGACGATCCCGTCGAATGGGAAGCCTTCACCAACGCGCTGACGACGAACCTCACCGCATTCTTTCGCGAGGCGCATCACTTTCCGATCCTCGCCGATTTCGTGAAGGGCCGCGACGCGCCGGTGTCGGTGTGGTGCTCGGCCGCGTCGACCGGCGAGGAGCCGTATTCGATCGCGATCACGCTGATCGAGGCGCTCGGCGACTCGGCTGCGCGCAGCGCGTCGATCCTCGCGACCGACCTCGACACGCAGGTGCTCGCGAAGGCCGAGGCCGGCATCTACACGTACGACCAGGTCAAGCACCTGTCGCCGGAGCGCCTGAAGCGCTTCTTCCTGAAAGGCACGGGCGCGCAGGCCGGCCGCGTGAAGGTGCGCCCGGAGCTGCGCGCGATGATCCGCTTCGAGCAGCTCAACCTGACCGATGCCGACTACGGGATCGGCAAGCCGTTCGACGCGATCTTCTGCCGCAACGTGATGATCTACTTCGACAAGCCGACGCAGGGGCAGGTGCTGTCCCGCTTCGAGCCGCTCGTGAAGCCGGGCGGCCTGCTGTTCGCCGGCCACTCGGAGAACTTCACGTACGTCACGCAGGCGTTCCGGCTGCGCGGCCAGACGGTCTATGAACTGACGCGCGACGCGTCGCGCCCGGCCGCGTCCGGCGGCGGCGCGCCGCGCGCGCGCATGGGCGGGGCCGCGACGCCGGCCGCCGGGGAACGCCGATGAGTGCGCTGCCGATCGCGACCAACCGCTACTTCGACAGCCACTTCGGCCTGCCGGGCGTGAAGCTGCTGCCGAACGAGTTCTACACGACCGGCGACGACATGGTGCTGATGACCGTGCTCGGCTCGTGCGTCGCCGCGTGCCTGCACGATCCGTACGCGGGCATCGGCGGAATGAACCACTTCATGCTGCCCGACGACGGCGCGGACGCATGCGCGGCCGCGTCCGAGTCGATGCGCTACGGCGCGTACGCGATGGAAGTGCTGATCAACGAGATGATCAAGGCGGGCGGCCGCCGCGAGCGTTTCGAGGCGAAGGTGTTCGGCGGCGCGGCCGTGCTGGCCGGCATGACGACGATCAACATCGGCGACCGCAATGCGGACTTCGTGCGCCGCTATCTCGCGCTCGAGCGCATCCGGATCACGGCGGAAGACCTGCAGGGCGTGCATCCTCGCAAGGTCGCGTTCATGCCGCATTCGGGGCGCGCGGCGGTGAAGAAGCTGCGTTTGCAGGTGCATGGCGTCACGGAGCGCGAAGCCGCGCTCGCACGCGCGGCCGAAGCCGGCCGCGCCGCGCGGCCGCGCCCGCACGTCGAGCTGTTCGGCACGCCGGCGACGCGCCCCGCGCCGGGCCAGCCCGGCGCGAACCCGCTCGCGAAGCAGCCGGGCGCGGCCCAGCCGGCGCGTGCGCGCATCGAGCTGTTCGGCGCGCGCGGCGGTGCGGGTGCGGGCGGCTCGGCCGCCGGGAGCCCATTCGCCGGCGGCCGGTACGCCCAGACGATATCGAAATAGCAGGAGGCAAGAACGCAGTGCAAAAGATCAAGGTATTGTGCGTCGACGATTCGGCGCTGATTCGCAGCCTGATGACCGAGATCATCAATGGGCAGCCCGACATGGAAGTGTGCGCGACCGCGCCGGATCCGCTCGTCGCGCGCGATCTCATCAAGCAGCACAACCCGGACGTCCTGACGCTCGACGTCGAAATGCCGCGCATGGACGGGCTCGACTTCCTCGAGAAGCTGATGCGCCTGCGGCCGATGCCGGTCGTGATGGTGTCGTCGCTGACCGAGCGCGGCTCGGAAATCACGCTGCGCGCGCTCGAGCTGGGCGCGGTCGACTTCGTCACGAAGCCGCGCGTCGGCATCCGCGACGGGATGCTCGACTACGCGGAGAAGCTCGCCGACAAGATCCGCGCGGCGTCGCGCGCCCGCGTGCGGCAGGCGCCGCAGCCGCAGGCCGCCGCCGCGCGCGCGGCAAGCGGCCATCCCGCTGCGCCGATGCTGAACAATCCGCTCGTCAGTACCGAAAAGCTGATCATCGTCGGCGCGTCGACGGGCGGCACCGAGGCGATCCGCGAAGTGCTGACGCCGCTGCCGCCGGATGCGCCGGCGGTGCTGATCGCGCAGCACATGCCGCCCGGCTTCACGAAGTCGTTCGCGCAGCGCCTGAACGGCCTGTGCCGGATCGCGGTGAAGGAAGCCGAGCACGGCGAGCGGGTGCTGCCCGGCCACGCCTACATCGCGCCGGGCCACGCGCACCTGCTGCTGGCCCGCAGCGGCGCGAACTACATCGCGCAGCTGTCCGACGAGCCGCCGGTCAACCGGCACCGGCCGTCGGTCGACGTGCTGTTCCGCTCGGCGGCGACGCACGCCGGCAAGAACGCGATCGGCGTGATCCTGACCGGGATGGGCCGCGACGGCGCGGCAGGCCTGCTGGAGATGAAGCGCGCGGGCGCTTACACGTTCGCGCAGGACGAGGCGAGCTGCATCGTGTTCGGGATGCCGCGCGAGGCGATCGCGATGGGCGGCGCGGAAGAGGTCGTGCCGCTCGCCGACATGAGCCGCCGCGTGATGTCGCGTCTCGCTACGATGGGCGATCGCGTGCAGCGCGTCTGAACGAAATGTCTCCGGGCATGTACGATGCTGCATGCCCTGACGGTAACGAATCTGGAAAGGAACAATGATGGACAAGAGCATGAAAATCCTGGTGGTGGACGACTTCCCGACGATGCGCCGGATCGTCCGCAACCTGCTCAAGGAACTGGGCTACACGAACGTCGACGAGGCCGAGGACGGCGCGGCCGGCCTCGCGCGGCTGCGCGGCGGCGGCTTCGACTTCGTGATCTCCGACTGGAACATGCCGAACCTCGACGGCCTCGCGATGCTGAAGGAAATCCGCGCGGACGCGACGCTCACGCACCTGCCGGTGCTGATGGTCACGGCCGAGTCGAAGAAGGAGAACATCATCGCGGCGGCGCAGGCCGGCGCGAGCGGCTATGTCGTGAAGCCGTTCACGGCGGCGGTGCTCGACGAGAAGCTGAGCAAGATCATCGAGAAGATGGCCAAGACCGGGAGCTGACGTGAACGAGCCGATCCACGCGGCGATGGCGGGCGCGGGCTTTGCCGCCGACAGCCACTCTGAAGGCGCCGATCTGGCGGCCGACCGCATCCTCGCGCGCATCGGCTCCGTCACGCGAGCGCTGCGCGACTCGATGCGCGAGCTCGGGCTCGACAAGCACGTCGAGCGCGCGGCGGAAGCCGTGCCGGACGCGCGCGACCGGCTGCGCTACGTCGCGACGATGACCGAGCAGGCGGCCGAGCGCGTGCTGACCGCGATCGAGGTCGCGAAGCCGATGCAGGAGCGCATGCAGAACGACGCCGAGGCGCTCGACGCGCGCTGGGCGCAGTGGTATGCGGCGCCGATCGAGCGCGCGGAGGTCCGCGAGCTGATGGACGATACGCGCGCGTTCCTGCGCGCGCTGCCGGAGTCCACGTCCGCGACCAGCGCGCAGCTGCTCGAGATCATGCTCGCGCAGGACTTTCAGGACCTGACCGGGCAGGTGATCAAGAAGATCATGGACATGGTCTACCTGATCGAGCAGCAGCTGCTGACCGTGCTGGTCGAGAACATCGCGCCGGAGCGGCGCGAGCAGTTCGCGGCGACCGCGGCCGCGCTCGCGGCCGAGCAGCCGATGAGCAGCACCGGCAGCCCCGCGTCGCTGCTGAACGGCCCGCAGATCAATCCGGAAGGCAAGACCGACGTCGTCCAGGACCAGGCGCAGGTCGACGACCTGCTCGCCAGCCTCGGCTTCTGACCGGGCACACCCATCGCGCCCGCGGCCCCTCCGTTGCATGGAGCGGCCCGGTGCGGCGCGCATGCGCGGTATTCCGCGCTATTCCGCGGTATTCACATCGCCCGGATCGCCGCGCGGCATCGCTTCGCCTTGCCCTGCCTCGCGCGACATGCTGCGACGCATCATGCGGCACCCATTTGACATTCCGACATACTCCGCAGGCATACTACGCGTCAGCAGCAATGAAGCGTCATTGTGAAGACTCCAATTCGTAGCCGGCGGTGCCGGACGGTTCGGTATCGCGGCGACGAAGCCAGTCCCTTGGGGGGGAATGTGAAACTGAAACGCTTGGGCTGGGCCGTCGCGCATGCGGCGGCTGCAACGGGTGTGCTGTGGTCGATCCACGCACATGCCGAACTGGGCGGCGCGCCGATGTCGCCGCCGGCGGACGACCATGCCGCCACCGTGCGCGCGCTGCAGCGCGCGATGCGCGCAGCCGACGGCGTCGTGCAGCCGAGCGCGGCCGCATACACCGTGCGCGAGATCACGCTCGGGTCGGGCACCGTCATCCACGAATACACCAGCGCGGCCGGCAGCGTGTTCGGGCTCGCGTGGCGCGGGCCGAGCATGCCGGACCTCGAGTCGCTGCTCGGCAGCTATCTTCCGCAGTACAAGGCCGGCGTCGAGGCGGCGCACGCGGCGCGCGGCTGGCGCGCGCCCGTGTCGGTCGACTCGAGCGCCATCGTGATCCGGACGGGCGGCCACATGGGCTCGTTCTCGGGGCAAGCCTGGCTGCCGCAGGCGCTGCCTGCCGGCGTGACCGGCAACGACATCCAGTGACCGGGAGAGCGATCTTGCGAATTTCTCGTACCTTCAAGCGCTGGCTCGGCGTGCTGGGCCTGGCCGCCGCGACGGCGATGCTCGTCACCGCATGCGGCGGCGGCGGCGACAGTGGCGGCAGCGGCGGCAGCAGTGGCGGCGGCTCCAACGTGTCCGACGGCAATACCGCGAACACGGCCGTGATCACGGTCGGCCCGGGCGCCGCGCGGGTGATCAACATCCCGACCGTCAGCGTGACGGTGTGCGCGCCGGGCACGTCGAACTGCCAGGTCGTCAGCAACGTGCTGGTCGATACCGCGTCGTACGGGCTGCGGCTCGTCAGCAGCGCGCTGACCTCGGGCGTGTTGAACGGCCTGCCGCAAATCACCAGCGGCGGCGCGCCGCTCGCCGAGTGCGGCAAGTTCGTGTCGACCTACACGTGGGGCTCGGTGCGCACCGTCGATCTGTCGATCGGCACCGAGCAGGCGCCTGCGCTGCCGGTGCAGATCATCGGCGACCTCGGCACGGCCAACGTGCCGGCCTCGTGCTCAAACAACGGCGCGCGGACCTCGGCGAACACGACCGGCGATCTCGGCGCGAACGGCATCCTCGGCGTCGGGCCGGCGCCGTTCGATTGCGGCGCGACCTGCACGACGTCGACGTCGTCGCTCAGCAACAATTACTACGCGTGCCCGAGCGGCAATGCGAGCTGCACGGTCGCGCTCGTGCCGACGTCGCAACAGGTCGCGAACCCGGTCCATCACTTCGCGAGCGACAACAATGGCGTGATCGTGCAGATGCCGACCGTGTCGAACAGCGGGCAGGGCAGCGCGACGGGGCTGCTGACGTTCGGCATCGGCACGCAGAGCAACAACGCGCTCGGCGCATCGACGCAGCTGACGTCGACGAGCGCCGGCGACGTCGATGCGACCTTCCTCGGCAGCAGCGTGACCGCGTTCTTCGACACCGGCTCGAACGCGTACTTCTTCAACGATGCGGCGCAGACGACGTGCTCGACCAACACGCAGTTCTACTGCCCGTCGTCGACGGTCACCTATTCGGCGACGCTGACCGGCAAGAACGGCGCGAGCGGTGGCGTGTCGATGCCGGTGGGGAATGCGGATGCGCTGTTCGCGGCGCCGTCGACGTTCGTCTACAACGACATCGCCGGCCCGTTCGGTCCGAGCGGCTGGCTCGACCTCGGCCTGCCGCATTTCTACGGCAAGACGATCTACTTCGGGATGGACAAGACGGCCAGCGGCGGCGCGCAGCCTTACGTCGCGTTCTGAACGCGCGCGGCTGGCGATGACCGGAAAGGGGGCGAGCGATCGCCCCCTTTCTCATTGCGCGGGCACCGGGCGTGCTACGGAGCGCGGCGCCGCGCCACCGCCGCACAGCGCCTACGATATAAGACCGGCGCCGGTGCCGGGACGACATCGAGGAGGCACTGCCATGACCGAGCGTATCCAGCGCATCACGCCGTTCCTGTGGTTCGACCGCGACGCCGAGGCGGCCGCCCGCTTTTACGTGTCGGTGTTCGACAACGCGCGCATTGTCGACGTCGCGCGCTACGGCAAAGCGGGTGCGCAGGCGGCCGGGCAGGCCGAGGGCGCGGTGATGACCGTCTCGTTCGAGCTGGACGGCCAGGCGTTCCTCGCGCTGAACGGCGGCCCCGCCTTTCCGCTGACGCCGGCCGTGTCGTTCGTCGTCAACTGCCGCGACCAGCGCGAGATCGACCGCTACTGGGCCGCGCTCGCCGAGGGCGGCGACGAGCGCGCGCAGCAGTGCGGCTGGCTGCGCGACCGCTTCGGCGTGTCGTGGCAGGTGGTGCCCGTGCAGATGCCCGAGCTGATGGCCGGCGACCCGGCGCGCGCCGAGCGCGTGATGGCGCAGGTGCTGCGGATGAAGAAGCTCGATCTGAGCGTGCTGGAGCAGGCGGCGGCCGGTTAGCGGCGGCACGGCGATTTGCTGCGCCGTTTCAGGCCCGTGCGCGATGCTGGTGGCATGCCTGTTGCGAATGGGCGGTAAATCCGTCGCGGCATCGGCGAGCCGATTATCGGCTGTGCAGCGTTTCATGCCGCCGTAATCGAATTGTGGATTATCTTTTGGTTATTCGTCGCGCGGCGCGGCGATTATAAGCGCGGCGGGGCACGCGGCTGGCGGTTCTCCCGGAGCGCCGGCGCGGCCGGTGCGGCAAGCATTGAGCGATGCGCGAAAAGAGATGCAATACCCGGAACTTGATATTTATAATGCCTTCGTTGTTTCCGCGGTCGACGATATAAAACGAGAGGGCAATAAAATGAATTTCGGTGAAGCCGTGCGTTCCGCACTCAATCAATACGCAAAATTCGACGGCCGGGCGCGCCGCGCGGAATACTGGTATTTCGCGTTGCTCACGGGCATCGTGTCGATCGTCTGTCAGGTGGTCGCCGCGGCCGCCGAGGACCCGAGCGCGATCGCGATGCTGCTGATGGTCGTCGTCGCGCTCGCGTCGCTTGCGCTGGTATTGCCCAGCCTCGCGGTCACCGTGCGCCGCCTGCACGATACGGACCGCTCCGGCTGGTTTGTGCTGATCACGCTCATCCCGCTCGTCGGCGCGATCGTGCTGCTCGTGTGGATGTGCGCGCGCGGCACCGAGGGCCCGAACCGCTACGGTCCGGATCCGATCCCGGCTGTCTGAGCGGGGCCGGGGGCGGCCTGGCGGCCGGTTCCGGGCGGGTTGGGCTCCGGCTCGCGCCGGGGCCAACACGCAGACCAACGCTGGGGCGGTGATTCGGTCGCTGGCTCAGGCTTAAATACTCCGGCCCGCCCGCCGTCCGCTCCCACCGCCCACCGCCGCCTCAGCCGCCTCAGCCGCCTCAGCCGCCTCAGCCGCCTCAGCCGCCTCAGCCGCCTCAGCCTCAGCCTCAGCCTCAGCCTCAGCCTCAGCCTTAGCCGGCCCGCCAACCCTCGGCTCCCTCCATCCCCACCGCATTTCCCCCGCATCGCCCACCCGCGAACGCGTGTCCCGCCGCCGCAGCATCCCCCCATCCATCGCCGAACCCCCGCCGCCCACCGCCTGCCGCACGCCCTCACCCGATTCTCCGAAATACCCCCCTTTCCAGGCTTTGCTCGACCGATCGGCGTTTGACGCGTCCATGAATAATCGGTGTCACTGGAAAGCGGCATCCCGCCGTACCCGTCTGGAGGCCCCGTGGCAGACGAGAGCGATCTCGACAAAACCGAAGCCGCCACTCCCAGGCGCCGCGAGAAGGCGCGCGAGGAGGGGCAGGTCGCGCGCTCGCGCGAGCTGGCTTCGTTCGCGCTGCTCGCGTCGGGCTTCTACGGCACGTGGCTCGTGTCGGGGCCGTCGGGCGCCCATCTGCAGACGATGCTGCGCAGTGCGTTCACCTTCGACCGCGCGACCGCGTTCGACACGCACCGGATGCTGTCGGCCGCCGGCACGGCGAGCGCCGAAGGCCTCGCCGCGGTGCTGCCGATCCTCGCCCTCACGGGCCTCGCCGCGCTGCTCGCGCCGATGGCGCTCGGCGGCTGGCTGATCTCGTCGAAGACGTTCGAGCTGAAGCTCGACCGCCTGAACCCGATCACGGGCCTCGGCCGGATCTTCTCGGTCCAGGGGCCGATCCAGCTCGGCATGTCGCTCGCGAAGACGCTGGTCGTCGGCGGGATCGGCGGCATCGCGATCTGGCGCAGCAAGGACGAACTGCTCGGCCTCGCGATGCAGCCGCTGCACGCGGCGCTCGCCGACGCGCTGCACCTCGTTGCCGTGTGCTGCGGCACCACGGTCGCCGGGATGCTGGTCGTCGCCGCGCTCGACGTGCCGTATCAACTCTGGCAGTACAACAAGAAGTTGCGCATGACGAAGGAAGAAGTGAAGCGCGAGCATCGCGAGAACGAAGGCGATCCGCACGTGAAGGGCCGGATTCGCCAGCAGCAGCGTGCGATCGCGCGGCGCCGGATGATGGCGGCCGTGCCGAAGGCCGACGTCGTCGTCACGAACCCGACGCACTTCGCCGTCGCGCTGCAATACACGGACGGCGCGATGCGCGCGCCGAAGGTCGTCGCGAAGGGCGTGAACCTCGTCGCCGCGCGCATCCGCGAGCTCGCGGCCGAGCACAACGTGCCGCTGCTCGAAGCGCCGCCGCTCGCGCGGGCGCTGTATCACAACGTCGAACTCGAACGCGAGATTCCCGGCTCGCTGTACTCGGCCGTCGCCGAGGTGCTCGCGTGGGTGTACCAGCTCAAGCGCTTCCGTTCGGAAGGCGGCGCGTTCCCGGCGGCGCCGGTCGATCTCGACGTGCCGGCCGAACTCGACAAGGGCGCGTCGGTGTCCGCCGCCGACGAGCGCGAGGAAGCCGAAGACGTGCTCGGCGCGCAAGGGGGTAACGCATGATTAGCCCCCACGCTCACATTCGTTCGCTGCCCCCCGAGGGGGCGGCTGCCGTCCACGGCCGGCTTTGCAAAGCCGGCCGGCTGCGCGGGCGCGGAGCCATGCTCCGCGAATTCCCCGCTACGCCCCTTGGGGCGGCCCGGCGGGAGGCAGCATGAGCACGCCGGCCGGCCTGTTCGCGAAGCGCCCGAACCTGCTCGCGGGCACCAACCTGCGCGCGCTCGCGGGCCCGATCCTCATCTGCATGATCCTGGGGATGATGATCCTGCCGCTGCCGCCGCTGCTGCTGGATCTGCTGTTCACGTTCAACATCGCGCTGTCCGTGATGGTGCTGCTCGTCAGCATGTACACGATGAAGCCGCTCGACTTCGCGGCGTTCCCGAGCGTGCTGCTGTTCTCGACGCTGCTGCGCCTGTCGCTGAACGTCGCGTCGACCCGCGTCGTGCTGCTCGAGGGCCACACGGGCCCGGACGCGGCCGGCCAGGTGATCGAGGCGTTCGGCCACTTCCTCGTCGGCGGCAACTTCGCGGTCGGCATCGTCGTGTTCGTGATCCTGATGATCATCAACTTCATGGTGATCACGAAGGGCGCGGGGCGGATCGCCGAAGTGTCCGCGCGCTTCACGCTCGACGCGATGCCCGGCAAGCAGATGGCGATCGACGCCGACCTGAACGCGGGCCTCATCAACGAGGAGCAGGCGAGAAAGCGCCGCACCGCGGTCGCGCAGGAAGCCGAGTTCTACGGATCGATGGACGGCGCGTCGAAGTTCGTGCGCGGCGATGCGATCGCGGGCCTGATCATCATGGCGATCAACGTGATCGGCGGGCTGATCGTCGGGATGATCCAGCACGACATGACGTTCGCGGCGGCCGGCACGAACTACACGCTGCTGACGATCGGCGACGGCCTCGTCGCGCAGATCCCGTCGCTCGTGATCTCGACCGCGGCCGGCGTGATCGTGTCGCGCGTCGCGACCGACGAGGACATCGGCACGCAGATCACCGGCCAGCTGTTCGCGAACCCGCGCGTGCTGGCGATCACCGGCGCGATCATCCTGATCATGGGGCTGATCCCCGGCATGCCGCACTTCGCGTTCCTGCTGCTCGGCGGCGGCGCGATCTGGTTCGCCCGCACGCAGACGAAGCGCGCGGCGGCCCGCAAGGCGGCCGGCGACGTCACCGAGATCGCGCCGCCCGCCGCGCTGCCCGCCGACAGCCACGAGGCGACCTGGGACGACGTGCAGCTGATCGACCCGCTCGGCCTCGAAGTCGGCTACCGGCTGATCCCGCTCGTCGACAAGAACAGCGACGGCGAGCTGCTCAAGCGGATCAAGAGCATCCGCAAGAAATTCGCGCAGGAAATCGGCTTCCTGCCGCCCGTGATCCACATCCGCGACAACCTCGAACTGCGGCCGAACGGCTACCGGATCGCGCTGAAGGGCGTCGAGATCGGCATCGGCGAAGTGTTTCCGGGCCAGTGGCTCGCGATCAACCCGGGCCAGGTGACGGCCGCGCTGCCCGGCGTGCCGACCACCGACCCGGCGTTCGGGCTGCCGGCCGTGTGGGTCGACGTCGCGATGCGCGAGCAGGCGCAGGTGTACGGCTACACGGTGGTCGACGCGAGCACGGTCGTCGCGACCCACCTGAACCATCTGGTCGTCCAGCACGCGGCCGAGCTGCTCGGCCGCCAGGAAGTGCAGGCGCTGATCGAGCGCACCGGCAAGGACGCGCCGTCGCTCGTCGAGGACCTCGTGCCGAAGACGATCTCGCTGACGACGCTGCAGAAGGTGCTGCAGAACCTGCTCGAGGAAGGCGTGCCGATCCGCGACATGCGCACGATCCTCGAAGCCGTGTCCGAGCACGCCGGCCGCATCACCGACGCGTACGACATCACGGCCGCGGTGCGGCTCGCGCTCGGCCGCGCGATCACGCAGCAGTGGTACCCGGGCTCGGGCGAGATGCAGGTGATGGGCCTCGACGCGAATCTCGAGCGCGTGCTGTCGCAGGCGCTCGCCACGGGCGCGAACCCGGGTCTCGAGCCCGGCCTCGCGCATTTTCACTCCTGACCGGCACGCAGCAAGCGATGCTGCGTCAACAGAATCTCGGGCTGCCGCCCGTGCTGCTCGTGCAGCACGCGCTGCGCGCGATGCTCGCGCGCTTCCTGCGCCGCAGCCTGCCGCAATTGAAAGTGCTGTCGTATGCCGAAGTGCCGGATACACGCACGATCAAGGTCGTTAACGTCATCGGGGGTTCCGCTTGAACATTCGCAAATTCACCGGGCCGACGAGCCGCGACGCGCTGCGGCTCGTGCGCGAGGCGCTCGGCGCCGACGCCGTCGTGCTGTCGAACCGCACGCTCGATGACGGCAGTGTCGAAATCGTCGCGCTCGCCGACGCCGAACTGTCGGCGATCACGCCGCCGGGCGCGGCCGACGTCGTCGCGCTGCCCGGCGCGGCGTTCCGGGCCGGCGCGCCGGCGCCCGCGGGCACGGCGCCGCGGGCGGCCGTCAATCCGTATGCGATGGGCGACGGCGGCTTGCCGGACGTGTTCTCGTCGGTGTTCGGCGCGAGCGCCGAGACGACCGACGCGCCGGCGGCGCCGGTGGCGGGCTCTGCCGCCGCCGCTGCGCCGGCCGCGGGATCGTTCGCCGCACGAGTGCCTGCCGCGGGATCGCCTGCCGCGGGATCGCCCGCCCCCCCTTCCGAACCCGCGCCGTGGCTCGTCGAGCACGCGAAGCGCCTGACGCAGCAGCGCGAAGCGCTGATCGCGCGCGCGCAGGCGACGCCGGCGCAGGAAGTTGCGCCGCGCGCCGCGCACGAAGCGACGCCGCCCGAGTGGGCGCGCGACATCGTGCGCAACGTCGCGCGCCGCGTGCCGGCGGACGACGCCGCGCCGCGCCGCGGCGCCGACGCGCCCGCCCCGAAGGCGGCGGACCGCGCGCGCGTGACTGAAGACACGGCCGCCGCGGTGGCCGACGCGGTGAAGGCGCGCATCGAGCGGATCGTCAACGACACGGTGATGAACGAGCTCGGCTCGCTGCGCGGGATGATGGAGGAGCAGTTCGACAGCCTGATGTGGCACGAGCGCCAGCGCCGCAGCCCGGTGCACGGCGCGTTGACGAAGCATCTGTTCGCGGCCGGCTTCTCCGCGCAGCTCGTGCGGATGATGGTCGACAACCTGCCGCAGGGCGAAGGCGAGCAGACGTTCGAGCAGGCGGCCGAATGGGCGCAGTCGGTGCTCGAGTCGAACCTGCCGGTGCTCGACAGCGAGGAAGCGCTGATGGAGCGCGGCGGCGTGTTCGCGCTGATGGGGCCGACGGGCGTCGGCAAGACGACCACCACCGCGAAGCTCGCCGCGCGCTGCGTGATGCGCTTCGGCGCGAGCAAGGTCGCGCTGCTCACGACCGACAGCTACCGGATCGGCGGCCACGAGCAGCTGCGGATCTTCGGCAAGATCCTCGGCGTGCCCGTGCACGCGGTGAAGGATGCCGGCGACCTGCAGCTCGCGCTGTCCGAGCTGCGCAACAAGCACATCGTGCTGATCGACACGATCGGCATGAGCCAGCGCGACCGTGCGGTGTCCGACCAGATCGCGATGCTGCACGGCGCGAACACGCCGGTGCAGCGCCTCCTGCTGCTCAACGCGACGAGCCACGGCGACACGCTCAACGAGGTCGTGCAGGCCTACCGCAGCGCGGCCGGCCATCCGGACGCGGCATCCCCGGAGCTCGCCGGCTGCATTCTCACGAAGCTCGACGAGGCGACCCACCTCGGCGGCGTGCTCGACACGGTGATCCGCTACAAGCTGCCCGTCCACTACGTGTCGACCGGCCAGAAGGTGCCGGAGAACCTGTACGTCGCGACGAAGAAATTCCTGATGAAGAGTGCCTTCTGTGTGCCGCGCGACGGCTCGCCCTTCGTGCCGCAGGACGAGGACATGCCGACGCTGCTTTCCGCGTTGACCGCACGTTCGACCGCCGAGCTGCACGAGGTGCGCTTTGGATAAAAGGATGATCGACCAGGCCGAAGGATTGCGGCGCCTGCTGGCCGGGCGCGCTTCGAGGATCGTCGCGGTGGCGGGCGGGCCGGCGGGCGTCGGCTGCACGTCGACCGTCGTGAACCTGGCCGCGGCGCTGGCCGCGCTGGGCAAGGACGTGCTCGTCGTCGACGAGCGCGCGAACGTGCATTCGGCCGCCGCGACGCTCGCCGGCTCCTGGCTGCGGGACGGCGAGCGCGCGCGCGTGTCCGCCGGGTTCGGCGTGTGCGCCGCGTCGCGGCTCGCGCGCGCGGGCTACAGCGACGCGCAGCTCAGCGATTTCGTCGACGGCCCGGCCGACATCGTGCTCGTCGACGCGCAGCTCGACGCCGACGGCGGGTTCTCGGCGCTCGCGCGCGAAGCGCACGACGTGCTGATCGTCACGCGCGTCGCCGCGCAGGCGATCACCGAGGCGTACGCGTGCATGAAGCGGCTGCATTTCGCGCATGCGATCGCGCAGTTCCGCGTGCTGACCAACCACGTCGGCAGCCACGCCGACGCGAAGACCGCGTTCGACAACCTCGCGGGCGTCGCGAGCCGCTACCTGACCGTGTCGATCACCGACGCGGGCTGCGTGAGCGCCGATCCGCTCGTCGAGCATGCGCGCGAGCTCGTGCGCACGGCGGTCGACGCGTTTCCGTCGTCGCCGGCCGCGCGCGATTACCGGCAGATTGCCGCCGACCTGCTGTACTGGCCGCTGCGTCCGCGGCCGGGCGCCGGCGCGGCGCGGGCGCGGGCGGCAGCACGTCGTTCGAGGCGGGCGCGGCGCACGCCGCGTGAGGGCCACCGGAAGGAGAGAGCCATGATGTACAACGCTCAAGGAAAGATTTCGCAGGCCGACGTGCTCGCGCAATACGCGCCGCTCGTGCGCCGCCTGGGCCTGCAGCTCGTCGCGAAGATGCCGGCGAGCGTCGATCTCGACGACCTGATCCAGGCCGGGATGATCGGCCTGATGGACGCGGCCGGGCGCTACAAGGAAGACCAGGGCGCGCAGTTCGAGACCTACGCGACGCAGCGGATCCGCGGCGCGATGCTCGACGAGCTGCGCAGCAACGACTGGCTGCCGCGCAGCCTGCGCAAGACGTCGCGCGAGGTCGAGCATGCGGTGCACCAGGTCGAGCAGCACCTCGGCCGCGCGGCGAGCGAGGCCGAGATCGCGCAGCACCTGAACATGCCGCTCGACGAATACCAGGGGATGCTGCAGGACCTGCACGGCAGCCAGCTCATCTACTACGAGGATTTCGACCGCGCGGCCGACGACGAGCCGTTCCTCGACCGCTATCGCGTCGATCACGCCGATCCGCTGTCGTCGCTGCTCGACGAGCACCTGCGCGAGGCGCTGATCGAGGCGATCGAGCGGCTGCCGGAGCGCGAGAAGCTGCTGATGTCGCTGTACTACGAACGCGGGCTGAACCTGCGCGAGATCGGCGCAGTGCTCGAAGTGAGCGAATCGCGCGTGTGCCAGCTGCACAGCCAGGCGGTCGCGCGGCTGCGCGCGCGGCTGCGCGAGCAGGCGTGGGTCGGCGCGGAGAACTGAGCGGCAGCGGCGGGCGTCGCGCGCGCCGACGCCGCGCGTGCGGCCGCCCGCCCAACCCCACATTTCTCGCCACGATTTGCTACAATCCCACCCGTTTTCCGAGGAGCGTTGCGACGGACCGTCCAGCGTCCGCCAGGCTCGGAAAGCTTCACCAAGCGGCCGGGCCGCGGCGCAATGCGCCGGCTCCCGCTTCCTGAACGGCGCTCACGTCACCATTTTCTAGAACTTTTTTAGAAAGGAGGGCGTGATGAACGCCGTCATCGATTCCAAAGCTTCCAACGATTACGTCGTCGCCGACATGGCGCTTGCCGGGTGGGGCCGCAAGGAACTGAACATCGCCGAGACCGAAATGCCGGGCCTCGTGCAGATCCGCGACGAATACAAGGCGCAGCAGCCGCTGAAGGGCGCGCGCATCGCGGGCTCGCTGCACATGACGATCCAGACCGGCGTGCTGATCGAGACGCTGAAGGCGCTCGGCGCCGAAGTCCGCTGGGCATCGTGCAACATCTTCTCGACGCAGGACCACGCCGCCGCCGCGATCGTCGAGTCCGGCACGCCGGTGTTCGCGTTCAAGGGCGAGTCGCTCGACGAATACTGGGAATTCTCGCACCGCATCTTCGAATGGCCGAACGGCGAGTTCGCGAACATGATCCTCGACGACGGCGGCGACGCGACGCTGCTGCTGATCCTCGGCTCGAAGGCCGAGAAGGACCGTTCGGTGATCGCCAAGCCGGCCAACGAGGAAGAAGTCGCGCTGTACAAGTCGATCGCGAAGCACCTCGACGTCGACGCGAACTGGTACTCGAAGCGCCTCGCGCACATCAAGGGCGTCACCGAGGAAACGACGACCGGCGTGCACCGCCTGTACCAGATGGAAAAGGACGGCCGCCTGCCGTTCCCGGCGTTCAACGTGAACGACTCGGTCACGAAGTCGAAGTTCGACAACCTGTACGGCTGCCGCGAGTCGCTCGTCGACGGCATCAAGCGCGCGACCGACGTGATGATCGCGGGCAAGGTCGCGGTCGTCGCGGGCTACGGCGACGTGGGCAAGGGCTGCGCGCAGTCGCTGCGCGGCCTGGGCGCGACCGTGTGGGTCACCGAGATCGATCCGATCTGCGCGCTGCAGGCGGCGATGGAAGGCTACCGCGTCGTGACGATGGAATACGCGGCGGACAAGGCCGACATCTTCGTGACGGCGACCGGCAACTACCACGTGATCAACCACGATCACATGAAGGCGATGCGCCACAACGCGATCGTCTGCAACATCGGCCACTTCGACTCGGAAATCGACGTCGCGTCGACCCGCCAGTACCAGTGGGAAAACATCAAGCCGCAGGTCGACCACATCATCTTCCCGGACGGCAAGCGCATCATCCTGCTGGCCGAAGGCCGCCTCGTGAACCTCGGCTGCGCGACCGGCCACCCGTCGTTCGTGATGTCGAACTCGTTCGCGAACCAGACCCTCGCGCAGATCGAGCTGTTCACGCGCGGCGGCGAGTACGAGAACAAGGTGTACGTGCTGCCGAAGCACCTCGACGAGAAGGTCGCGCGCCTGCACCTCGCGCGCATCGGCGCGAACCTGTCGGTGCTGTCGGACGAGCAGGCGGCGTACATCGGCGTGGCGAAGGAAGGCCCGTTCAAGCCGAACCACTACCGCTACTGATGCGGCAAGCCGCCGCCCGCCACCGGCGCGGCGGCGGCGCCGCGCCGTCCGAGCGTCCACCGAACCGGAGCATTACATGAGCGTCATCCTGTCCTGGATCATCAATGCCCTCGCGCTGCTGATCATCACCTACCTGGTGCCGTCGATCCACATCAAGAGCTTCGGCACCGCGCTGATCGTCGCGGTCGTGCTGGGGCTGATCAACACGGTGATCCGGCCGGTGCTGATCCTGCTGACGCTGCCCGTCACGGTCGTCACGCTCGGGCTGTTCATCCTCGTCGTCAACGCGCTGTGCTTCTGGTTCGCGTCGTCGCTGCTCAAGGGCTTCGAGGTATCCGGGTTCTGGTCCGCATTCTTCGGTTCGATCCTGTACAGCATCGTGTCCTGGCTGCTGTCCGCCCTCATCTTCGGCCAGCGCAACATCGGCTGAGCGGGCAAGTCCAGCGTCTTCTGAATCATGAAACCGATCGAACTCTCGTTTGAATTCTTCCCGCCGAAGACGGCGGAAGGCGTCGAGAAGCTGCGCGCGACCCGTGCGCAGCTGCTGCCGCTGAAGCCGAAATTCGTCTCCGTGACGTTCGGCGCCGGCGGCTCGACGCAGCAGGGCACGCTCGATACCGTGCTCGACATGCAGAAGGACGGCCTCGAGGCCGCGCCGCACCTGTCGTGCATCGGCTCGTCGAAGGACAGCCTGCGCGCGATCCTCGACCAGTACCGCTCGCACGGCATCCGCCACATCGTCGCGCTGCGCGGCGACCTGCCGTCCGGCATGGGCGAGGTCGGCGAGCTGCGCTACGCGTCGGAGCTGGTCAGCTTCATCCGCGCGGAGCACGGCGACTGGTTCCGCATCGAGGTCGCCGGCTATCCGGAATACCATCCGCAGTCGCGCTCGCCGAAGGCCGATCTCGAGAACTTCGCGCGCAAGGTGAAGGCCGGCGCGAATTCCGCGATCACGCAGTATTTCTTCAACGCGGACGCGTATTTCCGCTTCGTCGACGACGCGCGCAAGCTCGGCGTCGAGGTGCCGATCGTGCCGGGCATCATGCCGATCACGAACTTCTCGCAGCTGATGCGCTTCTCCGAGATGTGCGGCGCCGAGGTGCCGCGCTGGATCGCGCGCCGGCTCGAGAGCTTCGGCGACGATCGCGACGCGATCCGCGCATTCGGCGCGGACGTCGTCACGGGCCTGTGCCAGCGGCTGCTCGACGCCGGCGTGCCGGGGCTGCATTTCTATACGCTGAACAGCGCGGCCGCGACCAAGACGATCTGCGAACGGCTCGGCGTGTAAACGCCGCGCGCATCACCCCCGCGCCTGCATCAGCGGCGGCCGGCGGTCGAACCACGGCCGCGCCTGTTCGAGCTGCCGCGCGAGCTTCAGCAGCAGCGCGTCGTCGCCGTGGCGCGCGGCGAACTGCACGCCGATCGGCAGGCCGCGCGCGTTCCAGTAGAGCGGCACCGACATCGCCGGCTGGCCGGTCAGGTTGAAGAGCTCGGTGCAGCCGGCCCACGCGAACGTCTTCTGCGACGCCTTCGCGAGCATCTCCTTCAGCAGCGGCTTGATCGGCAGCGCCGCGAGCAGCTTCATCTGCGCATGCTCGAACGGCGTCGGCTGCAGCTCGCCGATCTTGACCGGCGGGCCGGCGAGCGACGCGCACAGCAGCACGTCGTAGCGCGCGGCGGCGCGCGCGACCTGCACGGTGAGCTGGCGCTGCCACTCGAGCACGTCCGGCAGCCGCGTGCGCGCGAGCCGCCGGCCGACCACGGCCATCGCCCACGTCGCCGCCTCGAATTCGCCGCGTTGCGGCGTGCGGCCCGTCAGCGTGCGCGCGCCGAGCACCATCTCCTCGGCGATCGTCGCCCACAGCGTCAGGAAAGTCTCGCCGATGCGCGCGTAGTCGAGGTTCAGCGCCGCCGGCTCGACGTGGTGGCCGAGCGACGCGACGAGCGCGGCGGCGTCGTCGAGCGCCGCGCGCGTATCGTCGGCGAGCGCCGGCGCGAGCATCGGGTGGGTGACGAGGCCGATCCGCAGCGCGGCGGGCGGCGCGTCGAGCGCGCCGAGGAAGGTGCCGGGCGCGCCGGGCGGCAGCGGCCGGCCGGTCGTGACGTCGAGCAGCAGCGCGCTGTCGCGCACGCTGCGCGCGACCGCGTGCTGGACGACCAGATCGCCGTTCGTCGGGATGTCGACGAGCGCCGGGTTGCGGCTCGGCTTGAGGCCGAACAGCCCGCAGCACGACGCGGGAATGCGGATCGAGCCGCCGCCGTCGGACGCGTGCGCGAGCGGCACGATGCCGGCCGCGACGGCCGCGGCCGCGCCGCCGCTCGAGCCGCCGGGCGTGTGGTCGAGGCTCCACGGGTTGCGGCACGCGCCGAACAGCTCCGGCTCGGTATACGGCATCTGGCCGATTTCGGACGTGTTGGTCTTGCCGAAGACGTTGAGCCCTGCCGCGCGGCTTTTCGCGATCAGCGGCGAATCGGCGTCGGGCACGAAATACCGGTAGTGCCGGCTGCCCATCGACAGCGGCAGCCCCGCGACCGCCGCGCCGAGATCCTTGACGAGATAGGGCACGCCCGCGAACGGGCCGCCGGATTCGCACAGCGCGGCGGCGCGCTCGCGCGCGGTGTCGTAATCCTGCAGCACGACCGCGTTGATCGCGGGATTGACCGCTTCGGCCTGCCCGATCGCGGCGTCGATCAGCTCGCGCGGGCTCGCGGCGCGCTCGCGCACCAGCGCGGCGAGGCCGATCGCGTCATATCCGAGATAGTCCGACTGCATCGCGCTCACCCCCGTTGTGACGCGTGACGATCGAGCGAGGATAACGCGGCCGCGGCGTGCCGGGGCCGCCGGCTGCGACTACAGCTGTTCGGCCAGGAACGTGAGCGTGCGGCCGTGCGCGAGCGCCGCTGCGCGCTGGTTGTACGACGCGCGCTCGGCGCAGTTGAAGCCGTGCTCGGCGCCCGGGTACAGATGGAACGCGGCGTTGTCGCGGCCGGCGAACGCGGCCTTCACCTGGTCGACCGCCGCCAGCGGGATCGCGTGGTCGTTTTCCGCGTAATGGAACAGGATCGGCTGCGTGACCTTGCCCGCGACGTCGAGCGCGTTCTGGATGCGGCCGCCGTAATAGGCGACCGCGGCGTCGATCTTGCCGGTCGCGGCCGCGAGATACGCGAGGCGGCCGCCGAAGCAGTAGCCGATCGCGGCGACCTTGCCGCCGGCTTCGGGCGCCGCGTGCGCAGCAGGTCGGCCGCCGCGGCGACGTCCGCGACCGCGAGGTTCACGTCGGTCTTCTGCAGCAGCTCGATGCCCTTGTCGCGGTCCGCGCCTTCGTAGGCCAGCTCGACGCGCGGCTGGGTGCGCCAGAACACGTCCGGCGCGAGTGCGACGTAGCCGTCGGCCGCGTACTGGTCGGCGACCGAGCGGATATGCGCGTTCACGCCGAAGATCTCCTGCACGATGATGACGGCGGGACCCTTGCCGCGCCGCGGCAGCGCGAGATAGCCGCCGAAGCTGTCGTTACCGGTCGGGATGTCGATCCATTGGGCTGTCAAGGTGCACTCCTGGCGAGCGAGGCCGCGCGGCGCGCGCCTCTCGGGATTGAAAAAAGGGACGGTCTAGTGTGCCACCGATCGGCGAGAAGCGGTGGCAGCGCGCGCCGTTCGCTTCTCGCGCAGCGAACGTTCCGTTCACGATTATTCATTTTTCGGTGGTGCGGCGCTTCGGTAGAGTCGAACGCATCGACCCATTACAACGCGCTTTCGCGCGCCACCGAAGGATCCGCTCATGTCAGCCCGCTCCCTGTCCACGCCGTTCGCCGAACGCTTCGGCCTGCGCCTGCCGCTCGTGCAGGCGCCCATGGTCGGCGCGACCACGCCCGCGATGGTCGCCGCCGCATCGAACGCCGGCGCGCTCGGCAGCCTCGGCGGCGGCGCGTTCGCGCCCGAACGCCTCGCCGACGAGGTCGCGCAGATCCGCGCGGCCACCGACCGCCCGTTCGCCGTCAACCTGTTCGTGCTGCCGGAGCTCGTGCCCGACGCGGCGACGATCGCGCGCGCGCTCGCCGCGATCGATCCGCTCAACGCGGCGCTCGGCCTGCCGCCGGGCGTCGCGCCCGCGCGCTTCGCGCCCGATTTTCGCGCACAGCTCGACATGCTCGTGTCGCTGCGCGTGCCGGTCGCGAGCTTCACGTTCGGCGTGCTCGACGCGGCCGACGTCGCCCGTCTGAAGGCGGCCGGCACCTACGTGATCGGCACCGCGACGCATGTCGCGGAAGGGCTCGCCTGGAAGGCGGCCGGCGCCGACGCGCTGTCCGCGCAGGGCGCCGAGGCGGGCGGCCATCGCGGGACGTTCATCGGCGCGGCCGACGACGCGCTGATCGGCACGCTCGCGCTCGTGCCGCAGCTCGTCGACGCGACCGGGCTGCCCGTGCTCGCGGCGGGCGGCATCATGGACGGCCGCGGCATCGCGGCGGCGCTCGCGCTCGGCGCGCAGGCCGCGCAGCTCGGCACCGCGTTCCTGACGTGCGCGGAAAGCGCGATCGCCGCCGACTGGAAAGCGCGGTTGCTCGCGAGCACGGACACGTCGACGCAGGTCACGCGCGCGATCACCGGGCGTCATGCGCGCGGGCTGCGCAACACGCTGATGGCGCGGCTCGGCGAGCGCCTTGGCGACGTCGCGCCGTATCCGGTGCAGAACGCGCTGACGCAGCCGCTGCGCCAGGCCGCCGCGCGCGCGAACGACGGCGACTATCTGTCGCTGTGGGCCGGGCAGGGCGCGCCGCTCGCGCGGCGGCGCGGCGACGCACTGACGACGTCGCAATTGATCGATGCGCTCGACGCCGAATGGCGTGCGGCGGCCCGCTGAGCGCGCGTCCGGCGTCGCGATCCAATGCTCAAAATGATGATCGGGAATGTTGCGCGAGCGCCTTGTAAAAGCCTTTCAATAAGGTGTCGGAACTAGCGGTAACCCTTATCCGGCGGGCGTTGCCGCGAGGTCCGAGGGTGGCCCGATACATGCTTGCATCGGTAGTGTTACCACTACCCCAAAAAAGTCCCACAAATTAATTTGATCACCTACACTTCGGCGCAAGTACGGGTGGGCGGCTGCTAAAAGCGACCGCTTCGCGTGCTTGAGGCCAAGTGCATGAACGATGCAACCGGCGAATCGTCCAGTGATGGCAAGCACAGGGATGGCAGCGGGGCACGGGGCGATGGCGTTTTTGGGATCGAAACTGGAGACTTATATGAATATCAAGATGCAAAAGTTGCTGCCGATCGCCGCAGCGGCAACGCTGTGCGTTGCTGCCGCAGGCAACGCGTCCGCCGATCAAGTCGTCAAGATCGGCCACGTCGCGCCGTTGACGGGCGGCATTGCACACCTCGGCAAGGACAATGAAAACGGCGCGCGTCTCGCCGTCGAGGAAATCAACGCGAAGGGTCTCACGGTCGGCGGCCAGAAAATCACGCTGCAGCTCGATGCGCAGGATGACGCGGCCGACCCGCGGCAGGCGACGCAGGTCGCGCAGAAGCTCGTCGACGACAAGGTCGCCGCGGTGGTCGGCCACCTGAACTCGGGCACCTCGATCCCGGCGTCGAAGATCTACAGCGATTCCGGCATCGTGCAGATCTCGCCGTCGGCGACCAACCCGGCTTACACGCAGCAAGGCTTCAAGACGACGTACCGCGTCGTCGCGACCGATGCGCAGCAGGGCCCGGCACTTGCGAACTACGCGCATTCGAAGGGCATCAAGAGCGTTGCGGTGGTCGACGATTCGACCGCCTACGGCCAGGGTCTCGCGAACGAGTTCGAGAAGAAGGCCAAGGCGCTCGGCCTGAAGGTGATGTCGCACGACGCGACGAACGACAAGGCGGTCGATTTCCGCGCGATTCTGACCAAGATCAAGGGCGAGAATCCGGACGCGATCATGTACGGCGGCATGGACGCGACGGGCGGCCCGTTCGCGAAGCAGGCGAAGCAGCTCGGCCTGCGCGCGAAGATCCTCGCGGGCGACGGCGTGTGCACGGAGAAGCTGGCCGACCTGGCCGGCGACGCGACCGACAACGTCGTGTGCTCGGAAGCGGGGGCTTCGCTCGAGAAGATGCCGGGCGGCGCCGCGTTCAAGGCGAAGTACGAGAAGCGCTTCGGCCAGCCGATCCAGATCTACGCGCCGTTCACGTATGACGCGGTGTACATCATCGCCGACGCGATGAAGCGCGCGAACTCGACCGATCCGGCGAAGATCCTCGCGGCGATGCCGGAGACGAACTACACGGGCGTGATCGGGACGACGTCGTTCGATTCGAAGGGCGACCTGAAGCACGGCGTGATTTCGCTCTACAACTACAAGGGCGGCAAGAAGACGTTCCTCGACGAAGTGAAGATGTAAGCAGCGAGCGGTCGACAGCAGGGGTAGAAACGCGCATGCGGCAACGCATGCGCGTTTCTTTTTGCGGGGCACGCCATGCGTGCCGGCCTGCCGTCAGATCTTCAGGTGCGCGAGCACCTTCGGCGCGACGGCCGCGACGAGCGCCGCGCACAGCGCGACGACCGCGAGCCCGATCGTCAGGTTCGCGGCCTGCGCGACCGCGCCGATCACGACCGGACCGAACAGCAGTCCGAAATAGGCGAGGCCGGCCACGTGCGCGAGGCCTTCGGCCGCATGGATGCCCTTCACGCGCGCGGCCGCGGCGAACAGCACCGGCATCATGTTCGCGAGCCCGAGGCCCATCAGCGTGAAACCCGTCAGCACCGCGATCGGGTGCGGCAGCAGCAGCGCGCCGATCATCCCCGCGCACGCAAGCGACGCGCTCGCGAACACGAGCTGCGGCGCGCCGAAGCGCGCGCGCACCGCGTCGCCGGCGAAGCGCGCGGCCGCCATGCCGCCGGAGAAGGCCGCATACGCGGCGCTCGCGAGCGCGGGGCCGGCCGCGACGACGTCGCGCATGTAGACGGTCGCCCAGTCGTACATCGCGCCTTCGGCGATGAGGGCCACGAGTGCGATGCCGCCGAGCATCCACAGCGCGGGCGAGCGCCAGCGGTTGCCGCCGCCGTGCGCGTGCGCGTGATGCGGGACGTGCGGCAGCACCGACGGGCACGCGGCGACGAGCGCCGCGGCGCTGACCGCAGCGGCGAGCGCGAGGTGAGCGGCAGGCGCCATGCCGGCCGACAGCAGCGCGCCGCCGGCCGCCGCGCCCGCCATCCCGCCGACGCTGAACATCCCGTGCAGCGCCGACATGATCGGCCTGCCGAGCGCGATCTCGACCGCGCTCGCCTCGGCGTTCATCGCGACGTCGAGCGTCGCCATCGAGAAGCCGAACAGCGCGAGCACCGCGAGCAGCAGCGGATAGTCGGGCACCACGAGGATCAGCGCCGCGCATGCCGACATCACGAGGCCGCCCGCGAGGCATGCGGTGCGCGAGCCGACGCGCGCGATCCAGCGCGCGACGGTCAGCATCGCGGCGATCGAGCCGCCGGCCACCGCGAACAGCGCGATGGACAGCAGCGCGGGACTCAGCGCGAACTTGTCGCGCACGGTCGGCACGTGCACGCCCCACGACGCGTACATCATGCCGGCGACGAAGAACAGCGCCATCGTGGCGGTGCGGGCCCGCTGGCGAACCGGCAACGCGAGCGCGCGATGCGCGTCGGGCGGCGCGGCGAAGTCGGACGGGGATCGGGACGAAGATTCGGACACGGGACGCTCTCGGGTGGGGCGATGGATGGGCGCGCGGCGCTGGCTGGATTCGTCCGATTCTATCGAAGCGCTTACGATCTTGCCGGCGTTGTGGGCTGGTGCTCCAGGCGTTCGGAGTGTGTCGGGCGAGCGAGATGTCGTCTGCCGTTTCCGGCTTGGCGGGCGTGCCGGCGCGCGCCTCATCTGCCTTTCGGCCAATGGTCGGCCGGCGACCGCCGCGAGTAACATCGATGCAGCAAGCTGCGTGCGCGCGACATATCGGCGTCGCGCGCTGCTGACATTTCCATTCCATGCCTTTCGACCGCAGGAGTTTTCGTGAACATCGACCCCGCCATCGCCCTGCACCTGCTGCACCGTTGCGCGCTCGGCACGCTCGCGACGCACGCGCGCGAGCCGCAAGGCTTTCCGTATCCGACGGTCGTGCCGTTCGCGCCGGACGCGCGCCACCGGCCCGTGATCCTCGTGAGCGGCCTCGCCGAGCACACGCGCAATCTCGCCGCCGATCCGCGTGCGGGCTTTCTCGTCGTCGACGCGCCGGACGGCGACGTGCTGAACGCCGAGCGCGCGACGCTGCTCGGCCGCTTCGCGCCGGTCGACGCCGATCCGCATCTCGTCGCGCGCTACCTGCGCTACGAACCCGACGCCGCGCGCTATCTCGCGCTCGGCGATTTCACGTTTTGGGCGCTCGACGTCGAGCGGCTGCGCTATATCGGCGGATTCGGCCGGATGGGCTGGGTGGACGGCACGGCGCTCGACGCGCGGGCGCCGCTCGGCTTCGACGACGAGCGCGCCTTATGGGATGCGTACGAGTCGAGCGACGTGCGCCGCGCCGGGCTCGACCTGCTGGGCGTCGACCGCTACGGCGCCGACTGGCGGCACGACGGCCGACGGCTGCGCACGCCGTTCGCGCCGCTGCCGGCCGACGCTGGCCCGGCTGCGCTGCGCGAGCAATTGAGCGAGCAATTGATTGCGAGTGCGCACGCTGCGGCGTGACGTCGCACCGCCGCGCATAGCATTGCTTTATTGCATACTTTTTCGCAAACCTGTCGTCTGATGAAAGCTTTGATTTTTCAGATGCAGGGTAATTGCGTATGCTGAAAGTCCAATTAGTGGATCGGTAATGTCCTAATCTCTATGCAACCGCGTAAAAATTTGAGATAAGGCCGCGGCAGGTCAAAATGACACGGCCGAATTGAAAACGATCTGTGTATTTTCGTGAAACGCGCTCTATCAAATCTGTTTTGTGCTAATCTCTGCCTTCAAAATCCGAGGCACAAATATTTCAAGAATGGTGAGCCGGCTCAAGACCGGCGCCATTGGTCAGATAAAAGGGAAACTATGTCTTCTTACAAGGACCTGCTGGCCCAGCGGGAAAAGCTGGAGAAGCAAATCGAAGAGGCGAAGTCGCGTGAATACGCCGAAGTCCTCAATGACGTGAAGCAGAAAATCGCTGACTACGGCTTTACGCTCGCCGAGCTCGGCCTGAGCCGTGCGAAGGCTGGCAAGGTCGGCCGTCCGCGTGCCGGCGTCGCGGCAAAATACCGCGATCCGGAATCGGGCGCGACGTGGTCGGGCCGCGGCAAGCCGCCGCGCTGGATCGCCGGCAAGAACCGCGAACAGTTCGCGATTTAAACGACTGATTAAGTCGGTGCCGAAAGAAGGCCGCGTCTCCGTCGAGGAGTGCGGCCTTTTTTGCATCGTGATACGAAAATGTAAGGAAAATGTCACGGAAACGTCACGGTCGGCGTGAATGAAAATGCGACCCGTTCGCATAAGCGTCTGATTTAACGGGAAAAATCCGTGTTAACGGAATGCCCGGCGAGATTGGTTTGATAGAATCACCTATCTCAACCGTTATCTCATATTTCATGTCCACCTTTTCCGGCGACGCGCATAGCGGAGAAAAGCACGCGGTTGCGCGCAAGAGCACGCTGGTCAGTATCGTGCTCAATGTCGTGCTGGCGACGTTTCAGATCGCAGTCGGCACGATTGCGCATTCGCAGGCGCTGATTGCCGATGGCATCCATTCAATCTCCGATTTGATCTCGGATTTTGTCGTCCTGGTCGCGAATCGCCACAGTGGCGCAATGCCGGACGCCGATCACAATTACGGGCACAGCCGTTACGAGACGGTTGCGTCGCTGTTTCTCGGCGGGATTCTGATCGCGGTGGGAATCGGCATGCTGTGGCGCGCGGGCGATCGCCTCGTGCATCTCGAGGACATTCCGCCCGTGCATTTCAGTGCGCTGATCGTCGCGGTCACCGTGCTGGTGTCGAAGGAGGCGCTGTTCCGCTACATGCTGCGCGAGGCGCAGCGCGTGCGTTCGGCCATGCTCGTCGCGAATGCATGGCATGCGCGCTCGGATGCCGCGTCGTCGCTCGTGGTCGCGATCGGCATCGTCGGCAGTCTTGCCGGCGTGCGGCTGCTCGACCCGATCGCCGCTGCGATCGTCGGCTTCATGGTCGCGCGGATGGGCTGGACGTTCGGCTATGACGCGCTGCAGGACCTCTCCGACCGCGCGCTCGACGAGACCGACACCGCGGAGATTCGCGCGCTGCTCGCGGCCACGCCCGGCGTGCGCGACGTGCACGACCTGCGCACGCGCAAGATGGGCGACTCGGCGCTCGTCGATGCGCATATCCTCGTCGACCCGATGATCTCCGTATCGGAAGGGCATTACATCGCGGAGACCGCGCGCGCGCGCGTGCTGTCCGACCGGCGCGTGCTCGACGCGCTGATCCACGTCGATCCGGAGAACGACGCGGCGCGCCGGCCGGCGCTCGCGCTGCCGCCGCGCGGCGAGATCGCGGCCCGGCTCGAGGCCGAGCTCGCGCGGCGCGGCCTGCGCGCCGACACGGTGAATCTCCACTACCTGAGCACGGGGCTCGAGATCGACGTGACGCTCGCGGCCGATCCGCGCGCGAGCGCCGATGCCGACGCGGCGCTTGCCGAACGGCTCGACGTCGGCGCGCTGGCGCGGCAGTTCGGCGCGCGCCGGATCAGTTTCACGCGGGCGGTGCAGGAGCGTCCATGACGGGGAGCGGTTCGCGCTTAGAGCGGCAGCTGCGTATCGAACTTGATCTCGCGCAGCACGACGCTCGTGCGCACCTGCGACACCGCCGGAATCTTGAAGATGCGCTCGTGCAGGAACACGTCGTACGCCTTGATGTCGGGCGCGACGATCTTGAGGATGTAATCGGCTTCGCCGGTCGTGCTGTAGCACTCGGTGACTTCCGGGCAGGTCGCGATCTCGCGCTCGAACTGCTCGACGCCGCCCTCGTTGTGACGGGTCAGGTGCACGTGCGCGAGCGCACACACGTGCAGGCCGAGCTTTTCGCGATCGAGCAGCGCGGTGTAGCGCTGGATCACGCCGGATTGCTCCATGTCCTTGATGCGGCGCCAGCACGGCGTGCTCGACAGGCCGACCTGGTCGGAGATTTCCTGGACGGAACGGCGCGCGTCGAGCTGCAACAGGCGAAGGATTTTTTGCGAAAAGGAATCGAGCGTCACCTGCGCCTCCATGCGGCAGCTACAACACTCCGAATGTTAGAGGGGTGCGAAAGGAAAGGCAATCCGATATGCGCCGCCGCTGAGGGAGATTCGCTAATTTGCACGCGGGTCCGTAGGATTTTGTCCCGCCAGGCCGTCGTCGGCCGCCGTGTCGGCAGCGCCCGAGCGCGCGGCGAGCGCGGCCTGCTGCGTGCGCAGGTCGGCGAGCATGTTGCAGAACAGCGCGCCTTGCTCGATCGCGTCGTCGAGCGCGACGTGCGTGTGCGGATGATCGTCGAACCAGTGCTTCGGGAAGCGCGGCTTGATCGCTTTGCGGTACGGCAGGCCCGTCATCGCGAACGCGAGCGTCTTGATGTCGAGCGCCGACCACGAGAACGGGCAGCGGCCCGCGAAGCGCATCATGTACCAGAACATGAACGTGAAATCGAAGCCGGCCGGCATCGCGACGAACACCGGCTTGCCGGGCAGCGCCTCGACCCAGTCGACGTAGGCGACGAGCGCCGCTTCCGGCGCCTGCAGGTCGCGCCGGCACGCGGCCCACGCATCGGGCTGGGTCTTCCACCACGCGTCCTGCACCGGATGCGGCTGCGCGCCGGGCAGCGTCTCGAGGTTCGCGGAAAACGTCGCGATCAGCTGCTTGTCCTCGGTGTACGCGGCCGACGCGAAGCTCAGCATCGAGTGCGGGCCGGGAATCGGGCCGTCGGCCTCGACGTCGGTGCTGACGTAGATTTCCTGAATCGCCTTCTGGTTCATCCGAACACCTTGTCCGAGACGAACGGATTCGTGCGGCGCTCGTCGCCGAACGTCGACACCGGGCCGTGGCCGGGCACGAACGTGACGTCGTCGCCGAGCGGCCACAGCTTCTCCTTGATCGAGCGGACGAGGTCGGCGTGGTTGCCGCGCGGGAAATCCGTGCGGCCGATCGAGCCCGCGAACAGCACGTCGCCGACGATCGCGAGCCGGTGCGGCCGGCTGAAGAACACGACGTGGCCCGGCGTGTGGCCCGGGCAGTGGTAGACCTCGAGCGTCTCGTCGCCGAACTGCACGGTGTCGCCGTCGTTCAGCCAGCGGTCGGGCTCGAACGCGTCCGCGGCCGGGAAGCCGAAGCGCTCGCTCTGCGTCGGCAGCTTCTCGATCCAGAAGCGCTCGTCCTCCTGCGGCCCTTCGATCGGCACGCCGTAGCGGGTCGCGAGCGCCTTCGCGCCCGCGCAGTGATCGATGTGCCCGTGCGTGAGCAGCACCTTCTCGACCTGCACGTTCTGGCGGGCGACTTCCTGTTCGATCCGTTCGAGATCGCCGCCGGGATCGACGACGGCGGCGCGGCCGGTCGCCTCGCAGACGAGCAGCGAGCAGTTCTGCTGGAACGGCGTGACCGGGATGAGCGTGACTTTCATGGAAGCACCGGCGGCTAAAAGGAGCGATTGTACCGGTCGCACGCGCCGCATGTGGGCGTGGCGCCGCGCCGCGCGGCGCGCTTCTACGGGCATTCCCCGAGCATCCCGATTGTTACGGCCATAGAGAGAATCAATGGTCCGGCGGGGGCGCTTTTCGAGACAGCGTTTTGATTTATGTATAATGCGGCCCACTGTGCGTGAATTTCACGCAGTTCGCTGGTGTTTCGGCCCCGTTAAACGGGGCGTCGGATTCACCGTCAAGCATCGGCCGCCGGGGAGTCCGGCGGTGAATCCAGCACCGACTGTTCGGTGCTCACGTCTTGTCCGGCCGGGTGCTGCGCGCCCGCTGCGGCCCTGCTGCCGCGCCGCCGGATGAGGCCTGTGCCGCCGTTCCTGTGCGTTGGCTGTATCGACGCGCGCGAACGTGAAAGCCATGTTCGATGGCGGCATGTGGGGTCTGGTCAGGCTGCCGGGGACAGGTTGCGCCAGACGTGAAAGCTAATCAGGACGGTTGCGGCGAGTACGATAGCCGCGTCCATGCTAGCCGCCTGCTCGTGGTCGAGCGGGGCGTTGCGCGCATTTGCCGTCCGGGCCGCATAGCAATGTTGTGAAAACGCGGCCCGAACCAGAAGGCGACACGTCGATGAAATTTCGATTTCCGAGCCGATTCGGAACTTTGGCTGTATTTTTCGCGCTGACGGGCTGTGCCGTGCCGCCCAGCCAGACCACCGGCAGCGCCAACCAGAAGGGTGCGGTCAACAAGACCGCTGCCGCCGCGAAGGCGGACGACGACAAGCAGCAACTGAATTTCGATTCGGCGCTGGCGTCGATGCCGGCTGCCGACAGCAAGGAAGCCAAGGGCGCGTCGCTCGCCGATGCGCAGCCGATCGACGGCGCCGACGTATCCGATTTCCGCCAGACCGGCCGGGCGTCGTGGTACGGCAGGGGCTTCCACGGCCGCCGCACCGCGAACGGCGAGCGCTTCAACATGAACGCGTTCACGGCCGCTCACCGGACGCTGCCGCTGTCGTCGTACATCAAGGTGACGAACGCGTCGACCGGCAAGTGGGTCGTCGTGAAGGTCAATGACCGCGGGCCGTTCAAGCGTGGTCGCGTGCTCGACCTGTCGTACGCGGCCGCCAAGCTGATCGGCCTCGTGCACGCCGGCACCGGGCGTGTGAAGATCGAAGGGCTGTCGCCGCAGGAAGCGCGCGCAGCGCGCGACGAAATGCTCGCGTCGATCTCGACCAAGTAACGCGACGGCTCCCGCTGCCGCCAGCGGGCCAAACGACAAAGGGCTGCCATCGGCAGCCCTTTGTCGTTTCCGCGGCGCCGCCGCTCAACCGTCCTTCAGCACGAGCGCGCGCGCATACAGCGCGTTGCGCGACGCGCCCGTCAGCGCGGCCGCGAGCCTGGCCGCGCTCTTCACCGGCACCTCTTCCAGCAGCAGCCTGAGCAGCGCGTCGTGCGCGGCGTCGTCGGCCGCGCCCTCGTCGGCCGGCGCGCCTTCGACGACGAGCACGAACTCGCCGCGCTGCCGGTTCGCGTCCCCTTCGAGCCACGTCAGCCCTTCGGCCAGGGTGCCCTGGAACAGCTGTTCGTGTAGCTTGGTCAGTTCGCGCGCGATCAGCAGCCGGCGCGCGGGGCCGAACGCGTCCGCGAGCGCGGCGACCGTCTCGACGATCCGGTGCGGCGCTTCGTAGAACACGAGCGCGTATGGATGCGCGGCGAGCGCCTGCAGTGCGGTGGCGCGCTGCTTCGCCTTCGGCGGCAGGAATCCCGCGAACGTGAACGCGCCGGCCCAGTCGCCGGCGACGCTCACCGCGGTCACGGCCGCGCTCGCGCCCGGCAGCGGAATCACCGCGAAGCCGGCCGCGCGCACCGCGTCGACGAGCCGCGCGCCGGGGTCCGAGATGCCCGGCGTGCCGGCGTCCGACACATACGCGACGCGTTCACCCGCGCGCAGGTGCTCGATCACGCGCAGCGCGGCTTCGCGTTCGTTGTGCTCGTGCGCAGCGACGAGCGGCTTCGAGATTCCGTAGCGCGCGAGCAGCTGGCCGGTGTTGCGGGTGTCTTCGGCGGCGATGCGGTCGGCGAGGCCGAGCACGTGGAGCGCGCGCAGCGTGATGTCGGCGGTGTTGCCGATCGGCGTCGCGACGATGTAGAGCGCGGCGCTCGGGTAGTGCTGCGAGTGCGCAAGTTCGAGGAGGGCAGTCATGGCGGGCAACGCGCGCGGTCGCGGCGCAAGCGGAACAAGGTCGGCATTGTGCCACGGGGCGCCGGCCGGATCGGGCGGCGGACGCGCGCCGTCGCGTGCGGATGGGCAGCCGGCTGCGCGCACGGACAACTTTTCCGGCGCGGCGCGATCCAAGTCGGTCGGCGCGGCGTTCGAGGCGCGGGCGCGGCAGTTCCTCGAGCGCCGCGGGCTCGCGTTCGTCGCGGCGAACGTGACGATGCGCGGCGGCGAGCTCGATCTCGTGATGCGCGAGCCGGACGGCACGCTGGTGTTCGTCGAGGTGCGCGCGCGGCGCAGCGTCCGGCACGGCGGCGCGGCGGCGAGCGTCGGCTGGCGCAAGCGCATGCGGCTCGTCGCGGCGGCCCAGTGCTTCTGGGTGAGGCACGGCGCGGGCGCGCCGTGCCGCTTCGACGTGGTCGCGTTCGAGGCAACGCAGCTCGTGTGGCTGCGCGACGCGTTTCGCGCGGACGACACGTGACGCGAGCTGTGACCAGATGTAAAGAGTTCTGCCGGCCTCCGGGGCGAGACCGCGGAGTACGGTAAACTCGCCGCACTCACGATGTCGCGCGATGCCCCATCACGCATAGCACCCGATCAGGAATCGATGTCAGTCGAACGTATTCAGCAACATTTCCACGACAGCGCCGCGCTTCACGCCGAAGCCGGCGACGCGCTGTCGTTGCCGATCGCGGCCGCGGTCGACGCGATGTTCGCCGCGCTGGCGAACGGCAACAAGATCGTCGCATGCGGCGACGGCCTGTCGGCTGCCGCCGCCCGCTACCTCGCCGTGTCGCTGGTCGGCGGCTTCGAGCGCGAGCGCCCGGGCCTGCCGGCGATCGCGCTTGCCACCGACGCGTCCCATGCCGGCCTGACCGGCGCGCTGGCGCCGGATCAGCTGTTTGCGCAGCAGGTGCGCGTGCTCGGGCAGACCGGCGACATCCTGCTCGTGCTGGACCCGACCGGCGCGTCGCCGCGTGTGCTGGCCGCCGTCGACGAGGCGCACGAGCGCGAGATGACGGTGGTCGCGCTCACCGGCGGCAGCAGCCTTGCGCTGGCGGCCGCGCTGTCCGACACCGACATCCCGATCAGCGTGCCGGCCGACCGGGCGGCGCGCATTCACGAAATCCATCTGCTGACCATCCACTGCCTGTGCGACGGCATCGACGCGATGCTGCTGGGTGAGGATTGAACGAAGGAGAGCCGTCGATGAAAAAAAGCCGCGTCCAACAGACGCTCGTCAGAACCACGCTGCTGGCCGCGCTGACGGCCGGTCTCGCCGTGTCGCTACAGGGCTGCGTGCTCGGGGTGGTGGGCGCCGCGGCAGGCGGCGGCGCGCTGATCGCGACCGACCGCCGCACGCTCGGCGCGCAGACGGAAGACCGCGAGATCCAGCTCAAGGCGACGACGCAGATCAACAACGGCCTGCCGGACCAGTCGCACGTGGGCGTAACCGTGTTCAACCGCCGCGTGCTGCTGACGGGCGAAGTGCCGAACGATGCGTCGAAGCAGCGCGCCGAGGAAATCGTGCGCGGCATCAACAACGTGAACGGCATCGTCAACGAGCTGGCGGTCGGGCCGGCCAGCTCGCTGTCGGATCGCGCGAACGACTCGTACCTCGAAGGGCGCGTGAAGACCGCGCTGATCGCGACGAAGGATCTTTCCGCGAACAACTACAAGGTTGTCAGCGAGCGCGGCAACCTGTACCTGATGGGGCTCGTCACGGTCGACGAAGGCAACCGCGGCGCGGAAGTCGCGAGCCAGGTGCCGGGCGTCGAGAAGGTCGTGAAGGTGTTCCAGTACATCAAGCCGCAGGACGCGCAGGCGCTGCAGGCGGCGGCCCCTGCGAGCGGCGCGTCCGCGGCGGCTCCAGCTGAAGGCGCGACGGTCGGCGCGGTGCCCGACGCGTCGGTTCAGGCGACGCCGCTGCAGTCGCCCGCGCCGATCTCGAATTCGACCAACGTTCATCCGGGCAATCCGAAGGCGGCGCCGCAATGAAGCCGAAGCAGTGGATTCAAGGCGCCGCGGCTGCGGCGCTGCTGGCGGGCACGTTCGGCGCGATCGCGCACGCGGACGTCGGCGACGGTCTCAAGGTCGCGCGCGGCAATGCGTGCATGGGCTGCCACGCGGTCGACCGCAAGCTGGTCGGCCCATCGTTCAAGGACATCGCGGCGCGCTACAAGGGCGATCCGCAGGCGGTCGCGAAGCTGTCGAAGAAGGTGAAGGAGGGCGGCTCCGGCGTGTGGGGCGCGATTCCGATGCCCGCGCATCCGCGCATGAGCGATGCCGACGCCCGTTCGGTCGTCGAATGGGTGCTGGCAGGCGCGCCGTCAAAGTAATTTGACACTATTGCCAAGCGCGCGAAAGCGTGTGTATGATGTTCGCTTGTTGGGGCGGTAGCTCAGCTGGGAGAGCGTCGCGTTCGCAATGCGAAGGTCGGGAGTTCGATCCTCCTCCGCTCCACCAACAGAATCCGAAGGGCTCGATCGCAAGATCGAGCCCTTTTTGTTGTGCGCTGCTCGATGCCGCGCCGCTGCCCGTGCCGTCAGACGCCCCGCGCAAAACTCGGCCTTTTCGGATCATAAGTCCACCCCGGCACGAGGCAGCGCATCGCGACCGCATCGTCGCGCGCCGTGCCGCCGACCTGCCGGTACAGCGCATGCGCGGCCTCCACCTGCGCCATGTCGAGCTCGATCCCGAGCCCCGGCCGCTGCGGCACGGCCACCTGGCCGCCGACGATCGCGAGCGGCTCGCGCGTGAGCCGCGCATCGCCTTCCTGCCAGATCCAGTGCGTGTCGATCGCGGTGATCGCGCCCGGCGCGGCGGCGGCCGCATGCGTGAACATCGCGAGCGACACGTCGAAGTGATTGTTCGAGTGCGAGCCCCACGTGAGCCCCCAGTCGCGGCACAGCTGCGCGAGCCGCACCGAGCCCCGCATCGTCCAGAAGTGCGGATCGGCGAGCGGGATGTCGACCGCCTGCAGGCGGATCGCGTGATCCATCTGCCGCCAGTCGGTCGCGATCATGTTGGTCGCGGTCGGAATGCCGGTCGCGCGGCGGAACTCGGCCATCACCTCGCGTCCCGAATACCCGGCTTCCGGGCCGCAAGGGTCTTCCGCATACGCGAGCAGGCGGCCCTGCCCGCGGCACAGCGCGATCGCTTCGTCGAGCGACCACGCGCCGTTCGGGTCGAGCGTCACACGCGAATCGGGAAAGCGCGACTTGATCGCGGCAATCGCCTCCATCTCGTCCGCGCCCGCCATCACGCCGCCCTTCAGCTTGAAATCGGCGAAGCCGTAGCGCTCGACCGCCGCCTCGGCCTGCCGCGCGATCGCGGCCGGCGTGAGCGCCGCTTCATTGCGCAGCCGGAACCACGGAGCCGGCGCGTGCGCTTCGTCGCGATACGGCAGATCCGTGCGGCGACGGTCGCCGACGTAGAACAGGTACGCGAGCATCGGCACCGCGTCGCGCTGCTGGCCTTCGCCGAGCAGCGCCGCGACGGGGACGTCGAGGCACTGGCCGAGCAGGTCGAGCAGCGCGGCCTCGATCGCGGTGATCACGTTGTCCAGCCTCAGGTTGATCTCGTGGGGCTGCCGCAGCACGGCGGCCTCGCCGGCCGACGTCACCTCGTGCCGGATCGCGCGGCCGGCCGCCGGGCCCGCGGCGGCGCCGGCGGCGCCGCCGGACATTGCCGCGCGCACCGCGTTGAGCGTCGCCGGGTAGCGCCCGATCGGCTGGCCGACCACGAGACCGGTCATGCGCTCGAGTGCCTGGCGGATCCCTTCGCCGCCCGGCACTTCGCCGACGCCGGTCCGTCCGCTGCTGTCGGCGAGGATCACGAGGTTGCGGGTGAAGAACGGCGCGTGCGCGCCGCACAGGTTCAGCAGCATGCTGTCGCGCCCGGCGACCGGGATCACCTGCATGCGCGTCACCAGCGGGGTGCCCGGCGTCGGGCCGGCGCTGCGGGGTTCGGACATCGCTTCGCTCCTGGTTGGCGCGGGCGGCCGGGCGCGCCGGCGCGAGCCCGCGTCGTTCATTCCAGCTCGACGCGGCGGATCTCGCCGACGACGAACACGTAACAGATCACCGCGACGAGCGCATGCGCGACGACGTAGACGAGCGCGCCGTTGAACGAGCCGCTGCGCTCGACGATGTAGCCGATCGCGATCGGCGTCGTGATGCTCGACAGGTTGCCGCAGGTGTTGAGCAGCGCGCCGCTCAGGCCGGCGATCTGGCGCGGCGCCGTGTCGGCGTTGACGGCCCAGCCGAGCGCGCCGAGCCCCTTGCCGAAGAACGACAGCGCCATGAACAGCACGACGAGCACATGCGATTCGGTGTAGTTGCAGACGATCATCGACATCGACAGCAGCATGCCGATGACGATCGGCACCTTGCGCGCGGCCGACAGCGACGCGCCGTGCTTCAGCAGCGCATCGGACACGACGCCGCCGAGGATGCCGCCGAGGAACCCGCACACGGCCGGGATCGACGCGACGAGCCCGGCGTTGAGGATCGACATGCCGCGCGCCTGCACCAGGTAGACGGGAAACCACGTGATGAAGAAATAGGTCAGCGCGTTGATGCAGTACTGCGCGACGTAGATGCCGATCAGCATCCGGCTTCTCAGCAGCGCCTTCACGTGGCGCAGCTGCGGGCCGCCGTCGCGTGCGCCGGCCGGTTGCCTGGTCGATGTTGACGAGCGCGCCGCCGTCGGCGAGATAGTCGAGTTCGGCGCGGTTGATGCGCGGGTGGTCCTTCGGGTCGTACACGATGCGGTTCCACACCGCGACGAACGCGAAGCCGAGCACGCCCATCACCGCGAACACCGACTGCCAGCCGAACGCGTGCACGAGCCAGCCCATCAGCGGCGCGAACACGACGGTCGCCGCATACTGCGCCGCGTTGAAGATCGCCGACGCGGTGCCGCGCTCAGGCGCCGGGAACCACGCGGAGACGATCCGGCTGTTGGCCGGGAACGACGGCGCCTCGGCCGCGCCGACCAGAAAGCGCAGCCCGAACAGCAGCGCGAATGCGGCGGCGCCGCCGAAGAAGCCGATCGCGCCTTGCAGCAGCGTGAACAGCGACCAGAAGAAGATGCTGAACGCGTAGACGATGCGCGACCCGTAGCGGTCGAGCAGCCAGCCGCCCGGCAATTGCGCAATCACGTACGACCAGCCGAACGCGGAGAAGATGAAGCCGATCTGCACGTGGCTCAGGTGCAGGGCGCGGGCGAGGCTCGGGCCCGCGATCGAGATCGCGGCGCGGTCCGCGTAGTTGATCGTCGTGACCGCGAACAGCGCGGCCAGCACGAGCCAGCGCACGCGGGTGCGCGCGACCGTCGCCGACGCGGACGCCGGCAACGCGTGGAGCGGATTCATATCTGTCTCCTCCGAGAGGCGGAACGTGCCGGGGCTACTGCGCGTCGAATGCGCGCTTCGTCATATGACGTCTGGCCATTCTGGCACGGGGGAATTCACGTTTTCATGCCAATTGCTGACTTGATTGATTCAGAACTTGAATCAATCGACAGAACCACGCGCATTCTTTTTTACCCGGATGATATTGACAGTCTGTTTATACCCGGATAAAAATAGCGGCATTCCAATTTCCACTGCAAGGCGGCCACGATGACGCTTTCCCTGTTCGTTCCTTCCTACACCGCGTTCGACGGTCATCGGCGCCTCGCCTCCGGGGCGCTGGAGACGGTCGCGCTGGCGGTCCGGCGCGCGGCCGACGACGCTGCGAGCGGCCCGATCGCGATCTTCGACGATGCGACCGGCCGCACGATCGATCTCGACCTGCGCGGCACGGCGGACGACGTCCGCGCGCGCTACGCAGCGGCGCCAGCCGAGGCGCGGGCAGCGTCCGAAGCCGGCGAGCCGGGCGCGGGCGAACAACGCGGCCGCGGCCGGCCGAAGCTCGGCGTGGTGGCGCGGGAGGTCACGCTGCTGCCGCGCCATTGGGACTGGCTGGGCGCGCAACCGGGCGGCGCGTCGGTCGCGCTGCGCAAGCTCGTCGAGGACGCGCGGCGCACCCATGCGGCGGCCGATCGGCGGCGCGATGCGCAGGCGCGCGCGTACCACTTCATGTCGGCGATCGGGGGCGATCTGGCGGGCTTCGAGGAGGCGACCCGCGCGCTTTACGCGAACGATCACGCCCGGATGGGCGAACTGATCGCCGGCTGGCCGGCCGATGTGAGCGCTCATGCGCTCGCGCTGGCGCGCGGCGATCTGCCGCCGTCGGCCGACGAAGGCTGAACCGGGGCACCATACGATGCCGACTTTCGACCTGAACCGCGGCGCGCTCGCGCCGGTGGCCGACGAAGCCGATCTCGTCGACCTGCGCGTGACCGGCGCGATCCCGCCCGAACTCGACGGCACGTTGCTGCGCAACGGCCCGAATCCGCTGAGCCGCAGGCCGTTTCGCCGGCAACGACGTGCTGTCGTGGTGGCCGGAATCCGCGATGCTGCACGCGATCTCGTTCGAGCGCGGCCGTGCGACCGGCTACTGCAACCGCTGGCTGCGCACGCAGCGCTGGGCGCGCGTGCATGCGCCCGAGCAGGCGCCGCATCTGCCCGACGCCAATCCGAGCGTGAACGTGCTGCGGCACGCGGGGGAACTGCTGGCGCTGGCCGAAGGCGGTGCGCCGCTCGCGATCACGGCCGCACTCGACACGTTGGGCGAGCCGGCCCGGCACGCGGGGTTGGGCGGCGCGATGACCGCGCATCCGAAGCTCGATCCGGTGACGGGCGAGCTGATCCTGTTCCGCGCGGACTGGCGCGAACCGTGGCTGCGTTACGGCGTCGCGGACGCGTACGGCGTGCAGCGCGTCGACATGGTCGTCGACGTGCCGGCGCCGTCGATGATGCACGACATGGCGATCACCGCGACCCACAGCATCCTGCTCGACCTCAATGTCGGCTACGACTTCTCGATGCTGTCGCGCGGGCACCGGATGCCGCTGCGCTGGCACGACGAGCGCCGCGCGCGTCTCGGCGTGATCCCGCGTCACGGCGGCGTGGTGCGCTGGTTCGACATCGCGCCATGCTTCATCCAGCACGTCGTGAACGCGTATGACAGGGACGATGCGACGATCGTGCTCGATGCGGTGCGATACCCGTGGTTCCTGCGGCTCGACGCGCGCACCGGCCGCTTTGCGGACAACCCGGTGGGCGTGCTGTGGCGCTACGTGATCGATACCGCGAACGGGCTGATCGACGAAGGGCCGCTCGCCGACGGCGGCATCGAGCTGCCGCGCATCGACGAAAGCCGCACGGGGCGCAGCTACCGCTATCTGTATGCGGCCGAGCAGCCCGACAGCGCCGAGATGCGCGGCGTCGTGCGCTACGACCACGTGCGCGGCACGAGCACGCGTTACGCGCTGCCGGTGGGCGACCAGAACAGCGAGCCGGTGTTCGTGCCGCGTCCGGGCCGCAGCGCCGAGGACGACGGCTGGCTGCTGGTCGTGGTCTACCGCGCGGCGACCGACACGAGCGACGTCGTGATTCTCGATGCGAGCGCGATCGACGCGCTGCCGGTCGCGACCGTCCACCTGCCGCGCCGCGTGCCGGCCGGATTCCACGGCGCATGGCTGCCGCGCGAGCGTTGAAGCGTGACGCCGCAGGCGCGCGCGTCACCGCGCCCGCAGCGCGTCGACGATATTCATCCGCGCGGCGCGCATCGCCGGCAGGAAGCCGCCGATCAGCCCCATCGCCAGCGAGAACAGCAGCGTCTTCACGACGATGGCCGGGGTGAGCACGAAGCGGAACGACAGGTCCGAGAAGGTCTGGAAATTCGTCGTCGAGAACGACGCGAACTGCATCAGCGCCGCGCAGCCCAGCCCGGCGACGCCGCCGACGAGGCCGAGCAGCAGCGCCTCGAGCAGGAACGCGGCGAGCACGTTCGCGCGCTTGAAGCCGAGCGCGCGCAACGTGCCGATTTCCGCGACCCGATTGGCCACCGACGCGTACATCGTGATCATCGCGCCGATCATCGCCGCGATCGAGAAGATCGACGACAGCGTGATGCCGAGGATGTTGATGAAGGTCGACAGCGCCCGCGACTGGTCGCCGTAGAACGCCTGCTCGCGCTTGGCTTCGTCGGCGAGCCGCGGATCGACGTCGATGTCCGCCTTGAAGCGCGCGAACGCATCGGCCTGCGCGATGCGCACGATCATCGACGAGTAGCCGGTGCGCCGGAACGACTGCATCAGCTGGTCGACGTCGCCCCAGATCTCCGAATCGAAGCCGCTGCCGCCGGCGTCGAAGTGGCCGACGACGGTCCAGTCGCGCTGCGCGAAGCGCAGCCGGTCGCCGATCCGCGTGCCGCTGAAGCCTTTCGCGATCGCGCTGCCGACGACGATCTCGGACGATCCGGCGTTGAACATGCGCCCGGCCGCGAGCCGCACGCGGGGGCGCAGCCCGATCCCCGCCGGCGACACGCCGCGGATCACCACGTTCGACGGTTTGCCGGTCGCGGCCTTCGCGAGCGAGATGAGCACCACCGCCTCCTTCGACGCCAGCGGCCGGCCGTCGGCGCCGAGCGCGACCGACGGATGCATCTCGATGACGTTGGCCTGCTTGTGGTCGATCGCGCTCTGCACCTCGGTTTCCGCGCCCTTGCGGATCACCACGACGTTGCCGGGCTCGCCGGTCGACACGAGCGTCTTCGTGAGGCCCGCGTCGAGCATCAGCACGGTCGCGAACACGAACACGACGAGCGCCATCCCGCCCGCGGTGAGCACGGTGGTCAGCCGGCGGGCCCACAGGTTGCGCGCGACGTAGGCGAGCGGAATGGCCATCGCGCCGCCTAGCCGATCGCCCGCAGGCCTTCGACGACGCGCACCCGCGCCGCGTGCCACGCCGGCACGAGCGCAGCCGCGACGCCGACCGCGAGCGAGCAGGCGGCCTGCAGCGCGATCGTCTGCGCGGACACGTTGAACACGGGGAACACGCCGCCTGTCGCCTGCTTGAACAGGTGCGCCGCCGGCGGCATCGCGAGCATGCCGAGGCTGCCGCCGATCGCGGCGATCACCAGCGATTCGCCGAACACGAGCAGCGCGAGGAACCCGGGGCCGAAGCCGAGCGCCTTGAGCGTCGCGTATTCGGTCGTGCGCTCGCGCGCGCTCATCGCCATCGCATTGGCCATCACGGCCATGATGATCACGATCACCACGTAGGACACCACGCGGATCGCCGCGATGATCTGGTTCGACATCGCGACGAAGCCGAGCTGGAACGCCTGCTCGGTTTCGGTGAGGGTCTCGGCGAGCGAGTTCTTGAACACGGCGTCGACGTTGCGGGAGATCGCGGCGGCATCGTCCGGGTCGGCGATCCCGAACACGTACACGCCGACCTGGTCGGCCTGCCGCGGCGTCGTCTTGCGCACCCGCTCGTTCAGGTAGTCCCAGTGGAAGATCAGCTGCCGCGTGATCGTCGATTCGTCCCGCCCGTCCAGGATGCCGCGCACGACGAACTCCCAGGTGCCGGGGTAGATCGTGCCCTTGATCGGGATCACGTCGCCGACCTTGAAGCCGAACTGGTTCGCGAGCTGCCGCCCGATCAGGCAGCCCTTGCGGTCGCGCTGGTAGTCGGCGCGCTGCTGCGCGCTCAGGATGAACTCCGGATACAGGTCGAGATAGTTGTCCGACACGGCGAACTGCGCGAAGAAGTTCTTCGGCTCCCGGTAGATGCCGCCGAACCAGTTCGAGCGGGCGACCATCGTCACGCCGTCGACGCCGCGTATCCGGCTCTCGTAGCTCACCGGCAGCGGAAACACGAGCGAGATCGCGTTGCGCGTGACGAGCCGCGCGTTGGACGCCGCGGCGGCGCCCGCGTACCACGCGTCGACGACCGTGTGCAGCAGGCCGTACGCCAGCACCGCGACGGTCAGGCCGAACACGGTCAGCAGCGTGCGCAGCTTGTGCCGCAGCGCGTTGCGCACGATCAGCTTCAGCACGTACATCGTGCGACTCCGCGAGCGCGCTCAGCGGGCCCGGCCATTGGTCAGCTCCCCTTTTTCCAGATGCACGAGCGCCTTCGCCGCGCCGGCCGCGTGCGCGTCGTGGGTCACCATGATGATGGTCTTGCCGAGCTCGGCGTTCAGGCGCTGCATCAGCGCCAGCACGTCGGTGGCGGATGCGCGGTCGAGATCGCCGGTCGGCTCGTCGGCGACGATCAGCGCGGGATCGGTGATCAGCGCGCGCGCGATCGCGACGCGCTGCTGCTGGCCGCCGGACAGCTCCGACGGGTAATGGTCCATCCGGTTCGCGAGGCTCACCATGTCCAGCACCAGCTCGACGCGCTCGCGCCGCTCGCGGCGCGGCAGGCGCGTGAGCATCAGCGGCAGCTCGACGTTCTCGAACGCGGTGAGCACCGGCATCAGGTTGTAGAACTGGAAGATGAAGCCGACGTGGGCGGCGCGCCAGTCGGCCAGCGCCGCTTCCGCCAGCCGCGTGATGTCGAGGCCGCCGACCCGCAGCTCGCCGCTGTCGGGCCGGTCGATGCCGGCGACCAGGTTGAGCAGCGTGCTCTTGCCGGAGCCCGACGGCCCCATCAGCGCGACGAAATCGCCTTCGCCGATGTCGAGCGTGATGTCGGTCAGCACCGGCACGGTCTGCACCCCGCGCCGGTACGACTTCGCGACGTGGCTGATCTCGACGAGCGGCGGCGATGCGTCGTTCACGTGCGCCACGCTATTTCTTCGCGACGGTCACCTTCGCGCCGTCCTTGAGCTTCGCGCCCGGCGCCAGCACGAGCGTGTCGCCCGGGCGCACGCCGCGGATCGCGACGAGTTCGCCGATCCGCGCGCCGGTCGTCACGGCGGTCTCGCGCACGGCGTCGTCCTTCACGACGAACACCACCTTGCGGCCGTCGCGCTCGGCGACCGCGCCGGCCTGCACCGCCGTCACGGGCTGCTTGTCCTGCGCCGACACGGGCTTCGACAGGAACGCGATCTTCGCGCTCATGTCCGGCAGCACGCGCTCGTCGCGCTCGACGAAGCGCACCTTGACCAGCACGGTCGCCTTCGAGCGGTCCACCGTCGGCACGATGCGCGACACGCGGCCGGCGAAGCGCTGGTCCGGCAGCGCATCGAGCAGGATCTCGCACGGCTGGTCGACGCGAATCCGCGCGATGTTCGATTCCGCGACGTCCGCCTCGACCTCGAGCGTGGCCATGTCGGCGATCGTCACGACCGCGCCCTTGCTGTCCGACGCGGACGAGAACGGCGTGATGTTGTCGCCGACGTTCGCGTGCTTTTCGAGCACGACGCCGTCGAACGGCGCGCGGATCGCGGTCTGGTCGACCGCGACCTGCGCGGCCTGCGCGTTGGCCTCGGCCGACGCGATCGCAGACTGATCGCTGCCGAGCGTCGCGCGTGCCTTGTTCACGCGCGCCGTGTCGATGTCGAGCTGCGCGGCGGGCACGGCGCCCTTCGGCGCAAGCACGGCGGTGCGCCGCAGCGCGATTTCGGCGTCCTTCAACTCGGCCTGCGCGACGCCGAGATTGGCGCGCGACACCAGCACCTGCGCGCGCGCCTGCCCGAGCGCGGCCGCGACGTCGCGGCTCTCGAGGCGCGCGATCACTTCGCCTTCCTTCACCCGCGTGCCTTCGAGCACGCCGAGCCATTCGACGCGGCCCTGGGCCTTCGACGCGACCGCGGCCTTGCGCTGCGGCACGACGTAGCCGGTCGCGTTGAGCAGCGTGTCGTTCTGGAACGGATAGGCGGAGGTCACGGTCGTCGTCTCGACCGTCTGCCGGCCGGTCAGCACGAGCGCCGCCGCAATCGCCGCGGCAACGAGCGCGGCGGCCGCCGCGTAGCGGACCCAGCGGCGCCGGCGCGGCGCGGGTGCGAGCGGACGCCGGTCGATTTTCAGCCTGTCCAGATTGTGATCGGGCAATTGGGTCGCCTCGCGACGGCGGCGGTCTCCGGTCTCGCGACGGGCCGCGCGCCGTTCAGTCGGAAGGAGGCCAGTATAGCGTCGCCGCGACGGGCGGAAGGGGCGGTTCGGCGCGTGCGGGGGCGGCGCCGCCGCGGCCCTGCGTCGCAGTGCTCGGTGGAAACCCGGAGGATGCAAGCTGCGTGTCAACTGGCCGCGCCGGCGGTGCGTTATGGAGCCAGTGCGTCAGTATTTGCCGTGACGGAAAGGCCAACGCCGCTCCGCCCGGCCGCGACCGGCAACCCCGGCGCGACTGATGTTCCGATGCGGATGCCTCGCATCTTTTCATACCGGTTCGCTTGATTTTTTCCCTGACAGAGGAAGAACGATGAAGAAGACGCTCGCTTCGATCATGACCGCGGCATTCGCACTCGCATCGGTTTCGGCATTCGCACAGGCTTCGGCGCCGGCTGCCGAAGCGCCGGCCGCCGCATCGGCGCCGATGAAGAAGGACCACACCAAGCCGAAGCACCAGCTGAAGCAGCACGGCTCGGCGAAGGGCAAGGCGAAGGCCGCGGCGGCATCGGCCGCCGGCACGGACGACGCAGGCTCGCAGAACTAAGCACGCTTCGCCGCGGCCGGCGCGACCGGCCGCCCCGTCGCAAGACCCCGCACGCTTTCCGGCATGCGGGGTTTTGTTTTTTCGGGCGTTCGACGCCTCCGAGCCTCGGAACCCGATGCGCCCGCCGAGTCGATGCGGTCGGCATCGCACCGCGCATGGCCGGCCGCAGGCGCTGCAGACTGCCGGCATCTGTGTTTAACTCGCGGCTTCACTTGTCGAAGGAGCGTGCGATGGATCTCGGATTTATCGGGCTGGGCGAAATGGGGCAGGCGATCGCGACGAACCTGCTGAAGGCGGGGCATCAGGTGCGGGTCTGGAACCGTTCGCGCGAGCGGACCGAGCCGCTCGTCGCGCTCGGCGCGCAGGCGGTCGGCACGCCGGCCGACGCGTTCCGCGGCGACGCCGTGTTCTCGATGCTCGCCGACGATGCCGCCGCGCGCGGCGTCTTCGACGACGCGCTGCTCGCGCAGGCGCCGCGCGGCCTGATCCACGTCAACATGGCGACGATTTCCGTCGCGCTCGCCGAGTCGCTCGCGCACGCGCATGCGTCGCGCGGCCTCGACTATGTCGCGGCGCCCGTGATGGGGCGGCCGGACGTCGCGGCGGCGGCGCGCCTGACGATCATGGCGGCCGGCCCGGCGGAAGCGATCGACCGGGTGCAGCCGCTGTTCGACGTGATCGGCCAGAAGACCTGGCGGCTCGGCTCGCTGCCGCAGCATGCGAACGTCGCGAAGCTCGCCGCGAATTTCACGCTGGCGTCGGCGATCGAGACGCTCGGCGAGGCGTCCGCGTTGCTGGCCGGGCACGGCGTCGCGATGCGTGATTTCCTCGACGTGATCACCCACAGCGTGTTCCCGGGGCCCGTGTACGAAGGCTACGGCGCGATGATCGCCGAGCGGCGCTACGAGCCGGCGCGCTTCAAGGCCCGCCTCGGCCTGAAGGATGTCCGGCTCGCGCTCGAGGCGGGCGACGCGGTGTCGGTGCCGCTGCCGGTCGCGAGCCTCGTGCGCGACAACCTGCTCGATGCGCTCGCGCACGGCGGCGGCGAGCTGGACTTCGCGGTGCTCGGCGAGGTCGCGTCGCGCCGCGCGGGCCGCTGAGGCGGCGCGGGACAAATCCGCGCCGCAGCCGGCATAATCGTCTTTTTTCCTTCGCGCAGAGGCGGCAATGAGCTTGCATACGTGGTGGCTTTTCGTGGCGACGGTGTTCGTCGTGTCGGCGATTCCCGGTCCGAACATGTTGCTCGTGATGACGCACGGCGCGCGGCATGGCCTGCGGCGCTCGGCGGCGACGATGGCCGGCTGCCTGAGCGCGCTGGTGCTGATGCTGTCGGTGTCGGCCGCCGGGCTCGGCGTGTTCCTCGAGGCGTGGCCGGCGATGTTCAACGCGCTGCGCTATGCGGGCGCGGCCTACCTGGTCTACCTCGGCGTAAAGGCGTGGCGCGCGCGCGTCGATGCCGGCACACCGGGCGGCGACGTCGAGCCGGTGGCCCGCCAGGCCGCGCCGGCATCGCGCTGGGCGCTGTTCCGCAACGGCTTTCTGGTCGCGGGCAGCAACCCGAAGGCGATCCTGTTCGCCGCCGCGCTGCTGCCGCAGTTCATCAACGCGTCCGAGCCGACGCTGCCGCAGTTCGGCGTGCTGGTCGCCACGTTCGCGGTGATCGAGGTGAGCTGGTATCTCGTCTATGCATTGTTCGGCACGCGAATCGGCGCGACGCTGAAGAGCCAGAACGTCGCGAAGGCGTTCAACCGGCTGACCGGCGGCCTGTTCGTCGGCTTCGGCGCGATGATGGCGCTGGTGCGGCACTGATTCCGGCGGTTTCCGGCTGCTTCGGCCCCACGCCCCGTCCTCGTCCGAGGGCGGGGCGTTCGTCTTTCAGGGGCGCGCGCCGGGCGCGGCCGCCGTGCCGGGACGGCGCTCGGCCAGGAGCCCGAACGCGCCGGCGGCGCCGGTGAACGCCAGCGCGACGCCGCACACCGCGGGCCAGCCGGCCCACGCCCACGCGCTGCCCGCGAGCGCCGCGCCGAGCGCGCCGCCGACGGCGCTCGCGCGCAGCGCGCATCGCGATGGGCTGCAGGTAGTCCGCACCGCCGGGCTGGAGACGCGGATCAACATCTGGTTCGTGCACGGCGCGCTGCCGGGCCGCCTGCTGCGGCCGGTCACGCTGCTGCGGGACGCGCTGGCCGAGGTGCTGGCGCAGGAAAACGAGGTAGGGTCAGGATCAATGGCTGTTTAGAGCCAGCATTCGAGGGAAAGTCCTGATTTTCTCGACGGAAATGTTGCATTGCAGAAATTGATTCGCTATAGTTGCACCTGTCTCCTCCATGTCTCCTCTGATATGGATTCAGCCCGCCTTTTAGGCGGGCTTTTTTTCGTCCGTACTTTTCCGATCAGTCTCAGAACTTGTACGACATCCCGACGTAGCTGATGATCGGATCGGCCTTCAGGTCCGATTTCGACTCGGCGAGCGTCGTGCCGTCGGCGGCCTTGATCGTCACCGTCGACGTCGTCTTCAGCGGGATGTAGGTGACCGACGCGACGAGCCCGAAATGCTCGGTGACGTTGTACTGCAGGCCCGCGTTGAACACCGGCTGCCACGACGACGACGCCTTCGCCTCCACCGAAGTCTTGCCCGGCTTGCCCGCGCCCGCCGCGAGGATCGCGCCGAGGTTGTCCTGCGTCTGCCTGACGAAGTTCGGGTTGAGCTGCAGGTCGCTGAACCAGTTGTACGACACGCCGAGGCCGAGGAACGGCCGGAATTTCGCGTTCGCCTGCGGAAGTAGTACTGCAGGATCACGGCCGGGCTCCACTGCCGCACGCTCTTCACGATCGGGTTGACCGAGCCGAGCCCGATGTCTTGCGTGCCGAGCGCGCCGGCCGGGCCGGGCGGCTTGATCGTGCCCTGTCCCGACACCTTGAACACCGGCGGCACGCCCGCCACCGACGTGACCGCGATGTGGTCGGTGAGGAAGTGGCTGACCGTGAGGCCGACGGTGTCCGCGCCGCTCGTGCGCAGCCCGGTGCCCGGCGACGTGAACGACGGCGGCAGGCGCAACGGCGTGTTGATCGGCGTCGGCGCGACATTGGTCGTCATCGGCGTGCTGCTCTGCTGCGGCATCACGTGGAACCAGCCGAGCGTGACGACGTTGCTGCCGGCGCTTTGCGCGTGCGCCGCGAGCGGCGCCAGCGCGGCGGCGCCGGCCGCCGCGCCGAGAAGGATCTTCTTCATGACGGCTTCCGGGCCCGCTTACTGGACGAACGCGCCGATCGTGAAATACGGCGTCGAACTCGCGTTGTCGAGGAAGCCGAACACGCCGCCCGTGAAGATGAACTTGCCGGTGGGCGTCGTGCTGCCCGCGCCCGTGTGGACCGTCGTGACGGTGCCCGGCACCTTCTGCGTGTAGTCGAGGTCGAGCGGGGTCGCGAGCGATGCCTGCGACGGCTGGAACGGATCGAGCAGCGTCGCCTGGTTGTTGATCAGCGCGGTGGTGCGGTAGTTGAACGCGCTGTCGACGCCGATGTACTCGCCGTTCTGCGAGCCGACCGTGATCGCCGTCTGCGGCGCGAGGATCGAGATGCTCGATTCGTCGTCGGCGGTGAGGCCCGGCACGCCGTTGCCGTCGGGCTGCACGTTCGGGTTCGCGACGCCGGTGCGCACGAGGATCGGCACGAGCTGGTTGCGCAGCTTGCCGACGATCATGAAGCCCTTGCCCTGCGGCAGCGTCGACAGCGTCGGCTTGACCTGGCTCTGGTAGCTGTTGGTCTGGAACGCGCCGCTGCCGTCCGCCGACTGCGCGAGGTTCGTGCCCGGCTGGCGGCACGTGCCGGCGAACTGGCCGGTCGAGTCGCACTTGATCCACGTGCCGTCGGCGTTGATCGTCACCTTCGGGTCGATCGACACCGGCGCGAACTGCTGCGACGGCACTTCGCCGAAGCCGACGTGGCTGTACGTGCCGGCGAGGTTCGCGAGGTTGGTCTCGATCGCCGAGAAGCCGATGAACGGGTAGTACGGGAACTTCGTGTCGGGCACCGCGGCCTGGCCGAGCACGCCGCCGAACTGGATCTCCTTGCCGGGAATCGTGCCGCCCGCGACGCCGAAGCCGACGAAGATGCGCGCCGGGCGCGACGGGTCGAGGCTCGCGCCGTTCAGGCGGAACGCGCACTGGTTCAGCTTGTTGGTCGGCAGCAGCGTTTCCTGCGTGAGCGTGCCGCTGTCGACCGTACCGGCGCGCGTCGGCGTGACGGTGCCGGTGGTGCGCGGAACCGGCGATTCGATGTAGCTGACCTGCCAGGTCATCCTGGTCGTGTCGAGCTGCAGCTTGACGAGCTCGCCGCTGCCCGCGCCGCCGGTGTAGACGGTGCCGTAGTCGAGCGCGGCGGGGCAGAGACGGTCTTCGACGAGCGGCGGCGGATTGTCGCTCCCCCCGCCGCCGCCGCATGCCGAAAGAAGGGGGGCGGCCACGGTTGCCGCGAGAATGAGGTTGCGCTTCATGTTGCTCCTCCAGAATTTGTCTTGTGTGGCGGCCGGCTCCCTGTCGGCCGCTTCGTGTTTGTGCGTCGTCCTGCCGGCGCCGTGCCGGGCGCCTCTCGGTCGTTGCCGCGGCGGCGTGCGTTACTTGCTGATCTGCGCGCCGACGCCGAAGTACGGCGCCGACGACGTGCTCGCATTGGCCGACGACGGCGTGACGCCGCCGTTCACCGTGCCCTGCACGAGCGCCGCGTACAGCCCGCCCGTCGCGATCAGTAGTCCGGAACTTGCCGCGTAGCCCGAATTGGCCGGCGGGATCGTCTGCAGGTTCAGCAGGCCCGGCGTCGCCTGGCCGTAGTCCAGCGTGAAGCCGTCCTCCGCGGCCTGCGTCGTCGGGTTCACGAACGTCGCGTTCCCGCCGCGGATCAGCGCGGCCGTGTACTTGAAGTTCGAGTCCGCGCCCGCGTAGCCGCCGTCGATGCCGCCCGACGCGAGCGCCGTCGCCTTGCCGAGCACCGCGATGCCCGATTCGTCGTCGACCTGCGCGTCGGCGTGCAGCGGCGGCGTGCCGAGGTTCACGTTGCCGGTGCGCACGATCACGGGGACCGTCGCGCCGTTGAGCTGGCCGATCACCATGTGCGCGATGGCCGACTTGCCGGTCTGGCCGACCAGCGGCAGGCTCGTCTGCGGCAGCGTTTGCGGCGCCTTCGTGCTGTCGAAATAGCCGCCGTTCGCGCTCGCCTTCCACGGGTTGCCGGTCGTCTGGCAGCCGCCCGAGCTCGTCGACGTGCACGCGCCGTTTGCATCGAACGTCTCACTCGAGTTCGTGCCTTTCGTCGCGTAGTTGCCAGACGGCACGAGGTAGTAGATCAGCGCGTTGTAGGTGCCCGGCAGCTTCGTGAGGTCCGTCGTCGTGCTCGCGAAGCCGAGGAACGGATAGAAGTCGAAGTGGCGGTTCGGCACCTTGCCGACGTTCTGCACGATGCCGGGGATGATCGTCAGGCCGTCGTACTGGATCGTCGCGCCAGGAATGCCGCCGCCGGCCACGCCCATGCCGACCAGCAGCATCGGCGGGTTCGACGGGTTGAAGTCGGCGGCCGTCGAATAGGCCGAGCCGTTTCCGGCCGTGCCCGCGCCGGGCGTGAGGACGAACGCGCAGCGCGTCTGCTCGGCGGTCGGCAGCGTGCCGGTCGGCGGGTGCATGACGCGGCCGGTGATCGTCGTGCCGACGCGCGTCGGCGTGACCGTGCCGGTCGCCAGCGGAATCGGCGATTCGAGCCACTTGAGCGTGTAGGTCATCGCGACCGCGTCGATGTTGACGCTGACGATCTCGCCGCTGCCGGCGCCGCCGAGATACGTGCTCTTCACGATGTCCGCGTTGGCCGGGCACAGCGCGCCGTTGACGGGTTGTGATGCCGGCGGCCCCTGCGTGCCGCAGCTCGAGCCGGAACATTGCGGCGCTTCGATCGGGGCGGGCGCGCCGGAATCCCCTCCTCCACATGCGACGAGCAAAGGGGCAATGGCAAAGGCCGTTGCCACCCCCTTCGATAAGGTGTGCGACATGCCGCTGTCTCCAATCGTTTAATTGTGCGGGTTAATGTCGCCGCACGTATTTTTGCTGTCAATTGATGAACCCGTCTAAAAAAGACGATTGAAACGGCGGGCGCGCACTGAATGCTTTCGGGATCGGGAATTCAGTAAGAATTAAAACGCAAGGCATGCTGAAGATGTGCGCGGAAGGCGACGCGGTGCGGCACGCCGGGCAATGCGGCGCGGCCTTTGGGTCATTGCGGCAGCGTTTAAAGCGAGGGTATCCGGTTTATCCCTATTCGGGATTGACTGGATAAAGGGCGGAAGGAATTAATCGATCGGATATCGCGCAATCGAAAGCTTGTAAATAATTGTAAAACCCTGCGCGAATTATCACTTATTGTCAATTAAGGCTAAATAAAAAGCCGGCCAGCGGCCGGCTTTGCATCGCATGCGAGGATGACTCAGCGCGTGAGGCCCGTGTCCTCCGCCGCGCCGATGTTCAGGTTCATGCACTGGATCGCGGCGCCCGACGCGCCCTTGCCGAGATTGTCGAGGCGCGCGACGGTGACGAAGCGCTCTTCGTTGCCGAACACGAACAGGTCGACGCGGTTCGTGTCGTTGTTCGCCTGCACGTCGAAGAAGCCGGCGTCGAGGTTGTCGTCGGCGTTGAACGGGGCGACGCGCACGAACGCTTCATCCGCGTAGTACTCGGCGAAGATGCGCTGCACGTCCTGCGGCGTTGCGCGCTTTGCGAGCTGGCCCGGCGTGAAGTAGGTCGTCACCGCGAGGCCCTTGAGGAACGGGCCGACGATCGGCGTGAAGATCGGAGCAGTCGCGAGGCCCGTGTGCGCGGCCATTTCCGGCAGATGCTTGTGCGTGAGGCCGAGCGCATACGGGCGCGGGCTCGCGAGCTTCGCGGCCGACGCGGGGTTCTCGTAATCGGCGATCATCGACTTGCCGCCGCCGCTGTAGCCGGTGATCGAGTGGCTGTGCGCGGCGAACGTCGGCGCGACGACGCCGGCGTCGACGAGCGGCCGCATCGCGAGCACGAACGCCGATGCGTGGCAGCCGGGCACCGCGATGCGCTTCGACGTGCGGATCTTCTCGCGCTGCGCGCGGGTCAGCTCGGGCAGGCCGTATGCCCAGTCCGGGTTCGTGCGGAACGCGGTGCTCGCGTCGATCAGCGTCGTGTCCGGGTTCTCGACGAGCGACGCCGATTCGCGCGACGCGACGTCCGGCAGGCACAGGAACGTGACGTTCGACGCGTTGATCAGGCGGCGGCGTTCGTCGACGTCCTTGCGCTTCGCTTCGTCGATGCGAAGGATCTCGATGTCGCTGCGGGCGGACAGGTATTCGAAGATCTTGAGGCCGGTCGTGCCTTCCTGGCCGTCGACAAAAACTTTGGTGCTCATTTCGCTCTCACTGAAACGGGGCCGCGGCGCTTGCACGCCGGAAAACCGCCATTCTAAGACTTCATGCGGCGAGCCTGCACCGCACGGGCCGAAAAAAAGACGGCCGCGCGGGCCGTCTTGTGTCCCTTTATCGGGGCAGGCCGCTTCAGCGGCCGCCCGCGATCCAGCGGGCCGTCGCCTCGGCGACGCGCCGGCCGAACGCCTTCGCGGTCTCGAGATCGCCCGGCAGCGGCGCCTCGTCGGGCGACGCGTCCGACGGCGATTGCGCGAGCAGGCCCGTGAAGCCGCCGACGAAGTTGATGTCGTTGCGCGTGGCCGCCTTCGAGTTGGCCGGCATCAGGCCCGTGCCGACCCACACCATCCCGTGCTGCATCGCCAGCGTGACGAAATATTGAATCGTCGAGAACTTGTCGCCGTTCATCGTCGCGGAGTTCGTGAAGCCCGCGGCGATCTTGTCTTTCCATTTCTGCGTGAACCACGCTTTCGACGTCGCGTCGGCGAACGTCTTGAACTGCGCCGACGGGCCGCCCATGTAGGTCGGCGCGCCGAACACGATCGCGTCGGCCGCGTCGAGCGCGGCCCAGCCTGCGTCGTCGAGGTCGCCGACCGCGACGAGGCGCACGTGCGCCCCCGTGTCCTGCGCGCCGGCGTGGACGGCTTCGGCCAGCTTCTTCGTATGGCCGTAGCCGCTGTGATAGACGATGACGATGTTCGACATGGGGCGTTCTCCGGAAGGGGACGACACGGCGGCCGCCGCGGCCTGCCGCGTCACGCGCCGCAGCGGGGCGGCGCGACGGGTGCGCGGCGGGATGCCGCGACCGCTGCGGTGGAGTCTAGCAAGCCGAAATGACGGGAGAACGGCGCGCGGTGCGTGGACGTTCGCGCGCCGAAGCGATCGCGACGCCCGCCTGCGCTCATCGCCCGTAGGTGACGGTGAGCTGCGCGGTGCCGATCGCCTGCGTGCCGATCTCGTGCTCGAACATCGGCGCGGGGCGGCCCTGGCCGATGCGCAGGTCGGTGCTCTTCAGCGCGTAGATGGTGATCACGTAGCGATGCGGCTTGCCGGGCGGCGGGCATGGGCCGCCATAGCCGTCGATGCCGAAATCGTTGCGCGCCTCGCTCGCGCCGATGCGCCGCAGGAGGCCCGACGCGCTCGCATCGGCGGGCAGGCTCGTGACGGTCAGCGGCAGGCTCGCGACGGCCCAGTGCCACCAGCCGTGGCCGGGCGCGTCCGGGTCGAACATCGTGATCGCATAGCCGCGCGTGCCGGGCGGCGGATTGCGCCACGACAGTTGCGGCGAGCGGTTCGCGCCCTTGCAGTCGCCGCGGTCGAACACCTGCGCGGCGCCGACGCGCCCACCGGGCGCGAGGTCGGTGCTCGTGACGGTGAACGGGCCTTCCGCGCGCGCGGGCGCGGTGGCGAACGTGGCCAACGCGGCGGCGGCGGCGCAGAGCAGGGTAGCGATGAACGGAGCCGTACGACCGGGTGGCGCAGGTGAGGTGATCCGGCGACCCACACGCATATGGCGCTTCTCCCGTCACGTGGGCCGGGCCGACGCTCCCGGCGTGATTGGCGTTGTAGGTGGTTGCGCGCGCAGCCGATGGCGGCGATGGAGCAAGTCTAGCATTAGGGTTCGATGAGCGACGCATGCCGTGGCCGCGGACGCGGCCCGATGCTGATCTGGATCGACGGACGAAAAAAAACCGCCCGCGAGGTCGCGGGCGGCCGTTTCAGCCTGGGCGCCGGCAGCGTGGCCGGGGTGGCGTCATTCTTTCGGGGCCGTGGCGCCGCCGTGCGCGGCCGACCACTCGGCCGGCGAGTGCAGGAATTTCTCGACTTCGTCGAGCGTCTTCGTCTCGAAGTAGCCCGACGCCTTCGCGACGCGCAGCACGTCCCACCAGGTCGCGAGCGCGTGCAGGTCGACGTCGATGTCCTTCAGGACCGACACGCTTTCCTTGAAGATGTTGTAGTGGAACAGCACGAAGCAGTGGTTCACCGACGCGCCTGCCGTGCGCAGCGCGTTGATGAAGTTGATCTTGCTGCGGCTGTCGGTCGTCAGGTCCTCGACGAGCAGCACGCGCGAGCCTTCTTCCAGATGGCCCTCGATCTGCGCGTTGCGGCCGAAGCCCTTCGGCTTCTTGCGCACGTACTGCATCGGCAGCATCATGCGGTCGGCGATCCAGGCCGCGAACGGGATGCCGGCGGTTTCGCCGCCCGCCACCGCGTCGATCTGCTCGAAGCCGACGTCGCGCAGGATCGTCGCTTCCGCCATTTCCATCAGGCCGCGGCGCACGCGCGGATACGAGATCAGCTTGCGGCAGTCGATGTAGACGGGGCTGGCCCAGCCGGACGTGAAGATGAACGGCTTTTCGGCGTTGAAGTGCACCGCCTGCACTTCGAGCAGGATTTTGGCGGTCGTGTCGGAGATCGTCTGACGATCGAAGCCTGTCATGGGCATTCCTTGGATGGTGAGCGAGGTGCGGGCGCGTGCCCGGTGGCGCAGCAAGGGGAGCCCGCCCGCGAGGGCCGGGGCGCGACCGGGGAGCCGATCGTATCGCTGCGCGCGTAGCCGGCTATTTTACCCGATTCGGGCTGCTTTCGACGGACTTTGCGCGCGCTTGCCGCCGTGTACGGAACGGTCCGGAATAAACGGGGCTTGATCGGCGGGCCGCTGCGAGGCCCGCGATGCCGCGCCGCAGCAACGTTCGTCATGCGCGGGGGTGTACACTAGGCGGCCCTAGAATAATCGCTCGGTACTTTGTACTTTCCTCTTGCCACCCGCCGAGGTTCGATCGCGCGCCGATCCGGCGTGCAACGGCCGTCGCAGTCGAATACCCCCTCGATCCACGCATCCGCGGCTCAAGGTGCTGCGTACTGAGCACTCGCATTTCTCTTTCGCATGTCTCTCGCAGGTCAATCATGGACGAACAACTGAAGCAGGCCGCACTCGCTTATCACCTGAACCCGAAACCCGGCAAGATTTCGGTCACGCCGACCAAGCCGCTGTCGAACCAGCTCGATCTGTCGCTCGCGTATTCGCCGGGCGTCGCGGCCGCGTGCGAGGCGATCCACGCCGATCCGCTCGACGCGCAGAAATACACGTCGCGCGGCAACCTCGTCGGCGTCATCACGAACGGCACGGCGGTGCTCGGCCTCGGCAACATCGGCCCGCTCGCCGCGAAGCCGGTGATGGAAGGCAAGGGCTGCCTCTTCAAGAAATTCGCGGGCATCGACGTGTTCGACATCGAGCTGTCGGAATCCGATCCGGACAAGCTCGTCGACGCGATCGCGATGCTCGAGCCGACGCTCGGCGGCATCAACCTTGAAGACATCAAGGCGCCGGAGTGCTTCTACATCGAGCAGAAGCTGCGCGAGCGGATGAAGATCCCGGTCTTCCACGACGACCAGCACGGCACCGCGATCATCGCGTCGGCGGCGATCCTGAACGGCCTGAAGGTGGTCGGCAAGACGATCGGCGAAGTGAAGCTCGTATGCTCGGGCGCGGGCGCGGCGGCGATCGCGTGTCTCGACCTGCTCGTGAAGCTCGGCCTGAACAAGGCGAACGTGCTCGTGTGCGACTCGAAGGGCGTGATCTACGAAGGCCGCGGCAACCTCGATCCGTCGAAGCAGCGCTACGCCGTGACGACCGATGCGCGCACGCTCGGCGACGCGATCGTCGGCGCGGACGTGTTCCTCGGCTGCTCGAGCGCCGGCGTGCTGAAGCAGGACATGGTCAAGGCGATGGGCGACCGTCCGCTGATCCTCGCGCTCGCGAACCCGGAACCGGAAATCCGCCCGGAAGATGCGAAGGCCGCGCGCCCCGACGTGATCATCGCGACCGGCCGTTCGGACTACCCGAACCAGGTCAACAACGTGCTGTGCTTCCCGTTCATCTTCCGCGGCGCGCTCGACGTCGGCGCGACGACGATCACGGAAGAGATGAAGCTCGCGTGCGTGCGCGCGATCGCCGAGCTGGCCGAGGAAACCGACCAGAGCGAGGAAGTCGCGAAGGCGTATGAAGGCCATTCGCTCGAATTCGGCCCGGAATACCTGATTCCGAAGCCGTTCGACCCGCGCCTGATCATCAAGATCGCGCCGGCCGTCGCGCAGGCCGCGATGGATTCGGGCGTCGCGACCCGTCCGATCCAGGACATGGACGCGTACCGCGAGCAGCTCGGCACGACCGTCTACCGCACCGGCATGGTGATGCGCCCGGTGTTCGCGACCGCGAAGAAGGCCGCGGCCCGCATCGTGTTCGCCGAGGGCGAGGACGAGCGCGTGCTGCGCGCCGCGCAGTTCGTGCTGCAGGAGAAGATCGCGAAGCCGATCATCGTCGGCCGCCCGTCGGTCGTCGAGATGCGCTTGCAGAAGATCGGCTCGAAGCTGAAGGCCGGCGTCGATTTCGAGATCGTCAATCCGGAAGACGACACCCGCTATCACCGCTACTGGCAGGCGTACCACGAGATCGGCGCGCGCGACGGCGTGACGCCGGAGGTCGCGAAGGCGGCGCTGCGCAAGTTCAACACGCTGATCGGCGCGATGCTCGTCCACCTGGGCGACGCGGACGGCATGATCTGCGGGATGATCGACACGTACCACAGCCACCTGAAGTTCATCGAGCAGGTGCTGGGCCGCGCGAAGGGCGCCGAGCACTTCGCGGCGATGAACCTGCTGATGCTGCCGGGCCGCAACCTGTTCCTGTGCGATACGTACGTGAACGAGGTGCCGAGCGCCGAACAGCTCGCCGACATGACGATCCAGGCCGCGGCCGAGATCGAGCGCTTCGGCATCACGCCGAAGGCCGCGCTGCTGTCGAACTCGAACTTCGGCAGCGCGCCGTCGGCGACGTCGCGCCGGATGGCCGAGGCCCGCAAGCTGATCGTCGAGCGCGCGCCGCACCTGGAAGTCGACGGTGAAATGCACGGCGACGCGGCGCTGTCCGAAGCGATCCGCAAGGCCGCGTTCCCGGGCACGACGCTGACCGGCGAAGCGAACCTGCTGATCATGCCGAACGTGGAAGCGGCGAACATCGCGTACAACCTGCTGAAGATGGTCGGCGGCGAAGGCGTGACGGTCGGCCCGCTGCTGCTCGGCGCGGCGAAGCCGGTCCACATCCTGACGCCGGCCGCGACCGTGCGCCGGATCATCAACATGACGGCAGTCGCCGCGGCGAACGTGAACACGAAGTAAGTTCGCGCGAGCGGTCGCGCCGCGCTCCCCGCGCGGCACAAAGAAAAACGCCACGGAACCCGGGTTCCGTGGCGTTTTTTCTTTGGGCTATAAGCAAGCGGCGGCCGGCGTCCGCATCGCGAACGCCGGCTCCGCGCCCCGTCAGGCGACCTGCTGCCGGCTTTGGCCGCCCGTCGGCGAACGCCACTGCGCGAGCAGCGTGTTCCACTTCGTGCGAACCGCGCGCAGGTTGTTCTCCTTCACGTGACCATAGCCGCGAATGCCGTCCGGCAGCGCGGCCAACTCGAGCGCGAGCGGGCGGTTCGCGGCCGTCAGCTTGCCGACGACTTCGCCGATCAGCGCTTCGTACTCGCCGATCAGCGCACGCTCGGTGCGACGCTCCTCGGTGCGGCCGAACGGATCGAGGCCGGTGCCGCGCAGGAACTTCAGCTTCGCGAGCATCCGGAACGCCGGCATCATCCACGGGCCGTACGCCTTCTTCACCAGATGGCCGTGCGCGTCCTTCTTCGCGAACAGCGGCGGCGCGAGATGGAATTTCAGCTTCCAGTCGCCTTCGAACTGCGCGGACAGGCGCGCGAGGAACGCCGGATCGGACTGCAGCCGCGCAACCTCGTATTCGTCCTTGTATGCCATCAGCTTGAACAGGTTGCGCGCGACCGCCTCGGTCAGCGGCTCCTGCGCGTCGCCGTCGGCCAGCGCGCGCTCGGCGGCGCGCACGCGCTCGACGAACGCCGCGTAGCGCGCCCCGTAGGCTGCGTTCTGGTACGCGGCGAGGAACTCGACCCGCTTCGCGATCAGCGCGTCCACCGACTTCTTCGTGTGCAGCGCGATCACCGTCGCACCGGCTTGCGCGGCGCGCGCGCCGCCGGTCGCGGCCTGCTGCACGCTCGCGAGGTCATGCGCGGCGCGGCGGCCCCAGTCGAACGCCGCACGGTTCTTGTCGACCTGCACGGCGTTCAGCTCGATCGCGCGCTCGAGCGACGCGAGCGTGAGCGGCAGCCAGCCTTTCTGCCACGCGTAGCCGAGCACGAACGGGTTCGTGTAGATCGCGTCGCCGAGCAGCGCCACCGCGAAGCGGTTCGCGTCGACGAGATCGACCGCGTCGCCCGCGGCCGCGCGGATGTCCTGCTCGGCCGACAGGCCCGGGAACGACCAGTTCGGGTTCTTGATGAACTCGGCGGTCGGCGTCTGCGCGCTGTTGACGACCACGCGCGTCGCGTTGTGCCGCATCCGCGACGTGCATTCGTCGCCGGCCGTGACGAGCGCGTCGCAGCCGATCACGAGATCCGCTTCGCCCATCGCGATCCGCGTCGCGTGGATGTCGGTCGGCGCGTGCGAGATCTGCACGTGGCTCATCACCGCGCCGCCCTTCTGCGCGAGGCCGGTGACGTCGAGCACGGTCACGCCCTTGTTCTCCAGGTGCGCGGCCATCCCGAGCAGCGCGCCGATCGTGACGACGCCCGTGCCGCCGACGCCCGTGACGAGCACGCCGTACGCGCGGTCGATCGCCGGCAGCGCCGGCTCCGGGATCGGCGGCAGCGCGCTGCCGTCCACCGACACGGCCTTCGGCTTCTTCAACTGGCCGCCCTCGACCGTCACGAAGCTCGGGCAGAAGCCCTTCACGCACGAGAAGTCCTTGTTGCAGGTCGACTGGTTGATCTGGCGCTTCGTGCCGAATTCGGTTTCCAGCGGCTCGACCGACAGGCAGTTCGACTGCACCGAGCAGTCGCCGCAGCCTTCGCATACCGCGTCGTTGATCACGACGCGCTTCGCCGGGTCCGGATACGCGCCGCGCTTGCGGCGGCGGCGCTTCTCGGTCGCGCAGGTCTGGTCGTAGACGAGGATCGTCGTGCCTTCGATCTCGCGCAGCTCGCGCTGCACGTCGTCGAGCTGGTCGCGGTGATGGATCGTCACGCCCGGCGCGAGCAGCGACGTCTGGCCTTCGTACTTGTCCGGCTCGTCGGTGACGATCACGATCTTCTTCGCGCCTTCCGACGCGAGCTGGTGCGTGATCTGCGGCACCGTCAGCACGCCGTCGACCGGCTGGCCGCCCGTCATCGCGACCGCGTCGTTGTACAGGATCTTGTACGTGATGTTCGCCTTCGACGAGATCGCCGCGCGCACCGCGAGCAGGCCCGAGTGGAAGTAGGTGCCGTCGCCGAGGTTCGCGAACACGTGCTTCTCGTTCGTGAACGGCGCCTGGCCGATCCACGGCACGCCTTCGCCGCCCATCTGGCTGAACGTGCTCGTGTTGCGGTCCATCCACACGGTCATGTAGTGGCAGCCGATCCCCGCGATCGCGCGCGAGCCGTCCGGCACGTTGGTCGACGTGTTGTGCGGGCAGCCCGAGCAGAACCACGGCTTGCGCTCGGTCGTCACGTGCGGCTTCGCGAGCGCGGTTTCCTTCGCGTGGATCACCGCGAGCCGCGCGGCGATGCGCGCGCGCACGTCGGACGGCAGCTCGAATTTCTCGAGGCGCGTCGCGATCGCCTTCGCGATGATCGCGGGCGACAGCTCGTAGTGCGCGGGCAGCAGCCAGTTGCCCATCGGCACCGACCATTCGCCGCCGGCGCCGTCCTTCTCGTCGAACTTGCCGAACACGCGCGGACGCTGCGCGTCCGGCCAGTTGTACAGCTCTTCCTTGATCGCGTATTCGAGGATCTGGCGCTTTTCCTCGACGACGAGGATCTCGTCGAGCCCGCGCGCGAACGCCTGCGCGCCCTGCGCTTCGAGCGGCCACACGCAGCCGACCTTGTACAGGCGGATGCCGATGCGCGCGCAGGTCTCGTCGTCGAGGCCGAGGTCGGTCAGCGCCTGGCGCACGTCGAGGTACGCCTTGCCGCCCGTCATGATGCCGAAGCGCGCGTGCGGCGAGTCGATCTCGATGCGGTCGAGCTTGTTGGCGCGCACGTAGGCGAGCGCCGCGTACCACTTGTAGTCGAGCAGGCGCGCTTCCTGCACGAGCGGCGGGTCGGGCCAGCGGATGTTGAGGCCGCCGTCCGGCATGATGAAGTCCGACGGCAGCACGATCTCGGTGCGATGCGGGTCGATGTCGACCGATGCCGACGATTCGACCACGTCGGTCACGCACTTGAGCGCGACCCAGAGGCCCGAATAGCGGCTCATCGCCCAGCCGTGCAGGCCGAAGTCCAGGTATTCCTGCACGTTCGACGGGAACAGCACCGGCAGGCCGCAGGCCTTGAAGATGTGTTCGGACTGGTGCGCGAGCGTCGACGATTTGGCCGCGTGGTCGTCGCCGGCGAGGACGAGCACGCCGCCGTGCTGCGACGAGCCGGCCGAGTTCGCGTGCTTGAACACGTCGCCGGTGCGGTCGACGCCCGGGCCCTTGCCGTACCACATGCCGAACACGCCGTCGTACTTCGCGCCGGGGTACAGGTTCACCTGCTGCGAGCCCCACACGGCGGTGGCGGCGAGATCTTCGTTGAGGCCGGGCTGGAAAACGATCTGGTGGGAAGACAGGTGCTTCTTGGCCTTCCACAGCGACTGGTCGAGGCCGCCGAGCGGCGAGCCGCGATAACCGGAGATGAAGCCGGCGGTGTTGAGGCCGGCGGCGCGATCGCGTTCCTGCTGAAGCATCGGCAGGCGCACCAGCGCCTGGATGCCGCTCATGTACGCGCGGCCGCGTTCGAGGGTGTATTTGTCGTCAAGCGTGACGGACGTCAGCGCGGCTTCTAGGGACGCGCGTTGGCCTGCGTCTAGCGGGGCATTCATTGATGAGTCTCCTCCACCCAGTCTGGGATCGCCAAAACTTCGATTGCGTCGGCGTCTTGTGAACACGTCGGCAGTGGCCGGCATATTGGCCGGTTTCAGGCGATGGTAGCACTGGGAAAAACCCGCCGCTCGTCGTCAAAATTGCTGCGCCGGCCCGGTTGCGAGCACGTTTTGCGCGTTACAGCATGTAAAAGCATGTAAAGCCGCGCACATCGTCCGGCACTTGCCGTTAATCTGGGCGGCCTGCCGGAGGTGCCCGCCGGCGTCGATTGTCATGACGAAAGCGGGGAGGCGCCGGCAGTTCAACAGGAGGTACCAATGAACACACGTCATATCCAGAGTTTCCTGATCGTGTCCGCCGCGTTTTTCGCGATGACCGGCCCGGTGCGTGCGCAAGGCGCGAGCGCACTGGCGGCAGCGGGCGTGCAGATGAGCCGGATCGCGCCTGCGCGGCACGCCGATGTGCAGCCGTCGGGCGTGCGCCTGGTCGCGCCGGGGGCGAATGCGCATTGATCCGGCCGGGCGGCCGCACCGGCCGCGCCGATGAACGTCGATGAAAAAAGGGCGGGAATCCTGGGATTCCCGCCCTTTCTATTTGCGCCGGCGCCCGCCCGCTGCCGCCGGGCGTGCCGCGCCGCGCGCGTCAGGCCTTGTCCTGCACGACGCCGCGGCGGATCTGGTCGAGCTCGATCGACTCGAACAGCGCCTTGAAGTTGCCTTCGCCGAAGCCCTGGTTGCCCTTGCGCTGGATGATCTCGAAGAAGATCGGCCCGATCTGGTTCTCGGTGAAGATCTGCAGCAGCAGGTCGTCGCGCGCGCCGTCGATCAGGATCTTGCGCTTCTTCAGTTCGTCCAGCGGCTCGCCGTGGTTCGGCACGCGGCGGTCGACGAGCTCGTAGTACGTGTCGATCGTGTCGAGCAGCTTCACTTCCTTGCTGCGCAGGCCGTCGACCGCGCGATAGATGTCCGATGCGCCGAGCGCGATGTGCTGGATGCCTTCGCCGTGATACGCGTCCAGGTATTCCTGGATCTGGCCGGCTGTTTCCGAGCCTTCCTCGTTGATCGGGATGCGGATCTTGCCACACGGCGACGTCATCGCCTTCGACTTCACGCCGGTCACCTTGCCTTCGATGTCGAAGTAGCGCACTTCGCGGAAGTTGAACAGGCGCTCGTAGAACTCCGCCCATTCCTGCATGCGGCCGCGGTGCACGTTGTGCGTCAGGTGGTCGATGTAGGTGAGGCCGTGGCCGACCGGGTTCGGGTTCGCGCCGGGAATCGGCTCGAAGTCGACGTCATAGATGCTGATGTCGCCGATCGCGCCCGGCTGTGCGCCGTTCTTGCCGCGCCAGCGGTCGACGAAGTAGATCAGCGAATCGCCGATGCCCTTGATCGCCGGGATGTTCAGCTCCATCGGGCCGGTCTTGTTGTCGAAGCCCCATGCGCCGAGTTCGAGCGCGTGCCGGTAGGCCTTCGCGGCGTCCTGCACGCGGAATGCGATCGCGCAGATCGACGGGCCGTGCAGGCGCGCGAAGCGCTGCGCGAACGAATCCGGCTCCGCATTGATGATGAAGTTGATGTCGCCCTGGCGGTACACCGTCACGTCCTTGTGGCGATGGCGCGCGATCGCGGTGAAGCCCATCCGCTCGAACAGCTGGCCGAGCGCCTTCGGGTCCGGCGCGGTGTACTCGATGAATTCGAAGCCGTCGGTGCCGACGGGGTTGTCCCAGGTGGGGATCTGCATGCTTGTCTCCGGAGGCGCGCCGCGACGCGCGCGTTGAATCGATGTGTGTGCGACAAAGTGTAGCGGGCGAGGGGAGGCGGAAACTTGCGAACTTGATCGTGGCTGACTACGATGGCGCAATTTCCAGTCTTGTATTCTTGCTTGGGAGGCAGAAGATGGCGCAAGTGGAATTGGATGCCATCGATCGGCGGATTCTCGCGATTCTTCAGGAGAACGGCCGCCTGTCGAACCAGGAGATCGCCGAGCGCGTGAACCTGTCGCCGAGCCCGTGCCTGCGGCGGATTCGTCGGCTCGAGGAGATCGGCGTGATCACCGGCTATGTCGCGCTGCTCGATCCGCAGAAGCTCGGGCTAGATCTGCTCGCGTACGTCAGCGTGCGGCTCGAGAAGCGGGGCGGGCTCGCGCCGGTCCGCGCGGACGAGACGCCGGCGCGCGCCGGCGCGACGCATGCGGAGCTGTTTCGCGCGGCGGTGCAGACCTGGCCGGAGGTGGTCGCCTGCCATGCGATGACGGGGGACATGGATTACCTGCTGCGGGTGCAGGTCGAGGACATGGCGCACTTCTCCCGCTTCGTGCAGGAGCAGCTGCTGCACCATCCGTCGGTGATCGACGTGAAGACGAGCTTTTCGCTCGAATGCTTCAAGGAGACGACGGCGCTGCCGATTCGGTCGATCCGGTAGGGGGGCGCGATTGGAAGATGGGAAGCGCGACCGGGCACGCCGCGTCGGCGGGCCCGGTCGGCCGATGTCAGGCCGTCAGCGCGGCCGGCATCAGCGATTCGATGAACTTCGACGTGCGATGCGCCTGGCGCTTGAGCGCGTAGTCGAACACCGCGGCCTGTTCCTGCAGCATCTCGGCGATGATCGTCGAGTGGTCGGCGGGCGGCAGCGACAGGTACGCATCGGCTTCGCCGTACGCGTACTCGATCCGCATTCCGGACTTCTTCGCGATGTGCATCATCGTCGCGTTGCGCGACAGGCAATGCATGTACAGCATCGTCACGTGCGTGTTGCGGCTGCGGATCGCCGCGCGCTCGAACAGCTTCGAGCCGACGCCGCGGCCGCGCGCGCTTTCGAGCACCGACACGCCGAATTCGGCAGTGCGCTTGTCGCCCTCGGCGGGCAGGTAGGCCAGATGGCCGACGCCGATCAGCTCGAGCGCGTGATCGAACACGCCGAACACGGTGTCGCGGCCGAAATCGATCGTGCGGACATAGTTCTCGATCACGTGGTCGGGCACCACCTGGCCGAAGCGCAGCAGGCGATCGTCCTCGTCGAGCGAGAGAAAGTGGGTGAGCATCTGCTCACGGTCTTTGGAAGCCAGTTCCCTGACGAGAACCGGCGCAGCACCGGCGGTGCCGACGACATCGGCCGGGCCGCCGTGTGGATATGCGTGTTCATCGTGGGTTCCTCAATGTGTGACCGTACTGCGGGTTGTGCAATGCAGCAGCATTTTACCCGACAGCAGGCCCCCGGATTGGGGAAAACCCGTACTTGTTTTGGAAGGGTGTTCTAAATACGCTCAATTAAGCGCACAACTGTTTGATTTTTAATGATTAAAAAATTCATCATATGAAATATGTGGCGGGGTGTCGCAGTGTTTCCGCCACGCAACGCTTGCTGCTCCGCGGCAATCAGGCCGCCGACGACATTCCGCGCTCGATCATGTCGATCACTTGCTCGGCGAAGTCGCGGTAGCCGAGGCGCCCGCCCGGCTTGAGCCACGTGAACGTCCAGTTGATCATCCCGAACACCATCATCGTGACCGACGTCTGGTTTTCCTTCGAGATCCGCTCCGGATACGCGCGCGCGAGCTGGCGCGCGAAGGCCGCGACGATGTCGCGCTGGCGGTCCAGCACGATCTCGCGCTGCGCATCCTCGAGGTACTTCACGTCGTTGAGCAGCGCGACGTGGCGGCTGTGCGACGTCTCGTATTCGGCGAGGAACGCGCGCACGAGCTCCGCGAACGCCTCGCGCTCGGTGAGGCCGCGCCGCTGGCTGGTGCCTTCGACCTCGGCGATGATCAGCATCAGCCGCTTCGTGTAGCGGTCGAGCAGGTCGAACAGGATCGCTTCCTTGCTTTCGTAGTAGTGATAGAGCCGCGCCTTCGACGTGCCGCTTGCGGTGGCAAGGTCGGACATCGACGTGCTCGGGTAGCTCGTCTGCGCGAACTTTTGGGCGGCGAGATCGAGGATCTGCTCGCGCTGGGATTCGTGATCAGGGGCTCGGGTGCGGGCCATGGTCGAATGCGGGGATTAGCGTTGCGTCGCGGTGGCGCGGGCTGCGCGCACCTGCGTGGAATGGAGGTCGGCGGTGTCGTCCAGCAGCTCGAGGCGGCCGGCGGCGGCGAGTTCGCGGCAGCGCCACAGCGCGATCGAATCGCTGACGAACAGCCCGCCGCGATCCGCGTCGGCCATCACGCCGCCGGCGAGACGCCGCGCCGGCAGCCAGCCGTTCTCCGCATGCGCGAGGATCAGCGCATCGAGGTCGCCGTAGTGGCCGCTCTTGATCGTGTTGCTGACCCAGTAGCGGAGTTCGGCGTCCAGGTGCTTGGCTTCCTGCCATTCGAGCGCGAGCCGGCCGATGCGCAGCACCGAGATCGGGGCGGCTTCGGGCAGCTTCGCGAGCAGTTGCGCCGGCGAGAACATGCCGGTCGCGCACGCGCGGTCGGCGCGTGTCGACGCCGCGCCGAGATCGGCCTCCGACAGCCGCACTTCGTTCAGGCGCTGCGGCACGTTGCGCAGATGGTAGGCGACGCGCCGCAGCAGCAGCTTGTCGCCGACGCTCGGCGCGTGCCAGACGACCACTTGGCCGGTGTCCATCGCGAGCAGGTCGAGGCGCGCGAATTCGCGCTCGACTTCCGCCTTCCAGTCGGGAATCTGGTCGCCGAGCACGCGTTGCCAGAACGCGGCGCGGATCTCCGGCGTCTCGTCGACGCCCTTGAGCGGCCCGACGGCCAGGTCGTCGAGCAATCCGACGACGCGCTCGTCGCGCCCCGCCTGCGCGAGCGCCTCGCCGAGCGACGCGGCGGCGCTGCCGCCCTGAATCACGTGAATGGTACTCATCGGCCTGTCGTCAACAAAAGAGAACCGCCGGCCGGCCGGACTTGCATCGTCCGGCCGGCGGGCGGCCCCTAGTGTAAGCGAGTTGTGTGACGGCGAGAAACCGGCGGGCGGGCGACACCCGGTCGCGGACCCGGCGCCGCGCCGCTTGTTCAGCGTTCGTCGTAGCTGACCACGACCTTGTCGCTGACCGGATGGCACTGGCAGGTGAGCACGAAGCCGTCCTTCACCTCGCGCTCCTCGAGCGTGTAGTTCTTCTCCATCCGCACCTCGCCTTCGAGCACCTTTGCGCGGCACGTGCAGCACACGCCGCCCTTGCACGCATACGGCAGCGCGAGGCCGGCGCGCAGGCCGACGTCGAGCAGGCTCACGCCTTCGTACGGCAGCCGCAGCTTGCGCGTCTTGCCGTCGAGGACGATTTCGAGGTCGGCGGCGGGCGTCGCGTCGGTTATCTCGACGACCGGCACGCCGGCCTGCGGCAGCGGCGTGCCGAAGCGCTCGACGTGGACCTTCTCCTGCGGCACGCCGGCCGCCTTCAGCGCGGCCTCCGCCGCGTCCATCATCGGCGCGGGGCCGCAGATGAACGCCTCGTCGATCGAGTCGGCCGGCACCAGCGCGTCGAGGAACGCCGCGCACTTCGCCTGGTCGAGCACGCCGTTGAACAGCTCGACGTCCTGGAGGTCGTCGGACAGCACGTGATACAGCACGAAGCGGTTCATGTAGCGGTTCTTCAGGTCCTCGAGCTCCTCCGCGAACATGATCGCGTCGACGCTGCGGTTCCCGTAGATCAGCGTGAACGTGCTGCGCGGCTCGAGCTCGAGCGTCGTCTTGATGATTGCGAGCACCGGCGTGATTCCGGAGCCGCCCGAGAACGCGACGTACTGCTTGCCGTGCTCCGCGTTCAGGTGCGTGAAGAAGCGGCCGTCGGGCGTCATCACGTCGATCGTGTGGCCGGGCTTCAACGTGTCGAACGCGAAGTTCGAGAAGCGCCCGCCGCGCACGCGCTTGATGCCGATGCGCAATTCGCCGTCGCGGTCGTAGTCGGTCGTGCCGACGCAGATCGAATACGAGCGGCGCGTCTCTTCGCCGTCGATATGGGTCTTCAGCGTGACGAACTGGCCTTGCGTGAAGCGGTATGCATCGCGCAGCTCGGGCGGGATCTCGAAGGAGACGGTCACGGCGTCGGCGGTCTCGGGCCGCACGTCGCGGATACGCAGCGGATGGAATTGCGGGGTCGTCGGCCCCCGCCGGGCCGCCCCAAGGGGGCCGACCGCCCCCTCGGGGGGCAGCGAACGAAGAGAGCGTGGGGGTTGTGTCATTTCAGTAAGGTTTGAAATAGTCGAAGGGTTCGCGGCAGTCGACGCAGCGATACAGCGCCTTGCAGGCGGTCGACGCGAATTGCGCGAGCCGCTCGGTGCGCGCGGAGCCGCAGCGCGGGCAGGCGGGCGCCGCGACCGGCCGCGGCACGAAGCGAACGACGTTCTCGCGCGACGCGGCGCTGCCGCACTGGCCGACCGGCGGCGCGATCCCGTAGGCGCGCAGCTTGTCGCGCGCTTCCTGCGTGATCCAGTCGGTCGTCCATGCGGGCGCGAGCACGGTCTCGACGCGGTGAGGCGGCAGGCCGGCCTGCTGCATCGCGGCCGCGATGTCCTCGGCGATCTGCGACATCGCCGGGCAGCCCGAGTAGGTCGGGGTGATCACGACCTCGAGCCGGCCGTCGTCCGCGCGCCGGACGTCGCGCAGGATGCCCAGCTCGCGGATCGACACGACGGGGATTTCCGGATCGGGCACGGCCTCCAGCACTTCCCACGCCCGCGCGAGCAGCGGATCGGCGTGGCGCGGGGCGGGTGAGGCGGCGAGGGCGGATGAGGCGGACATCGCGAGGCTCCGTTTGACGTGCGCGTTACCAGGTCGCGCCCGGATGCTGGCGCGCGAGGCTCTGCATTTCGGCGAGCAGGTAGCCCATGTGCTCCGAGTGCTCGCCCTGCTTGCCGGTGGTGATGTGCTGGACGGGCGCCGGCAGCGTCAGCGTCGCGTCGGCGAGCGCGTCGTCGACGTCGGCGCGCCACGCGGCTTCGAGCGCGGCCGGCGCCGGGCCGATGCGCTGCGCGGCGATCGCGTCGTCCACCTGGTCCGCCGCGAAGAACTCGCGCGTATACGGGGTCAGGTAGTCGAGCGCGGCCTGCGCGCGGCGGTGCGATTCGTCGGTGCCGTCGCCGAGCCGCACCAGCCACTCGCGCGCGTGGTGCAGGTGATAGCGGGTCTCCTTCACCGATTTCGCGGCGATGGCGGCCAGCGTCGCGTCGGTCGACGTTTCGAGCGCGCTCCACATGTGCAGCATCAGCGCCGCGTAGAGGAAGTTGCGCACGATCGTCACCGCGTAGTCCTTGTCGGCGTGCGCGGTGCCCGACACCGGGCCGTAATGCGGCAGCTCGGCGAGCGTGAAGTTCGCGAACTCGCGTTCCGTGCGGAAGTACGCGTAGTCGTCCTCGGTCTTCGCCGCGCCGTTGAGCTGGCGTTCGAGGTCGGCCGCGTGCGTATACAGCATCCGCGCCTGGCCGATGAGGTCGAGGCTCATGTTGGTCAGTGCGATGTCTTCTTCGAGAATCGGGCCGTGACCGCACCATTCGGCGTTGCGCTGACCGAGGATCAGCGCGTTGTCCGCAAGGCGCAGCACGTAGCAGAGGTGTTCGGGCGTGATCGTCATGGGGCGGGCGTTACATGTGGTTGACTTCATCGGGCAGCGTGTAGAACGTCGGGTGGCGATAGATCTTGTCGCCCGCCGGCTCGAACAGCTCGGCCTTCTCGTTCGGATCCGACGCGGTGATCGCCGACGACGGCACCACCCAGATGCTCACGCCTTCCTGGCGGCGCGTGTAGACGTCGCGCGCCATGCGCAGCGCCATCGACGCGTCGGCGGCGTGCAGGCTGCCGCAATGCTTGTGGTCGAGGCCTTGCTTGCTGCGCACGAACACTTCCCAGATCGGCCATTCCTTGTTCATCACTCTCTCCTGAATCTGAATTCGATGGTTGCCGCTCAGGCGGCTTGCTGCTCGGCGCGGGCGCGGCGCTTCGCTTCGTGCGCGAGCGCGGCTTCGCGCACCCACGCGCCGTCGTCGTGCGCCTTCACGCGGGTCGCGAGGCGCTCCCGGTTGCACGGGCCGTCGCCGTTGACGACGCGCCAGAATTCGTCCCAGTCGATCGCGCCGTAGTCGTAATGGCCGCGCGCGTCGTTCCATTTCAGGTCGGGATCGGGCAGCGTCACGCCGAGCACCTTCGCCTGCTCGACGGTCGCATCGACGAATTTCTGCCGCAGGTCGTCGTTCGTGATCCGCTTGATGCCCCATTTGGCCGACTGGTTGCTGTGGACGGAGTCGGCATCGCTCGGGCCGAACATCATCAGCACCGGCCACCACCAGCGGTTCACCGCCTGCTGGACCATCGCGCGCTGGGCGTCGGAGCCCTTCATCATCGACAGCAGCGCGTCGAAGCCCTGGCGCTGGTGGAACGACTCCTCCTTGCATACGCGAATCATCGCGCGCGCATACGGGCCGTACGTGCAGCGGCACAGCGGGATCTGGTTCATGATCGCGGCGCCGTCGACGAGCCAGCCGATCACGCCGACGTCCGCCCAGGTCGGCGTCGGATAGTTGAAGATGCTCGAGTATTTCGCCTTGCCGGCGTGCAGCGCATCGATCAGCGCGTCGCGCGACACGCCGAGCGTTTCGGCCGCGCTGTACAGATAGAGGCCGTGGCCGGCTTCGTCCTGCACTTTCGCGAGCAGGATCGCCTTGCGCTTGAGGCTCGGCGCGCGCGAGATCCAGTTGCCTTCCGGCAGCATGCCGACGACTTCCGAGTGCGCGTGCTGCGAAATCTGGCGGATCAGCGTCTTGCGATAGGCGTCGGGCATCCAGTCCTGCGGCTCGATCTTGCCGTCCGCGGCCATGACCGCGTCGAACCGCGCCTGCTCGGGCGACTCGGCGGCGGCGTCGAGCGGGGCGACGTTGCCGGGGATGTCGAGGGATTGCGTGTACATGGCGAGGCTCTCGTCCGGTTGAATGTGTGCGAAGTATAAACCAACCGACCGGTCGGTTAATATATTTTGCATGGATTCACGGCGAGATGCGGGTAAACGACAGGTGTCGCGGCGAGAGGGGATTGCGTCCGATTTATGGTGCGCTGCGTGACGGGAGCCGGTTCTGCGGCACAATGCCCGCTTTCCTATAAGGATCTTGCCGATGTCATTTCGAAGTGGTTTCGTCGCGGCGCTGGTGGGCGCGTCCGTATTCCTGTCGCCGGTTGCGGCGTCCGCCGCACCGGGCGGATGGGTTGCCGCCTGGGCCACCGCGCTGCAGCCGATTCCGGATCTTGCCTCGCCGCCGCCGCTTTATCGCGCGCCCGACGTGGCGGGCAGGACGGTCCGGCAGATCGTCTACCCGACGGTATCGGGGCGGGCCGCGCGAATCCGCGTGAGCAACGCGTACGGGCATGCGCCGCTCCAGATCGACGCGGCGAGCCTGGCGCCGGCGGGCGACGGTGCGGCGCTTGCGGGTGGTGCAGTCGCGGTGCGGTTCGGCGGGCGGGCGTCGGTGACGCTGGCGCCGGGGCAGGAAATCGAAAGCGATCCGGTGACGATCGACGTGGCGACCGGTCGGCCTTATGCGGTCAGCCTGTATATGGGAGCGCGACAGCGGATGACGGTCTGGCACCGCGTGTCGAACCAGGTCAATTACGTATCGGAGGCCGGCGACCACACGAAGGACGCTGGCGCTGGCGCGTTTCGAACCCGATTTACCCAATATGCGTGGGTGACGGAACTCGCGGTCGAGGCCGGGCCCGCGCGCGCGAGCGTCGCGGCGATCGGCGATTCGATCACCGACGGGCTGCGCTCGAGCCTGAACCGGAACCGCCGCTGGCCGGACGCGCTGGCGCGCCGGCTGGCGGGGTCGGACGCGGTCGGCGTGGTGAATCTGGGTATCAGCGGCAACCGGCTGCTCAGTGATTCGGCCTGCTACGGCACGTCGCTGCAATCCCGCTTCGAGCGCGACGCGCTATCGCGCTCGGGGGTGAAGGCGGCGATCCTGCTGATCGGCATCAACGACATCAACTTTGCGACGATGCCGCCTCGCGCCGGTCTCGATTGCGATCATCCGCATACGCAGGTGACCGCGGCGTCGCTGATCGACGGCTATCGCCGGCTGATCGATGCAGCGCATCGCCAGGGCGTAAGGATCTTCGGCGCGACGCTCACGCCGGCGGCGCTGCCGGCCGGACGTGAAGCGATCCGGCTGGAGGTGAATCGCTGGATCCGGAGCGGCGGGGCGTTCGACGGTATCGTCGATTTCGACGAGGCGCTGCGCGATCCCGCTCGCCCGAACGTGCTGCAGCGTCGCTACGATAGCGGCGACGGCATTCATCCGAGCGATGCCGGCTATGCGGCGATGGCGGACGCGGTGCCGTTGGAGCAATTGCGGGCGGCGGTGGCCGGTAACTGAGTTGCCTGCACCTACTCTATCTATATAGAGAACGACGCGGCGCCGAGGTATTGCCGGTCTAACCTGAGCCCCCCATGCGGCAGCGTGCGGGGCTTTTTCAAAATATTTTCACAAAAGGGGTTGCATTGCGAGGGGCGGGTGCCTAGAATCACGCCTCTTTCGCGCTGACGGCAACGCGGCGCGGAAGAAGAAGGGAAGCGGTGCGGTTGGGGTGGTTGTAGTGACCCGAACGCACACGAAGCTGAACCCCTCACCGTCACAACGAAGCAGTTCAAAAAGTTGTTGACGAGTGAAGAAAGACGGTTCATAATCTCGTTTCTCTGCTGCTGACAACGCAGCGCTGCTGAGAAAGACGAAGTGCTTCTCGCAGATGTGCTCTTTAAAAATTAACAGCCGATAAGTGTGGGCGCTTGATCGAAGCGAGCCGATCGTCAGATCGGATTGGCAAAAGTATCAAGAGTCTCACACTAAAGTAAGTCAGGTTTATGAAGCAATTCATATTCCTGTCAGCTTTGAGTGAGCGACCGGTTCTTAACGGAACCGAAAACAGTAACAGGTTTAAACTGAAGAGTTTGATCCTGGCTCAGATTGAACGCTGGCGGCATGCCTTACACATGCAAGTCGAACGGCAGCACGGGCTTCGGCCTGGTGGCGAGTGGCGAACGGGTGAGTAATACATCGGAACATGTCCTGTAGTGGGGGATAGCCCGGCGAAAGCCGGATTAATACCGCATACGATCCACGGATGAAAGCGGGGGACCTTCGGGCCTCGCGCTATAGGGTTGGCCGATGGCTGATTAGCTAGTTGGTGGGGTAAAGGCCTACCAAGGCGACGATCAGTAGCTGGTCTGAGAGGACGACCAGCCACACTGGGACTGAGACACGGCCCAGACTCCTACGGGAGGCAGCAGTGGGGAATTTTGGACAATGGGCGAAAGCCTGATCCAGCAATGCCGCGTGTGTGAAGAAGGCCTTCGGGTTGTAAAGCACTTTTGTCCGGAAAGAAATCCTTGGCTCTAATACAGTCGGGGGATGACGGTACCGGAAGAATAAGCACCGGCTAACTACGTGCCAGCAGCCGCGGTAATACGTAGGGTGCAAGCGTTAATCGGAATTACTGGGCGTAAAGCGTGCGCAGGCGGTTTGCTAAGACCGATGTGAAATCCCCGGGCTCAACCTGGGAACTGCATTGGTGACTGGCAGGCTAGAGTATGGCAGAGGGGGGTAGAATTCCACGTGTAGCAGTGAAATGCGTAGAGATGTGGAGGAATACCGATGGCGAAGGCAGCCCCCTGGGCCAATACTGACGCTCATGCACGAAAGCGTGGGGAGCAAACAGGATTAGATACCCTGGTAGTCCACGCCCTAAACGATGTCAACTAGTTGTTGGGGATTCATTTCCTTAGTAACGTAGCTAACGCGTGAAGTTGACCGCCTGGGGAGTACGGTCGCAAGATTAAAACTCAAAGGAATTGACGGGGACCCGCACAAGCGGTGGATGATGTGGATTAATTCGATGCAACGCGAAAAACCTTACCTACCCTTGACATGGTCGGAATCCTGAAGAGATTCGGGAGTGCTCGAAAGAGAACCGGCGCACAGGTGCTGCATGGCTGTCGTCAGCTCGTGTCGTGAGATGTTGGGTTAAGTCCCGCAACGAGCGCAACCCTTGTCCTTAGTTGCTACGCAAGAGCACTCTAAGGAGACTGCCGGTGACAAACCGGAGGAAGGTGGGGATGACGTCAAGTCCTCATGGCCCTTATGGGTAGGGCTTCACACGTCATACAATGGTCGGAACAGAGGGTTGCCAACCCGCGAGGGGGAGCTAATCCCAGAAAACCGATCGTAGTCCGGATTGCACTCTGCAACTCGAGTGCATGAAGCTGGAATCGCTAGTAATCGCGGATCAGCATGCCGCGGTGAATACGTTCCCGGGTCTTGTACACACCGCCCGTCACACCATGGGAGTGGGTTTTACCAGAAGTGGCTAGTCTAACCGCAAGGAGGACGGTCACCACGGTAGGATTCATGACTGGGGTGAAGTCGTAACAAGGTAGCCGTATCGGAAGGTGCGGCTGGATCACCTCCTTTCCAGAGCTTATCGCAAAGTTGAGCGCTCACGCTTATCGGCTGTAAATTAGGACAGACTCAGGGGTCTGTAGCTCAGTCGGTTAGAGCACCGTCTTGATAAGGCGGGGGTCGTTGGTTCGAATCCAACCAGACCCACCATTGTCTGGCGTGGAAACCTGGGGCATCTCTGTATGGGGGCATAGCTCAGCTGGGAGAGCACCTGCTTTGCAAGCAGGGGGTCGTCGGTTCGATCCCGTCTGCCTCCACCAATCCTCAATGCCAAGAGTTTGCTGAAAAAAACAGCGAGCGCTTTGCATTGGCGATTGAGCCAGTCAGAGTGATGCAGTAAACCATATCGGCTGTCGTTCTTTAACAATCTGGAAGAAGTAAGTAATTTGGATAGCGGAAGCGTCTCTGAGATGGACGTGGAAACTATCCGGGTTGTGATTGTATCGATGTATCTCAAGATGATTCGAACTTCATGTTCGGCTCAATTGGAATACGGCACAACGCGAGAACTCAACCTGTAACGAGACAGACTCGTTATAGGGTCAAGCGAACAAGTGCATGTGGTGGATGCCTTGGCGATCACAGGCGATGAAGGACGCGGTAGCCTGCGAAAAGCTACGGGGAGCTGGCAAACAAGCTTTGATCCGTAGATGTCCGAATGGGGAAACCCACTCCGTATGGAGTATCCATGGCTGAATACATAGGCCATGCGAAGCGAACGCGGTGAACTGAAACATCTAAGTAACCGCAGGAAAAGAAATCAACCGAGATTCCCAAAGTAGTGGCGAGCGAAATGGGATGAGCCTTGTACTCTTTATTTGTATTGTTAGCCGAACGCTCTGGAAAGTGCGGCCATAGCAGGTGATAGCCCTGTAGGCGAAAACAGTATGAAAGAACTAGGTGTACGACAAGTAGGGCGGGACACGTGAAATCCTGTCTGAAGATGGGGGGACCATCCTCCAAGGCTAAATACTCGTGATCGACCGATAGTGAACCAGTACCGTGAGGGAAAGGCGAAAAGAACCCCGGGAGGGGAGTGAAATAGATCCTGAAACCGCATGCATACAAACAGTCGGAGCCTCGTAAGGGGTGACGGCGTACCTTTTGTATAATGGGTCAGCGACTTACGTTCAGTAGCAAGCTTAACCGTATAGGGCAGGCGTAGCGAAAGCGAGTCCGAATAGGGCGTTCAGTTGCTGGGCGTAGACCCGAAACCAGGTGATCTATCCATGGCCAGGATGAAGGTGCGGTAACACGTACTGGAGGTCCGAACCCACTAACGTTGAAAAGTTAGGGGATGAGCTGTGGATAGGGGTGAAAGGCTAAACAAACCTGGAAATAGCTGGTTCTCTCCGAAAACTATTTAGGTAGTGCCTCGTGTCTCACCTTCGGGGGTAGAGCACTGTCATGGTTGGGGGGTCTATTGCAGATTACCCCGCCATAGCAAACTCCGAATACCGAAGAGTGCAATCACGGGAGACAGACATCGGGTGCTAACGTCCGGTGTCAAGAGGGAAACAACCCAGACCGCCAGCTAAGGTCCCCAAATATAGCTAAGTGGGAAACGAAGTGGGAAGGCTAAAACAGTCAGGAGGTTGGCTTAGAAGCAGCCACCCTTTAAAGAAAGCGTAATAGCTCACTGATCGAGTCGTCCTGCGCGGAAGATGTAACGGGGCTAAGCTATATACCGAAGCTGCGGATGCGAGCTTTGCTCGCATGGTAGGAGAGCGTTCCGTAAGCCTGCGAAGGTGCCTTGTAAAGGGTGCTGGAGGTATCGGAAGTGCGAATGCTGACATGAGTAGCGATAAAGGGGGTGAAAGGCCCCCTCGCCGTAAGCCCAAGGTTTCCTACGCAACGTTCATCGGCGTAGGGTGAGTCGGCCCCTAAGGCGAGGCAGAAATGCGTAGCTGATGGGAAGCAGGTCAATATTCCTGCACCATTGTTAGATGCGATGGGGGGACGGATCGCGGAAGGTTGTCCGGGTGTTGGAAGTCCCGGTCGCTGCATTGGAGAAGGCACTTAGGCAAATCCGGGTGCGTAATTCAAGGGTGTGGCGCGAGCTCCTTCGGGAGCGAAGCAATTGGAAGTGGTTCCAAGAAAAGCCTCTAAGCTTCAGTCTAACGATGACCGTACCGCAAACCGACACAGGTGGGCGAGATGAGTATTCTAAGGCGCTTGAGAGAACTCGGGAGAAGGAACTCGGCAAATTGGTACCGTAACTTCGGGATAAGGTACGCCCTTGTAGCTTGACTGGCCTGCGCCAGGAGGGTGAAGGGGTTGCAATAAACTGGTGGCTGCGACTGTTTAATAAAAACACAGCACTCTGCAAACACGAAAGTGGACGTATAGGGTGTGACGCCTGCCCGGTGCCGGAAGATTAAATGATGGGGTGCAAGCTCTTGATTGAAGTCCCGGTAAACGGCGGCCGTAACTATAACGGTCCTAAGGTAGCGAAATTCCTTGTCGGGTAAGTTCCGACCTGCACGAATGGCGTAACGATGGCCACACTGTCTCCTCCCGAGACTCAGCGAAGTTGAAGTGTTTGTGATGATGCAATCTACCCGCGGCTAGACGGAAAGACCCCATGAACCTTTACTGTAGCTTTGCATTGGACTTTGAACCGATCTGTGTAGGATAGGTGGGAGGCTATGAAACCGGAACGCTAGTTTCGGTGGAGCCGTCCTTGAAATACCACCCTGGTTTGTTTGAGGTTCTAACCTTGGCCCGTGATCCGGGTCGGGGACAGTGCATGGTAGGCAGTTTGACTGGGGCGGTCTCCTCCCAAAGCGTAACGGAGGAGTACGAAGGTACGCTAGGTACGGTCGGAAATCGTGCTGATAGTGCAATGGCATAAGCGTGCTTAACTGCGAGACCGACAAGTCGAGCAGGTGCGAAAGCAGGTCATAGTGATCCGGTGGTTCTGTATGGAAGGGCCATCGCTCAACGGATAAAAGGTACTCTGGGGATAACAGGCTGATACCGCCCAAGAGTTCATATCGACGGCGGTGTTTGGCACCTCGATGTCGGCTCATCTCATCCTGGGGCTGTAGCCGGTCCCAAGGGTATGGCTGTTCGCCATTTAAAGAGGTACGTGAGCTGGGTTTAAAACGTCGTGAGACAGTTTGGTCCCTATCTGCCGTGGGCGTTGGATATTTGAAGGGGGCTGCTCCTAGTACGAGAGGACCGGAGTGGACGAACCTCTGGTGTACCGGTTGTGACGCCAGTCGCATCGCCGGGTAGCTATGTTCGGAAGAGATAACCGCTGAAAGCATCTAAGCGGGAAACTCGCCTTAAGATGAGATATCCCTGGGGACTTGATCCCCTTGAAGGGTCGTTCGAGACCAGGACGTTGATAGGTCGGGTGTGTAAGCGCAGTAATGCGTTCAGCTAACCGATACTAATTGCCCGTAAGGCTTGATCCTATAACAAGGCTGTTTTAGAGCGGTTGAATGACCGCGATGTGTGCGATACGCACAACCTCAAGATTACTGCTTCTTCCCAGATTGGTTCTGTTGGCCCAAGCCAGCAGGACAACCCTCTTTGCCTGATGACCATAGCGAGTCGGTCCCACCCCTTCCCATCCCGAACAGGACCGTGAAACGACTCTACGCCGATGATAGTGCGGATTCCCGTGTGAAAGTAGGTAATCGTCAGGCTCCCCCTAGCCAGAAACCCCCGCCCGAAAGGCGGGGGTTTTTGCATTCGCGCCACGGAAAAGTCTTATGCCTTCGTGACTTGGTAGTAAGCTCTGCTGCCAGCGTGTCGCCCGAGGTCCCCTGCCTACATATATCGATCAGCCGCCCCAGCGGACGACGCATCGACAGGCCGAGAACGGATGCCTGTAGGCACAGCGCTAAGCAGTACACCCTCCCGGCTACCTGCTCCCTATAGTCACTTCGGCAGTCCGAACTGCGGGTTAATCTTGTGCTGCCCGCCAGAGCATGGTGCCGCTTGAGTGCGTCCCTCGGGCGGTCGGTAGCTCCTCGGAAATCGAACGGGTTATCGGCCCGCTGGACATCTATCGCTTCCAGCGATGGTGCACCACACCCCGCGATATCCGGACGCGTACTGCAATGAACTGCGGCCGATTTCCGATATCTCCCTCCGGCGACGAGCCGCAGCTGCGGTCCGTTCCGTCAAGATTTAGGGCTTGGCCGGCCGCGACCTGGTGGTCTCAGTCCGTGCAGCATGGGCGGCCCGGTGGCGTGTCCACGACATCGTCACTTGAGGGCGGCCAGGGTGGCGCGTAAGAGCGTGCACGGTGGGCACGTGTAGGTCGGGGCGAAGTTGTGCTGCCGATGTTTTGTGCCTTGGGCGCCTGCTATTACTCGATTGCGCCGACCGGGAGTGGCCTAGCCGGAGGCATTTTCAGCTCGATCGGCGTATGGCGACCGTCCTAACGGTCGCCATACAGCGAACTATGGCTGCACGGGCACTGGGGGGGCTGCTTATAACGCGCCCCAGCCATCGCCGACGAAGAGCGCGTCCGCCGTCGTGCGGAGATCACGCGCTTCGTAGCGTGCGCGAGCAACAGCGGATCTGCGATCCCAGCTCCAGCACAACGAAGCGCATTATGTCGAGCCCGTCTCCACGACATCCGAACCGCCGCCAAACACTCCAACCGACGCCGTTCCAATTGCCCGGCATGGAAATTGCGAAATTTTTTCGTCTACCTGCTTGGCATTCCGGGCAGGAGGTCGTATGATGGCGGTCTTTCGTTTTCAGCAAAGATGCAAATCGCTGCTGAAGACGGGGTCTGACGAAGATGTGGACGCCGATCGGCGGTCCTCTCGAGCTTGCCTTTAGCCGGGCGAGTGCGGGCGTCGGGTGTGTCGGTCTGGTGCCTGGAAGAGAATGAAAATAATCTTCGCGGTGTGCTTGACAAAGGTTCGATGCACCTCCATAATCGTCAGTTCTCTACGGAGGGGTGCCCGAGTGGCTAAAGGGGGCAGACTGTAAATCTGTTGGCTTACGCCTACGTTGGTTCGAATCCAACCTCCTCCACCAAGACATCAACGCAGAGAGCGGTAGGGAATCGTTAGTGGCCCGCGCGGGTGTAGCTCAATGGTAGAGCAGAAGCCTTCCAAGCTTACGACGAGGGTTCGATTCCCTTCACCCGCTCCAGTCTGTGCAGTTGAAGCATGAAATCGCCCATGTGGCTCAGTGGTAGAGCACTCCCTTGGTAAGGGAGAGGTCGGCAGTTCGATCCTGCCCATGGGCACCAGCAGTATAGTCAGTGTCTGTTTGCGCGCGGCGCAACATGTGAAATTCCTTTCGGGAGTTGAAAATGGCCAAGGAAAAATTCGAGCGGACCAAGCCGCACGTGAACGTTGGTACGATTGGTCACGTTGACCACGGCAAGACGACGCTGACGGCGGCGATCACGACCGTGCTGACGAAGAAGTTCGGCGGCGAGGCGAAGGCATACGACCAGATCGACGCGGCGCCGGAAGAAAAGGCGCGCGGCATCACGATCAACACCGCGCACGTCGAGTACGAAACGGCGAACCGCCACTACGCGCACGTCGACTGCCCGGGCCACGCCGACTACGTGAAGAACATGATCACGGGCGCGGCGCAGATGGACGGCGCAATCCTGGTGTGCTCGGCAGCAGACGGCCCGATGCCGCAAACGCGTGAGCACATCCTGCTGGCGCGTCAGGTTGGCGTTCCGTACATCATCGTGTTCCTGAACAAGTGCGACATGGTGGACGACGCTGAACTGCTCGAGCTGGTCGAGATGGAAGTTCGCGAGCTGCTGTCGAAGTACGACTTCCCGGGCGACGACACGCCGATCGTGAAGGGTTCGGCCAAGCTGGCGCTGGAAGGCGACACGGGCGAGCTGGGCGAAGTGGCGATCATGAACCTGGCAGACGCACTGGACACGTACATCCCGACGCCGGAGCGTGCAGTTGACGGCGCGTTCCTGATGCCGGTGGAAGACGTGTTCTCGATCTCGGGTCGCGGCACGGTGGTGACGGGTCGCGTCGAGCGCGGCATCGTGAAGGTCGGCGAGGAAATCGAAATCGTCGGTATCAAGCCGACGGTGAAGACGACCTGCACGGGCGTGGAAATGTTCCGCAAGCTGCTGGACCAGGGTCAGGCAGGCGACAACGTCGGTATCCTGCTGCGCGGCACGAAGCGTGAAGACGTGGAGCGCGGCCAGGTTCTGGCGAAGCCGGGTTCGATCACGCCGCACACGCACTTCACGGCTGAAGTGTACGTGCTGAGCAAGGACGAAGGCGGCCGTCACACGCCGTTCTTCAACAACTACCGTCCGCAGTTCTACTTCCGTACGACGGACGTGACGGGCTCGATCGAGCTGCCGAAGGACAAGGAAATGGTGATGCCGGGCGACAACGTGTCGATCACGGTGAAGCTGATTGCGCCGATCGCGATGGAAGAAGGTCTGCGCTTCGCAATCCGCGAAGGCGGCCGCACCGTCGGTGCAGGCGTCGTCGCCAAGATCATCGAGTAAGCCAGTTATTCGTTGATCGACAGTTTTGGGGCTGGCATCGGCCAGTCCCAACATGGTCTAGGGGTATAGCTCAACTGGCAGAGCGTCGGTCTCCAAAACCGAAGGTTGGGGGTTCGATTCCCTCTGCCCCTGCCAAAAAATCGCCACGTGTCCTACGTGGCATTTGTTTTAAGGTGTTATGGCGAATCCATCCGTCGAAACTGTAAATACCTCCGGCGATAAGCTGATGCTGGCCCTGGGCGTATTGTTGGTCTTGGCCGGATTCGTGGGCTTCTTCTGGCTGGGCGGTCAGGAGTGGTATATCCGCGGTGTCGCATTGGCGGTAGGGTTGATCGCCGGCGTGGCCGTCGGTCTGATGTCGGCGCCTGGCAAGAGCCTGATCGCATTTGCCAAGGATTCGTACAAGGAAGTCCGGAAGGTCGTTTGGCCCACCCGCAAGGAAGCAACGCAAACCACGCTCGTCGTGTTCGGTTTCGTGCTCGTGATGGCGATTTTCCTCTGGTTGAGCGACAAGTCCATCGAGTGGGTGATTTTCTCGGTGATTCTGGGTTGGAAATGATATGAGCGATACTCCGGCATCCCCGAGCGGAAAGCGTTGGTACGTTGTGCACGCCTACTCCGGCATGGAGAAGAGCGTGCAACGCGCGCTTCAGGAGCGCATTGAACGTGCCGGCATGCAGGACAAATTCGGTCAGATCCTGGTTCCGACCGAAGAAGTGGTCGAAGTCAAGGGTGGCCACAAGGCAGTGACGGAGCGTCGTTTCTTCCCCGGCTACGTGCTGGTGGAAATGGAAATGACGGACGAAACGTGGCACCTCGTGAAGAATACCGCGAAGGTCACCGGTTTCGTCGGCGGTGCGCGTAACCGCCCGACGCCGATTTCCCCCAAGGAAGTCGAGAAGATCATGTCGCAGATGCAGGAAGGCGTGGAAAAGCCGCGCCCGAAGACCCTGTTCGAGGTCGGCGAGATGGTTCGGGTCAAGGAAGGCCCGTTCACGGATTTCAATGGCACCGTCGAAGAAGTGAACTACGAAAAGTCGCGTGTGCGTGTGTCGGTCACCATCTTCGGTCGCGCTACTCCGGTCGAACTCGAGTTCGGCCAGGTCGAAAAAGTTTGATCCCGATTCGGTGGGCAGCCTCGGCTGCCCACCTTCGCGCTTACGGCCCGCGTCATGGCTGTTGAGGAGCGTCAGTAGCCGAGCGGCGAACGCGCGTTATCACTCACCGAACGCCGCTTGGCGTTCCAACGAGGTTTTCAAATGGCAAAGAAGATTGTCGGCTTTATCAAGCTGCAGATCCCTGCAGGTAAAGCCAACCCGTCGCCGCCGGTCGGTCCGGCACTGGGCCAGCGCGGCCTGAACATCATGGAGTTCTGCAAGGCGTTCAACGCGCAGACTCAAGGCATGGAGCCGGGTCTGCCGGTGCCGGTGGTCATCACGGCATACGCTGACAAGAGCTTCACGTTCGTGATGAAGACGCCGCCGGCGACCGTCCTGATCAAGAAGGCGGCGAAGGTGGACAAGGGCTCGAGCAAGCCGCACACCGACAAGGTCGGTTCGATCACGCGCGCTCAAGCCGAAGAAATCGCGAAGACCAAGATGCCGGACCTCACGGCAGCTGATCTGGACGCAGCCGTTCGCACCATCGCTGGTAGCGCACGCTCGATGGGCATCACCGTGGAGGGTGTGTAAATGGCTAAGATCTCCAAGCGCCGTCAGGCATTTGCCGCCAAGGTCGACCGTCAGAAGCTGTACGCGATCGAAGACGCACTCGCACTCGTGAAGGAATGCGCGAGCGCGAAGTTCAACGAGTCGATCGACGTCGCAGTCCAGCTCGGCATCGATGCGAAGAAGTCGGACCAGGTTGTTCGTGGTTCGGTCGTTCTGCCGGCAGGTACGGGCAAGTCGGTTCGCGTTGCCGTGTTCGCGCAAGGCGAGAAGGCCGAGCAGGCACGAGCAGCAGGCGCGGAAATCGTCGGTATGGAAGACCTGGCTGAGCAGATCAAGGCTGGCCAGATGGATTTCGACATCGTGATCGCTTCGCCGGACACGATGCGCATCGTCGGTACGCTGGGCCAGATCCTCGGCCCGCGCGGCCTGATGCCGAACCCGAAGGTCGGCACCGTGACGCCGGACGTCGCGACCGCCGTCAAGAACGCGAAGGCTGGCCAGGTCCAGTTCCGCGTCGACAAGGCCGGTATCATCCACGCAACGATCGGCCGTGCATCGTTCGAGTCGACCGCGCTGCGCACCAACCTGTCGGCGCTGATCGAAGCGCTGCAGAAGGCGAAGCCGGCAACGAGCAAGGGCGTGTACCTGCGCAAGATCGCACTGTCGAGCACGATGGGCGTCGGCGTGCGTGTCGACCAGGCTTCGCTGGCCGCGCAGTAAGCAAGAATTCGGGCCGCTTCGCGCGTTGCGTAGCGGCCCTAAAGGGCTTTGGGCGGTTGTCCGTGCAGTAGGCGGGCAACCGGTTATCAAAGACCGTTGGTGGGAGCGCAGCAGTCGGGTGATCCCTTAATTCAAGCCAACGCAGATGGCGAACCCGAAAAAGTTTTGTAGTGGTGAAGCCGCAGGCCGCGAAGCGATTCGCGGCGTGAGGTGGAAATACTCCTAACGAGTCGGACGCCGTTGTTGAACGAGGTACGTGAGGTTTCGCCATATCGGCAAGCCGAACGTATCGTTTCTGGAGGCTAACCGTGCCGCTTAATAGAGAAGACAAGCAAGCCGTCGTCGCTGAGGTTGCCGCGCAAGTCGCGAAGGCCCAGACCGTTGTGCTGGCTGAGTATCGTGGAATTGCGGTTGGCGATCTGACCACGCTGCGCGCGAAAGCGCGTGAGCAGAAGGTTTACCTGCGCGTTCTGAAGAACACGCTGGCGCGCCGCGCCGTTGAAGGTACGCCGTTTGCTCCGCTGGCAGAGCAGATGACTGGCCCCCTGATCTACGGCATCTCGGAAGATGCAATTGCTGCTGCGAAGGTCGTCAACGACTTCAGCAAGAGCAATGACAAGTTGGTCATCAAGGCTGGTTCGTTCGATGGCAAGGTGATGGACAAGGCTGGCGTGCAAGCGCTGGCAAGCATCCCGAGCCGTGAAGAACTGCTCTCGAAGCTGCTGTTCGTTATGCAATCGCCTGTTTCCGGCTTTGCGCGCGCTCTGGCCGCGCTGGCTGAGAAGAAGCAAGCCGAAGCTGCGTAATCACTACGCGCGAACGCACATCAGCGTCACTGATCGCTGGCTGTATCCGTATTCAATTTAGGAGTATTTCAAATGGCAATCGCAAAAGAAGACATCCTGGCAGCAGTCGAAGGGATGACCGTTCTGGAACTGAACGAACTGGTCAAGGCATTCGAAGAGAAGTTTGGCGTGTCGGCAGCTGCTGTTGCAGTCGCTGGCCCGGCAGGCGGCGGCGGCGCTGCTGCTGCTGCTGAAGAGAAGACCGAGTTCACGGTCGTCCTGGCTGAAGCAGGCAGCAACAAGGTTTCGGTCATCAAGGCAGTTCGCGAACTGACGGGCCTGGGCCTGAAGGAAGCGAAGGACCTGGTTGACGGCGCACCGAAGCCCGTCAAGGAAGGCGTGGACAAGGCTGCTGCTGAAGAAGCCAAGAAGAAGCTGGAAGAAGCAGGCGCGAAGGTCGAAGTCAAGTAAGTTCCGACGCGCTGTGCGAAGGCTGGCGGTATTTCCACCGCCGGCCTTTTTGTGCTTTGTGGGGACGTTATTCTGGCACTCTTTCGGGAGCCCGAATAAACGCCCCCAGAAGCCAAAGATAACCGCCAAATCGTCGTGATTGGCGTTTCTCTTTGTCTTCTGAAGCGACTGCAGAAGGCAAGTTTGGTCGGGTAGCGGGCAACACAGGCATCCGCTGCCGTCAGCCAGCGGTTGGTAGCGGCCAACCACCAAGCTTCTCGGCTCGTTCAAGCCGTCGGACGGCCATCGGGTCTCAGTCGGTGAACACTCGGGTTTGACACGTCCAGGTATTCCGCCTCGATAGCACCCGCCGTGATTCGGAGATCGTATGCAATATTCCTTCACCGAGAAGAAGCGCATTCGCAAGAGTTTCGCGAAGCGCCCCATCGTTCACCAAGTTCCTTTCCTGCTGGCCACCCAGCTTGAATCATTCAGCACGTTTCTGCAAGCGGATGTGCTGACGGCGCAACGCAAGCCCGAGGGTTTGCAGGCCGCTTTCACATCCGTGTTTCCCATTGTTTCGCACAATGGCTTCGCGCGTCTCGAGTTCGTGAGCTACGCGCTGTCCTCGCCGGCGTTCAACATCAAGGAATGCCAACAGCGGGGCCTGACGTACTGTTCCGCGCTGCGCGCGAAGGTGCGTCTCGTCATCCTCGACAAGGAATCGCCGAACAAGCCGGTCGTCAAGGAAGTGAAGGAGCAGGAAGTGTACATGGGCGAAATTCCGCTCATGACGCCGACGGGCTCGTTCGTCATCAACGGCACCGAGCGTGTAATCGTCTCGCAGCTGCACCGTTCGCCGGGCGTGTTCTTCGAACACGACAAGGGCAAGACGCACAGCTCGGGCAAGCTGCTGTTCTCGGCACGGATCATTCCGTACCGCGGCTCGTGGCTCGACTTCGAATTCGATCCGAAGGACATCCTGTACTTCCGCGTCGACCGTCGCCGCAAGATGCCGGTCACGATCCTGCTGAAGGCGATCGGCCTCACGCCGGAACAGATCCTCGCGAACTTCTTCGTGTTCGACAACTTCACGCTGATGGACGAAGGCGCGCAACTCGAGTTCGTGCCGGAGCGTCTGCGCGGTGAAGTCGCGCGTTTCGACATCACGGATCGCGACGGCAAGGTCATCGTCCAGAAGGACAAGCGGATCAACGCGAAGCACATTCGCGATCTCGAGGCCGCGAAGACCAAGTTCATCTCGGTGCCGGAAGACTACCTGCTCGGCCGCGTGCTGGCGAAGAACGTCGTCGACGGCGACACCGGCGAAGTGATCGCGAACGCGAACGACGAAGTCACGGAAAGCGTGCTCGAGAAGCTGCGCGAAGCGGGCATCAAGGACATCCAGACGCTCTACACGAACGACCTGGATCAGGGCCCGTACATCTCGTCGACGCTGCGTGTCGACGAAACGACCGACAAGACGGCCGCGCGCATCGCGATCTATCGCATGATGCGTCCGGGCGAGCCGCCGACCGAAGAAGCGGTCGAGGCGCTGTTCAACCGCCTGTTCTACAGCGAAGAAGCGTACGACCTGTCGAAGGTCGGCCGCATGAAGTTCAACCGCCGCGTCGGCCGTGACGAAATCGTCGGCCCGATGACGCTGCAGGACGACGACATCCTCGCGACGATCAAGATCCTCGTCGAGCTGCGCAACGGCAAGGGCGAAGTGGACGACATCGACCACCTCGGCAACCGCCGCGTGCGTTGCGTCGGCGAACTGGCGGAAAACCAGTTCCGCGCCGGTCTCGTGCGTGTCGAGCGCGCGGTCAAGGAACGCCTCGGCCAGGCCGAAAGCGAAAACCTGATGCCGCACGACCTGATCAACTCGAAGCCGATTTCGTCGGCGATCCGCGAGTTCTTCGGCTCGTCGCAGCTGTCGCAGTTCATGGACCAGACCAACCCGCTGTCGGAAATCACGCACAAGCGCCGTGTTTCCGCACTGGGCCCGGGCGGTCTGACGCGCGAGCGTGCAGGCTTCGAAGTCCGCGACGTGCACCCGACCCACTACGGCCGCGTGTGCCCGATCGAAACGCCGGAAGGTCCGAACATCGGCCTGATCAACTCGCTCGCTCTGTACGCGCACCTGAACGAGTACGGTTTCCTCGAGACGCCGTACCGCAAGGTCGTGGACGGCAAGGTGACCGACCAGATCGACTACCTGTCGGCGATCGAGGAAGGCCGCTACATGATCGCGCAGGCGAACGCCGCGATCGACGAGAACGGCACGCTGATCGACGAACTCGTGTCGTCGCGTGAAGCCGGCGAAACGATGATGGTCACGCCGGACCGCATCCAGTACATGGACGTCGCGCCGTCGCAGATCGTGTCGGTCGCAGCCTCGCTGATTCCGTTCCTCGAGCACGATGACGCGAACCGTGCACTGATGGGCTCGAACATGCAGCGTCAGGCCGTGCCGTGTCTGCGTCCGGAGAAGCCGGTCGTCGGTACGGGCATCGAGCGCACTTGCGCGGTCGACTCGGGCACGACGGTTCAGGCGTTCCGCGGCGGCGTCGTCGACTATGTCGACGCGGGCCGTATCGTGATTCGCGTGAACGACGACGAAGCGGTCGCGGGTGAAGTCGGTGTCGACATCTACAACCTGATCAAGTACACGCGTTCAAACCAGAACACGAACATCAACCAGCGTCCGATCGTGAAGATGGGCGACAAGGTCTCGCGCGGCGACGTGCTGGCCGACGGCGCCTCGACGGACCTGGGCGAGCTCGCGCTCGGCCAGAACATGCTGATCGCGTTCATGCCGTGGAACGGCTACAACTTCGAGGATTCGATCCTGATCTCGGAGAAGGTCGTGGCCGACGATCGCTACACGTCGATCCACATCGAAGAGCTGAACGTCGTTGCACGCGACACGAAGCTCGGGCCGGAAGAAATCACGCGCGACATCTCGAACCTGGCGGAAGTCCAGCTCGGCCGTCTCGACGAATCGGGCATCGTGTACATCGGTGCAGAAGTCGAAGCGGGCGACGTGCTGGTCGGCAAGGTCACGCCGAAGGGCGAGACCCAGCTGACGCCGGAAGAGAAGCTGCTGCGCGCGATCTTCGGCGAGAAGGCGTCGGACGTGAAGGACACGTCGCTGCGCGTGCCGTCGGGCATGAGCGGCACGGTGATCGACGTCCAGGTCTTCACGCGTGAAGGCATCCAGCGCGACAAGCGTGCGCAACAGATCATCGACGACGAACTGAAGCGCTACCGCCTCGACCTGAACGACCAGCTGCGCATCGTGGAAGGCGACGCGTTCCAGCGTCTCGCGCGCATGCTCGTCGGCAAGGTCGCGAACGGCGGTCCGAAGAAGCTCGCGAAGGGCACGAAGATCGACCAGGCTTACCTGGAAGACCTCGACCATTACCACTGGTTCGACATCCGTCTGGCGGACGACGAGGCCGCGGCGCAGCTCGAAGCGATCAAGAACTCGATCGAAGAGAAGCGTCACCAGTTCGACCTCGCGTTCGAAGAGAAGCGCAAGAAGCTCACGCAAGGCGACGAACTGCCGCCGGGCGTGCTGAAGATGGTCAAGGTGTACCTCGCGGTGAAGCGCCGCCTGCAGCCTGGCGACAAGATGGCGGGCCGTCACGGCAACAAGGGTGTCGTGTCGAAGATCGTCCCGATCGAAGACATGCCGTACATGGCCGACGGCCGTCCGGCAGACGTCGTGCTGAACCCGCTCGGCGTGCCGTCGCGGATGAACGTGGGTCAGGTTCTGGAAGTGCACCTCGGCTGGGCCGCGAAGGGCCTCGGCTGGCGTATCGGCGAAATGCTGCAGCGCCAGGCGAAGATCGAGGAACTGCGCGCGTTCCTGACGAAGATCTACAACGAGTCGGGCCGCCAGGAAGATCTGGAAAGCTTCACCGACGACGAGATCCTCGAACTCGCGAAGAACCTGCGCGAAGGCGTGCCGTTCGCGACGCCGGTGTTCGACGGTGCGACCGAGGAAGAAATGGGCAAGATGCTCGACCTCGCGTTCCCGGACGACATCGCGGAACAGCTCGGCATGAACCCGTCGAAGAACCAGGTCCGTCTGTACGACGGCCGCACGGGCGAAATGTTCGAACGTCGCGTGACGCTCGGCTACATGCACTACCTGAAGCTGCACCACCTGGTCGACGACAAGATGCACGCGCGTTCGACGGGCCCGTACTCGCTCGTCACGCAGCAGCCGCTGGGCGGCAAGGCGCAGTTCGGTGGCCAGCGTTTCGGTGAAATGGAAGTGTGGGCGCTCGAAGCGTACGGCGCATCGTACGTGCTGCAGGAAATGCTGACGGTGAAGTCGGACGACGTGACCGGCCGGACCAAGGTGTACGAGAACCTGGTCAAGGGCGATCACGTGATCGATGCAGGCATGCCGGAATCCTTCAACGTGCTGGTGAAGGAAATCCGCTCGCTCGGTATCGACATCGATCTCGACCGCAATTAATCGGACTACGGAGAGAAAGCAATGAAAGCTCTGCTCGATCTATTCAAGCAAGTCCAACAGGAAGAAGTTTTCGACGCGATCAAGATCGGTCTGGCCTCGCCGGACAAGATCCGCTCGTGGTCGTTCGGCGAAGTGAAGAAGCCGGAGACCATCAACTACCGTACGTTCAAGCCGGAACGCGATGGTCTGTTCTGCGCGAAGATCTTCGGGCCGATCAAGGACTACGAGTGCCTGTGCGGCAAGTACAAGCGCCTGAAGCACCGCGGCGTGATCTGCGAGAAGTGCGGCGTCGAAGTGACGCTGGCGAAGGTGCGTCGCGAACGCATGGGCCACATCGAGCTGGCCTCGCCGGTCGCGCACATCTGGTTCCTGAAGTCGCTGCCGTCGCGTCTGGGCATGGTGCTCGACATGACGCTGCGCGACATCGAGCGCGTGCTGTACTTCGAAGCGTACGTGGTGATCGAACCGGGCATGACGCCGCTGAAGGCGCGGCAGATCATGACCGAAGAGGATTACTACAACAAGGTCGAGGAATACGGCGACGAATTCCGTGCCGAGATGGGCGCGGAAGGCGTGCGTGAGCTGCTGCGCGCGATCAACATCGACGAGCAGGTCGAGACGCTGCGCACCGAGCTGAAGAACACCGGCTCGGAAGCGAAGATCAAGAAGTACGCGAAGCGCCTGAAGGTCCTCGAGGCATTCCAGCGCTCGGGCATCAAGCCCGAGTGGATGATCCTCGAAGTGCTGCCGGTGCTGCCGCCGGAACTGCGTCCGCTCGTGCCGCTGGACGGCGGCCGTTTCGCGACGTCGGACCTGAACGACCTGTACCGCCGCGTGATCAACCGTAACAACCGGTTGAAGCGTCTGCTCGAGCTGAAGGCGCCGGAAATCATCGTCCGCAACGAAAAGCGGATGCTGCAGGAAGCCGTCGATTCGCTGCTCGACAACGGCCGCCGCGGCAAGGCGATGACGGGCGCGAACAAGCGTCCGCTGAAGTCGCTCGCCGACATGATCAAGGGCAAGGGCGGTCGCTTCCGTCAGAACCTGCTGGGCAAGCGCGTCGACTACTCGGGCCGTTCGGTCATCGTGGTCGGCCCGACGCTGAAGCTGCACCAGTGCGGCCTGCCGAAGCTGATGGCGCTCGAGCTGTTCAAGCCGTTCATCTTCAACAAGCTGGAAGTGATGGGGGTAGCTACGACCATCAAGGCTGCGAAGAAGGAAGTCGAGAACCAGACGCCGGTGGTGTGGGACATCCTCGAAGAGGTGATCCGCGAGCACCCGGTGATGCTGAACCGTGCGCCGACGCTGCACCGTCTCGGCATCCAGGCGTTCGAGCCGGTGCTGATCGAAGGCAAGGCGATCCAGCTGCACCCGCTCGTCTGCGCGGCGTTCAACGCCGACTTCGACGGTGACCAGATGGCCGTTCACGTGCCGCTGTCGCTCGAAGCGCAGATGGAAGCGCGCACGCTGATGCTTGCGTCGAACAACGTGCTGTTCCCGGCCAACGGCGATCCGTCGATCGTGCCGTCGCAGGATATCGTGCTGGGTCTGTACTACGCGACCCGCGAGGCGATCAACGCGAAGGGCGAGGGCCTGTCGTTCACCGGCGTGTCGGAAGTGCTGCGCGCGTACGAGAACAAGGAAGTCGAGCTCGCATCGCGCGTCAACGTGCGGATCACCGAAATGGTCCACAACGAGGACAAGTCGGAAGGCGCGCCGGCGTTCGTGCCGAAGATCACGCTGTACGCGACGACCGTCGGCCGCGCGATCCTGTCGGAGATCCTGCCGCACGGCCTGCCGTTCTCGGTGCTGAACAAGCCGCTGAAGAAGAAGGAAATCTCGCGCCTGATCAACACGGCGTTCCGCAAGTGCGGGCTGCGCGCGACGGTGGTGTTCGCCGATCAGCTGATGCAGTCGGGCTTCCGTCTCGCGACGCGCGCCGGCATCTCGATCTGCGTGGACGACATGCTCGTGCCGCCGCAGAAGGAAACGATCGTCGGCGACGCCGCGAAGAAGGTGAAGGAGTACGACCGCCAGTACATGTCGGGTCTCGTCACCGCGCAGGAACGCTACAACAACGTGGTCGACATCTGGTCGGCGACGTCGGAAGCGGTCGGCAAGGCGATGATGGAGCAGCTGTCGACGGAGCCGGTGACGGACCGCGACGGCAACGAGACGCGCCAGGAATCGTTCAACTCGATCTACATGATGGCCGACTCGGGCGCCCGGGGTTCGGCGGTGCAGATTCGTCAGCTGGCCGGTATGCGCGGCCTGATGGCGAAGCCGGACGGCTCGATTATCGAGACGCCGATTACCGCGAACTTCCGCGAAGGCCTGAACGTGCTGCAGTACTTCATCTCGACCCACGGTGCACGTAAGGGTCTGGCTGATACGGCACTGAAGACCGCGAACTCGGGTTACCTGACGCGTCGTCTGGTCGACGTCACGCAGGATCTGGTCGTGGTCGAGGACGATTGCGGCACGTCGAACGGCGTCGCGATGAAGGCGCTGGTCGAAGGCGGTGAAGTCGTCGAAGCGCTGCGCGACCGTATCCTCGGCCGCGTCGCGGTGGCGGACGTCGTCAATCCGGAAACGCAGGAAACGCTGTACGAATCGGGCACGCTGCTCGACGAAACCGCGGTGGAAGACATCGAGCGCCTCGGCATCGACGAGGTGCGCGTGCGCACGCCGCTGACCTGCGAAACGCGTTACGGCCTGTGCGCGGCCTGCTATGGCCGCGACCTCGGCCGCGGCTCGCTCGTGAACGTCGGCGAAGCGGTCGGCGTGATCGCGGCACAGTCGATCGGCGAACCGGGCACGCAGCTGACGATGCGTACGTTCCACATCGGTGGTGCGGCATCGCGTGCGGCAGTGGCGTCGTCGGTGGAAGCGAAGAGCAACGGTATCGTGCGCTTCACGGCCACGATGCGTTACGTGACGAACGCGAAGGGCGAGCAGATCGTCATCTCCCGTTCGGGCGAGGCGCTGATCACCGACGATATCGGCCGCGAGCGCGAGCGTCACAAGATCCCGTACGGCGCGACGCTGCTGCAGCTCGACGGCGCGGCGATCAAGGCCGGCACGCAGCTGGCGACGTGGGACCCGATGACGCGTCCGATCATCACCGAGTACGGCGGTACGGTGAAGTTCGAGAACGTCGAGGAAGGCGTGACGGTCGCGAAGCAGATCGACGACGTGACCGGTCTGTCGACCCTCGTCGTGATCGACGTGAAGCGCCGCGGTTCGCAGGCGTCGAAGAGCGTGCGTCCGCAGGTGAAGCTGCTTGACGCGAACGGCGACGAAGTGAAGATCCCGGGCACGGAGCACGCGGTGCAGATCGGCTTCCAGGTCGGCGCGCTGATCACCGTGAAGGACGGCCAGCAGGTGCAGGTGGGTGAAGTGCTCGCACGTATCCCGACCGAAGCGCAGAAGACGCGTGACATTACCGGCGGTCTGCCGCGGGTGGCGGAACTGTTCGAAGCGCGTTCGCCGAAGGATGCGGGCATCCTCGCGGAAGTCACCGGCACGACGTCGTTCGGCAAGGACACGAAGGGCAAGCAGCGTCTCGTCATCACGGATCTCGAGGGCAACCAGCACGAGTTCCTGATCGCGAAGGAAAAGCAGGTGCTGGTCCACGACGCCCAGGTCGTCAACAAGGGCGAAATGATCGTGGACGGCCCGGCCGATCCGCACGACATCCTGCGTCTGCAGGGTATCGAGGCGCTGTCGCGCTACATCGTCGACGAAGTGCAGGACGTGTACCGTCTGCAGGGCGTGAAGATCAACGACAAGCACATCGAGGTGATCGTTCGCCAGATGCTGCGTCGTGTGCAGATCACCGACAACGGTGATACGCGCTTCATCCCGGGCGAGCAGGTCGAGCGTTCGGACATGCTGGACGAGAACGACCGCATGATCGCCGAAGGCAAGCGTCCGGCGTCGTACGACAACGTGCTCCTCGGTATCACGAAGGCGTCGCTGTCGACCGACTCGTTCATCTCCGCGGCATCGTTCCAGGAAACGACCCGCGTGCTGACCGAAGCGGCGATCATGGGCAAGCGCGACGATCTGCGCGGCCTGAAGGAAAACGTGATCGTCGGCCGTCTGATCCCGGCCGGTACCGGTCTCGCGTTCCACAAGGCGCGCAAGGCGAAGGAGTCGTCGGATCGCGAGCGTTTCGACCAGATCGCAGCGGAAGAGGCGTTCGACTTCGGCACGCCGAGCACGCCTGCTGCTGCGGAAGAGCCGCAACAGCATCCGGCAGCCGAGTAAGCGCGGGCGGCGCAAGCCGCCTCGCTACGCTGTCGCTGAAACCGCCCAGTTTCGACTGGGCGGTTTTTTTTCGCCGTCGTTCACGCGCATGACGGGCTTGCGAGGGCGCCTGCCGCAGGCCCGTCATGCGCGCGAACGGAACCCGTCCGGATGGCCAACGTTGCGCGATTCGCCGCGCGGCCCGCGAGCGGGTTGTTAAAATCCCGGTCATCGTTTGCCGTCCTCGTTCTCATTCATGTCCCGCGCCCTCGAAATTCTCGACGAAGTCTTTGGTTATTCCGCGTTTCGCGGCCAGCAGGGCGAGATCGTCGAGCACGTCGCCGGCGGCGGCGATTGCCTCGTGCTGATGCCGACGGGCGGCGGCAAGTCGCTGTGCTATCAGATTCCCGCGCTGCTGCGCCGCGAGGCCGGGCAGGGCGCGGGCATCGTCGTGTCGCCGCTGATCGCGCTGATGCAGGACCAGGTCGCCGCGCTTTCCGAAGTCGGCGTGCGCGCGGCCTACCTGAACTCGACGCTGTCCGGCGCGGAAGCCGCGGCCACCGAGCGCGCACTGCGCGACGGCGACATCGACCTGCTGTACGTCGCGCCCGAGCGGCTGATGACCGGGCGCTTCCTCGACCTGCTCGACCGCGCGAAGATCGGCCTGTTCGCGATCGACGAAGCGCACTGCGTGTCGCAATGGGGGCACGATTTCCGCCCCGAATATATCCAGCTGTCGGTGCTGCACGAGCGCTTTCCGTCGGTGCCGCGCATCGCGCTGACGGCCACCGCCGACGCGATCACGCGCGACGAGATCGTCCATCGCCTCGCGCTCGACGATGCGCGCGTGTTCGTGTCGAGCTTCGACCGGCCGAACATCCGCTACCGGATCGTCGAAAAGGACAACGCGCGCGCGCAGCTGCTCGACTTCATCCGCGCCGAGCATACGAACGCCGACGGCACGACCGACGCCGGCGTCGTGTACTGCCTGTCGCGGCGCAAGGTCGAGGAAACGGCCGAATGGCTGAAGTCGCAGGGCGTGCGCGCGCTGCCGTATCACGCGGGGATGGAATTCGAGGTGCGCCAGAAGCACCAGGAGATGTTCCAGCGCGAAGAGGGCATCGTGATGTGCGCGACGATCGCGTTCGGGATGGGCATCGACAAGCCGGACGTGCGCTTCGTCGCCCACCTCGACCTGCCGAAGAGCGTCGAGGGCTATTACCAGGAAACCGGCCGTGCGGGCCGCGACGGCCTGCCTGCGAACGCATGGATGGCATACGGCCTCGGCGACGTCGTCCAGCAGCGCAAGATGATCGACGAGTCCGATGCGGACGACGCGCACAAGCGCGTGCAGACGTCGAAGCTCGACGCGCTGCTCGGCCTGTGCGAGACGATCTCGTGCCGCCGCGTGCGTCTGCTGAACTATTTCGGAGAGACCAGCCAGCCGTGCGGCAACTGCGATACGTGCATCGAGCCGCCCGACTCGTGGGACGCGACGCGCGAGGCGCAGATGGCGCTGTCGTGCGTGTTTCGCGCGCAGCGCGCGAGCGGCTTCAACTTCGGCGCGAGCCACCTGATCGAGATCCTGCGCGGCAGCCGCAACGAGAAGATCCTGCAGCGCGGCCACGACACGCTCAGCACGTTCGGAATCGGCGCGTCGCTGTCCGAGCCGGAATGGCGGGCGATCTTCCGGCAGCTCGTCGCGTACGGCTACCTGGCCGTCGATCACGGCGGCTTCGGCGCGCTGGTGCTGACCGAAGCCGCGAAGCCGGTGCTGAAGGGCGAGGAAAAGGTCACGCTGCGGCGCTACGTGAAGCCGCAGCGCACGCGCCAGTCGTCGAGCCGCAGCGGTACGCGCGTCGACCCGACGACCGGCATGAGCACGCGCGAACGCGCGCGCTGGGACGCGCTGCGCGCGTGGCGCGCGGAGACGGCCAAGGCCGACGGCGTGCCGGCCTATGTGATCTTCCACGACGCGACCCTGGCCGAGATCGCGCGCAACGCGCCGGAGTCGATCGACGATCTGCGTCATATTCCGGGCATGGGTATCCGCAAGCTCGAGCGTTTCGGCGACGAGATCATCGACGTCGTCGAATCCGCCTGACGAGACCGTTTCCTGACCCCGGCGGCGCGGCCGGAAAACACGCAAGCCGTTGACTTGCTTGGTATTTCCGGAATATGATGTTAGGTTCCGGTTCTTGGTGGGACGGGTCGCGTGCGAAAGTTCGTGCCCGTTTTCCGGATCCGGAGGTCAATCGCACGTCGATTCTCGCTTTGCCCGAAATCGATGTGCGGATTTTGTTCAATTTCAGGAATAAACAATGCCAACCATCAACCAACTGGTTCGCAAAGGCCGTCAGTCGGAAACGACGAAGAGCAAGAGCCCGGCCCTGCAGGACTGCCCCCAGCGTCGCGGCGTGTGCACCCGTGTGTACACGACGACGCCGAAGAAGCCGAACTCGGCACTCCGTAAGGTCGCCAAGGTTCGTCTGACGAACGGCTTCGAAGTGATTTCGTACATCGGCGGTGAAGGCCACAACCTGCAGGAGCACTCGGTTGTGCTGATCCGCGGCGGCCGTGTGAAGGACTTGCCGGGTGTGCGTTACCACATGGTTCGCGGCTCGCTGGATACCCAGGGCGTCAAGGACCGTAAGCAGGCGCGCTCGAAGTACGGCGCGAAGCGTGCGAAGGCTGCGAAGTAAGCAGTGTTCGATTAGGGATCGCCTCTGGGCGGTCAAGGCGGTGGTGCCGGATTGCCGGTGCTGTCGAGTAAGTGGTCACCCGGCCAAGCTGGTTAGTCGTGAAGATGTGATCGGGTTAGTTGGTGGCCGCGGGGCTGAGAAACAGCTCCAACTGAACAGGTAAAGGAAGAAACATGCCGCGTCGTCGCGAAGTCCCCAAGCGGGAAGTGTTGCCGGATCCGAAGTACGGCAACGTAGATGTAGCCAAGTTCATGAACATGCTGATGCTGTCCGGCAAGAAGTCGGTCGCTGAACGCATCGTTTATGGCGCATTCGAACAAATCCAGACCAAGGGTGGCAAGGACCCGCTGGAAGTGTTCACGGTTGCGCTCAACAACGTGAAGCCGGTGGTCGAAGTGAAGAGCCGTCGCGTTGGTGGTGCCAACTATCAGGTTCCGGTCGAAGTGCGCCCGTCGCGTCGTATGGCATTGGCGATGCGCTGGTTGCGTGAGGCTGCGAAGAAGCGCAGCGAGAAGTCGATGGCTCTGCGTCTTGCTGGCGAACTGTCCGAAGCGGCCGAAGGCCGTGGCGGCGCGATGAAGAAGCGCGATGAGGTTCACCGCATGGCGGAAGCCAACCGCGCATTCTCGCATTTCCGTTTCTAAGCGCCAGGCTGGGCTTTTAGCGGAAAAAATTCCGGGCGGGTGCGCTTTTCAAGCGCCTCGCCCGTTTGTGTTGAGGCGTGATGCGACAGGGTCGCATCACGCCAACCCAGTAGAGGATCAAAGTGGCTCGCAAGACTCCCATCGAGCGCTACCGCAACATCGGTATTAGCGCTCACATCGACGCCGGCAAGACGACGACGACCGAGCGCATTCTGTTTTACACCGGCGTGAACCACAAGATTGGTGAAGTTCACGACGGTGCAGCAACGATGGACTGGATGGAGCAGGAGCAGGAGCGTGGCATCACGATCACGTCCGCTGCTACCACGGCCTTCTGGAAGGGCATGGGCGGCAACTATCCGGAACACCGCATCAACATCATCGACACCCCGGGTCACGTCGACTTCACGATCGAAGTCGAGCGTTCGATGCGCGTGCTCGACGGCGCGTGCATGGTGTACTGCGCAGTGGGCGGCGTGCAGCCGCAGTCGGAAACGGTGTGGCGCCAGGCGAACAAGTACAAGGTGCCGCGTCTCGCGTTCGTCAACAAGATGGACCGTACCGGCGCGAACTTCTTCAAGGTCTACGACCAGCTCCGTCTGCGCCTGAAGGCGAACCCGGTTCCGGTCGTGGTGCCGATCGGCGCGGAAGAGAACTTCAAGGGCGTCGTCGATCTGCTGAAGATGAAGGCGATCATTTGGGACGAAGCGTCGCAAGGCACGAAGTTCGACTACGTCGACATCCCGGCCGAGCTCGCCGACACCTGCAACGAATGGCGTGAAAAGATGGTCGAAGCGGCTGCGGAAGCCAGCGAAGACCTGATGAACAAGTACCTGGAAGAAGGCGATCTGCCGGAAGCCGACATCGTCAAGGCGCTGCGCGACCGTACGATCGCATGCGAAATCCAGCCGATGCTGTGCGGTACCGCGTTCAAGAACAAGGGCGTGCAGCGCATGCTCGACGCCGTGATCGACTTCCTGCCGTCGCCGGTCGACATCCCGCCGGTCAAGGGCGAGTTGGAGAGCGGTGAAGAAGCCGAGCGCAAGGCGTCCGACGAAGAGAAGTTCTCGTCGCTCGCGTTCAAGATCATGACCGACCCGTTCGTCGGCCAGCTGATCTTCTTCCGCGTGTATTCGGGCGTCGTCAACTCGGGCGATACGCTGCTGAACTCGACCAAGGGCAAGAAGGAGCGCCTCGGCCGTATTCTGCAGATGCATGCGAACCAGCGTGAAGAAATCAAGGAAGTCCGTGCAGGCGACATCGCTGCTGCGGTCGGCCTGAAGGAAGCGACCACGGGCGACACGCTGTGCGATCCGGCACACCCGATCGTGCTCGAGCGCATGGTGTTCCCGGAGCCGGTGATTTCGCAGGCTGTCGAGCCGAAGACCAAGGCTGACCAGGAAAAGATGGGCCTCGCGCTGAACCGTCTCGCGCAGGAAGATCCGTCGTTCCGCGTGCAGACCGACGAAGAGTCGGGCCAGACCATCATTTCGGGCATGGGCGAGCTCCACCTCGAAATTCTGGTCGACCGGATGAAGCGTGAATTCGGCGTGGAAGCGACCGTCGGCAAGCCGCAGGTTGCGTACCGCGAAACGATCCGCTCGACGGCGAAGGACGTCGACGGCAAGTTCGTCAAGCAGTCGGGTGGTCGCGGCCAGTACGGTCACGCGGTCATCACGCTCGAGCCGAACGAGCAGGGCAAGGGCTACGAGTTCTTCGACGAGATCAAGGGTGGTGTGATTCCGCGCGAATACATCCCGGCGGTCGACAAGGGTATCCAGGACACGCTGAAGTCGGGCGTGCTGGCAGGCTTCCCGGTCGTCGACGTGAAGGTCCACCTGACGTTCGGTTCGTACCACGACGTCGACTCGAACGAAAACGCGTTCCGCATGGCCGGTTCGATGGCGTTCAAGGAAGCGATGCGCAAGGCGAACCCGGTCGTGCTCGAGCCGATGATGGCTGTCGAAGTCGAGACGCCGGAAGACTACATGGGCAACGTGATGGGCGACCTGTCGGGCCGTCGCGGTATCGTCCAGGGCATGGAAGACATGGTCGGCGGCGGCAAGATCGTCCGTGCGGAAGTGCCGCTGTCGGAAATGTTCGGCTATTCGACGTCGCTGCGCTCGCTGACGCAAGGCCGTGCAACGTACACGATGGAGTTCAAGCACTACGCCGAAGCTCCGAAGAACGTTGCCGACGCGATCATCAGCGCGAAGTCGAAGTAAGCTGCATCTACCAACCGATTATTTTTTGAAAGAAGAGAATCATGGCAAAAGAGAAGTTTGAGCGGACCAAGCCGCACGTGAACGTTGGTACGATTGGTCACGTTGACCACGGCAAGACGACGCTGACGGCGGCGATCACGACCGTGCTGACGAAGAAGTTCGGCGGCGAGGCGAAGGCATACGACCAGATCGACGCGGCGCCGGAAGAAAAGGCGCGCGGCATCACGATCAACACCGCGCACGTCGAGTACGAAACGGCGAACCGCCACTACGCGCACGTCGACTGCCCGGGCCACGCCGACTACGTGAAGAACATGATCACGGGCGCGGCGCAGATGGACGGCGCAATCCTGGTGTGCTCGGCAGCAGACGGCCCGATGCCGCAAACGCGTGAGCACATCCTGCTGGCGCGTCAGGTTGGCGTTCCGTACATCATCGTGTTCCTGAACAAGTGCGACATGGTGGACGACGCTGAACTGCTCGAGCTGGTCGAGATGGAAGTTCGCGAGCTGCTGTCGAAGTACGACTTCCCGGGCGACGACACGCCGATCGTGAAGGGTTCGGCGAAGCTGGCGCTGGAAGGCGACACGGGCGAGTTGGGCGAAGTGGCGATCATGAACCTGGCCGACGCGCTGGACACGTACATCCCGACGCCGGAGCGCGCGGTTGACGGTTCGTTCCTGATGCCGGTGGAAGACGTGTTCTCGATCTCGGGCCGCGGTACGGTGGTGACGGGTCGTGTCGAGCGCGGCATTGTGAAGGTCGGCGAGGAAATCGAAATCGTCGGTATCAAGCCGACGGTGAAGACGACCTGCACGGGCGTGGAAATGTTCCGCAAGCTGCTGGACCAGGGTCAGGCAGGCGACAACGTCGGTATCCTGCTGCGCGGCACGAAGCGTGAAGACGTGGAGCGCGGCCAGGTTCTGGCGAAGCCGGGTTCGATCACGCCGCACACGCACTTCACGGCTGAAGTGTACGTGCTGAGCAAGGACGAAGGCGGCCGTCACACGCCGTTCTTCAACAACTACCGTCCGCAGTTCTACTTCCGTACGACGGACGTGACGGGCTCGATCGAGCTGCCGAAGGACAAGGAAATGGTGATGCCGGGCGACAACGTGTCGATCACGGTGAAGCTGATTGCGCCGATCGCGATGGAAGAAGGTCTGCGCTTCGCAATCCGCGAAGGCGGCCGCACCGTCGGTGCAGGCGTCGTCGCCAAGATCATCGAGTAATATCGGCGATCCGCGGGCCCTTCACGGGCTCGCGCGTCACGGCAGCTGTCGTGCCGTCGAAACCGGGTGTCCAGTTTGATCTGGCGCCCGGTTTTTTTGTGGTGCACGCAGCGCGGTATTGACAAATGCGCGCCACCGCTTTGATTTTTCGTGTAGAATCGCGGGCTTAGCAGTGGAAGTACCGTTCGGGACGTGTCGCCTCGCTCCCCGCAGGCAACAGGTCTCGCGTTCTTTTCGTGATCCGGCGATGCAATATCGCCTCGCTCTTTTCAAGGAATCGTCATGCAGCAACAGAAAATCCGCATTCGTCTGAAGGCTTTCGACTATCGTCTGATCGATCAATCGGCTGCCGAAATCGTCGACACGGCGAAGCGGACTGGCGCAATCGTCCGTGGCCCGGTGCCGCTGCCGACGCGCATTCAGCGTTTTGACATCCTGCGTTCGCCGCACGTCAACAAGACGTCGCGCGACCAGCTCGAAATCCGTACCCACCAGCGCCTGATGGACATCGTCGATCCGACCGACAAGACGGTCGACGCGCTGATGAAGCTCGACCTGCCGGCAGGCGTCGACGTGGAAATCAAGCTGCAGTAAGGCTTTCAGCGCCGCCCGGCCTGCCGGGCGGCGCTAAGTCTTTGATTGCTTGCAGAAAACGAATGGCCCGGCTATAATGCTTGGCTTTTCGCGTATTCGCGTAAAAAAGTCGGGCCTTGCGTGCCCGGCATTTTGTAAATCAGCCCCGACCAATCGCAGTCGGGAATGGAGAAAACGATGAGCCTTGGACTCGTAGGTCGCAAGGTTGGTATGACCCGTATCTTCACGGCTGAAGGGGATTCGATTCCCGTCACCGTGCTGGACGTGTCGGACAACCGCGTGACGCAGATCAAGACTGTTGAAACCGACGGCTACACGGCCGTGCAGGTTGCATTCGGCTCCCGTCGTGCATCGCGCGTGACGAAGCCGCTGGCAGGTCATCTCGCCAAAGCCGGTGTCGAAGCCGGTGAAATCCTCAAGGAATTCCGCATCGATGCGGCCAAGGCAGCCGAGCTGTCGAACGGCGCCATCGTCGGTCCGGACCTGTTCGAAGTGGGCCAGAAGGTCGACGTGCAGGGCGTGTCGATCGGTAAGGGCTACGCCGGTACCATCAAGCGTTACAACTTCGGTTCGGGTCGTGCATCCCACGGTAACTCGCGCTCGCACAACGTGCCGGGCTCGATCGGTATGGCGCAGGATCCGGGTCGCGTGTTCCCGGGCAAGCGCATGACGGGTCACATGGGTGACGTGACGGTGACGGTGCAGAACCTCGAAATCGCTCGTATCGACGCAGAGCGCAAGCTGCTGCTGGTCAAGGGCGCGATTCCGGGTGCGAAGGGCGGCAAGGTTTTCGTGACGCCGGCCGTGAAGACCAAGGGGGCGAAATAATGGAACTCAAGCTCCTGAACGCAAATGGTCAGGAAGGTGCGGTGGTTAACGCGTCGGACGTCGTGTTCGGCCGTGACTACAACGAAGCGCTGATCCACCAAGTTGTCGTCGCTTACCAGGCGAACGCTCGCCAGGGTAACCGCGCGCAGAAGGACCGTGAGCAGGTCAAGCACACGACCAAGAAGCCGTGGCGCCAGAAGGGTACGGGCCGTGCTCGTGCCGGTATGTCGTCGAGCCCGCTGTGGCGTGGCGGTGGTCGTATCTTCCCGAACTCGCCGGAAGAAAACTTCTCGCACAAGGTCAACAAGAAGATGCATCGCGCAGGCCTCTGCTCGATCTTCTCGCAGCTGGCCCGCGAAGGCCGTCTGTCGGTCGTCGAGGACATCGTTCTCGAAGCGCCGAAGACCAAGCTGCTGGCCGACAAGTTCAAGGCCATGGGCCTCGAATCCGTGTTGATCATCACCGACACGGTCGACGAAAACCTGTACCTGGCTTCGCGCAACCTGCCGCACGTGGCAGTTGTCGAGCCGCGCTACGCTGACCCGCTGTCGCTGATCTACTTCAAGAAAGTGCTGGTCACGAAGGCTGCGGTCGCCCAGATCGAGGAGTTGCTGTCATGAGCGAGATTCGCAAGAACGATCATCGTTTGATGCAGGTCCTGCTCGCACCGGTGATCTCCGAAAAGGCGACGCTGGTTGCCGACAAGAACGAGCAAGTCGTGTTCGAAGTCGCACCGGATGCCACGAAGCAGGAAGTGAAGGCGGCTGTCGAGCTGCTGTTCAAGGTTGAAGTTGATTCCGTCAACGTGCTGGTTCAGAAGGGCAAGCAAAAGCGCTTCGGCCGTTCGATGGGCCGCCGCAAGGACGTGAAGAAGGCATATGTGTGCCTGAAGCCCGGCCAGGAAATCAACTTTGAAGCGGAGGCCAACTAACCATGGCAATCGTCAAAGTCAAGCCGACATCGCCGGGTCGCCGCGCGATGGTCAAGATCGTCAACAAGGATCTGCACAAGGGCAAGCCGCACGCTGCGCTGCTCGACACGCAGAGCTCGAAGGCCGGTCGCAACAACAACGGTCGCATCACGACGCGTCACCAGGGTGGTGGTCACAAGCAGCACTACCGCGTGATCGATTTCCGTCGCACGAAGGACGGCATTCCGGCGAAGGTCGAGCGTCTCGAGTATGACCCGAACCGCAGCGCGAACATCGCGCTGGTGCTGTACGCAGACGGCGAGCGCCGCTACATCATCGCGCCGAAGGGCGTGACGGTTGGCCAGCAGCTGATGTCGGGCTCGGAAGCGCCGATCCGCGCAGGCAACACGCTGCCGATCCGCAACATTCCGGTCGGTACGACGATCCACTGCATCGAAATGCTGCCGGGCAAGGGCGCGCAAATGGCGCGTTCGGCCGGCACGTCGGCAATGCTGCTCGCACGTGAAGGCGTGTACGCGCAGGTTCGTCTGCGTTCGGGCGAAATCCGCCGCGTGCACATCGAGTGCCGTGCGACGATCGGTGAAGTCGGCAACGAAGAGCACAGCCTGCGCCAGATCGGCAAGGCCGGTGCAAACCGCTGGCGCGGTATCCGCCCGACGGTGCGTGGCGTGGCAATGAACCCGATCGACCACCCGCACGGTGGTGGTGAAGGCCGTACTGCTGCGGGCCGCGACCCGGTGAGCCCGTGGGGCACGCCGACGAAGGGCTTCCGTACGCGTCGCAACAAGCGCACGACGACGATGATCGTCCAGCGCCGTCACAAGCGTTAAGGAGTAGGCAATGGCACGTTCTGTTAAAAAAGGTCCGTTCTGCGACGCCCATTTGCTGAAGAAAGTTGAGGCGGCTGCAGCTTCGCGCGACAAGAAGCCGATCAAGACCTGGTCGCGTCGCTCGACGATCCTCCCGGATTTCATCGGTCTGACGATCGCCGTTCACAACGGCCGTCAACACGTTCCGGTGTACATCTCGGAAAACATGGTCGGCCACAAGCTTGGCGAGTTCGCACTGACCCGTACGTTCAAGGGTCACGCGGCCGACAAGAAGGCCAAGAAATAAGGGGCAATCAAGATGGAAGTGAAAGCAATTCATCGCGGTGCCCGCATCTCGGCGCAGAAGACGCGCCTTGTGGCTGACCAGATCCGCGGTTTGCCGGTCGACAAGGCGCTGAACGTTCTGACGTTCTCGCCGAAGAAGGCGGCTGGCATCGTGAAGAAGGTCGTGCTGTCGGCGATCGCGAATGCGGAGCACAACGAAGGCGCCGATATCGACGAGCTCAAGATCAAGAGCATCTACGTCGACAAGGCTGCGTCGCTCAAGCGGTTCACCGCGCGCGCAAAGGGCCGCGGCAACCGCATTGAGAAGCAATCCTGTCACATCACTGTGACGGTCGGGAATTAAGGGGTCATACGATGGGACAGAAAATTCATCCGACTGGCTTCCGTTTGGCCGTCAGCCGCAATTGGGCGTCGCGTTGGTACGCGAACAACAACAATTTCGCGGCGATGTTGAAGGAAGACATCGGTGTTCGTGAATACCTGAAGAAGAAGCTGAAGAACGCTTCGGTTGGTCGCGTCGTCATCGAGCGTCCGGCAAAGAACGCGCGCATCACGATTTTCAGCTCGCGTCCGGGTGTCGTCATCGGCAAGAAGGGCGAGGATATCGAACTGCTGAAGACGGAACTGCAACGCCGCATGGGCGTTCCGGTTCACGTCAACATCGAAGAGATCCGCAAGCCGGAAACCGATGCGCAACTGATCGCTGACTCGATCACGCAACAGCTCGAGCGCCGGATCATGTTCCGTCGCGCGATGAAGCGTGCGATGCAGAACGCGATGCGTCTGGGTGCCCAGGGCATCAAGATCATGAGCGCGGGCCGTCTGAACGGTATCGAAATCGCACGTACGGAGTGGTATCGCGAAGGTCGCGTGCCGCTTCACACGCTGCGTGCCGACATCGACTACGCGACTTCGGAAGCGAAGACGACCTACGGGATCATCGGCGTCAAGGTGTGGGTGTACAAGGGCGATACCCTTGGCCGCAACGACGCGCCGGTGGTGGAAGAAGTAGCCGAAGACAAGCGTCCGCGTCGCAATGCGCGCCCGGGCGACCGTCGTCCGCGCCGTGACGGCGAAGGCGGCGCTCCGGGTGCTCGCCGTGGCGCACCGCGCCGTGGCGCCGGCAAGCCGGAAGACGGCAAGACTGGAGAATAACGATGCTGCAACCGAAACGCAGGAAGTATCGCAAAGAGCAGAAGGGTCGTAACACCGGCAAGGCGACGCGCGGCAACGCGGTGTCGTTCGGTGAATTCGGCCTGAAGGCGATCGGTCGCGGCCGTTTGACCGCGCGTCAAATTGAAGCGGCGCGTCGTGCCATGACGCGTCACATCAAGCGTGGCGGCCGCATCTGGATTCGCATTTTCCCGGACAAGCCGATTTCGCAGAAGCCGGCCGAAGTACGTATGGGTAACGGTAAGGGTAACCCGGAGTACTACGTTGCCGAGATTCAGCCGGGCAAGATGCTGTATGAAATGGACGGCGTATCCGAAGAACTGGCACGCGAAGCGTTCCGTCTGGCTGCAGCGAAGCTGCCGCTGAAGACGGCGTTCATCGTTCGTCAGCTCGGCGCCTAAGGAGAAAACATGAAGGCTTCCGAACTTCTCCAGAAAGACCAGGCCGCGCTCAACAAGGAGCTGGCGGACCTGCTGAAGGCGCAATTCGGCCTGCGCATGCAACTCGCGACCCAGCAGCTCACGAACACGAGCCAGCTGAAGAAGGTTCGTCGCGACATCGCACGTGTGCGGACCGTCATGACTCAGAAGGCGAACCAGAAATGAACGATAGCGTGAAAACCTCGCTGAAGCGGACGCTGGTCGGTCGGGTCGTCAGCAACAAGATGGACAAGACCGTCACCGTGCTGATCGAGCACCGCGTCAAGCATCCGATCTACGGCAAGTATGTCGTGCGCTCGAAGAAGTACCACGCGCACGATGAAGCGAACACCTGCAACGAAGGCGATCTCGTCGAAATCCAGGAAACCCGTCCTGTTTCGAAGACGAAGGCCTGGACGGTGTCGCGCCTCGTCGAAGCAGCCCGCGTCATCTGAGCGGGTCGAGCGGTAGGGCAGTAACAGGCACTTCTCCACGAAGTGCTTGAAATCGCAAAGTTTTTGCTTGCGTGACCGGGATTATTTGTTATAATCCCGGTCTTCCCTCTTTATGGGAGCCCCGTCGCGGGCGAAGTTGGTGGGGGAAGCGGACGGGCGCCAGCCTGCTCCGAAAGATTCACCGAATTGCGATGGCGGGTTTCGTTTGCCGTCGCTGCTGTTCCAACCCAAGCAGCCGATTGGCTGACGGGACCAAGACTGACCGAATGCATCATGGTGGTGCATCCGGATTAAGTTGGGAAAGACAAACCATGATCCAGACCGAATCTCGGCTCGAAGTAGCCGACAACACGGGTGCGCGTGAAGTCATGTGCATCAAGGTGCTCGGCGGCTCGAAGCGTCGTTATGCCAGCATTGGCGACATCATCAAGGTGAGCGTCAAAGAGGCAACGCCGCGCGGGCGCGTGAAGAAAGGCGAAATCTACAACGCCGTGGTGGTCCGCACCGCCAAGGGCGTTCGCCGTCAAGACGGCTCGCTGATCAAGTTCGACGGCAACGCCGCTGTGCTTTTGAATAACAAGCTCGAGCCGATCGGCACCCGTATCTTCGGGCCGGTGACGCGTGAGCTGCGTAGCGAACGATTCATGAAGATCGTTTCGCTGGCGCCGGAAGTGCTGTAAGGAGTCGCGATGAACAAGATTCGCAAGGGTGACGAAGTCATCGTCATCGCAGGCAAGGACAAGGGCAAGCGCGGCGTCGTGCTGGCTGTCGGTGCCGAGCATGTGACGGTTGAAGGTATCAACCTCGTCAAGAAGCATGTGAAGCCCAACCCGATGAAGGGTACGACGGGCGGCGTGGAAGCGAAGACGATGCCCCTCCATATTTCGAACGTCGCACTGGTCGACGCGAATGGCAAGGCGTCGCGTGTTGGCATCAAGGTCGAGGAAGGCAAGAAGGTTCGCTTCCTGAAGACGACCGGTGCCGTACTGAGCGCCTGACGCAGCGGAGTAAAAAATGGCTCGTTTTCAAGAGTTTTACAAAGAAAAGGTTGTGCCCGGCCTGATCGAGAAGTTCGGTTACAAGTCGGTCATGGAAGTGCCGCGCATCACCAAGATCACGCTGAACATGGGTCTTGGCGAAGCGATCGCTGACAAGAAGATCATCGAGAACGCCGTTGGCGACCTCACGAAGATCGCTGGTCAGAAGCCGGTCGTGACGAAGGCGCGCAAGGCAATCGCAGGCTTCAAGATCCGCCAGGGCTACCCGATCGGCGCGATGGTGACGCTGCGTGGCCGCGCGATGTACGAATTCCTCGACCGTTTCGTGACCGTTGCCCTGCCCCGCGTGCGTGACTTCCGTGGTGTGTCGGGTCGTGCTTTCGATGGCCGCGGCAACTACAACATCGGTGTGAAAGAGCAGATCATTTTCCCCGAAATCGATTACGACAAGATCGACGCGCTGCGTGGGCTGAACATCAGCATCACGACGACTGCGAAGACCGACGACGAAGCAAAGGCTCTGCTCGCCAGCTTCAAGTTCCCGTTCAGAAACTGAGGTTACCGTGGCTAAACTGGCACTGATCGAACGTGAAAAGAAGCGCGCCCGCCTGGTCGCGAAGTTCGCAGCAAAGCGCGAAGCGCTGAAGGCGATCATCGAAGACCAAAGCAAGTCGGAAGAAGAGCGCTACGAAGCACGCCTGGAGCTGCAGCAACTGCCCCGCAACGCAAACCCGACCCGCCAGCGCAACCGCTGCGCGATTACGGGCCGTCCGCGTGGCACGTTCCGTAAATTCGGCCTCGCGCGCAACAAGATTCGTGAAATCGCATTCCGTGGCGAGATTCCTGGCCTGACCAAGGCGAGCTGGTAATAGGAGAAACATAAATGAGCATGAGTGATCCTATCGCCGATATGCTGACTCGCATCCGCAACGCGCAGATGGTCGAGAAGGTATCGGTCGCGATGCCCTCGTCGAAGGTCAAGGTTGCAATCGCACAAGTCCTCAAGGACGAAGGTTATATCGACGATTTCGCGGTGAAGACCGAAGGCGCGAAGGCAGAGTTGAACATCGCGCTGAAGTACTACGCTGGTCGTCCGGTCATCGAGCGCCTCGAGCGCGTGTCGAAGCCGGGCCTGCGCGTGTACCGCGGCCGTAACGAGATTCCGCAGGTCATGAATGGCCTCGGTGTTGCCATCGTGTCGACGCCGAAGGGCGTGATGACCGACCGCAAGGCGCGCGCTACGGGCGTCGGCGGCGAAGTCATCTGCTACGTCGCTTAAAGCCGAGGAGAGAGAAACATGTCTCGAGTAGGTAAGAGCCCGATCGCGCTGCAAGGCGCGGAAGTCAAGCTGGCCGACGGTGCGATCACCGTCAAGGGCCCGCTGGGCACCATCACGCAAGCGGTCAACCCGCTCGTGAACGTGGCGAACAACGACGGCACGCTGAACCTGTCGCCGGCGGACGAAAGCCGCGAAGCAAATGCACTGTCGGGCACGATGCGCGCGATCATCGCGAATGCCGTGCACGGCGTGACCAAGGGTTTCGAGCGCAAGCTGACGCTGGTTGGCGTCGGTTATCGTGCGCAAGCGCAAGGCGACAAGCTGAACCTGTCGCTGGGTTTCTCGCACCCGGTGGTGCACCAGATGCCGGAAGGCGTCAAGGCTGAAACCCCGACGCAAACCGAAATCGTGATCAAGGGGATCGACAAGCAGAAAGTCGGGCAAGTGGCAGCGGAAGTCCGCGGCTACCGTCCGCCGGAGCCCTACAAGGGCAAGGGCGTGCGCTATTCCGACGAGGTTGTGATCCTCAAAGAAACGAAGAAGAAGTAAGGGTGCGCAATCATGGATAAGACTCAATCTCGCCTGCGCCGCGCTCGCCAGACGCGTATCAAGATCGCTGAGCTGCAGGTCGCGCGTCTCGCCGTGCATCGCACGAATACGCACATCTACGCGCAAGTGTTCTCGCCGTGCGGCACCAAGGTGTTGGCAAGCGCGTCGACGCTCGAAGCCGAAGTGCGCGCTGAGCTCGCCGACAAGTCGGGCAAGGGCGGCAACGTTGCCGCTGCGACCCTGATCGGCAAGCGTATCGCCGAAAAGGCCAAGGCCGCCGGCATCGAATCCGTCGCCTTCGACCGCTCGGGCTTCCGCTACCACGGCCGCGTGAAGGCGCTGGCTGAGGCGGCTCGCGAAGCCGGGCTCAAGTTCTAAGGAAGGAATTCGTCATGGCAAAGATGCAAGCGAAAGTTCAGGCTGACGAGCGCGACGACGGCCTTCGTGAAAAGATGATTTCGGTCAACCGCGTGACCAAGGTCGTGAAGGGTGGCCGTATTCTCGGCTTCGCCGCACTGACCGTGGTCGGCGACGGCGATGGCCGCATCGGTATGGGCAAGGGCAAGGCGAAGGAAGTGCCGGTTGCCGTCCAGAAGGCAATGGAACAAGCTCGCCGCAACATGTTCAAGGTGCCGCTCAAGAACGGCACGCTGCAGCACGAAGTGCACGGCAAGCACGGCGCATCGGCAGTCCTCCTCGCTCCGGCGAAGGATGGTACTGGCGTGATCGCCGGCGGCCCGATGCGCGCAGTGTTCGACGTGATGGGCGTTCAAAACGTCGTGGCGAAGAGCCACGGTTCGACGAACCCGTACAACCTCGTCCGTGCGACGCTGGACGGCCTGCGCAAGCAGTCCACCCCGGCAGACATCGCGGCGAAGCGCGGCAAGTCCGTCGAAGAAATTTTGGGCTAAGCCCGGGTGGTCACCATGTCTGAAAAAACTGTCAAGGTTCAGCTCGTCAAGAGCCTGATCGGGACCCGCGAATCGCACCGCGCGACCGTGCGTGGCCTGGGCCTGCGCCGACTCAACTCGGTTAGCGAGCTGCAGGATACGCCGGCGGTCCGCGGCATGATCAACAAGGTCTCGTACCTGGTTAAGGTCATCGCGTAAGCGGCCGACTACGGATCAAGGAGTTGATATGGAATTGAATAACCTGAAGCCGGCCGCTGGCGCCAAGCACGCCAAGCGTCGCGTCGGCCGCGGCATCGGTTCGGGCCTCGGCAAGACGGCTGGCCGTGGTCACAAGGGTCAGAAATCGCGTTCGGGCGGCTTCCACAAGGTCGGCTTCGAAGGCGGTCAGATGCCGCTGCAACGTCGTCTGCCGAAGCGCGGCTTCACGTCGCTGACGAAGGAATTCGTCGGTGAAGTGCGCCTGGGCGACCTCGAGAAGCTGCCGGTCGACGAAATCGATCTGCTCGCACTGAAGCAAGCCGGCCTGGTCGGCGAGCTGACGAAGAGCGCAAAGATCATCGCCACCGGTGAACTGAAGCGCAAGATCGTCGTGAAGGGTCTCGGCGCCACCAAGGGTGCGCGCGCTGCGATCGAAGCGGCTGGCGGTTCGTTTGCCGAGTGACACGCCTAGCGCGTCGTCTCTAGCATTTGCATCGGAGAAAGTACTTGGCTAACAGCCCGAGTCTTGCAAAACCCGGTCGAAGCACGGCGAAATTCGGCGATCTGCGCCGGCGAGCGATGTTCCTGCTCCTGGCGTTGATCGTCTATCGCATCGGCGCGCACATCCCCGTGCCGGGCATCGATCCGGATCAACTGGCTAAGCTGTTCCAGAGCCAGGCGGGCGGCATCCTGGGCATGTTCAACATGTTCTCGGGTGGCGCGCTTTCCCGCTTCACGATCTTCGCGCTGGGGATCATGCCGTACATCTCGGCGTCGATCATCATGCAGCTGATGGCGATCGTCTCGCCGCAGCTCGAAGCGCTGAAGAAGGAAGGGCAGGCAGGGCAACGGAAGATCACGCAGTACACGCGGTATTTCACCGTGGTGCTCGCGACCTTCCAGGCGTTCGGTATCGCGGCCGCGCTGGAAAACCAGCCGGGCCTCGTCACCGACCCCGGCATGCTGTTCCGTCTGACGACGGTCGTGACGCTGGTAACCGGCACGATGTTCCTGATGTGGCTGGGTGAGCAGATCACCGAGCGAGGTCTGGGCAACGGTATCTCGATCATCATCTTCGGCGGGATCGCAGCAGGGTTCCCGAATGCCGTCGGTGGGTTGCTCGAGCTGGTGAAGACGGGTTCGATGGGGCCGTTCTCGGCGATCATCATTGTCGTTCTGATCGCCGCGGTGACTTACCTGGTCGTGTTCATCGAACGCGGTCAGCGCAAGATCCTCGTGAACTACGCGAAGCGCCAGGTCGGCAACAAGATCTACGGCGGGCAGTCGTCTCACCTGCCGCTGAAGCTGAACATGTCGGGCGTGATTCCGCCGATCTTCGCATCGTCGATCATCCTGTTCCCGGCAACCATCCTCGGCTGGTTCAGCACGGGTCAGCCGTCGGGAAGCTGGTTCTCCAACACGCTGCATAACGTGGCGGAGGCGCTGAAGCCGGGCCAGCCGGTCTATGTGCTGCTGTACACGCTGGCAATCGTGTTTTTCTGCTTCTTCTACACCGCACTGGTGTTCAACAGCAGGGAAACCGCGGACAACCTGAAGAAGAGCGGCGCGTTCGTGCCGGGCATCCGTCCGGGCGAGCAGACTGCACGATACATCGACCGCATCCTCACGCGTCTGACGCTGGCCGGTGCGATCTACATCGTCTTCGTGTGTCTGCTGCCGGAGTTTCTGGTGCTGCGCTGGAACGTGCCGTTTTATTTTGGTGGAACGTCGCTGCTGATCATTGTCGTCGTCACGATGGACTTCATGGCGCAGGTGCAGTCGTACGTTATGTCGCAACAGTATGAGTCGCTGCTCAAGAAGGCCAACTTCAAGGGCGGCAACATCCCAATGCGTTGAAAGGACTTATGGCCAAGGACGATGTAATCCAGATGCAGGGCGAGGTGATCGAAAACCTCCCGAATGCGACCTTCCGCGTGAAGCTGGAGAACGGCCATGTCGTGTTGGGGCATATCTCCGGAAAGATGCGGATGCACTACATCCGCATTCTCCCGGGCGACAAGGTGACGGTTGAATTGACGCCTTACGATCTGTCGCGTGCGCGGATCGTGTTCCGGGCGAAGTGATTTGAAAAAAGGGTAATATCATGAAAGTGATGGCATCGGTTAAGCGCATTTGCCGCAATTGCAAGATCATCAAGCGCAAAGGCGTCGTTCGCGTGATCTGCAGCTCGGATCCGCGCCACAAGCAGCGCCAAGGCTGACCGCGCGTTTGTTTGCGCTTTTTGTTTGAGGAAAAACAATGGCTCGTATCGCAGGGGTTAACATCCCGAATCACCAGCATACCGAGATCGGCCTGACGGCTATCTTCGGTATCGGCCGCACCCGTTCGCGCAGCATCTGCGTGGCAGCTGGCGTCGATTTTTCGAAGAAGGTCAAGGATCTGACCGACGCAGACCTCGAAAAGCTGCGTGAAGAAGTGGGCAAGTTTGTCGTCGAAGGCGATCTGCGCCGTGAAGTGACGATGAACATCAAGCGCCTGATGGATCTCGGCTGCTACCGTGGCGTTCGTCACCGCAAGGGCCTGCCGATGCGCGGTCAGCGTACGCGTACGAACGCACGCACTCGCAAGGGTCCGCGTCGTGCAGCGCAAGCGCTGAAGAAGTAAGCGGAACTGACAGTTACAGGAAAACGTAATGGCTAAGGCTTCGAACACCGCGGCGCAACGCGTTCGCAAGAAGGTCAAGAAGAACGTCGCTGAAGGCGTGGTTCACGTTCACGCGTCGTTCAACAACACGATCATCACGATCACCGATCGCCAGGGCAATGCACTGGCATGGGCGACGTCGGGCGGCCAGGGCTTCAAGGGCTCGCGCAAGTCGACGCCGTTCGCTGCTCAGGTTGCTGCTGAGTCGGCCGGTCGCGTGGCGATGGAATACGGCGTGAAGAATCTGGAAGTGCGGATCAAGGGCCCGGGCCCGGGTCGTGAGTCGGCAGTGCGTGCACTGCACGGCCTCGGCATCAAGATCACCGCGATTTCGGATGTCACTCCGGTTCCGCACAACGGCTGCCGTCCGCCGAAGCGTCGCCGCATCTAACGATGTGCTGGCGCAATGCCTGTCGCCGCTTCGCGTCGACGGGCTGTGCTTTTTTGATTGACTAAGCCCACCGTTCGCCCCAAAGGGCGCGAACTAGCGCGGATCGCGATCCGCGTGACTGATTGATAAAGGAATGCAAAGTGGCACGTTATATCGGCCCTAAGGCCAAGCTGTCCCGCCGTGAAGGCACCGACCTGTTCCTGAAGAGCGCGCGCCGCTCGCTCGCCGACAAGTGCAAGCTCGACAGCAAGCCGGGCCAGCACGGCCGTACCTCGGGTGCACGTACGTCCGACTACGGCACGCAGCTGCGTGAAAAGCAAAAGGTCAAGCGCATCTACGGCGTGCTGGAGCGTCAGTTCCGCCGCTACTTCGCCGAAGCCGATCGCCGCAAGGGCAACACGGGTGAAAACCTGCTGCAACTGCTCGAGTCGCGCCTCGACAACGTCGTGTACCGCATGGGCTTCGGCTCGACCCGCGCTGAAGCGCGTCAGCTGGTGAGCCACAAGGCGATCACCGTGAACGGCATCGTCGCGAACGTCCCGTCGCAGCAAGTGAAGGCTGGCGACGTGATCGCGATCCGCGAAAAGGCGAAGAAGCAGGCACGTATCGTCGAAGCACTGTCGCTGGCCGAGCAAGGCGGCCTGGCGAGCTGGGTGGCGGTCGATGCGAAGAAGTTCGAAGGTACGTTCAAGCAAATGCCGGAACGCGCCGACATCGCCGGCGACATCAACGAAAGCCTGATCGTCGAATTGTATTCGCGTTAATCCGATTGACGGCCGAGGTACCCCGATTGCGTCACGCAAGGAGGGGCCTCGGCTGTTTATTTTCTGGTTGTTACCGGTCAGCCTTATCGGTGTAACGAGCCGAGGGTATTGAAAAGGAAAACCCATGCAAACCAGTTTGCTGAAACCCAAGATCATCGCCGTGGAATCGCTGGGCGAGAACCACGCGAAGGTGGTCATGGAGCCGTTCGAACGCGGCTATGGCCATACCTTGGGCAATGCGCTCCGCCGCGTGCTGCTGTCGTCGATGGTGGGCTACGCGCCGACCGAAGTGACGATCGCGGGCGTGGTGCACGAGTATTCGACGCTTGACGGTGTGCAAGAGGACGTCGTCAACCTGCTGCTGAACCTGAAGGGCGTGGTGTTCAAGCTGCACAACCGCGACGAAGTGACGGTGACGCTGCGCAAGGAAGGCGAAGGTGTCGTCACGGCAGCCGATATCGAGCTGGCGCACGATTGCGAAGTCATCAACCCGAATCACGTGATCGCGCATCTGTCGAAGGGCGGCAAGCTCGACGTGCAGATCAAGATCGAGAAGGGTCGCGGCTATGTGCCGGGCAACGTTCGTCGCTATGGCGAAGACACGGCCAAGATCATCGGCCGCATCGTGCTCGACGCATCGTTCTCGCCGGTTCGCCGCGTGAGCTATGCCGTCGAAAGCGCGCGTGTCGAGCAGCGTACCGACCTCGACAAGCTCGTGATGAACATCGAGACGAGCGGCGTGATCACCCCGGAAGAGGCGATCCGTCAATCGGCGCGCATCCTGGTCGACCAGCTGTCCGTGTTCGCGGCGCTGGAAGGCACGGAGACGGCAGCGGAAGCACCGTCGCGCGCACCGCAGATCGACCCGATCCTGCTGCGTCCGGTGGACGATCTCGAACTGACGGTTCGTTCGGCGAACTGCCTGAAGGCCGAGAACATCTACTACATCGGCGACCTGATCCAGCGCACGGAGAACGAGCTGCTGAAGACGCCGAACCTCGGTCGCAAGTCGCTCAACGAGATCAAGGAAGTGCTCGCTTCGCGCGGTCTCACGCTGGGCATGAAGCTCGAGAACTGGCCGCCGGCCGGTCTCGACAAGTAAGCCCGGTTGTTGCTGTAACTGGCCAAGATGCGGATTTTCCTTTAGAATCCGCATCTTGCTTTTTTTCGTTACCGGCCCGTGCACCCCTGCAGGTGCGATAGAAGAGCTGGATCAAAACTTTGAATCAAGGAAACTGAAATGCGCCATCGTCATGGTCTGCGGAAACTGAACCGCACGAGCAGCCACCGTCTGGCAATGCTCCGCAACATGTCCAACTCGCTGATCGAGCACGAAGTCATCAAGACGACGCTGCCGAAGGCGAAGGAACTCCGTAAGGTCGTCGAGCCGCTGATCACGCTCGGCAAGAAGCCGTCGCTCGCGAACCGTCGCCTGGCGTTCAACCGCCTGCGCGATCGCGATTCGGTGGCGAAGCTGTTCGACGTGCTCGGTCCGCGTTTCGCGAACCGTCCGGGCGGCTACCTGCGCATCCTGAAGTTCGGCTTCCGCGTCGGCGACAACGCACCGATGGCACTGGTCGAGCTGCTGGATCGTCCGGAAGTCGAAGAAACGGAAAACGTGCAAGAAGCTGAATAAGCTTCCCCCGGTACGTCGCAGTAACAGAAAAGGGTCAAGCAATCGCTTGGCCCTTTTTGCTTGGCAGTCGGGGAATGCGGTCGATTGTCGCAGGCGCCCGCCGGCACCATTGCGCGGGGTGCGCTACGATACGGAGCAAACAGCTGGCGAATGCGCCGGCGAACGAAACTGGAGGTGCGCGAATGGTCGTGGTGTTGATGCTGACGACGGTGCCGGATGCGGCGACCGCCGATGCGCTCGCCGACGGCGCGCTGGCCGCGCGGCTTGCCGCCTGCGTGTCGCAGCTCGGCGCGATCCGATCGCGCTATCACTGGGAAGGCAAGGTCGAGACCGCCGAAGAAATCCAGTTGCTGTTCAAGACGAGCCCGGTGCGCTCGCTCGAGCTGGAGCGCTTCATCCAGTCGCACCATCCTTACGACACGCCCGAAATCGTCTCCTGGCAAGCGGCGGCCGCGCCGAAGTACGGCCAGTGGGTGACGGGCGAAACTCAACGTCTATTTCATGTTTAACGGTATGGCACTTCGCGCGCGCATCCATGCATTGAGGCTCCTCGCGCTGCTGCTGTCGCTCCTCGCGTTCACGCTGGGCGGCATGTCGCTCGCCCGTGCCGCCGACGATTTCCTCGATCCGTCGGTGGCGTTCAAGTTCAGCGCCAGCGAGTCGCCGGGCCAGGTCGACGTGCGCTTCAAGGTCGCGGACGGCTATTACCTGTATCGGGAGCGGTTCGCGTTCGCGGTCAAGAGCGGCCAGGCGACGCTCGGCGAGCCTCAGCTGCCCGCGGGCCATGTGAAGTTCGACCAGACGTTCCAGAAGAACGTCGAGACCTATCGCGGCGACGTGGTGATTCACGTGCCGGTCAAGCAGGCAGCCGGGGCGTTCGAGCTCGCGGTGACGTCGCAGGGATGCGCGGACGAAGGGATCTGCTATCCGCCGGCGGAGCACGTCGTGAAGATCGACGGCGCGGCGCTCGGCGCGGCCGCAGCGGCTGACGGCGCGGCCGCATCGGGCAGCTGGCTCGACAAGATCACGAGCGCCGATTATGCGCAGTCGCTGCTCGAAGGCCAGGGCTTCTTCACGGTCGTCGCACTCTATTTCGTCGCGGGCGTCGTGCTGAGCCTCCTGCCCTGCTCCTATCCGATGATTCCGATCGTGTCGGCGATCATCATCGGCCAGGGCGCGCGCGTGACGCACGCACGCGGCTTCGCGCTGTCGCTGACCTACGTGCTCGGCATGGCGCTCGTCTACACGGTGCTTGGGATCGCCGCCGCGCTGGTCGGGCAGAGCCTCGGGGCATGGCTGCAGAACCCGTGGGTGCTGGGCAGCTTCGGCGTGCTGCTGACGGCCTTCGCGGCATCGCTGATTTCCGGCATCGACATCGCGCTGCCGCAGCGCTGGCAAAACGGCGCCGCCAGCGCATCGAGCGGCCGCAAGGGCGGCCACTTCGCGGCGGTCGCGGCGATGGGCGCGCTGTCGGCGCTCGTCGTCGGCGCCTGCATGACGGCGCCGCTGTTCGCGGTGCTTGCGTTCATCGCGCATACCGGCAACGCGCTGCTCGGCGGCGCGGCGCTGTTCGCGATGGGGCTGGGGCTCGGCGTGCCGCTGCTGATCGTCGGCGTCGGCGCGGGTACGTTGCTGCCGCGCGCGGGCGCATGGATGGACGGCGTGAAGGTGTTCTTCGGCATCGTGCTGCTCGCGGCTGCGCTGTGGATCGTCTGGCCGGTGCTGGCGGGCGGCCTGAAGATGATGCTCGCCGCGTTGTGGTTGCTGATCGCCGCAGCGGCGCTCGGACTGTTCACGCCCCATGCCGGAGCCGCCTCCATCTGGCGGCGCTTCGGGCGCGGGCTCGGCGCGGCGCTGGCAATCTGGGCGGCCACGCTGCTCGTCGGGCTCGCCGCAGGATCGACCGATCCCGTCAAGCCGCTCGCCGTGCTGGCCGCGCGTACGGTTGCGTCGGGCGCTGCGACGTCGGCGGCCGGCCAGGCGGCCGGGCAGGCCGCGCCCGCGTTCGCGGCGGTGCGCTCCAGCGGGGAGCTCGATGCGCTGCTGAAGACGTCGAGCCGGCCGGTGATGCTCGATTTCTATGCCGACTGGTGCGTGAGCTGCAAGGAGATGGAGCATCTGACCTTCACCGATTCGCGCGTGCAGGCGCGGCTCGCGCAATTGCACCTGGTGCGCGCGGATGTCACCGCGAACAGTCCGGCCGATCAGGCGCTGCTGAAGCGCTTCAACCTGTTCGGCCCGCCCGGGATCATCTTCTTCGATCGCAACGGCAAGGAAATCGGGCGGGTGGTCGGCTATCAGGCCGCCGAGACGTTCCTGCGCAGCCTCGATCGCGCGGCGGTGCCGACGGTCTGATCCGAGCTGGACCGACCTGGCCGCCCAGCGCACAAAAAAACGGCGGGACACTTCGGTGTCCCGCCGTTTTTTCATCCTGCGTGCCGATCGGCAGCGCGGCTCAGCGCTGCGCCTTCAGCAGACGTGCGGCATCGAGCGCGAAGTACGTGAGCACGCCGTCGGCGCCGGCGCGCTTGAACGCGAGCAACGATTCGAGCACGACCTTGTCGTGATCGAGCCAGCCGTTCATCGCGGCAGCCTTCAGCATCGCGTATTCGCCGCTGACCTGGTACACGTAGGTCGGGAAGCGGAACTCGTCCTTCACGCGGCGCACGATGTCGAGGTACGGCATGCCGGGCTTCACCATCACCATGTCCGCGCCTTCCTCGATGTCTAGGCGCACTTCGCGCAGCGCTTCGTCGGTGTTCGCCGGGTCCATCTGGTAGGTCATCTTGTTGCTCTTGCCCAGATTCGCCGCCGAGCCGACCGCGTCGCGGAACGGGCCGTAAAACGCCGACGCGTACTTGGCCGAATAGGCCATGATGCGCGTGTGAATATGGCCTTCGCTTTCGAGCATCTCGCGGATCGCGCCGATGCGGCCATCCATCATGTCGGACGGCGCAACGATGTCGACGCCGGCCTCGGCCTGCGCGCGCGCCTGCTCGATCAGGATTTCGACGGTGTCGTCGTTGATCACGTAGCCGTTTTCGTCGAGCACGCCGTCCTGGCCGTGGCTCGTATACGGATCGAGCGCGACATCGGTCAGCACGCCGAGCTCCGGGAAACGCTTCTTCAGCTCGCGCACCGCGCGCGGGATCAGGCCCTCGGGATTGGCCGCCTCGCGGCCGTCAGGCGTCTTCAGCGACGGCTCGATGGCCGGGAACAGCGACAGCACGGGCACGCCCAGTTCGACGCACTGCTCGGCAACCTGCATCAGCAGGTCGACGGACACGCGCTCGACGCCGGGCATCGACGGCACCGGCTGGCGCTCGTTCGTACCTTCGACGACGAAGACCGGATAGATCAGGTCGTCGGCGGTCAGGTGGTTTTCGCGCATCATGCGGCGGGAGAAGTCGTCGCGGCGCATCCGGCGCGGACGATGAAGCGGATGGAAGCTCATGGCGATTTGGCAGAAATCAGGGCAATAAGGGCTTTACGGAACCCTTAGGTTATTTTCTGGATCGTTGGTATATGATAGCGATCGAGCGTCACGCCTAGCGTGATGCTCCCCGCTTCTCCTCCCTGAGCGGGTGCCTGTCGTTATTCGATTAGGCTGTTTAACCCGCCGCTAAACGGCGGGTTTTTTTATGAGCCGGCCGAAAGCAGGCGCCCTCAGGTGCGCACGGCCGGTGCCGGCCGCGCGGTGCCCGATCATTGTGCTACAGGCTCGATTTTTTCGTCGGCGACGGACGGCCGCACCCAGCCCTCGATCAGCGCATGGGCCTCGTCGAGCCCCGTGCGCTTGAGCGCCGAGAACAGCTGGACCGTCAGCTTGCCTTCGACGCCCGCATCGCGATACGCATCCAGCCCTTTCTGCGTCGTCCGCAGCGCATTGATGCTTTCCTGGCGCGTCAATTTGTCGCACTTCGTCAGCAGCGTGTGGATCGGCTTGCCGGTCGGCGCGAACCACTCGATCATCCGGCGGTCGAGCTCGGTCAGCGGGCGGCGCGAATCCATCATCAGGATCAGCCCGCAGAGCTGCGAGCGGGTTGCGAGGTAGGTCGACAGCAGCATTTCCCAATGCGCCTTCGCGGCGCCGGGCACTTCCGCGTAGCCGTAGCCGGGCAGGTCGACGAGGTTCGCGACGGGCTCGGCCGCCGGGCCGACCGAGAAGTAGTTGATGTGCTGCGTACGGCCGGGCGTCTTCGACGCGAACGCGAGCCGCTTCTGGTTGCACAGCACGTTGATCGCGGTCGATTTGCCGGCGTTCGAGCGGCCCGCGAACGCGACTTCCGGTTGCACCGTCGGCGGCAGGTCGCGCAGGTGGTTGACGGTCGTATAGAAGCGGGCTTGATGGAGCAGAAAGGCCATGGGAACCGGGGACGGACGGGCGGCGCGAGCCGCTTGGTGGAGGCGGGGTAGCCCCGATAGGCGCGGGGGCTTTCAGCGCGATATTGTACAATACGGCGGTTTTGCCGAAGGCCCCGGGCGCCCCGCCTCGCGCGCTTCTGCGGTAGACTGATCGCCGTCGTTTATTGCAGAACCTCATTCCCACAAGACGAAACAGGGTGTGCGAATGAATCGACTGTGCAAGTCTCTGATGGTGCTTCAGGTTGCAGCAGGGTTCGTAGGTTTCGTAGCAGAGGCAAGGGCGGCGGATGCGGCAAAGCCTGATCTGGATCGTGGCAAGGCGATCGCGGCGCAAGTCTGCGCATCGTGTCACGGCGCCGACGGCAACAGTGCGTCGGGCGGTTTTCCGAAGCTCGCCGGCCAGCATCCCGAATATCTGGTCAAGCAGTTGAACGATTTCAAGGCGCAGCCGGGCGCGAAGGGGCCGGCGCGCAACAACGCCGTGATGATCGGGTTCGCGAGCGCGCTGAGCGCGGACGACATGCGCAACGTCGCGGCGTATTACGGCTCGCAGGCGGCCAAGCCCGGCACCGCGCACGTCGCGGCCAGCGTGCCGCTCGGCCAGAAGATCTACCGCGGCGGCATCGCGGAGAAGGGCGTGCCCGCGTGTGCGAGCTGCCACGGGCCGACGGGGCAGGGGCTGCCGGTCCAGTATCCGCGTCTGTCGGGCCAGTGGTCGGATTACACCGTCGCCCAGTTGACGGCGTTCCAGCAGGGAGCTGGCGCCCGTAACAACAACGAGGCGATGCATCAGATCGCGTCGCGCCTGTCGGACAGCGAGATCAAGGCCGTCGCGGATTACATCGCCGGCCTGCACTGAGCGCCGGCCGCGAAAAGCGACCGGGCGCCCGCAGGGCGGCCGGAGTCAGAACAAGAAAAGGGTGGGGCGCCGCATCGCAGCGGCCGCCTTGCCCTTTTTTGTTGTCAGTCGGAGTTTGAATGAGCGTTACCACGTCGGGGTTGCAGTCGAAGTCGGGCCAGGGCGCAACGAAGCGCGCAGTCGAGCTGTTGAGCTCGATGCGCTTTGCGATCGCGCTGCTGGTGGTGCTGTCGATCGCGAGCATCGTCGGCACCGTCCTGACCCAGGACGACCCGTATCCGAACTACGTGAACCAGTTCGGGCCGTTCTGGGCCGACATCTTCCGCTCGCTCGGCCTGTACAACGTGTACAGCGCGTGGTGGTTCATGCTGATCCTGATCTTCCTCGTCGTGTCGATCTCGCTGTGCGTGATCCGCAATGCGCCGAAGATGCTCAAGGACGCGAAGAGCTGGAAGGACAAGGTGCGCGAAGGCAGCCTGCGCGCGTTCCACCACAAGGCCGAATATGCCGCGGCCGGCACGCGCGCGCAGGCGACCGCGACGCTCGCCGCGTTCGTCACGAAGGCCGGCTACAAGCACGTCGTGCGCGAAACCGACGGCGCGACGCTGGTTTCCGCGAAGCGCGGCGCGATGACGAAGTGGGGCTACATCGCCGCGCACCTCGCGATCGTCGTGATCTGCGTCGGCGGCCTGCTCGACAGCAACCTGCCGATCAAATTCCAGATGTGGATGTTCGGCAAGAGCCCCGTCAACACGAGCGCGACGATCAGTGAGATCTCGCCCGACCATCGCCTGTCGGCGTCGAACCCGACGTTCCGCGGCTACGCGTGGGTGCCGGAAGGCCAGTTCGTGTCGACCGCGATCCTCAACCAGCCGAACGGCTCGCTGATCCAGGACCTGCCGTTCTCGATCCAGCTCAACAAGTTCATCGTCGACTACTACACGACCGGGATGCCGAAGCTGTTCGCGAGCGACATCGTCGTGATCGATCGCGCGACCGGGCAAAAGATCCCGGCGCGCGTCGAGGTCAACAAGCCGTTCACGTACAAGGGCGTGTCGATCTACCAGTCGAGCTTCCAGGACGGCGGCTCGCAGATGCAGATGACCGCGTACCCGATGACGGGCGCCGCGCCGAAGACGTTCCCGGTGCAGGGCACGATCGGCAGCTCGGTGCCGCTGCAGATGCCGGGCGCCGACGGCGAGACGATCGAATTCTCCGATTTCCGCGCGATCAACGTCGAGAACATGGCCGACGCGAACGGCAGGCCGGACGTGCGCGGCGTCGCGAAGACCACGACGCTCAAGGAAGCGTTCGACGAGCGGCTCGGCTCGGGCGCGAAATCGTCGAAGCCGATGCAACTGCACAACATCGGCCCGTCGGTGCAATACAAGGTGCGCGGCAAGGACGGCCAGGCGCGCGAGTTCAACAACTACATGCTGCCGGTCGACATGGGCGGCGAGCGCGTGTTCCTCGCGGGCGTGCGCGCAAGCCCGAACGATCCGTTCCGCTACATGCGGATTCCGGCGGACAGCCAGGATTCGATCGGCGAATGGATGCGCGTGCGCGCGGCGCTCGAAGACCCGGCGGTCCGCACGGAGGCCGCCGCACGCTTCGCGCAGCGTTCGCTGCCGGGCAGCGAAGCGGCGCTGCGCGGCCGCCTGCAGGACAGCGCGTCGAAAGTGCTGACCCTGTTTGCGGCCGGCGACGACAGCGCCGGGCGCGGTGTGGACGGCCAGCCGCTGGGCGGGTTCCAGGCGGTTGCGACGTTCATCGACCGGTCGGTGCCGAAGGCCGAGCAGGAGAAGGCGGCCGGCCTGCTGCTGCGGATGCTCGAAGGCGCGATGTGGGAGGTCTGGCAGATCGCGCGCGAGCGCGCCGGCGAACCGCCCGTGCAGCAGGGCGCGGAGTCGGTCCGGTTCGTGCAGAACGCGATCAACGCGCTGTCCGACAGTTTCCTGTACGGCGCGCCGGTCTACCTGCAGCTCGATTCGTTCAAGCAGGTGCAAGCTTCGGTATTTCAGCTGACGCGCGCGCCCGGCAAGAATCTGGTGTATCTTGGCAGCCTGCTGCTGGTCGCCGGCATCTTCTCGATGTTCTACGTGCGCGAGCGGCGCCTCTGGTTCTGGCTCAAGGACGCCGGCTCCGGCGTCGATGTGGTGATGGCGATGTCCACGGCCCGCAAGACCTTCGATTTCGAGAAAGAATTCGTGCAGACGCGCGACGCGGCCGGCGCCGCCTTGCACGCCGCACCTCGCGATGCCGCTCCGGCATCGGCTCCCCGCCCGCCGGCCGGCGGCGGTTCAGAGGATTCCACCCGGTAACATCATGGATCTCACTCAAGTTTCCCCCGCCCGCGAGGCGTCGGCTCAGGCCCCGATTCCGGCGCCGCTGTTCGACGACCGTCCGTTCCTGTTGCGCCTGTCGCCGCTCGACTGGCTGTTCGCGGTCGCGCTCGTGCTCGGCGCGGGTTATGCGTTCGTGCACTACAACGCGCACATGGATTACTACGACAAGGCGGTGCTGGTCGGCACCGTCCCGGCGCTCGTCACGCTCGGCTGGCGCTGGAAGCCGGCCCGGCTGCTGATGGCGTCGATCGCGGTGCTGGCGCTGCTGTCGATCCAGATCTACCAGGGCGACCTGGCGCGCGCGGACTCGGCGTTCTTCCTCAAGTACTTCCTGTCGAGCCAGTCGGCGATCCTGTGGATGAGCGCGCTGTTCGTGCTCGCGACGGTGTTCTACTGGATCGGCACGCTCGCGCGTTCGGCGTCCGCCGCCGCGATCGGCCAGAAGCTCACGTGGGTCGCGGTGCTGATGGGCTTCACCGGGATGATGGTGCGCTGGTACGAGTCGTACCTGATCGGCACCGACGTCGGCCATATCCCGGTGTCGAACCTGTACGAAGTGTTCGTCCTGTTCAGCCTGATCACCGCGCTGCTCTACCTGTATTACGAAGGCCACTACGGCACACGCGCGCTCGGCGCGTTCGTGCTGCTGATCATCAGCGCGGCGGTCGGCTTCCTGATGTGGTATTCGATCGCGCGCGACGCGCAGCAGATCCAGCCGCTCGTGCCGGCGCTGCAGAGCTGGTGGATGAAGATCCACGTGCCGGCGAACTTCATCGGCTACGGCAGCTTCGCGCTGTCGGCGATGGTGTCGGTCGCGTACCTGATGAAGGAGCGGGGCGTGCTCGGCGACCGCCTGCCGGCGCTCGAGGTGCTCGACGATGTGATGTACAAGTCGATCGCGGTCGGCTTCGCGTTCTTCACGATCGCGACGATTCTGGGCGCGCTGTGGGCGGCGGAGGCGTGGGGCGGCTACTGGAGCTGGGACCCGAAGGAGACCTGGGCGCTGATCGTGTGGCTGAACTACGCGGCGTGGCTGCACATGCGGCTGATGAAGGGCCTGCGCGGCACGGCCGCCGCATGGTGGGCGCTGACGGGCCTGATCGTCACGACGTTCGCGTTTCTCGGGGTCAACATGTTCCTGTCCGGGCTGCACAGCTACGGCAAGCTGTAAGATTCCCGACGCTCGTTCGACCAAAGACCGCCGGCGCACTGCGTGCCCGGCGGTTTTCTTTTGTAACGTGCGGGCGATCCGGGCGCCGAACGGCGCATGATGGCGCGGGTCGAACGCGCATGGCGCGGGCGCGGTGCGCACGCAGGAGGAGCAGCACGATGTGGATCAAACGGCCTTTCCGGAACGCGTTGAGCGGTGACGACATTCCGCGCAGCGAGATCACGCCGCGCGCGGTATTCGACGACCGCCGGCGCATGCTGCAGGCAGCCGGCCTCGCGGCGGCAGGCAGCATGCTGGGCGGCAGCGGCGCGGCAGTTGCCGCGTACGCGTCGCCCGATGCGCGTGCGGCGAAGCTGGCGGCGAAAACCAACCCGAAATTCGTCGCGGCCGACAACGCGACGCCGTTCAAGGACGTCACGTCCTACAACAACTTCTACGAATTCGGCACCGACAAGGGCGATCCGGCCCGCAACGCCGGCACGCTGCGCCCGCGTCCGTGGCGCGTCAGCGTCGAGGGCGACGTGCAGCATCCGAAGGTGTTCGATCTCGACGAACTGCTGAAGCTCGCGCCGCTCGAGGAGCGCGTCTACCGGCTGCGCTGCGTCGAAGGCTGGTCGATGGTGATTCCGTGGATCGGCGTGCCGCTTGCCGAGCTGATCAAGCGCGTGCAGCCGACCGGCAACGCGAAATACGTGCAGTTCGTCACGCTCGCCGACCCGTCGCAGATGCCGGGCCTGTCGACGCCGATTCTCGACTGGCCGTATTCGGAAGGCCTGCGGATGGACGAGGCGATGAATCCGCTGACGCTGCTGGCGATGGGCGTCTATGGGCAGGTGCTGCCGAACCAGAACGGCGCGCCCGTGCGGGTCGTCGTGCCGTGGAAGTACGGCTTCAAGAGCGCGAAGTCGCTCGTGAAGATCCGCTTCGTCGACAAGCAGCCGCCGACCAGCTGGAACACCTACGCGCCGAACGAGTACGGCTTCTATTCGAACGTGAATCCGAACGTCGACCATCCGCGCTGGAGCCAGGCGACCGAGCGGCGCATCGGCGATGACGGCTTCTTCACGCCGAAGCGCAAGACGCTGATGTTCAACGGCTACGGCGAGTTTGTCGCGTCGATGTATCAGGGCATGGATCTGAAGAAATTCTTCTGACGCGCACCGATGAGAAACGACATGCCCGCTTCGACGCTCGCGCCGGCGCCCGCCGCCGCGCCCCGGCCGGACAAGGCCCGGGCCGCTCCGCCGCGCTGGCTCGCTCCCGCCAAGGTGCTGGCCTTCGCGGCCGGCCTGACTCCGTTCGCGCGCGTCGTGCTGTTCGGCCTGACCGACCGGCTCGGCGCGAATCCGGTCGAATTCGTCACGCGCTCGACCGGCCTGTGGACGCTCGTGATGCTGTGCATCACGCTCGGCGTCACGCCGCTGCGGCGGATGACCGGCGTTGCCGCGCTGCTGCGCTTTCGCCGGATGCTCGGCCTGTTCGCATTCTTCTACGCGACGCTGCACTTCACGACCTATGTCTGGTTCGACAAGTGGTTCGACCTGGCCGAGATACTGAAGGACATCGGCAAGCGGCCGTTCATCACCGTCGGCTTCGCCGCGTTCGTGCTGCTGGTCCCGCTTGCCGCGACGTCGCCGCGCGCGATGGTCCGCAGGCTCGGGCGGCACTGGGCGACGCTGCATCGCGCGATCTACGCGATCGTGCCGTTCGGCGTGCTGCACTTCTGGTGGATGAAGGCCGGCAAGCACGATCTCGCGCAGCCGAAGCTGTACGCGGCGATCGTCGTGGCGCTGCTCGGCTGGCGGCTGTTCGAATGGAGCCGGCGCCGCATTCGCGCGTGACGATGAACGACGCACGCGCAGAAAAACAAAAGGCGATGACGGGGAGTCATCGCCTTTTGTCGTGTCGACAGGTGAACCGCGAGCGGCGCAGCGCTCGATTACTTCGCGGCCGCCGGGCTCGATGCTGCCGTTGCCGCCTTCGACGTGCTGCTCGACAGCTCGGGCGACAGCGTGAGCGGCGTGCCGGAAGAGTCGGGGATGCTGTCGTACGACGCGGTTTCGTCGGTCGGCTTGACGTCGGACGGCGGCGTGTCCTGCTGCTGAATGGGCTTGGCTGGCAACGGGGGCACGGTGGGCAAATAGAGCGGACCGCTTTGACCGCAGCCTGCAAGAATTGCCAAAGCCGCTACAATCGCGCTCATCCGGAAAACGACTCGCATGATCGTCCCTGAACAATTGAACCGATAGAGTTTAGCATGTCCGATACCGAATACCTGACCCGCGCCGAGGCCGTGCTGGCGGCCGTCGAGCGCACCGTGGACGCCGCGAACGACGGCGATCACGACATCGATCTCGAGCGCAACGGCAGCGTCCTGACGCTGACGTTCGAGAACGGCTCGAAGATCATCGTCAACCTGCAGCCGCCGATGAAGGAAGTGTGGATCGCCGCGAAGGCGGGCGGTTTCCATTACCGCTACGTCGACGGCGCTTGGCGCGACACGCGCACCGGCACGGAGTTCTACGCGGCGCTCAGCGACTACGCGACGCAGCAGGCCGGGATGCCGATCACGTTCCGCGCGTGACGCCGGCGCTCGGCGCAGCAGCATGAAAAAAAGCGCCCGCGGGCGCTTTTTTCATTTCCGGGCCGCCGGAGCGTCAGTGGCCGCGGAACAGGTTCATGATGTCCTGCTTCTCCTGCTCGTCGACGTGCGGCGCTTCTTCCTCCGCGTCCTGCGCGACCGGCGCCTGCGCCACGCCGACCGTCGACACGAAGCCGTGCCCCGGCGTGAAGTCGGCGAAATACAGCTCGCTGCCGAGCGTCTCGACGCCGTCCGGCATCGTCGGCTTGAATTCGGGCACGCCCTTGAGCGCCGCGCCCATGTAGTCGATCCACACGGGCAACGAGAGGCCGCCGCCGGTTTCGCGGTCGCCGAGGCTGCGCGGGTTGTCGTAGCCGATCCAGGCGATCGCGGCGAGCGTGTGCTGGTAGCCGGCGAACCACGCGTCGTGCGAGTCGTTCGTCGTGCCGGTCTTGCCCGCGAGATCGGTGCGTTTCAGCACGTTGGACTTCGCGCCGGTGCCGCGCTGCGCGACGCTCTGCAGCAGGCTGTTCATCACGAATGCGTTGCGCGCGTCGATCGCGCGCGGCGCGTTCTGATCGGCGACGAGCGGCTGCGCGCGCGCGACGACGACGCCGTTCGGATCGGTCACCTCGGCAATCAGGTACGGATTGACGCGGAAGCCGCCGTTCGCGAACACCGAATACGCGCCCGCCATCTGCAGCGGCGTGACGAGGCCGGCGCCCAGCGCCATCGGCAGATAGGCCGGGTGGCGGTCGGCGTCGAAGCCGAAGCGCGTGATGTATTGCTGCGCGTACTTCGTGCCGATGTGGTTGAGGATCCGGATCGACACGAGGTTGCGCGAGCGCTGCAGCGCGGTGCGCATCGACATCGGGCCATCGAAGCCGCCGCCGTAGTTCTTCGGCTCCCACGGCTGGCCGCCCGTTTCCGCGGCGCTGAAGTAAAGCGGACCGTCGTTGATGATCGTCGCCGGCCCGAGCCCCTTGTCGAGCGACGCCGAGTAGATGAACGGCTTGAACGACGAGCCCGGCTGCCGCCACGCCTGCGTGACGTGGTTGAACTTGTTCTTGTTGTAGTCGAAGCCGCCGACGAGCGAGCGGATCGCGCCGTCCTGCGGGACGATCGAGATGAACGCGCCTTCGATCTGCGGCAGTTGCGTGATCGTCCATGCGCCGGCGTCGTTCTTCACGACGCGGACGATCGCGCCCGGACGAATGCGCCGGTTCGGCTGCGCATTGGCCGACAGCGCGCTCGCGGCGAAGCGCAGGTTGTCGCCTTCGAGCGTCGCGCTGCTGCCGTCGATGAACGCGACGGTGATCTGGCGCGGGCCGGCGGCGGTCACGACCGCCGCGATCAGTTCGCCGTTGTCCGGATGCTCGAGCAGCGCGTCGTCGATCGCCTGCTCGCGATCGTCGGCGCCGGCCGGCAGCTCGATGAAGCCTTCCGGCCCGCGATAGCCGTGGCGCCGCTCGTAATCCATGATCCCCTTGCGCAGCGCGCCGTAGGCGACCTGCTGATCGGCGGAATCGATCGTCGTGACGACGTTGAAGCCCCGCGTGTACGTCTCTTCGCGATACTGCGCGTACATCATCTGCCGCACCATTTCGGCGACGTACTCGGCGTGCACGCTGAATTCGCGGCCTGCGCCCTTGACGACGAGCGGCTGCGCGACCGCCTCGTCGTACTGCCCGCGCGAGATGAAGTTCAGCTCGAGCATCCGCTGCAGGATGTACTCCTGGCGCACCTTCGCGCGCTTCGGATTGACGACCGGGTTGTACGCGGACGGCGCCTTCGGCAGGCCCGCCAGCATCGCGGCTTCCGCCAGCGTGATGTCCTTCAGGTCCTTGCCGAAGTACACCCGTGCGGCGCTCGCGAAGCCGTACGCGCGCTGGCCGAGATAGATCTGATTCATGTAGACCTCGAGAATCTGATCCTTCGTCAGCGCGCGCTCGATGCGGTATGCGAGCAGCATCTCGTAGATCTTGCGCGTGTAGGTCTTCTCGCTCGACAGGAAGAAGTTGCGCGCGACCTGCATCGTGATCGTGCTCGCGCCCTGCGACGCGTGGCCGTTGGTCAGCGCGACGAAACCGGCGCGGATGATCCCGGTGAGGTCGACGCCGCCGTGATCGTAGAAGCGCGCGTCCTCGATCGCGAGGATCGCCTTCTTCAGCGAGTCGGGGACGTCCTTGAAGTGGACGATGTCGCGGCGCTCTTCGCCGAATTCGCCGATCAGCACGTGATCGGACGTATAGATGCGCAGCGGAACCTTCGGACGATAGTCCGTCAGCGCGTCGAGCGACGGCATGTTCGGCGACGCGACGACGAGCGCATAGCCGAGCACGAGAGCGCCGCACAGGACGAGCGCCACGCACACCGTCACGAGGCCGATCAGGATTTTCAGCCACCAAGGGCGTTTCTTCGGCTCCGGGGCGGGGGGCGGGGACGTAGGGGACGTGGATTGCATAGGCATACCGGAAAACAGTCCCGCGATTATAGCTGGCCGGTATGACCGGTCCTGACACGGCGCGCGCCCGCGGCGAAGCGGCCAATCGCGGTGTCGCCGACACAGTGTCCACGCGCTCGGCTCGCGCCACAACTGGCCATTCGGCCGACTGTCGGCCGCGCCCGCCGCTCAGCAGAATCAGTGCTCGGAAACGCGGCGTGGGCCGCAACGATCGCGGGAGGCTGGGATGGGCGGACGATGGGCGGTGCGATTCGCGATGGGCAGGCGCACGGCGACAGGGATCGACGTCGCCGCGGGCGACGTGAGGGTGGCGGTGTTGAGCCGGCGCGGCCGGGCCGCGGAGGTGCGTGTCGACGGCCTTGAACGGGAGTCGGTGGGCCTCGCGGGCGGCCCCGACGATGCGCGCTGGGCCGCGGTCGCGCGCGCACTGGCGGCGGCCGTGGCGCGGCTGTCCGCGGCAGGCGTGCGGTGCGACGCGCGCGGCGTGATGGCGCTGCGGGACGACGAGATGCGCACGGCGACGCTCGACCTGGCCGGGCGCAACGACATCCCCGATGCCGCGCGCCAGGCCGCGGAACGCATCTCCGGGCTGGCGCCGGACAGTCTCGCGTTCGACTGGCGGCAGGACGACGGCGCATGCGTGGGCGAGATTGCGGTCGCCGTGGCGCCGCAGGCGTTGCTCGAGCGGCGGATCGACGTCGCCGCGCAGGCCGGCATCGACCTGACGGCCGTCGACGCAGAGTCGGCGGCCGCGCTGCGCGCGCTGCGCTATGCCGCGCAGTTCGAACCCGATGCGCACGGGCCGTACGCAGCGTTCTGGTTCGGCGATTCGGGCGTGTACGGTTGGCGGGTCGACGGACCGGTCGCCGCCTCGGTGCTCGCGATGTCGGGCAACGAGCGGTCGGGGTTGCCGGACGCGTTGCGGCGCTGCGCTCTCGAGCCCGTGCGCTGCGCGCTGGTGGCCGGCGACGAGCGCTGCATGGCCCGCTGCGGCACGTCGGTCGCCGACATCGGCGATGCGCTCGGCGTAGCGGCGGTGCCGTTCGACTGCACCGGATGGGACGGGCTGCCCAGCGGGCCCGTAGGCTGCGCGGGCGAGCCGGCATTTGCGCTCGCGATCGGGCTGGCGTTGCGCGGGGTGTGGGAATGATGGCCGGCATGGGAGCCGGGCCGGCTATCGCGAGCCGAGCCGCGCTCGGCGGCTTCAATCTGCTGCCGTACCGAGAGCGCGTCGCCCAGGTGTTGCGCCGTCGGCGCGCGACGCATCTGGGCGCGGCCATCGTGCTCGGCGTGCTCGCGGCCGGTCTTTGGACGGGAGCCGCGACCGTGTGGCGATGGAACCTCGACGCCGAGCGCGCGCGGCTGGACGCGCAGTTGCGCCAGTGGCAGCCGCAGCTGGATGTCGCCCGGCGTGCCGCCGGCGTGGCCGCGGATGCCGCGCAACGCGACGCGCGGGCCGCCGAGCTGGCTGCACCGTCCCGGCGCGTCGTCGCGTTGCTCGCGATACTGGCGCATGCGTCCGACGACTCGGTGCGACTCGACGCGCTGCGGACGACTTCGTCCGGCGCCGTGCTCGACGCGCGCGCGCCGACCTACGCTGCGGCCGCACGGTGGCTTGCCCGGATCGCGGGCGGGGAGCCCGGCTGGCAATTCGACCTCGGCGCGCTGACGCCCGCTTCGCGTGCGCCGGACGCGGGCGCCGCCGCGCCGTTCCGGTTCTCCGTGCAGGTGCGCTGGCACGATGCGTCGTCGCGGCCGAACGTGAAGGGAGGCGGCGCATGACGGCGCTCGCGCATCGCTCCATGCCCGGCGCGGCGCAGCGCCTCGGCCGCGTGACGCGGATGTCGCCGGCCGCCGCCCACGCGATAGGCTGCGTGCTGGCATTCGCCGCCGTCGCGTGCGGCGTCATATATCTGATGGACGCGGCCGACGCGAGCGGGCTCCATCGCAGCCGCGCACTGCTGGCGACCGCGCACGCGCGCGTCGCGGCTGCCCGGCGGATGCTTCCGACGGCAGCCGCCCAGCAGCGCGACCGCGGCACCGCCGCGCAGCGCGACACCGACGCGCCAGCCACACCGGCGTGGCCCGCGCTGCTGCTGGAACTGGCGGACCTGGCCGGCGCGAGCGGCTTGCGGATCGTGTCGATCGAGCCGGGCAGCACCGACCAGACGGCGCCGGAAGGCCGGCGAACCGTTCGAATGGTCGCGGAAGGCGGTTTCGCGGCGCTGCTGCGGCTGACGGACGGCGTGGCGCGCTTCCAAGCGCTGGTGGTGCCGACGCGCCTGCAGATCGAGCGGAAGGCGTCCGCCGCCCGGATGGACGTGACGCTCGACGTGTTCCCGGGGTTGCGGCCCGCTTCGATGCCCGGCGATGCCGCTGCGCCGCCTGCCGTAACGGCGGCCGGCGATCCGTTCGGCGGCACGGGCGAGCCGATGTCCGACGATTCCGCACCGCGCCTCGCCGGCACGATTCGCGACGCTCGTGCGGCGCTCGCATTGTTCGAATCCGGCAACGGCAAGTTCTCGACGGTCGCGCCCGGCGACGCTCTCGGCGCGGCGCGCGTGACGCGTGTCGAGGCTGGCGCGGTAACGCTCGTGACGGCCGACGGCGCACGCCGGTTCGTCGTGGACGACGGAGGCAACCCATGAGCCGGCATGCATGGTGGGCGATCGTACTCGGCGCCGGGCTGGGCGCGTCGGCGGCACAGGCGACGCTGCCGCCTTTGCCGCCGTCAGGATGGCCGATCGCGTCGATATCGCTGCACGGCGCCGACGTGCCGTTGCCGCAAGGCGCGCCCGACGGCCCGACCGTTGCCGCCGACGCGCCGGCCCGCGCGTCGGCCGAGCCAGCGCCGTTCAACGCGGCGGCGCGCACGGTGCACGACGCAGGCGCGAGCGCGTCGTCGGCGTTGCCGCAGCAGCAGCCGGTGCTGGAAGGTCCGCCGATTCCATTGCCGCCGCCCACGCGGATGAACGACCCCGCGGCGCGGCATGCGGGCGACGCGGACGATGCACGGCGAATCTCGCTGAATCTGCAAGGCGCCGCGCTGGCCGCCGCGTTCGACGCGTTCGCCCGGTTCACGGGGCTCAACATCATCGTCAGCGAGCAGGTGCGCGGCACGGTATCGCTCCGTCTGAACCATGTCCGCTGGCGGAATGCGTTCGACACGCTGCTCGACACGCATGGGCTCGCGATGTCCCGGCGCGACAACGTGATCTGGATCACGCCCGCGGCGGAGCTGGCCGCGCGCGAGCGCGAACGCTTCGAGGCGCACGCGCGGGCGGCGGATCTCGAGCCGCTCGCCAGCCGCACCTTCGTGCTCCACTATCCGCGCGCGCAGGACGTGCAGCGGCTCCTGACCGGCGCGGCGGGGCAGCGCCTGCTGTCGAAGCGCGGGGCGGCGGCGGCCGACGCGCGCACGAACCAGCTGTTCGTCACCGATCTCGCGCCGCGCATCACGCAGATTGCGGGCCTGATCGACGCGATCGACCGGCCGTCGAGGCAGGTCCGGATCGAGGCGCGCATCGTCGAGGGCGAGCAGGGCTTTTCGCGCAATCTCGGCGCTCGCCTCGCGTTGCGCGCCCACGGGCGCGCCCCGGCGGCCGACGGCGCGACGGCCGCAACCGACACGCGCAATGCGCTCGATCTGACGGCCCGCGCCATCGGCGGCTTCGAAGCGGCCACGGCCGGCTTCACGCTGTTCGCCGCGCCGTTGAGCCGCGTGCTCGACGTCGAGCTGAGCGCACTCGAGGCGCAAGGTCGGGGACAGATCGTGTCGAGCCCGCGCGTCGTGACGGCCGATCGCGCGAAGGCGATCGTCGAGCAGGGCGCGGAGCTGCCTTACCAGGCGAAGGTCGGCAACGGCGTGAGCGGCGTGCAGTTCCGCCGGGCGACGCTGAAGCTCGAGGTCGAACCGCAGATCACGCCGGACGGGCGCGTCGTGCTCGACCTCGACGTCACGAAGGACAGCGTCGGCGAGCCGACGGCGGCCGGCCCGGCGATCCATACCAAGCACGTGCAGACCCGCGTCGAGGTGGAGGACGGCGGGACGGTCGCGATCGGCGGGATTTACGAGCAGTTGCGCCGGGACGATGTGACGCGGGTGCCGCTCTTGGGCAAAATACCGATTCTGGGCGCGCTGTTTCGGCATCGCGCGCAGCGCGACCAGCGCAGCGAGCTGGTCGTGTTCATCACCCCGACGGTGGTCGGCGCGCGTTGCGACGCGGCTGGCGGCGGCGAGCCGGCGGCCGGCGAAACCGCCCCGGACGCCGCCGGCCCAGGCTCGACAAGGCAGCCGCTTTGCCAGTAAGCTGCGCCACACACCAGCAAGATTGAAGCAAAGGAAAAGCCGTTGCAAGCGCGGGATCCACACGCAAACGTATTTTTCGTCGGCCTTATGGGGGCGGGTAAGACCACCGTAGGCCGCGCGGTCGCGCGCCGGCTCGACAGGACGTTCTTCGACTCCGACCACGAGATCGAGGCGCGGACGGGCGCACGCATTCCGGTGATCTTCGAGATGGAAGGCGAAGCCGGGTTTCGCGACCGCGAAGCGCAAATGATCGCCGAGCTCGCGCAGCGCGAGCACATCGTGCTCGCGACGGGCGGCGGCGCGATCCTGCGCCCCGAAAATCGCGAATGCCTCAAATCCCATGGCATCGTCGTCTATCTGCGCGCCAATCCGCACGATCTGTGGCTGCGCACGCGCAAGGACAAGAACCGGCCGCTGCTGCAGACCGACGATCCGAAGGCGCGTCTCGAAGCGCTCTACGAAGTGCGCGACCCGCTGTATCGGGAATGCGCGGATTTCGTCATCGAAACCGGCCGCCCGTCGGTCAACGGCCTCGTCAACATGGTGCTGATGCAACTCGAGATGGCAGGCGTCGTCGCCAAGCCTATACAAGCATGATTACTGTCAACGTCGACCTGGGCGAGCGCGCCTATCCGATTCATATTGGCGCCGGCCTGATCGGCCGCACCGAACTGTTCGCGCCCCACATCAAGGGCTCGTCCATCACGATCGTCACGAACACGACGGTCGATCCGCTCTACGGCGATGCGCTGCGCGCCGCGCTCGCGCCGCTCGGCAAGCGCGTGTCGACGGTCGTGCTGCCGGACGGCGAGGCGTACAAGAACTGGGAAACGCTGAACCTGATCTTCGACGGCCTGCTGACCGAACGTGCGGACCGCAAGACCACGCTCGTCGCGCTCGGCGGCGGCGTGATCGGCGACATGACGGGCTTCGCGGCCGCGTGCTACATGCGCGGCGTGCCGTTCATCCAGGTGCCGACGACGCTGCTGTCGCAGGTCGACTCGTCGGTCGGCGGCAAGACCGGCATCAATCACCCGCTCGGCAAGAACATGATCGGCGCGTTCTACCAGCCGCAGGCGGTGATCGCGGACATCGGCGCGCTGACGACGCTGCCCGAGCGCGAACTGGCGGCGGGCATCGCCGAAATCATCAAGACCGGCGCGATCGCCGACGCCGCGTTCTTCGACTGGATCGAAGCGAACGTCGACGCATTGAACCGTCGCGAGCCCGGCGCGCTCGCCGAGGCCGTCAAGCGCTCGTGCGAGATCAAGGCGAGCGTGGTCGCGGCCGACGAACGCGAAGGCGGCCTGCGCGCGATCCTCAACTTCGGCCACACGTTCGGGCACGCGATCGAGGCCGGGCTCGGCTACGGCGAGTGGCTGCACGGCGAGGCGGTCGGCTGCGGGATGGTGATGGCGGGCGACCTGTCGGTGCGGCTCGGCCTGCTGGACGAAGCGTCGCGGCAGCGCCTCGACGCGGTGATCGCGGCCGCGCACCTGCCGACCCGCGCGCCGGCGCTCGGCGACGCGCGCTACATGGACCTGATGCGCGTCGACAAGAAGGCCGAAGCCGGCGCGATCAAGTTCATCCTGCTGAAGCGCTTCGGCGATACGCTGATCGCGCCGGCGCCCGACGAGGCCGTGTTCGCCACCCTGGCGCAGACGACCCGGTAACTGCGGCCCGGATGCCCCGGCGCCCCTGACATGGAGGAGACGTGAGCGAGACATCCAGCAGCAAACTGCCCCAGGCCAGCCGTGCAGTCGCCGCGCCGGTGGTGGCCGAGCCGCCGACGCTGGCGGCGCTGGAAGCCCATCTCGCTCCGTATGCCGCGCACGCGTCGTGCTCGCGCGGCCGGCGCCATCCCGAGCCGCCGCCGGCGGCCCGCACCGAATTCCAGCGCGATCGCGACCGCATCGTCCACTCGACCGCATTCCGCCGGCTCGAATACAAGACCCAGGTCTTCGTCAATCACGAAGGCGACCTGTTCCGCACCCGCCTCACGCACAGCCTCGAAGTCGCGCAGATCGCGCGCTCGGTCGCGCGCAACCTGCGGCTGAACGAGGATCTCGTCGAGGCGATCTCGCTCGCGCACGACCTCGGCCATACGCCGTTCGGCCATGCGGGGCAGGACGCGCTCAACGCGTGCATGCGCGAGCACGGCGGCTTCGAGCACAACCTGCAGAGCCTCGCCGTCGTCGACGAGCTTGAGGAGCACTACGGCGCGTTCAACGGCCTGAATCTCTGCTTCGAGACGCGCGAGGGCATCCTCAAGCACTGCTCGCGCGAGAACGCGCGCAAGCTCGGCGCGCTCGGCGAGCGGTTCCTGCAGGGGCGCCAGCCGTCGCTCGAGGCGCAGCTCGCGAACATCGCCGACGAGATCGCCTACAACAACCACGACGTCGACGACGGCCTGCGCTCCGGGCTCGTCACGATCGAGCAGCTCGCGGAAGTCGAGCTCTGGCAGCGTCACCACGACGAGGCGCTCGCCGAATTCCCGCATCTCGAAGGCCGGCGTCTCGTGCACGAGACGGTGCGCCGCATCATCAATACGCTGATCGTCGACCTGATCGACGAAACCACGCGCAATCTCGCGCGCATCGCGCCGGCCTCGCTCGACGACGTGCGCGCGGCCCCGCCGATCGTCGCGCACAGCGAAGCGGTCGCCGCGCAGGCGGCGGCGCTCAAGCGCTTCCTGTTCAAGAACCTGTACCGCCATTACAAGGTCATGAGGATGGCGAACAAGGCGCAGCGCGTCGTCAGCGGCCTGTTCGACGCGTTCTGCGACGATCCGCGCCTGCTGCCGCCGCCGTACCAGTCCGACGATCCGGCGAAGCAGCCGCGCCTCGTCGCCCACTACATCGCCGGCATGACCGATCGTTTCGCGCTGAAGGAATACCAGCGGCTGTTCGTCGTCAGCGACAACTGACTGTCACATTCGATCACTAGACTTCGCCGGTTCGCTGGCAACGGGAAAGCCGTACATGCGGTTGGTATCGTTTTCATAGGAGAAGAGGTCGATGAAGAAGAAGCCCGTAGGGACGCTGGTTCGCTCGCTCGCACTCGGGGGCGTGCTGATGGCCGGCGCGCAGCACGCAGCATTTGCGGCGACGGAAATCCAGTTCTGGCATGCGATGGAAGCCGCGCTCGGCGAGCGGGTCAACGACATCGCCGCGCAGTTCAACGCGTCGCAAAGCGACTACAAGATCGTGCCGGTCTTCAAGGGCACCTACGACCAGGCGCTCGCGGCGGGCATTGCCGCGTACCGCAGCGGCAACGCGCCGGCGATCCTCCAGGTCTATGAAGTCGGCACCGCGACGATGATGCAGGCGAAGAAGGCGGTGGTGCCCGTCTACGACGTGTTCAAGCAGGCCGGCGTGCCGCTCGACGAAAAGGCGTTCGTGCCGACCATTGCAAGCTACTACAGCGACGCGAAGACGGGCCATCTGGTGTCGATGCCGTTCAACAGCTCGACGCCGGTGCTGTACTACAACAAGGACGCGTTCAAGAAGGCCGGGCTCGACCCGAACCAGCCGCCGAAGACCTGGGACGAAGTGAAGGCCGACGCGGAGAAGCTGCGCAAGTCGGGCATGGCGTGCGGCTTCACGACCGGCTGGCAGGGCTGGATCCAGCTCGAGAACTACAGCGCGTGGCATGGCGTGCCGTTCGCGAGCCGCAACAACGGCTTCGACGGCGCCGACGCGGCGCTCGAGTTCAACAAGCCGCAGCAGGTCGCGCACATCCAGTTCCTGCAGCAGATGGCGAAGGACGGCACGTTCACGTACGCGGGCCGCAAGGACGAGGCGTCGTCGAAGTTCTACAGCGGCGACTGCGGGATCATGACGACGTCGTCGGGCGCGCTCGCGACGCTGCGCAAGTTCGCGAAGTTCGATTTCGGCACCGGCATGATGCCGTACGACGCGAATGTGAAGGGGGCGCCGCAGAACGCGATCATCGGCGGCGCGAGCCTGTGGGTGCTGGCGGGCAAGGACCCGGCGACCTACAAGGGCGTCGCGAAATTCCTCGCATACCTGAGCTCGCCGCCCGTCGCCGCGAAGTGGCACCAGGACACGGGCTACCTGCCGGTCACGACGGCCGCGTACGACCTGACGCGCCAGCAGGGCTTCTACGCGAAGAACCCGAGTGCGGAAACCGCGATCAAGCAGATGATGAACAAGCCGCCGCTGCCGTACACGAAGGGGCTGCGGCTCGGCAACATGCCGCAGATCCGCACGGTCGTCGACGAGGAGTTCGAGCAGGTCTGGGCGCAGAAGAAGGCGCCGAAGGACGCGCTCGATTCCGCGGCCACGCGCGGCGACGAACTGCTGCGCCGCTTCGAGAAGTCGGGCAGCTGAGCGCGCTTCGCCCTGCGCCGCCGGCCGTGTCGCACGAACCCGCGCGACGGCCGGCGGCCGTTCATCCCTGCCTTCTGGCCTGACCGGATCTCCGCGATGCAATCCCGTTCCCGTTTCGGCACGAGCCTGTTGCCGTACCTGCTGATCGCGCCGCAGCTCGCGATCACCGGCGTGTTCTTCCTGTGGCCCGCCGGCGTCGCGCTGTGGCAGTCGACGCAGATGCAGGACGCGTTCGGCACGTCGAGCGAGTTCGTCGGCTTCGCGAACTTCGCGCACCTGTTCGCCGATCCGCTGTATCTCGACTCGTTTCGCACGACGCTCGTGTTCAGCGCGCTCGTCACCGTGAGCGGGCTCGTCGTGTCGCTGCTGCTCGCCGCGTGCGCGGACCGCGTGGTGCGCGGCGCGCGCGCGTACCGCACGCTGCTGATCTGGCCGTATGCGGTCGCGCCGACGATCGCCGCGGTGCTGTGGGCGTTCCTGTTCAACCCGAGCATCGGCCTCGTCACCTATGCGCTCGCGAAGTCGGGAATCGTCTGGAACCACGCGCTGAACGGCGGGCAGGCGATGTTCCTGGTCGTGCTCGCGTCGGTGTGGAAGCAGGTGAGCTACAACTTCCTGTTCTTCTACGCGGGGCTGCAGGCGATCCCGCGCTCGCTGATGGAAGCGGCCGCGATCGACGGCGCGGGCCCGGTGCGGCGCTTCTTCCACGTGGTGCTGCCGCTCCTGTCGCCGACGAGCTTCTTCCTGCTGGTCGTGAACCTCGTCTACGCGTTCTTCGACACGTTCCCGGTGATCGACGCCGCGACCGCCGGCGGCCCCGCGCAGAGCACCAAGACGCTGATCTACAAGATCTTCGCGGAAGGCTTCCAGGGGCTCGACATCGGCAGCTCGGGCGCGCAGTCGGTCGTGCTGATGGCGATCGTCGTCGGGCTGACGGTGATCCAGTTCCGCTTCGTCGAACGCAGGGTGCAATACGCATGATCGAGAATCGCAAGGGCTTCGACCTGTTCTGCCACGCGGTGCTGATCGCGGGCGTCGCGCTGCTCGTGTTTCCCGTCTACGTCGCGTTCTGCGCGGCGACGATGAGCGCGCAGGAAGTGTTCACGGTGCCGTTGTCGCTCGTGCCGAGCACGCACCTCATCGAGAACGTCGCGTACATCTGGCGGCACGGCAGCGGCGGCACGACCGCGCCGTTCGGCCTGCTGCTCGCCAACAGCTTCGCGATGGCGCTCGGCATCGCGGTCGGCAAGATCGCGGTGTCGATCCTGTCCGCGTACGCGATCGTCTATTTCCGCTTCCCGTTCCGCAATGCGGCGTTCTGGCTGATCTTCGTCACGCTGATGCTGCCGGTCGAGGTGCGGATCTTCCCGACCGTGCAGGTCGTGTCGACGCTGCATATGACCAACAGCTACGCGGGGCTCACGCTGCCGCTGATCGCGTCGGCGACCGCGACCTTCCTGTTCCGCCAGTTCTTCATGACGCTGCCCGACGAGCTGATGGACGCGGCGCGCATCGACGGCGCGGGGCCGCTGCGCTTCTTCTGGGACGTCGTGCTGCCGCTGTCGAAGACGAGCATCGCCGCGCTGTTCGTGATCACCTTCATCTACGGGTGGAACCAGTACCTGTGGCCGATCCTGATCACGACGGAGGCGTCGCTGTCGACGTCCGTGGTCGGCATCAAGACGATGATCGCGAGCGGCGACACCGCGACCGAATGGCATTACGTGATGGCGGCGACGCTGCTGGCGATGATTCCGCCGCTCGTCGTCGTGCTGGCGATGCAGCGCTGGTTCGTGCGCGGCCTCGTCGATTCTGAAAAGTAACCACGGACACGCTACGAGGAGAAGGACGACGTATGGCTGCGCTGAGCTTGAGAGGCGTCAGGAAATCCTATGACGGGAAGCAGCAGGTGCTGCACGGCATCGACGTCGACATTGCCGACGGCGAGTTCATCGTGCTGGTCGGGCCGTCGGGCTGCGGCAAGTCGACGCTCCTGCGGATGATCGCCGGGCTCGAGAGCGTGACTGACGGCGAGATCGCGATCGGCGAGCGGGTCGTCAACGCGCTCGAGCCGAAGGATCGCGACATCGCGATGGTGTTCCAGAACTATGCGCTGTATCCGCACATGACGGTCGCGCAGAACATGGGCTACGGGCTGAAGATCCGCGGCGTCGAGCGTGCGACGATCGACGCGCGCGTCGCCTCGGCCGCGAAGATCCTCGAGCTCGAGCCGCTGCTCGCGCGGCGGCCGCGCGAGCTGTCGGGCGGGCAGCGGCAGCGGGTCGCGATGGGGCGTGCGATCGTGCGCGAGCCGTCGGTGTTCCTGTTCGATGAGCCGCTGTCGAACCTCGACGCGAAGCTGCGCGTGCAGATGCGGCTCGAAATCCAGCGGCTGCATGCGCGGCTCGCGACGACGAGCGTATACGTGACGCACGACCAGATCGAGGCGATGACGCTCGCGCAGCGCGTGATCGTGATGAACCGCGGCCACGCGGAGCAGATCGGCGCGCCGGTCGACGTCTACGAGAAGCCGGCGACGGTGTTCGTCGCGGGCTTCATCGGCTCGCCGGCGATGAACCTGCTGCACGGGCGGCTGTCGGACGATGGCGCGACGTTCGAGGTCGCAGGCGGCGGCCCCGCGCTGCCGGTCGCCGGCGCGCCTGGAATCGGCACGGAGATCGCGACGGGCCGCGACTGGGTGCTCGGCGTGCGCCCGGAGCACATGACGCCGCAGCCGGGCTTGCCGAATGTCACCCTGCCGGTCGATTCGTGCGAGCTGCTCGGCGCGGACAACCTCGTGCACGGCCGCTGGGGCGCGCACGACGTCGCGGTGCGCCTGCCGCACGCGGACCGCCCCGCGCGCGGCACGGCGCTCGCGGTCGCGCTGCCCGCGCACCGGCTGCATTTCTTCGATCCCGAGACCGGCAAGCGCGCCGGCTGACCCGACGAACCTCCGAACGAGCGACGAGGCTGACGATGACTTTCCGCCCTGACTGGCCGTACCCGCGCGTCGTCGCCCATCGCGGCGGCGGCACGCTCGCGCCGGAGAACACGCTCGCCGCGCTCGACGAAGGCGCGCGGCGCGGCCACGCGATGGTCGAATTCGACGCGAAGCTGTCGGCGGACGACGTCACGTTCCTGCTGCACGACAATACGGTCGACCGGACCTCGGACGGCCACGGCCCGGCGGCCGCGATGCGCTATGCGGAGCTCGCGGCGCTCGACGCCGGCGCGTGGTTCGACGCGCGCTTCGCGGGCGAGCGGATGCCGACGTTCGAGGCGGCGGCGGCGCGCTGCGTCGCGCTCGGGCTGGCGGCGAACGTCGAGATCAAGCCGTGCCCGGGACGCGATCGCGAAACCGGGCAGCGCGTGGCCGCGGATGCGGCTGCCTGCTGGCGCGGCGCCGCGGTGCCGCCGCTGTTGTCGTCGTTTTCTTTCGATGCGCTGCAGCAGGCGCGCGTCACCGCGCCCGGCCTGCCGCGCGGCATGCTGTACGAGACGGTGCCGGACGACTGGTACGCGCAGGCGGTCGACGCGCTCGGCTGCGTGTCGCTGCACGCGGATCACACGCGGCTCGACGAGCCGCTCGTGCGCGCAATCAAGGCGGCCGGGCTGGGCATCCTGGTTTACACGGTCAATGACCTCGAACGGGCGCGCGAACTCGTGCGCTGGGGCGTCGACGCGGTCTGCACCGACCGGATCGACCTGATTGGCCCGCATGCGCTGGACGGAATCCTCTAGCGAGCGAACCTGACGCGAAAAAACGACGCCCCGGCGGGTTTCCGTCCGGGGCGTTCTGCTTTGCGGAGGGTAACGCCAGGAAAATTCCGCTACAAATTGCAGCGGGATTAACCATTCCCCAAATATTCGACTACGCTTAGAAACGGTAGCCGACGTTGAGGTACGTGACGATCGGGTTGAGGCTGATCTTGGCCTTTGACGTTTCGGTCAGGGTGCCGACCTGGGTCCGCTTCGCCGACGTGAAGGTCGCGGTGACGCTCACCGGGATGTACGAAATCGACAGGCCGGCGAACCAGTGGTTGGTGAAGTTGTACGTGAAGCCCGCGTTGAAGACAGGCGCCCACTGGTTGCTGGTCGTCGCGCTGGTCGGGCCGCCGAGCACGCCGTTCTCGAACGCGCCGTTCGTGATCTTCGCGCCGGTGAACCACACGTACGTCGCGCCGATGCCGACGTATGGCCGGAACTTGGCGTTGGCTTCGTTGAAGTGGTATCGGAGCAGCACCGCAGGGCTCCACTGATACGCGCGGCCGAGCACGCCGAAATTTTCGAACCGACCCTTGCCGGTGATGTCGAACTTCGGCGGTATCCCCATGACGAGCTCGGTGGAGATGTGATCGGTGACGAAGTAGCCGGCGGCCAGCCCGAGCGTGTCGGCGTCGCTGATGCCGGCGCCGGTGTTGGGAATGGATTGGTTGACGGGCGTTCCGCCGACGCGGTAGACGAACAGCGGATCGCTGCTGTCCTGCGGCGAAAGATGGAGCCAGCCGGTGCTGACGTAGAAGCTGCCTGCGGATTGCGCGTGTGCCGTACCACCCGCGAACGTGAACGCGAGCGCTGCGGCCCCCGTAATGGCCAGTTTTCGTTTCATTGTGTCTCCTCCGATCAAAGGCGTGCTCATTATGACTACTGCGTTTAAAACCAAACAAGCTCGTAAGTTAGAGTTTTCTCCCTAGGATTCGCACGACCGTACGATTCAGCGCCGAGAGCGGGAGGATTCTACGCAAGTGCGCACAATTGGACCTTCGGGTATTTCCTAACGCGATCAAACGGACATTCAGCATGGCACGGTTAGCACGACTCTACGTTCCCGACCAGCCGCAGCACGTGATATTGCGCGGCCTGGATCAGCAACCCGCGTTCGTCGACGACCAGGACTACGAGCTCTTCATCGATTGCCTGAAGGCCGCGGCGCGCGATCATCACCTGGCGGTGCACGCGTACGTGCTGTTGCCGCGCCAGGTGCAGCTGCTCGTGACGCCGAGCGACGAGGCCAGCCTGCCGAAGGCGATGCAGGCGGTCGGACGTCGCTACGTCGCGCATTTCAACCGCCGCTATTCGCGGCGCGGCACCCTGTGGGAAGGCCGCTATCGCGCGACGGTGATCGAAGGCGAGCGGTATTTCCTGCTCGCGAGCCGCGTGGTCGAGCTGAGCCCGGTGCGCGCGCAGCTCGTCGCGACGCCCGACGCCTATCGCTGGTCGAGCTACCGGCATCACGTCGGGCTCACCGTCGACAGCCTGATCACCGACCACCCGCTCTACTGGGCGCTCGGCAATACGCCGTTCGAACGGCAGCGCGCGTACAAGGAGCTGTGCGAGCAGCCGCTCGACGAGCGGCAGGCCGACCAGCTGCAGCAGGCGACGCTGAAGGGCTGGGTGCTCGGCGGCGAGACCTATCGCGAATGGGCGGCGCGCACCGCGAACCGGCGCGTGTCGCCGCTGCCGCGCGGACGCCCTCGAAAGGTGCGCGAGAACACGCCGCCGATCCAGCAATAAAGCGCGGGCAGGCGGACCAGGAGGCGGCGCCGCGGGCGCCGCTTCTTTTTGCACCAAAACGATACGGCCCCAATAAAACGGCACCAGATCGATGCATCTGTTTAAGTGGGGTCATATCAAGCGGTTTTTGTTGCTATTCCTTTGATTCGTCGCGTATATTCCGAATTCCGGTGGTTCCGGGCGAAGCCTGCCCAGCCCACTGTCGGCCGCGCCGACTCCTGCCGGGAGCGGGTAACGGCGGCAACAAGAAAATGGTTCAACGGCCCTCGAGGCCCCTTTACGACGGTGTCCCCATGAACGACCACCAGCAGCCGCTCACCGCGGTGCCCGCCGCGCAAGGTCTGTACGACCCGCAAAACGAACACGACGCCTGCGGCGTCGGCTTCGTCGCTCACATCAAGGGCAAGAAGAGCCACGAGATCATCGAACAGGGTCTGAAGATCCTCGAGAATCTCGACCACCGCGGCGCGGTCGGCGCCGATCCGCTGATGGGCGACGGCGCGGGGATCCTGATCCAGATTCCGGATGCGTTCTACCGTGAGGAAATGGCGAAGCAGGGCGTGACGCTGCCGCCCGCCGGCGAGTACGGCGTGGGGATGATCTTCCTGCCGAAGGAAAACGCGTCGCGGATCGCGTGCGAGCAGGAGCTCGAGCGCACCGTGAAGGCCGAGGGTCAGGTGGTGCTGGGCTGGCGCGACGTGCCGGTCGACCACGCGATGCCGATCTCGCCGACCGTGAAGGCGACCGAGCCGCTGATCCGCCAGATCTTCATCGGCCGCGGCAAGGACATCATGGTGACGGATGCGCTCGAGCGTAAGCTCTACGTGATCCGCAAGACCGCCAGCCACCGGATCCAGGCGCTCAAGCTGAAGCACGGCAAGGAATACTTCGTGCCGTCGATGTCGGCGCGCACGATCGTCTACAAGGGCCTGCTGCTGGCCGGCCAGGTCGGCGTGTACTACCGCGACCTGCAGGACACGCGCGTCGTGTCGGCGCTCGCGCTCGTGCACCAGCGCTTCTCGACCAACACGTTCCCGGCCTGGGAGCTGGCCCACCCGTACCGGATGATCGCGCACAACGGCGAGATCAACACCGTGAAGGGCAACGTCAACTGGCTGAACGCCCGCACCGGCGCGATCGCGAGCCACGTGCTCGGCGACGACCTGCCGAAGCTCTGGCCGCTGATCTACCCGGGCCAGTCGGATACGGCTTCGTTCGACAACTGTCTCGAACTGCTCGTCATGGCCGGCTATCCGCTCGTGCACGCGGTGATGATGATGATCCCGGAAGCGTGGGAGCAGCACACGCTGATGGACGAGAACCGCCGCGCGTTCTACGAATACCACGCCGCGATGATGGAGCCGTGGGACGGCCCCGCCGCGATCGCGTTCACCGACGGCCGCCAGATCGGCGCGACGCTCGACCGCAACGGCCTGCGCCCGGCGCGCTACATCGTGACCGACGACGACCTCGTGATCATGGCGTCGGAAGCCGGCACGCTGCCGATCCCCGAATCGAAGATCGTCAAGAAGTGGCGCCTGCAGCCGGGCAAGATGTTCCTGATCGACATGGAGCACGGCCGCATCATCGATGACAAGGAGCTCAAGGACAACCTCGCGAACGCGAAGCCGTACAAGAGCTGGATCGACGCCGTGCGCATCAAGCTCGACGAGATCGAGCCGAAGGCGGAAGAGGTCGCGGCCGGCCGCAGCCAGGGCGCGACGCTGCTCGACCGCCAGCAGGCGTTCGGCTATACGCAGGAAGACCTGAAGTTCCTGATGGCGCCGATGGCGCAGCAGGGCGAGGAAGCAGTCGGCTCGATGGGCAACGACTCGCCGCTCGCGGTGATGTCGAACAAGAACAAGACGCTCTATCACTACTTCAAGCAGCTGTTCGCGCAGGTCACGAACCCGCCGATCGACCCGATCCGCGAGAACATGGTGATGTCGCTCGTGTCGTTCATCGGCCCGAAGCCGAACCTGCTCGACACGAACAACATCAACCCGCCGATGCGGCTCGAAGTGTCGCAGCCGGTGCTGGACTTCAAGGACATCGCGAAGATCCGCGCGATCGACCAGTACACGGGCGGCAAGTTCAGCTCGTACGAGCTGAGCATCTGCTACCCGGTCGCGTGGGGCAAGGCCGGCATCGAGGCGCGCCTCGCGTCGCTGTGCGCGGAAGCCGTCGACGCGGTGAAGTCGGGCTACAACATCCTGATCGTGTCGGACCGCAAGACCGACGCCGAGCACGTCGCGATTCCCGCGCTGCTCGCGACCTCGGCGATCCACACGCACCTCGTCCAGCAGGGGCTGCGCACCAGCACGGGCCTCGTCGTCGAGACGGGTTCGGCGCGCGAGACGCACCACTTCGCGCTGCTCGCCGGCTACGGCGCGGAAGCGGTCCACCCGTACCTCGCGATGGAAACGCTCGCGCAGATGGCCGACGGCCTGAAGGGCGACCTGTCGCCGGAAAAGGCGGTGTACAACTTCACGAAGGCGGTCGGCAAGGGCCTGCAGAAGGTCATGTCGAAGATGGGCATCTCGACGTACATGTCGTACACGGGCGCGCAGATCTTCGAAGCGCTCGGCCTCGCGACCGACCTCGTCGAGAAGTACTTCAAGGGCACGGCGTCGAAGGTCGGCGGCATCGGCCTGTTCGAAGTCGCGGAAGAGGCGATCCGCCTGCACCGCGACGCGTTCGGCGACAACCCGGTGCTGCGCGACATGCTCGATGCGGGCGGCGAGTACGCGTATCGCGTGCGCGGCGAGGACCACATGTGGACGCCGGATTCGATCGCGAAGCTGCAGCACGCGACGCGCAGCAACTCGTACCAGACGTACAAGGAGTACGCGCACCTGATCAACGATCAGACGAAGCGCCACATGACGTTCCGCGGCCTGTTCGAGTTCAAGGTGTCGCCGGCGAAGGCGATTCCGATCGACGAAGTCGAGCCGGCGAAGGACATCGTCAAGCGCTTCGCGACGGGCGCGATGTCGCTCGGCTCGATCAGCACCGAAGCGCACGCGACGCTCGCGATCGCGATGAACCGGATCGGCGGCAAGTCGAACACCGGCGAGGGCGGCGAGGACGAGAAGCGCTACCGCAACGAGCTGCGCGGCATTCCGATCAAGTCGGGCGAGTCGCTGAAGTCGGTGATCGGCGACGAGATCGTCAGCGACATCCCGCTGAAGGACGGCGATTCGCTGCGCTCGAAGATCAAGCAGGTCGCGTCGGGCCGCTTCGGCGTGACGGCCGAGTACCTGGCATCGGCCGACCAGATCCAGATCAAGATGGCGCAGGGCGCGAAGCCGGGCGAAGGCGGCCAGTTGCCGGGCCACAAGGTGTCCGACTACATCGGCAAGCTGCGCTACTCGGTGCCGGGCGTCGGCCTGATCTCGCCGCCGCCGCACCACGACATCTACTCGATCGAGGATCTGGCGCAGCTGATCCACGACCTGAAGAACGTGAACCCGAGCTCGAGCATCTCGGTGAAGCTCGTGTCGGAAGTGGGCGTCGGCACGGTCGCGGCGGGCGTCGCGAAGGCGAAGGCCGATCACGTCGTGATCGCCGGCCATGACGGCGGCACCGGCGCGTCGCCGCTGTCGTCGGTCAAGCACGCGGGCACGCCGTGGGAGCTCGGCCTCGCCGAAACGCAGCAGACGCTCGTGCTGAACCGCCTGCGCGGCCGCATCCGCGTGCAGGCCGACGGCCAGATGAAGACCGGCCGCGACGTCGTGATCGGCGCGCTGCTCGGCGCGGACGAATTCGGCTTCGCGACGGCGCCGCTCGTCGTCGAGGGCTGCATCATGATGCGCAAGTGCCACCTGAACACGTGCCCGGTCGGCGTCGCGACGCAGGACCCGGTGCTGCGCGCGAAGTTCTCGGGCCAGCCGGAACACGTCGTCAACTACTTCTTCTTCGTCGCCGAGGAAGTGCGCGAGATCATGGCGCAGCTCGGCATCGCGAAGTTCGACGACCTCGTCGGCCGCGCCGACCTGCTCGACACCCGCAAGGGCATCGAGCACTGGAAGGCGAAGGGTCTCGACTTCTCGCGCGTGTTCCACCAGCCGGAAGACTGCGAGGACGTCGCGCCGCGTCACGTCGACGTGCAGGACCACGGCCTCGAACGCGCGCTCGACCATGTGCTGATCGAGAAGGCGAAGGCGGCGATCGAGAACGGCGAGCACGTATCGTTCATCCAGCCGGTGCGCAACGTGAACCGCACGGTCGGCGCGATGCTGTCGGGCGCGATCGCGAAGAAGCACGGCCACGAAGGCCTCGACGACGACGCGGTGCACATCCAGCTGAAGGGCACGGCGGGCCAGAGCTTCGGCGCGTTCCTCGCGAAGGGCGTGACGCTCGATCTCGTCGGCGACGGCAACGACTACGTCGGCAAGGGCCTGTCGGGCGGCCGGATCATCATCCGCCCGACCAACGACTTCCGCGGCAAGTCCGAGGAAAACATCATCTGCGGCAACACGGTGATGTACGGCGCGATCGAAGGCGAAGCGTTCTTCCGCGGCGTCGCCGGCGAGCGCTTCTGCGTGCGCAACTCGGGCGCGACGGCGGTCGTCGAGGGCACGGGCGACCACGGCTGCGAATACATGACGGGCGGCACGGTCGTCGTGCTCGGCGAGACGGGGCGCAACTTCGCGGCCGGCATGTCGGGCGGCGTCGCGTACGTGTACGACCCGGAAGGCACATTCGCGGCGAAGTGCAACAAGTCGATGGTCGCGCTCGATCCGGTGCTGCAGCAGGCCGAGCAGGAGCGCACGGTCGACCGCGCGCTCTGGCACGCGGGCACGACGGACGAAGCGCTGCTCAAGGGGCTCGTCGAGCGTCATTTCCAGTTCACCGGCTCGCCGCGCGCGAAATCGCTGCTGGAAAACTGGGACGCGGCGCGGCGCCAGTTCGTGAAGGTGTTCCCGCACGAATACAAGCGCGCGCTGGGCGAGATCGGCGCGAAGAAGGCGGCGAAGGAAGAACTGGCCGCCTGAGCGACGAACGACACAGCAGAGGCCGCGCGCGCCTGACGGGCCGCGCGGCTCCCCCACCCGATACACGGAATCAGAAGAGCACCTTATGGGCAAGGCAACCGGTTTTCTGGAGTTCGAACGCCGCCACGAGGCGTACGAGGCACCGCTCACGCGCGTGAAGCACTACAAGGAATTCGTCCAGGCGCTGTCCGACGCGGACGCGAAGGTCCAGGGCGCGCGCTGCATGGATTGCGGCATCCCGTTCTGCAACAACGGCTGCCCGGTCAACAACATCATCCCGGACTTCAACGACCTGGTGTATCGCCAGGACTGGAAGCAGGCGATCGAAGTCCTGCATTCGACCAACAATTTCCCGGAGTTCACGGGCCGCATCTGCCCGGCGCCGTGCGAGGCGGCGTGCACGCTCGGGATCAACGACGACCCGGTCGGCATCAAGTCGATCGAGCACGCGATCATCGACAAGGCATGGGCGGAAGGCTGGGTGCAGCCGCAGCCGGCCGCGCACAAGACGGGCAAGAAGGTCGCGGTCGTCGGCTCCGGCCCCGCGGGCCTCGCCGCCGCGCAGCAGCTTGCGCGCGCGGGCCACGACGTGACGGTGTTCGAGAAGAGCGACCGGATCGGCGGCCTGCTGCGCTACGGGATTCCCGACTTCAAGCTCGAGAAGTGGCTGATCGACCGCCGCATGCGCCAGATGGAGGCGGAAGGCGTGACGTTCCGCACCAGCGTGTTCATCGGCAAGGATGCGCTGCCGGACTCGATCGGCAACATGGCGAAGGAAACCATTTCACCGGCGACGCTGAAGGAAGAATTCGACGCGGTGGTGATCGCGGGCGGCTCGGAAACGCCGCGCGACCTGCCGGTGCCGGGCCGCGAGCTGGCCGGCATCCACTTCGCGATGGACTTCCTGCCGCAGCAGAACCGCGTGAACGCAGGCGACAAGCTCGTCGACCAGCTGCTCGCGAAGGGCAAGCACGTCGTCGTGATCGGCGGCGGCGACACGGGTTCGGACTGCGTCGGCACGTCGAACCGTCATGGCGCGAAGAGCGTCACGCAGTTCGAGCTGCTGCCGCAGCCGCCGGAGCAGGAAAACAAGCCGCTCGTGTGGCCGTACTGGCCGATCAAGCTGCGCACGTCGTCGTCGCACGAGGAAGGCTGCGAGCGCGACTGGGCGGTCGCGACGAAGCGCTTCGAAGGCAAGAACGGCAAGGTCGAGAAGCTGATCGCGGCGCGCGTCGAGTGGAAGGACGGCAAGATGCAGGAAGTGCCGGGCTCGGAATTCGAGATGAAGGCCGACCTGGTGCTGCTCGCGATGGGCTTCACGCAGCCGGCTTCTCCGGTGCTCGAGGCATTCGGCGTCGACAAGGACGCGCGCGGCAACGCGCGTGCGGCGACCGAAGGCGATCGCGCGTACTACACGTCGGTCGACAAGGTGTTCGCGGCGGGCGACATGCGCCGCGGCCAGTCGCTCGTGGTGTGGGCGATCCGCGAAGGCCGGCAATGCGCGCGGTCGGTCGATGCGTACCTGATGGGGCATTCGGAACTGCCGCGCTGATTTCGGCCGCGAGCAGGTTTCGACGAGACGGGCGTCCGCGAGGGCGCCCGTTTTTTTATGGCAGCCGACCGCCCGTGGTGCGCGGTCGCATCGTGCGCGTCGACGCATCTTCGCGATGCGTCGCCTAATCTGATCACATCGGGTCGCGATGTCATGCGAGCGCCGATCGTTTCCGTTTGCGGTTTTCGGGCGGGCTGCCCGATCCGATCATGTCGTCCCGACGGCGGCGTTCGCGCGGCCGGCGCATATGACCGAGCCCTGTAGAAGGATTGAGGATGAGCGCATCCGTGCCTGGTCTGTTCAACGCCGCCTACGGGATCGTGCCGGCGATGGCGGTCGTCAACTTCGTTGCGAGCCTCGCGCCCGGCAAGCATGCGCGTGCCGCGTGGGGAGACTATCGCCGGCAGCGCATCGCTAAGCCGGCGTTCGCGCGCCACACGATCCCGGCACGCGCATGCGTGCTGCCGGCCGGCGCCGATGCGCTGGCCGACCCGCGCGTCGCGGCGCGCGAATCATGAACGGCGACCGGCTCCGTGCATTCGTCGCGCTGATGCCCGACGCGGCGTCGCGCGACGCATTGCACGCGCTGCCGGTCGCGCGCGGCGCGCGGCGCACGCAGCTGGAGCAGCTGCACGTGACGCTCGCGTTTCTCGGCGCGATCGAGCGCGACCGGTGCGACGCGCTCGCCGCGCGGCTGCCGGCGCTGGCGGCCGAGCACGCGTTGCCGCTGCAGCAGGTCGAGCGGCTTGCGTGGTGGCCGAGTCTGCCGCGCGCCAGGCTGATCGTGGCCGAACTCGCGGCCGATCCCGCGTGCGCGGCGCTGAACGCGGCGTTGTCTGCGGTGTTGCGCGAGCTCGGCATGCCGACCGATCGCCGGCCGTTCCGGCCGCACGTGACGCTCGCGCGGCTGCCGCACTACGCGGTCGGGCAGCCCGCGCATGGCGGCGCGATCGGCCGGCCGCTCGCGCTGCGCTTCGAAGCGCTGACGTTGTTCGAAAGCCGGTTGTCGCACGAAGGCGTGTCGCATGTGCCGATCGTGTCGGCGCCGATCGCGGCTGCGGGCGGGTAGGGCAGAAGGGACGGCGAGCCGGTGCAGCGCGCCGGCTCGTTGCTTCGCTGCATAACGAGTGCAGCGCTAGTCAGGAATGCCGCGCCATGCAGGAGCGCAGCGTTACAGGGCGCTACGCGGCGACCTTGTCGCTGTCGCTCACGCGTTCGACGTTGATCGTGCCGCCGTGGTACGCCGCGAGCGATTCGCGGTGCGCGATGCTGACGATCGCGGCCTGCGGCAGCCGCTCGTTGAACAGGTGATAGAGGCGCGCTTCGTTGTCGGCGTCGAGCGCGCTCGTCGCTTCGTCGAGGAACAGGAAGTCCGGCTTGTGCAGCAGCACGCGCGCGCCGGCAAGACGCTGCTGCTCGCCCGGCGACAGTACGCGGGTCCAGTGCGCGGTCTCGCCGAGCCGGTCGACGTACTCCTCGAGCCGGCACGCGCGCAGCGCGTCGCGGCATGCGTCGTCGCTGTAAGCGTCGGCCGTGGCCGGATAGGTGAGCGCGGCCTTCAGCGTGCCGATCGGCAGGTAGCTCGTCTGCGGCACGAACATCATCCGCGCGCTGACCGGCGCGTCGATCGCGCCGTCGCCGAACGGCCATAGCCCCGCGAGCGCACGCATGAACGTGCTCTTGCCGGAGCCCGACTTGCCGATCACGAGCCAGCGCGAGCCGGGCTCGATCGTGACGCTGCCGATGTCGGCGAGCGCGTTGCCGTTCGGCAGCGCGAGCTTGAGCGACGACGTCGACAGACGCTCGCTATCGACGTAATGCAGGTTGATGCCGCCGTGCTCGGTCGCGGGCGACACGCTTTCCTTCAGGTGCGACGCGCGCATCACGCGCTTGAATTCGCGCAGACGGTTGACGGTCGCGCGCCATTCGACGAGCGTGCTGTAACTGTTGATGAACCACGAGAACGAGTCGCTGACGGTGTTGAACGCGGACGAGATCTGCATCAGCACGCCGAACGAGAACGCGCCCGCGAAGTAGCGCGGCGCGGCCACGACGAGCGGGAAGATGATCGCGATCTGCCCGTAGAAGCTCAGCACGAACGTGAGCCGCTTCGTGTACTTCATCACGCGCCACCAGTTGTCGCGGATGCGCATGAACAGGTTTCGCGCGTTGCCGGTCTCGGTCTGCTCGCCGTCGTAGAACGCGATCTGCTCGGCGTTCTCGCGCACGCGGATCAGCCCGAAGCGGAAGTCCGCCTCGACGCGCTGCTGCTGGTAGTTGATCGACACGAGCGGATGGCCGACCTTCTGGATGATCAGCGAGCCGACCACCGCGTACAGCGCGGCCGCCCACACCATGTAGCCGGGAATTGCGATCGGCGTGCCGCCGAGCGTGAACGTCAGCGCGCCGGCGAGCGACCACAGGATCGTGATGAACGACACCAGCGTGACGATCGTCGACAGCAAGTCGAGCGACAGCGAGAGCGTCGTCGTCGCGAACGATTGCAGGTCGTCGGTAATCCGCTGGTCGGGGTTGTCGGCGAGGCGGTCGCGCTCGATCCGGTAGAACGCGCGATCGCCGAGCCATTCGTTCAGAAAGCGGTTGGTCAGCCATTGCCGCCAGCGGAACCCGAGCATCTGGCGCAGGTAGCGTCCATACACGGCGAGGATGATGAAGCCGAACGCGAGCGCCGAGAACTGCATCAGCAGACCGGGGAAGTCGTGGACGTTCTTCGCCTGCAGCGCGTTGTAGAACTGCGCGTTCCACTGGTTCAGCTTGACGTTGATCCAGACGACGCAGAGATTGATCACGACGATCGTGACGAGCAATCCCCACGCGACTTTCCATTCGGACGAGACCCAGTAGGGCTTGATGAGGCTCCACGCGGAAACCGGGCGCTCGTCCTGCGGCGCGTCGGGGGCGGTATGGGTCGATTGGGTCATGTGCTTCCTGATGTGTAGCCGGCGCGCAGGCCGGGCGGTGCCGGGTGCGCGCCGCGAAACGGCGGGCCGGGAAAAGGTGCCGCATGACGGCGGGCGTCGCGCATTGTGGTCCGCCCGTCTTAAACGGGTCTTAACGGCCAGCGGTGAAACGGCAACCGGCGCGCCCAAGCGCACCGGCCTGCGGGCATTGTGCCAGAGCGGCGCGCGGCATCGGTGAAATTGCCGACCGGGGACAGTTTGCGGCGATTTCCGCTTTTATGGTCTAATGGCCGTCGACGAAACAGGGGTGCTTCGTGCACGGCCGGCAGAGATACCGGCGCCGCAGCGAGGCTGAGAGAGACCCTTCGCACCCGATCCGGGTAATACCGGCGCGGGAAGTTTCCGATCCCGCCGGGCTGCGCTGGCTGCGTCCCCATTGCCAGCGCGCTGTTCCGTCCGGCCGGCCTTTGCTGCCGGTTTCGTCCTTTTGGGTACGCGCGACGCGCGTTACGGAAGGATTCGATGGCCGATCAATCTTCAGTCTTTTGTCCCGCCCCGCGCGCGTTCGCACGGGATCACGCACGCGTGTCCGCTCCGCATGGACGCGCTTTTCGCGGGGAGGGCGTCCGATGAGCACGCCGACCTCTCGTCCGGATTTCGCCGTGCTGGGCGGCGGCCTCGTCGGCCGCCTGATCGCGTGGCGGCTCGCGGGCAACGGGCATCGCGTCGCGCTCTACGAGCGCGGCGGCCCCGACGGCGAGCAGTCGGCCGCGTGGATCGCGGCCGCGATGCTCGCGCCGCTCGCCGAGGCGGCCAGCGCGGAACGGCTGATCACCGAGCTGGGCGTGGCGTCGCTCGCACGGTGGCCGCAGTGGCTCGCCGAACTTCCCGAGCCGGTGTTCTTCCAGCACCACGGCACGCTCGTCGTCTGGCATCACGCGGATCGCGCCGAGGCGCCGCTGTTCGAGCGGCGCGTGCGCGCGAACGCGCCGGCCGCACTGCTCGACGGCGGCCTCGTCACGCTTGCCGGCGCGCAGGTCGATGCGGCCGAGCCGGCGCTCGCGGGCCGCTTCGCGCGGGGCCTGCTGCTGCCGCGCGAAGGCCAGCTCGACAACCGACAGGCGCTGCGCGCCATTGCCGCGGGCCTCGCGCAGCGCGGCGTCGCCACGCACTGGCACGTCGCGATCGACGCGCGCAACCTGCCGGACGCGCATTTCACGATCGACTGCCGCGGGCTCGGCGCGAAGCCGGTGCTGCCCGCGCTGCGCGGCATCCGCGGCGAAGTCGCGCGCGTGCATGCGCCGGGCATCGGCCTGACGCGGCCGGTGCGGCTGCTGCATCCGCGCTATCCGCTGTACATCGCGCCGAAGCAGGACGACCTGTACGTGATCGGCGCGACCGAAGTGGAGGGCGAGGACATGTCGCCCGTCAGCGTGCGCTCCGCGCTGGAGCTGCTGAGCGCCGCGTTCTCCGTGCATCCGGCGTTCGGCGAGGCGCGCATCCTCGAACTGAATTCGCAGTGCCGGCCGACGCTGCCCGACCATCGCCCGGCGCTGATCTGGGACGGCGCCGCGACGCTTGCCGTCAACGGCCTGTACCGGCACGGCTTCATGATCGCGCCGGAGGTCGCGCACGCGGCGGTCGCGTTCGCCGAGGCGGCGCTGTCCGGCGCGCCGTCCGGCGCGCCCGGAGGCACGTTCGGCGGCGCGGATGCGTTCGCCGCGTGGCGCGGCGCGGCACGCTGGCCGGATCTCCTTCATCACCGCGACGTTGCGCGCCAGCCGGCCTGACGCGCGTCGCCTCCCGTATTCGACGAAGCAAGCCATGAATATTCAGATCAATCAGCAGACCCTCACGCTGCCCGACGGCGCGACGGTTGCCGACGCGCTCGCCGCGTACGGCGCGCGGCCGCCGTTCGCGGTCGCGCTGAACGGCACGTTCGTCGCGCGCGCGCAGCATGCGGCGCGCGCGCTCGCCGCGGGCGACAAGCTCGACGTCGTGCACCCCGTCGCGGGCGGCTGAGCGCCGCCGGTGCATCCCCGATCTTTTCCAGGAACACGAGATGACGTCCCTCCCTTGCGCCGATGCGCTGACGCTGTACGGCGAAACTTTCGCAAGCCGCGTGCTGCTCGGCACGTCGCGCTATCCGTCGCTGCAGTCGCTGTCCGATTCGATCGCGGCTGCGCAGCCCGGCCTCCTGACGGTCGCGCTGCGCCGCCAGATGAGCGGCGGCACCGCCGAAGCCGGCTTCTTCGACCTGCTCAAGCGTCACGCGGTGCCGCTGTTGCCGAATACGGCCGGCTGCCAGACCGTCGCCGAGGCGGTGACCACCGCGCACATGGCGCGCGAGGTGTTCGAGACCGACTGGATCAAGCTCGAGCTGATCGGCGACGACTACACGCTGCAGCCCGACCCGGTCGGCCTGATCGAGGCCGCCGCGCAACTGGTCAAGGACGGCTTCAAGGTGCTGCCGTACTGCACCGAGGATCTCGTGATCGGCCGGCGCCTGCTCGACGTCGGCTGCGAGGCGCTGATGCCGTGGGGCGCGCCGATCGGCACCGGCAAGGGCGTCGTGAACCCGTACGGGCTGCGCGTGCTGCGCGAGCGGCTGCCGGACGTGCCGCTGATCGTCGACGCGGGGCTCGGCGTGCCGTCGCACGCGTGCCAGGTGATGGAGTGGGGCTTCGACGGCGTGCTGCTGAACACGGCGGTGTCGCAGGCGACCCATCCGGAAATCATGGCGCGCGCATTCGCGCAGGGCGTCGCCGCCGGCCGGGCCGCGTACCTCGCGGGGCCGATGGATGCGCGCGAAACCGCGCACGCGAGCACGCCGGTCGTCGGCATGCCGTTCTGGCACCAGGACGGGGGCGGCGCGTGAGCGCGGGGCTGGCCGCCGCATTCTGGCCGCCCGCGGACGAGCTGACGGAGGCGGCCGAGCGGATTCGCGCGCGGCTCGGCGAGTGGCCGCGCGGCGCGGCGTCGTGGCGGTTGTGCGTCGCGCCGCCCGACCTGCCGGCCGACGGCGACGTGCTGATCGTGTCGGCCGGCGACCGGGCGGCCCAGGTGCGCGCGTCGGCCGCATCGCGCCCGGCGTCCGCCGACGCGGTCGCGATCGAATTCGACGAGCGCGGCGCGGTGCTGCATGCCGCCGGCGCGCGCCATGCGCTCGAAGGTGCCCATCCGCTCGCGGACGACTGGATGCCCGCGCTCGCCGCGTTCCTCGATTGCGGCTTCGCGCCGCCCGACGCGCTGGTGCTCGCGCTCGCGTGGCGCGACGGCGACGAAACCGGCGACGCGGACCCCTGGCCCGTCGACCCGGCACGATTCCCGCGCGTCGCCGGGCTGCCGCCCGCGCCCGAGCCGGCCTTCCCGCCGTGTCCCGCGCGGCTCGGCCTGTATCCGGTCGTGCCGAGCGCGGAATGGGTCGAGCGGGTGCTGGACTGCGGCGTGCTGACCGTGCAGCTGCGCGTGAAGGGCGCCGCGCCGGATCTGCTGCGCGCGGAAATCGAGCGCGCGGTTGCCGCGGGGCGCCGCCGTCCGGACGCGCGCGTGTTCATCAACGATTACTGGCAGATTGCCGTGGAAGCAGGGGCATACGGCGTGCATCTGGGCCAGGAGGACCTCGAGACGGCCGACCTTGCGGCGATCGCGCGCGCGGGGCTGCGGCTGGGCCTGTCGAGTCACGGATATTACGAAATGTTGCGCGCGCTGCACGTGCGCCCGAGCTATCTCGCGCTCGGGCCGGTGTTCGCGACCACGACCAAGGCAGTCGCCGCGCCGCCGCAGGGGCTCGCCCGGATCGCCCGCTACGCGCGCTTCGCGGGCGCGCAGGCGCCGCTCGTCGCGATCGGCGGGGTCGGGCCGGACACGCTGCCGGCCGTGCTGGCGACGGGCGTCGGCAGCGTCGCGGTGGTCAGCGCGGTGACCGGGGCCGCGGATTATCGGGCAAGGATTATTGCGCTGCAGCAATTGTTTCCCGGATAATTTGACATTCATTGACCGGAAGGCCGAGGGCAACGTCACGACATCATTCCGATGCAGGCCCTATAATTCGGCGTTCTGCGTAAAAGGAATGTCAGCTCCGTGAGCGCCGCCCCCACCACTTCCGAGACCCTGCTGGAACTCCGCGATGTCGACTTCGGCTACGGCGACCGCCTCGTCCTGTCGAACCTGAACCTGCGCTTCGCGCGCGGGCAGGTGGTCGCGGTCATGGGCGGCTCGGGCTGCGGCAAGACCACCGTGCTGCGCCTGATCGGCGGGCTCGTGCGCGCACGTCGCGGCCAGGTGCTGTTCGACGGCGCCGACGTCGGCGCGCAGACGCGCGACGGCCTGTACGCGCTGCGCCGCAAGATGGGCATGCTGTTCCAGTTCGGCGCGCTCTTCACCGACATGTCGGTGTTCGACAACGTCGCGTTCGCGCTGCGCGAGCATACCGACCTGCCCGAGGAGCTGATCCGCGACCTGGTGCTGATGAAGCTCAACGCGGTGGGCCTGCGCGGCGCGCGCGACCTGATGCCGTCCGAGGTGTCGGGCGGCATGGCGCGGCGCATCGCGCTCGCGCGGGCGATCGCGCTCGATCCGCAGCTGATCATGTACGACGAGCCGTTCGCGGGCCTCGACCCGATCTCGCTCGGCATCACCGCGAACCTGATCCGCACGCTGAACCACGCGCTCGGCGCGACGTCGATCCTCGTCACGCACGACGTGCCGGAGTCGTTCGCGATCGCCGACTACGTGTACTTCCTGGCCAACGGCGGCGTGCTCGCGCAGGGCACCCCCGACGAGTTGCGCGCGTCGACCGATCCGAGCGTGCGCCAGTTCATCGACGGCGCGCCGGACGGCCCGTTCAAATTTCATTACACGAGCCCGCCGCTCGGCGTGGATTTCGGGCTCGGCGGAGGGCGCGCATGATCAGCGCGATCGGACGTTTCGTCATCGGCGGCCTCGTGCGCGCCGGCTATGGCGCCCGCATGTTCGTGCGGCTCGTGCTGGAATTCTTCCCGCTGCTGCGCCGGCCGCGGCTCGTCACGAAGCAGATCCACTTCCTCGGCAACTACTCGTTCGTGATCATCGCGGTGTCGGGCCTGTTCGTCGGCTTCGTGCTCGGCCTGCAGGGCTACTACACGCTGAACCGCTACGGGTCCGAGCAGGCGCTCGGCCTGCTCGTCGCGCTGTCGCTCGTGCGCGAGCTCGGGCCGGTCGTCACGGCGCTGCTGTTCGCGGGCCGCGCGGGCACGTCGCTGACCGCCGAGATCGGCCTGATGAAGGCCGGCGAGCAGCTCACCGCGCTCGAGATGATGGCGGTCGATCCGATCAAGACGGTGATCGCGCCGCGCATGTGGGGCGGGATCATCGCGATGCCGCTCCTCGCGGCGATCTTCAACGCGGTCGGCGTGCTCGGCGGCTATTTCGTCGGCGTGATCCTGATCGGCGTCGATTCGGGCGCGTTCTGGTCGCAGATGCAGGGCGGCGTGCAGGTCTGGGCCGACGTCGGCAACGGCGTGCTGAAGAGCATCGTGTTCGGGTTCGCCGTGACCTTCATTGCACTGTTTCAAGGGTACGAGGCGAAGCCGACGCCTGAAGGCGTGTCGCGCGCTACCACCAAGACGGTCGTGTTCGCGTCGCTCGCCGTACTCGGCCTCGATTTCCTGCTGACCGCGCTGATGTTCAGCTAAGCCTCAGCCAAGCCATATTTTGGGATGACGATGAAAAAGACTGCTCTCGACTTCTGGGTCGGCCTGTTCGTGGTGGTGGGCTTCCTGGCGGTACTGTTCCTTGCGCTGAAGGTCGGCAACATGAGTTCGCTGTCGTTTCAGCCGACCTACGCGGTGAAGATGAAATTCGACAACATCGGCGGGCTGAAGCCGCGCGCCGCCGTGAAGAGCGCGGGCGTCGTGGTCGGCCGCGTGCAGGCGATCGGCTTCGACACGAACACCTACCAGGCGCTCGTGACGATCGATCTCGACAAGCAATACCAGTTCCCGAAGGATTCGTCCGCGAAGATCCTGACGTCGGGCCTGCTCGGCGAGCAGTACGTCGGCCTCGAGCCGGGCGGCGATTCCGAGATGCTGAAGGCGGGCGACACGATCGCGATGACGCAGTCGGCGATCGTGCTCGAGAACCTGATCGGCCAGTTCCTGTACAGCAAGGCGGCGGACGCCGGCGGTGCGAAACCGGCCTCCGGCGCGCCTGCCGCGACGGCGCCCGCGGCGTCCGGCGCCCAATAACCACACGAGAGATCACAATAAGAGGGGAAACGAACATGCAGACGATTCGGATCAGGCACGCCGCGCTCGCGGTGGCTGCGGCAGCCGCGCTGAGCGGCTGCGCCACCGTGCAGACGCCGACCAAGGGTGATCCGCTCGAGGGCTTCAACCGGACGATGTACAAGTTCAACGACACCGTCGACACCTATGCGCTGAAGCCGGTCGCGAAGGGCTATCAGTACGTGGTGCCGCAGCCGGTGCGCGACAGCGTGACGAACTTCTTCTCGAACATCGGCGACGTCTACATCGCGGCGAACAACCTCGTGCAGCTGCGGATCGCGGACGGCGTCGGCGACATCATGCGCGTCGTGATCAACACCGTGTTCGGTGTCGGCGGCCTGTTCGACGTCGCGACGATCGCGAAGCTGCCGAAGCACACGGCCGACTTCGGCGTCACGATGGGCCGCTACGGCATGCCGGCGGGCCCGTACCTGGTGCTGCCGCTGCTCGGCCCGAGCACCGTGCGCGACGCGGCGGGCCTCGGCGTCGACTATCTCGGCAATCCGCTGACCTACGTGAAGCCGGACGGCGTGAGCTATGGCCTGTTCGGCCTGAACCTCGTGAATACGCGCTCGAACCTGCTCGGCGCGGGCGACGTGCTGGAAGCGGCGGCGATCGACAAGTACTCGTTCGTGCGCAATGCGTACCTGCAGCGGCGCCAGATGCTGATCAGCAATGCGCGCGGCGAAGCGGGCGGAGCGTCGGACGGCGACGCGCTGCCGAAATACGACCTGCCGGATGACGGCGCGGCGGCGCCGGCGGCTGCATCCGGTGCGGCCGCACCGGCGCCGGGGTCGGAAGCGGCCGTTGCGCCGAATCCGGCCAGCGCAACGAACGTGCCGCCGATGCAGGTGACGCCGCCCGCGCCCGGCGGGCTGCGCATCCCGAGCATCCGGCTGCATTGATCGGACTTACATTCGTTACAGCCGGAAACGATTATGCCGGCGGCGCACGCGAACTTGCGCGTAAGCTACCGGCTCCAACTTCCGCCTCGACTCATTCATGCAGGTCAATATTATGAAGAAACTGTTCCTGATCCCGGTCTTCGCGGCGCTGTTCTCGTTCGGCGGCGCAGCCTACGCGGAAGTCGACCAGTCGAACCCGCAGGCACTGATCAAGAGCGCCACGCAGCAGGTGCTCGATGAAGTGAAGCAGCAGACGATCAAGCAGGGCGACACGAACCGCATCATCACGATCGTCAACAAGGACATCCTGCCGTACACCGATTTCCGCCGCACCACGCAACTCGCGATGGGCCGCCACTGGCGCACCGCGACGCAGGCGCAGCAGCAGCAGGTGATGGAGCAGTTCAAGCTGCTGCTGATCCGCACTTACTCGGGCGCGCTTGCGCAGCTGAAGCCGGACCAGCAGATCCAGTACCCGCCGTTCCGCGCGAGCCCGGAGGACACCGACGTCGTGGTCAAGACGGTCGCGATGAACAACGGCCAGCCGGTCCAGATCGACTACCGCCTGTACAAGACGCAGCAGGGCTGGAAGGTGTATGACCTGAACGTGCTCGGCGCGTGGCTGATCCAGACGTACCAGCAGCAGTTCAACGAGAAGATCCAGCAAAGCGGCGTGGACGGCCTGATCCAGTTCCTCGCGCAGCGCAACCAGGAGCTTGCCGCCGGCAAGCAGGCGTCGTGAGCGGCTTCGCAGCCGGTTCCACGCTGACCCACGCGAGCGCGAAGGCCGCGCTCGCGGCGGGGCTCGCGCAGATCGGCGCGGGCGCCACCGCCGTCGATTGCGCGGCGCTCGCGGAATTCGACTCGTCCGCGCTCGCCGTGCTGCTCGCATGGCAGCGCGCCGCAAAGGCGCGCGGCGCCCGCCTCGACATCCTCAATTTCCCTCCGAAGCTCGCCAGCCTCGCGCAGGCCTACGGCGTCGACGCGCTCATCAACGGGCGACATTGACGCTGCCGCTGAACGCCGGCCCCCGCGGGGCGCCGGCTGCCGCACGGCCGATTCCGATGGCCGTCCCCTCCCGCCGGTTTGCCCTATAATCAAGCGTTTTGCGGGACTGCCGGTCGGCGTCGGGCCCTCATTTTCTTTCGCAGCAAGCACAGAATAGGCGTCGCGGCCGTTGCGCCGCGCACAGTCCCATGTCAGCCATAGAAATCCGTCACGTCAAGAAGCGCTACAAGTCGCTTCAGGCGCTCAAGGGCGTCAGCCTGTCGGTCGAGGAAGGCGAGTTTTTCGGTCTGCTCGGCCCGAACGGCGCAGGCAAGACCACGCTCATCAGCATCCTCGCCGGGCTCGCCCGGGCCGACGAAGGCAGCATCTCGGTGCGCGGCCATGACGTCGTCAAGGACTTCCGGGCCGCGCGCCGCGCACTCGGCGTCGTGCCGCAGGAACTGGTGTTCGATCCCTTCTTCACGGTGCGCGAGACGCTGCGGATCCAGTCCGGCTACTTCGGGCTGCGCCGCAACGACGACTGGATCGACGAGGTGATGGCCAATCTCGACCTGACCGAGAAGGCGGACGCGAACATGCGCGCGCTGTCGGGCGGGATGAAGCGCCGCGTGCTGGTCGCGCAGGCGCTCGTGCACCGGCCGCCCGTGATCGTGCTCGACGAGCCGACCGCCGGCGTCGACGTCGAGCTGCGCCAGACGCTGTGGAAATTCATCTCGCGCCTGAACCGCGAAGGCCACACGATCGTGCTGACCACCCACTACCTCGAGGAAGCCGAGTCGCTGTGCGACCGCATCGCGATGCTGCGCCGGGGCGAAGTGGTCGCGCTCGAGCGCACCGACGCGCTGCTGCAGCGCTTCGCGGGCCTGCAGCTGTACCTGCGCTTCGCGCTCGGCGCGCTGCCCGCCGAGCTGCGCGCGCTGGAAACCGATCCGGCCGCCCGTGCGAGCGGCGAGCACCTGCTGCGGCTCGCGAACTACGACGACGTCGAGCGCATCCTCGCGCAGTGCCGCGCCGCCGGCTGCACGTTCGACGAGATCGAGGTCAGGAAGGCCGACCTCGAGGATGTGTTCGTCCAGGTGATGAACGGGGCCGAGGCGATCGAGGGGCTGGCATGAGCGGTTTTCAGACGCTGTTCTACAAGGAAATCCTGCGGTTCTGGAAGGTGTCGTTCCAGACGGTGCTCGCGCCCGTCGTCACGGCGCTGCTGTACCTGACGATCTTCGGCCATGCGCTGACGGGCCGCGTCGAGGTGTATCCGGGCGTCGAGTACGTGAGCTTCCTCGTGCCGGGCCTCGTGATGATGAGCGTGCTGCAGAACGCGTTCGCGAACAGCTCGTCGTCGCTGATCCAGTCGAAGATCACCGGCAACCTCGTGTTCATGCTGCTGCCGCCGCTGTCGTACAAGGACATCTACGGCGCGTACGTGCTCGCGTCGGTCGTGCGCGGGCTCGCGGTCGGCGCCGGCGTGTTCGTCGTGACGGTCTGGTTCATCCCGATGCAGTTCGCGGCGCCCGCGTTCATCCTCGGGTTCGCGCTGTTCGGCGCGGCGATCCTCGGCACGCTCGGCCTCATCGCCGGGATCTGGGCGGAGAAGTTCGACCAGCTCGCCGCGTTCCAGAACTTCCTGATCATGCCGCTGACGTTCCTGTCCGGCGTGTTCTACTCGACGCATTCGCTGCCGCCCGTGTGGCGCGAAATCTCGCGTCTCAACCCGTTTTTCTACATGATCGACGGCTTTCGCTACGGGTTCTTCGGCGCGTCCGACATCAACCCGCTCGCGAGCCTCGCGATCGTCGCCGGTTTCTTCGTGCTGCTCGCGCTGTTCGCGATGCGGCTGCTCGCGACCGGCTACAAACTGCGTCATTGATATGAATCGGCCGCCGCGCGCGGCACCGCTCCCCTCGGGGAGCGCGGCGCCGCGCGCGGTCCGGCGCGCACCGACAGGAGCATCACATGTTGCCGACTCCCGAACAGGTCAAGCAATACATCGCGGGCGGGCTTGCCTGCACGCATCTGGAAGTCGAAGGCGACGGCCAGCACTTCTTCGCGACGATCGTGTCGCCGGCCTTCGAGGGCAAGCGGCCGATCCAGCGGCATCAGCTCGTCTACGCGGCGCTCGGCGACCGCATGAAGCAGGAAATCCACGCGCTCAGCATGAAGACGCTGACGCCCGCCGAATGGCAGAACGCATAACCGGAACCACTGAGTGCAAGTCACCGTCAACGAGCGCGACGCCGTCGAGAGCGTCGCCGCGGCACACCCGGCCGGCAATCGGGATACGCAGGGACATGGGATGGACAAGCTCGTGATCGAAGGCGGCCGCCGGCTGTCCGGCGAGATCGTCGTGTCGGGCGCGAAGAACGCGGCGCTGCCGATTCTGTGCGCGGGCCTGCTGACGGCCGATCCGGTCCACCTCGACAACGTGCCGAACCTGAAGGACGTCCGCACCACGCTGAAGGTCCTGAACCAGATGGGCGTGAAGAGCGAGACGGACGGCAGCCATGTGCAGCTCGACGCGTCGCGCGTCGACAACCTCGTCGCGCCGTACGAGCTCGTGAAGACGATGCGCGCGTCGATCCTCGTGCTCGGGCCGCTGCTGGCGCGCTTCGGCGAGGCGAAGGTGTCGCTGCCGGGCGGCTGCGCGATCGGTGCGCGGCCGGTCGACCAGCACATCAAGGGCCTGCAGGCGATGGGCGCCGAGATCAGCATCGAGCACGGCTTCATCGAGGCGCGCGCGAAGCGCCTGAAGGGCGCGCGCATCGTCACCGACATGATCACGGTGACGGGCACCGAGAACCTGCTGATGGCGGCGACGCTCGCCGACGGCGAGACGGTGATCGAGAACGCCGCGCGCGAGCCGGAAGTGAGCGATCTCGCACACTTGCTGGTCGAAATGGGTGCGAAGATCGACGGCATCGGCACCGACCGGCTCGTGATCCAGGGCGTCGAGCGGCTGCACGGCGCGCGTCATTCGGTCATTCCTGACCGCATCGAGGCCGGCACGTTCCTGTGCGCGGTCGCGGCGGCGGGCGGCGACGTGACGCTGACGGGCGTGCGCCCGCACATCCTCGACGCAGTGATCGACAAGCTGCGCGAGGCCGGCGTGACGGTCGAGGAAGGCGACACCTGGCTGCGCGTGAAGATGGATCGCCGGCCGTCCGCGGTGACGATCCGCACGTCCGAATACCCGGCGTTCCCGACCGACATGCAGGCGCAGTTCATGGCCCTCAATACGGTCGCGACGGGCACCGCGCAGGTCGTCGAAACCATTTTCGAGAACCGTTTCATGCACGTGCAGGAGCTGAACCGGCTCGGCGCGAACATCACGATCGACGGCAACACGGCGCTCGTGACGGGCGTCGAGAAACTGTCGGGGGCGAACGTGATGGCTACCGACCTGCGCGCGTCCGCGAGCCTCGTGATCGCCGGGCTGCGCGCCGACGGCGAGACGCTCGTCGACCGCATCTATCACCTCGACCGGGGATACGACCGGATGGAAGCCAAACTGACCGCCGTCGGCGCGAACGTGCGCCGCGTTTCCGGGAGCCAAGCATGACCCCGCCGCTGACCCTTGCCCTGTCGAAGGGCCGGATTTTCGAGGAAACCCTGCCGCTGCTCGCCGCGGCCGGCGTGCAGGTGGCCGAGGATCCGGAAACGTCGCGCAAGCTGATCCTGCCGACGACCGACCCGAACCTGCGCGTGATCATCGTGCGCGCGAGCGACGTGCCGACCTACGTCGAATATGGCGCCGCCGACTTCGGCGTGGCCGGCAAGGACGTGCTGATCGAGCACGGCGGCTCGGGCCTGTACCAGCCGATCGATCTGAACATCGCGCGCTGCCGGCTGTCGGTCGCGGTGCCCGCCGGCTTCGACTATGCGAAGGCGGTGCGCCAGGGCGCGCGCCTGCGCGTCGCGACGAAGTACGTCGAAGCGGCGCGCGAGCACTTCGCCGCGAAGGGCGTGCACGTCGACCTGATCAAGCTGTACGGGTCGATGGAGCTCGCGCCGCTCGTCGGCCTCGCCGACGCGATCGTCGACCTCGTCAGCTCGGGCGGCACGCTCCGGGCGAACAATCTGGTCGAGGTCGAGGAGATCATGCAGATCTCGTCGCGCCTCGTCGTGAACCAGGCTGCGCTGAAGTTGAAGCGCGCGGCGCTCAAGCCGATCCTCGACGCGTTCGAACGCGCGTCGCGCAATGGCGCGTGAGCGCACACCGTAACGGAACTTCCATGTCCATCACCATCCGCAAACTCGATTCGACGAGCGAAGGCTTCGACGCCGCGCTGCGCGCGGTGCTCGCGTTCGAGGCGAGCGAAGACGACGCGATCGAGCGCTCGGTCGCGCAGATCCTCGCCGACGTGAAGGCGCGCGGCGACGCCGCGGTGCTCGACTACACGAACCGCTTCGACCGGCTGGGCGCGGACAGCGTCGCCGCGCTGGAGCTGCCGCAGGAAGCGCTGCAGGAAGCGCTCGACGGCCTTGCGCCGAAGGCGCGCGCGGCGCTGGAAGCGGCCGCGGCGCGCGTGCGCGGGTATCACGAGAAGCAGAAGATCGAGTGCGGCAGCCATAGCTGGCAGTACACGGAAAGCGACGGCACGGTGCTCGGCCAGAAGGTCACGCCGCTCGACCGCGTCGGCCTGTACGTGCCGGGCGGCAAGGCGGCCTATCCGTCGTCGGTGCTGATGAACGCGATTCCCGCGCGCGTCGCGGGCGTCGGCGAGATCGTGATGGTCGTGCCGACCCCGGACGGCGTGAAGAACGACCTCGTGCTCGCCGCGGCGCTGCTCGGCGGCGTCGACCGCGTGTTCACGATCGGCGGCGCGCAGGCGGTGGCCGCGCTCGCGTACGGCACCGCGACCGTGCCGGCCGTCGACAAGATCTGCGGGCCCGGCAACGCGTACGTCGCGTCGGCGAAGCGCCGCGTGTTCGGCACGGTCGGCATCGACATGATCGCCGGGCCGTCGGAGATCCTCGTGCTGTGCGACGGCACCACGGACCCGAACTGGGTCGCGATGGACCTGTTCTCGCAGGCCGAGCACGACGAGCTCGCGCAGTCGATCCTGCTGTGCCCGGACGCGTCGTTCATCGAGCGCGTCGAGAAGGCGATCGACGAGCTGCTGCCGACGATGCCGCGCGAGGCCGTGATCCGCGCGTCGCTCGAAGGCCGCGGCGCGCTGGTCAAGGTGCGCGACATGGCGGAAGCGTGCAGGATCGCGAACGACATCGCGCCCGAGCACCTCGAGATTTCGGCGCTGGAGCCGCAGCAGTGGGGCCAGCAGATCCGCCACGCCGGCGCGATCTTCCTCGGCCGCTATACGAGCGAGAGCCTCGGCGACTACTGCGCGGGCCCGAACCACGTGCTGCCGACGTCGCGCACCGCGCGCTTTTCGTCGCCGCTCGGCGTGTACGACTTCATCAAGCGCTCGAGCGTGATCGAAGTCAGCGCCGAAGGCGCGCATACGCTCGGCGAGATCGCGTCCGAGCTCGCGTACGGCGAGGGGCTGCAGGCGCATGCGAAGAGCGCCGAATACCGGATGAAAGGCGGCGGCCAGGGCTGATTGCCCGGGCCGCAGACGGGCGCGGCGGCTGCCGCCGCGCTGACCCATTGACGCCGGCGCAATGCACGCCGGCCTGCAGACCATGACGACGCCACAAGACATCATTCGCCGCGACGTGCTCGCGATGACGAGCTACCCGGTGCCGGACGCGAGCGGGTTCGTGAAGCTCGACGCGATGGAGAACCCGTACCCGCTGCCCGAACCGCTCGCGGCGGCGCTCGGCGCGCGCCTCGCGCAGGTCGCGCTGAACCGCTATCCGGCGCCGCGCCCGGCCGCGCTCATCGACAAGCTGCGCCGCACGATGGGCGTGCCGGCCGCGTGCGACGTGCTGCTCGGCAACGGCTCCGACGAGATCATCAGCATGATGTCGGTCGCGTGCGCGACGCCGGGCGCGAAGGTGCTCGCGCCGGTGCCGGGCTTCGTGATGTACGAGCTGTCGGCGAAGTTCGCGCAGCTCGAGTTCGTCGGCGTGCCGCTCGCGGCCGACCTGACGCTCGACGTCGACGCGATGCTCGCGGCGATCGCCGAGCACCGCCCGGCGCTCGTCTATCTCGCGTACCCGAACAACCCGACCGGCACGCTGTACGACGCCGCCGGCGTCGAGCGGATCATCGCGGCCGCGCGGCACAGCCTGGTCGTGATCGACGAGGCATACCAGCCGTTCGCCGAGCGCTCGTGGCTGCCGCGCGCGGCGGAGTTCGACAACGTCGTCGTGATGCGCACGGTGTCGAAGCTCGGCCTCGCGGGCATCCGCCTCGGCTACCTCGCCGGGCTGCCGGCGTGGCTCGCGGAGTTCGACAAGGTGCGTCCGCCGTACAACATCAACGTGCTGACGCAGGCGACCGCCGATTTCCTGCTCGACCACCTCGACGTGCTCGACGCGCAGGCGGCCGAGCTGCGCGCCGAGCGCGCGCGCCTCGCGCAAGCGGTGGCCGCGCTGCCGGGCGTGACGGTGTTCCCGAGCGCCGGCAATTTCCTGCTGGTGCGCGTGCCGGACGCGGCGGCCGTGTTCGACGCGCTGCTGACCGAGCGGGTGCTGGTCAAAAACGTGAGTAAAATGCATCCGTTGCTGGCCGAATGCGTGCGGCTGACCGTCGGTTCTCCCGATGAAAACGCCCGCCTGCTGGCCGCATTGAAACTCGCGCTGCCCGGTCGAGCCTGACGGCGCCGCGGCGCGAAACGATCAATCCCCATTTACATCGACTCAGTCAAGGAATTGCCATGCGTGTGGCGGAAGTCGTTCGCAATACCAGCGAAACGCAGATCCGTGTGAAGCTCAATCTCGACGGCACCGGCCAGCAGAAGCTCGCGACCGGCGTGCCGTTCCTCGACCATATGCTCGACCAGATCGCTCGACACGGTCTGGTCGATCTCGAGGTCGAGGCGCATGGCGACACGCATATCGACGATCACCACACGGTCGAGGACGTCGGCATCACGCTCGGCCAGGCGGTCGCGAAGGCGATCGGCGACAAGAAGGGCATCCGCCGCTACGGCCATTCGTACGTGCCGCTCGACGAGGCGCTGTCGCGCGTCGTGATCGACTTCTCGGGCCGTCCGGGCCTCGAATTCCACGTGCCGTTCACGCGCGCGCGGATCGGCACCTTCGACGTCGACCTGTCGATCGAGTTCTTCCGCGGCTTCGTGAACCATGCGGGCGTGACGCTGCACGTCGACAACCTGCGCGGGATCAACGCGCACCACCAGCTCGAGACGGTGTTCAAGGCCTTCGGCCGCGCGCTGCGGATGGCGGCGGAGCTCGACGAACGCGCGGCGGGGCAGGTCCCGTCGACGAAGGGCAGCCTCTGAACCTCGCACCTCGCCTTCTGAACGGACGCACGTACAAGACAACCTCACGGCTTCGGCGCGTCGCGCCGGCTTGCGATGGATCTGCTCAAATCGTTCATTTCGCTGCTCGCGCTGATCAACCCGGTCGGCGCGGTGCCGTTTTTCCTGAGCCTGACCGCGCAGCAGACGGACGACGAGCGGCGCCGGACGATCAGGATCGCGTCGGTGTCGGTGTTCTGCGTGATCACGGTGACGACGCTGCTCGGCCAGCAGATCATCGACTTCTTCGGCATTTCGGTCGGCTCGCTGGAGGTGGGCGGCGGGATCATCATGCTGCTGATGGCGATCAGCATGCTGAACGCGCAGGCCGGCAACACCCGCTCGACGCCGGAGGAGCGCCACGAAGCCGAGCAGAAGGACAACATCGCGGTGGTGCCGCTCGCGATCCCGCTGCTGACGGGCCCCGGCTCGATCAGCACGGTGATCATCTATGCGGCGAACTCGCGTCACTGGTATGACCGGGTGGGGCTGGTCGCGATCGGCGCGGTCCTCGCCTGCCTGTGTTTCTTTGCGATGCGGCTCGCCGAGCCGATCGCGAACTGGATCGGCCGCACCGGCATCAACATCGCCACGCGGCTGATGGGACTGATGCTGTCGGCGCTGGCGGTGGAATTCATCGTCAACGGACTGAGGGCGCTACTGCCTGCACTGAGATGAAAACTTCGATTGCGATTGTGGATTATGGGATGGGCAACCTGCGCTCCGTCGCGCAGGCGCTCATGAAAGCCGAACCGGCTGCCGACGTGGCGATCGTCGACACGCCGGCCGCGATTCGCGCGGCCGACCGCGTCGTGCTGCCCGGCCAGGGCGCGATGCCGGACTGCATGCGCTGCCTCGGCGAATCGGGCCTGCAGGAAGCGGTGCTCGAGGCGTCGCGCACGAAGCCGCTGCTCGGCGTGTGCGTCGGCGAGCAGATGCTGTTCGACTGGAGCGCTGAAGGCGACACGAACGGCCTCGGGCTGCTGCCCGGCAAGGTCGTGCGCTTCGCGCTCGAAGGCCAGTTGCAGGACGACGGCTCGCGCTTCAAGGTGCCGCAGATGGGCTGGAACCGCGTGCGCCAGTCGCAGCCGCACCCGTTGTGGGACGGCGTGCCGGACGACGCCTATTTCTACTTCGTGCACAGCTATTACGTGACGCCGGACAACCCGGCGCATACGGTCGGCGAAACGGTCTACGGTGCGCCGTTTACGTCCGCGGTCGCGCGGGACAATCTCTTCGCGACCCAATTCCACCCGGAGAAAAGCGCGGAAGTCGGGTTGCGTCTGTATCGCAACTTCGTACACTGGAAACCGTAAACGTGGCGCGCGAACCACAGTCGGCGGGCGCGGAACGACCGTCGCACGGGGCTCGCCTGCCGAAGCGCCGAACGAGTTGTACTAAACTAGCGAGACGACGCGGCGCCGGAAACGGCCGGTGCGCGTCGAACCTTTTTCCTTTTCCCAGACGACAACCGATTGCTATGTTGCTGATTCCGGCCATCGATCTCAAAGACGGTCAGTGTGTGCGCCTCAAACAGGGCGATATGGACCAGGCCACGATTTTCTCCGAGGACCCCGCGGCGATGGCCCGCAAATGGGTCGACCTCGGCGCCCGGCGGCTCCATCTCGTCGACCTGAACGGCGCGTTCGCCGGCAAGCCGAAGAATCTCGACGCGATCGAGGCGATCCTCGAAGAGGTCGGCGATGAAATTCCCGTGCAGCTCGGCGGCGGCATCCGCAGCCTCGAGACGATCGAGAAGTACCTCGACGCCGGCCTGTCCTACGTGATCATCGGCACCGCGGCCGTGAAGGACCCGGGCTTCCTGCAGGACGCATGCAGCGCGTTCGCGGGCAACATCATCGTCGGCCTCGACGCGAAGGACGGCAAGGTCGCGACCGACGGCTGGAGCAAGCTGACGGGGCACGAGGTGATCGACCTCGCGCAGAAGTTCGAGGACTACGGCGTCGAATCGATCGTCTATACGGACATCGGCCGCGACGGCATGCTGCAGGGCATCAACATCGAGGCAACCGTGAAGCTTGCGCAGGCGGTCGGCATTCCGGTGATCGCGAGCGGCGGCCTGTCGAACCTCAACGACATCGAGAAGCTGTGCGAAGTGGAAGAGCATGGCGTCGAAGGCGTGATCTGCGGCCGTGCGATCTACTCCGGCGATCTCGACTTCGCGGCCGCGCAGAAGCGCGCGGACGAACTGAACGGCGAGCTCGACAACGCCTGATCCGGCCGTCGTCACCCTTGCCGGGGCTGCCCGCCGGGCGGCCCTGACCGGGAGGCCGCTCGCGGCCGCCCCTAATTGCGGCACTTGGCGCACATCATGGCTCTAGCTAAACGCATCATCCCCTGCCTGGACGTTACCGCCGGGCGCGTCGTCAAGGGCGTCAACTTCGTCGAACTGCGCGACGCGGGCGACCCCGTCGAGATCGCCCGCCGCTACGACGAGCAGGGCGCCGACGAACTGACGTTCCTCGACATCACCGCGACGTCCGACCAGCGCGACCTGATCCTGCCGATCATCGAGGCGGTCGCGTCGCAGGTCTTCATCCCGCTGACGGTCGGCGGCGGCGTGCGCGCCGTCGAGGACGTCCGGCGCCTGCTGAACGCGGGCGCGGACAAGGTCAGCATGAACTCGTCCGCGGTCGCGAACCCGCAGTTCGTGCGCGACGCGGCCGACAAGTACGGCTCGCAGTGCATCGTCGTCGCGATCGACGCGAAGCGCGTGTCCGCCGACGGCGAGACGCCGCGCTGGGAAGTGTTCACGCACGGCGGCCGCAAGGGCACCGGGCTCGACGCGATCGAGTGGGCGCGCAGGATGGCCGAGCTCGGCGCGGGCGAGATCCTGCTGACGAGCATGGATCGCGATGGCACGAAGTCGGGCTTCGACCTCGCGCTTACGCGCGGCGTGTCGGACGCGGTGCCGGTGCCGGTGATCGCGTCGGGCGGCGTCGGCTCGCTGCAGCACCTGGCGGACGGCATCAAGGACGGCCGCGCGGATGCGGTGCTCGCGGCGAGCATCTTCCACTACGGTGAACACACGGTCGGCGAGGCGAAGCGCTTCATGGCCGGCCAGGGCATTCCGGTGAGGTTGTGATGAGCACGGATACGCAATCCCTGCCGGCGTGGCTCGACAAGGTCCGCTGGGACGACAACGGCCTCGTGCCGGTGATCGCGCAGGAAGCGTCGACCAATGACGTGCTGATGTTCGCGTGGATGAACCGCGAGGCGTTGGCGAAAACGATCGAAACGCGGCGCGCGGTCTATTATTCGCGCTCGCGCAAGCGCCTGTGGTTCAAGGGCGAGGAGTCGGGCCACGTGCAGCACGTGCACGAGGTGCGCCTTGATTGCGACGAGGACGTCGTGCTGCTGAAGGTCGAGCAGGTGTCGGGCATCGCGTGCCACACCGGCCGGCATTCGTGCTTCTTCCAGAAATTCGAAGGCACCGTCGAAGGCGGCGACTGGGTCGCGGTCGAACCGGTGCTGAAAGACCCCGAACACATCTACAAATGACGCAAACGACCGAAGACACGCTGCTGCGCCTCGCGGCCGTGATCGACAGCCGCAAGGGCGGCGATCCCGACCAATCCTACGTATCGCGCCTGTTCCACAAGGGCGACGACGCGGTGCTGAAGAAGATCGGCGAGGAGGCGACCGAAGTCGTGCTCGCCGCGAAGGACGTGCGCCAGGGCGGCGCGCCGACGGCGCTCGTCGGCGAGGTGGCGGACCTGTGGTTCCATTGCCTCGTGATGCTGTCCCATTTCGACCTGAGCCCGGCCGACGTGATCGCCGAGCTCGAGCGTCGCGAAGGGATGTCCGGCATCGAGGAAAAGGCGCTGCGCAAGCGTCGCGAGCGCGAGGAAAACGGCGGCTGACACGCATCGTCGCGCGGCCGGCCGCCATATCGTGGCAAACTGTAAGAATTGTCATCGAACGGGGGTAGCATCATGACGGATACGCCAAGCCAGTTCCCGCCGCCGGTTCCGGGCAGCGCGGAAAGCGAGCGCCTGAACGGGCTGCGCACGCTGACTCACGTGCTGTACGGGCTCTATGCGGTGCACTGGCTGACGGGCGGCATCACGGGCCTCATCGCGATCATCATCAACTACGTGAAGCGCGGCGACACGGCCGGGACGCCGTACGCGGATCATTTCGAATGGCAGATCCGCACGTTCTGGCGCGCGCTGATCGCGTACGTGATCGGCTTCGCGCTGCTGTTCGTCGGCATCGGCTTTCTGGTGCTGGGAGCGGTCTGGATCTGGACGCTGTACCGTATCATCAAGGGCTGGCTGTATTTGAACGACAACAAGGCGCTCGATCCGCAGGCGTGGTTCTGACACCGCGACGCGCACCTTCAGGAGCAACATGAGTCACGATCCGAATTGCCTGTTCTGCAAGATCGCGGCAGGCGAGATCCCGAGCACGAAGGTGCACGAGGATGAAGAGTTCGTCGCGTTCCGCGACATCCGCCCGGCGGCCGAGACGCACGTGCTCGTGATTCCGCGCAAGCACCTGCCGACGCTGTCGTCGGCCGGGGAAGAGGACGCGCCGCTGCTTGGTAGAATGCTGGTGCTCGTCGCGCGCCTGGCCGAGCAGCTCGGCGTGGCCTATCACGGCGGCGAAACCGGTTTTCGCACGGTGATCAATACGGGCCCCGGCGGCGGGCAGGAGGTGTACCACCTGCACGCGCATATCCTGGCGGGTCCGCGCCCCTGGCACCGGATGGGTTGACGGCGCGGGGCGTTTCCCGCGTCGATGGTCGAAGCCGGCGCACTGCCGGCGATTTGCGCCGCAAGCGGCGTGGTTGAGGAGAGTTTCATCATGGGTGGATTGAGCATTTGGCACTGGCTGATCGTGCTGCTGATCGTCGCGCTGGTTTTCGGCACGAAGAAGCTGCGCAACATCGGCAACGATCTTGGCAGCGCCGTGAAGGGTTTCAAGGACGGCATGAAGGACGCCGACGCACCTTCGGCCGACGCGCAGCAACTGCCGCGTTCGGGCTCGGTGGACGTCAACGCGAAGGAAGCGACGCGTTCCGATTCGAACAAGGCATGACGCCGGCACGCTGACGGGCATTCTCCATGCTGGATCTCGGTCTTTCGAAGATGGCGCTGATCGGCGTCGTCGCGCTCGTGGTGCTCGGCCCCGAGCGCCTGCCGCGTGTCGCACGCACGGCGGGCGCGCTGTTCGGCCGCGCGCAGCGCTACATCAACGACGTGAAGGCCGAGGTCTCGCGCGAGATCGAGCTCGACGCGCTGCGGACGATGAAAAGCGATTTCGAGACCGCCGCGCGCAATGTCGAGACCACGATTCACGACAACCTGCGCGAGCACGAGCAGGACCTGAACGCCGCGTGGCATTCGGCGGTCGGCGGTCTTCATGAAGGCTCGGTCGATGCCGGCACGTCGGGCACCGATTCGCCCGCCGCGCCGTCGTCGTGGCGCGCCAGCACGATCGCGCTGGCGCGCAAGCGCCGTAACTGGCGGGTCAAGCAGGCGGCGACGCCCGCCTGGTACAAGCGCGCCACCACGCGCCGCACGCACGTGCAGTCCGGCGCCGCGCGCGTCGCGCGCCACCAGCCGGCAAGCCTGCGCCGGCCGGCGCGCTTCTTCTGAGCCGAGCGCATGCTCGCTCGTCAATCCAACCGAGGGCCGGTGTGAGCGACCCCCAGCAGAATCCGGACGAAGGCCCGGAAGAAACCTTCATCTCCCATCTCGTCGAGCTCCGCGATCGCATCATCCGCGCGGGGCTGTCCGTGATCGTCGTGTTCCTCGGGCTCGTCTACTGGGCGCCGGACATCTTCCGGCTGCTCGCGCGCCCGCTGATGGAGAACCTGCCGAAGGGCGGCAGGATGATCGTCACGGATGTCACCGGCTCGTTCTTCGTGCCGATGAAGGTGACGATGCTCGTCGCGCTCGTGATCGCGCTGCCGGTCGTGCTGTACCAGATCTGGGCGTTCGTCGCGCCGGGGCTGTATCAGCACGAGAAGAAGCTCGTCGTGCCGCTCGTCGGCAGCAGCTACGTGCTGTTCCTGTGCGGGATGGCGTTCGCGTACTTCCTCGTGTTCCCGACGATCTTCCGCGTGATGGCGCACTACAACGCGCCGCTCGGCGCGGAGATGTCGACCGATATCGACAATTACCTGAGCTTCGTGCTCGGAATGTTCATCGCGTTCGGGGTGACGTTCGAGGTGCCGATCGTGGTCGTGCTGCTCGTCCGGATGGGCGTGCTGACCGTGAAGAAGCTGAAGGAGATCCGGCCCTACGTGATCGTCGGCGCTTTCGTCGTCGCGGCGGTCGTCACGCCGCCGGACGTGTTTTCGCAGCTGATGCTCGCGCTGCCGCTCGTCGTGCTGTACGAGGCCGGAATCCTCGCGGCGCGATTCTTCGTGCCGAAGCCGGCGCAAGCCGAGCCCGAGAACGGCGAGGCCGCGAGCTGACGCTGACGTGCCCGAGCGGCGTGACGGAGCACGGTCGGGCGACTCCCCTCACGCGCAGCGATTCTCCCAGCAAAAATGGCAGCCAATCGGCTGCCATTTGTTTTATGCAGGAGAACCGGAAAAAAGGCGGCGCGCTGGCGGCGGCGTCATTCGGTGTCGCTGTCCTGCTCGTCGAGCGCCTGCTTCGGCGGCGGCGGGCGCTTGCCGATCATGACGTGCACGTCGAGCTCCTTGCCCTTGCGCACGACGTGCACCTTGGCCGTCGCGCCCGGCTTGATCTGCGCGACGACGTTCAGCAGCTTGGTCGTGTCGGTGATCTCCTCGCCGTTGACCGACACGAGGATGTCGCCCGGCTTGATGCCCGCCTTGTCGGCCGGGCCGCCCTGCAGCACGCCCGCGACGATCGCGCCCGATTTCTGCTGCAGGCCGAACGACTCGGCGATCTCCGGCGTGACGTCCTGCGGCTCGACGCCGATCCAGCCGCGCGTGACCGAGCCCGTCGTGATGATGCTCTCGAGCACGGTGCGCGCGGTCGACACCGGAATCGCGAAGCCGATGCCGAGCGAGCCGCCCGAGCGCGAATAGATCGCCGTGTTGATGCCGAGCAGGTTGCCGTTCACGTCGACGAGCGCGCCGCCGGAGTTGCCCGGGTTGATCGGCGCGTCGGTCTGGATGAAGTTCTCGAACGTGTTGATGCCGAGGTGATTGCGGCCGAGCGCGCTGATGATCCCCATCGTCACCGTCTGGCCGACGCCGAACGGGTTGCCGATCGCGAGCACGACGTCGCCGACGCGCGACTGGTCGGAGCGGCCGAGCGTGATCGTCGGCAGGTCGGTCATGTTGATCTTGAGCACCGCGAGGTCGGTCTCCGGATCGATGCCGATCACCTTCGCGGTGGCCGTGCGGCCGTCGGCGAGCGCGACTTCGATCTGGTCGGCGCCGTCGACGACGTGCTGGTTCGTTAGAATGTAACCTTCCGGGCTCACGATAACGCCCGAACCGAGGTTGGCCGCCGGCTCGTCCTGCTGCTTGCGGGCGTTGCGGTCACCGAAGAAATAGCGGAACAGCGGATCCTTCGCGCGCGGATCGGGCGGCAGCGAGCCGTCCTTGCTGGAGAACACGTTGACGACTGCCGGCATCGCCTTTTGCGCGGCGTCGGCGTACGACGTGGTCGCAGGTGCGCCGCCGATGCCGGGCGCGACTTCGCGCAGGGCGACGATCGGCGTGGCGAGCTGCTTGCCGAGCTGTCCTTGCCGTTGCAGCCATTGAGGCTTGAGCGTCACGACGATGAACATCAGCGCGAGCAGCACCGTGACCGCCTGCGCGAAGAACAGCCAGAAGCGTCTAAGCATCTGAATGGACTAGAGGTTTATATGGATCGGATCGAACTCGAATTGTACTTGAACAATACCCTCGAAACGGCGCGGTTCAAGGACTATTGCCCGAACGGGCTGCAGGTCGAGGGCCGCCGCAAGATCGAGAAGATCGCGACCGGCGTGACCGCGTCGGCGGCGTTTCTCGAAGCGGCGCTCGAATGGGGGGCGGATGCGGTGCTGGTCCATCACGGCTACTTCTGGCGCAACGAGGCGCCGCAGATCACCGGCCGCAAATACCGGCGCCTGAAGCTGCTGCTCGCGAACGACCTGAACCTGTTCGCGTTCCATCTGCCGCTCGACGCGCACCCCGAATTCGGCAACAACGCGCAGCTCGGCGAGAAGCTCGGGCTGATCGGTGAATCGCGTTTCGGCGACGGCGATCTCGGCTGGATGGCCACGCTGCCGATGCCGGTGACGCTCGAGCACTTCGTCGCGAAGGTCGAGCGCACGCTCGGCCGCACGCCGCTCGTGCTCGGCGACCCGGAGCAGCAGCTGCGCCGCATCGCGTGGTGCACGGGCGCCGCGCAGAGCTATTTCGACGCGGCGATCGACGCCGGCGCCGACGTGTTCCTCACCGGCGAGGTGTCGGAGCCGGTCACGCACGCGGCCGCGGAGAGCGGCGTCGCATTCGTTGCGGCGGGGCACCATGCAACCGAACGCTACGGAATCCAGGCGCTTGTGGGGCCCATTTGTCCGAGCGATTCGATCTCGAACACCTGTTTATCGATATCCATAATCCGGTCTGAACGGCCGGATTGCGGCGGCGCATCGAAAGCACGCAATGTAGCAAGCGCTTAAAAGAGAGTTGGATTATTCACTCGGGTGGTGGGGGAAAACCCTTGACTATCAACCACTTCGAAGGGATTTTCATTTCCGGGCCTTGTAAATGACGACTCCATTCGAGCAAACTAGCGGCGGAATGGAAAGTCGTGACGGAAAATCCAACTCAGAAGTGGGGCGTGTGATGCGAGACAAGGAAGAGAAACGCGTCGACAGCGGCCGCCGTACCTGGCTGATTGCGACATCCGTAGCAAGTGGAGTGGGAGGCGTCGCCACCGTCATCCCGTTCGCGGCGTCGCTGGCGCCGTCGGCGAAAGCGAAAGCGGCCGGCGCGCCGGTCGAAATCGATATCAGCGCGCTGAAGCCCGGCGAGATGCTCACCGTGCCGTGGCGCGGCAAGCCCGTCTGGGTGCTGAACCGCACCGACGCGATGCTCGCCGACGTGACCAAGGCCGACAAGGAAGTCGCCGATCCGACCAGCAAGACCCCCTATTCGATGCCGTTGCCGGCTTACTGCGCGAACGAATATCGCTCGCGGGCCGACCACAAGAACATCCTCGTCGTGATGGCCGTGTGCACGCACCTCGGCTGCACGCCATCCCAACGCTTCACGCCGGGTCCGCAGCCGAACCTGCCCGACGACTGGCCGGGCGGCTTCCTGTGCCCGTGCCACGGTTCGACCTACGACCTCGCCGGCCGCGTCTTCAAGAACAAGCCGGCGCCGCAGAATCTCGACGTCCCGCCCTACATGTTCACGTCGGCGACGACGCTCGTGATCGGCAGGGACGAGAAAGGAGAAGCGTAATGGCGACGACCGAGCACAACGAAGTCACGACGACGACGACGGGTCTCACCGCCTGGATCGATGCGCGCTTTCCATGGACGGTCATGCTCAAGAAGCATGTGACCGAGTACTACGCGCCGAAGAACTTCAACTTCTGGTACTTCTTCGGCTCGCTCGCGCTGCTCGTGCTCGTCAACCAGATCGTCACCGGCATCTTCCTGACGATGAACTACAAGCCCGACTCGACGCTCGCGTTCGCGTCGGTCGAGTACATCATGCGCGAAGTGCCGTGGGGCTGGCTGATCCGGTACATGCACTCGACGGGCGCGTCGATGTTCTTCGTCGTCGTCTACCTGCACATGTTCCGCGGGCTGATGTACGGCTCGTACCGCAAGCCGCGCGAACTCGTGTGGATCTTCGGCTGCGCGATCTTCCTGTGCCTGATGGCCGAGGCGTTCTTCGGCTACCTGCTGCCGTGGGGCCAGATGTCGTTCTGGGGCGCACAGGTGATCGTGAACCTGTTCTCGGCGATTCCGTTCATCGGCCCGGACCTGTCGCTGTGGATTCGCGGCGACTACGTCGTGTCCGACGTGACGCTGAACCGTTTCTTCGCATTCCATGTGATCGCGATTCCGCTCGTGCTGATCGGCCTCGTGATCGCGCACCTGGTCGCGCTCCATGAAGTGGGGTCGAACAACCCGGACGGCATCGAGATCAAGAAAAAGAAGGATGCGAACGGCATTCCGCTCGACGGCATCCCGTTCCATCCGTACTACTCGGTGCACGACTTCTTCGGCGTGTGCGGGTTCCTGATCGTGTTCGCGCTGATCGTGTTCTTCGCGCCGGAAATGGGCGGCTACTTCCTCGAGGCGAACAACTTCGTCCCCGCGAATCCGCTGCAGACGCCGCCGGAAATCGCGCCGGTCTGGTACTTCACCGCGTTCTACGCGATGCTGCGCGCGACCACCGACCCGTTCAAGATCGTGCTGATGATCGTGATCGCGCTGCTCGGCGTGCTCGCGCTGCTGCGCGCGCGCGGCAAGTGGCGGCTTGGGCTGCCGGTGCTGTCGGCAGCGATCGTCGTGTTCATGTACCTGACGGAATCGAAGTTCTGGGGCGTCGTCGTGATGGGCTCGGCGGTCGTGTCGCTGTTCTTCCTGCCGTGGCTCGACCGCAGCCCGGTGAAGTCGATCCGTTATCGCCCGCTGTTCCACAAGGTGTTCCTCGGAATCTTCGTCGTCGCGTTTCTGACCCTTGCGTTCCTCGGCACGCGGCCGCCGTCACCGACCGCGACGGTGATCGCGCAGGTGTGCGCGCTGATCTACTTCGCGTTCTTCCTCGGCATGCCGGTCTGGACGCCGCTTGGCACGTTCAAGCAGCCGCCGGAGCGGGTGCGCTTCAAGCCCCATTAACGTGAGCGAGGAGAGAACGACATGAAGAAACTGCTTTCGACGCTCGCGCTGATCGGGGCGACCGCCTGTGCGTTGCTGACGGCACCGCTGGCGGCCGCGGAGGGCAATTTTCCGCTCGACCGCGCGCCCGATAACACGGAAAATCTCGTTTCGCTTCAGCACGGCGCGCAATTGTTTGTAAACTATTGCTTGAACTGCCACAGCGCGAACCTGATGCGCTACAACCGTCTGACGGATCTGGGCATATCCCAGAAGGAGATCGAAAAGAATCTCCTGTTCACGACCGACAAGGTCGGCAACACGATGTCCGTTTCGATGCGGCCCGAAGATGCGAACAACTGGCTCGGCGTCACGCCGCCCGACCTGTCGGTCGAAGCGCGGGCGCGCGGCCGGGACTGGCTGTATACGTATCTGCGGAGCTTCTACCGCGACGATGCGCGGCCGACCGGCTGGAACAACGCGGTGTTCGAGAACGTCGGCATGCCCCATGTGCTCTGGCAGCTGCAGGGGCAGCGCATCGCGAAATTCGAGGAAAAGACGGACGAGGAGACGGGCGAGAAGGTGCGCGCGCTCGTCGGCTTCCAGCAGATGACCCCGGGGACGCTGTCGCCGGTGGATTATGATTCTGCGGTGGCCGACCTGGTGGCGTACATGACATGGATGGCCGAACCGGCCCAGCAGACCCGCAAGCGCCTCGGCGTCTGGGTGCTGGTGTTCCTCGGCGTCCTGACTTTCCTGGCCTGGCGGCTCAATGCCGCATACTGGAAAGATATCAAGTAATCACGCCTGACCGGCGTGGGGCCGGCGCAAGGCAGAACCCGGAGGAGGGTTCTTCCGCGCGCTGGCCCTCGGCTTTTTTGAGGAAACGCAAATATGATGGTTCTGTATTCCGGCACAACTTGCCCGTTCTCCCAGCGTTGCCGGCTGGTGCTGTTCGAGAAGGGCATGGACTTCGAGATTCGCGACGTCGACCTGTTCAACAAGCCGGAAGACATTTCGGTGATGAACCCGTACGGCCAGGTGCCGATCCTCGTCGAGCGCGATCTGATTCTGTACGAATCGAACATCATCAACGAGTACATCGACGAGCGCTTCCCGCACCCGCAGCTGATGCCGGCCGACCCGGTGCAGCGCGCACGCGCGCGCCTGTTTCTGCTCAACTTCGAGAAGGAACTGTTCGTGCACGTCAGCACGCTCGAGAACGAGAAGGGCAAGGCGGCCGAGAAGAACCACGAGAAGGCGCGCCTCGCGATCCGCGATCGCCTGACGCAGCTCGCGCCGATCTTCGTGAAGAACAAGTACATGCTCGGCGAGGAGTTCTCTATGCTCGACGTCGCGATCGCGCCGCTCTTGTGGCGTCTGGATCACTACGGGATCGAGCTGTCGAAGAATGCGGCGCCGCTGATGAAGTATGCGGAACGGATCTTCAGCCGTCCGGCGTATATCGAAGCACTGACGCCGTCCGAAAAGGTCATGCGTCGTTGATGGCATGACGAAGGGCAAGACGGAGCGGCGCGCGCGGAGGGCCGCGCGCTCCGCTCCGGTTAGAGGATTGTGATGCAAGAGATTTCAACGAAGCCTTATTTGCTGCGCGCGCTGTACGAGTGGTGCACCGATAACGGTTACACGCCGCACATCGCGGTGAGGGTCGACAATTCGACGCGCGTGCCGCGCCAGTTCGTTCGCGACGGCGAGATCGTGCTCAACATCAGCTTCGAGGCGACGAGCCAGCTGCAGATGGGCAACGAGTGGATCGAGTTCACCGCGCGGTTCTCCGGCAAGGCGCACAAGCTCGAGATTCCGGTGGCCAACGTGCTCGCGATCTATGCGCGCGAGAACGGGCAGGGCATGGCGTTCCAGGTCGAGGCGGTGGCGGGTGAGGGCGAGGATTCGGGCGTGGCCGAAGACGAGGGCATGCCGAGCGACGATGCTGCGTCGCCGTTGACGCCGGTCGCTGAAAGCGGGGCGAACGAGGAGCCGTCCGAAGGCGCCGACGAGCCGCCGAACACCGACGGCGACGGCTCGAAAGGCGGTAGCAGACCTCGCCTCAAGATCGTGAAATGAGGTAGAATCTCCCGCTTACGCCGGCTTAGCTCATCTGGTAGAGCAGTTGATTTGTAATCATCAGGTGGCGGGTTCGAGTCCTGCAGCCGGCACCAAACACTAGTTTCAAGTAGTACCCGGAAGTCCCAAAACCCGCGTCCAGTCTAGCGCTGACGCGGGTTTTTTGTTTCAGGACGTCCCGTGAGAGGCCGGGGCATCCCCAAAATTTGGGGGTAAGATTCGGGGTATGACTTCCGGGATTTGGGGGTATGCCGTACCCCCGACGAACAATGAAAACCAAACCTCTTACCGACGCCAAGTGTCGCAACGCTAGATTCGATGAGGCCGGGGGAAACAAACTCTTCGACGGCGGTGGCCTGTATCTCGATCTGCGCTCCAGTGGTTCGAAGAAATGGCGGCTCAAATACCGGTTCAATGGCAAAGAAAACCTGCTGACGTTCGGCGACTATCCCGCGACGTCGCTCGCCGATGCTCGGTCGAGGCGTGACGAAGCGAAGCGGCTGTTAGCGGAAGGGAAGAACCCTGCGTTCGAGCGTGACGTCGAGAAGCAGACTCGCGCCATTGCCGCACAGAACACCTTCGAGGCCGTCGCGCTGGAGTGGTACGAGGCGCAGCAAGCGACATGGAGCGCTTCGCACGCGAACCGAGTCAAGAAACAGCTCGATCGCGAGGTGTTTCCCCTGATCGGCCAGCGCCCGATTTCTTCGATCGGCGCCCCGGATTTGCTCGCGGTCATTCGACGAATCGAAGGACGAGAGGCGTTCGAGACGGCGCGCAAGACGTTGCAGACATGCGGCCAAGTCTTTCGCTATGCCGTTGCAACGAGCCGTGCCGAGCGAGATCCGTCGCCGGACCTGCGAGGCGCATTGAAGGCGGTGCCCGTCAAGCATATGGCGCGAGTCGGCGAAAGCGAGCTGCCGGAGTTGCTTCGCTCGATCGCTTCCTATGAAGGCGAGCCCGAGACCCGGCTCGCTTTGCGATTCCTGGCATTGACGTTCGTTCGCACCATCGAGCTGCGGCAGGCCGAGTGGACGGAGATCGACTTGGAGCGCCGAGAGTGGCGCATTCCGGCCGAGAAGATGAAGATGCGCCGCGTGCATATCGTGCCGCTCGCCGAGCAGACGATCGCGCTGCTTTCCGAGCTACGCGCGCTGACGGGCCACCGTCGCTGGCTGTTCCCGAACAGCCGCAGACCGTTGCAGCAGATGAGCGAGAACACGATCCTGTACGCGCTATACCGGATGGGCTATCGCAGTCGCATGACCGGGCACGGATTCCGTGGTCTTGCCTCAACGATCTTGAACGAGAAGGGCTTCAATTCCGACTGGATCGAGCGTCAGCTCGCGCACTCCGAACAGGACGGTGTGCGGGCGGCATACAACCACGCCGAGTATCTGTCCGAGCGCCATCGCATGATGCAGTGGTGGGCGGACTATCTCGACAAACAGGGTGGGGCGAAGATCATCCCGATCGCGGCGGCAAGATAGACCCGTGCTGCCACGCGTATGACCCCCTTGCGGCGCGCCTCCCACCGATTTTTCAGAGTTGGCACCGCACTGTCGGTCCCCTGCACGTTGGTATGAATATGACCCCCCTTAGGCGGGCCGGAAGTAGGAAAAACACGCGGGTGTGAGCCCCCGCGTCTTTGCCCTAGACGCAGGGTCCCCCGCTTTCCCGCCACCCCGACACTTGCGACCGGCGCAACAATGCCCGATCGGGGCGCGTCGCGGACACCCCCTCGAAAACACGTCATCGACGCCCTTCGAATCCCGGAGAGCCGCGCCCCGTCTGGCTTCGCGGTCGACGCAGACGGTCGACGCCTGTCCGCTCAGTGCAAAACGAGTTGGAGATTTGGAGATAAACGCCCGAATCGGCCGCAAAGCCTTATGGGGTAAGGCTTCGTGTGTCTCCAAACGATTTGGAGAACGCTGGAGATACTGGAGATAAACCGGGCTGGATTGTTACATCCCCAGCAAGAGTCGAGGCAACCGCCGACCCGGTTCCATCTGGAGCGTATCGCTCAAAGTAACTTTGACGCACGGGCCAAAAGTGCCGCGCAAAGGGATGCCCGCCACCGCCCTCCCGGACGGCGGCGGTGCAGCTTAGATTTCGAGTGAGAAGATGGACGGCAGGACGCGATAGACCATGAGGCGCTTTGTCATGCCGGGGATATGTTCTTGTCGATACGGACGCCCATCGCTACGCAGCATCAGCACACCCCGCTTCATCAAAGCCTTCTCGACGATCCTATGGTCGTAACCGGCGCATACTTCCTTGCGAAACACGGTTAACTCGATCAGGTATTCCGTCTCGACGCTTTCCGCGTCTTCGGCGCTCATCTTCTCGCCGAACTCAGCGTAATACGCTTGATCCGACTCGATGGCGATGCTGCTCTTATCGTGTTTCACGAGTCGCTTCCAGCCCGCACGGTGCGGCGCGTTCGGTCGATGGTCGTCCTGCGCCCGGTTCATCCAAACGAAACGGTTGTCGCCGTGCGCGACGAGGAAGTGCAGCACCTGCCGCACCGCATCCGCCTCGTCGGAATTACCCGTGCCGCCGCGCAGTTCGAGCCAGCCTTCGAAGCAGCGACGCGCGGCCTCGACCGCTTCGCCCTGCGGCCAGCCCGTTAGCCCGTGCGCCGTCGCCAGCTCGCCGGCCACCGCGACGAGGCAGAACCGCTTGGCGACGCGCGCGACCTGCGAATGCGAGCCGTCCGGCACCCATTGCCCGACCAGCTCATCGACGCGCATGCGCAGATGCTCGGCCAGCTCGTCGGCCTGCGACGACGCCCATTCGATAAACGCGGGGCCGGCCGTGCCGTAGTGCCGGCCGGCGTGCCGCTCTAGATGCTCGATCAGCGCGGCCGGCGTCGGGAAGCCGTGCAGGTTTTCTACGACGCCCATTTCGCCAACCTCGGCGGGAATCGCGGGCAAGCGCACCTCGATACCGCCTTTCATCGGCTTGTTGCCTTCGGCCATCAGCGCGGACACGCTCTTTTCGCCGTTCGACAGGAACAGCAGCCGCCACGTGAGAACCGGCTTTGCCGAGCCGCTACGCGACGCACGGGCCTTGCCCGACTCGTTCGCAAGCATGTAGATCACATCGCCAACCAAGCGCGGCTCGACCTGTCCGATTTCGTCGAGGATCAGCAGCGCGTCGCTATGCTGCGTGGCGACCGCTTCGAGCGCGTTGTCGGTCGCCTTCCAGCTCCGCACATAGTCCGGCGAGCCGAACACGGACGCGGCGATGACGCCGCCCGTCGACTTGCCCTTGGACGTCGTGCCGAGCAGGTGGAAGCCGCCCGACTGAAGCCCGGAGAAGTGCAGCAACGGACCAGCGAAGGCGGTAGCGACGCAGAACAGCAGCCGGCTATTGCCGACGCAGTAGGCTGCGACCTCGCGTTGCCAGTCGTCCAGCGTGCCACGCTCCTTGAACTGGCTCTGGATCGGCGTGTCGGCCTGATAGATCAGCGCCTCTTTGCCGGTGCCGATGACGCGATCGGGCAGCACGAACGCGCCGTGATGCCAGCCGACGCGCGGCACGCAGCGCACGCGCTCGTCCGGCTGCGCCATCTGCACATAGTTCGCGATCTGCGTGCGGGCGATCTGCGTCACTCCAAGCTTTACGCCCATATCGAGCAGCATGCGGCGCAGCTCCGTGCCGTCGCCGGCAAAGAGGCCGGCCGGCACCGCCCACCGTTTCAGGATGCCGTCGCGATCGGTGAATTCGAGCAGGTAGCCCCACTCGCTGTTCATCTCGTTGCGCGTCTCCGCAATCACGTCGATACGCGTGCTGACCCAATGCGGCGGGAGCGGGTCGCCCTGATTGTTGAAGCCGTGAAACCACACGCCCTTGTCGTCGACGACGAACCGCGACTTGCCGTCCTGCGCGCGGGCCGTTTTCGGGCGCTTGGCGGGCTTCGCGGCGGGCAGTGCAGCCTTGTCCTTGCCGGGATCCGCCGAGCCGGCTGGAGCGAGCGCAGCGTGCACGGCGGCGGCCACCGCATCGGGGCCGAGGTGCGTAGCCAGGTCGTTGAAGTCGGTGCCGGCCGCCGGGCGATTCGGACCGAAGTCGGGCACCGCGACGATGCCGGCGACGGCCTCGGCCGCCGCGCGGGCCTTCGTCACGCCCGGATTGCCCTTCGTCGTGTGGTCGTCATCGGCGCAAACGACGATCCGGGCGTCCGGATACTGGCCGCGCAGCGCCGTCGCGACCGCGTGCAGGTTGCCGGCGTCGAACGCAACGGCGGCCGGATAGCCGGTCGCGGCCGCGAGCGTCGCGCACGTGGCGTAACCCTCGCCAATCAGTACCGTCGACGGCGCGGAAGATAGCGTGCCGCCGATCAGCGAGAAGCAGCCCGCCTTGCGGCCGTTCGGCAGATAGCGTTTCTGGCCGTCCGTCAGGACGAACTCCAGCGTCCACAGCTTCCCGTCCGCGTCACGGGCTGGGATGACGAGTGCGCCGTCGCACGCGGCCGTGCCGATGCACAAGCCGCCGCGATAGACGCGCAGCGCGTCGACCGGGATGCGCTTGCGAACGAGATAGGGGTGATCGGCCGGCGCTGGCTCGGCCGCCGACCAGATCGATTCGGCGAGCGCCGACGCGGCTTGCTGCTTCTCGGTCAGTTCGGCCAGCTCGGCCGCTTCGCGGGCCGCGCGCTCGGCCTTCTGCCGCTCACGCTCCGCTGGATCGACCGGCTTCGCCCGATGCGCACGCGGATCGAAACCGCCTTGTTTGGCGAGGTGAAACAGCGTGTTGATGGTGATCTTGCCGCCCTTGAACGACTTCCACACATCGCGCGTGTCCTTGCCTTTGTAGTTCTGCGCGCCTTGGCTCCATTCGTTCCAGAGAGCGAAGCCCTCTTCGCCAAACTCGGCCTTAAGCGCCATCCCCACCTGACTCCACGTGTCGCGGTCGTCGGGCGGAACATAGCCGAGCGCGACTCTCGCCCGCTCGAATTCGGACATGGGTGCGTTACTCATAGGTTTCCACTGGACGCGCGTCGGTCGGCTTCCGATTAGTAGTCCATATCGGGTAAGCAGCTACCCGACGCGCGAAGAATTGAATGATGCGGCGATGCCTAGCGGCGAAGCGTCAACCGGCTGCGCGAGGCACCGACAGAACTGCTCCGCCGGCCGTGACGTCGTTGCTGTAGACGTAGCGGCCGAGCCGCGACTCGCCAAGGGCGTCGTTGGCCGCCTCCAGCGCCGCGCCGATCGACGGCAGGGACGCGCGGAACAGGCTCAGCACAAGCCAGTAGTCGTCATCGGACATAGCCTTGTCGGCCGCCCAATGCAGGCTGTCCAGCAGTTCCATGGCGTCACTGATCCGCGTGCCGATGCGGTTACGGTCAGGACGGTTCACCTCGGCCACAAAGTGCGACGCGAACGGTTGCACGGCATTCTTGTTCGTCTTTGCCATGACCGCCCCTCAGTGCGTCGTGCGCGGTTCGCGCGTGACAAGGCCGAGCGCAGCAAACAGGTGCTGCTGCACGCGCCCCATCAGGCCGGCCGCGAACGCCTGACGGCTGATCGTCACGCGGTGCGCGTCGACGTCGCCTGCGTCCTGCATGGCAGCTTCCATGCCGCGTGCGAACGCAGCGGCTTGATGCGCCGCGTAGTCGTGCAGCCGCACGTCGCCTTTCAGGTCGAGCCATGCGTCGGCGCAGATCGCGCCAAGGTCGACAGCGAATTGCAGCTCGATCGGTGCGCCGGTATCCAGCGGCGGTGCGTTGTCGAATCCGTCGACAACCGCGGTTCGGATGCGCTGGTCAGTCATGACACACCTCCGGTTGCGCGGTGCGGCGCATTTCGGCCGAATACCGGCTCGCGACGCTCTGCCCCATGTCGACGAGCGCTCGCTCGTAGGTGCCCTCCGCAAGATGCGAACGGACAGCATCGAACAGGGCTTCGAGCTGGGCGAACTGATGGGCCGCACACATGGCGATCATCGTGACTTCGTTCGGCAGGCGATATTTAGACATGGCGCACCTCCAGAATCGACGCGAGGAGTTGCCCGACATCGATCGCACAATCCAGCTCCGCTTCGCCGCGAATCGGCGTGAGGTTCCAGTCGTAGACGGCCGCGTGCGTGAATTCGCCGAACCGCCGGTCGTAGGCGCTGCGCCCCGAGACGGGGCCGCCCAAGATCCGCACGCGCCAATCGTGATCGGGCGTCGGGCGAGCTGATGCCACCTCGACCAGCATGCCGATGCGTGAACGCGCATCGCATTGCGTGACGATCGCCAGATCGCCAATCTTGCAGCGCAGGTCAGCCATGACGCACCTCCGCACGGACGAGCGCGGCGATGGCCGCCAATGCTGCGCCGGTTGCATCGAGCGCGTCCTGATACGTGTTGGCGGTTGCCGCGTCGCGCAGAGCTGCGCGGACAATGGATTGAATGAGGTGGGATTGCTGCCCGGTACGGGCGTGCGACGACTGGCGCATTGGGTGCGACCTCCTTTTGCTGAGTTCGGAACCCGGCCCCCAACGCCAATTGGGGTGGCCGAGCACATGACGGAGTTGGCGTACCGGCGCAAAAGGAAACCGGCGTGCCCGAAGGCACCCCCGCCAAGGCCCGACCATTGAAGGCGCTTAGCGTGCGGACGTAAAAAAACCGCGCTGCGGCGGTTGTCCGCCTTTTGCATGTTCCGGACGCCAATCCGGGTCGCTGTTGTCTCAACGACGTGCACAGGATACTGCGCACCGCCGCGATGTGCAAATCGGGGAGGGACGGGCCAGCGGCGGCCGCATGAGGCGGCCGACTCGCCGCACCCTTCACCACGGCAAAGTAACTTTGGCGAGACGTCATGCCGGGGCCTTCGGATCAAGCATGAAAACCGCGTGCTTGAGGAGTTCGACAGCACGCTTGGCACGCGACGGCATGCGTTCGGCATCGCGTTCGAACACCGTGGCCGCCGCCGCGATCCAGCAAGCGGCCTCGCGACGGGCTTCGTCAACGCTTTGCCCAAGCGCTTTGGCGAACCGCTCGCGCTGACGCGTCAATTCACTTTTGTAGAAAGCAGCGTCGGCTCGCTTTTTCTCGTCGCGTGCTACTGCGCGTGCGTTCGATGTGTCGTTCGTCATTGTGGTTGGCCCCGATTCGCACGCGCAGCGAGCCATGCCTCGATGTCGCGCTCGAGCCAGCCAACAGCGCGCACGCCAAGCGGAATGGGCCGAGGAAACGTTCCGGCCTGAATTTGCCTATAGATCTCGCTTTTGCTTAATCCGATGCGTTCGGTAAGTGGACGCAGGCGAACAACTCGATTTGTAGTGAGGGAAGGGTGCGGGTTTTGTATTTCCATTTGCGCTCCGGTGAAATGGAACCGCGCGGGACTGCACGGCACGAGAGTAGTGTCGTCATTTCCACGACAGCGCAAACGTCAGGTTTGAGGAAGCTATATTTATAGGGCTGAGGTTTCTACCTTGACACCGGTGCTCCTCTCATGATCGGTAACACTCGATAGTCGTGCTCTATATATCGGCGAGCCGCGTCGAGCGCGTTTCTTGCATCTTGCACATAGTCGACGTCGTCGACGTCCAGTTTTTCGTTCATGAACTGATCTGCCAATTCGTTTAGTGCCTGTGCTTCGGATAACCCGAGGTCTTTCATTGCGCGAAACCCGTCGAATGCACGCAGATATCGAGGCAACAAATTCCATCGAGGTCTAGCAGCTTTCCGCGCAGCAGGGAGTTTGGATTGCTGGAATTCCAGCACGGATTTCACTTGCTCTAGCTGCCGAGAAATTGGCATAGAGGCATCAAAAATCACCCTGTACTCAGTGTCGCGCAACGGTCGGTCAAAGTATCGTGACGAGTCTACGGGGCCACTAATGAACCCGCATGGTGCGTCGAATTCCATGTTCACAAATTGTTGGGTTCCATCGTCGAGAGTTAGCGGCCAGCCCCACACCCAAGACGGCGGGTACCAATAGTCAATACCCCAGTCCATGAGGAATTTCGAATGCGCGTCGAAGTCGGGGTGAGATGCAAGGCGCTGCTCGCGAGGAATGCGTGCTAACCGGTTACAGAAATCGGCCTGCTGCTTGATGAACTTTTCATTCCGACGCAGGAATTCCCACGCCCACCTGTCGCCGCTGACGGATGGTGGTGGGTACGCGGCTGGGTTACGCCAATCGGGAATTCGAAACCAACTCCGAACGCGACGCCGCGCATGAATAGAACCAAGTCGCCTACCATTAAAGACAAACAATGCGTGCTCTCCATACGCCCTTCAGACCCGAAGCCGAGTCAGCCGGAGAAGGTGTCCGGCTTTCGGGCGATCGCCCTAGGCCCGGCGGGCGGTATTTTCTCACGGGTCAACTTGGTTTGATCTTGACGTATTTGGAGCCCGTTACATCCATATGGCTTGTGCAACCGTATTCTTGATGCGGAAAAAGAACTTGGTGCCAATGCCCGACAGTTTTCGAAGGTCCTCGTCTGGCGCGGTGGCCAAATCTGCAATGGTTACTATGCCTGCATCGCGAAGCGTTCTGATTTTCTGCTCGGTCAATCCATAGGGATATACGTTTCTATTTCCAAGTACTTCTATGCCGAGCGCGAGGACAGCCAGGTTGCGCGACAGGTCTGGCTCGGGAACAGAAACATTGAGTACATCATTGGCGGAGTAAATCTCCGCCGGCTCGTCCGTGGCGGCTGACCAGTCGAGAAACAAATCTTGCGTTATCCGGCGCTGCGGTACGTGGTCGAGGAGCGTGCAGAGGTTGGATGCATACCGCCCACCTCGTCCACCGGATTTCAGAGCTCTAGACGCTTCGCGCCGAGAGATGAATCCCACGTATTCAAGAATTTCGAGTACCTTAACGAGGCGATGCTGATGGTCTTTGTGTAATAGCACCGATGTTGCACGTTTTTCCGCAAGATGCTTGAACAATCGCTCGGCAACGTCCTGCGCTGGATCCAGGAGCGGTTCATAAATTCCAAGCTTTGGCTTCAATTCGTCAAGCAGCGGCCAGTAGTAGTCTGCTCCGAGTTTAACGAAGGAGGAAGTCAATTCATTTAACCCGATAGTCTCGTGCTCGCTCAAAATATTGCAGGTGAAGATGAACGCTCGGGCATTTCCAAGTACTGCGCGACCAAGAAATCTGAAAATTCGTTCCTCGTCCACGAGTACGGATTTCGTAAATCTGCTTTCTAATCCGGTGTATCTTGCGGCGATCACTTCTCGAAAGAATTCCGAAAAGGCCGGGGTGCGTTCGTCTCTGGCTAAGTCGATAACGGTCGCATCGTTGTAGACGTCGAAACGCGTTCCAAACTTAGTTACTCCAGGATAGATTGCTGCTTTGCATGAAACTCCGTTCCCGGAAAGAGTGCGGAATAATCCAAAGAAATCTCCAAGATCTGTTTCACGGCCGATGTGAGCTGCATCGTCGAACATTAAAATTAGCCGCTTGTTTATCTTGGAAGCCAACCCAACGAGAGCGGATCTTATGTCTTCCGGTCCAATTCCTGACGCTAGTTGTTCGGCTGATCCAGTGCTGCTCAGAGCCTCGTTTACCGCTTCAACAAGGAGGCGCGTAAAGAATTGTTGATAGTCATTGCCGGTCGACTGCAACAACGGAAGATGGCGCAGGCTGAGATAGACTGGCAAGGCCGTAGGCAACGAAATCCGGGCGCGACGCGTCGCTTCGATGAGAAGTGCGCTCTTGCCGCTACCGCGACCACCACGTAGCAGAACGGGGCCGTGTGCCATTAGACTTTTGATGATCCTGTCTTCGTATTCCGTGAAGCGATGGAGACGAACGAAATCCGTCTCTTCACAGTCTTCTGCGGCGAGGACCAAACCGTCGTCATTCATTTCCAAAAACCCCCAATTCTATTTGCGAAGTCGATCGCCTTTTGCTCACTCCATCGGTATAGGAAGTGATCGCTAAAATGGCTTAGCAGCGCAAAGCACGTTAATCGTTGGGCAACAGTGTGAAAGTCGCTCTCAATTGATACGGCATCGAAGGCCGCGGCCGGATTGGACAGTAGTTCACTATGGACGCCCTTTGAGAATTTTGAGAAGAGTCCCTCTAGGCTGCTGCGAAGTTCGGCGCAAAATCGCTCCGGCTGCTTATTCGATAGGTCGGAAATCCAGTCGTGAACAACGCCAAATTTCGCAATGGCGTCACTTAATCTATCGAATGCGGGAATCCAAATTAGCTCGTTTGTCCATGGACCTAACAGAGAGCGACATCCATTCTCCCTCGTGTTTATGGACCACATTTGTGTTCCGGGCTTTTCGGGTGAAATGATATCGCCGGTCCACTGGATTCCGGATTTACTTCGTGCTTCGAACTCGTAATAGGACGCTTCCTGATGTCGCTTTGCTGCAAGAACCCTAAAGGGGTCCAAGCGCGCCAAAAGAGCGGTACACGCCGTTTCAAGATACGCTCGCCCCAGGTAAGGGCCATACAGAGGGATCGAATGAGCGTTCTCTTGCTTTCCTCGCAAAGTACGCGAGGCAATTTCCATGCGCAACAGTCGCAAGCGCAGGTCTCTCAAAACGCCTTGCAATTCGCTATCGGCGCTTGCAAGGTCCCCGACGACAATCCTGTTTAACATTTTCGAGCTTCCGAGTCTCGTTATGAGCATTGGCATCGCCGATCGTGTGACGACCCGGACCAGGCGAAGCCAGGGAAGTATAGCCGGTTCAACAGCCACGCCAGATAGACGACATACGGAACGCTGTTGGAAAGAGCTCATCGGAATGCACGGAGCCATGCGTCAAGCGATATGCCCTGGCTCATAGTCGGCAACAGTGTCCAAAACCGATCCTTTGCGGACAGGGGCATTTTGCCCTGTCCGTAAATAAGGGTTGAAATGTTTTGGACATTGCCTTACATTCGGACATCTATTTCGTACAGATTGAGTGCCCGATATGTCCCGAACCTTTGCCTATGCCCGTGTCAGTACGTCCGACCAGACCACCGCGAACCAGTTACGAGAGATCGAGGCGGCCGGCTTCTCGGTCGACAAGCGCCGCGTTGTGTCGGAAAGCATTTCGGGAAGCGTAAGCGCCGATCAGCGGCCGGGGTTTGCGCAGTTGCTCGTCAAGATGGAAGAAGGCGACGTGTTGATCGTGACGAAGCTCGACCGACTCGGCCGCAATGCGATGGACGTGCGGGCCACGGTCGAGGGATTGGCCGAACGCGGTATCCGGGTTCATTGTCTCGCCCTGGGCGGCGTCGATCTGACTAGCGCGGCCGGCCGGATGACGATGCAGGTGTTGAACGCGGTGGCCGAATTCGAGCGGGATCTGTTGATTGAGCGCACACGCGCTGGTATCGCTCGCGCGAAGGCGGAAGGCAAGGCGATGGGGCGGCCGTCCGCACTCTCGGACGAGCAGCGGGCGGACGTGCTGCGCGAGTTGGACGCGGGGGCAAGCGTGGCCGCGCTTGCTCGGCGATTTGGCACGAGCCGCCAGACGATCATGCGGGTGCGCGACGCAGTCTAAGCGGCGCGCGCCGTTCAACTCACGCCCTGCTAGAGCCCGGCTCAGCGGACCAAGCAGACAGTGTCAGGTTGTCTGGCTCAGTTCGGCCAGTTTGAGACATTCCACACCCCTGCTAGGATTGTCAACAATCGTGTATTGACGTAGCGCCGCACTACGTCACGCGACAAAGGTATCATCGCGTGTTATGGAAAAAATGACAAAAATCAAGGCGTTCATTGAACGCTGGCAAGGGGTAACAGCGAGCGAATTGGCGACCGCACAGTCTTTCGTGTTGGACCTGTGCGAGCTGCTCGAGGTGCCCAAGCCGCACCCTAATGCCGCGCAGGACTACATGTTCGAGCGTCCCGTTACTTTTTTGCACGGAGACGGCTCCAGGAGCGCCGGTCGCATCGATTGCTACCGGCGAGGGAATTTTGTGCTGGAAGCGAAGAAGCTGAAGGCTGGTACACATACTAAGGGGTTTGACGATGGCCTCTTGCGCGCCCGTAGTCAGGGTGAGGCCTATGCGAGGGCTTTGCCGCTCGCTGACGGACGACCGCCATTCGTGCTGGTTGTGGATGTTGGCACCGTAATAGAGGTGTATGCGGAATTCAGTCGCACGGGCGGGACGTACATCCCGTTTCCCGACCCTCGCAGCCACCGTATTATGCTCGCCGATTTGACCGACCCGGCCAAACTGGAGCGTTTGCGCCTGATTTGGACGAACCCGGACGCGCTTGACCCGGCCCGTATCAGCGCCAAAGTGACGCGTGAAGTCTCGGAACGCTTGGCAACGCTGGCGCGGTCGCTGGAACAGGCCGGGCACGCATCGCACGACGTTGCAGCCTACCTATCTCGCTGTTTGTTCAGCATGTTTGCCGAGGACGTCGGGTTGTTGCCCGAAGGCTCATTTCATGAGTTGTTAAAGCGGCATCGTGATGACCCCGCCACCCTCCAGCAAATGCTGCGCATCCTTTGGGCCGACATGGACAAGGGTGGCTTCTCCGCGGCCCTAGTTCGGCAGGTCTTGCGGTTCAACGGCAAGCTCTTTAAGGGAGCCACTTCCGACGTCTACAGCCTGCGCTTGTCAAGCGAGCAAGTGGACCTGCTCATTCTCGCGGCGCGAGCTAACTGGCGTGAGGTGGAGCCCGCCATTTTCGGCACGTTGCTGGAACGGGCGCTTGACCCGGACGAGCGGCACGCGCTCGGCGCCCATTACACGCCGCGCTCATATGTCGAGCGCCTCGTGTTGCCGACGGTGGTTGAGCCCCTACGAGCTGAATGGGCCGATGCGCAGGCCGCGGCTTTGTTGTTGGCGCATGAGGCTGCTGAGCTCGAAACGCGCCCTCCTGAAGTGAAAACGAAAAAGGATTTCGCCGCGCTCGATCGTCACAGCGCTGCCGTGCGAGCCAAGTGGCGGGATGCTCAGCAGCAGGTAAAAGATTTCCTGCACCGGCTATGCACGTTACGTGTGCTTGACCCTGCGTGCGGTAGCGGCAACTTTCTCTACGTGGCGCTGGAACATCTGAAGCGCCTGGAGGGCGAGGTCCTCAACCAGCTTGCAGCACTTGGTGACACGCAGACCGCTCTCGACCTTGGGCGCGAGACCGTCACACTGCAGCAGTTGCTGGGCATCGAAGTGAACGAACGCGCGGCGACCCTTGCCGAACTCGTGCTGTGGATTGGTTACCTTCAATGGCATATCCGGACCAACGGCAACAGCGCCGTCGCTGAGCCTGTGGTGCACGATTACGGCAACATCGAACATCGCGATGCCGTCCTGGCGTACGAACGACGCGAGCATATCCTCGATGCTAAGGGACACGTGATGACACGCTGGGATGGCGAGACCATGAAGTCTCATCCCGCGACGGGTCAGCAAATTCCGGACGAGTCGGCTCAGCTCGCTCAGTGGCGTTACGTGAATCCACGCCAATCACCTCCATGGCCAACTGCAAATTTCATCGTCGGTAATCCCCCTTACATCGGCAACAAGCGCATGCGCCTTCTGTTGGGCGATGGCTATGTCGATGCTCTTCGTGCGGCGTGGCCTGAAGTACCTGAAAGTGCAGATTTCGTGATGTACTGGTGGCAGCGTGCGGCAGAGGCTGTACGCAACGGAGAAGCTGAACGATTTGGCTTTATCACGACCAACAGCCTCACAATGATTTTCAATCGGCGGGTCGTCGAGTTTCACCAGTCGGCTACCCCGCCACTTAGCTTAGTTTTTGCCATACCTGACCACCCTTGGGTCGACAGTTCTGACGGTGCGGATGTGCGAATTGCCATGTCTGTCGGGGTTTCGGGAGCTGTTGAAGGGCGGCTTCTTACCGTCACCGAAGAGGTCGAGGCCGAAAATGGCGAAGTTGCAGTGCAACTGTCATCCCGGCAGGGCATGATTCACCCGGACCTGAAGGTCGGAGCCAACCTTACCAGCACAGCAAAACTGCGCTCGAATGCTGGCTTGAGTTCCATGGGCATGATGAGGGCTGGCAACGGGTTCATCGTGAAAAGTGAATCTGAGGTGCGCAACTTGGGCCTCGGAGAGACCCCTTTACTCAATGAGCGGATCCGGCCGTTTTGCAGCGGGAAAGACCTGACAAACCGCCCACGTGGATTCTGGCTGATTGACCTTTACGGATTGAGTGAGGAGGAAGTGCGAGCGCAGTTTCCACGCGTTTACCAATGGGTGCTTGAGCGCGTGAAACCGGAGCGCGATGTTAATCGACGGGCCCGGTTGCGTAACCAATGGTGGACCTTCGGCGAGCCCCGGCAAGGACTGCGTGCCGCACTTACGGGATTGCCGCGCTACATTGCTACGGTCGAAACGGCCAAGCACCGCCTGTTCGTTTTTCTCGACGCTTCTGTGCTCCCGGACCATAAGCTGGTTGTCATTGCCAGCGACGATGCATTTCACCTCGGTGTCTTATCCAGTGCTGCACACGTCCATTGGGCGCTCGCAGCTGGGGGCCGGTTGGGCGTTGGGAACGACCCCGTCTACAGCAAGTCCCGCTGCTTTGATCCGTTCCCTTTTCCCAGCACAGATACTGGCTTAACTGTCGAACTGGCGGACCGAATTCGTCAACTTGGCGAGAGCATTGACGCGCACCGAAAGCGTCAGCAGGCGGACCACGCTGATTTGAAGCTCACTCCTCTCTACAACGTTGTGGAGAAGTTACGTAGCGGTGAAGCATTGACCCCTAAAGAGAAGTCAACAAATGAAGCGGGGTTGGCTGGCGTCCTCAAGAGTCTTCATGATCAGCTGGATGCCGCTGTCCTCCAAGCCTATGGCTGGGCTGACCTGCATCTCCCTGCCGATGTCGATACGCTTCTGGATCGACTTGTTGCACTCAATGCCAAGCGCGCTGCAGAGGAAACGGCTGGTGCGGTTCGCTGGCTGAGGCCTGAGTTCCAGCAAGCGCAGGCCTTAGGCGAACAGGTGGCCCTTGAGGTCGAAACTGAAAGCGATCTTGACGAAGAGGCGGAGGGATTGCCCGTTAGCGCTGGGGCCGTGACTACGCGTCCGTGGCCCTCTAGCCTGACTGAGCAAATTAAGGCCGTCGCCGAAGTGCTGGCGCAATCGGGCGCGGGCCTCGATCGAGACGCGGTGGCTGCACGCTTTAGCGGCCGCGGTCGATGGCGCGAGCGCCTTCCGACGTTGCTGGAGACATTGGCGGTACTCGGTCGCGCTCGGGTGAGCGCTGATGGGAGGTGGACAGATGCCGGCCGTTGACGGGAGCCTACGATGACCCACCTGGCAAGTTTCACCTCTGTCGCAAGGCATATTCGATGACGATTGCACTGTCACTCGTACCCGCTTCCATAATGTCTGCCGGTGGTGAATTCGATCTAGCCTATCACGTCGGAGTGTCCGTTCTGGAGTGAGTTGGAGGGCGGCTGTGGGTCGGCAACCGTCGGCCACATCCGTCGGTTGGCGGCCAGGAACAGCCACTCGACGTCGCCCGCTGAATCGTTTCAATCTTGCCTTCTGCGGCCACGCAAAGGCATCATCCGATAAATCCCGCAACAGCTCCGAAGGGCAGATCATGTTTAACTGCAAAGCTAAACGAGCCCAAGCCGAAGTCGACGTCAACGCAATGATCGAACTGGACGATGTTTTGCGGAGCGTCATCGCCATACTGAAATCGGCGCCTGAGGGCTCAACCATTTCGCAGGTCCGCATCACGTTTCATCAAGATTCGTCATCAGGTTCCATGACGATGAATCCAATCTCTTTCGAGCGCGGTGGCAGCCCCTCGGCTGCGGCGGAGGCTGATTGGAACAAGCTGGATCAGGTCGTCATCAGCAAGATCAAGCATACGAACCTGGGAGCGGCGGTGAGGATTTATACGAAAAAATACTCTCGCCTCCGCGAGCACGACGAGATATTGATTACCGCCACGAAAGTTACCCATATCTATCGGCACGTATCCATTCCGATCTAGGGCCGTGAACGGCCGTCTTGGGGAAACCCGACTGGCCGCTGCGGGTCGGCTACGGCCGACCGCGTCGGGCGGCAGTCGGCCACTAGCTGACATTTGGCGTCTGAAGTCGAAAATGCTGGCTTCTCGGCTATCTCCGGCCGCTCCTGATATGAGACCCTCCCGGACAAGCGCACGTCTGCTGCCGAGCAAGCGAGCAGACTATTTCCCGACCGACAGATCCGGGAGAGACAGGAAACGAGGGCATTCACCCCCAAGGAAGAGGCCGACTATCAAACTCAAACTCGACTACGTTAGCGCGTCGTTGCGAATACCCATCACGTAACGAGCATTGCGCGCCACGGACGGGTCTGGATCGGCGGCCAGCCGGGCAAGCAGGGCCGACGCCGTGCCATTGAATTCGGCGAGCGCCTGACAAATACGTACACGGGTCTGGACATCGGCTTGACCGTCTGAGATCGCTGCTTCAAAGCGCTCCACAATTTGCTTTGCGATCGCAGGGTCTTCCGCCAAATCGGCTAACGCATCGGCCGCCTCGACATCGTGAGTCCCGCCAAGAACCTGCTCGATCAGCAGGGGAATGGCGTCGCGTATCCCCCATCCGCCAAGCACCCGCGCAGCGCGATACCGCACGCGCTCCGCGGGGTCGAGGAGCGAGCCACGCAAGGTCTCCACCGCATCGGAACCTCCGAGTTTCGCCAGCGCGAGCACGGCCCGTTCGCGTACTACCGGATCGGGCTGTTGAAGCGCCGCGCCAAGTACGCTGGCACCGCTGCCTATGGTTCTTGCCAGCGCCCAGTGCAGCGCACCTGCGACATTCGGCTCTTGTTCCTGGAGCAGTGCGTGGGCGATGAGTGCTGCAAGCGGGGCATCGCTGGACGCGGCGTCAAATGCAGCACGCTGTCTCTCAGGCGCATGCGTCGAGTCCAGTCCTTTCAGCAGATGCACGACCTCAAGCACTGCGGACCAATCCTCGGGGGAGGTGGCGGACACAGCAGTCAGCCGGCAAAGCAACGCTTGCTCTGCGGCCAGCCGCTCGCGGCTGCGAACCATCAGCGCGTCAATGAGCACATCGGGGTGAGGCGCTTGTTGGCTGAGCGCCTGACGCACCTCGGCCAGCCCGAGGCCCAGCGAACGCAGGCTTTCCACTTGGAACAGGCGCAAGGCATCGGCTTGCGAATACTCGCGATATCCCGCTTCCGTACGTCCCGATGGGCTGACCAGTCCGACCGCGTCGTAGTGCCGCAGCATGCGCGCGCTGACGCCGGAACGATTGGCCAACTCGCTGATGCGCATCACTTGTCTCCGGTGTCATCTGGTTCACGCCGCCTCGTGTCTCGGCCTTGGCTCCAATCGAGCCTCGAAAATTCTAACAAACCGCCAACGGCTTCCATCACCTCGGCCAACACGTGGCTCATCACATCGATCGCCGTAAACCCGCCTATTCATCGGCGTAGGGCAACGGTGCACCTGCGCGCCACGCATCGGCTGGATCGAGCACAAACGCACTCTCCGGGTCGGCGATGAGCCTGAGGCTCGCGCAGGCATGCACGCGAACCGCCGGGTCCGTGTGTCGGGCCGCCGCCGCATCGAGCGGGGCCATGGCGTCGTCTCCAAGCATGAGTAATGCCCGGCTCAGACTCCGCTTGAGGTCCTTGTCGCCGCGGCCTAGCTCGCGAACCAGTTCGCGAGCCAAGGCGGCTCGTTGCCAGGTGGGCACCAGCCCCGCTGCGGTGCGCCACGCAGTTCGTGCCACCTCCGGATCGGGGTCATGTAGATGCCTGAGGCCGGTCGGAAAAAATGGAAGCCAACGTTTCGTAAAATCGAGAAACGGAGGCATGGATGAATCGAATTCCAAGAGCGGTCTATACGAAGGAGCTTCGCGACGAAGCGGTCAAGTTGGCGTTGGCCGAAGGTGTGGGGGTATCGGAAGCTTCCCGGCGCTTGTCGATCCCAATCAAGACGCTGGCAAACTGGGTGCGCGCGGCGAAGGCCGGTAAGCTGAAAGATGTCGGCCGGCACCAGAGGCCACTGACGGAAATGGAGGCCGAGCTGGCGCAGGTCAAGCGCGAACTGGCCGAGGTCAAAATGGAGCGCGATCTGCTAAAAAAGTTCGCGACGTACTTCGCGAAGGAGTCGCGGTGAAGTACGGCGTGATCGAACAAATGCGACAGGACTATCCCGTGCCGCCGATGTGCCGCGTGCTGGGTGTATCGGTGAGCGGCTACTATGCGTGGCGCAAGCGCGGGCCGTCCGAAAGAACGCAGCAGGAGCCTCGCCTGGAAGCGGAGGTACTTGCGGCACATCAGCGAACTCGGGAAAGCTTCGGGCCCGAGCGCCTGAAGCAACATCTCGATGAACGTGGCGTGCGAATCGGCGTGCACCGGATCAGGCGACTGCGTAGAAAACTGGGACTGCGCTGCAAGCAGAAACGCCGGTTCAAGGCCACGACGAATTCGAAGCACGACCTGCCTGTCGCGCCGAATCTGTTGAACCAGGATTTCTCAGTGACCGCGCCCAATCAGGCCTGGTGCGGTGACATCACCTATATCGCGACCGACGAGGGCTGGCTGTATCTTGCCGGCCTGAAGGACCTGTACAGCGGCGAAATCGTCGGCTATGCGATGAGCGAACGTATGACGAAAAATCTGGTCATGCAGGCACTGTTTCGCGCTGTCGCAACCCGACGACCGCCGGCGGGCCTGATTCATCATAGCGACCGTGGGTCGCAATATTGTGCGCTGGCTTATCAAGCACTCATCGGCCAGTTTGACATGCGCGCGTCGATGAGCCGCCGTGGCAACTGCTACGACAACGCGCCCATCGAATCCTTCTGGGGAACGCTGAAGAATGAACTGGTCTATCATCAACGCTTCGCCACGCGCGAGCAGGCGCGCCTGGCGATCAGCGAATACATCGAAATCTTCTACAACCGGCAGCGCACGCAGGCGCGTCTGAACTACCAATCGCCTGTCGCGTTCACGCAGCGCTTCTATTTGAATCAGATCGCTGCTTAACCCGTTGGCCTCCACGAATTCCGTCCGACCTCAGCCCGCTTGTGATCGCTGACCAGGTTGCCGGGTCTCCGATCTTTGAGAGCGTATGTAGCGCCTGGCTACGCGCTTGCGCCAACGGCGAGCGCAGCTCGTCAAGCAGCAATGGCAATGTCAGATCCTGCGCATGCCGGGTGAGCGCCCAGGTGAGCATGTCGCGAACGAAGAAATCCGGTTCGACACCGCAACGCTTCACCAGTAGCGTAATCTGGCCTGGATCGGGAGCTGTGCCGGCACCAAGCGCAGCCGCAAGACGGAGCGAAGCGTCTGGATGCTCGAGTGCCGTGGTCAGTGCGTGACGGGAAGTCGGGGGAAAGTGACGGGTCATGAACGCCTCCTCGCCCGACAGTGGACGCCTTGTCACTGTGACAAGGTCAAGTGTTTTCGGGCGAGGCGCGAATTGCACGCCCAGGCAGCCGTACGTGGGGCCGATCACCGCCTCCTCCGCAGGTGACGGGCGACGGGCGACCACAAACCGACGTTCCGACGTAACAATCGCAAGTCCGCTTATGGACAGTCACGCCTGTTGCATGATGCTCAAGCTTCAATCACTGCATGAGTCCGGCCGACGCTGCTGTGAGCCAATTATTTTGGCGTCTGATACATTCGGTTGGCATCCATTTCGGGGATACGTCATGAAACTTCGGACCGTGTATTTGAAGGTGAGTGATATGGAGACGTCCACTTCCTTCTGGGAGCGACTTCTCGGATATGAACCGCTGAAGCGGTCCGGCAAGTGGACTGAATTCATGATCGGCACAAACAGACTGGGCCTTTTGTTAAACGATTTTGGAGATGAGATAAAAGGTAGCAGCTCCGTCCCTGCCTTTGAGTTCGAAGAAAATGCACTTCACGAATTCGTGAATCGGGCAACAGAAAACGGGGCCTCCATCGTGATGGACGGATTGAAGATCGAGTCCATGAAAAGCATTGTATTGAGCAGCCCCGACGGACACGAGTTCGAGCTTTGCATGTGCCGCAACTAACCAACGGCTGTGCAGTTCATCGCATGTCCTACGAACGACCGCTTGGCGGCGACGAAGGGCCGTTGCAAGAGCCACGACGAATGTCCCTTCCGGGTCGATCACGGCCCTTGATGAGGTGACGTCCAGGCAATCTCAGACCTGATCTGCCTCCGACTGAGAGGTTAGGTCTGGACTTGCACATCTCGGTCCCCGAATCACCAATTTTGTCGCGATTATGCCGCGCTTGCTTGCGCCAATCACTGACGTGATGCGACGGTTGCAAAGTAACTTTTCATTGAACACAAGGCCAGCTTTTGCCGTCGCATCGGGGAGGGCTGCGGCACGGGAGTTTCTTTGCGCGCAGCGTTCCAGATCGCAGGGTGCTTCTCGACACGGCTGGCGTCATGCGACGTATTTGCCGGCTATCTCCAACTTTGTCTCCAAGTAAATGAGTGTTTTGGAGATACACTTGGAGATAGTTGGACCCTTGACCAGTAAGGCTTTCGGGGTGAATTGAGCATATATCTCCAAATCTCCAGAAGTTTTCTGTTCGGGCGGCCGATGATCGGCGACTTACGCCACAATTTTTCGCTCGATGGCCTCATCCGCATTGGCTCACCCGTTTGGGGGTATGTTTGGGGGTTCATGTTCCAACCGTCGATTTCATTTTCTTTTTGAATCAATGGGTTGGATATGGATTGTTGATCCTGCAGCCGCACCATATTGAACGAAGGGCCGGGAGATTGATTCTCCCGGCCCTTCGTCTTTTCTGCTTCCCCGCGCGACACACGTGATTCCGGGCGCATGCTTGCTTCGCGACCCGACGCCCGCATCCCCCGATTGCCGCCGCACATCGCTAACCGACGCCGTTGCGCTGCAGCCAGTCTCGAAGGCAGTGCTTGCATACCGATGTCCCGCTTTCGAGCAGGGCGCGGCTGCGGTCGCCCGATTCCATTCGATAGATGCCTGTAGAGAGATCGATATCCGGTCCCAGCGCACGAAGAAGGAAGGCTTCGTCGAACCAGAATCTGTTTTCTGCTTTCGTTGAGATCACGACTACATTGATTAGTCGGCCATGCGGCCCCGCGTCACGCTGATCGATCAAGCCTGCCAGGGCGGGCGATGTACGCGAACCGAACGTAATCCCGTGGATATCGCACTTGACGAGTGGACCCTCCACCGTCGCATTGTCGGCGACGACCGCCGTGTCGAACGCGCGTGACACGTGCGTTGGCGAGTCCGGTTGTTCGCCTGAACGTACGAGCAATTCATCCAGGCAAGCCGGGCAAACATGCTCGCACGCCCGGTCGAGCAACGCGAACTTTCGCAACTCGGTGACATGCGCGACGCCGTCGACATGGTTGGCGGTGACAGCATGCTCGTCCAGATCCGCGCGCGTCATCCATACGACGTGGCTGCGTTTGGGTCGATCCAGCGATACCCGCACCAATTCATCGGGCTCGAATCGTCCGCGCTCGCGAATTTGGTCGCCGATGCGTTTCGCAGCCACCGTGAATGGCCGCACGCCGTGTCTGGCGCACAACGTTTGAGACCTCCTCTGTCGTTACCTCGTCATCGACTACTTCACGCGTGGACCGACGCCATGTCGGTTGCGGAACGCCCACGCATGTCTGCCCTTCGCCGGAGCGTCGGCTCCCCCGGCGTTCAACACGTCCATCCCGTACGTCATGCAGCTGTTGTTGGACACGTCCTAGGCACCGTCTGGGTTGTCGCGAGTGGTGCGCACCATGCGCAGCGACGTGGCGGCAGCGTGTCATCGTCAGGAACGGCCGACCGAGTTCTCGCGCCCAGCAGGTGCCAACGCGTCACGCCCTCCCCAACGCGAAGAACGTGACGCATCGCCCGCCACAAGAGACGCCCTACTGCGCGACCGGCACGGTCACATCGCTGCCGAACCAGTGCATCGAAATCTTCTTCAGCGTTCCGTCCTGCTTCAGCGACGTCAGTGCGTCGTTGATCGCCTTCTCGAACTTCGGATTGCCCTTGCGGAACGGGATCGCCATTTCCTGCTTGCCGCCGTTCAGCACGGCGCCCGGGCGCAGCGGCAGGTTCGACGTCTTGATCATGTAAGGCAGCATCAGGCGATCGTCGAGGGTCGCCTCGATCCGGCCGGCCGCGAGGTCGCGCAGCTTCTCCGGCGCGCCCGGATAGGTCTGCACCTCGATGCCGGGCACGGCCCGCGCCATCTGGTCATAGTTGGTGCCGAGCGTCACGCCGAGCTTCTTGCCCTTGAAATCCTCGAGCGACTTGAAGTCGCGCTTGTCGTCCTTGCGCTGGATCAGCTGCGCGGCGGAATACGTGTACGGCTGGCTGAAGTCGAGGACTTCCTTGCGCTGCGGCGTGATGGTGACCTGGTTGACGATCACGTCGAACTTGCCGGCCTGCAGGCCCGCGATGATGCCACTCCATTCGGTCGGGACGAACTGCGTCTTCACGCCGAGCTTGGCGGCGACCGCCTTCGCGACGTCGACGTCGAATCCTTCGAGCTGCCCCGACGTGCCGCGCGAGTTGAACGGGGGATACGTGCCCTCCAGGCCGATCCTGAGCACGCCGGCCTGCTTCACCGAATCGAGCAGGTCCTCCGCGTGGGCGGCAACGGCTGTGAAGCCCAGGGCCGATGCGAGCAGCAGGCCCGAGAGCAGGAACTTCGAAGGTTTCATCGCGTATCTCCAGTGTTCAATGTGGTCAGAGGGCGCCGGGCATCGTCGTGCCCGAACCGGGCCGGACTACGGGCACGTAGACATTACGCGCAACCGGCCCCGACCGGAAGTCGAATTGGCCCCGATTGCAATCGATTTCAGCGAACGGAATGCGGGCGAACCGGTCGTCGACGCCATTCAGGACACGCTTAAAAGTACCCATTCGAGTCAGGGAATTTTTCCGAATCGCGCCGTAATTTGTCTGTAAAATCGCGCGAGCGAAATCGCTCAACGCGCCATCCGAGGGTGCGTCAAAAGAAGAAAAGGCCGTTGCCATGAACATGCAGAACACTGTTGCCGCATTGCGCGGGGGCTTGCTTCAGCACGACCGGCTGCTGAAGCTCGACACGCCACTGGGTGCCAACGTGCTGACCGTGCAACGAGCGGTCGGCCGTGCGCGCATCGGCCGCGCATACGAATTCACGCTGGACGTGCTGGCGGCGGACGGCGATGTGGAACTCAAGAAGCTGATCGCGCAGCCGGTGACGTTGTGGATCCAGCAGGCCGATCGCGACTACCGGCCGATGCACGGCTACGTGCATACCGCGCGCCGGCTGGGCGCCGACGGCGAGCTCACGACCTACCAGCTCGTGTTCGCCGATTTCACCCATTTCCTGAAGTTCCGCCGCGATCAGCGGATCTGGAGCGACGCGCCCGTCGACCAGATCATCAGCGACGTGCTGAACCGCCATCCGCAGGCGCGGGGACGTTTCCGCTTTGCGCTGTCGCAGCCGCTGCCGAGCCGCTCGTACACGCGCCAGCATGAGACCGACTGGCATTTCGTGCACCGGCTGATGGAGGACGAGGGCCTCTATTGCACATGGCAGCAGGCCGACGACGGCAAGTCGCACACGCTCGTGATCACCGACAACCTGCAGGCGTTCGCACCGCTGTCGCCGGAGATGGTGCGCTTCTATCGCGCGGGCACCGCGAGTGAGACGGACGCGTTCACGCAATGGAGCGGCACGCGCACGCTGCAGAGCGTCACGCGCACGACGCGCACCTTCGATTACAAGAATCCGTCCGTGCCGTCGAACCCGAAAGGCACGACGCTGCCGACGATGGGTACGCAGGGCGAGCTGCCCGACCAGCTCGAGGTGTACGAGTACACCGGCGCGTACACCTATCTGGACCAGTCGCGCGGCGACCACCTGACGAAGGTCCGGATGGAGGCGTGGGAATCCGAGGCGAAGCGCTTTCGCGCCGCGGGCGGTGTGCGCGGCATCGATGCGGGACGGCGCTTCACGCTGTCGGATCACCCGGAGCACGATCGCGACCCGGCCGACCAGCGCGAATTCGCGGTGATCGAGGTCGCGTGGTGGATCGAGAACAACCTGCCGGTGTCGAGCGGCAGCGCGAGTTTTCCGCATAGCCTGAGCGAGGCGCTGATGCAGGCGCAGGCCGGCTGCGCCGCCGATCCGGCATTTCGCGTGCCGCACGGCGACGGCTCGGTCGGCTTCTACCTCGTCGAGGTCGAAGCGCAGCGCGCGAGCATCCCGTATCGCAGCCCGTTCGAGCATCACAAGCCGCAGATGCATCTGGAGACGGCGATCGTCGTCGGGCCGCAGGGTGAGGAAGTCTATACCGACGAGCTGAATCGCATCCGCGTGCAGTTTGTCTGGGATCGCGTGAATCCGGGCAACGAGAACGCGTCGTGCTGGGTGCGCGTCGTGCAGTCGGATACCGGCGGCGGCTATGGCGGCGTGCACATCCCGCGCATCGGCGAGGAAGTGCTGATCGACTACGTCGGCGGCGATTGCGATCGGCCGTTGGCCGTGGGCCGCGTCTATAACGGCGCAGCGAAGCCGCAATGGCATAGCGACGGCATTCTGTCCGGGTACCGGTCGAAAGAGTATTCGGGCAGCGGCTACAACCAGCTCGTGATGGACGACGCGACCGGGCAGAACCGCGTGCAGCTGATGAGCAGCAGCGCGAACAGCCTGCTGCATCTCGGCTATCTCATCGACCAGAACGGCAACACGCGCGGGTCGTATCTCGGCAGCGGGTTCGATTTGCGCTCGGATGCGTATGGCGCAGTGCGCGCGAGCCAGGGCCTGTACGTGACAACACACCCGAAAGCGCCGAACAGCCAGCCGCTCGACGTGAAGGAAACGCAGCAGCAGCTCGTGAACGCGGAGAGCCTCGTCGAGGCGCTGTCGGGCGTCAGCGAACAGCATCAGGCCGAAAACCTGAAGGACGCGCACGAAGCGCTGCGCGCGTTCACCGACGCGACGCAGGGCAGCATGCCGGGCGCGGCGTCAGGCGGACGCACGGCGGGCGGCGGCACGGGCAATGCGAATGCGTTCAAGGAGCCGGTGATGCTGTTCGGCAGCCCGTCCGGGATCGGGATATCGACGCAGCAGTCGGTGCACGTGGTCGCAAACGATCACGTGAACGTTGCCAGCGGGCAGAGCGTGCATGTGGCGGCGGGCAAGTCGCTGCTGGCGAGCATCGGGCAGAAGCTGAGCCTGTTCGTGCAGAACGCGGGGATCAAGCTGTTCGCGGGCAAGGGCAAGGTCGAGATCCAGGCGCAGTCGGACAGCATCGAAGTGACTGCGCAGAAGACGGTGAAGGTGCTGTCGGCGACAGACAAGGTCGAGATCGCGGCCGACCAGGGCATCCTGCTGACGAGCGGCGGGGCGTACATCCGAGTCAAGGATGGCAACGTCGAAATCCACGCACCGGGCAAGATCGATGTGAAAGGCGCGTCGCATGCGTTCAGCGGGCCGGCGAGCATGGGGTATCCGCTGCCGAGCCCGCGGCCGGATCAGCCGGGGCAACTGGAGCTGCTGCACAAGTACATGAACGGCGAGGCCGTGAAGGGCGGGCTCTTCACGGTGAAGGACGTGAATGGCACGGTGCTGAAGAAGGGCGCGCTCGACAACAGCGGCTATACCGTCGTCAGCGGCTTGCCGCCGGGCGCGGTGCGCGTCGAGTTCGGCAAGGATCCGCGCGCGTCGGACCAGCCGGCGAATTACTTCAAGCAGGCGAAGTGGCCGGCCGAGCCGGTGGCGCCTTCGCCGGAAGCCGCGCAGGCGGCGGCGAGCGGACAGCTTGCGAGCCAGTTGCAAGGCATGGCGCCGGCGGCATCCACGGCGGCGATGGGGTTCGCGAGCGGCAGCGGCGCCGGCGCCGCACTTGGCGGGCTCGCGGGCGCCGCGTTGCCGGCCGCGGCGGCTGCGGTCGGCGGAGCGGGCGTCGCGTCGGCCGTGCAGACGGCCTCCAGCCTTAGTGGCGCGGCAAAGCAGGTGGCTGCAATGGTGCAGACCGCGCGCCAGGGCGGCCTGGCTGCGCTCGCCGCGCCTGCCGCAAATGCTGCGTCGGGCGCGCTCCAGAGCGCGTTGCCCAGTGTCGCCGGAGTTGCGGGCAAGGCCGCAACGACGACGGCGACGGCGTCGGCAGCAGGCGGCATGAAGCTGCCGACGAGCGGCTTCGGCGGACCGTTGAAATCCTGAGAGGGCGGCGCGTCAGCCGTCTTGAGAAAACGAATTGAACGAACCACGACATGGCACAACAACTTCCACCCGGCGCCGAGAAGGAAGAAGCCGTCACCTGGCTCAGTGACGTTTCGGCGAAGGACGTCGCGGCGGTCGGCAACCGCTTCGACGCATGGCTGCGCCGCATCAGCGGCAATCACATCACGTTCGAGGACGTGAAGACGTTTGCCGGCGCGGTGCCGATCGTCGGCAACATCATGGCGATGGTCGATGCGCTCGGCGACATCGCCGAGATCGTCGAGAAGCGCGGCGGGCAGGTGCTCGACTACATGAGCCTCGCGATCAACCTGCTCGGCATCATTCCGATTCCGCCGACGCTCGCGCCGTTCCGGATGTCGGCGCGCCCGTTGCTCGCGCTCGTGCGTCACGAGTTGCTGGCCACGCGCAGCAATCTCGGCGCGGCGATCATCTCCGTGCTGGTCACGCACGTCAACGCGACGTGCGCGACCGAGATCGAGGATTTCCTCAACAAGCTGAAGGCGGGCCTCGTCGAACTGCTGGACGGCTGCGCATCGAAATCCGAGGAGCTCATGCTCGCGCTGGCGACGGGCATGGACCGCGCGCTGCACGGGCAACTGCTCGACGCCAACGCGAACCTGAAGCGCCAGCAGCAGCTCGCCACCAAGATGGCCGACGACCGGCCGTGGTACAGCCCGAGCCGGGTCGGCGATGGCATCCAGTTCGCATACGAAGGCACCAAGGCGCTCGGCAAGCAGGTCGTCAACAAGACGGCCGGGACGATGGCGAAGCTCGCGCCCGACGCGTGGCTCGAGCCGTTTCGCGGCGCGGTGACGTTCCTGCGGACCGAGGCGCCGAAGATCGCGACGTCGATCCGTTCGCTTGCCGGCAGCGAAGAAGGCAAGATGATGTGGCTGGTGTTGCAGCTGATCGAGGCCGTCGGGCGCGTCAAGGCACGCGCGAAGCTCCATGAGCAGACGGCCGACGTCAAGGCTGCCGGGACGAGCCAGGCAAAGAAGACGCGCGGGCAGGAAGGTCTCGAGAAGACCAGCGGCCAAGCGCCGGCCGAAGGTCCGGGCAAGAGCGCGTGCAAGGCGTGCGGCATCGGCGCGTCGCCGGCTTCGATCGATTTCGCGTTCGGCGACGAAACCTTCTCGCACGTGGATTTCGATCTGCCGGGCGCGCTGCCGCTCGTGTGGGAGCGTACGTACCGTTCGCGGCTTTCCGCGTATGACGACGGCGAGCTCGGTGCGCGATGGATCACGCCCTATACGACGCGGATCGACATCGCGGACGGTCAGTGGATCTATCGCGATGCGGAAGGACGCAGCATCGAGTATCCGGCGCTGGCGGCCGGCGCAGTGCACGACGATCTGTCGGAAAACCTGACGCTGTCGCGACTCGACGACACCTGGGTGACGATCGCCTATGGCCATGACGCGCTGCATGCGTACGAGCGTCGTGGCGACGCGTTCCGGCTGGCGATGCAGAAAGATCGCGCCGGCAACACGATCACGCTCGACTACGACGCGCTCGACCGCCTTGCGCGGCTGATCGACGCGAGCGGCAACGTGCTCGCATTCGAGCACGACCGACATGGCCGGATCGTACGGATCGAGCATGTGCTGAAGGACGGTGCACGCCGGACGCTGGCGAGCTACGAGTACGACACCGCGGGCGACCTCGTGCGCGCGGTCGATCGTCATGGCAATGCGCGGACGTATCGGTATCACCGTCACCTCGTGACGCGCTACACCGACCGCACCGGCCGCGGGATGACGCTCGAATGGGATGGCGCGGATGCCGACGACAACGCGAACGCGAAATGCATCCGCGAATATGCCGATGACGGCAGCCTCGATCTGCGTCTCGCGTGGAACCCGAATATCCGCCTCACCTACGTGACCGACGCGCTCGGTCATATGACGCGCTACTACTTCAACATTCATGGCTACGTGTACCGGATCGTCTATCCGGACGGCAACCAGGAGTGGTTCCGGCGTGACGCGCATCACAATCTGGTGATGCATATCCGTCAGGACGGCAGCGTCGAGCGGCGCGAGTATGACGCGCGCGGCAATCTTGTCGAGCACGAACGCGCGGACGGCAGCGTCGTCGAAATGGCCTACGACGACAAGGACCAGATGATCCGGCTCGTCGATCCGAACGGGCACGTGTGGCAACGCAAGTACGACGATGCGGGCAATCTCGTCGAAGAGATCGATCCGCTCGAGCGCTCGACGAAGTACGCGTACAACGACAAGGGGTTGCCGACGCAGATCACCGATGCGAAGGGCGGCTCGAAGGCGCTCGAGTACAACGATGCCGGGCAGGTCACGAGCTACACGGATTGCTCCGGCAAGAAGACGGAGTGGCGGTACGACGATATCGGCCGCGTGATCGAGACGAAGGACGCATCCGGCGGCGTGATCGCTTATGCATACGGCGCGAGCGGCCAATTGAGCGAGATTCGCTCACCGGCCGGTGTCGAGCACGTGCAGTACGACGCCGAAGGCCGATTGCTCGCGCATACCGATCAGCTCAATCGGTCGACGCGCTATGGCTACGACGCGGTGGGCCGCATCGCGAGCCGCGCGGATGCGCTCGGGCAGACGATCGCTTACCGCTACGACCGCCTGGGACGTTTGACGGCGCTCACCGATGCGAACTTCGCGACGTACCAGTTCCACTACGATCCGGCGGGGAGGTTGATCGAGGAAGTCGCGTTCGACGGCAAGTCGACGCGCTATCAATACGATCCAGACAGCGGCAGCCTCGTATCGATGGACGAAGCGGGTTGCGTGACGTCCGTCGACGTCGATGTGAACGGCCGTCTGCTGAAGCGCGTCGCGGGGGACAGCGAAGAGCGGTTTGCGTATGACCGCAGCGGCCGGTTGATTGACGCGGTGAATCGATACAGCCGCGTGCAGTTCTTCTTCGATCCGGTCGGCAATCTGGTGCGTGAGCATCATGCATACGACCTGTTCGGCGAACAGCGCAGCTACGTGTGGCATCACGACTACGACGAACTCGGCAACCGGCGTCGGAGCGTGCGGCCGGACGGGCATGTCGTGGACTGGCTGACTTACGGCTCCGGGCATGTGCACGGCATGATGCTGGACGGCAAGGAACTCGTGCAGATCGAGCGGGATGATCTGCATCGGGAGACGTTGCGCGTGCTGTCGAGCAAGGTGGGGCAGCGCACGCACTACGATCCGGCGGGGCGCGTGCTGCAGCAGACGATTCAACGGTCGACGGCGCCCGCGCCACTGGTCGAGCGGCGGTATCGCTATGACGCGGTGGGACAACTGTCGCGAATCGAGGACAGCCGCAAGGGCGGGACCGACTATCGGTACGATCCGGTCGGACGGTTGGTCGAGGCGATCAGTCCGGTGGCGAAGGAGCGGTTTGCGTTCGATCCGGCGAGCAACATCATCGATCCGGTGCGGACTGCCGAGACGCCGGCATCGCGTCCGAGCCCGGTGCGTCCGGAAAGCACGTTGCCGGCCGAGGTGCCGAAGGTACTCGGCAACCTGTTGAAGGCGTATGCGGGGATGCACTTCGAGTACGACGCGCGCGGGAATTTGGTGCGCAAGCGGACGCCGGTGGGCGAGCAGCAATACGAGTGGGATGAGTTCAATCGCTTGCTGTCCGCGCGTGTTGCGGAGACGTCTCGGCAGAGCGAGGCGCGGTATTTCTATGACGCGTTCGGCCGGCGTATTGCGAAGGAGGTGGACGGCGAGCGGACCACGTTCGGGTGGGATGGCGACAGGCTGGCGTACGAGAGCGACGGCGAGCGCGGTACGCACTATCTGTACGAGCCGCGGACGTTCGTGCCGCTGGCGCAGTATGTTGCGGAGCCGGTGGAGGGCATTGCGACGCCGCAGTGGAAGAGCACCGATCGCTATGTGCCGGAGGAGGATCCGCTACAGAAAATGCCGGAGCGGCGGGGCGACGCGGCAGTGTTTTACTACCACTGCGACCAGATCGGGACGCCGCAGTTGCTGACCGATGACGACGGTGACGTTGTGTGGGAAGCGTCGTACAAGGCGTGGGGCGAAGCGCGGGAGGTGATTGCGCGGGCGTCGAAGGCGGCGGGGATCGTGGCGAAGAATGCGCTGCGGTTTCAGGGGCAGTGGGGGGATGATGAGACGGGGCTGCATTACAACCGGTATCGGTACTATGATCCTCATTCTGGCCGGTTCGTTAGCAAAGATCCGATTGGTTTGCAAGGCGGCCCGAACATCTATCAATACGCTGATAACCCGACGGGCTGGATTGATCCACTTGGTCTCGCGAAGCGATGCGGGTGCCCATGTGGCGTTGAGCCACACGGTAATCAACCGAGCCCCCGGCCGTCTGCCTATCAGAGTCACCACATCATTCAGGATCGTTGGGCGAAGGCGAACGAAATCAAGGGGTACAACTATCGAGAAGCTCCTGCAATTCTCATCCCACAAAACCCGATCCACAAAACGATCAGCGATAGCCAGAACGCACGTCGTGATGCAATGACGGCCGCAGGACAGGACCCGTGGGCTACAAGCATTCAGGATCAATTCAACTATTCGTCGCAAGATATGCGGGCTGCTGGGATCTCGGACGATTGCCGTAAGCGTGCCTTGAAGAAGGCGTACAAGTACTTCGACAAACTCGGAGCCATCAAATGACGGATTTCACAGCGTTGCTGGGTGTCGACTTTCACAGAAGTGCCCCCTCCACCCTCGCAGAAATCGCTGGCTTGGAAAAGACACTAGGCGTTCTGCTTCCATTGAACTATAAGGACTTCCTTGCGTGGTCGGATGGGGGCGAGGGCGAAGTTGGCGAGCTCTATCTGTCCATGTGGACCGTTGAGCAGGTCATCGAACTCAATGCCTTGTACTCGATCGCGACACGCATGGGCCGGGGCTTTGTGGGCATCGGTACGGACGGTGGGGATTATTGCTTTGCTCTGGATCTCCGAAGGGACGAACGTTTCGTTGTCGTGCCGCTCGGAGCGCTAGCTGAGGATGAAGTCAAATCACTGGCAAGCGATCTCGTTGCCGGGCTGACCGCCATCCGCGACGGCCGCATAACGGGCAACGATCTATAACCGGCACAGGCCCCATGATCCCAACACCGGTCGGTTTGTCAGCGTCAGCAAGGACGCGATCGGCTTGGCCGGTGGCTTCAACGTTTATCAGTACGCGCCCAACCCGATCTTGTGGACAGATGCACTCGGTCTAGCGCGTGAGCTGTCTGGATGCGATAGTTCAAACCGCCCTTTAAGCAGTAGCCAATATTCAGTGCTTCATGAGGTTCAGCTTGCTCCTGGTCAGGAGGTGGGTAGCGACCCATCGCATTTCAGGGAAGCAAATCGACAGTTCGATGCAGCAATGCAAAGCGATCCACAGTTCAAGCAAATGATGGATCAACATTATTCCGGGGTTTCGGATCACGTTGCGGCTGGCCCACGAGGCGGATACAAATCAAGTGCCCCGCCCGGGTTCTCGTGGCATCATCATCCGTGCCGTAAGGGGGTTCTGCAGTTGGTCCCGATGTCTCAGCATCAGGCGCCTGGCCCTGTTCAAGCTGTGCTGCATCCGGGCGGCCAAGGTGGCAAACAAAATTGGGGAGGCGGACGCGCTCGCTAATGAACAAGATCACGACCCTTCGAGACGTGCTTGACGGCATCGACAGGCAACCTTGGGACTTCGCGCTATACATGCCACACGGAGTCGACTGGAATGAAGGCACGCCTTGCGCAGTGCTCAATCCAGACGATTTCGACAATGAGCCAGATCCCGACAGGCCGAGATTCGCCGTCGATCACGGATTGCACTACGCACTTGGAATTCAAGTGATCAAAAGCGTCGTCGAAAATGCTAGAGCACAGCGGCAAGGCGCGACTGTGTCGGACTTGGTAAGCGCCTTCGTCTACTACTACGACAACGACGCCTACATCGACTGGTCAAACGGATGATGTCACACGTCTGCGAATTCGGCACGGTACCGAAACTGGCTGCACTATAACCGGCACAGGTACTATGATCCCAACAGCGGCCGGTTCGTCAGCAAGGACCCGATCTGTAGTGGTCAACTGATTGGCTGCTTGCTGTTTGAACTCGGGGGAAAACGAACGACGTTGCTTCGGCATCAGACACCTCTCCATGGGGACCTATCCGTGATTTCGTGGGCGGGGCATATCATGAGGTGTAAAAGTCATGGATATGCCAATGAAGAAGAAAAGGCAAACTGTAGCGCGTCAGGCAGCGGCCCGCGGGCCGCGGCCTGAACTGCCCAAGGAACTGCTGGACCAACTGGTCAAGGGGCCGATGACGCCGGCCGAGGTGCAGGACCTGATGCTGGCGTTCAACAAGGCGCTCATCGAACGCGCAATGGGCGCCGAGATGAATCTGCATCTGGGCTATCAGCCGGGCCAGTCCAAGCCGCCCGGCCAGGCCAACGAACGCAACGGCGCGAGCGGCAAGACCGTCATCACCGATCGCGGCCCGGTCCGGGTCGAGGTGCCTCGTGACCGCGATGGCAGCTTCGAGCCGATCCTGATTCCCAAGCACGAGCGCCGCTTCACCGGCTTCGACGAGCGCATCATCGCGATGTACGCGCGCGGCATGAGCGTGCGCGAGATTCAAGCCTTTCTGGCCGAGAGCTACGGCACCGAGGTCTCGCCCGACTTCATCAACTCAGTCACCGACGAGGTCATGGCCGATGCGCTGACCTGGCAGAGCCGCCCGCTCGAGGCGATGTATCCGGTGGTGTTCTTCGACGCGCTGCGGGTCAAGATCCGCGACGGCGTGGCCAGCAACAAGGCCGTGTATCTGGCGCTGGGCATCCAGGCCGACGGCCAGCGCGACGTGCTGGGCCTCTGGATCGAGCAGACCGAGGGCGCCAAGTTCTGGCTCAAGGTGTTCAACGAACTCAAGACGCGTGGCTGTCAGGACATCCTGATCGCCGTGGTCGATGGCCTGAAGGGGCTGGCCGAGGCCATCAGCGCAGCCTATCCCCGCACGACCGTTCAGACCTGCATCGTGCATCTGATCCGCAACAGTCTCGAATACGCCAGCTACAAGGACCGTAAGGCGCTCGCCGCAGCGCTGCGCCCGATCTACGCGGCCGCCAGCGAGGAGGCGGCAAGGCAGGCACTGCAAGACTTCGCTGACGGCCCTTGGGGCGCGAAGTACCCGACCATCGTGCAGTCGTGGCAGCGTGCATGGGAGCACGTCATACCGTTCTTCGTGTTTCCGCCGGAGATTCGACGAGTTGTCTACACAACGGATGAAATGCACAAGTCCCGCACCGCGCTTCGCTCGTTCGCTATGTTCGCGCCTGCGGCCACCGTATCGGCGCGCTGTCTGATTTGGGGCGCGACTGTTTCCACCGGTTAAACAGTCTCTGATAGGTTCGCTCAGACTGCTCGGCCACGGCTCGCTCTTGCTGACGCACACTCTTCAGACTGTAGGCCGCAGCCGAACCTTTGCGCGGGCCATGCTGCGCCGGCATTCCAGCCTGCAGTTCCAGCGCACGCAGTTTGTGCGCAGTCAACGCCGGGCGATCCCACGCGAACGGTTCACCGCGTGTCAGCACATACCATACGATTACTGCGAGTTTGCGAGCAGTCGCGACGGCGGCAATTTGCTGGCCGCGGCGATCGCGCACGCGCAGGAAGAAGGCGCGCAGCGGCCCGGGCGCTTGCGTTGCACCCCAAGCGGCTTCGACCAGCATCGCCCGAGCATAAGAGCGCCCGCGCTTGGTGATGTGACCATGCCTGGCCGGTGCCGGACCGGATTGATAGACTGATGGATTGAGACCGAAGTAGCTCACCAACTTCTCCGGATTCGGAAACCGCGCGATGTCGCCGATGGCCGATAGCAGTCCGATCGCCACTGTGGTGTTCACGCCAGTGATCGTTAGCATCACGCGCAATCGCGCATCGTCGATGGTCGCTTGCGCGAGCGCTTGCTCCACCTCGCGCAGATCGTCGCCGAGGCGGTCCAGTTCGCGCAGTCGCTGCTCAACACCCAGTCGTTCATCCAGTGGCAGCGGTTGAACACCGAGCCACGCACGCCCCTTCTTGCCAAAAAGATCGGTGGCGGGACACCGCTCGATCAGGTGTGCAATCAGGACTGCGTGAATCTCGTTCTTCAGCCGTGTACGTTGCCGCACCAGCTGTGAGCGGCGCGCGATCTGTCGACGCAACGCCAGCGTGTGCTCGTCCGGCATCCATACTTCCGGCAGAAAACCGCTCGCATACAGCTGTGCCAGCACGGCTGCATCGATCTTGTCCGTCTTGACGCGAGCCTCCGCGATCAGCCTAACTTGCAGCGGATTGGCAATCGCCACACGCGCGACATGCGCGCGCAAGACGTTGACGATGGCAGTGGTATTGCCGGTCGCTTCGAGTACCACATGATCGGTGGCACGCAGCTTTGCCGCAAAGCGCTCCAGTTCATCGCGTCGCAACCCGGTGCGGCCGCCTGCATGCAGCGTGCCATCCTCCAGGTACGCGATCTCGGCCACGGAGCGCGACACATCTAACCCTACGATTCGCATAACCGTCTCCCGTTTCAGATCACTGTTGGGAGCCGGTGGGACAGCACGACAACTACGGATTCGCGCTCGCAGCGCAACCGGGCGGGTCGCAGGGGCGGCCAACTACTAACACGAGCTCGCGGCTCATCGTATAGGAACGGCCTGCCCACCCGAAGTGCTCCCCAGTGCCCCATGTCCCGGATGGTCACACCATACGCTCAAACCGCTCGGCGCGGGAACGCGAGGCACCGGCTATATCATGCCGGTTACGAACGCCATTGAAAGTCTGAACATGCAATTGCGCAAGATCATCAAGACTCGTGGTCACTTCCCGAATGACGAGGCCGCGATCAAGCTGCTCTGGCTGGCGCTGCGCAACGTGCTGGCCAAGACCGTGCGGGCCGCCTTCGACTGGAAATCAGCAATGAATCAGTTTGCTATCCTGTTTGGCGAGCGATTCACGCAGGCGCGCGGATAACGTGCTGTTCAACCGCCTCGCCCACAAAAATGCGGACAGGTTCGGATTCCACGGCAGCTCCGCAATCGATCGAATCACACGCTGTCCCGCGTACGATTTCGCGCAGCGGACCGCTCCACCGGCCAACCGCCCGACACTCTCCCCCGAACCCACGCGCCGCACACGAAATTGGCATAATCCCCCCTCACCGCCGCAAGCGGCTACCCCGCAGCCCCTACGCGCCCCTTCCCGATCGCCCAACGCATCGATTCGACTCCCGTCACCACCGCAACATCCATGTCAACGATCACCGCGACCACCGTGTCGCTGAAGCACATTCTTGAACACCCTGGCGATTTCCACGGGTGGCTCTGCTTGCCGCAGATGCCGTGGACGCTCGATACGGAGGGCGAGTTCGCCGAAGGCACCGCTCACGCCGAAGGCGCGACGCCACCCGCCACCGCTCCACTAGAAGGTTGGCGCGTGACCTTGAACAGCGCGACGATCGAGGACATCGTGATCAACGCGCACGAGCAGGTCGACGATCCGAGTCTCTCGCAACTGCTCGACGCATTCGTCTTCTACGTGGAGAACGACGCGTTCATTCTTCTCTGAACGCGCCCGCCACGCCACGCCCCACGCCACAGCAAAAAAGGACCGCCAAGCGGTCCTTCCCTCCAACGCGACAACGTCCGCTCACCGCAAGCTCAAGGCAGCGAAATCGTCAAATTCGCCGATTCCGGCCCGACCTTGATGACCTGCGAATACGGCGCGAGCGCCTGCAGCGTCTTGTCCTTCAGATACGTATTGAGCCCGAGATACGCGAGCAGCGCGACGAGCCCGAACACCGCGCCGATCGCCCACACCGGCACTTCGCGCTTCAGCCGGTGCGCGATCTGGTCCGGCAGCGTCCAGTGCGGCGCGAACGGCGCGCGCTTGCCCTTCATGTGCGCGATCTCGTCGCCGATGCGCGCGGTCAGGTAAGCGAGCTTCTCCGGCCCTTCGAGCAGGTACTTGCCCTGGAAGCCGAGCAGCAGGCACATGTGGAACACCTCGAGCGACTGCAGCCGCGCCGCGCCCTTCGCGCGGCAATCCTCGAGATGCTGGAAGAACTTCTCGCCCGCGAGCTGCTCGCCGAACAGCGCGAGCTGCAGCGGCCGGCGCTCCCAGTCCGGGCGGATCTTGTACTGCGACGACAGCACCGTCTCGTCGACCGCCGCGCAGAACGCGAACTTCGCGCTGTACACGTCCTCGGCCGAGATGTTCAGCTTCTTCGCGCCGCGCTCGTAGTCGGCGAGGAATTCCTGGATGCGCGTGCTGAACTCGCTCGCGCTCTCCGGCTCGCGGCCGTTCTTGAGCAGGAACAGCATGTAGAAGCCGTCGTACAGCAGGTCGAGCAGCGAGCGCGCCTGGAACGCGGAATCGGTCGATGCCGGGGTGATGGGGGGCGGCGCGTTGTCGCCGAACAGGGAAGGCGCGTAGCTCATGATGTGACCGCGATCAGTTCGAACTTCAGGTCATTGATGCCAGTCGGCGCGTAGATCATCGCGGACTGGGCCTGCAGCATGCGCTCGTACAGCGCGCCGCGCGAATCGAGCGCGAAGTAGCACGCGCCCGGGCGCACCGGAATCGCGGGCGGCACCTGCGGCGTGTACGCGAGGCGCACGCCGGGCATCGCCGACAGCACGAGCTTGTCGACGTCGTCGGGCGCGCCGACCTTGAAGCGGGCCGGCACGGCCTCGACGAGCTCGACGCTCGGCAGGTCCGCGGACACCGCGAGGTAGAACGCGGTCTTCTCGTCGATCTTGCCGGAATCGAGCCGGCCGAGATGGAACGACGGGCGCACTTCGTCGAGCGTGATCGCGAAGTAGCGCGTCGAGATCACGGTGTCGAGGAGCTCGCGCAGAATCAGGTCGAGACGCGCGAAGCCCGGGCCCGGATCGTCGTGGCGGTACGCGGGCAGGTCGGCGAGCGTGTAGCCCTTCGAGAACGTCATCAGCTGGCCGGCTAGGCGCAGCAGCTCCTGGAACAGCCGCTCCGGATGCAGCGCGGCATGCTGGTGCAGGTGCGCGAGCGTCGCGAACGCGGCGTTCGCGGTGTGCAGCAGCCAGAACGACGCGATGTCGCCCGAGCGGAATTCGATGATGTTCTTCGACGGCTCGCGGTGAAAGCCGTACAGCGCGTTCACCTTCGCCTGCAGCGCGTCGATCAGCTGGCGCAGCCGCTGGTGCAGGATCGGCGACGCCTCGATCGCGAGGCACGGCGGCACGAAGCTGTCGTCGATCTCGAAGCCGGACGTCGCGGTGCGGCGCACGCGCACGAGCGGCACCGACAGCAGCTGGTCGCGCGGCTCGCTGTGCGCGATCAGCTTGACCTGCGTCTTCAGGAACGTGACGTCGGCCTCGGCCGCGTCGGTGAAGTTGTCGGCGACGCTCGTCTGTTCGCTGACGAAGCGCGTCGTGAAGCCGGTCGCCGGATCGTCGTTGTAGTTCGCGCCGTTCTCGCGCAGCGGGTGCAGCGCGAGGTAGAACACGAACTCGTTGATGCCCTCCGGCAGCGTGTCGAGCGCGACCGGCGGCGGCAGGTCGTCCGCCTGCGGCGCCGCGTACAGCGCGCCGTCCGGGAACACGAGCGACAGCTCGGCGAGGCGCAGCACGTTGCTGCCGAGCGCGTCGCGGTCGAAGCGCACCGTGCGCACGCCCCAGTTGTACGGCTGGATCGCCTGGATGGATTCGAACAGGCGCGCCTCATGGTACGCATCCTGTCGCTGGAAGTGTTGAGGCCGGAGGAACAGCCCCTCTCCCCATAGCACCTTGGCCGAATAACTCATGTCAAACCCGGTTAATGTCGTGATGCGAAGTAATCGATTGGTCGCGCCCGAATTAAATCGCCAATTTGTTAACTCTTGTTAATTGACATTCATGCGTCATGCTTAACCGCAGCGGACCGACGAAAGCAAATTGAGCGGTTGCGAAGGCGCGCCTTGTTGCGGCGCGATGACGGCGCCGCCGGTGACGGTCATCGCGCAATTATGCAGGCCGATGATTATGCCGGATTTCTCCGACTTCGCCGGATCGAATGTCAATTTCCAGCGCTGCAGCGCCGGGTCGCGGAACAGCGCGACGATGCCGAACGCCTGCGCTTCGCGCGACACCTTTTCGGTCGCCGTATAGCGCTGGCCCGGGATCAGCGTGATTTCGCGCACGTTCAGCAGGTCGGCGCCCAATGCGGCCTTTTCCTTGTTCGGATCGGTAAAACTGTCGAACGGCGCCTGCTGGAACGAGGTCGGGTCCTTCAGCGCATAGAGGCGCACGACGAGCGCGAGCGGCTTGTTGTCGTTCGCGGCGTTCAGGTTCGAGGCCGCGGCGAGCGTGATGCCGACGTTGCGCGGCGGCTTCTGCGAATCGGGCAGGTCGGGCTTGCCGACGCCGGCGGCCTGCATCACGGCGCTCGCGGCCGAGCCGATGAGCGGGGCGGCCGCGCATCCGGCCAGAAGCGCGCAGGCGGCCAGCGGCAGCGCGTAGCGAATCATGAGCGATTTCATCGTTTGTTTCCGGCTTGCCGCCTTTTACTCCCTGTCAAAACTACCAGCCGTTGCCGCACCCGTCGGAATGGCGGAATTTCATCGTTCAGCTATTAAGCAAGGCGCGCATCCGTCACTGCGATCGCCCGGCAAATTTTTCCGCATTCCGGGTCGCGTGCCGCGGAATGAGTAAAACTTGCGCGCCCGATCCGGGCGAATGCTTCCCACTCTGACGCGCGGCGTCATGCGAGGTGGTACGCGCGGTTTTAAAACGAGTTACTCTGCACGCGGCGATTGAATTATGAAAAATTGATCGGTACTATACCCGCGCGCTTCTCGCAAAGCAAAAGAACCAGATTCTCAACGATTTAAAACTCACGCGCCGGTGGATATAACGATGAAAGACCGTCTCTTCGCAAAACTTTCTGGGGTCGTGGTGGCTTGCGGCGTGATCGCCGGTTGCGCAAGCACGCCCACGCCGCCGAGCGCCGAGGTGTTCAACAAGTCGCTGGCCGACGCGGACGCCGTGGCGAAGTCAGGCGACCAGGAGCGCGCGCTGGGCCTGTACCAGGCGCTGGCGAAGGCGGACCCGACGCGCGAGGAGCCGTGGTCGCGCATCGCGCAGATCCAGTTCGCGCAAAACCATTACGGCCAGGCGATCGTCGCCGCGCAGGAAGCGCTGGAGCGCGACAAGACCGACCGCCAGGCGAAGAGCGTGCTGGCCGTTGCCGGCCTGCGGATCGCGACGCAATCGCTCGGCGAGCTGCGCCAGGATTCGTCGCTCGCGGGCGACGCGAAGTCGGATGCGCAGCAGCTCGCGAAGCAGCTGCGCGACACGCTCGGCGAGTCCTCGCTGTTCCCGCCGGAGCAACGCGTCGCGAAGCCGCGCACGTCGCGCCGCATCATTCATCGTCCGAAGGCCGGCGCGGCGCCGGCCGCCGAGGCTGCAGCGCCGGCGCAGTCGGCTCCGCCGCAGGCCGCCGCCGCGCAGAAGGGCGGCGCCGATCCGTTCAGCGCGCTGCGCAACTGAGCGCAACAGCACGCAACTGACGCGATAACCACAACTAACCTGGGAGCCGTCGATGGCCAAGAACGAGAGCATTCAGAAGCGCCTGCAGAAAATACGGCCGCCGCGCGTCCAGCTGACCTACGAGGTCGAGAAGGGCGACGCGATCGAGGTGAAGGAGCTGCCGTTCGTCGTCGGGGTGGTCGGCGATCTGGCGGGCCAGTCGGAAATCGAGCAGCCGAAGCTGCGCGACCGCAAGTTCGTCAATATCGATCGTGACAACTTCGACGACGTGATGAAGGCGATCGAGCCGCGCGCCGTGTTCCAGGTGGAAAACCGCCTGAGCGAAGGCGGCGGCAAGTTCGCGGTCGACCTGAAGTTCCGCGCGCTGTCGGATTTCAGCCCGGATGACGTGGTCCAGCAGGTCGAGCCGCTGCGCCGCCTGCTCGAGGCGCGCTCGAAGCTCGCCGACCTGCGCAACAAGCTCGCCGGCAACGACAAGCTCGAGGACCTGCTCTCCGAGGTGCTGCAGAACACGCAGCAGCTGCAGGAGCTCGCGAAGGGCACGGGCGGTGACAAAGACGGCGAATGACGACGGGGTGTTGAGATGAACCAGCAAACGGCTGCGGCCCAGACGAGCGGCGCGGAATACGCCGCCGGGACTTCGCTGCTCGACGAGATCGTCGAGAAGAGCAAGGTCGCGAAATCCGATTCCGAGCATGCACGCGCGAAGGACCTGATCGGCGAACTCGTGCACCAGGTGCTCGACGGCACGGTGATCGTGTCGGACAACCTGTCGGCGACGATCGACGCGCGCGTCGCGGAGCTCGACAGCCTGATCTCCGCGCAGCTTTCGGCCGTGATGCATGCGCCGGAATTCCAGCGCCTCGAAGGCACGTGGCGCGGCCTCGACTATCTGGTCAAGGAAAGCAACACCGGCCAGACGATCAAGATCAAGGCGCTGCACGCGCCGAAGCGCGAGCTCGTGCGCGACTTCAAGAGCGCGAGCGAGTTCGACCAGAGCGCGCTGTTCAAGAAGGTCTACGAAGAGGAATTCGGCACGTTCGGCGGCTCGCCGTTCGGCACGCTGATCGGCGACTACGAGATCTCCCGCCAGCCGGAAGACATGTACTTCATCGAGCAGATGTCGCACGTTGCGGCGGCCGCGCACGCGCCGTTCATCGCGTCGGCGTCGCCGGAGCTGCTCGGCCTCGAGACGTTCTCCGACCTCGGCCGGCCGCGCGATCTCGGCAAGGTGTTCGACACGGTCGAATACACGAAGTGGAAGTCGTTCCGCGATTCCGAGGATTCGCGCTACGTCGGCCTGACGCTGCCGCGCTTCCTCGGCCGCCTGCCGTTCAATCCGAAGGACGGCCAGATCGCCGAAAGCTTCAACTTCGTCGAGGACGTCGACGGCACCGACCACGACAAGTACCTGTGGTGCAACGCGGCATGGGCATTCGCCGCGCGCCTGACGGCGGCGTTCGACGACTTCGGCTGGTGCGCGGCGATCCGCGGCGTCGAAGGCGGCGGCCTCGTCCAGGACCTGCCGACCCACACGTTCAAGACCGACGACGGCGAGGTCGCGCTGAAGTGCCCGACCGAGATCGCGATCACCGACCGCCGCGAGAAGGAGCTGAGCGACCTCGGCTTCATTCCGCTCGTCCATTGCAAGAATTCCGACTACGCCGCGTTCTTTGCCGCGCAATCGGTGCAGAAGCCGAAGAAATACAGCACCGACAGCGCCAACGCGAACGCCGTCCTGTCCGCCCAGCTTCAATACATCTTCTCGGTATCGCGCGTCGCGCACTACCTGAAGGCGATGATGCGGGACAAGATCGGCAGCTTCGCGTCGGCACAGAACGTCGAGACGTTCCTCAACCGGTGGATTTCGCAATACGTCCTGCTCGACGACAACGCGACGCAGGAGCAGAAGGCGCAATTCCCGCTGCGCGAGGCATCCGTACAAGTGTCAGAGATTCCGGGCAAGCCGGGCTCGTATCGTTCGGTCGCGTTCCTGCGCCCGCACTTTCAGCTCGACGAACTCTCGATTTCTCTGCGGCTTGTCGCTGATCTGCCCAAACCGGCAAATTCATAAGCGAAGAATCGCCCGGGCGGGCCGCCTGGGTAGGACGTTAAAACCACCTCTTTGGGGAGTCGAAGGCCATGTTAGACATGTATCTGAAGTTCGGTAATCCGGCCATCAAGGGCGAGTCTGCGGACAAAGACCACGATGCCTGGATTGAACTGAAATCGTGGGACCATTCCATCATCCAGCCGCGCTCGGCGACTGCATCGACGGCCGGCGGCCATACGTCGGAGCGTTGCGAGCACGGCGACATGGTGTTCACGAAGGAGATCGATTCGTCGAGCCCGCTGCTGTACCAGCACGCGTCGGGCGGCACGACGTTCGATGAAGTCACGATCGACTTCATGCGTTCGGACGGCGAAGGCCAGCGCGTCAAGTACCTCGAGGTCAAGCTGAAGTACGTGATCATCTCGAGCGTCACGCCGAGCGTGCAGAAGGAAGGCCTGCCGCACGAGACCTTCTCGCTGAAGTACGCTGCCGTGCAGTGGAAGCAGACGCAGCAGAAGATCGGCGGCAACCAGGGCGGCAACACGCAGGGCGCCTGGAGCCTGACGAAGAACGACAAGACCTACGCGGTCTAAGGTCGGTTGCGGCAACGGGGCGTCGCGTCCCGTTGCCGTTTTTCGCAGCGTATGCCGGCCTGATGAAACGATTCGAACCGAGCTTTCTCGACAAGCTGTTCGACGATGAACCGCACCTGCCGGCTTCCGCGGCGATGCGGCAATTGTCGCTGGAAGAGCTGAAGAACACGGTCGCCCGCGATGTCGAGGCGATCCTCAATACCCGTATCGCGCATACCGATCACGAACTGGCGACGCTGCCGGAATGCCAGAAGTCGGTGCTGACCTACGGGCTGAACGATTTCGCGGGCCTGAGCCTCGCGAGCCATTACGACCGCACCTACATCTGCAAGTCGATCCAGCTGGCGATCGCGCGCCATGAGCCGCGCCTGCAGCAGGTGCAGGTGACGTTCGAGCTCAACGAGCAGTCGACCAACGCGCTCTATTTCGCGATCCAGGCGCTGCTCGTCGTGCATCCGGCCGAAGAGCCGGTCAATTTCGACGCGATGCTGCAGCCGTCGACGCTGCAGTATTCGGTCACACGCGCGCGCGCCGCGAAAGCGCAGTAACTTACGCCGCCGCGCGGGCCGGACCGTCCGGCGCGGCACGCAATGAATGAGGTTCGGGGTCGTCGATGGAAGAATTGCTGCCGTATTACGAGCGCGAATTATCGTTTTTGCGGCGCTATTCGCGCGATTTCGCCGAACGCTACCCGAAGATCGCGGCGCGTCTCGCGCTCTCCGGCGAGCATTGCGAGGATCCGCACGTCGAGCGGATGATCGAGTCGTTCGCGCTGCTCGGCGCGCGGATCAACAAGAAGCTCGACGACGACTACCCTGAATTCACCGAAGCGCTGCTGGAAGTGCTGTATCCGCACTACCTGCGGCCGTTCCCGTCGTGCTCGATCACGCAGTTCGCGCTCGGCGCGCCGGGCCAGCAGACCGAGCCGGTGGTCGTCGAGCGCGGCACCGAGCTGAAGAGCCGGCCGATCCGCGGCGTGCAGTGCCGGTTCCGCACCGCCTACGACGTGACGCTCGCGCCGATCCGCATTTCCGAGGCGCGCTACACGCCGGTCGCGCTCGCGCCGAGCGCGACGGTGCTGCCGCCCAACGCGACCGGCGTGATCTCGATCACGTTCGAATCGCTCGCGGCGCAGCTCGACCTCGGCGCGCTGAAGCTGCCGACGCTGCGCGCGCACCTGCACGGCGAACAGTCGTTCGTCGCGGCGCTCACCGATTGCCTGTTCGTCAACGTGCTCGGCGCGTACGTCGAGCCGGAGCGCAACGGCCGCTGGACCGCGCTGCGCAAGCTGCCGATCGCGCAGGCGGGCTTCGACGAGGGCGACGCGCTGATCGACTACCCGGCGAAATCGCATCCGGCGTACCGGCTGCTGACCGAGTATTTCGCGTTCCCCGACAAGTTCGACTTCGTCGATTTCGACCTCGCCGCGATCGCGCGCGCGTCCGGCCGCTGCCAGCGCTCGACGCTGCATCTCGTGCTGCAGGACGTGCGCGGCGACTCGCACGTCGCGCGCCTGCTCGAACTGCTGAGCGCGAACCATTTCCGGCTGTTCTGCACGCCGATCGTCAACCTGTTCCGCCAGCACGGCGAGCCGATCCGCATCACGCACCGCGCGGTGTCGTATCCGGTGATCGCCGAGGCGCGCCGCGCGTTCGCGTACGAGGTGTATTCGATCGACTCGGTGAAGCTCGTGCGCCAGCAGGCGCACGAGGAATCGGTGATCGAGTTCCGGCCGTTCTATTCGCTGCACCACGGCGAATCGGCGCGGGTCGGCCATTACTGGTTCGCGCGCCGCAACGACTGGGTCGCGCAGAAGAGCCCCGGCTACGAGACCGAGATCTCGATCGTCGACATCGATTTCGAGCCGACGTCGCCGCAGACCGACACGCTGAGCCTCGACCTGACCTGCACGAACCGCGACCTGCCGGCGATGCTGGCGTTCGGGCTCGAGGGCGGCGACCTGTTCCAGGAAGGCGGCGCGCAGACGAGCAGCATCGCGATGCTGCGCCGGCCGACGCCGAGCGTGCGCTTCGAGCGCGGCCGCTCCGCGCACTGGCGGCTCGTGTCGCATCTGGCGCTCAACCACGTGTCGCTCGTCGATCACGGCCTCGCGCCGCTGAAGGAAATGCTGACGCTGTACGACCTGCGGCGCACCGCGGTGTCGATGCGGCAGATCGACGGGCTCGCGGGCATCGAGCAGCGCGGCGCCGTGCAATGGCTGCCCGGCAAGCCGTTCGCGACCTTCGTGCGCGGCATCGAGATCCGCGTGACGATCGACGAGGAGCATTTCGTCGGCTCGAGCCTCGCGTCGTTCGTGCGCGTGCTCGACAGCTTCTTCGGGCTGTACGTCCACCTCAACAGTTTCGTTCAACTAGTCGTCGTGTCGAAGCGCACCGGCGAGGAGATCATCCGATGCAAGCCCCGGACCGGCGAATCGATCCTGGCGTAGTCGGCGCGCTGCTCGACGAGCCGCACCGCTTCGAGTTCTTCCAGGCGGTGCGCGTGCTCGAAGGGCTGTTCGCGCGGCAGGCGACCGATGCGCCCGGCGCGTGGCGGCACGGCGACGTCGTCGCGCAGCGCATCGCGTTCCGCAACACGCTGTCGCTCGGCTTTCCGGCGAGCGAGATCGAGCGCGTGCGGTCGTTCGACGACGACGGCGCGCCGCTCGACGCCGACGATGCGCGCGACGCGGCGCTCGCGGCCGGCGAGCTCGGCCGCGTCGAGCTGACGCCCGCGTTCTTCGGGCTGCTCGGCGGGCAGGGCGCGCTGCCGCTGTACTACACCGAGCAGATCGGCGCGCGCGAGTACCTGAAGCGCGACCACGCGGCGCGCGCGTTCTTCGACGTGTTCTCGAACCGTGCGACCGCGCTGTTCTACGCCGCGTGGAAGAAATACCGGCTGCCGTTCCATTACGAGCTCGACCGCGACGAGCGCTACCTGCCGCTGCTGCTCGCGATCGCGGGCGTGACGAGCGACGAGGTGCGCGACAGCCTGCAGGCGGGCGCGGGCGGCGTGCTCGACGAGGCGGTGGCCGGCTACGCGCTGGCCGCGCGGCACCGGCCGATGTCGGCCGCGTACCTGCAGCGCACGCTGTCCGACTACTTCCGCGTGCCGGTGAAGATCGACCAGTTCGTCGGCAAGTGGTACGACGTGCCGGCCGACCAGCTGAGCGTGCTCGGCGAGGTCAACGCGGTGCTCGGCGGGACCGCGCTCGTCGGCGAGCGCGTGTGGCAGCGCGACATGCGCGCGCGGATCGTGGTCGGCCCGCTGGCGAAGCGCGACTACGAGGCGTTCCTGCCCGGCGGCCCGCGGGCGGTCGGCCTCGAACGGATGCTGACGCTGCTCGCGGGCGTCACGCTCGAATACGAGGTGTCGCTCGTGCTGAAGCGCACCGAGGTCGGCCCGAGCCGGCTCGGCGCGGGCGCGCGGCTCGGCTGGGACGCCTTCCTCTGCACCCGCGACGCGGCCGAGGATCGCTCCGACGCCCGCTACGAGCTGCACGTGATTCACTGACTGACAACAAACAAGCAATCGAACCTGAGATCGACGCCATGAGCACGCCCCTGAAGACCCTGATCACGAAACTGAATCCGCTGTGCCGGCAGGCGGCGCAGCACGCGGCGAGCGCGTGCCTTGCGCGCGGCCACTACGAGGTCGATCTGGAGCACCTGTTCCTCGCGCTGCTCGACGAGCCGGCCGGCGACCTGCCGCTGGCGCTGCGCGCGAGCCGCATCGATCCGCACGCGCTGCGCGCGGACCTCGAGCGCGAGCTGACGCGCCTGAAGACCGGCAACACGCGCACGCCGGTGTTCTCCGTGCACCTGATCGCGCTGTTCGAGCAGGCGTGGCTGATCGCGTCGCTCGATTCGCAGCTCGGCCGCATCCGCTCGGGGCATCTGCTGCTCGCGCTGCTGACCGCGCCGGACCTCGCGCAATTCGCGCAGCGGATGTCCGCGCAGTTCGCCGAGATCCGCGTGACGGACCTGAAGCACAAGTTCGACGAAATCACCGCCGGGTCGAGCGAAGCCGAGCCGCGGCAGGCGGAAGCGGCGGGCGACGGCGACGGCGGCGACGCGCCGGCGCTCGACGCGGCGCCCGCGGGCGGCCAGTCGAAGACGCCCGCGCTCGACACCTACACGACCAACCTCACGCAGCGCGCGCGCGACGGCAAGATCGATCCGGTGATCGGCCGCGAGGCGGAGATCCGCCAGGCGATCGACATCCTGATGCGGCGGCGCCAGAACAACCCGATCATGACGGGCGAGGCGGGCGTCGGCAAAACGGCCGTGGTCGAGGGGCTCGCGCTGCGCATCGCGGCCGACGACGTGCCGCCGCCGTTGCGCGGCGTCGCGCTGCACGTGCTCGACATGGGCCTGCTGCAGGCCGGCGCGAGCGTGAAGGGCGAGTTCGAGAACCGGCTGAAGAGCGTGATCGACGAGGTGAAGAAGAGCGCGCATCCGATCATCCTGTTCATCGACGAGGCGCACACGATCATCGGCGCGGGCGGCCAGGCCGGCCAGAACGATGCGGCGAACCTGCTGAAGCCGGCGCTCGCGCGCGGCGAGCTGCGCACGATCGCCGCGACGACGTGGAGCGAATACAAGAAGTATTTCGAGAAGGACGCGGCGCTCGCGCGGCGCTTCCAGGTCGTGAAGGTCGAGGAGCCGAGCGAGCCGCTCGCGGCCGCGATGCTGCGCGGGATGTCCGGGCTGATGGAGAAGCACTTCAACGTGCGGATCCTCGACGACGCGATCACCGAGGCCGTGCGCCTGTCGCACCGCTACATCAGCGGCCGCCAGCTGCCGGACAAGGCGATCAGCGTGCTCGACACCGCGTGCGCGAAGGTCGCGCTCGCGCAGAGCGCGACGCCGGCCGCGATCGACGACACCAGGAAGCGCATCGAGCGGATCGACGCGGAGATCGCGTCGCTCGAGCGCGAGGCGGCGAGCGGCGCGTCACACGACGAGCGGCTCGGCGAGCTGCGCGGCGCGCGCGACGCGGCGCTCGCACAGCTCGCGGCGGACGAAGCCCGTTACGAAGGCGAGCGCGCGATCGTCGCCGAGATCACCGAATTACGCGCGGCGCTCGACCGCGCGCGCGGCCCGTCGGAGGACGGCGAGCCGGTCGACGTGCAGGCCACCCGCGACAAGCTCGCCGAGCGCGTCGCGACGCTGCATGCGCTGCAGGGCGGCGAGCCGATGGTGCCGCTGCAGGTCGACGGCCACGTGGTGGCCGAGATCGTCGCGTCGTGGACGGGCATCCCGCTCGGCCGGATGGTGAAGGACGAGATCGGCACGGTGCTGAACCTGCAGCCGCTCCTCGCCGCGCGCGTGATCGGCCAGGACCACGCGCTGGAGGCGATCGCGCAGCGCGTGCGCACCGCGTCGGCGAGCCTCGAGGACCCGAACAAGCCGCGCGGCGTGTTCATGTTCGTCGGGCCGTCGGGCGTCGGCAAGACCGAGACGGCGCTCGCGCTGGCCGACATCCTGTACGGCGGCGAGCGCAAGATGGTCACGATCAACATGAGCGAGTATCAGGAGGCGCACAGCGTGTCGGGCCTGAAGGGCTCGCCGCCGGGCTACGTCGGCTACGGCGAGGGCGGCGTGCTGACCGAGGCGGTGCGGCGCAATCCGTACTCGGTCGTGCTGCTCGACGAGGTCGAGAAGGCGCACCCGGACGTGCTCGAGATGTTCTTCCAGGTGTTCGACAAGGGCGCGATGGACGACGCGGAAGGGCGCGAGATCGATTTCCGCAACACGCTGATCATCCTGACGTCGAACGTCGGCTCGTCGGCCGTGATGCAGGCCTGCCTGAACAAGCCGGCCGAGGAGCTGCCCGATCCCGACGCGCTTGCCGAAGCGCTGCGCCCGCAGCTGTACAAGACGTTCAAGCCCGCGTTCCTCGGGCGCATGAAGGTCGTGCCGTACTACCCGATCTCCGACGACGTGCTCGCCGAGATCATCGAACTGAAGCTCGACCGCATCCGCCGCCGGATCGACGCGAACCACAAGGCCGTGTTCGAGTGGGACGAGTCGCTGGTCGACGCGGTGCTCGCGCGCTGCACCGAGGTCGATTCGGGCGCCCGCAACGTCGACCACATCCTGAACGGCACGCTGCTGCCGGAGATCGCCGGCCACGTGCTGGGCCGGATCGCCGACGGCGCGGCCATCGCGCGCATCGCGGTGCGCGCGGACGACGCGGGCGCGTTCGAATACACGGTCGAATGAGCGGTCGGATGAGCGCCGCGCGCGAAACCTCCTGCATCAACGGATTCACTGAACCATGCCGATCAATCTCCCCGACTTGCTGACGCCGATCAGCGACGCGTCGCCGTGCGGCGACGACCTGCTGTTCTCGAACGATTTCGACGCGATCCAGGAGGCGCGGCGCTTCGACGACCCGTCGCTGGACCAGGGCGAATGGGTGACCGAGATCAAGGAAGCCGACTGGAGCTTCGTCGTCGCGCGCTCGAGCGAGCTGCTGCGCACGCAGACGAAGGACCTGCGGCTGGCCGTTTGGCTGACCGAGGCGCTCGCGCTCGAGGACGGCATCACGGGCCTTACCGACGGCTACTCGCTGCTCGAAGGGCTGTGCCGCCAGTACTGGGACACCGTGCATCCGCTGCCGGAGGGTGACGACACCGAATACCGGCTCGGCAACGTCGCGTGGCTCGCCGGGCGCACCGCCGAGCTGCTGCGCGCGGTGCCGTTGACGGACGGCGCGTCGAACGCGTTCAGCACGCTCGACTGGGAAGTCGCGCAGCACGTCGCGCAGGCGGTGAAGCGCGACCCGGAGCACGCGAACGACATCGCGCGCGGCAAGCCGTCGGTCGAGCAGATCGACGCGTCGCGGCGCGTGACGTCGCTCGCGTTCTATTCCGCGCTGCTCGGGAACCTGAAGGCGTTCGAATTTGCGCTCGACGCGTTCGAGGAGACGCTCGACGCGCGCGCCGGCGATGCGGCGCCGAGCTTCCGCCAGGCACGCGACGCGTTCGAGACCGTGTACCGGCTCACCGAGCGCTTCGCGCGCGAGCAGGGCTATACGGGCAGCGCACCGCACGCGCCGTCGGCGCAGCAAGCGCAGCCGGAGCGCGTCGAACCGAGCTTCGGCGACGCGTTCCACACCGAGGAGACCCATGTGCAGACGCAGACCGCTTCGCGTGCGCCGGTGGCGCAAATGATCGCCGGCATCCAGAACCGTGCGCAGGCGGTCGACCAGCTGCGCGCGGTCGCCCGCTATTTCCGGCAGACCGAGCCGCACAGCCCGGTCGCGTATCTCGCGGACAAGGCGGCCGAGTGGGCCGACATGCCGCTGCACAAGTGGCTCGAGAGCGTGGTGAAGGACAGCGGGTCGCTGTCGCATATCCGCGAGCTGCTCGGCGTGAGGCCCGACGAGCAGTCGTGAGCGATGATCGTTTGGCCTGAGAGCCTCAGGTTCCGCAGCGACATGCGGTACTGGCAGGAGCAGAACCGAATCCACGCGAGCCGGAGTGGCCTGCGTTCCTCGAGACACTGAAAACCTCGGCCACACGTACAGACGACGCAGTAGCGCGATGCGGTTTTACGTACTCGCCGATACGCTATCGGCGAGCTCGCACGTTGCGTCATAAACCGCTGACGCGACTCCGCGCTCGCCGTGCCTTGTGTTTCACCGCCTGCTTTTTGCGATCCTCGCCCCACGGCAACAGCGAAACGCTCACCGCACACAGCATCAACCCGCCAACCAGACCGAACAGCGCGAATCCGGTTTCACGCACCCATGCTCCGCCAACAACCGCATCGTTACGCCGAGCAACGCCGGGAAACATCGGCGAAACGCGCAGCCCGTCGGTCGCGGCCGCGCTGCAATATGTATGGGTGAATGCGCCGAACTGTTCGCGGCTGAGCTTGGACGCTTCCGAACGCGAATACACCGGCGATCCGGCCGGCCGCCACGTCGTGTCGTACTGCCGCGTATGTTCCGCGCCATACCGGAACACGGCGCGCGCCTCCCAGGTCACGGCGGATTTCCCATACCGGAGCGACAACTCGCATCGCTCGACGACGGCGGGCACGCGAGGCCACGCACGGGCGCGAACGAGGATGGCGGAATCGATCGCGTCCGCCGCACCCATCAGCACGAGCGTCGCGCCAACGAGCAGCAGAACGGCCGACCGCAGGCAGCGCAGTGCGTCTTTCACGGGAACGGCCGGATCGAACGATCGACCGACCAGCGGACCGGCGCATTGGCCAGGACGCGGCCCATCGATCGCGCCCGCGCGATCCACGGGCTGCGTTCACCGGCGTCCTGCCGTCGGCTCGCCATGCCCACACCCGCGCGTCTACTGCCCCACCCGGAAATCAATCCTCCGATTCCGCGCCCGCCCTTCAGCCGTATCATTCGGCGCGATCGGCTGATCCGGGCCCACCCCCGTCGTGGTCATCTGCTGCGACGCGATCCCCTTCGTGATCAGATAGCCCTTCACCGCATCCGCGCGCGCCTGGCTCAGCGCGATATTCGACGCGCGGTTCCCCGAATTGTCGGTATGCCCGATGAGATCGACCGTGCGGTTCGGCATCTTCGAGAGCGCCGCGGCCATCTGGTCGAGTACCACCTTGCCCTGCGGCGTGAGCGTCGCGCTGCCGGTCTCGAACTCGATCGTGCGGTTCGCGAGCGTCTGGTCGAGCAGCCCCTGCTCCGACGCCGACACGCGCAGCCCGTTCTTGATCGTGTACGTCGGGTTCAACGTGTTCGCCATGTCGCTCGCGAGCTGCTGGCGCTGCGCCTCGTTGCGCACCTCGCCCTTCATGTCGATCTGCGTGCCGTTGATCTTCAGCTGCCCCTTGCTGATCTGCTTGAGCTGCGGGCCGATCAGCTTCTGCACGTTCGCGCTCCAGTTCGGCGGCGTCGCGACGTCGCCGATCTCGATCTGGTCGACGACGTTCGCGGCGCCGTAGGTGTCGCGCAGCTTCTGCAGCACGGCGGCCTTGGTCGCCTCGTCGGGCACCTTGCCGCCGACGACGACCTGGCCGGGCGTCGCGTTCGCGGGCGGCGGCGCCAGTGCCGTCGTCGCGGCGGCCGGATGCGCGGCCGTGCCGGACGTCAGCGATGCGGGGGCGGCGGTCGCCGGCAGTGCGCTCGTCTGGACGGTGCCGTTGCCGACCGGCGTGACGGTCGCGCCGCTGTTCTGCGCGAAGCTGCTGGCGCCGGCGGCGAGCAGGCCGGCGGCGACGAGGGCGGCGATGACGGGCGAAAAGCGCGCGCGGCGGGCGTGATTCGTGTTGCGCATGCTGTCAGCCTCCGATGAACGCTTCGCGGAACGCGTCGATCGCGAAGCGCAGCGACAGTTGCGGTTGGTCGAGATAGCTGACGAGCTTGCTGATCTGTTGATCGTTTTGCGCATGGGCGTCGATCCACTCCGGATCGTCGATGTCGATGTTGTGGGCGGCGTAGGTCTGCGGGTCGACGACGCTCAGCAGCGTTTTCGCCGACGCGCCGTTGAAGCCGATGATGAGCCGTTCGCGTTCGGCGATCGAGCCCATGAAGATCGCGAGCTCGAAGTCGGCCTGCGCGACGAACGGCGCGATCAGTTCGAGCCAGAACGCCGCGACGAGGCTGCGGTAGAACGGGTCGACCGGCAGCGGCAGCGTGAGGCCGCGCTCGATGTGCGACGAGCCGCTCTGCATCACCGGGCGCAGCAGCGAGCCGAGCGCGAGCATCGCGCCGCGCAGCCGCACCGGATGGCCGCTCGCGAGCAGCATCTGCTCGAGGCCGTACAGCGACTGGTGCTCGATGAAATCGTTGAACGTGCCGTCGTGCGCGTTGCCGGGGCCGCTGCCGACTTCGATCGGCACCTGCGTGTCGCCGAGCGCCTGCAGCGCGCCGGGCGGCTCCTCCTTGCCGAGCAGCGGCGGGATCTGCTGCGCGACGCGCGACCACAGCCGCGCGAACGCGAGCGGGCTGCGCGCGAGGAACGCGACGGGCCGCTCGACTTCGAGCGCGGCCGCGCCGAGGAACGGGAAGCGGCGCATCGACACGTCGTGGCTCGCGACCATGTGCCCGGCGATCGCGAGCCGGCTGCGCGAGCCGAGGAACGCGAAATGCATCGGCTGCGCGTCTTCGTAGACGATCTTCCAGCGCGGGTCCTCGGCGAGCAGCTCGAGCGCCTGCGCGATCCAGCGGTCGAGCGTCTGCAGCAGCTGCGGGTTGTGCGGGCTTTTGACGAAATCGCCGCGCGACGGGATCTTGCCGAAGTAGGCGATCTGCGCCTGAACGGTTTGCGTCATTGCGCCCCCTGTGCATTCGATGCGGTGGCGGCCGCAACGGCCGGTGCCGCGGCCGGCGCGCCGGCGCCCGCCTGCGTCGCGTTCTGTGCGGCGCCGGCGCTCGCGTCGGCGACCGACGACGGCAGGCGCAGGCCGCGCAGGCTCTGCTGCTGCGGCTGGTCGCCGCCGCCGCCCGTCGGCTGCGACGTGCTGATGATGCGCATCGTGACCGACACGTTCACGTTGCCCTGCGTCCACGTGAGGTCGAAGGTGCCGTCCGGGCGGCGCTTGCGCTGCGCGGAGTTGATCAGCTTCTCGAGACCGTAGCGGCCCGGCTCGTTGACGAGCTGGATCGTGCGGCCGTCGAAGGTGGTCGCCGACAGCGTCGCGCCCGGCGAGCCCTGCGGGTTCGGCCACACGAAGTTGGTCCACTGCGGCGGCGTGTTGCGGTAGCGCAGCTGCTGGCCGTCGATCGCGACCGTGTACTCGGTCGTGCCGCTGCTCGGCTGCGGCAGGATCTGGAACACGGTCTGCGGTTCCGACGACGCAGCGCCGCCGCCGGCGCCCGCCGCGCCGCCCGAGAGCGGCGCGACCCAGCGCGCGAAGCCGTTCGTGAAGTCCGGCGCGAGCGCGAGGCCCATGTCGCCCCAGGTGCGGGCCGCGAGCGTGTCGCCGCGGCGCACCGCGAGGGGCCCGAGCGTCGTGCCGACGAACTTCGCGATCGAGCCGTCCGGACCGAACACCTGCGCGATCTCGCTGGCGCCGGCCTCGACCTTCGCGCTCGCCGCGAACGGGTACTTGGTCGCGAGCGAGCCCTGGAACGGCTGGTAGACCTGCGCGTTCCACACCTTGTTGACTTCCGCGCTGGCCGGCTGGATCACGACCGAGAACGCCTGCATCAGCGGCCGCACCAGCAGCGGGCGCAGCGACTTGCGTTGCGTGTCGGTCAGGCCGGTCAGCATCTGCTCGTCGACGAACTTCAGCGAATCGGCCAGCTCCGAGCCGCTGCCGTCGAGCGTCTGCTGCATCAGCTGGCGCGCGCCCGGGCCCGGGTCGCCCTGGTTCTTGATCACGTTGAAGCGCGTGCGGACCTTCGACAGCGTGTCCATGTAGCCCTTCAGCAGCGACGTGCCGTCATGCGTCGCGACGATCCGCGCGAGGCCGACGAACTCCTGGCCGACCGGGCCCATCGGCACGTCCGCCGGATTGCCGTTGATGTCGATGTTGGCGGCCGCCACCTGGCCCGCCTTCGTGCGCGTGAACAGCTGCTTGAACCAGTTCACGACGCCCGTCTGCGCCTTCTTGATCGTCGCGTTCGCGAGCGACGGGTTGTCCCACGAGGTCTGGTCGTACGCGGTCTCGAGCACCTTGCGGATCGGCGAATCCTGCGGGTCGCCCAGGCGGTTCATCCCGTCGACCGCCTGCCCGAAGCTGCTGAAGCCCTGCACCGCGATGCCCTGCATGAACTTCTGCCAGTGCTGCGCGTATTCGGTCTTGTACATGCCGACCAGCGTCTTCTGGATCTGCTCGGGGCTGCCCTCGAGCGTCAGGTCGTCCTGCGTCGACGTGTTCAGCACCCAGTCCTTCGCCTGCAGCTCCTTGGTCGCGGCGTCGCGGATCGCCGGCTGCACGTACTCGAACCACGCGTCGCGCGTGAACGTGCCGGGGATCGCGTAGCTGCCGGCGATCAGGCCGCCGTTGCCGTCGCCGACGATGCGCGCGATGGTCATCGGCGCGAAGCGGGTCGACGCGCGCGCCTTGATTTCCTCGTACACGCGCTGGCGGGCCGGCATCCCGCGCACGACGCGGCGCAGGTTCTCGCGGGTCTGGTCGACGAGCGAGAGGTTCGCTTCGATCATCGGCCAGTCGTTGTCGTTCACGCGCGCGAGGTAGAACGAGATCATGCGCTCGGCGCTCCGGATCATCTCGTCGCGCGGCATGTTGCCGCGATTCGTCTCCAGCCAGCCGCGCCAGAAGCGCGCGACCTGGTCGGTCAGGTGCGCCTGCTCGACGTGGCGCTTGTCGGACAGCATCAGGTAGGTCTTCAGCGCGTTGTACGCGTCCTGCACGTTGGTCGGCGACGCGTCGCTGTACAGGCCGCCCTGGGGGGCTGCGGCCGGCTGCGCGGCGGCGGCCTGCGGTGCGGCCCCGGCCGGATTCGTCGAGACCGGGATGGCGCCGCCCTGCACCGCGCCGGACTCCGGCGGGCGCGTCATCGGCACGAGCTGGTCCGGATGCGCGTTCACGTCCTTCAGGAACGACGCGAGGTTCTGCGACACCGGGCTCAGCAGGATCTGGCGCACGCCGTTGTAGTACTCGGTCAGCAGGTGCTGCTCGAGACGGTCGCCCTGGTAGAGGCCGAGCGACACCGACACCGGCTTGTCGCGGCGGAACTGCTCGAGCTGCTCGATGCGGTCCTCGAGGATGTCCATCGCCTGCAGGCGCGACTGCAGGTCGTTGCGGCCCTGCTGCATGCGCGAGACGTTGTCGAGGTCGGCCTGCACGTTCGCGACGAGCTGCTGGTTGCCGATCGTCGACCAGGTCCAGCCGCCGAGCGCGAGCGCGAGCGCCGCGACGAAGCCGAAGAAGGTCGCGTAGCGCAGGCGCGTCTTGGTCGGGCTCGCGAACTGGCGCACCGTCTGGCGGTCCGCGAAGACCACCTTCGAGAACAGGTCGCGCAGGAAGAAGCCGTTCTTCGAGAACGCGCTGTGCGGCTTCGGCAGCGCGCTCGCGTCGAGGCCGAAGCGGTGCGCGATGCGCTGCGCGGCGGCGCTGCTGGTCTCGCCTTCCTGCAGCGCGCTGGTGAAGTAGAAGCCGCGGAAGATCGGCTTGTACTGGAACGGGTTGTTCTCGAACAGCGTCGCGAGGAACGCGCGCAGCGCCGGCTTGATCGTCGAGAACTCGAGCGGGAAGCTCAGCTGGCCCGGCGACGCCAGGTTGCCGCGCGACAGCGACAGCTGCGCGACGCTGATCTCCTTCAGCCCGTCGTACAGCTCCTCGAAGCGCTCGTCGAACAGCGCGACGACGTCGCGCTTCTCGTCCGGCTCGTAGGGCAGGGTGGCGCCCCACACGCGGTCGTATTCGTGCTTGTCGCTGCTGCTGAAGAACTCGGTGAAGCCGGTGATCAGGTCGGCCTTCGTGAACATCACGTAGACCGGCGCGAACACTTCGAGCTTCTCGGTCAGCTCCTGCACGCGCTGGCGGAGGTTTTTCGCGAGGTTGATCGCGAATTCGGGGCGGTTGCCGGTGAGTTCGGCGATGCTCGCGGTGACGATGATGCCGTTGATCGGCGCCTTCGGGCGGTAGCGCTTGAGCAGGCCGAGGAAGCCGAGCCACTCGCTGCGGTCTTCCTCGTGCACCGAGTAGCGGCCCGCGGTGTCGAGCAGGATGCCTTCGGTCGTGAAGAACCAGTCGCAGTTGCGGGTGCCGCCGATGCCGTGGATCACCGCGCTGTTCTTGTCCGCAAACGGGAACTGCAGGCCGGAATTGATCACCGCGCTGCTCTTGCCCGCGGCCGGGTTGCCGATCACGATGTACCAAGGCAGCTCGTACAGCGCGGAGCCGCCGGACACCTGGCCGATCTTCGAGGTCTTGATCGTCTTCACCGCGTCGGACAGGCGCGTGCGCAGCACGTCGAGGTCGGCCGTCTTCGCGTCCGTCGTTGCCGCGGCGGCGGCCGGCGCGGCGATCTTGCCGGTTTCGGCCTGCTCCTCGAGCATCTCGCCGAGCTGGCGGTTCGCGCGCTTCACGCGCCAGCGGCGCCACAACGCGACGCCGAGCCACAGCGCGAGGATCGCCGCGAAGGCGAGCGCCGCCCACAGGAGCGGCAGCTGCAGCGTATCGGCGGCGATGAAGAGGATCGCCGCGAGCGCGACGATCCCGACGATCGAGAGCGTACGCGGGTGAGTCAGCACGTTGAGGATGCGTTGCATAGGAAGTTCAGGTTCCGGTGCGATTCGATGAGGCGACACAGGCGCGTCGAGCGGCAAGGGTGGCGCCGCGATGTGTCGCCATGCTGTCAAACGGGGTGAAAGAGGCCGGCATCAATGCGCCCGCGGCATCGGAGAAGGCGCGCGCATTGATGAAAGGACGCTGTGAGATTTAAAACGGGACCGGCGGCCCGGGAAAATCGCGCACCGGAATGCACGACCGCTTGCACAGCCCATATCGTTTCCTGCCGGGATATTAGAAAGCCCCATGCCGCCCTCATTATTTCCTGTCCGGCCAGCCCTGGCTAGCTGCCGCGTCCCAGTTTAAAACCGGGTTTATGGTATTCAACGTGCCCCAGATCCATCATTTTCCAGCGCCCGCCCCAGGTCAGGCCGACCTGTTCGGCGGTCTGTCCGTATAACTGGTAGCCGCGCATTGCCCACGGATCTTTCTCGGAAATGACCAGCTTGCCGTCGCGCAGGAACGCGTTGTCGGACGCCAGCCCGAATTGGTGATAACTCTGGAACGCCGCCGCATTGGTCACGCTGCTGCCCATTTGCGCCAGCCGGTTTTGCCGTTCCGGGCTCCGGTAACCTTCCAGCAATGCCATTTCGTAACCGTGCTGCTCGCGCATGATCTTGTAGACCAGCAGCAAGCGCGTGCGGAAATCCGGGTCCAGCAGGTTCCAGTCGCGGCTGGCGTCTTTCAGCGCCGGCCGCACCTGCTCGACTTCCTTGGTGGCAAAGACTTCCGGCGGCAGCGGCGGGGGCGGCACGAGCTGCTCGCCCTCCAGCAGGGCGGCGATCTTCTCGTCAGGCGCGCGCGCCGTGTCGTCGAATTGGAATAATTGCCGGCCGCGCAACGCAATGGCGACCAATGGCGGCGTCGCAAGAATACCTGTCGACACCATAATCAGCAAGCGCCGCCGGACAAGTAAATTTTGCATGTCGTTTAAAGCACCCCGGGTAACGCTTGCCGATTTAACAATCTGACTGCGGGTGCGACTGGCGCGATCGCTCGCACGGCGCGTGAGACGGCCGTGAAACTGGGCGACGGATTCAAAAACGGTTGCCCGGACGCCGGGTAAAAGCAGCAGCGCCGCGATGGCGACTGCAAGGGCGAAATAGGCGACGAGTGCGACGGCAATCAACGAAATCCCCGGAAATTGGAATTGATTGTGTTTTGCAATGCTTGCTCTTAGAATCAGGCCCTGCTCTGAGAGGCCGGGCTATATTATCGCGGCGAATTAAACCAGGATTCAATGAGACACTGAATGAGTGCGCCGGACAATTCGAATTCAAAAACTCCGCCCAGCCTGCTGTCCGACACGAAACAGGCCGACGGGTCCCAGCATTCGCGGATTCTCGCGGATCTGGAGGGACGCGTCGCACCGCAGCCCGAACCGCCGCGCCGTTCGCTGAAGGCGCCGATCGCAGCCGTCGTCGCGCTCGTGGTCGCGGTCGGCGGCTGGGGCGCGTGGCGCATGCAGCAGGCGGACGACACCACCACGGCGGTGGCTGCCGCACCCGCGGCACCTGCCGCGCCGGTGCCGGCGAAGGCCGCGCCCGCCAGCGCCGTTGCGCCGCAGGTCGCGAGCGCGCCGCAGCCCGCCACGATCGTCAACGACGACGCAGCTTCCCGAACCGTTGCATCCGCATCGTCCGCGCCCGCCGCGGACAACGGCCGCCTGTCGCGCGCGCTCGCGAGCGGCGCCGATGACGCGTCGGGCGCCGCTGCGTCGGGCGCCGCCGCGCCGGCCGTCGCGCCGGCCGCGGCAGCCAAAGCCGATGCCGCGAAGGGCGCGAAGCCGGCAGCGAAGGCGACCTCGGCCGCCACGGTCGCCGCCCGCAGCAAGACCGATGCCGCGCGCGCGAAGGCCGACGCAAAAGCCGAAGCAAAGGTCGAGGCCAAAAAGCGTCGCAAGGAGCAGCAGGCCGAAGTCGCGCAGGCGAAGAAGCGTCGCGACGCGTCGACGCGCACGGCGAGTGCGAAGGACGATCCGGATGCCGACCTGCTCGCGGCGCTTGTCGCGCGCACGAAGCCGGCCGACAAGAAGCCCGCGGCGCAGGCTGCGCCGACCAAGACCGCCGCGACGGCGGGCGGCGCGACGCTCGGCGCGCGCGTGAAGGAGTGTTCGGAGCGCGGCTTCTTCGAGGATCAGCTGTGCCGGTGGCGCGTGTGCGACGGCCACTGGGGCAAGGATCCCGCGTGCCCGTCCGCCGAGCAGTCGCAGAACCGCCAGTAAGCCGCCCCCGTTGCCGATGCTTGCGCCGCCCGCCGGGCGGCGCGTTGCGTTCGACGCCGCGACGCCGTTCGTGACATCGTCACGAAAACGTCACATCGGTCGGGCATACGTCGTGGTTCCTTTCCCTGCGCGGCGTCCGGGCGCGTGCGGCGCGCCCGCCGATGATGCCCGTCCGCCGCGCGCCGCACGACCTTCGACATGATCGTACAGACTTACGGCGCGGATACCTCCGGCATGGTGTGCGGGTTCCGGTTCATGCCCGGCGAGCCCGGGGCGATGCTCGACGCCGAGGCCGCCGCCGACTGGCTGCGCGGGCACCGCGCCGCTGCGCCGGACGATGCGTTCGTCTGGCTGCACTTCAACCTCGCGCACGGCGCGAGCGAGCGCTGGATGCGCACGCACCTCGGGCTGCCCGACAGCTTCTTCGAATTCCTGCACGAAGGGTCGCGCTCGACCCGCATCGAACAGGAAGACGGCGCGCTGCGCGCGATCGTCAACGACGTGATGTTCAATCTCGAACTGACGCCGTCGGAGATCGCGACGCTGTTCGTCCACGTCGAGCGGCGCATCATGGTCACCGCGCGGCTCAAGCCGCTGCGCTCGGTCGACACCTTGCGCGCGAGCGTGCGGGACGGCGAGCGTTTCCGTTCGCCCGCGGAGCTGCTCGTGCACCTGCTGCGCGACCAGGCCGACCTGCTGATCCAGATCATGCGGCGCACGAGCGTCGACGTCGACCGCATCGAGGATCGCTTCCTGTCGCAGCGCCTGACCGCGAGCCGCGTCGAGCTGGGCGCGATGCGCCGCACGCTGACGCGGCTGCAGCGCATGCTCGCGCCGGAGCCCGGCTCGATCTTCCGGCTGCTCGCGAAGCCGCCCGCGTGGCTGCATGCGGAGGACGTGCAGGAGCTGCGCGAGTCGACCGAGGAATTCTCGCTGGTGCTCGCCGATCTCGCCGGGCTCGTCGAGCGGATCAAGCTGCTGCAGGAAGAGATCGGCTCGCGCCTCGACGAGCAGAACAACCGCACGCTGTTCACGCTGACGCTCGTGACCGTGATCGCGCTGCCGATCAACATCGTCGCGGGGTTCTTCGGGATGAACGTCGGCGGGATTCCGTTCTCGGAGAACAAGCACGGCTTCTGGCTGATGGTGCTGCTCGTCGCCGGCTTCACGGCGCTTGCCGCGTGGTGGGCGTTCCGGCGGCGCGGCGACCGCTAGCGGCGCGCAAAAAAAACGGGCCCCGCATGCGGGGCCCGGCGCCGGACCAGACGGTTCGAACGCCGGCCGGCGCCGCGCATGCGGCGGCCCCGGCCGGGCGAGCGCCGCCGTCGCCGTTACTGCACCAGCGTCCTGCGCGGCTTGAACATGCCCTGGTAGCGCAGCGACGGACGCTCCTTCGTCGTCGGTGCGATGCCGCCGAAGCTCGGCGTCTGACGCAGCTTCATCGCGGCCGGCGAGGCGACCGAGCCGATCGACGTCGAGCGCGAGGCCGGCGCGAGGTTGTTCGCGACCAGCAGCGCGGCTTCGCTCTTCAGGTTCGCGAGCAGCACCGGATCGGTCGAGCGGTTGACCTGCGTGAGCAGCCCGCTCCATGCCGCGTCGCTATAGTTCACGACGTAGTAGTCGAGCCCGCTCGGGTCCGCCACCACGCCCGTGCAGCCGTCGATCCGGATCTGCGCCTGCGTATCCTTCAGCGCGTAGGTCGTGCGATTGGCGAGACCCTGGCCGTATGCGAGCGTGATCGGCACCGTCCACTGCGTGCCCGGATACGGATTCTTGTTCGGGAACGGCTGCTGCTTCAGCGTGACGATGGTCTGGTTCTTCGTCAGGTCGCACTGCGTGTCGAGCGAGACCAGCGGCACGCCGGTCTGGCGCACATAGCTGTCGCCGATCGGGCCGACGGCCTGGCCGGTCGACTTCGACACCGCGTCCCACAGGCGCTTCGGCGTGCCGTTGCCGAACGAGTAGTCGGTCAGGTACTGCTGCAGGCCCTGGCGCAGCGGCTGCTCGCCGACGAAGTTCTCGATCGTCTTCAGCACGTGGGCGCCCTTGTTGTAGACGAACGCGCTCGCGCTCACCACGAAGTCGTTCGAGGCCCACCCGTTGAAGTTCGGCGCGACCGGGAACGCGTTCGGGCCGATGTCGCGGTTGATCACGCGATACTTGTTCGTCACCTGGTCGAGCCAGCTGAACTCGTCCGGGAAGAACTGGATCGTCGTCTTCACTTCGAAGAACCGCGCGAACGACTCGTTCAGCCACACGTTGTCCCACCAGTCGGCGGTGACGAGATCGCCGAACCACTGGTGCGCGACTTCATGCGTCAGCACCTGGTTGCCGTAGCGCGACATCGGCTTGCCCGGTTCGGGCAGGATGTCGTCCGCGAACTCGAGGATCGAGCCCCAGTTCTCCATCCCGCCGAAGTTCAGGTTCTTCTCGGCCTTGAACGCGTCGTTCGCGGCGACCGTGTCGAACTTCTTCAGCGGCAGCGGAATGCCCGTATAGCGATAGTAGAAGTCGAGCGCCTGCTTGGTCCGCTGCATCGCCGGCTGCGCCCAGTCGCGCATGCCCGGCGGCGTGAACACGCGCAGGTGCAGGCCCTTGCCGTCCGGCAGCGGGCTCGAGAAGTCGTCCTCGTAGGTGTCGAACAGGCCGCCGCCGAAGAACAGCAGGTACGACGGCATCGGCGGGGTCTTCTCGAACGACACGAGCTTGTAGCCGCCGCCGACATTCGTCGACGGCTTTTCGGCGCCGTTCGACACGACGCGCCAGTTCTGCGGCACTTCGGCGGTCACTTCATAGGTCGGGCGGAACGCCGGCTCGTCCCAGCCGGGGAACCACTGGCGCGACAGGTTGGTTTCGCCCTGCGTGAGGATCGCGCCGCTCGTCGTGCCGTCGGTCGCCTTCAGGTCGACGCGGAACACCCCTTCGGCGGCCGAGCAGCCCGGATACGGATCGTCGCCGCAGCTGCCGCCCGTGTGGTTGACCGGATCGTCGTAGGTCTTGAAGTTGATGATGCCCGACCACTCCATGTGCAGCGAGTAGCTGCCGGGCGAGATCGTGCCGCTCGCCGGGCGCAGCTGGTAGAAGTCGCCCTTGTCCTGCGGCGTCGCGATCAGCTGGATGTTGCCCGGCTGCAGCGTGACGCGGCCGTTCGTGAACTTGATCCGGTGGCCGGCGACGACGATGGACGACACCGGCTTGAGCACCTTGATCTCGACGTCGGCGCGGCCGTCGAACGCGTTCAGCGCGTCGTTCGGGCGGAACCAAAGCCGGTAGTTGACCGGCACGACGGTGTCGGGCAGCTCGACCGGGTGCGCGCTCTTGTCGACATTGGACGCGCTCGGCGCCGTGGCGACCGCCGGCGACGAGCTCGATTGCGGCGCACCGGCCGAGCTGAGCGCGGAAGCGGAGCCCGAGCCGCCGTCATCGCCGCCGCATCCGGCGAGCGCGAGCGCGGCGACCATCGGCAGATAACGCATCTTGCGAATGTTCATCCACATACTGAAACCTCGTTATTGAAAGAATCGTTCAGTGCTGCGAAAACGCCGGCAAAGGAAATCCCTCGCCGTTAATCGGTGGCGATGACGGATGCCAATGACGGATTATTCGAAAATACGGCCGGCTGACTACGTGAACATAATCATGGTTTACTGCCCCCTCTGTGTTTCCGGATATCGGTTGACTTGCCGGTTCAAAATGGCCGTGCGCGGGTTGTACTGAATTGATTTCGCGCACACGACACGGGGCCGCGCGCCCTGCGCGGGCGCGCATTCCCTTGATTCCCTTTGAAACGACGACCCACGGGGCGGACCGCGCCGGGCCGCAGTACGGCAGGACGGCATGTCGCCGTTCCGTGGAATCGCCGTCATGCCGCTGCAAGGTTTGTCGGCCTGCTCGAAGGATGGGTCAATATACTTGATGGTTTTGGGTAAAGGAAACGAAAAATTTAGAAAGCGTATATCTAGAATTTTTTGCATGGCATTGAATGCCGGTCGGTATTAATTCGCTTTTGGAGGCTTCAGTCGTTTCCGTAGTTTTAATCTATTAACGATCTCGCCGCGAAGTGGAAACTACGAATCGGGGCGCGGTCGGTACAATGCAGCGACGATCCATTCCGCCGATTGCCGCCAAGGAGGCCTGCCGATGACCCGCGCCCTGTTCCGTATCGCACCGCTGCGCGCCGCGCTGTTGCTGTTCGCCGCGCTGTTCATGCTCGGCGGTTGCGCGGGCCTCACGCGCGAGCCCGTGTCCGTGACGGTCGCCGGGCTCGATCCGCTCGTCGGGCAGGGGCTCGAGATGCGCTTCATGCTGAAGCTGCGCGTGCAGAACCCGAGTGATGCGCCGATCGAGTACGACGGCATCGCGGTGGCGCTGGAGCTGAACGGCCAGCCGTTCGCGAGCGGCGTCAGCGATCGCGCGGGCGTCGTGCCGCGCTTCGGCGAGGCGGTGCTCGACGTGCCGGTCTCCGTGTCCGCGTTCGCGGCGGCGCGGCAGGTGTGGGGCCTGGCCGGCGCCGCGTCGGCGGGCGAGCTGCCGTACGCGCTGCGCGGCCGCATCGCGGGCGGCGCGCTCGGCGCCGTGCACTTTTCCGATGCGGGCACGCTGCGCCTGCCGGCGCTGCCGGCGTCGGGCGGCTAGCCGGCCGCCGTTTTGCCGGGACGGGCAAAGCGCGGTATGGTGTCGTCCGCGCGGTGCGTCTGCACCGCCTGTCTGAAGCCAACCGTAGCCGAGCTCGCGTGACCGATTTTCCCGTTTTCCACTGGACCGACGCCGCCGGCGTCGATCATGCCGTGCGCTGGCGCTCCGAAGCCGGCGTGGCGGCGCCCAAGCGCGCGGTGCCGGCCGACGACCGCATCAACGCCGACGCCGCCTACCGCCTCGCATGCGAGGGCACCGCGCTCGTCTGGCAGGGCGACTTCCAGAATGCGCGCCAGCTCGTGCAGGCGATGGCGCGCCGCGTCGACCGCAAGCCGAAGAAGGCGAAGGCCGCGGCCGGCGTCGACGCGTTCAACCTGCATCGCCTCGCGCAGTCGCAGCGCGCCCGCACGCTCGGGATGCTGCTGATTCCGCTCGACGCCGACTACACGATCCCGCTGCGCCGCGCGCCCGACGTGCGCGCGGCGTGCGAGGAAGCGTACGGCCCCGGCGGCGCGCCGTCGGTCGTGTCGCTGCGCGAGCTGCTCGGCCTCGTCGGCGCGCATGAATGGCGCAAGAAGGGCGTGCCGATTCCGGCGCTCGGCGGCGCGGCGATCCACCCGCACTACGGCGTGTTTTCGCCGGTGCGCGGCGAATACGTCGAGCTCGTCGCGCGCGCGCCGCTGCCGGCCGACACGCTGGCGTTCGACATCGGCACCGGCACCGGCGTGCTGGCCGCGGTGCTCGCCGCGCGCGGCGTCAAGCGCGTCGTCGCGACCGACCAGGACTCGCGGGCGCTCGCGTGCGCGCGCGAGAACGTCGAGCGGCTCGGCTGCGCGGCGCAGGTCGACGTCGTCGAGGCCGACCTGTTTCCGGCCGGCCGCGCGCCGCTCGTGGTCTGCAACCCGCCGTGGGTGCCGGCCCGGCCGAGCGCGCCGATCGAATATGCGGTCTACGATCCGGACAGCCGCATGCTGCGCGGCTTCCTCGCCGGGCTCGCCGCGCATCTGGAGCCGGGCGGCGAGGGCTGGCTGATCCTGTCCGATTTCGCCGAGCATCTCGGGCTGCGGCCGCGCGACACGCTGCTGCAGTGGATCGACGCAGCCGGCCTCGTCGTGCTCGGCCGCGACGACATCCGTCCCGCGCATCCGAAGGCGGCCGACGCCGACGATCCGCTCTACGCGGCGCGCCGCGCCGAGGTGACGTCGCTGTGGCGGCTCGGCGCGCGGAGCTGAGCGCGCGTTTTCGGTAAACTGTCGCCATTCCTCACGTTTTTTCGCCGTCGGGCCGCGGGCATCGTTCGCACGCGGCCCGGCGCCGCTTCCCGATGTCGAACAAGACCCACGAAATTCGTCCGGAGCAGTCCGTCGAGCTGCTGAAGGAACTGCACATCCTGACCCGCGACGGCAAGCTGAACCAGGACAGCCGCCGCAAGCTGAAGCAGGTCTATCACCTGTTCCAGTTCATCGAGCCGCTGCTCGCCGGCGTGCAGGCCGACCGGGGCGCCGTGACGCTCGTCGACCACGGCGCGGGCAAGTCGTATCTCGGCTTCATCCTGTACGACCTGTTCTTCAAGCAGCAGCCGGGGCACGGCACGCCGGCGTTCGCGTCGCACATCTACGGGATCGAGACGCGCGAGGAACTGGTCGCGCGCTCGACCGAGCTCGCCGCGCGGCTGGGGTTCGGCGGGATGTCGTTCCTGAACCTGTCGGTCGCCGATTCGATCACGTCGCCGAAGCTGCCCGAGACGGTCGACGTCGTCACCGCGCTGCACGCGTGCGACACGGCGACCGACGACGCGATCCGCTTCGCGCTCGCGAAGCGCGCGCGGCACATCGTGCTGGTGCCGTGCTGCCAGGCGGAAATCGCGGGCGTGCTGCGCCGGAACAAGGGCAAGTCGCTCGCGAGCGCGCTGACCGAGGTGTGGCGGCATCCGCTGCACACGCGCGAATTCGGCAGCCAGATCACCAACGTGCTGCGCTGCCTGCAGCTCGAAGCGCACGGCTACCAGGTCAGCGTGACCGAGCTGGTCGGCTGGGAGCATTCGATGAAGAACGAGCTGATCATCGCGCAGTACAAGAACCTGCCGCGCCGGCGGCCGAGCGAGCGGCTGAACGAGATTCTCGACATGTTCGGGCTGGCGGAGCTGCGCGAGCGGTTCTTCGTGCCGCAGGGCGGCGAGGAAACGGCGCCGGCCGCACACTGAGTCGCTGAGTCGCGTTCGGCCGGGGCGCGGCGGTGACGCGACGCCCGCTCACACGTCGTCGCCGGGGCGGCTCATCCAGTCGCGCCAGCCGTCGTGGCCGAGGCGGCGCAGGGTTTCCTGGTTCTTTTCGTAGATCGCGGACGCGTCCGGGAACGCGTCGGCCGCGCGCGCGATGCTGTCCTCGCGCAGCAGGTGCAGGATCGGATACGGCGCGCGGTTCGTATAGTTCTCGATGTCGTCCGGCTCCGTGCCGTCGAACTGGTAGCGCGGATGGAAGCTCGCGATCTGCAGCACGCCGTCGAGCTTCAGTTGCCGGACGAGCCGGTCGGCGAAGAACAGCGCATCGTTGTAGTCGAGGAATTCCGCGAACGCATGCGGGTAGATCACGAGCGTCGTGTCGACCTGCCGCGGGTCGGCGGCGTCGAGCCGCAGCAGCTCGGTCTCGAGATCGGCGAGCGCGTCCTCGAGCGTCGTGGCTTCGCTGATCGCATAGCGCACCTGATCCTTCACGTACACGCTCTTCGCGAACGGGCACAGATTGAGCCCGATCACCGCGCGCGCGAGCCAGTGCCGGGTGGCGGCGAGGATGTCGTCGTGCGCGTCGTGTGAATCGGAGCGGGCGTCGGTCATGGCGGTGCGGGGTGGGGGCGGCGGGAGTCGCATTGTAGCGGGCGGCCGCGCGGCCTGGCATGCCGCGCGGCCCGTTCGCCGTTGATCACGCGCAAGCGGCCTCGATCAGCTGCGTGACGAGCTCGGGCGCGATGCCGATCGGCGTGGCGCCGTGCCGATACGTCTGGCTTGCCGCATAGATCCCCTCGATCACGAGCGCGAGCGAATCGGCGAGCTTCGCCGGCGCGCGCGCGCCGGCGCTTTCGCACAGCGCCACGAGCCGCGCCATCAGCTGTTCCTTGTTCTGCGCGACGCGTTCGCGCGCCGGATGCGACGCGTCCGGGAATTCCGCCGCGACGTTCACGAACGGGCAGCCGCGGTAGTCCTTCTGCGACGCGCGCTCGGCGAGATCGACGAAATACTGGACCAGCTGCGCCTTCGGCTGGCCGGGATGCTTCGCGACGCTCGCGTCGAAGCGCTCGAAAAAGCACGCATCCATCCGCTCCAGGTACGCGAGCACCAGCTCGTCCTTCGACGAGAACTGGCGGTACAGGCTCATCTTGTTGACGCCCGCGCGTTCCACGACGGCCTCGATGCCGACCGCGCGCACCCCTTCCTTGTAAAACAGCTCCTCGGCGGCGCGCAGCAGATGCTCCTGCGCGGCAGCGCCCGGGATCGCCTGTCGCGCGCGTCGCGACGCGGGCTTGGCGGCCTCGATGTCGGACATGTTGCCCTCGATGTCGAAATTGAATGCTTGACATGTTACCGACTGGTAACTACGATCGCAACACACTTGTGACCGATCGGTAACAATGCGATCGGATCGATGACAACTGCCAGACGTCGGCCCGGGCCGGCCGACGTGACGTGCGGCGGAGGTGGCCCGTTTTGCGTGGGACCGGATCGAGCGCTGAAGTGCTGACGCCGGTCATCGGGAGAAATCGGACATGAACTGGGCAGCAAGACGAATCGGCGGGCGTTTCCACTACGGATGGCTCGCGGCGGCGGTGGTATTCCTGATCCTGCTGGCGGCGGCCGGCACGCGCGCGACGCCGAGCGTGCTGATGGTCCCGCTCGAACGGGAACTCGGCTGGAGTCGCGCGGCAATTTCGCTGGCGATTTCGGTGAACATCGCGCTGTACGGGCTGACCGGCCCGTTCGCGGCGGCGGCGATGCAGCGCTTCGGGCTGCGGCCGACGATCCTTGCCGCGCTCGCGACGATGAGCGCGGGCGTCGCGCTGTCGTCGATGATGACGCAGAGCTGGCAGATGGTGCTGATCTGGGGCCTGATGGTTGGCAGCTCGACGGGCGTCGTCGCGCTGACGCTGTCGGCGACCTTCGTCACGCGCTGGTTCCACGCGCGGCGCGGCCTCGTGATGGGGGTGCTGACCGCGAGCACGGCGACCGGCCAGCTCGTGTTCCTGCCGATGCTCGCGGCGATCGCGCAGCATCACGGCTGGCGGCCGGTCGTGCTGGTCGTCGCAGTCGCGGCGGCGATCGTGATTCCGCTGGTCGCGTTCCTGCTGCCCGAGCGCCCGGCCGACGTGCGGCTGCGTCCGTACGGCGAGCCGGCCGATGCGCCGCCGGCCGCCGAGGCGACGAAGGAGAACCCGCTCGCCGTCGCGTTCCGCACGCTGCTGACCGCGAGCCGCTCGCGCGACTTCTGGCTGCTGTTCTTCAGCTTCTTCATCTGCGGCGCGAGCACCAACGGCTACGTCGGCACCCACCTGATCGCGATGTGCGGCGACTACGGGATGAGCGAAGTGCAGGGCGCGTCGCTGCTCGCCGCGATGGGCGTGTTCGACCTGTTCGGCACGACGCTGTCGGGCTGGCTGTCGGACCGTTATGACAACCGCGTGCTGCTGTTCTGGTACTACGGGCTGCGCGGGCTGTCGCTGATCTACCTGCCGCATGCGTTCGGCATCGACTTCTTCGGGCTGCCGCTGTTCGCGATGTTCTACGGGCTCGACTGGATCGCGACGGTGCCGCCGACCGTGCGGCTCGCGACCGACGTGTTCGGCAAGGCGGCCGCGCCGGTCGTGTTCGGCTGGATCGTCGCCGGCCACCAGCTCGGCGCGGCGTTCGCGGCGCTCGGCGCGGGGATGCTGCGCGCGAGCCTCGGCACCTATACGGTCGCGTCGATGATCTCGGGCGGGCTGTGCATCGTCGGCGCGCTGATCGTGCTGCGCATCAACCGCGGCGCGGCGCGCGCGGCGGCGCAACCGGTCTGACGCCGGCCCCGGCCGATGCGTCCGGGGCCAACGCAGGTTTGGCGATTTGCATTGATCGGCAGCGGCGGGCGCGCCGGCGCGCAACCGGTTATGCTTGCGGTTCGCCGGGCGTTCGCGCCCTTTCATCGATATCAGCGAGGATCCGCATGTCGGTCAAACCTGCTCCTACTACCGTTTCGATTCACGAACTGATCGCGGGCCGCTGGAGCCCGCGCGCCTATTCGAACGCGCCGGTCAGCGCCGAGCACCTGCACGCGGTGCTGGAGGCGGCGCGCTGGGCGCCGTCGGCCTATAACGCGCAGCCGTGGCGCTTCATCGTGTTCGATCGCACGCGCGACGAGGTCGCGTTCAAGCGCGCGTTCGCGACGCTGGTGCCGTTCAACCAGGGCTGGAATGCGCCGGCGCCGGTGCTGATCGCGGTGACCGCGCATACGCTCACGCAGAAGGGCGAGCCTGCGCCGACCGCGCTGTACGACGCGGGCGCGGCCGCGCTGTCGCTGGTGCTGCAGGCGCATGCGCTGGGGCTCGCGGCGCACCAGATGAGCGGCTTCGACGCCAATGCGTTCCGCGACGCGTTCGCGATTCCCGAGGATGTCGCGATCCCGGCGCTGATCTCGATCGGCCACTATGGCGACGCCGACAAGCTCGATCCGGTGCTGCGCGATCGCGAGAAGGCGCCGCGCACGCGCCATCCGATCGGCGACGTGGTGTACGCGGGCGCGTGGAAGAAGGCCTTCGAGACGGCGGCCTGAGCCGCCGAGCGCGGCTCGGTGCGCGGGCGAGCCGCGCGTCGGCCGCGCGCCGGTGTGGCGAGCGCGTGACGGCGCTGACGGTGCGAACAGCCCGGCCAACGCGCCGCCGCCGCCCGCACCACCAATCCGGTGCGCCGACCACGGTCACAACCGACACACCGATTCGTCTGATCGAACCGCGGCGCGATACCGATGCCCGTCCCGGTTGTGATCCCGCGGGCTTCATGTTAAAAAGCCCGTCCTTTCCGTTTTCGCGCCGGCCATGCGGCGGCACCTTCCCATGACTTACTGCGCGATCGACTTCGGCACGTCCAATTCCGCTGTGGCGCTGCCCGACGGCGACGGCATGCGGCTCGCGCCCGTCGAGGGCGACTACCTGACGCTGCCGACCGCCATTTTCTTCAACAACGACGAGGAGACGGTCGAATACGGCCGCGCGGCGCTCGCGTCCTATATCGACGGCTTCGACGGGCGATTGATGCGCTCGATGAAGAGCATCCTCGGTTCACCGCTCGCGGAGGCGACGACCGATCTCGGCGACGGCTCCGCGATCGCGTACACGGAGATCATCGCGCGCTTCCTCACGCACCTGAAGCGCAAGGCGGAAGCCCGCTCGGGCGCGCCGATCGGCCGCGCGGTGCTCGGCCGGCCGGTGTTCTTCGTCGACGACGATCCGCGCGCCGACCGTCTCGCGCAGGACCAGCTCGAAGCGGCCGCGCGCGCGGTCGGCTTTGCCGACGTGCATTTCCAGTACGAGCCGATCGCCGCCGCGTTCGACTACGAGTCGCGCCAGCGCGACGAGCGGCTCGTGCTCGTCGCCGACATCGGCGGCGGCACGTCCGACTTCTCGCTGGTGCGGGTCGGCCCGCAGCGGATGGCGCGCCTCGAGCGCAAGGACGACGTGCTCGCGCACCACGGCGTGCACGTCGCCGGCACCGACTACGACCGCCGCGTCGAGCTGTCCGCGATCCTGCCGGCGTTCGGCTACCGCGCGCTCGACCCGGAAGGGCGCGAGCTGCCGAACCGGACCTATTTCGATCTCGCGACCTGGCACCTGATCAACACGGTCTATACGCCGAAGCGGCTCGGCGAGCTGAAGCTGATGAAGCACCTGTACGTCGACGCGCGGCACTTCGAGCGGCTCGCGCGGGTGGTCGAGCTGCGGCTCGGCCATGCGCTGATGGCGCGTGCGGAAGAAGCGAAGATCGGCGTCGCGGCGGGCGGGGAGACGATGATCGACCTGAACGACGTCGAGGAGGACTTGCAGATCGCGTTCGACGCGGACCGGCTGGTCGACGCGAGCCGCGACGACACCGCGCGGATCGTCGATGCCGCGCGCGAGACCGTGCGGCTCGCCGGCGTGGCGCCGCGCGACGTCGGCGCGCTGTACTTCACGGGCGGCTCGACCGGGCTGGCGTTCCTGTCGGGTGCGCTCGCGGCGGCGTTCGCGGACGCGCAGCCGGTGTTCGGCGACCGGCTGGCCAGCGTGGCGACCGGTCTCGGCATCCATGCGCAGCGGCTGTTCGGCTGAGCGACACGGCGACGAAACAAAAAAGCCCCGCCGAAGCGGGGCTTTTTCTTTCAGACGAAATCTCGCGCTGAACTTACAGCGGGCGGATGTTCGCAGCTTGCAGACCCTTCGGGCCCGTCTTCACTTCGAATTCGACCTTCTGGTTTTCTTGCAGCGTCTTGAAGCCTTCGACGCGGATTTCCGAGAAGTGCGCGAACAGATCGTCGCCGCCGCCTTCCGGGGTGATGAAGCCGAAGCCCTTAGCGTCATTGAACCACTTGACGGTACCGGTTGCCATGTTACTTGTTCCTAAAAAGATAAAACGGGGCCGAAGCCCATTGGGCGCGGAAATTCAAGGAAGGGGTAATGGGACCAACCGGAGTACCGTTGATGGGCGAACTACGAAAGAACCAATTCACTCGCCGCTTGAAATCCTGCGTGGGTCTTTATACGGCTAATTCGCGTCGCGGTCAACCGGATTTCCATGTACTCAGGGTTATTACGAATTTCGAGCTTACAAACATTGCAGATTTCACGGATTTTTTGTAGGGGATGATCGATTTTGGCGCCAATGTCCAGGTGCAACCGTTAAACTACGCGCCGCGTGGACCCGGGTTGCTCCGATCGAGTGATCCGTCCCCCCAAGAATGCGTGCGCGGTGCAGTTCGAGTCGATCCCGGGCTGCGGGCCGACCATGCTTTTTGAGACATAGGAGAGGATGTGAAGAGTTCTATTCAACGGAACATCGGCCCGTTTGCATTGATGCTGACGGGGCTGGGTTCGATTATCGGCTCGGGCTGGCTGTTCGGCGCCTGGAAAGCCGCGAAGATCGCCGGTCCGGCAGCGATCTGCGCATGGATCATCGGCGCGGTCGTGATTCTCGCGATTGCGCTTACGTACGCCGAACTGGGCGCGATGTTCCCCGAGTCGGGCGGCATGGTGCGCTACGCGCGCTACTCGCACGGGTCGCTGGTGGGCTTCATCAGCGCATGGGCGAACTGGATCGCGATCGTGTCGGTGATCCCGATCGAGGCCGAGGCATCGATCCAGTACATGAGCACCTGGCCGTATGACTGGGCGCACAGCCTGTTCGTGAACGGCGAGCTGACGACACCGGGCCTGCTGCTGTCGGCCGTGCTCGTCGTCATCTACTTCCTGCTGAACTACTGGGGCGTGAAGGCATTCGCGCGGGCCAACACCGCGATCACGATCTTCAAGTTCCTGATTCCCGGCCTGACGATCGCCGGCCTGATGCTGTCGAGCTTCCACGCGGACAACCTGGGCACCACGTCGAACGAGGCGTTCGCGCCGTACGGCTGGTCGGCAGTGCTGACCGCGGTCGCGACGAGCGGCATCGTGTTCGCGTTCAACGGCTTCCAGAGCCCGGTGAACCTCGCGGGCGAAGCGCGCAACCCGTCGCGCAGCGTGCCGTTCGCGGTGATCTCGTCGATCCTGATTGCGCTCGTGATCTACGTGCTGCTGCAGGTTGCTTACATCGGCTCGGTGAACCCGGCCGACGTCGCGAAGGGCTGGGCGCACTTCAACTTCTCGTCGCCGTTCGCGGAACTCGCGATCGCGCTGAACCTGAACTGGCTCGCGATCCTGCTGTACGTCGACGCGTTCGTCAGCCCGAGCGGCACCGGCACGACCTACATGGCGACGACCACCCGCATGATCTACGCGATGGAGCGCAACAACACGATGCCGAAGATGTTCGGCAACGTGCACCCGCTCTACGGCGTGCCGCGCCAGGCGATGTGGTTCAACCTGCTGGTCTCGTTCATCTTCCTGTTCTTCTTCCGCGGCTGGAGCTCGCTCGCGGCAGTGATCTCGGTCGCGACGGTGATCTCGTACCTGACCGGCCCGATCAGCCTGATGGCGCTGCGCCGCGCGGCGACCGACGTCGAGCGTCCGCTGTCGATCCCGCTGATGAAGCTGATCGCGCCGTTCGCGTTCGTCTGCGCGTCGCTGATCCTGTACTGGGCGAAGTGGCCGCTGACCGGCGAAATCATCCTGCTGATGATCGTCGCGCTGCCGGTGTACTTCTACTTCCAGGCCAAGGCGGGCTGGAGCGGCTGGGGCCGCGACCTGAAGGCCGCATGGTGGCTCGTCGCCTACCTGCCGACGATGGCCGTGCTGTCGCTGATCGGCAGCAAGGAGTTCGGCGGTCATGGCCTGCTGCCGTACGGCTGGGACATGATCATCGTCGCGGCGATCTCGCTGGTGTTCTACTTCTGGGGCGTGAACACGGGCTACCGCACCGAGTATCTCGACGAGCGCGAAACGCGCGACGAGATCCTCGAAGGGGTCGGCGCCTGACGCATGCCGGCCTGCCGCCGGGATCGGCGGCGGCAGGAATCGGTGCAAGCATGGAAAAAAGCCCGTTCGAGCCTGGCTCGAACGGGCTTTTTGCTTGGGCGGGCGCCGGTCAGTCGTTCGCGCCGGCGAACACGTAGTTCGTCATCGCCAGCACGCGCTGGTAGGTGCCGAGCGACTGGATGCCGAGCCGGTAATCGTCGTCCGCCGCGCCGAGCGCCGCGAACACCGGCAGCAGGTGCTCGTCGGTCGGATGCATCAGCACCGCGTGCGGCGCCTGGCGGCGATAGTCGAGCAGCGCGTCGAGGTCGCGCGCGGCAAGCCTCGCCTCGAACCAGTCGGTGAACTCGGCGACGCGCGGGTCGGCATCCGCGGGCGCCGCGCCGAAATCCGCCGCGCGCAGGTTGTGCGTGATCTGCCCGGAGCCGATCACCATCACGCCTTCGTCGCGCAGCGGCCGCAGCGCGCGGCCGAGCGCGAAGTGATGCGCGGCATCCGCGCGCGGCTGGATCGACAGCTGCGCGACCGGCACGTCGGCGTTCGGGAACATCAGCAGCATCGGCACCCATGCGCCGTGATCGAGCCCGTGCTCGACCGTTTGGGTCGCGATGCCGGCCGCGTTCAGCAGGCCGGCCGCGCGCTCTGCGACGTCCGGCGCACCCGGCGCCGGATACTGGATCTCGTACAGCGCGCGCGGAAAGCCGTAGAAGTCGTGGATCGTTTCCGGCTGCCGCGCGATGCTCGCGACCGGCTGCTGCGTGCCCCAGTGCGCGGACAGCATCAGCACCGCGCGCGGGCGCGGCAGCTCGGCGCCGAGGCGCGTGAACGCGCCGGACGGCAACGTCGGATCGATCGGCAGCGTCGGCGCGCCGTGGGACAGGTAGAGCGAAGGCAAGCGGTTCATGGTGGTGGCCCTGCGATGAGGTTGCCTGTCACTATAGGCTCACACCAATCGTTGATAAATTCGCATCCGCGAATTTGATTCGATCTCGTTCATTGATAATCGGCGAGCCTTGCGGGCCATGAAACGCGCGCCGTTACTGCGCGGGCCGGATGCCTTCCCAGGGTGTCGTCAGCGGCGCGCTGAGCGCGAACAGGTCGAGCACGCGTGCGACCGTCTGGTCGACGAGCTCCTCGATCGTGTTCGGCATCGCGTAGAAGGCCGGCAGCGGCGGGAAGACGATGCCGCCCATCTCGGTGACGGCGGTCATGTTGCGCAGATGCGCGAGGTTGAACGGCGTCTCGCGCACCATCAGCACGAGGCGGCGGCGTTCTTTCAGCGTGACGTCGGCGGCGCGGGTGATCAGGTTGTCCGACAGCCCGTGCGCGACGCTCGCGAGCGTCTTCATCGAGCACGGCGCGATCACCATGCCGTCGGTCGCGAACGAGCCGGACGCGATCGTCGCGCCGACGTCGCGCACCGCATGCACGACGTCCGCGCGGCGCTCGACGTCGGCCTTCGACAGCTTCAGTTCGTGCTGGATGTTCAGCCAGCCGGCGCTCGAAATCAGCAGATGCGTTTCGACGCCGCCGGCGGCGCGCAGCATGTCGAGCAGCCGCACGCCGTAGATCGCGCCGGTGGCGCCGGTGATCGCGACGATCAGGCGGCGCGGCGGCGCGCTGCGGGGTTCCATCGGGGGACGGGGATTACGCGGCGGCGAACAGCTGCTGCAGCTCGCCCGACTGGTACATCTCCATCATGATGTCCGATCCGCCGACGAACTCGCCCTTCACGTACAGCTGCGGGATGGTCGGCCAGTTCGAGAATTCCTTGATGCCCTGGCGGATTTCTTCATCTTCGAGGACGTTGACCGTCTTGAACTGGTCGACGCCGCAGGCCTTCAGCACCTGGACTGCGCGGCCCGAGAAGCCGCACATCGGGAATTGCGCGGTGCCCTTCATGAAGAGCACGACCTGGTTTTCGTCGACGATTTGCTTGATACGTTGTTGGGTGTCCATGACTGACCTTGCGTTAGCGGGGCGTTAGAAGGAAATGATAGCGGATTTCAACCGGGCGGGCCGGGCCTGGGCACGCATCAGCCGGGCCGCCGGCCGCCCGTCGTGCGCTCGATCGCGGCGAGATCGGCGAGCGATTCGACCGCGACGAAGCCATGCGCGGCAAGCAGCGCGCGCACCGCTTCGGCCTGATCGTAGCCGTGCTCGATCCACAGCGTGCCGCCCGGCTTCAGGCGCGCGCCGGCGCCGGCGACGATCGCGCGGATCGCGGTGAGGCCGTCCGCGTCGTCGGTGAGCGCGCCGCGCGGCTCGAAGCGCAGGTCGCCCTGCGACAGGTGCGGGTCGTGCTGCGCGATGTACGGCGGGTTGCTGACGATCGCGTCGAACGCGAGCGCCGGATCGAGCGCCGCGTACCAGTCGCTTTGCAGCCAATGCAGCGGCCCGCCGGGGCGGTGCGCGTCGAGCAGCTTGTCCGCGTTGCGCCGCGCGACGGCGAGCGCTTCGCCCGAGCGGTCGAGCGCCCACACGCGCGCATCGGGCCGCTCGGCCGCGATCGACACCGCGATCGCGCCGCTGCCGGTGCCGAGATCGAGCACGGCCGGATGCGGGATCCCGTCGATCGCGTCGAGCGCCGCTTCGACGAGCAATTCGGTTTCCGGGCGCGGAATCAGCACGTCGGGCGTGACGTCGAACGGCCGCCCGAAGAATTCGCGCATGCCGACCAGCTGCGCGACCGGCTCGCCGGCGGCGCGGCGCGCCTCGAGCGCCAGATAGCGTTCGACGGCGGCCGCGTCGAGCGGCTCGTCGCCGCGCGTGATCAGCTGCGTGCGCGTCCAGCCGAGCGCGTAGGCGAGCAGCACGCGCGCGTCGACCGGGTCGAGCGGCGACGCGCGCAGCAGGTCGAGGGCGGTCGTGGCGCACATCTCGAGGGCCTCAGTCGGCGTCGCCGAGCGACGCGAGCTGCTCGGCCTGGTGCTCGCTGACGAGCGCGGCGATCAGCTCGTCGAGGTCGCCGTCCATGATCGCTTCGAGCCTGTAGAGCGTCAGGTTGATCCGGTGATCGGTCATCCGGCCCTGCGGGAAGTTGTACGTGCGGATCCGTTCGGAGCGGTCGCCGGAGCCGATCAGGCTCTTGCGCGTCGCGGCTTCCTTCGCGTGCTGCTCGTGATACTGCTTGTCCTTGATCCGCGCGGCCAACACCTTCAGCGCACGATCCTTGTTCTTGTGCTGCGAACGGTCGTCCTGGCACTCGACGACGATGCCGGTCGGCAGGTGCGTGACGCGCACCGCCGAGTCGGTCTTGTTGATGTGCTGGCCGCCCGCGCCGGACGCGCGGAACGTGTCGATCCGCAGGTCGGCCGGATTGATCTCGACCTCGCCGATCTCGTCGGCTTCCGGCATCACCGCGACCGTGCACGCGGACGTGTGGATGCGCCCCTGCGTCTCGGTCGCCGGCACGCGCTGCACGCGATGGCCGCCCGATTCGAACTTCAGGCGCGAGTACGCGCCCTGGCCCGCGATCCGCACGATCACTTCCTTGTAGCCGCCGAGGTCCGACGCGCTCTCCGACATCATCTCGACCTGCCAGCGCTGGCGCTCCGCGAAGCGCAGGTACATGCGCAGCAGGTCCCCCGCGAACAGCGCAGACTCGTCGCCGCCGGTGCCCGCGCGGATTTCGAGGAAGATGTTGCGGTCGTCGTTCGGGTCCTTCGGCAGCAGCATCTTCTGCAGCTCGACTTCGAGCCGGACCATCCGGTCGCGCGCGCTGCGGATCTCGTCCTCGGCGAAGTCGCGCATCGACGCATCGCCGAGCAGCTCCTGCGCCGCCGCTTCGTCGCTGAGCGACTGGCGCCACAGCGCGTATTGCCCGACGACGGGGTCGAGCTCCGCGTGCTCGCGGGTCAGCTTGCGGTACTGGTCGAGATCGGCCGTGACGTTCTCGCGGCTCAGCAGGTCGTTCAGTTCGGCCAGCCGTGTGGAAAGCTGGTCGAGCTTGCGTTGCATGCTCGTCTTCATGATGTGGAGCGGCGCTCCCGGGCAAGGTATTCGGAAAGGATAGGCCGGCTGGCGAGCCGGCGGCGCGGCGATCGGTCGGCGCTAGTGGCCCGACTGGTCGTTCGAGCGCGGCGCGTGCTGGTAGAAGCCGCGCATCAGGTCGATCAGCGAATCGCGGTCGGCGCCGTTCACGCGGTTCAGCGCGCTCGTCGGGCCGTGGATCAGCTTGTTGGTCAGCGCCTGCGACAGCGCTTCGAGCACCGCGGCCGGATCGTCGCCGCGCGTGAGCATCTTCTGGGCCTTCTCGACTTCGGCGCGGCGCAGCGCGTCGGCCTGCGTATGCATGTGGCGGATCACCGGCACGACGCTGCGCGTGTCGAGCCACTGCATGAAATTCTGCACGCGCGTCTCGATGATCGCCTCGGCCTGCGCGACCGCGGCCTGGCGCGACGCGTTGCCTTCGCGCACGATCGCGCCGAGATCGTCGACCGTGTAGAGGAACACGTCCTTCAGCTTGCCGACTTCGGGCTCGATGTCGCGCGGCACGGCCAGGTCGACCATGAAGATCGGCCGGTGGCGGCGCGCCTTGACCGCGCGCTCGACCGCGCCGAGGCCGATGATCGGCAGCGTCGACGCGGTGCACGACACGATGATGTCGAATTCGTGCATCCGCACCGGCAGGTCCGACAGCGGCATCGCGCGGCCATTGAAGCGTTCGGCGAGCTTCTGGCCGCGCTCGGCGGTGCGGTTCGCGACCACCAGTTCGCGCGGGCCTTGCGCGGCGAAGTGCGTCGCGCACAGCTCGATCATTTCGCCGGCGCCGATGAACAGCACGCGCTGGTCGGCCACGTTTTCGAAGATGCGCTGCGCGAGGCGCACCGCGGCGGCGGCCATCGACACCGACTGCGCGCCGATCTCGGTCGTGCCGCGCACTTCCTTCGCGACCGCGAACGTACGCTGGAACAGCTGGTTCAGGTAGGTGCCGAGCGCGCCGGCTTCCGACGCGGTGCGCACCGCGTCCTTCAGCTGGCCGAGGATCTGGGTTTCGCCGAGCACCATCGAGTCGAGGCCCGACGCGACGCGGAATGCGTGCCGGACCGCTTCCGACTGCGGCAGCGCGTACAGGTGCGGCGCGAGTTCGTCGACCGGAATCCGGTGATACTCCGACAGCCAGCGCACCGCGCCCTCGCGCGCCGCACGGTCGTCGGTCGCGCAGTAGAGCTCGGTGCGGTTGCAGGTGGAGAGGATCGCCGCTTCGGGCGCGTTGGGCGCCTGGGGGCCGAGGAGCACGCTCTTGAACGTCGCGAGAGCCGGCTTGATCTGCTCGAGCGGAAACGCCACGCGTTCGCGCAGGGCGACAGGCGCAGTGTGGTGATTGATTCCGATCGTGAGGAGTTGCATATCAAGGGCTATCGTTTAGCCTCGTATTATAGCGTTTCAGCGATTTCCTCACTCGATGCGTATCGGGCGTCCGCGAGACTGGGGCGGAGATTCGGGGGTTCGATCGGTACCTGGTCGAGCTGATAGCCGTAGCCGTAGAGCGGCAGCAGCCGGTAGCCGTGCTCCGGAAGCAGCCGCAGCTTGCTGCGCAGCCGGGACGCGTGGGTGTCGAGGGTGCGCGACCTTGTGTCGCGCCGGCGCGCCCAGACCGTTTCGAGGATATGGGCGCGCGACACCGGGCGGGACAGGTTCGCGAACAGCAGCAGCGCGAAGCGGAATTCCTTCGGCGTAAGCGACACGATCTCGTCGCCGAAGCGCACGAGGCAGTGCGTGGCGTCGAATGCGTATTCTCCATACGTATCGCGTGAGCGGTTCGGCGGGCGCCGGACGCCCGCGCGCCGCATCAGCGCGTTGACGCGCGCGAGGAGTTCGGGGCCGCTCACCGGCCTGGCGATGCAGTCGTCGGCGCCCGCGTGCAGGCACGACACGATCTCGCTTTCGCGCGGCATGCGCATCACGGCGATCGCGGGCAGGCCGGGCAGGAGCGCACGGGCGAGGGGGATGACTTCCTCGGCGGGCTGGTCGCCGGCCCAGTCGCCGGTGATCAGCAGGTCGCAGGTTTCGGTGGCGAGCCATTCGAGGCACCGCGCGCTGGAAGGGAACGGGTGGCAGAGGTGTCCGCCCGCGAAGAGGAGGCGATTCATCAGCGCGGCATGACGCGCATCCGGATCGATCAGAGCGATTCGCATGGGAATTTCTTCATTACGACAGCCGGTGAGCGCTTGCCATGGCGTCGGGTCGGCCCCTAAACTCGAATGTTGCGCGGCAAGTACCCTGCTGATCTCGGGTTCGATGGATGGGTCGATGCTAGCCGCAGGAATCGTTCACGCCTATGGGACGAATCTGAAATTGTTAGGGGCGTCGAATGAACTGGTTTGGAATCATCGTTCTGGGAACGGCCGTCGGGTTGTTCGGCCGGGGGCTGCACCCGTTGCGGCGCACCGGCCGGCCGGCGTGGTGGGTCGTGGCGCTCGTCGGCATCGCCGGCGCGGCCGCCGCCAAGATGGCCGGCAATCTCTCGGGACTCTTTTACGACGGCGAGACGCTCGAATGGCCGGTCTGCACCGGCGCTGCGTTCGTCGCCGTGGCCTTGACGGTCGCGCTGGCGGCTCGTCGCTGATTGCCCGCAGGTGAAATCATGAATGCCCGTTTTCCCGAAGACTCGTCGGCGCCGGCGCGTCTCGCACTGCTGCGCGGCGCGATGGCCCGCGAGAACCTGGCCGCGTATCTCGTGCCGTCCGCCGATCCCCACCTGTCCGAATACCTGCCCGAGCGCTGGCAGGCGCGCCGCTGGCTGTCGGGCTTCACGGGCTCGGTCGGCACGCTCGTCGTCACCGCCGATTTCGCGGGGCTGTGGGTCGACAGCCGCTATTGGGTGCAGGCCGACGCGGAACTGGCCGGCAGCGGCGTGCAACTGATGAAGATGACGGGCGGCCAGCAGAGCGCGCCGCACGTCGACTGGCTTGCGCAGAACGTGCCGTCAGGCGCGACCGTCGGCGTCGACGGCGCGGTGCTCGGCATGGCGGCGGCGCGTGCGCTGTCCGCCGCGCTGAGCGCGCGCGGCATCGCGCTGCGCACCGATCTCGACCTGCTCGACGCGATCTGGCCCGAGCGGCCGGGCTTGCCCGACGACGCGGTGTTCGAGCACGCCGCGCCGCAGGCCGAGACGACGCGCGCGAGCAAGCTCGCCGACGTGCGCCGCGCGATGCGCGCGCAGGGCGCGCAGTGGCATTTCGTGTCGACCCTCGACGATCTCGCATGGCTCTTCAACCTGCGCGGCGCGGACGTCAGCTTCAATCCGGTATTCGTTGCGCACGCACTGATCGGCGCCGAGCGCGCGACGCTGTTCGTCGCCGGCGGCAAGGTGTCGCCGGCGCTTGCCGCATCGCTCGCGCAGGACGGCGTCGACGTGCGGGCATACGACGCCGCGCGCGCGGCGCTCGCGGCGCTGCCCGACGGCGCGACGCTGCTGATCGACCCGCGCCGCGTGACCTACGGCACCCTCGAGGCGGTGCCGGCCGGCGTGAAGCTCATCGAGGCGGTGAATCCGTCGACGTTCGCGAAATCGCGCAAGACGGCCGCCGAGATCGAGCACGTGCGCGTGACGATGGAGCACGACGGCGCGGCGCTCGCCGAATTCTTCGCATGGTTCGAGCAGGCGGTGAACCGCGACACGATCACCGAGCTGACGATCGACGAGCGGCTCACGGCGGCGCGCGCGCGCCGTCCGGGCTACGTGTCGCCGAGCTTCGCGACGATCGCCGGCTTCAACGCGAACGGCGCGATGCCGCATTACCGCGCGACGCCGGAATCGCACGCGACGATCGCCGGCGACGGCCTGCTGCTGATCGATTCGGGCGGCCAGTACGTGAGCGGCACGACCGACATCACGCGCGTCGTGCCGGTCGGCAGGGTCGGCGACCTGCAGCGGCGCGACTTCACGATCGTGCTGAAGTCGATGATGGCGCTGTCGCGCGCGCGTTTCCCGCGCGGCATCCGCTCGCCGATGCTCGACGCGATCGCGCGCGCGCCAATGTGGGCGGCCGGGCTCGACTACGGCCACGGCACCGGTCACGGCGTCGGCTATTTCCTGAACGTGCACGAGGGTCCGCAGGTGATCTCGCATTACGCGCCGGCCGAGCCGTACACCGCGATGGAAGAGGGGATGATCACGTCGATCGAGCCGGGCCTGTACCGGCCCGGCAAGTGGGGCGTCCGGATCGAGAACCTGGTCGTCAACCGCGCGGCGGGGCAGACCGAGTTCGGCGATTTCCTCGCGTTCGAGACGCTGACGCTGTGCCCGATCGACACGCGTTGCGTGCTCGTCGAAATGCTGCACGAGGAAGAGCGCGTGTGGCTCAACGCGTACCATGCGACGGTGCGCGAGCGCGTCGGCCGGCACGTGAGCGGCGACGCGAAGGCATGGCTCGAGGCGCGCACGCAGCCGATCTGAGGCGGGGCGTGCGCGGTTTCGGTTCCAACGACAATCACATCGAGGGCGAAAGATGGCGGACACGGCTGTCCTGGTGATCGACATGCAGCGCGGGCTGGTGCAGCGGGCGAGGCCCGCCTACCGGCTCGACGACGTGGTGGCAGGCATCAACCGGTTGACGGCGGCGGCGCGGGCCGCCGGCGCGCCCGTCTGCTTCGTGCAGCACGACGGCGACGCGGACGACGACATCGTGCCCGGCACGCCCGGCTGGGAGCTGCATGCGGATCTCGCGACCGCGGACGGCGACTGGCGCATTCGCAAGTGTGTCGGTCGGCGATTCGTTCCATGAGACGCCGCTCGCGGCGCAGCTCGACCGTCACGGCATCCGTTCGGTGCTGATCTGCGGCTATGCGACCGAGTTCTGCGTCGATTCGGCGGCCCGCCGCGCGGCGCTGCTCGGCTACCGGACGACGGTCGTGTCCGACCTGCATACGACGAACGAGCGCGCGCACCTGACGGCCGCGCAGATCGTCGCGCACCACCACTTCATCTGGAAAAACAACTCGTTGTCGGGCAACGCGGTGACGCCGCGCACGCTCGCCGACGTGCTCGCCACGGAGTTCGCATGACGATCAAGGCAGTCGTATTCGATTTCGGCGGGGTGCTGATCGACTGGAGCCCGGAGTATCTGTACAAGCAGCTGATCCCGGACGACGCCGAGCGCCGCCGGTTCCTGACGCACGTGTGCGGGATGGACTGGGTGATCAGGCAGGACGGCGGGCAGACGATCGAGGAAGGCACGGCGGAACGCGTCGCGAAGTTTCCGGAGCACGAGGCGCTGATCCGTGCGTTCTATGCGCGCTGGCACGAGATGATCGGCGGCGTGCTCGCGGAGGGCGTTGCGCTCGTCGACCGGCTCGACGCGCAGCGGATGCCGATCTTCGGGCTCACGAACTGGTCGGCGCAGACGTTTCCGTATGCGTGGGAGCACTTTCCGATATTGCGGCGCTTCAAGGACATCGTCGTGTCGGGCCGCGTGAAGCTCGTGAAGCCCGATCCGGCGATCTACCGCGAGATGCACGCGCGGATCGAGCCGCATCTGCCGGGCATCGCGCCGCACGAGCTGGCGTTCATCGACGACAACGCGAACAACGCCGCTGCCGCGACGGCGCTCGGCTGGCACGGCATTCACCACACGAGCGGCGCGGCCACCGAGGCGCGGCTGCGCGAACTGGGCGCGCTCGCGTAGGCGGCGGGCGGGCCCAGACAAAAAAAAGCGGGCCGTGCGCCCGCTTTTTCCATTGCCGATCAGCGGCTGATCGGCTTGTAGCGGAGGCGGTGCGGCTTCGCGGCTTCCTCGCCGAGGCGCGCGCGCTTGTCGGCTTCGTACTCCTGGTAGTTGCCGTCGAAGAACGTCACCTGCGAATCGCCTTCGAACGACAGGATGTGCGTCGCGATCCGGTCGAGGAACCAGCGGTCGTGCGAGATCACCATCACCGAGCCCGCGAATTCGAGCAGCGCGTCTTCCAGCGCGCGCAGCGTTTCGACGTCGAGGTCGTTCGACGGTTCGTCGAGCAGCAGCACGTTGCCGCCGGCGATCAGCGTCTTCGCGAGGTGCAGGCGGCCGCGTTCGCCGCCGGACAGGTTGCCGACGATCTTCTGCTGGTCGCCGCCCTTGAAGTTGAAGCGGCCGATGTATGCGCGCGACGGCGTTTCGTACTTGCCGACCGTCAGGATGTCGGCGCCGCCCGAGATTTCCTCGAACACCGTCTTCGAGCCGTCGAGCGCGTCGCGGCTCTGGTCGACGTAGGCGAGCTTCACCGTCGGGCCCATCACGATCTCGCCCGAATCCGGCTGCTCCTTGCCCGTCAGCATCCGGAACAGCGTCGACTTGCCGGCGCCGTTCGGACCGATGATGCCGACGATCGCGCCGGCCGGGATCTTGAAGTTCAGGTTGTCGATCAGCAGGCGATCGCCGTACGCCTTGCTGACGTTCTTGAACTCGATCACTTCATTGCCGAGGCGGTCGCCGACCGGAATGAAGATTTCCTGCGTCTCGTTGCGCTTCTGGTATTCCTGGCTGTTCAGCTCCTCGAAGCGCGCGATACGCGCCTTCGACTTCGCCTGGCGGCCCTTCGGGTTCTGGCGCACCCACTCCAGTTCCTTCTTGATCGCCTTCTGGCGCGCCGATTCCGACGCTTCTTCCTGCTTCAGGCGCTCTTCCTTCTGGTCGAGCCAGCTGCTGTAGTTGCCCTTCCACGGAATGCCGTGGCCGCGGTCGAGCTCGAGAATCCACTCGGCCGCGTTGTCGAGGAAGTACCGATCGTGCGTGACCGCGACGACGGTGCCCGGGAAGCGCACCAGGAACTGCTCGAGCCAGTCGACCGATTCGGCGTCGAGGTGGTTGGTCGGTTCGTCGAGCAGCAGCATGTCGGGCTTCTCGAGCAGCAGCTTGCACAGCGCGACGCGGCGCTTCTCGCCGCCCGACAGGTGCTCGATCTTCGCGTCCCACGGCGGCAGGCGCAGCGCGTCGGCGGCCACTTCGAGCTGCTGCTCGGGGCTGCCGCCGTCGCTCGACGCGAGGATCGCCTCGTACTTCGCCTGCTCGGCCGCGAGCGCGTCGAAGTCGGCGTCCGGCTCGGCATACGCCGCGTAGATCTCCTCGAGCTTCTTGTTCGCCTGGAACAGGTCGCCGAGGCCTTCCTCGACGGCTTCGCGCACCGTCTTCGTCGGGTCGAGCTGCGGTTCCTGCGGCAGGTAGCCGATGTTCAGGTTCGGCATCGGCGTCGCTTCGCCTTCGATGTCCTTGTCGACGCCCGCCATGATGCGGATCAGCGTCGACTTGCCCGAGCCGTTCAGGCCGAGCACGCCGATCTTCGCGCCGGGAAAGAACGACAGCGAGATGTCCTTCAGGATCTGGCGCTTGGGCGGCACGATCTTGCCGACCCGGTTCATCGTGAAAACGTATTGGGCCATGTGGGTGTGAGAGTCAGAAGTTGGGACCGCCGCTTGGCGAACTCGCGTGGCGGCGTCGGGTGATTCGGTACGGAGCGTGCCGCGTGAGGTGCGGCGGTGTCGCCCGGTGTCGCCACATGTCGGCGGCGAGACCGGCTATTGTACTTCGCCGCCGGCCGGCGCTGGCGCGGCCGTTCCGCGCGGTCAGAGCCAGGCGGCGACGCCGCCGTGCCCCGAGCACGTGCCGCGCCGATGGCGGCTGAAACTGTACGTGCCGTCGCGGCAGCGCGCGCTCGCGCCTTCGGGCGCGCGGCCCGATTTCGAGCGCGCCGGCGCATGCACGGTTTCGCCGTCGCGGTTCCGGTACGTGTCGTGGCGGTCGAGGTCGGCTTCGTTGCCGTAGGTCTGCGGCGCGCGATAGGCGAGCGCGCGGTGCGGGGCGACGGCGGCGCACGCGATCAGCAGCGCGATCGACAGTCGCGCGAGCCGTGTGGCGTGCAGGGTGTGCAAGGCGGGCAAGGGCATGGTCTCTCTCGGTTCTTGGTATCGGGCGTGCGACGCTGGCGTGCCGCGCGCGCCAGCATGGTAGCCGAGGCGGCGCGTTTGTTGCATCGGTTCCCGTCGATGCAACGAGTGGTTCCATCGGAATGCATCAATTGGTTCTTAGTCGCGAACCGTTTGATGCTTACACTCCATCGCTTCGAAGGCGGCTGAACACGATGCCGACGGAAGGGCGCCGCGATGCGTCGGTACGCATCGCACCCGCAGTTTCGCAGACCTGCGTGGCGCACCCTGTCCGAGCGGCCGGGAATCCGGCCTCGGGCCGACGTGCGCCGCACGCCGCGCCGAGTCCCGATCGATAACGACAATCCCCAGCGCCGCCTTCAAGCGATACCCGGCCATGCCGGAACCGTTTTTTGGAGAGAGACACATGAATGGAAGCAAGTCAGGGCTCGGCACCGGCCTGAAGCAACGCCACGTGACGATGCTGTCGATTGCGGGCGTGATCGGCGCGGGGTTGTTCGTCGGCTCCGGCCACGCGATCGCGGAAGCCGGCCCGGCATCGATCCTCGCGTACGCGATCGCGGGCGTGCTGGTCGTGCTGGTGATGCGGATGCTGGGCGAAATGGCCGTCGCGCATCCGGACAGCGGCTCGTTCTCGACCTACGCCGATCGCGCGATCGGCCACTGGGCGGGCTTCACGATCGGCTGGCTGTACTGGTGGTTCTGGGTGCTCGTGATCCCGATCGAGGCGACCGCCGCCGCGACCATTCTCAATGCCTGGTTCCCGGGCGTCGCCACGTGGGTCTTTGCGCTCGGCATCACGTCCGTGCTGACGCTCACCAACCTCTTCTCCGTCAAGCATTACGGCGAGTTCGAATTCTGGTTCGCGCTGATCAAGGTCGTCGCGATCGTCGTGTTCCTCGCGATCGGCGGCGCGGCGATCGCCGGGCTGCTGCCGGTGCCGAGCGTATCGGGCGTATCGAACCTGTTCGCGCATGAGGGCTTCATGCCGAAGGGCGCCGGCGCGGTGCTCGCGGCGATGCTGACGACGATGTTCTCGTTCCTCGGCACCGAGATCGTCACGATCGCGGCCGCCGAATCGGACAACCCGCAGCGCCAGATCGTGCGCGCCACCAATTCGGTGATCTGGCGCATCACGCTGTTCTACCTCGGCTCGATCCTCGTCGTCGCGGCGATCGTGCCGTGGAACGACCCGCTGCTGCCGGCGCACGGCTCGTATCAGCGCGCGATGGAGCTGATCGGCATTCCGCACGCGAAGGCGATCATCGACGTGATCGTGCTGGTATCGGTCGCGAGCTGCCTGAACTCGGCGCTGTACACCGCATCGCGGATGCTGTTCTCGCTGTCGAAGCGCCAGGATGCGCCCGCGTTCCTGCATCGCACCGACTCGACCGGCACGCCGCGCGCGGCGGTGCTCGCGTCGACCGCGTTCGGCTTCCTGACCGTGATCGCGAACTACCTGATGCCGGAGCAGGTGTTCGGCTTCCTGCTCGCGACGTCGGGCGCGATCGCGCTGCTCGTGTATCTCGTGATCGCGATCTCGCAGCTGCGGATGCGCCGGATTCTCGACATCAGCGGCGCGAACCTGACGCTGCGGATGTGGATGTTCCCGTGGCTCACGTGGGCGGTGATCGTGTTCATCTGCGGCACGCTGACCGTGATGCTGGTGAGCGAGGATCACCGGATGGAAGTGGGCGCGACGGCGGTGCTTGCGCTGCTGGTGCTGTTCGCTTCGTGGCTGAACAAGCGTGCGCGTGACGCGCGCGCGGTGGCCGGCGGGCGAGTGTCGGCGACTTGACGACGTGACGACCGGATGGCGGGCGCGCTGCCCGCCGCCGGCACGCGGGCAGGCCGCGTGATGAAAATGGGCCGATCGGCACTTGCCGATCGGCCCATTTGCGTTTCGCGACGGATCCGCGTGGCGCGATGCCGGGGCGCTCGCCCGGCATCGGCGGTCAGGTATCAGACGTTGAACAGGAAGTTCATCACGTCGCCGTCATGCACGACGTATTCCTTGCCTTCCGCGCGCATCTTGCCGGCTTCCTTCGCGCCCTGTTCACCCTTGTACGCGATGAAGTCGTCGAACGCGATCGTCTGCGCGCGGATGAAGCCGCGCTCGAAGTCGGTGTGGATCACGCCGGCCGCCTGCGGGGCCGTATCGCCGACGTGGATCGTCCACGCGCGCACTTCCTTCACGCCCGCGGTGAAGTAGGTCTGCAGGCCGAGCAGCTTGAAGCCCGCGCGGATCACGCGGTCGAGGCCCGGCTCGTCCATGCCCATGTCGGCGAGGAACGCTTCCTTGTCCGCGTCGTCGAGATCGGCGATTTCCGCCTCGATCGCCGCGCACACCGCGACGACCGGCGCATTCTCGCTTTCCGCATACTTGCGTACCGCGTCGAGGTGCGGGTTGTTCTCGAAGCCGTCGTCCTTCACGTTCGCGACGTACATCGCCGGCTTCGCGGTGATCAGGCAGAACGGCTTGAGCAGCGCCTGTTCGTCGTCGGACAGCGCGAGGCCGCGCACGGCCTTGCCCTGGTCGAGCTGCGCGCGCACCTTGTCGAGCACCGCGACGAGCTTCGCCGCTTCCTTGTCGTTGCCCGACTTGGCGGCCTTCGAGTAGCGCGTGAGCGCCTTCTCGACGGTGCCGAGGTCGGCGAGCGCGAGTTCGGTATTGATCACCTCGATGTCGTCGATCGGGCTCACCTTGCCGGCGACGTGGATGACGTTCTCGTCCTCGAAGCAGCGCACGACGTGCGTGATCGCGTCGGTTTCGCGGATGTTCGCGAGGAACTGGTTGCCGAGGCCTTCGCCCTTGCTCGCGCCCGCGACGAGGCCCGCGATGTCGACGAATTCGACGACGGCCGGCACGACGCGCTCGGGGTTGATGATCTCGGCGAGCGCCTTCAGGCGCGTGTCCGGCACTTCGACGACGCCGACGTTCGGCTCGATCGTGCAGAACGGATAGTTCTCGGCGGCGATGCCGGCCTTGGTCAGCGCATTGAACAGGGTGGACTTGCCGACGTTGGGCAAGCCGACGATGCCGCATTTGAGGCTCATGGAATCCTTCGAACGGGTGAAGCGGCGCGGCCGGGCGGGGCGCGGCGGCGCGGGACAAGGGGACGGCCGTCGCATCGCGCGACGAGCCGGCGTTCAAAGGCGCTATTGTACCGTGCCGCCGCGCCGGTTTCCGGGCGTCGGCCGAACGGACGACGCCGCGCGGCCGTCCGCGGCGGCGCTATCCAGCGATTCCCCTGATTTCCCGCAAAGTCCGGCCGCATAAGGGTTTGGCCCCGCGGCTATAATGCCCGCCATGACTGCCCACCACATCTTCGACGTCGCCGTGGTCGGCGGCGGGCTCGTCGGCAAGACGGCCGCGCTCGCGCTGACCCAATCCGGCTACAAGACCGCATTGCTCGCCCAGCCGGCGACGCCGCGCCCCGCCGATCTCGCGTTCGACACGCGCATCTACGCGCTGTCGTCCAGCTCGCAGGCGCTGCTCGAACGGCTGCGCGTCTGGCAGGCGCTCGATCACACGCGGCTTGCGCCCGTCTACGACATGCGCGTCTACGGCGACGCGCACGCCGAACTCCATTTCTCCGCGTACCAGGCGTCGGTGCCGCAGCTCGCGTGGATCGTCGAATCGTCGCTGATCGAGACTTCGCTCGACGCCGCACTGCGGTTCCAGCCGAACCTGACGTGGTTCGACGCGCGCGCGCAGGGTTTCGACGTGCGTGACGACGCGGCCGTGCTCACGCTGTCGTCGGGGCAAGTGCTCGAAGCCGACCTGGTCGTCGGCGCGGACGGCGCGCATTCGTGGGTCCGCTCGCAAATGGGGGCCAAGGTGGAGCGGCGCGACTACCGGCAGACGGGCGTCGTCGCGAATTTCAAGGCGTCGCTGCCGCATCGCGAGACCGCGTATCAATGGTTCCGCGACGGCGAGATCGTCGCGCTGCTGCCGCTGCCGGACGGCCACGTGTCGTTCGTCTGGTCGGCGCACACCGCGCATGCGGATCAGTTGCTGACGCTCGATCCCGCGCAGCTCGCGGCCGAAGGCGAGCGGGTCTCGCACGGGCAGGTCGGCACGCTCGAATGCGTGACGCCGGCGGCCGGCTTTCCGCTCGCGCTGCAGACCGTCGACAAGCTGATCGCGCCCCGCGTCGCGCTGGTCGGCGACGCCGCGCACCTGATCCACCCGCTCGCCGGCCAGGGGATGAACCTCGGGCTGCGCGACGTCGCCGCGCTCGCCGATGCGATCGCAGGCAAGGAGAGCTTTCGCAATCTCGGCGATACCGTGCTGCTGCGCCGCTACGAGCGGTCGCGCCGCGAGGACATCCGCGCGCTGATGATCGCGACCGACGGCCTGCAGCGGCTGTTCGCGGCGCCCGGCCCGTTCGCGAAGGCGGTGCGCAATGCGGGCATGGCGTTCGTCGGCGCGCAGCCGCTCGTCAAGCGCTGGCTCGTGTCCGCCGCGCTCGGCTGAGCGAACCTTCGGACACTCACTTCCCGGGTCGGAGTCGGTTCCGTTACGGCGTACACTGTGCCGTGCACTCCGAATGAGCTGAAGGAAGACCTCGATGAAAAAAACGATCCGCATCGCCTCGCTGGCGCTGGCCGTCGCCGCGGCGACGCTGGGCTGCACCGCGCAGGCTGACCAGACCACCGACAAGCTGAAAGCGACGCTGCAGACCCGTCTCGGCAGCGACGCGCCGATCAAGAGCGTGGCGAAATCGCCGGTCGCCGGCCTGTACGAAGTGAATCTCGGCTCGCAGATCATCTACAGCGACGCGTCCGGCGACTACGTGCTGCTCGGCGATCTCGTCGATGCGAAAACGCGCAAGAACCTGACCGAGGCGCGCCTCGCCGAAATCAACAAGATCGACTTCGCGAGCCTGCCGTTCGCCAATGCGATCAAGGTCGTGAAGGGCAACGGCGCGCGCAAGATCGCCGTGTTCTCCGATCCGAACTGCCCGTACTGCAAGAAGCTCGAGACGACGCTGCAGTCGGTCGACAATGTCACGGTCTACACGTTCCTGTACCCGGTGCTGTCGCCGGATTCGACCGCGAAGTCGAAGGCGATCTGGTGCGCGACCGACCGCGCGAAGACGTGGGAGGGCTGGATGCTCGACCATCGCGCGCCGGCGAACGCCGCGAGCTGCGACACGAGCGCGCTCGACAAGAACCTCGCGCTCGGCCGCGGGATGAACGTCACCGGCACGCCGACGATTTTCCTGCCGGACGGCCGCCGCCTGCCGGGCGCCGTGTCCGCCGAGCAGCTGAATCAGGCGCTCGCTTCGAACAAGTAACCGATTGATGCGCCGGGCCGCCAGGCCCGGCCGGCGCGAGGGGCGCACGGGGTTTCTGCCCGGCGCCTCTCGTCGTTTCTGACGCCGCCTCCCCGACTGATTCCCACGATGAAAACGCCGATCCGCTATTCGATTGCCCCGAAAGATCCTGCCGCGCACCTGTTCGAGGTGTCGGTGACGGTCGCCGATCCCGACCCCGAAGGGCAGCGGTTCTCGCTGCCGGTGTGGATTCCGGGCAGCTATCTCGTGCGCGAGTTCGCGCGCAACATCGTGACGCTGCAGGCGTTCAACGAAGCCGGCCGCAAGGTGCGCGTCGCGAAGACCGACAAGCGCAGCTGGCAGGCCGCGCCGGTGAAGGGCGCGCTGACGCTGCGCTACGACGTCTACGCGTGGGACCTGTCGGTGCGCTCCGCGTACCTCGACGACACGGGCGGCTTCTTCAACGGCACGGCGGTATTCCTGGGCGCCGTCGGCCGCGAGGACGCGCCGTGCGAGGTGGAGATCGCGAAGCCCGCGGGCGCGGCGTTCCGCACGTGGCGCGTCGCGACTGCGCTGCCCGAGGCGCGCGGCACGAAGCGCTACGCGTTCGGCGCGTATCGCGCATCGAACTATGACGAACTCATCGATCATCCGGTGACGATCGGCGAATTCGCGCTCGCGACCTTCGACGCGCACGGCGTGCCGCACGACATCGTGGTCGCGGGGCGCGTGACGCAGCTCGACATGGAGCGGCTGCGCACCGACCTGAAGCGCGTGTGCGAAGCGCAGATCGCGCTGTTCGAGCCGAAGTCGAAGCAGGCGCCGATGGACCGCTACGTATTCATGACGCTCGCGGTCAGCGACGGCTACGGCGGCCTCGAGCATCGCGCATCGACCGCGCTGGTCTGCAATCGCACCGATCTGCCGGTGAAGGGCCGCCCGGAAGCGTCGGAAGGCTATCGCACGTATCTCGGCCTGTGCAGCCACGAGTACTTCCATACGTGGCACGTGAAGCGCATCAAGCCGGCTGCTTTCGTGCCGTACGACTTCGCGCAGGAAAACTACACGTCGCTGCTGTGGCTGTTCGAAGGCTTCACGTCGTATTACGACGACCTGATGCTGGTGCGCAGCGGGCTGATGTCGCAGGCCGAATATTTCGCGACGCTCGGCCGCACGATCGGCGGCGTGCAGCGCGGCACCGGCCGCCTGAAGCAGAGCGTTGCAGAGAGCTCGTTCGACACGTGGATCAAGTACTACCGGCAGGACGAGAACGCGACGAATGCGATCGTCAGCTACTACACGAAGGGCTCGCTCGTCGCGCTCGCATTCGATCTCGCGATCCGCGCGCAGACCCGCCAGCGCAAGTCTCTCGATGACGTGATGCGGCTGCTGTGGCAGCGCTACGGCCGTGACTTCTATCGCGGCAAGCAGGCCGGCGTCGGCGAGGATGAAGTCGAGGCGCTGATCGAGGAAGCGACCGGCGTCGCGCTCGGCCGCCTGTACGCCGATGCGGTGCACGGCACGCGCGACCTGCCGCTCGCCGACCTGCTCGCGCCGTTCGGCGTGACCCTCGAACCCGATCTCGGCGGCGCGAACGGCGCGCAGGCGAAGCCGACGATCGGCGCGCGTCTGCGCGGCGGCGCGGACTGCACGCTGGCGGCGGTCTACGAGGGCGGCGCCGCGCACCGTGCCGGGCTGTCGGCCGGCGACACGCTGATCGCGCTCGACGGGCTGCGCGTGACCGGCACGAACCTCGATGCGCTGCTCGCGCGCTACCGGCCGGGCGACAAGGTCGAGATTCACGCATTCCGCCGCGACGAGCTGCGCATTGCGAAGCTGAAGCTCGACGGCCCCGAGGTTGCGCGCTACAAGCTCACCGCCGCGGCGAAGCCGGCGGCGCAGCACGCCGCGCGGGAAGCCTGGCTGAAGGGCTGAGCGGGCGGGCTCCAGCATTCAGCGCGCAATGAGGGCTCAATCAGGCATTGTTCTGCTGCTGCAACAATCCGTCGCCCTGAACCTGCTTTTTCGGGATGAGGGCGCCGAGCACAATGGCGTCACTCGCGCTGCACAAGCGCAAACCAACTGGAGCCCGACATGACGACCATTCTGCAAATCAATTCCGCGGCGCGTACGCAAGGCGCGCAGTCCACGCTGCTGGCCAATGAACTGACGGCAAAGCTGCAACAATCGAACCCCGGCGCGAAGGTCGTGGTCCGTGATCTGCTGGCCGATGCGCTGCCGCATCTCGACGAATCGGTGCTCGGCGCGTTCTTCACGCCGGCCGACCAGCGCAGCGCGGAACAGAATGCGATCGTCGCGAAGAGCGATGCGCTGATCGCCGAGCTGCAAGCCGCGGACATCGTCGTGATCGGCGCGCCGATGTACAACTTCGGCATCTCGTCGCAACTGAAGACGTACTTCGACTGGATCGCACGCGCCGGCGTCACGTTCCGCTACACCGAGAACGGCCCGGAAGGCCTGATCAAGGGCAAGAAGGTGCACGTGGTGACGGCGCGCGGCGGCAAGTACCTCGGCACGCCGAACGACAGCCAGACGCCGTTCCTGCGCACGTTCCTCGGCTTCGTGGGCATGACCGACGTGAATTTCATCCATGCGGAAGGCTTGAACCTGGGGCCGGATGCGCAGAGCGCGGCGCTCGCCAGCGCACGCGAAGCGATCGCCGCCGTGTAAGGCCGGTGGCGGCGCGTCCGTCAGCCAAGGCAAACAGAAACGCCGCGTACCGGAAGGTGCGCGGCGTTTTTGCCGGTGGGGCGCAAACGTGGCGGCGTTACGCGAACGTGTCGGCCTCGTCCGGCAGGCGCCAGTCGATCGCATCGCGGCCATGCGCAACGAGGTAGTCGTTCGCGAGCGCGAAGTGACGGCAGCCGAGGAAGCCGCGATGCGCGGACAGCGGCGACGGATGCGGCGCCTCGAGCACGCAATGCGCGTTTGCGTCGAACAGCGCGCGCTTGGCCTGCGCGTGCGCGCCCCACAGCATGAACACCAGCCCGCGGTGGCGGTTCGCCAGCTCGTGGATCAGCGTGTCCGTGCATTGCTCCCAGCCGCGCTTCGCGTGGCTGGCCGCCGCGCCGCGCTCGACCGTCAGCACGGTGTTGAGCAGCAGCACGCCCTGGCGCGCCCACGAGTCGAGACAACCGTGACGCGGCGTGTCGTGGCCGAAGTTCGCGGCGATTTCCTTGAAGATGTTGCGCAGCGACGGCGGCGGCTTGACCGCCGGCGGCACCGAGAACGCGAGACCGTGCGCCTGCGGCGTGCCGCGGTCGTCGCCGTGATACGGGTCCTGGCCGAGGATCACGACTTTCACGTCGTCCGGGCTCGTGAGCCGCAGCGCGCGGAACACGTCGGTCGGATAGACGGTCTTGCCGGCGGCGCGTTCGCTGTCGACGAAGCGACACAACGGCGCGTACGCGTCGCTGTCGGTGAACGGCTTCAGCACGTCGCGCCAGACGGCCGGCAGCGCGTCGAATTGGGCGGCGAGGTGCGGGACGTCGGCGGCGCCGGCCTGCGGCTGCGCGGCGCGCGCCGGAGCCGCTTCCGCGGCCTTCTTGCCGGCCGCGCGCGCACGCGCGGGTGCGGCGGCGGGAACATCGTGCTGCGCCGGTTCCGGCGCGGGATCGTCGAACAGCGACGCCTGCTGCGGCGCGCGGGAAGTCTTGCGGGTTGCCATGCGTGATTATTGCGCGCGCAGCCGGTAGCCGCGCTGCGCCTTGCTGATGTTTTCGGGGGCGAGGCCGGGCAGCGCCTGCTGCAACTCGGCGGCGAGCGTCGCGAGCGCCGACTCCGGGCCGTCGATCAGTTCGAGTTCGATTTCGCTGATCGGTTCACGGCGCGTTTCGCTTTCGGCCTGAACGACGATCTCGCCGAGATCCACCGCCGCTTCGACGGTCGCGCCGCCGATCGCGATGCGCCACAGCGTGCGCGTGAAATCGGTGCGGAACAGCGCGCGCAGCGCGGGCGCCGCGCTGCGCAGCGCGGCGGCGGCTTCAGCGACGTCGCACGCCGCGACGAGCGCGTCGATCTCGAGCGCGTCGCCGGCCACCGGCAGCTCCCATTCGTGACGCCGATGCAGCCCGCCTTCGGCGGTGCCGACCGTCTTGAACGTCTGCAGCCAGCCGTGCGGCGCGCGGCGCACGCGCACCGCGCTCTTCGAGCGGGCGAGCGCGAGATCCGGCGTGTCGTAGTAGACGTTCGCGAGCGCGATCTCGCGGCCGGGCTCGCCGGTCAGCGTCGCGAAGAATTGCTGCGCGGCCGCGGCCTGTCCGGCGGGCAGCGCGAGCTTGATTTCCTTTTCGATCGCCATCAGAAGAACATCCGCGCGAGTTCTTCGCCCGGTTGCTCGGCGCGCATGAACGCCTCGCCGACGAGGAACGTGTTCACGTTCGCCGCGCGCATCGTATCGACGTCGATGCGCGACAGGATGCCCGACTCGGTCACGACGATCCGGTCCGGCGGGATCATGTCGAGCATGTCGAGCGTGGTCCGGATCGACGTTTCGAACGTGCGCAGGTTGCGGTTGTTGATGCCGAGAAGCGGCGTCTTGAGCGTCAGCGCCTGCTCCATCTCGTCGCGGTCGTGCACTTCGACCAGCACCGCGAGACCGAGCGAGTGCGCATACGCCTCCAGGTCCTGCATCAACGGCGTGTCGAGCGCGGCGGCGATCAGCAGGATCGCGTCGGCGCCCATCGCGCGCGCTTCGAGGATCTGGTACGCATCGACGATGAAGTCCTTGCGCAGCACCGGCAGCGTGCAGGCCGCGCGCGCTTCCTCCAGATAGCGGACGCCGCCCTGGAAGAACTGCTCGTCGGTCAGCACCGACAGGCAGGCGGCGCCGTGCGTCGCGTACGACCGCGCGATGTCGGCCGGCACGAAGTGCTCGCGCAGCACGCCCTTCGACGGGCTGGCCTTCTTGATTTCGGCGATCACGGCGGGCTGGCCGGCCGCATGCTTCGCACGCAGCGCGCCGACGAAGTCGCGCAGGTCGCGCGCGGACGCGTCCAGCTTCAGCGCTTCGAGCGGTGTGCTGCGCATGGCCGCCGCGATTTCTTCGCGCTTGACGGCGATGATTCGTTCGAGGATGTCGCTCATGGGAGTCCTCGTGCTTGATTCGGGTTCGAAAGGGCGGATCAGCGCTTGAACTGCTGCGTGAAGCGCACCAGCTCGTCGACCTTCGCGCGCGCCTTGCCGCTCGCGATCGCGTCGCGGGCGAGCTGGATGCCGTCGGCGATCGACGCGGCGACGTTTGCCGCATACAGCGCGGTGCCCGCATTCAGCGTGACGATCTCGCGCGCGACGCCCGGCTGGTTGTCGAGCGCGCCGAGCAGCATCACGCGCGATTCGTCGGCATTTTCCACCTTCAGCGAGCGGTTCGACACCATCTGCAGGCCGAAGTCCTCCGGATGGATCTCGTACTCGTGCACCTCGCCGTCGCGCAGCTCGCCGACGAGCGTCGCGGCGCCGAGCGACACCTCGTCCATCCCGTCCTTGCCGTACACGACGAGCACGTGCTGCGCGCCGAGGCGCTGCATCACGCGCACCTGGATGCCGACGAGGTCCGGGTGGAACACGCCCATCAGCTGGTTCGGCGCGCCCGCCGGATTGGTCAGCGGGCCGAGGATGTTGAAGATCGTCCGCACGCCGAGCTCGCGGCGCACGGCCGCGATGTTCTTCATCGCCGGATGGTGGTTCGGCGCGAACATGAAGCCCATCCCGGTCTCGGCGATCGACGCGGCCACCTGGTCCGGCTGCAGGTCGATGTTGACGCCGAGCGCCTCTAGCACGTCGGCGCTGCCGGACTTGCTCGACACGCCGCGGTTGCCGTGCTTCGCGACCTTCGCGCCGGCCGCGGCCGTGACGAACATCGTCGCGGTCGAGATGTTGAACGTGTGCGAGCCGTCGCCGCCGGTGCCGACGATGTCGACGAAATTCGAGTTGTCCGCCACGTGCACATGGTTCGCGAATTCGCGCATCACGGTCGCGGCGGCGGTGATTTCGCCGATCGTCTCCTTCTTCACGCGCAGGCCGGTGATGATCGCGGCGGCCATCACCGGCGACATGTCGCCGCGCATGATGAGCCGCATCAGGTGCAGCATCTCGTCGTGGAAGATCTCGCGGTGCTCGATCGTGCGCTGCAGCGCTTCCTGTGGGGTGATCGTCATCGTGAGGCTCCGGTCAGGCAATGTGCGCGGCGGCTGCGCGTGCGTCTTTCAGGAAGTTCTCGAGCAGCGCATGGCCGTGCTCGGACAGGATCGATTCCGGGTGGAACTGCACGCCTTCGATCTGCAGCGTCTTGTGGCGCACGCCCATGATCTCGCCGTCGTCGGTCCACGCGGAGATCTCGAGGCAGTCCGGCAGCGATTCGCGCTCGATCGCGAGCGAGTGGTAGCGCGTGACGTCGAAGTGCTTCGGCAGGTCCGCGAACACGCCGCGGCAGTCGGTTTCGATCCGGCTCACCTTGCCGTGCATGATGGTCTTCGCGCGCACGACGCGGCCGCCGAACGCCTCGCCGATCGCCTGGTGGCCGAGGCACACGCCGAGGATCGGCTTCTTGCCCGCGAATTCGCGCAGCACGTCGAGCGTGATGCCCGCGTGCTGCGGATTGCTCGGTCCGGGCGACAGGCAGATCGCGGCCGGATTCAGGCGCGCGATCTCGTCGAGCGTGATCTCGTCGTTGCGGTAGGTGCGCACGTCCTCGCCCAGTTCGCCGAAGTACTGGACCAGGTTGTAGGTGAACGAGTCGTAGTTGTCGATCATGAGCAGCATGGTCAGTCTCCGGTCAGAAGTCGCTGTCGAGGCCGTCTTGGACCTGTTCGGCCGCACGCAGCACCGCGCGCGCCTTGTTCTCGGTCTCTTGCCATTCGGATTCGGGCACCGAATCCGCGACGACGCCGGCCGCCGCTTGCACGTACAGGTTGCCGTTGTGGATCAGGCCGGTGCGGATCGCGATCGCGAGATCCATCTCGCCCGAGAACGACAGGTAGCCGACGGCGCCGCCGTACAGCCCGCGCTTGACCGGCTCGAGCTCGTCGATCAGCTCCATCGCGCGCACCTTCGGCGCGCCCGACAGCGTGCCGGCCGGGAACGTCGCGCGCAGCACGTCGTAGTTCGTCATGCCGGGCTTCAGCTTGCCTTCGACCGAGCTGACGATGTGCTGCACGTGCGAGTATTTCTCGATCACCATCTTGTCGGTCACCTGCACCGAGCCGATTTCCGCGATGCGGCCCACGTCGTTGCGCGCGAGGTCGATCAGCATCACGTGCTCGGCGATCTCCTTCGGATCGTTGAGCAGCTCGGTCGCGAGCTCCGCGTCGCGTTCGGGCGTGTTGCCGCGCGGCCGCGTGCCGGCGAGCGGGCGGATCGTGACGATCTGGTCGTCGCCGCGCTTCTCCTGGCGCACGAGGATTTCCGGCGACGCGCCGACCACGTGGAAATCGCCGAAGTTGTAGTAATACATGTACGGCGACGGATTCAGCGAGCGCAGCGCGCGGTACAGCGACAGCGGGTTGTCGCGATACGGCTTCGTCAGGCGCTGGCCGACCTGGATCTGCATCAGCTCGCCGGCCGCGATGTATTCCTTCGCCTGGCGCACGGCGGCCAGATAGTCTTCCTTCTTGAACTCGCGGAACGTCTCGGTGCGCACGCTCGGCGACGTGACGGGCGGCTGCACGGTCGCGCGCAGCCGCTGCTTCAGCTCGCGCAGGCGCTGCTTCGCCTTCGTGTACGCCTCGGGCTGGCCCGGATCGGCGTAGATGATCAGGTACAGCTTGCCGGCCAGATTGTCGATGACGGCGACTTCCTCCGTCAGCAGCAGCTGGATGTCGGGCAGGCCGAGATCGTCGCGCGGCGCGGTGTGCGCGAGCTTCTTCTCGATGTAGCGCACCGCGTCGTAGCCGAAGTAGCCGGCGAGACCGCCGCAGAAGCGGGGCAGGCCCGGACGCTGCGCGACCTTGAAGCGCGCCTGGAACGCGGCGATGAATTCGAACGGATCGCCGTCGTGCGTCTCGACGACCTCGCCGTCGCGCACCACTTCGGAGACGCCGGCGCGAGCGCGCACGAGCGTGCGGGCCGGCAGGCCGATGAACGAGTAGCGGCCGAAGCGTTCGCCGCCGACCACCGATTCGAGCAGGAACGAGTTGGCGCCGCCGCGTTCCGGCTGGGCCAGCTTCAGGTAGAGGGACAGCGGCGTTTCGAGATCGGCGAGGGCTTCCGCGATCAGCGGAATGCGGTTGTAGCCTTCGTTCGCGAGCGATTGGAATTCGAGTTCGGTCATGTTCCGGTCCTGTTCTGGACGAGCGGCGGGATGCGCCGGGGATCACGTGATGCTGCGCGGCTGCTGTCGGCGAAACGGCGGTCGATCGTGGTGTGCCTGGTGCCGGCGGGCGGGCTCCGGAGCGCGAGCGTCGCCAGCCTGCGACCGTCCCTGAACGCAAGCGTTCGGGGGCGGTAGGACTCGAGGTGGTGCGGCGATCGGCGCGCGGATGCGCAGCGAGACAAAAAACGGCGCTGAAGACGTGCTTCAGCGTACCTCATCGAAGAGGTTAGCGCGACCAGCGACGCCAGGGCCAGGCTCCCCGGTCGATGCTGCTCAGACTCCGTTTTTTGTTCAGAAACATGCGGATGGAAGAATTAGATCAGACGGTTGGCCGGCCGGCGTTGTGCGCGGCGATCGCGCGGGCTGCGACCAGCAACGAGCCGACTATACCATCCGAATTTATCGTTTGTATAGCCTTGCCATGGTTGTAGCCGTACGGCACCGTCAGCGTCGCCATGCCCGCCGCGCGGCCCGCGAGCGCGTCGTTTTCCGAGTCGCCGATCGCCACCGCGACGTCCGGCGCGACGCCGAGCGCATCGCACGCGGTCAGCATCGGCAGCGGGTCGGGCTTCTTGCGCGGCACGCTGTCGCCGCCGAGCACGATGCCGAAGCGATCGATCAGCCCGTATTGCTCGAGCAGTTCGATCGCGAAGCGGTGCGGCTTGTTGGTCACGCACGCGAGCTTGATGCCGTCGGCGCGCAGCGCGTCGAGACCGGCCGCGACGTCCGGGTAGAGGCGCGTGTGGCGGCCGTTGATCTTCGCGTATTCGGCCTGGTAGATCGCGAGCGCGTCGTCGAAGCGCGCGTGCGCTTCGTCCGCGGAAAAGCGCGGCTTCAGCACGCTCTGGATCAGATGCTCGGAACCCTTGCCGACGTAGCCGATCACCTCGTCGCGCGACGTCGCCGGCGCGTCGAGCTTCACCAGCATGCCGTTCAGGCCAGCGGTGAAATCGTCGGCGGTATCGACCATCGTGCCGTCGAGGTCGATCAGCGCCGCGTCGATGCGCGGCGCGGCGAAGTGGATCGGTGCGACCGGCTTAGGCGCGGCCGGCTTGGGCGCGGCCGGCTCAGGCGCGGCCGTTTTTGCTTCGCGCAGGTTCGATTCGCTCACGGCGTCAGCCCCGCGTGACCGTCGCGAGCTGGCTGCGCATTTCGTCGATCACCTTGCGATAGTCGGGCTTGCCGAAGATCGCCGAGCCCGCGACGAAGGTATCCGCGCCGGCCGCCGCGATTTCCGCGATGTTGTCGGTCTTCACGCCGCCGTCGACCTCGAGCAGGATCTCGCGGCCGGTGCGCTCCGTGTAGGCGTCGATGCGCGCGCGCGTCTCGCGCAGCTTGTTCAGCGTTTCCGGAATGAACGACTGGCCGCCGAAGCCCGGGTTCACCGACATCAGCAGCACGAAGTCGAGACGGTCCATCACGTAGTCGAGATAGTTCAGCGGCGTCGCCGGGTTGAACACGAGGCCGGCCTTGCAGCCGTGGTCGCGGATCAGCGACAGCGTGCGGTCGATGTGATCGGAGCCTTCCGGGTGGAAGCTGATCAGGTTCGCGCCCGCTTTCGCGAAATCGGGCACGATCCGGTCGACCGGGCGCACCATCAGGTGCACGTCGATCGGCACCTGCACGTGCGGACGGATCGCCTCGCAGACGAGCGGGCCGATCGTCAGGTTCGGGACGTAATGGTTGTCCATCACGTCGAAGTGGATCCAGTCGGCGCCGGCGGCGACCACGTTGCGGACTTCTTCGCCGAGCCGTGCGAAGTCGGCCGACAGGATGCTGGGAGCGATGCGGAATTGAGTCATGGCTGAGGAGCGGGGACGGTGCGGCGCAAAACCGTCATTCTACCGCCCGGCGACCGCGTGCGCGGCGGCGAGCCGTGCGGTGGCGGCCCGATTGCGCATAGAATGCCGAACCAGTGCGGCGCGCCGCGGCCCGGCGCTACAGATGGCGCGGGCGGTTACCTACAGCGGAATCACCATGAGTCAGTATCAGTTCACCGTGACGGTGAAAACCAGCTACTTGCCGGAACAATCCGACCCCGAACGCCGTCAATACGCATTCGCGTACACGCTGACGATCCGCAACAGCGGGCAGGTCGCGGCGCAGCTGATCGCGCGTCACTGGATCATCACGGACAGCGAGAGCCACGTGCAGGAAGTGAAGGGGCTCGGCGTCGTCGGCCACCAGCCGCTGCTGCAGCCGGGCGAGCAGTTCGAATACACGAGCTGGGCAGTGATCGCGACGCCGGTCGGCACGATGCGCGGTTCGTACTTCTGCGTTGCCGAGGACGGCGAGCGCTTCGACGCGCCGATCGACGAGTTCGCGCTGCACATGCCGCGCACGCTTCACTGAGCGCGCACGGTGCGGCGCGCTCAGCGGGACGGGCGGTCGTTGTTGCGGGCGTGCTTCTTCCGGCCCGAGGCTGTCCACGCGACGATGAAGATCAGCAGGGCGAGCGCGAGGAAGGCTTCCAGCGCGAAGATGAGCATCGGATATTGGTCGAGAAGATCTGACATGGCGGTTTCCATCAAGAACGAACATTGTATGTGGTTTGGCCCCCGGTTGGCGGGCTGGGCGGCGGCGGTCGCGACGGCGGCGCTGCTTGCAGCGTGCGGCGGCGCGCCGACGCGGACGTCCTCCCTGAAGCCGCCGGCCGGCGCGGCGATCGTGCCGGGGCAGGTCGCCGCCACGCGGCTGACGCCGGTCGCCTGGCAGCAGGTGCCGGGCTGGCAGGACGACTCGCTGATCGGCGCGACGGTCGCGCTGCGGCAGAACTGCGCGCGACTGGCGCGCCAGCCCGCATGGCAGCGTGCGTGCGCGGCGGCCGAGCGGCTCGACGAGCTCGACGTCGGCAGCGCGCGCGCGTTCTTCGAAACGTATTTCACGCCGTTCCAGTTCGCGAATAGCGACGGCACGCTCGACGGCCTCGTCACCGGCTATTACGAGCCGCTGCTGCGCGGTTCGCGCGTGCGGCGCGGGCCGTACCAGACCGCGCTCTACCGCTGGCCGGCCGGCTATCGCGCGGGCGCCGCGCTGCCGGCGCGGGCGCAGCTCGAGCGCGCAGGCGTCCTGAACGGCAACGAGCTGGTGTGGGTCGACGATCCGATCGAGGCGTTCTTCCTGCAGGTGCAGGGCTCCGGGCGCGTTTTGCTCGACGACGGCTCGGTGATGCGGGTCGGCTACGGCGGCACCAACAACCAGCCGTACCGCTCGATCGGCAAGTGGCTGATCGACCGCGGCGAACTGACGCCGGCCCAGGCGACGATGCAGGGCATCAAGGCGTGGGCGAAGGCGAACCCGACCCGCGTCGACGCGCTGCTCGACACGAATCCGCGTTTCGTGTTCTTCCGCGAGATGCCGTCGAAGGAAGAGGCGCCGCACGGCGGCGCGGACGGTCCAGTCGGCGCGCTCGGCGTGCCGCTGACGCCCGAGCGTTCGATCGCGGTCGATCCGTCGGCGATTCCGCTCGGCACGCCGGTGTTCCTGCAGACGACGCGTCCGCTGACCAACACGCCGATGAATCGCCTCGTGTTCGCGCAGGATACGGGCAGCGCGATCAAGGGCGGCGTGCGGGCCGACTACTTCTGGGGGCTCGGCGACGATGCCGGCGACCAGGCGGGACGGATGAAGCAGATCGGCCGGATGTGGCTGCTGTTCCCGAACTCGTGATGCAGGTGGCAGGCAGGCGCCTCGCGGAAGTTGCTTGACGCACCAGGCTGGACAAAAAGGCCCGATCGGCTCGATACCGAACGGGCCTTTTTGCATTGGCGGGCGACGCCCGCGTCAACCCTTGCGTTTGTCCACGACCCGGCGCGCCTTGCCGACCGAGCGCTCGATGCCGTTGACCGGCAGCACGTTGACCACCGCGGTCACGCCGATCAGCGACTTGATGTCGTGCGCGAGCGCCTGCTTCGCCGCGTTGATCGTCGCCGTGTCCGGCGCGGTCTCGGGGCAGGGCTCGACGTTCAGCGTCAGCACGTCGAGCGGGCCCTCCTTCGTCAGCACGATCTGGTAATGCGGCGCGAGCGCGCGCTGCCGGAGCAGCTGTTCCTCGATCTGCGTCGGGAACACGTTGACGCCGCGCACGATCATCATGTCGTCCGAGCGCCCGGTGATCTTTTCCATCCGGCGCATCGTGCGCGCGGTGCCGGGCAACAGGCGCGTCAGGTCGCGGGTCCGGTAGCGGACGATCGGCAGTGCCTCCTTCGTCAGCGACGTGAACACGAGTTCGCCCAGCTCGCCGTCGGGCAGCACTTCGCCCGTCTCCGGATCGATGACTTCCGGGTAGAAGTGGTCTTCCCAGATCGTCGGGCCATCCTTGGTCTCGACGCATTCGGATGCGACGCCCGGGCCGATCACTTCGGACAGCCCGTAGATGTCGACCGCGTCGATGCCCATGCGGCGCTCGATCGCGGCGCGCATGTCGTTGGTCCACGGCTCCGCGCCGAAGATGCCGATGCGCAGCGAGCTTTGCGCGGGATCGACGCCCTGCCGCTCGAACTCGTCGGCGATCGACAGCATGTAGCTCGGCGTCACCATGATGATGTCCGGACGGAAGTCCTGGATCAGTTGCACCTGCTTCTCGGTCTGGCCGCCGCCGAACGGGATCACGGTCAGCCCGGCGCGCTCGGCGCCGTAATGCGCGCCGAGCCCGCCCGTGAACAGCCCGTAGCCGTAGCTGATGTGCACCTTGTCACCCTGGCGCGCGCCGGCGGCGCGGATCGAGCGGGCGACCAGATTGGCCCAGGTGTCGATGTCGCGCGCCGTGTAGCCGACGACCGTCGGCTTGCCGGTCGTGCCTGACGACGCGTGGATGCGCGAGATCTGGTCTTGCGGCACGGCGAACATGCCGAACGGATAGCTGTCGCGCAGGTCGCGCTTGGTGGTGAACGGGAAGCGGGCCAGGTCGGCCAGCGTTTTCAGGTCGTCCGGATGCACGCCCGCTTCGTCGAATTTGCGGCGATAGACCGGGGAATGCAGGTAGGCATGCCGGAGCGACCATTTGAGGCGCTCGAGCTGCAGCGCGGTCAGCTCGTCGCGCGTCGCGGTCTCGATCGGCTCGAGCGGTAGCGGGGTAGTCATGCGTGTCTCCAGTATTTGTTATGAGCGGGCCGCTGCGTCAGCGGTCGTCCGGAATGACCGTGCCCTTGATCTGGGCCGACTTGCCGCGGAACATCGCAACCGTTTCGCCGGCCTGATTCGTGACGCGGATGTCGTAGATGCCGTATCGGCCGTTGCGCGTCTGCTCGACGGCCTCGGCGGTCAGTATGTCGCCGCCGTGCACCGGGCGCAGGAATTCGATCGAGCAGCCGGACGCGACCGTGTTGAGGTTGTACGAATTGCAGGCGAATGCGAACGTCGAATCGGCGAGCGTGAAGATGAGCCCGCCGTGACAGATCTGATGGCCGTTCAGGAAGTCGGCTCGCACCGGCATGCGCATGCGCGCGTAGCCGGGACGCACTTCGACGAGCTCCATGCCCAGTGCGCGGCTGCACGCATCCGCGTCGTACATCGCCTGCGCGGTGGCCCGTGCCAGCGCGTCGGGGCTGCGCGTTTCGGCGGAGCCGTTCATGTCAGCGCCCCTCGAAGCGCGGCGCGCGCTTCTCGATGAACGCCTTCACGCCTTCCGCGTAGTCGTGCGATTGGCCCAGCTTGCGCTGCAGGTCGCGTTCCAGGTCGAGCTGCTGATCGAGCGTATGCGTGGTGCTTTCGCGCATTGCCAGTTTGACCGAAGCGATCGCGAGCGTCGGTTGCTGCGCGAGCTGCGCGGCGAGCTGGCGGGCGGTCGCGGCGAGAGCGTCGTCGTTGACGGCGCGCCAGATCAAGCCCCATTGCTCGGCCTGCTCGGCGTTCAGCTTGTCGCCGGTCAGCGCGAGTCCGAGTGCGCGCGCCATGCCGACACGCTGCGGCAGGAACCAGGTGCCGCCGGAGTCCGGCACGAGCCCGATCTTGACGAAAGCCTGGATGAAGCTGCTCGAACGCGCGGCCAGCACGAGGTCGCATGCGAGCGCGAGGTTGGCGCCTGCGCCGGCGGCCGTGCCGTTGACGGCGGCGATCACCGGTATCGGCAGGCGCTGCAGACGCCGGACCAGCGGATTGAAATGCTCGTCGATCAATGCGCCGAGATCGGTCGACGCACCGGGCGTGAAATCGAGATCGGCGAGGTCCTGGCCGGCGCAGAAGGCCCGCCCCGCGCCTGTCAGGATCAGTGCGCGCGCGCCGCCGGATTCGACGTCATCAAGCGCCGACTGCAGTTCGCGATGCATCGCCCGCGTAAAGCTGTTCAGCTTGTCCGGACGGTTGAGCGTGATCGTCGCCACGTGGGCGGCCTGATCGATATCCAGCTGGATCGCCTGATATGACATGCAGTCTCTCCTTGATGACTCCGTTATAGGCGCGTCGCGTTTCGGTTACACCCGCTCGATCGCGAGCGCGATACCTTGCCCGACGCCGATGCACATCGTGCAGAGCGCGAAACGGCCGCCGGTGCGCTCGAGCTGATAAAGCGCCGTCGTGACGAGACGCGCGCCGGATGCGCCGAGCGGATGGCCGAGCGCGATCGCGCCGCCGTTCGGGTTCACGCGCGGATCGTCGTCCGCGACGCCCAGCATGCGCAGCACCGCGAGCCCCTGCGACGCGAACGCCTCGTTCAGCTCGATCACGTCGAACTGGTCGATCGTCATGGCGAGGTGAAGCAGCAGCTTTTGCACGGCCGGCGCCGGGCCGATGCCCATCACGCGCGGCTCGACGCCGGCGGTCGCCATGCCGACGACGCGCGCGCGGCGACGCAGGCCGTACTGGTCGGCCGCTTCGGCATTCGCGAGCAGCAGCGCCGCTGCGCCGTCGTTGACGCCCGACGCGTTGCCGGCCGTGACCGTGCCGTCCGGGCGCACGACGCCCTTGAGCTTCGCCAGCGTCTCCAGCGACGTGTCGCGCGGATGCTCGTCGCGCGACACGACGAGCGGGTCGCCCTTTTTCTGCGGGATCGTCACCGCGACGATCTCCTCCGCCAGCGTGCCGTCCTGCTGCGCGCGCGCGGCCTTCTGCTGGCTGCGCAGCGCGAACAGATCCTGATCGGCGCGGCTGACGTGGTAGTCGGTCGCGACGTTCTCCGCGGTTTCCGGCATCGAGTCGACGCCGTATCGCTGTTTCATCAGCGGATTGACGAAGCGCCAGCCGATCGTCGTGTCGAAGATGTCGGCCTGGCGCGCGAACGCGCTCGCCGACTTGCCCATCACGAACGGCGCGCGGGTCATGCTTTCGACGCCGCCCGCGATCATCAGCCGCGCTTCCCCGGACTTGATCGCGCGTGCGGCGGAGCCGACCGCGTCCATCCCGGAGCCGCACAGGCGGTTCAGCGTCGTGCCCGGAACGGTGGTCGGAAGGCCCGCCAGCAGCGCGGACATGCGTGCGACGTTGCGGTTGTCTTCCCCAGCCTGGTTCGCGCAGCCGTAGATCACGTCGTCGATGGCAGACCAGTCGACGTCGCGGTTGCGCTCGATCAGCGCCCGGATCGGCACCGCGCCGAGATCGTCGGCACGGACATCTTTCAAGGCGCCGCCGTAGCGGCCGATGGGGGTGCGAATCGCATCGCAGATGTAGGCGTCAGTCATGGGCGTATCGGTGGAAAGCGAACCCGCCGCGCCGCGCCGGGCGGCGGATTCGTTCATGGTAGAGGACGGCGCGGCGTTTGCACGTCGGCCGTACGGGTTATGCCGTTTGGCCGACTTCCGCCGGCGCGGCCTTCGGCGCAACATGGACACGGCTCTGCACCACGCGGAACCGGTTGGCGACGAATGCCGAATCCGCGAGCGCCGCATTGGCGGCCGGATTCGCGCCCGTGCCGTGGAAGTCCGAGAATGCGGCGGACTGGTTGACGAACACGCCCCCTGTCAGGTTGATCGACAGCGCGACGCCGCCGCGCACCGCCGCGTCGTGCGCCGCGTCGATCACGGCATCGTCCGTGCTGTAGGCGGAGAGCGTGAGCGCACCGTGTTCCGCGGCGATCGCACCGGCGAGATCGAGCGACTGGGCCGTCGAGTCGGTCGCGATCACGAACGAAATCGGCCCGAACCATTCCTGCGTGAATTTCTCGCGGTCGGCGGCGTCGAGCTGGAGCACGAGCGGGGTGCGAACGCGCGCGTCGGGGAAGGCGGGGTGCTGCAGCGCCTGGCTGTCCGCGAGCACGCGGCCGAGCTTGCGCGCGTCGTCGATTCGCGCCGTGACGCCGTCGTTCTGGATCGCGCCGATCAATTCGACCGAGCGCGCCGGGTCGCCGGTCAGCTTCTGCACCGCGACGGCGATCGCCTGCGCGACTTCGTCGAAGCTTGCGTGCCCGTCGGCGGTCCGGATGCCCCCGCGCGGCACGTAGATGTTCTGCGGCGCCGTGCACATCTGGCCGGAGTACAGCGACAGCGAGAAGGCGATGTTCTTGGCGGCGGCCTTCAGGTCGTCCACCGAGTCGATCACGATCTGGTTGACGCCGGCCTTCTCGGTATAGACCTGGGCCTGATGGGCATGGCGTTCGAGCCACGTGCCATTCTGCGTGCTGCCGGTGAAGTCGATCAGCTTGATTTCCGGGCGGAGCGCGAGGTCCTGCACGAGGGCGCCGTCGTTCGGCTCGGTTGCGAGCAGCGTGACGACGTTCGGATCGAAACCTGCTTCGCGCAGCACGTCGCGTGCGATCCGGACGGTGATCGCCAGAGGCAGGATCGCACCCGGATGAGGTTTGACGATCACGGTATTGCCCGTCGCCAGATCGGCGAAGAGGCCCGGATAGCCGTTCCAGGTCGGGAACGTGCAGCAGCCGAGCACGAGCCCGGTGCCGCGCGGCACGATCGTGTAGCGCTTGTGCATCGCGAGCGGCGGGTTCTTGCCTTGCGGCTTTTCCCAGTGCGCATCGGCCGGGATGCGTCGCAGCTCGTCCCATGCGTATGCGACGGCCTCGAGCGCGCGGTCTTGTGCGTGCGGGCCGCCGGCCTGGAACGCCATCATGAACGCCTGGCCGGTCGTGTGCATCACGCTGTACGCGATCTCGAAGCTGGCGCGATTCAGGCGCGCAAGGATTTCCATGCAGACGCCGATCCATGCGGTCGGTCCGGCCTTGCGCCACGCGGGCTGGGCTGCCGCCGCCGCGGCGATCAGCGCATCGGGCGTCGATTTCGGGTACCGCACGCCCAGTCCGATGCCGTACGGCGACCGCTCGGCGCCGACCGTTTCGCCGGCCGCGGGCTGGTCGAGCGCGAAGGTCTTGTCGAGGTGCGACCTGAACGCCGCCTCGCCGTCGGCGTTGGCGCTTTCCCCGTACACTTTGGGACTGGGCATTTCGACGAACGGGCTCCAGTAGCCGCGGCTCTCGATGGCGGCGAGTGCGTGCTTCAGCGTGTCTTCGTGCTTCGTGAACAGTGGGTGGGTCATGGCGGCAGCCTGATGGACGTTAAGGGGAATTGGATCGATTAATTAACCGACCGGTTGGTCGGAGAATGGTAGCATCAATCTATTCGCATGTGCGAGGCGTTTCGCATTTCATTGATCGAGGAGAAATAGATGGCTTACGAGAACATCCTGGTGGAGACCCGAGGTCGCGTCGGCCTCATTACGCTGAACCGGCCGAAGGCGCTGAATGCGCTGAACGATGCGCTGATGGATGAGCTGGGTGCTGCGCTCAAGGCGATCGATGCCGACGAGGGTATAGGCGCGATCGTCGTGACGGGCAGCGAGAAGGCGTTCGCGGCGGGTGCGGACATCGGCATGATGTCGACCTATTCCTATATGGATGTTTACAAGGGCGACTACATCACGCGGAACTGGGAAGTCATCCGCCAGATCCGCAAGCCGATCATTGCTGCGGTCGCAGGGTTTGCGCTGGGCGGTGGCTGCGAACTGGCGATGATGTGCGACATCGTCTTCGCGGCGGACACGGCGAAGTTCGGCCAGCCCGAAATCAAGCTCGGCATCATGCCGGGCGCGGGTGGCACGCAGCGCTTGCCGCGCGCGGTGTCGAAGGCCAAGGCGATGGACATGTGCTTGACCGCGCGTTTCATGGATGCCGCAGAGGCCGAGCGGGCCGGGCTGGTGTCCCGGGTGTTGCCTGCCGACAAGCTGCTGGACGAGGCCATTGAGGCTGCGACGACGATTGCCGAGTATTCATTGCCGGCGGTCATGATGGTCAAGGAGTCGGTGAACCGCGCATACGAGACCACGCTGGCCGAGGGCGTGCATTTCGAGCGCCGGCTGTTCCACTCGATGTTCGCGACGGAAGACCAGAAGGAAGGGATGGCTGCGTTCGTCGAAAAGCGCAAGCCGGTGTTCAAGCACCGCTGACTCGGGCGATGGCAGCGCGACGCGCTGCCGAACGATCGCAATCAGGGGTATCCGACGTGTCGAAGCTGAAGCCCCGTGCGCGGCAGCGCACGAGGCCGTTTCAAAATATTTTCACAAAAGGGGTTGCATTGCGAGGGGCGGGTGCCTAGAATCACGCCTCTTTCGCGCTGACGGCAACGCGGCGCGGGAGAAGAAGGGAAGCGGTGCGGTTGGGGCGGTTGTAACGACCCGAACGCACACGAAGCTGAACCCCTCACCGTCACAACGAAGCAGTTCAAAAAGTTGTTGACGAGTGAAGAAAGACGGTTCATAATCTCTCTTCTCTGCTGCTGACAACGCAGCGCTGCTGGGAAAGACGAAGTTCTCGCAGAAATGCTCTTTAAAAATTAACAGCCGATAAGTGTGGGCGCTTGATCGAAGCGAGCTGATCTTCGGATCAGAAAGCGAAAGTATCAAGAGTCTCACACTAAAGTAAGTCAGGTTTATGAAGAGATTCATATACCTGTCAGCTTTGAGTGAGCGACCGGTTCTTAACGGAACCGAAAACAGTAACAGGTTTAAACTGAAGAGTTTGATCCTGGCTCAGATTGAACGCTGGCGGCATGCCTTACACATGCAAGTCGAACGGCAGCACGGGTGCTTGCACCTGGTGGCGAGTGGCGAACGGGTGAGTAATACATCGGAACATGTCCTGTAGTGGGGGATAGCCCGGCGAAAGCCGGATTAATACCGCATACGATCTATGGATGAAAGCGGGGGACCTTCGGGCCTCGCGCTATAGGGTTGGCCGATGGCTGATTAGCTAGTTGGTGGGGTAAAGGCCTACCAAGGCGACGATCAGTAGCTGGTCTGAGAGGACGACCAGCCACACTGGGACTGAGACACGGCCCAGACTCCTACGGGAGGCAGCAGTGGGGAATTTTGGACAATGGGCGAAAGCCTGATCCAGCAATGCCGCGTGTGTGAAGAAGGCCTTCGGGTTGTAAAGCACTTTTGTCCGGAAAGAAATCCTTGGCTCTAATACAGTCGGGGGATGACGGTACCGGAAGAATAAGCACCGGCTAACTACGTGCCAGCAGCCGCGGTAATACGTAGGGTGCAAGCGTTAATCGGAATTACTGGGCGTAAAGCGTGCGCAGGCGGTTTGCTAAGACCGATGTGAAATCCCCGGGCTCAACCTGGGAACTGCATTGGTGACTGGCAGGCTAGAGTATGGCAGAGGGGGGTAGAATTCCACGTGTAGCAGTGAAATGCGTAGAGATGTGGAGGAATACCGATGGCGAAGGCAGCCCCCTGGGCCAATACTGACGCTCATGCACGAAAGCGTGGGGAGCAAACAGGATTAGATACCCTGGTAGTCCACGCCCTAAACGATGTCAACTAGTTGTTGGGGATTCATTTCCTTAGTAACGTAGCTAACGCGTGAAGTTGACCGCCTGGGGAGTACGGTCGCAAGATTAAAACTCAAAGGAATTGACGGGGACCCGCACAAGCGGTGGATGATGTGGATTAATTCGATGCAACGCGAAAAACCTTACCTACCCTTGACATGGTCGGAATCCTGAAGAGATTCGGGAGTGCTCGAAAGAGAACCGGCGCACAGGTGCTGCATGGCTGTCGTCAGCTCGTGTCGTGAGATGTTGGGTTAAGTCCCGCAACGAGCGCAACCCTTGTCCTTAGTTGCTACGCAAGAGCACTCTAAGGAGACTGCCGGTGACAAACCGGAGGAAGGTGGGGATGACGTCAAGTCCTCATGGCCCTTATGGGTAGGGCTTCACACGTCATACAATGGTCGGAACAGAGGGTTGCCAACCCGCGAGGGGGAGCTAATCCCAGAAAACCGATCGTAGTCCGGATTGCACTCTGCAACTCGAGTGCATGAAGCTGGAATCGCTAGTAATCGCGGATCAGCATGCCGCGGTGAATACGTTCCCGGGTCTTGTACACACCGCCCGTCACACCATGGGAGTGGGTTTTACCAGAAGTGGCTAGTCTAACCGCAAGGAGGACGGTCACCACGGTAGGATTCATGACTGGGGTGAAGTCGTAACAAGGTAGCCGTATCGGAAGGTGCGGCTGGATCACCTCCTTTCCAGAGCTTATCGCAAAGTTGAGCGCTCACGCTTATCGGCTGTAAATTTAAAGACAGACTCAGGGGTCTGTAGCTCAGTCGGTTAGAGCACCGTCTTGATAAGGCGGGGGTCGTTGGTTCGAATCCAACCAGACCCACCATTTGTCTGGCGGTAACACCCTGAGGCATCTGTACTCATGGGGGCATAGCTCAGCTGGGAGAGCACCTGCTTTGCAAGCAGGGGGTCGTCGGTTCGATCCCGTCTGCCTCCACCAATCCTCAATGACAAGCGTTCGACGCGTCGAGCTTTTGTCATTGGCGATTGAGCCAGTCAGAGTGATATGAGTAACACCATATCGGCTGTCGTTCTTTAACAATCTGGAAGAAGTAAGTAATTTGGATAGCGGAAGCGTCTCGAGATGGACGTGAAAACTATCCGGGTTGTGATTGTATCGATGTATCTCAAGATGATTCGAACTTCATGTTCGGCTCAATTGGAATACGGCACAACGCGAGAACTCAACCTGTAGCGACTGTCGATGAGACAGACTCGTTATAGGGTCAAGCGAACAAGTGCATGTGGTGGATGCCTTGGCGATCACAGGCGATGAAGGACGCGGTAGCCTGCGAAAAGCTACGGGGAGCTGGCAAACGAGCTTTGATCCGTAGATGTCCGAATGGGGAAACCCGGCCCTTTTGGGTCATCCTGGACTGAATACATAGGTCCAGAGAAGCGAACGCGGTGAACTGAAACATCTAAGTAACCGCAGGAAAAGAAATCAACCGAGATTCCCAAAGTAGTGGCGAGCGAAATGGGATGAGCCTTGCACTCTTTATTTGTATTGTTAGCCGAACGCTCTGGAAAGTGCGGCCATAGCAGGTGATAGCCCTGTAGGCGAAAACAGTATGAAAGAACTAGGTGTGCGACAAGTAGGGCGGGACACGTGAAATCCTGTCTGAAGATGGGGGGACCATCCTCCAAGGCTAAATACTCGTGATCGACCGATAGTGAACCAGTACCGTGAGGGAAAGGCGAAAAGAACCCCGGGAGGGGAGTGAAATAGATCCTGAAACCGCATGCATACAAACAGTCGGAGCCTCGTAAGGGGTGACGGCGTACCTTTTGTATAATGGGTCAGCGACTTACGTTCAGTAGCAAGCTTAACCGTATAGGGCAGGCGTAGCGAAAGCGAGTCCGAATAGGGCGTTCAGTTGCTGGGCGTAGACCCGAAACCAGGTGATCTATCCATGGCCAGGATGAAGGTGCGGTAACACGTACTGGAGGTCCGAACCCACTAACGTTGAAAAGTTAGGGGATGAGCTGTGGATAGGGGTGAAAGGCTAAACAAACCTGGAAATAGCTGGTTCTCTCCGAAAACTATTTAGGTAGTGCCTCGTGTCTCACCTTCGGGGGTAGAGCACTGTCATGGTTGGGGGGTCTATTGCAGATTACCCCGCCATAGCAAACTCCGAATACCGAAGAGTGCAATCACGGGAGACAGACATCGGGTGCTAACGTCCGGTGTCAAGAGGGAAACAACCCAGACCGCCAGCTAAGGTCCCCAAATATAGCTAAGTGGGAAACGAAGTGGGAAGGCTAAAACAGTCAGGAGGTTGGCTTAGAAGCAGCCACCCTTTAAAGAAAGCGTAATAGCTCACTGATCGAGTCGTCCTGCGCGGAAGATGTAACGGGGCTAAGCTATATACCGAAGCTGCGGATGCGTGCTTTGCACGCATGGTAGGAGAGCGTTCCGTAAGCCTGCGAAGGTGCCTTGTAAAGGGTGCTGGAGGTATCGGAAGTGCGAATGCTGACATGAGTAGCGATAAAGGGGGTGAAAGGCCCCCTCGCCGTAAGCCCAAGGTTTCCTACGCAACGTTCATCGGCGTAGGGTGAGTCGGCCCCTAAGGCGAGGCAGAAATGCGTAGCTGATGGGAAGCAGGTCAATATTCCTGCACCATTGTTAGATGCGATGGGGGGACGGATCGCGGAAGGTTGTCCGGGTGTTGGAAGTCCCGGTCGCTGCATTGGAGAAGGCACTTAGGCAAATCCGGGTGCGTAATTCAAGGGTGTGGCGCGAGCTCCTTCGGGAGCGAAGCAATTGGAAGTGGTTCCAAGAAAAGCCTCTAAGCTTCAGTCTAACGATGACCGTACCGCAAACCGACACAGGTGGGCGAGATGAGTATTCTAAGGCGCTTGAGAGAACTCGGGAGAAGGAACTCGGCAAATTGGTACCGTAACTTCGGGATAAGGTACGCCCTTGTAGCTTGACTGGCCTGCGCCAGGAGGGTGAAGGGGTTGCAATAAACTGGTGGCTGCGACTGTTTAATAAAAACACAGCACTCTGCAAACACGAAAGTGGACGTATAGGGTGTGACGCCTGCCCGGTGCCGGAAGATTAAATGATGGGGTGCAAGCTCTTGATTGAAGTCCCGGTAAACGGCGGCCGTAACTATAACGGTCCTAAGGTAGCGAAATTCCTTGTCGGGTAAGTTCCGACCTGCACGAATGGCGTAACGATGGCCACACTGTCTCCTCCCGAGACTCAGCGAAGTTGAAGTGTTTGTGATGATGCAATCTACCCGCGGCTAGACGGAAAGACCCCATGAACCTTTACTGTAGCTTTGCATTGGACTTTGAACCGATCTGTGTAGGATAGGTGGGAGGCTATGAAACCGGAACGCTAGTTTCGGTGGAGCCGTCCTTGAAATACCACCCTGGTTTGTTTGAGGTTCTAACCTTGGCCCGTGATCCGGGTCGGGGACAGTGCATGGTAGGCAGTTTGACTGGGGCGGTCTCCTCCCAAAGCGTAACGGAGGAGTACGAAGGTACGCTAGGTACGGTCGGAAATCGTGCTGATAGTGCAATGGCATAAGCGTGCTTAACTGCGAGACCGACAAGTCGAGCAGGTGCGAAAGCAGGTCATAGTGATCCGGTGGTTCTGTATGGAAGGGCCATCGCTCAACGGATAAAAGGTACTCTGGGGATAACAGGCTGATACCGCCCAAGAGTTCATATCGACGGCGGTGTTTGGCACCTCGATGTCGGCTCATCTCATCCTGGGGCTGTAGCCGGTCCCAAGGGTATGGCTGTTCGCCATTTAAAGAGGTACGTGAGCTGGGTTTAAAACGTCGTGAGACAGTTTGGTCCCTATCTGCCGTGGGCGTTGGATATTTGAAGGGGGCTGCTCCTAGTACGAGAGGACCGGAGTGGACGAACCTCTGGTGTACCGGTTGTCACGCCAGTGGCATCGCCGGGTAGCTATGTTCGGAAGAGATAACCGCTGAAAGCATCTAAGCGGGAAACTCGCCTTAAGATGAGATATCCCTGGGGACTAGATCCCCTTGAAGGGTCGTTCGAGACCAGGACGTTGATAGGTCAGGTGTGTAAGCGCAGTAATGCGTTCAGCTAACTGATACTAATTGCCCGTAAGGCTTGATCCTATAACAAGTCTGCCTTGTAGATCGGCGCCGTGCGAAAGCACTGGCCGCGATCCAAAGCGACATGTTGGATTCTCGTGTGTGATACACACAACTCAAGATTACTGCTTCTTCCAAGATTGGTTCTGTTGGCCACGCCAGCAGAACAACCCTCTTTGCCTGATGACCATAGCGAGTCGGTCCCACCCCTTCCCATCCCGAACAGGACCGTGAAACGACTCTACGCCGATGATAGTGCGGATTCCCGTGTGAAAGTAGGTAATCGTCAGGCTCCCCCTAGCCAGAAACCCCCGCCCGACCGGCGGGGGTTTTTGCATTTGTGGCTCTGAAAATACGATCTCACCGCGACTAAAGCCATCATTTCAGTGGTGTAACGCCGTGTCTAGATCGGTACCGAAGCCCTATCCCATACCAACAAAATTCCATCCCCCTTCCCGATTTCCGACGGACAATCAGGAAATTCGGATGAAGTGAAGCCTGATCAAGGGCGTCCACGTAGAATCTGCCAATCTCCCCCGATGCAGGATCCAGAACGATGAACGGAGCTACCCAGATAGCTCGGGCCGTGTGCCCTCACGATTGCCCTGATACGTGCGCGATGCGCGTCACCGTCGAAAACGGCAAGGCGCTCAAGGTATCCGGCGATCCCGATCATCCGCCGACTCAGGGTGTGTTGTGCACCAAGGTCAGCCGTTACGCCGACCGGGTGCATCATCCCGATCGCCTGACCGTACCGCTCAAGCGCATCGGCGCCAAGGGAGAGGGGCGTTTCGTGCCAATCAGCTGGACCGAGGCATTCGACGAGATCGGCCGGCGCCTTGGAGAGATCGCGAAGCGCGCGCCGGAAGCGATTGTTCCATACAGCTATGCGGGGACGATGGGGCTCGTGCAGGGCGAAGGCATCGCCCAACGGTTCTTCCACAAGCTGGGCGCGTCACGGCTCGAGCGCGCGATCTGTGCCGCCGCGGGTGCGGCAGGGCTGCGCTACACCTATGGCGGCAGTCTCGGGATGCACCTCGAATATTTCGAAGAGAGCGAACTGATTCTGATCTGGGGCGCGAACCCGATCGCGTCGAGCCTGCATTTCTGGACGCGGGCCCAGGAAGCGAAACGGCGCGGCGCACATCTGGTCGCGATCGACCCGTACCGCTCGCTGACAGCGGAAAAGTGTCACCAGCACATTGCATTGCGGCCCGGTACCGACGGCGCGTTCGCGCTCGGCATGATGCACGTGCTGATCAACGAAAACCTGCTCGATCACGACTATATCGCCAGCCATACGGTCGGCTTCGACGCGCTCGAGGCGCGCGCAATGTCCTATCCGCCGGAGCGGGTTGCGCAGATCTGCGGTATTAACGCGTCCGAGCTGATCGATCTCGCGCGCCGCTACGGTGCCACCCGGAAAGCGTCGATCCGGCTCAATTACGGCATGCAGCGCGTGCGAGGCGGCGGCAACGCAGTGCGTGCGATCGCCAGCTTGCCCGCGCTGACGGGCGCATGGCGCGATCGGGCCGGCGGGCTGTTGCTGTCGTCGTCGGAATTCGCGCCGATCGATCATGCCGCCTTGCTGCGCCCGGATCTCATCCCCGGCTGGCCTCACAAGCTGCCGCGCGTCATCAACATGAACGCCATCGGCGATGCGCTGCTGCACCCGGGCGACGAGTCCTTCGGACCGAAGGTCGAGGCGGTGATCGTCTACAACTCGAACCCTGTCGCCGTCGCGCCGGATTCGTCGAAGGTCGCCGCAGGATTTGCGCGTGAGGACCTGTTCACCGTCGTTCTCGAGCACTTCAAGACAGATACCGTCGATTTCGCCGACATTGTGCTGCCGGCGACCACACAGCTCGAGCATCTCGACGTCCACAAGTCGTATGGCCACACCTATGTGATGGCGAACCTGCCGTCGATTCCACCGGTAGGCGATGCGCGGCCGAACACGGAGATTTTCCGCGGCATCGCGCGCAGCATGGGGCTCGATGAACCGGCGCTCTATCACAGCGACGAAGAAGTCGCTCAGGCGGCGCTCCGCTGGGACGACCCGACGCTCGATAGCGACTGGAACACCTTGAAGCACGCGGGCTGGGTGAAGCTCAAGCTCGCGGATGCGCCGTTTGCGAACGGCGGCTTCAGGACCCCGTCGGGCAAATGCGAGTTCTACAGCGCGCAACTGGCGGAGATGGGGATGGATCCGGTGCCGGACTATCTGCCTCCGTTCGAGTCGGCAGAAGCGGCGCCGGAGCTTGCGGCGCGCTATCCGCTCGCGATGATCTCGCCGCCGGCCCGCAATTTCCTGAACAGCACCTTCGTCAACGTCGACAGCCTGCGCAATACGGAGGGCCAGCCGCATCTCGACATCCATCCGGCGGACGCCGAGTCGCGCGGCATCGGCGATGGCGGCATGGTGCGAATCTTCAACGACCGCGGCTCGATGCAGGCCGTCGCGAGGGTCACGGATCGTGCGCGCGCGGGGCTGGTCGTGGGCTTGTCGATCTGGTGGAAGAAACTGTCGCCGGACGGTCGAAATGCGAACGAGGTGACGAGCCAGGCACTCACCGATCTGGGCAATTCGGCGACGTTTTACGACTGCCTGGTAGAAGTAGAACGGATTTGACCGAACATCGCGATATGATCTGACGAATTCAATCGAAAGTTGGAAGTGGGTATCTAACCCTGTTGTCTCGGGACGGGCGAGCCGCTAGGATGCGTTTTCGCACGACCATTCGAAAATCTGTGAGGAGACGCGCAGTATGGACAAGATTTGGCTGAAATCGTACCCGTCCGGCGTTCCGGCCGAAATTGATCCGTCTCCGTATCCGTCCGTCCCCGACCTGCTCGCCGAAAGCTTCACCCAGTACCGTGACCGGACGGCCTTCGTGTGCATGGGCAAGGCGATCACGTACGGTGAGCTGGACACGCTGTCGCGCCAATTCGGCGCGTGGCTGCAGTCGCGGGGGCTGGCGCGCGGCGCCCGCGTCGCGCTGATGATGCCGAACGTCCTGCAGTATCCGGTGGCGATCGTCGCGGTGCTGCGTGCCGGCTATACCGTCGTCAACGTCAATCCGCTCTATACGCCGCGCGAACTCGAACACCAGCTCAAGGACAGCGGCGCCGAAGCGATCGTCATCCTCGAGAATTTCGCGACGACGCTGCAGGCCGTGATCGCCAATACGTCGGTCAAGCATGTGGTGGTCGCTTCGATGGGCGATCTGCTGGGCGTCAAGGGATGGCTCGTCAACTACGTCGTGCGCAACGTCAAGAAGATGGTGCCGGCGTGGCAGCTTCCGGCTTATACCCGATTCAAGGCGGCGCTGGCCGAGGGGGCGCGGCTGGCCTTCAAGCCGCAGAAGCTCGGCCCGAACGACGTCGCGTTCCTGCAGTACACGGGCGGCACGACGGGCGTCGCGAAGGGCGCGACGCTGCTGCATCGGAACATCGTCTCGAACGTGCTGCAGGCGGGGGCATGGCACCACCCCGCGCACGAGAAGTATCCGGACGTGAAGCAGTTCGTGACCGTGGTCGCGCTGCCGCTCTACCACGTGTTCGCGCTGACCGTCTGCGGCTTCCTGACGATGCGCACCGGGGGCATGGGGATCCTGATTCCGAATCCTCGCGATATCGGCGGCATGATCAAGGAGCTGAAGGGCTACCAGATCTCGACGATCCCGGCCGTCAACACGCTCTACAACGCATTGCTGAACCACCCGGATTTCGACCAGCTCGATTTCTCGAAGCTCGCGATCGCCAACGGCGGCGGCATGGCGATCCAGGAAGGCGTGGCGAAGCGCTGGTACGAGAAGACGCACACGGCGATCGTGGAGGGCTACGGCCTGTCCGAAACATCGCCGGTCGCAACCTGCAACCCGGTGACCGCCACGGCGTACAGCGGAACGATCGGATTGCCGCTGCCGTCGACCGAGGTGTCGATTCGCGATGACGCCGGCAATGAAGTGCCGCTCGGCGAGCCCGGCGAAATCTGCATCCGCGGGCCGCAGGTGATGGCCGGCTACTGGAACCGTCCGGAGGAAACCGCCAAGGTCATGTTCCCCGACGGCTTCTTCAAGACCGGCGACGTCGGCGTGATGGACGCGCGCGGCTACGTGAAGATCGTCGACCGCAAGAAGGACATGATCCTCGTGTCCGGCTTCAACGTGTATCCGAACGAGGTGGAGGACGTCGTGGCGTCGCACCCGGGCGTGTTCGAGGTGGCCGCGGTCGGCGTGCCGGACGAGCATTCGGGGGAAGCGGTGAAGCTCTTCGTCGTGAAGAAAGACCCTGCGCTCACGGACAAGGACATTCTCGCGTACTGCAAGGAGCGGCTCACGGGGTACAAGCGTCCGAAGCTCGTCGAATTCCGCACCGAATTGCCGAAGACGAACGTCGGCAAGATCCTGCGGCGCGAATTGCGCGACGGACGCGCGTAAAGCGTAAGGTCGACGTTCGAACCTGCGAGCCCGGCCTTGTGCCGGGCTTTTTAATTTTGGGCGGGCGACGCGTCGCGCTGCAGATATCGTCGGGACGTGGCCGTCGCCACGATGGTCGTTCGACCCCGAGGGCGGTGGCCGCCGGCGCGGCCGCGACCATTCCATGCACCCGCTTCGCTTCGAATGGCAGGCGCGCGGTGAACTTCGGTGCCGGTAAAGGCGGCGTTCACGTGGCGCTGCGTCGCCAGCGCACAGCCGGCGCAAGCGCTCGCGCCGCGCCGCCGCGCGCGCCACACGCCGACCGCGCCCAACCGAAAAAGAAAAAGGCGCCCGAAGGCGCCTTCAATGAACTGCGGCTTGTCAGACAAGCTGATTAGAACTTGTGACGGATGCCGACGCGAGCCGCCACCTGATTGCTGGTGTTCGACTGGTCGAGGCCGTTGATCGCGGCGGTGGCCGGAGCGATGTGGCCCGACGAATCGAGCACGTTGCCCGACGCATGCTGGTACACGCCGATCACGTAGATGTCCGTACGCTTCGACAGGAAGTAGTCGACGCCCAGCGAGCCCTGGTGGTATTTCGCGGCGGACGCGTCGCCGATCTTGCTGCCCTGCGTATAGTCGTACGCCGCGCCCAGGATCAGCGCCGGGGTCAACTGATACTTGAAGTTGATTTCGCCGTTGTTGAACGTCGCAGTGCCGGAGAACCCGCCAGCAGTAAAGCCCTTGAACTTCGTGTTCGAGTACGTTGCCCCGATCGTCGCCGCGCCGAACGTGTAGGCGCCGCCGGCACCGATGACCTGGTACGTGTTCGCGCTGTTCGCGTACGTGCCGTAAACCGGCGACGAGACGACCGGCTTGCCGCTTGCCGCCGGATCGGACGAGCCGGTGTTGAACATGCCGCCGAAGTTCGCCGGCGTGCGCGCGTTCAGGTAGCCGACGCCGAGAACCAGCGGGCCGTTGTTGTAGCCGGCGCCGAGCGACCAGACCTGGTTCTTCGCGAACTGGCCGGCTTGCCCGCCGAAGCTGTACAGGCCGCCGAACGAGAAGCCGTTGTAGGTCGGGCTCGTGTATTTGATCGCGTTGTTCACGCGATAGGCGTTGTTGAAGTTGTCGAGGTCGCCCGGGTGCGCGGCGATGTAGCCGCCCCACTGGTCACCCGCCTCGAGCGGGCCGACGAAGTCGACGACGGAGTCGTACTGGCGGCCCAGCGTGACCGTGCCGAAGCCGCTCCCCAGGCCGACGTATGCCTGACGGCCGAATTCGAGGCCGCCCTGCTTGAGGCCGCCGGTGTTCACGTCAAAGCCGTTTTCGAGCACGAAGACCGCCTTCAGGCCGCCGCCCAGGTCTTCCGTGCCGCGCAGGCCCCAGCGGCTGCCTTGCAGCACGCCGCTCGACAGGCCGTACAGGTGCTTGCCCTTGGCGTTGTTGTTGAAGATGAAGCCTTCATCGATGATGCCGTAAAGCGTCACGCTGCTTTGCGCGTGAGCGGCGCCAGCGAACGCGCCCAGCGCGACGAGCGCGAGAAGCGACTTTTTCATGAACGGATCTCCAGAAATCATAAAATTTATTGTTGCGGGGCAAATAGTTATGTTCTGCAGACGATCCCCGCTTCAACTTCGCACGAAGTCCGACGTAATGTAGCAAAAGGACTTTTTGCAACAAAGCAAGATGCCCCGGCACGGGGGCGCCATGTTTCGTTTATGCAACAATGGTTAAAATCACGGGTTAACCGCAATTTCCGCTGAAGAATCAAGTCGGTTACGCAGCGGACACGCGCTTTCGCCGGGTGCGGAAACGCAAGCACTAGCAGCCAGGAGAACAGGATGGTGTTGGATGAATTGATCAGCGAATTCGATCGCGGTCTGCGCTCGATGGCGGGCGTGAACCGCATGAGCCGGCCGGTGCCCGCGCCTGCTGAACCCCCGACCGTCGAGCTCACGCCGGCCGAGCGCACGCATGCCGCAGGACTGATGCGCGTGAACCATGTCGGCGAGATCTGCGCGCAGGCGCTGTATCAGGCGCAGAAGCTGACCGCGCGCACGCCGGCGGCCAAGGCGATGTTCGAGGAGGCTGCCCGCGAGGAGGAGGACCACCTCGCATGGACCGCGCACCGGCTCAAGGAGCTCGACTCGCGTCCGAGCGTGCTGAATCCGCTGTGGTACGCTGGCGCGCTGGCGATCGGCGTCGCGGCCGGCGCGCTCGGCGACAAGGTGAGCCTCGGCTTCATGGCCGAGACGGAGCGCCAGGTCGAAAGCCATCTGGAAGGTCACCTGTCGACGCTGCCGGCGGGCGACACCGCGTCACGCGCGATTGTCGACCAGATGCGCATCGACGAGGTGAAGCACGGCAAGGCCGCGACCGACGCGGGCGGCATCGAGCTGCCGCTGCCGGCGCGGATGCTGATGCGCGCCGCATCGAAAGTCATGACGAGCACTGCGTACTACCTGTGATCTTCGGGCCGGGGCCGCGCACGACGCGGCTCCGGTTCACCGCCGACGATACCGCCCGCTTTTTCCGCGTTTTCCCGCCCCCGAAAGCCCCGTTCGCACGCCCATCTGGCCGGCCTTGTTCACGTATCACCTTCACAAGTTGCACTAGCTCATTCATTTTTAACGGTTTTTGGAGTAAAGGGGCGCATGAGCTTGTGCGCGTAAGTCCTTGTTCTAACTAACAAAATTCGTCAAAAAACCGGGCCGCTCCCTTGACCGTGCCACACCCTTCCTCTAAAGTGGGAGACAGTGTGAGAAAGTGTATTTTTGTGTGATTTGGCGGGCTATTCCGGCTAAATTCTGAGCATTGAGCGGGTGCTTCGGTGCCCTGAACGGGAGAGCGGAAAGTGTTCCAAGGGGCGTCGGCGCTGACGCTCGATGCGAAAGGGCGGATGTCGGTGCCGGCTCGCTATCGCGAAGCGCTGCAAGGACAGGCAGAAGGACGGGTGACTGTGACCAAGCACCCGGACGGCTGCCTGTTGCTGTTTCCGCGCCCCGAATGGGAGGTGTTCCGCGCCAAGATCGCTGCGCTGCCGATGGATGCGCACTGGTGGCGGCGGATTTTTCTCGGCAATGCGATGGATGTCGATCTCGACAGCGCGGGCCGGATTCTCGTATCGCCCGAGCTGCGCATGGCGGCCGGGCTGGAAAAGGAAGTCATGTTGTTGGGAATGGGTAGTCACTTCGAGCTGTGGGATTCGCAGACCTACATCGCGAAGGAGCAGGCGGCGATGGCGCAGGGCATGCCCGACGCGCTGAAGAATTTCACGTTCTGATTGCGGTGACGGAGACGCCCGCGATGGGAAACGAATTGCAGCATCGGACGGTGTTGTTGGACGAGGCGGTCGACGCGCTCGTGACGCGGCCGGACGGCATCTATGTCGACGGCACGTTCGGGCGGGGCGGCCACAGCCTCGCGGTGCTCGCGCGGCTCGGGGCCGCCGGGCGCCTGATCGCGTTCGACAAGGATCCGCGTGCGATCGAGACGGCGCGGGGCATCGAGGATGCGCGCTTCGCGATCGTGCACGACAGCTTTGCGTCGATGCAGGGCGCGCTTGCGGCGCGCGGCATCGGGAAGGTGTCGGGTGTGTTGCTGGACCTGGGCGTGTCCTCGCCGCAGGTGGACGATCCGCAGCGGGGCTTCAGCTTCCGCGCGGATGGCCCGCTGGACATGCGCATGGATCCGACGCGCGGCGAGTCGGCGGCCGAATGGCTCGCGCGGGCGTCGCTGCAGGAACTGACGGAGGTGATACGAGATTATGGGGAAGAACGGTTTGCTTTTCAGATTGCAAAGGCGCTTGTTGCTCGCCGGGCAGAGTCCGACCGTCTCGGGCCTCTCGACAGCACGGGCGAGCTTGCCCAAATCGTGGGTCACGTCGTCAAGACACGTGAGAAGGGCAAGGACCCGGCAACCCGCACCTTTCAGGCTATACGGATTCACGTCAATCAAGAGCTTGCGGACCTGCAAGTCGTACTAGACGCGGCATTGTCGTTGCTGGAGCAAGGGGGGCGGCTGGTGGTCATCAGCTTTCATTCACTCGAGGACCGGATCGTCAAGCGATTCATGCAGGCGCACGCGAGTGCGCCTGCGGTCGATCGCCGCCTGCCGATCCGCGCCGTCGACCTCCCGAGCCCCCCGTTGAAGATCATCGGCCGCAAATTCCCGAGCGACGCCGAAGTGGCCGCGAACCCGCGCGCGCGCTCGGCGGTGATGCGCATTGCGGAGCGCGTCGCGCCATGAGCCGCTTCAACATCTTCCTGCTGATCATCGTGATGGGCTGCGCGCTGTCGGTCGTCAATTCGACGAACCAGCAGCGCCAGATCTTCATTCAGCTGCAGCGCGCGCAGTCGCAGGAGCACCAGCTCCAGCAGGACTATGCGCAGCTTCAGTATCAGCAGAGCGCGCTGTCGAAGACCTCCCGCATCGAGCAGCTCGCGAACGATTCGCTGAAGATGCAGCCGATCATGACCGGCCGCACCCAATACCTGACGCTGGCGCCGGGCGCCGCGAAGGCGATCGACGCGCCGATCCCCGCATCGGCCGATGCGGGGCGGTGGGCAAGGCCAGGGGAGGCGCGCGATGAAGCCGTCGCAGAAGCGCCAGAACGTGAAGTTCGCGTCGAGCCCCGTGCTGTCGGTGCACCTGCCGATGTGGCGCTCGAAGCTCGTCGTGTTCCTGCTGTTCATGGCGTTCGTCGCGCTCGCCGCGCGCGCGTTCTGGATCCAGGGGCCCGGCAACGCGTTCTATCAGAAGCAGGGCGAAAGCCGCTACCAGCGCACGATCGAGCTGCCGGCGACGCGCGGCAAGATTCTCGACCGCAACGGGCTCGTGCTCGCGACGAGCCTGCCCGTGCGCGCGATCTGGGCGATTCCCGACGCGGTGCCGGACGATCTCGGCGCGGACAAGCTCGACCAGCTCGGCAAGCTGCTCGGCATGACGCAGAAGGAGCTGCGCGCGAAGCTGTCGGAGGACAAGGGTTTCGTGTACGTGAAGCGCCAGGTGCCGATCGACACCGCCGACAAGGTCGCGGCGCTCGACATCCCCGGCGTGTACCAGCGCAACGAATACAAGCGCTTCTATCCGGAAGGCGAGATCACCGCGCACCTGATCGGCTTCACGAACGTCGAGGACGAGGGCCAGGAAGGCGTCGAGCTCGGTGACCAGAAGCTGCTGTCCGGCACCTCGGGCGTGCGCCGGGTGATCAAGGACCGGCTTGGACACATCGTCGAGGACGTTGCCGAGCAGCTGCCGCCGCACAACGGGACGGACGTCGACCTGTCGATCGACAGCAAGATCCAGTACATCGCGTACGCGAACCTGAAGGCCGCGGTCGACAAGTTCAAGGCGAAGGCGGGCGCGGCGATGGTCATCGACGTGCGCACCGGCGAGGTGCTCGCGCTCGTCAACTATCCGACGTACAACCCGAACGACCGTTCGCACCTGACGGGCGAGCAGCTGCGCAACCGGATCCTGACCGACGTGTTCGAGCCGGGCTCGATCATGAAGCCGTTTACGGTGTCGCTCGCGCTCGACCTGCATCGCGTGACGCCGAACACGCTCGTCGAGACCGGCAACGGCCACTTCGTGCTGGACGGCGCGCCGATCACCGACGACGCGGGCTTCGGCACGCTGACGGTCGGCGGCGTGATCCAGAAATCGAGCAACATCGGCGCGACGAAGATCGCGATGACGATGAAGCCCGAGGAAATGTGGAATATGTATACGAGCATCGGCCTCGGCCAGGCGCCGAAGGTCGGCTTCCCGGGCGCGGCGGCCGGCCGCCTGCGGCAGTGGAAGAATTGGCGCAGGATCGAGCAGGCGACGATGTCGTACGGCTATGGCCTGTCCGCGTCGCTGTTCCAGCTCGGGCGCGCGTATACGGCGATCGCGCACGACGGCGAGCTGATGCCGGTGACGATCTTCAAGACCAACAGCGCGCAGCCGGTCGCGGGGCCGCAGATTTTCGCCCCGTCCACCGCGCGCCAGGTGCGGGCGATGCTCGAAACGGTCGTGGCGCCGGGCGGCACGTCGCCGGACGCCGCCGTGCCGGGCTACCGCGTCGGCGGCAAGAGCGGTACCGCGTACAAGCACGAAGGGCACGGCTATACCCGCAAGTACCGGGCGTCGTTCGTCGGGATGGCGCCGATGCCGAACCCGCGCATCGTCGTCGCGGTGTCGGTCGACGAGCCGACGGCGGGCAGCCACTTCGGCGGGCAGGTGTCCGGGCCGGTGTTCTCGGCGATCGCAGGCGACGCGCTGCGCGCGCTGAACGTGCCGCCGAACATGCCGGTCAAGCAGCTCGTCGTGTCTGACGATACGCCCCCCGCGACCGGGCCGCAAAAGCTGGCCGCGGGTGCGGGCGCGAAGCATATGATCGTGTCCAGCACGACACGCAATTCTCCTGGAGTCATTCGATGAGCGCCGCTCGCAGTTCCCATCCGGCGCACCAGCAGATCGCAGCCGCGCTCGCGTGGCTGCGTCAGCATGTGGCCCCCGCCGCGCAACTGCATGCGGATACGCGCAGCCTCGAAGCAGGCGACGTGTTTCTCGCGTATGCGGTCGACGGGGCCGACAACCGCGCCTTCATTGCCGACGCGGTCGCGCGCGGCGCCGCCGCCGTGCTGTATCAGCCGGACGGCCTTGCCGCCGCACCTGCCGCGCCGGTCGCGCTCGCCGTGCCGGCGCTGAACGAACTCGCCGGCGACATCGCCAGCGGGTGGTACGGCGATCCGAGCGACAGCCTGTTCGCGGTCGGCGTGACCGGCACGAACGGCAAGACGTCGTGCACGCAGTGGATCGCCGCCGCGCTGACGGCGCTCGATCGGCCGTGCGCGCTGATCGGCACGCTCGGCAGCGGGATGCCGGGCCATCTGGTGCCGACCGGCTTCACGACGCCCGATGCGCCGCAGCTGCAGCGCAGCCTCGCGCAGTTGCGCGACGCGGGCGCGAAGGCCGTGGCGATGGAGGTGTCGTCGCACGCGCTGCATCAGGGCCGCGTGAATGGCACCGCGTTCGACATCGCCGTGTTTACGAACCTCACGCAGGATCACCTCGACTATCACCGCACGTTCGACGCGTACGAAGCGGCGAAGGCGAAGCTGTTCGCATGGCGCGGCCTGCGCGCCGCGGTCGTCAATCGCGACGACGCGGCCGGCAGCCGTCTGCTCGCGAGCCTGTCCGGCCAAGTGCGCACGATCGCATACGGGATCGGCGATGCGCCGGCGGCGGGTGCGGATCGCGAGCTGAGCGCGCATGACGTGCGTGCGACCGCGACCGGCACAGCATTCCGCCTGCGTTCGTCGTGGGGCGACGCGGACGTCGAGGTCGGCACGCTCGGCACGTTCAACGTCAGCAACCTGCTCGCGGTGCTCGGCACGCTGCTCGCGGCCGACGTGCCGTTCGACGCGGCGCTCGCCGAAATCGCGCGGCTCGAGCCGGTCAACGGCCGGATGCAGCGCCTCGGCGGCCGGCTGCAGAACGACGAGCCGCTCGTCGTGATCGACTATGCGCACACGCCCGACGCGCTCGAGAAGACGCTCGACGCGCTGCGTCCGATCGCCGTCGCGCGCGGTGGCGCGCTCGTCTGCATGTTCGGCTGCGGCGGCGACCGCGACGCGACCAAGCGTCCGCTGATGGGCGCGATCGCCGAGCGGCTGGCCGACGAGGTCGTCGTGACGAGCGACAACCCGCGCAGCGAGGACCCGCAGCGCATCATCGACCAGATCGTCGCCGGGATGACCGCGCCGGACAACGCGCGCCGGATCGAGGACCGCGCGAGCGCGATCCTGCAGGCGGTGCGCGGCGCGGCGCGCGAGGACGTCGTCGTGCTGGCCGGCAAGGGGCACGAGGCGACGCAGGAGATCATGGGCAAGAAGCGCGCGTTCTCCGACCAGGACCACGCGCGGCTCGCGCTCGCGGCGCGCGCGACGCACGGCAAGGGAGGCGGCGAATGACGATGCTCAGCCTTGGTGAAGCCGCTCGCCTGATTCAGGGCGCGACCGTCCACGGCGACGCGCGCGTCACGTTCGAGCGCGTGTCGACGGACAGCCGCACGGTCGGCCCGGGCGACCTGTTCGTCGCGCTGAAAGGGGAGCGCTTCGACGCGCACGATTTCCTCGCCGACGTGGCGGCGCGCGGCGCGGCCGCGGCGCTCGTGTCGCACACGCCGGCGGGCCTCGCGATGCCGACGATCGAGGGCGGTGAAACACGGGCCGCGCTCGGCGCCCTTGCACACGGCTGGCGCAAACGATTCCCGTTGCCGGTCGTCGCTGTGACGGGCAGCAACGGCAAGACGACGGTCAAGGAAATGATCGCGTCGATCTTTGCCGCCGCGGTCGGCGCGGATGCGCGGCTCGCCACGGCCGGCAACCTCAATAATGACGTCGGCCTGCCGTTGACGCTGCTGCGCCTGAACGCCGCGCACCGGCTCGCGGTGATCGAGCTCGGGATGAACCACCCGGGCGAGACGGAGATCCTTGCGCGCCTCACGGCGCCGACGGTCGCGCTCGTCAACAATGCGCAGCGCGAGCACCAGGAATTCATGGCGACGGTCGAAGCCGTCGCGCTCGAACATGCGGCCGTGATCCACGCGCTCGCGCCGGACGGCGTCGCGGTGTTCCCGGCCGACGACGCGTACGCGGGCATCTGGCGCGTCGCGGCGACCGGCAACCGGATCGTCGACTTCGCGCTCGACGACGGCGAGCGGCACACCGACGCGCAAGTGACGGGCCGCGTCGACGGCGGCGCACTCGCGATCGACACGCCCGCCGGGTCGATCACGGTGCGGCTGCGTGCGCTCGGCGCACACAACGCGCGCAACGCGCTGGCGGCGACAGCCGCCGCGCTGGCGGCGGGCGTCGCGCTGACGGCGATCCGCCAGGGCCTCGAGGCGTTCGAGCCGGTCAAGGGCCGCCTGCAGGTCCGGCAGGCAATCGCCGGCAGCCTGGCGGGCGCGACGGTCGTCGACGACACGTACAACGCGAACCCCGATTCGATGCGCGCGGCGATCGACGTGCTCGCGGCGCAGCCCGCGCCGCGCGTGCTGGTGATCGGCGACATGGGCGAAGTCGGCGACGAAGGCCCTGCGTTCCATCGCGAGGTCGGCGCGTATGCGCGCGAGCGTGGCATCGATGCACTGTTCGCGCTCGGCGACGCCTCGCGCGACGCCTGCGCATCCTACGGCGACACGGCCCGCCACTTCGGCGACGTCGGCGCGCTGGTCGACGCGCTGCTGGCGGCGGGCTACGGCGCACGGGCGACGGTGCTCGTGAAGGGCTCGCGGTACATGAAGATGGAGCGCGTGGTCGACGCGCTGACGAACCAACCCGCGGCGGGCACGGCGCCCGCCGCACCTTGAGTAGAAGGAAGGAAGCATGCTGCTGGCGCTGGCGCAATGGCTGCAGGGCGACGCAAGCTTTTTGCGCTTGTTCACGTACCTGACGTTCCGTGCGGTGATGGCCACCATCACCGCGCTCGGGATCGGGCTCGTGTGCGGACCGTGGGTGATCCGCAAGCTGACCGAAATGAAGGTGGGGCAGGCCGTGCGCAAGGACGGCCCGCAGACGCACCTCGTCAAGTCCGGCACGCCGACGATGGGCGGCGTGCTGATCCTGATCGGCATCGCGGTCGCGACGCTGCTGTGGGGCGACCTGACGAACCGTTTCATCTGGATCGTGATGCTGGTTACGTTCGGTTTCGGCGTGATCGGCTGGGTCGACGACTATCGCAAGGTCGTCCACAAGGACCCGCGCGGGATGTCGTCGCGCGAGAAGTACTTCTGGCAGTCGGTGATCGGCCTGTTCGCGGCCGTCTACCTGGCATTCAGCGTGTCCGAGGCGAACAACGTGCGCGTGTTCGACCTGTTCATGGCGTGGGTGAGGAGCGGCCTGTCGATGGGGCTGCCGGCGCGCGCCGACCTGATGCTGCCGTTCCTGAAGTCGATCAGCTATCCGCTCGGCGTGTGGGGCTTCATCGTGCTGACCTATTTCGTGATCGTCGGCGCGAGCAACGCGGTGAACCTGACCGATGGCCTCGACGGCCTCGTGATCATGCCGGTCGTGCTGGTCGGCGCATCGCTCGGCGTGTTCGCGTACGTGATGGGCAGCGCGGTCTATTCGAAATACCTGCTGTTCCCGCACATCCCGGGCGCAGGCGAACTGCTGATCTTCTGTTCCGCGATGGGCGGGGCGGGGCTCGCGTTCCTCTGGTACAACACGCATCCCGCGCAGGTGTTCATGGGCGACGTCGGCGCGCTGGCGCTCGGCGGCGCGCTCGGCACGGTCGCGGTGATCGTGCGCCAGGAAATCGTGCTGTTCATCATGGGCGGCATCTTCGTCGCGGAAACGCTGTCGGTGATGCTGCAGGTTTCGTGGTTCAAGTACACGAAAAAGCGCTACGGCGAAGGGCGGCGCCTGCTCAAGATGGCGCCGCTGCATCACCATTTCGAATTGTCCGGCTGGAAGGAAACGCAGGTGGTGGTGCGTTTCTGGATCATCACGCTGATGCTGTGCCTGTTCGGTCTGACCACCCTCAAGTTGCGGTAAAGGAAAGGTAACAAGGATGTCTGGCGAGATGTTTGGAGATCGGCAACGGCCGATGGTGCTCGTGCTGGGGCTCGGCGAATCGGGTCTCGCGATCGCGCGGTGGTGCGCGAGGCACGGGTGCCGGCTGCGCATTGCCGATACCCGCGAGGCGCCGCCGAACCTTGCCGCGCTGCAGGCAGAAGGCATCGACGCGGAATTCGTCGGCGGTCCGTTTTCGCCGGCGCTGCTCGACGGCGGCATCGAGATCGTCGGGCTGAGCCCCGGCCTGTCGCCGCTCGAGCCGGCGCTCGCGGCGCTGATCGCGGCGGCGAACGAGCGCGGCGTCGCGGTGTGGGGCGAACTGGAGTTCTTCGCGCAGGCGCTGCGCGCGCTCGGCGCGAGCGGCTATCAGCCGAAGGTGCTGGCGATCACGGGCACCAACGGCAAGACCACGACGACGAGCCTGACCGGCCTGTTGTGCGAACGGGCGGGCAAGAAGGTCGGCGTCGCGGGCAACATCAGCCCGGCGATGCTCGACCGGCTCGCCGGCGCGATCGACGCCACCGCGCTGCCGGACGTCTGGGTGCTGGAGCTGTCGAGCTTCCAGCTTGAGACCGCGCGCACGTTCGCGCCGGACGCGGCCGCGATCCTCAACATCACGCAGGACCACCTCGACTGGCACGGCAGCTTCGACGCGTATGCAGCCGCAAAGGGCCGGATTTTCGGCGCGACGACGACGCGCGTGCTGAACCGCGACGATGCGGCCGTGATGAAGTTCGCGCCGGCCGCGGGCGCGGCCGATGCGCCACGCACGATCACGTTCGGCCTGAACGAGCCGGTGCACGAGGGCGATTACGGGCTGTTGCGCGACAACGGGATCGCGTGGCTCGTCGAGGCGATTGATCGCGACGCGACCGACGAGCCGGCGACGGGCCGCCGCCGCAGGCGCGACGCCGTCCATACGCCGGACATCGCGCAGAAGCGCCTGATGCCGGCCGACGCGCTGCGCATCCGCGGCCTGCACAACGCGGCGAACGCGCTTGCCGCGTTCGCGCTCGCGCGCGCGATCGACCTGCCGGCCGCGCTGCTGCTGCACGGGCTGCGCGAATACCGCGGCGAGGCGCATCGCGTCGAGCTGATCGCGACGCTCGACGAAGTCGATTACGTCGACGACAGCAAGGGCACGAACGTCGGCGCGACGGTGGCCGCGCTCGACGGGCTCGCACAGCGGATCGTGCTGATCGCCGGCGGCGACGGCAAGGGCCAGGATTTCTCGCCGCTCGCGGCTCCGGTCGCGCGCTGGTGCCGCGCGGTGCTGCTGATCGGCCGCGACGCGCCGGCGATTCGCGACGCGCTCGCCGACACCGGCGTGCCGCTCGTCGATCACGCGACGCTCGAGGCGGCGGTGCGCGCGGCGAGCGAACTCGCGGAGCCGGGCGACGCGGTGCTGCTGTCGCCCGCATGCGCGAGCTTCGACATGTTCAGGAGCTACGCCCATCGCGCGGACGTGTTCCGCCGCGCGGTGGAGGATCTCGCCCTCGATCAAGGAGCGACGCCATGAGCTGGTCCGATCGCCTCGTCTCCCGTTTCAACGATCGACGCGACGGCGGCGGCAATGCGGCCGGCGGCCGCGTCGCGTCGGCCACGCGGGCCGCGACCGGCGGCCTCGCGAGCGTCGTCAACGGCGTGCGGCCGGGCCGTTCGCGGATGCTCGATTTCGACTACTCGCTGCTGTGGGTCGCGGTCGCGCTGCTCGGGCTCGGCGTCGTGATGGTGTATTCGGCGTCGATCGCGATGCCGGATTCGCCGAAGTACGCGTCGTATCACGATTACGCGTTCCTGCTGCGCCACTGCGTGTCGCTCGTCGTCGCGTTCATCGCGGCGGTGATCGCGTTCCGCGTGCCGGTGTCGACGTGGGACAAGTACGCGCCGCATCTCTTCCTGATCGCGCTCGTCAGCCTCGTGATCGTGCTGATCCCGCACGTCGGCAAGGGCGTGAACGGCGCGCGCCGCTGGATTCCGCTCGGCATCACGAACATGCAGCCGTCGGAAGTCATGAAGCTCGCGGTGACGATCTATGCGGCAAACTACACGGTGCGCAAGCAGGAATACATGCAGAGCTTCGCGAAGGGCTTCCTGCCGATGGCCTGCGCGGTCGGCCTCGTCGGCGCGCTGCTGCTGCTCGAGCCGGACATGGGCGCGTTCATGGTGATCGCCGCGATCGCGATGGGCGTGCTGTTCCTCGGCGGCGTGAACGGCAAGCTGTTCGGCGGCCTCGTCGCGACGGCGGTCGGCACCTTCACGATGCTCGTCTGGCTGTCGCCGTGGCGGCGCGAGCGGATCTTCGCGTATCTCGATCCGTGGGACGAGCGCTACGCGCAGGGCAAGGCGTATCAGCTCACGCACTCGCTGATCGCGTTCGGCCGCGGCGAATGGTTCGGCGTCGGCCTCGGCGGCAGCGTCGAGAAGCTGAACTACCTGCCCGAAGCGCATACCGACTTCATCCTCGCGGTGATCGGCGAGGAGCTCGGCTTCGTCGGCGTGATGGTCGTGATCCTGCTGTTCTACTGGATCGTGCGCCGCGCGTTCGAGATCGGCCGCCAGGCGCTCGCGCTCGACCGCACGTTCGCGGGATTGACCGCGAAGGGCATCGGCATCTGGTTCGGCGCGCAGGCGTTCATCAACATGGGCGTGAACCTCGGCCTGCTGCCGACCAAGGGCCTGACGCTGCCGCTTGTGAGCTACGGCGGCTCGGGCATCCTGCTCAACTGCGTCGCGCTCGCGGTGCTGCTGCGCGTCGATTATGAAAACCGGGTGCTGATGCGCGGAGGGAAGGTATGACCGCGACGCATCGCACGCTGATGGTGATGGCAGGCGGCACCGGGGGCCACGTGTTCCCGGGGCTCGCGGTCGCGCACCGGATGGAAGCGGCAGGCTGGCGCGTCGTGTGGCTCGGAAATCCGGCCGGGATGGAGGCGACGCTCGTGCCGAAGCACGGCATCCCGATGGAATACGTGCGGTTCGGCGGCGTGCGCGGCAAGGGGCTGAAGACCAAGCTGTCGCTGCCGTTCAACCTGCTGCGCGCGTGCTGGCAGAGCCTCGGCGCGCTGCGCCGGGTCAAGCCCGACGTCGTGCTCGGGATGGGCGGCTACATCACGTTCCCGGCGGGCGTGATGACGGCGCTGTCCGGCCGTCCGCTCGTGCTGCACGAACAGAATTCGATCGCCGGCCTCGCGAACAAGGTGCTCGCGAAGCTCGCGAAACGCGTGCTCGTCGCGTTCCCGGACGCGTTGCCGCACGCCGAATGGACCGGCAACCCGATTCGCGCGGAACTTGCGCGCACGGAACCGCCCAAAGCACGCTATGCGGCGCGCAGCGGCCCGCTGAACGTGCTGGTCGTCGGCGGCAGCCTCGGCGCCGCCGCGCTGAACGAAGTGGTGCCGCGTGCGCTGGCGATGCTCGCGCCGGGCGAGCGGCCGCGCATCGTGCATCAGGCGGGCGCGAAGCACATCGACGTGCTGAAGGCGAACTACGAGGCTGCCGGCCTCGTGTGCGGCAGCGACGTGCAGCTCGTGCCGTTCATCGACGACATGGCGGCCGCGTACGCGGCCGCCGATCTCGTGATCTGCCGGTCGGGCGCGATGACGGTATCGGAGATCGCGGCGGTCGGGGTGGCGGCGCTGTTCGTGCCGTTCCCGTATGCCGTCGACGATCACCAGACGACCAATGCCGCGTTCCTCGCCGAGGCGGGAGCGGCGGTGCTGGTGCAACAACGCGACCTGTCGGCCGACCTGCTCGCCGACTGGCTGCGCAGCCAGTCGCGGGCGTCGCTCGCGGACATGGCGGAGCGTTCGCGCTCGCTGGCGAAGCCGGATGCCACCGATGAGGTCGCGCGGGTCTGCGCGACGGTGGCCGGCGCGAACCTGGAAACACTGCAATGAAACACATCGTCAAACACATTCATTTCGTCGGGATCGGCGGCGCCGGCATGAGCGGCATCGCGGAAGTGCTCGTCAATCTCGGCTACCAGGTCAGCGGCTCGGACCTGTCGCGCAACGCGGTGACCGACCGCCTCGAGGCGCTCGGCGCGCGGATCTCGATCGGCCACGACGCGGCGAACATCGAGGGCGCGAATGCGGTCGTCGTGTCGACGGCCGTGCGCTCGGACAACCCGGAAGTGCTGGCCGCGCGCGCGAAGCGCGTGCCGATCGTGCAGCGCGCGGTAATGCTCGCCGAGCTGATGCGCCTGAAGCAGGGCATCGCGATCGCGGGCACGCACGGCAAGACCACGACGACGAGCCTCGTCGCGAGCGTGCTCGCGGCGGGCGGCCTCGATCCGACCTTCGTGATCGGCGGGCGGCTGATCAGCGCCGGCGCGAACGCGCGGCTCGGCACGGGCGACTTCATCGTCGCGGAGGCCGACGAGTCGGACGCGTCGTTCCTGAACCTGTATCCGGTGATCGAAGTCATCACGAACATCGATGCCGACCACATGGATACCTACGGCCACGATTTCGCGCGGCTCAAGCAGGCGTTCATCGAATTCACGCAGCGGCTGCCGTTCTACGGCAGCGCGGTCGTGTGCGTCGACGACCCGAACGTGCGCCAGATCATCCCGTTCATCTCGAAGCCGGTGGTGCGCTACGGGCTGTCGCCGGACGCGCAGGTGCGCGCGGAAGACATCGACGCGCGCGATGGCCGGATGCACTTCACGGTGATCCGCGAAGGGCGCGAGCCGCTGCCGGTCGTGCTGAACCTGCCGGGCCTGCACAACGTGCAGAACGCGCTCGCGGCGATCGCGATCGCGACGGATCTCGGCGTGTCGGACGACGCGATCCAGCAGGCGCTCGCGGAATTCAACGGCGTCGGCCGGCGCTTCCAGCGCTACGGCGAAGTGCCGGCGGCGGGCGGCGGCAGCTACACGCTGATCGACGACTACGGCCATCACCCGGTCGAAATGGCGGCGACGATCGCGGCCGCGCGCGGCGCGTTCCCCGGCCGCCGCCTCGTGCTCGCGTTCCAGCCGCACCGCTATACGCGCACGCGCGACTGCTTCGACGATTTCGTCAACGTGCTGTCGACGGTCGATGCGCTGGTGCTGACGGAAGTCTACGCGGCCGGCGAGGCGGCGATCACGACTGCCGACGGCGACGCGCTGTCGCGTGCGCTGCGCGCGGCGGGGAAGGTTGAACCGGTATTCGTCGCGGCAATCGACGACGTGCCGGACGCATTGACGAAGGTCGCGCAGAACGGCGACGTGGTGATCACGATGGGCGCGGGCTCGATCGGCGGCGTGCCGGCGAAGCTCGCGCAACACACTCAACAGAAGGCATGACATGAGCGGGATTGATCCGAAACGTTTCGGCAAGGTGGCAGTGTTGCTCGGCGGCGTGTCCGCGGAGCGCGAGGTGTCGCTCAACTCGGGCCGGCTCGTGCTGCAGGGCCTGCGCGACGCGGGCATCGACGCGCATCCGTTCGACCCGGCCGAGCGTCCGCTGGCGGCGCTGAAGGACGAAGGGTTCGTGCGCGCGTTCAACGCGCTGCACGGCGGCTACGGCGAGAACGGCCAGATCCAGGGCGCGCTCGATTTCTACGGCATCCGCTACACGGGCAGCGGCGTGCTCGGCTCGGCGCTCGGCCTCGACAAGTTCCGCACGAAGCTCGTGTGGCAGCAGACGGGCGTGCCGACGCCGCCGTTCGAGACGGTGCTGCGCGGCGACGACCTCGCCGCGCGTGCGCCGGAGATCGTCGCGAAGCTCGGCCTGCCGCTGTTCGTGAAGCCGGCGAGCGAAGGCTCGAGCGTCGCGGTGCTGAAGGTGAAGACGGCCGACGCGCTGCCGGCTGCGCTCGCCGAAGCCGCGAAGCACGACCCGATCGTGATCGTCGAGAAGAGCATCGAGGGCGGCGGCGAATACACCGCGTGCATCGCCGGCGATCTCGACCTGCCCGTGATCAAGATCGTGCCGGCCGGCGAGTTCTACGACTATCACGCGAAGTACATCGCCGACGACACGCAATACCTGATTCCGTGCGGCCTCCGCCGCCGACAAGGAAGCGGAGCTGAAGCGCATCGCGCGCCGGGCGTTCGACGTGCTGGGCTGTACCGACTGGGGCCGCGCGGACTTCATGCTCGACGCCAACGGCGACGCGTACTTCCTGGAAGTGAACACCGCGCCGGGCATGACCGATCACTCGCTGCCGCCGAAGGCGGCGCGCGCGGTCGGCATCAGCTATTCGGAGCTGGTGGTGAAGGTGCTGTCGCTCACGCTCAACGACTGAAGCAGGAACGGAAAGACGTCATGTGGAACAACGTTCGCCAACTCAACCTTGCCGCCAGCGCGCTGTACGCGCTGCTGCTGCTCGTGTTGGCGGCGGCCGGCTGCTACTGGCTGATCCAGCGTCCGGCGTTCGCGCTGCGCGCGATCCAGATCGACGGCGACACCGACCACATCAACGCGCCCATCGTGCGCGCGGGCGTGGTCGGGCGGCTGAAGGGCAACTTCTTCACCGTCGATCTCGATACGGCGCGGGTCGCGTTCGAGCAGATGCCGTGGGTGCGCCGCGCGAGCGTGCGCCGGGTGTGGCCGAATGCGCTGGCCGTCACGCTCGAGGAGTACAAACCGCTCGGGACCTGGGGCAGCGACCAGCTGGTGAGCGTCGACGGCGAGCTGTTCACCGCGAACCAGGGCGAGCTCGACGAGGCGCTGCCCGCGTTCGACGGGCCGGAAGGCAGCGCGAAGGAAGTCGTCGTGCGGTATCACGATTTCGCGAAGTGGTTCGCGCCGCTCAACGCGACGCCGGAAGAGGTCACGCTGTCGGCGCGCTACGCGTGGACGGTGAAGCTGTCGAACGGGATGCAGGTCGAGCTGGGCAAGGAGCGCAACGGCGACACCCTGCATGACCGGAGCCAGCGCCTCGTCGCCGCGTGGCCGGCCGTCACGCAACGCTGGGGCAACGACATCGAGTACGCGGACCTGCGCTATCCGAACGGATTCGCGATTCGCGCGGCGGGCATGCGGTTCCTGACCGATACCGACAAGCGCAAGAAGTAACGAGAGATCACACGCAAGAGCACTCTATGAGCAAAGACTACAAGGATCTGCTGGTTTCCCTCGACATCGGCACGTCGAAGGTGGTGGCCGTCGTCGCCGAGCTGAAGGGCGAAGGTCACTACGAGGTGATCGGTCTCGGCCAGAGCGAATCGAAAGGTCTGAAGAAGGGCGTGGTGGTGAACATCGAGGCCACCGTGCAGTCGATCCAGCGCGCGCTCGAGGAAGCCGAGCTGATGGCCGACTGCAAGATCACCAACGTGTTCACGGGGATCGCCGGCAGCCACATCCGCAGCTTCAATTCGAGCGGGATGGTCGCGATCAAGGACAAGGAAGTCACGCAGACGGACGTCGCGCGCGTGATCGAGACCGCGAAGGCGATCAACATCCCGACCGACCAGCAGGTGCTGCACATCCTCACGCAGGAATTCATCATCGACGGCCAGGAAGACGTGCGCGAGCCGATCGGCATGAGCGGCATCCGCCTCGAGGTGAAGGTGCACATCGTGACGGGCGCGGTGAGCGCCGCGCAGAACATCGTCAAGTGCGTGCGCCGCTGCGGGCTGGAAGTGAACGACCTGATCCTGCAGCCGCTCGCGTCGTCGCTCGCGGTGCTGACCGAGGACGAGAAGGATCTCGGCGTGGTGCTCGTCGACGTCGGCGGCGGCACGACCGACATCGCGATCTTCGCGGAAGGCGCGATCCGCCACACCGCGGTGATTCCGATCGCCGGCGACCAGATCACGAGCGACATCGCGATGGCGCTGCGCACGCCGACGCCGGACGCGGAAGACATCAAGGTCAGCTACGGGATCGCGAAGCAGGCGCTCGCCGATCCGGACGAGATGGTCGAAGTGCCGGGTCTCGGCGAACGCGGCCCGCGCACGCTGTCGCGCCAGGCGCTTGCGGCCGTGATCGAGCCGCGCGTCGAGGAGCTGTTCTCGCTCGTGCAGCAGGTCGTGCGCGAGTCGGGTTACGAAGAACTGCTGAGCTCCGGCGTCGTGATCACCGGCGGCGCGGCGATGATGCCGGGGATGGTCGAGCTCGGCGAAGACATTTTCCTGAAACCGGTGCGCATCGGCGCGCCGGAATACGCGGGCGGCCTGGCCGACGTCGTGCGCAATCCGCGCTATTCGACGGCGATGGGCCTCCTGGTGGAAGGCAGCGCTCAGCGCATGCGCGGCCGCAAGGTCGCGGTGCAGTCCGGCAACGCGGGGCAGATCTTCTCGCGGATGAAGGAATGGTTCCTGAGCAATTTCTGACGAACCGAATCGAAATTCGCGCCGGTGCCGGCGGCCGGCGCGCGACAGGGGGTTGCCCGATCTCCTGCCGAATAACGGCCGAGTAGCAGTAACTTTCTTGACGGAGGCAACAATGGAATTTGAAATGCTGGAAACCGAAACCAACGGCACCATCATCAAGGTGGTGGGCGTTGGCGGCGCTGGCGGCAATGCCGTGCAGCACATGATCAACCGCGGTGTGCAGGGCGTCGACTTCATCGTGATGAACACCGACGCGCAGGCGCTGTCGCGTTCGCGCGCGCCGTCCGTGATCCAGCTCGGCAACACCGGCCTCGGCGCCGGCGCGAAGCCGGAAATGGGCCGCGCGGCAGCCGAAGAGGCGCGTGAGCGCATCGCCGACGGGCTGCGCGGCGCGCACATGGTGTTCATCACCGCCGGCATGGGCGGCGGCACCGGCACGGGCGCGGCGCCGGTCGTCGCGCAGATCGCGAAGGAGATGGGCATCCTGACGGTCGGCGTCGTCAGCAAGCCGTTCGAGTTCGAAGGCGGCAAGCGGATGCGCGTCGCGGAAGCCGGCTCGCAGCAGCTGGAGGATCATGTCGACTCGCTGATCGTCGTGCTGAACGACAAGCTGTTCGACGTGATGGGCGACGACGCGGAGATGGACAAGTGCTTCCAGTGCGCGGACGACGTGTTGAACAACGCGGTCGCAGGCATCGCGGAAATCATCAACGTCGATGGCCTGGTCAACGTCGACTTCGAAGACGTGAAGACGGTGATGGGCGAGCAGGGCAAGGCGATGATGGGCACGGCGACGGTCGCCGGCGTCGATCGCGCGCGCCTCGCGGCGGAACAGGCCGTGGCGAGCCCGCTGCTGGAGGGCGTCGACCTGTCGGGCGCGCGCGGCGTGCTGGTCAACATCACGTCGAGCCGTTCGCTGCGCCTGTCGGAAACGCGCGAAGTGATGAACACGATCAAGAGCTACGCGGCGGAAGACGCGACGGTGATCTTCGGTGCGGTGTACGACGACGCGATGGGTGACGCGCTGCGCGTGACGGTCGTCGCGACGGGCCTCGGCCGCGCGGCGAAGAAGCAGCAGTCGGCGCCGATGACGCTCTTGCGCACCGGCACGGACAACCAGCCGGTCAACGCGGTGTCGCACAACAGCTATGCACCGGCGCATCACGTCAGCACGGCCGACTACGGCGCGCTCGACACGCCGGCCGTGTGGCGCAATTCGCGCGAAACCGCGGCATCGCATGTGCAGGCGCTGCAGGAGAAGGGGGTCGACACGTACGACATCCCGGCATTCCTGCGCAAGCAGGCTGACTGAGGCACACGGGCGAAGCCGCGGCGGTGTCGCCGCGGTGAAGCCGGCGTGACGGATGCTACGGACCGCGACAGGCCGCGTCGAATGCGACGCCGGGCCGGGAGACGTGCCCTCTTCGCTTCGGCGAGGCGGGATGGGCCGTGCTGTCCGTATCGCGCGAGAAACCGTATCGCTATGAGGGACCAGGCATGATTCAAGTGGGCGACGCGCTGCCCGACGCGCAACTGTTCGAGTTCATCGACGACGCGCAGGCGGGTTGTACGCTGGGGCCGAACGCCCGCAGCGTGCGCGAGCAGACGGCGGGCAAGCGGGTGGTGATCTTCGGATTGCCGGGCGCTTTCACGCCGACCTGTTCGGCGCAGCATGTGCCGGGCTACGTCGAGCACGCCGAGCAGTTGCACGCGGCGGGCATCGACGAGATCTGGTGCGTGTCCGTCAACGACGCATTCGTGATGGGCGCTTGGGGACGTGATCTGCACACCGCGGGCAAGGTGCGCATGATGGCGGACGGCAGCGCGGCTTTCACTCATGCGCTGGGACTGACGCAGGATTTGTCCGCGCGCGGCATGGGGATTCGTTCCCTGCGCTACGCGATGGTGGTCGACGACGGTGTGGTCAAGACGCTGGCCGTCGAAGCGCCGGGCAAGTTCGAAGTGAGCGATGCGGCGAGTGTGCTGGCGACGTTGAAGTCCTGATCGCGCGATGCGCCGTTGCTTGCAGGCAACGTTGCGTGTCGGCCGCAGGGCGGTTGTAACACGGGCCGATGACCGGGAACGCCTCCGTTCCGGGCATCGGCCCGTCCCGTATCGGCGGGGGTAAACAGCGGAAACAGATTGATACGCAGTTTCAAGCGACGCTGAATAGGGAATTACGCTATAATCCCATCTATCGAATATAACGCCTGATTGATATCTTCAATCAAGACGAAGAACACCATGCTGAAGCAGCGCACCATCAAATCGATCGTGAAGACCGTGGGCATTGGTCTCCACTCCGGCCGCAAGGTCGAACTGACGCTCCGTCCCGCCGCGCCGGGCACGGGCATCGTGTTTTCGCGCGTCGACCTGCCGACGCCCGTCGATATCCCGGCCTCGGCGATGTCGATCGGCGATACGCGGCTCGCGTCGGTTCTGCAAAAGGATGGTGCGCGCGTGTCGACTGTCGAGCACCTGATGTCCGCGTGCGCGGGCCTTGGCATCGACAACCTGTACGTCGATGTGACCGCCGAGGAAATCCCGATCATGGACGGCAGCGCATCGTCGTTCGTGTTCCTGATCCAGTCGGCCGGTATTGAAGAGCAGAACGCGCCGAAGCGATTCATCAAGGTCACGAAGCCGGTGGAAATTCGCGATGGTGACAAGTTCGCGCGTCTCGACCCCTATTTTGGCTTCAAGCTGAAGTTCACGATCGACTTCCGTCATCCGGCCGTCGACAAGACCGGCCAGGAGCTCGAAGTTGATTTTGCGAACACGTCGTATGTGCGCGAGATCGCTCGCGCCCGCACGTTCGGCTTTGCGCACGAGGTCGAGATGATGCGCGAGCTGGGCCTCGCACGCGGCGGCAGCATGGATAACGCGATCGTGCTCGACGAGTACCGCATCCTGAACAACGACGGGCTGCGCTACGACGACGAGTTCGTGAAGCACAAGATGCTCGACGCGATCGGCGACCTGTACGTGGTCGGCCATCCGCTGCTGGCGTCCTATACCGCGTACAAGTCGGGGCACGGGCTCAACAACGCGCTGCTGCGCGAACTGCTTGCGCACGAGGACGCATACGAGATCGTGACGTTCGACGATCCGCAGTCCGCGCCGAGCGGCTTCGGGTTCGATGCGCAGACGGCGTTCGCCTGAGCGGGTGAGCCCCGTGAGTCGATGAAAAAGCGGCCCAAGGGCCGCTTTTTCGTTTGCGTCGTCGACGCGGGTTGAGAAGCGTGCGTGGTCAGCGCGGCGATTTCGCCCCATGCCGCGCCGCCATCCGGGCGAGCGCCGCCTGCAGCGGCGACGGCTCGAGGTGATCGGCCAGGTCGCGCAATGCCGCCGCCCCGACGGACGTCATCCGCGCCTGCTTCACGTGCGGCGGCTCCGGCGCGTCCTTCGGACGCACGCGCACGCGCAGCGTGGTCACCGGCCAGCCGCGCTTTTGCAGGTCCGCGAGCAGCCGCGGCTCGACCTGCCGCAGCCGCGCGGCCAGCGCGTTGTGCGCGGCAAACAGGGTCAGGACGCCATCCTTCACGAATCCCGGCTCGACGTGGCTGGCGAGATAGTCGGGCAGCAGCGTGGCGAGGTCGCGCTGCAGCGCGGCGATCTGCTCGACGCCGGCGCGCAGCGCCGCGAACGCGTCGGTGCGGCCGAGCACCTCGGACACGGGTTGCGGACGATACGGGCCGAGCGGGCCGAAACGCTTGGAAAATCGGTTCATCGAGGCTTTCTTCGGGGCGCCGCGGCGCGGTGGTTGACGCCGATTGTACCCGCCGCGGCCCGCGCGCGGCCGGATTTGCGGTCGCGTCGGCAGCCGGCACGGCGAGGCTGCCGTCTGCCCGAGTCACGGGCGCATGCGCCCTCGCGTGCTAAAATTCGATGTTTGAATCCACTATTACGCTAAGCCGCCGAGGCTCGGGCGTCGGGGCGCGCAACACGCGCCGGGCGCCGGTGCTGCGACGCAGGATCCGATCCGATGACAACCGGTTTTCTCCAGAAAATTTTTGGCAGCCGCAACCAGCGGCTCGTCAAGCAATATCAAAAGACCGTCGCGGCGATCAATGCGCTCGAAACGCAGATCGAGAAGCTGACGGACGACCAGTTGCGCGGCAAGACGGACGAGTTCCGCCAGCGGCATGCGGCCGGCGAGTCGCTCGACAAGCTGCTGCCGGAGGCGTTCGCGGTCTGCCGCGAGGCGAGCCGCCGGGTGCTGAAGATGCGCCACTTCGACGTGCAGCTGATCGGCGGGATGGTGCTCCACTACGGCAAGATCGCCGAAATGCGCACCGGCGAGGGCAAGACGCTCGTGGCGACGCTGCCGGTGTACCTGAACGCACTGTCGGGCCGCGGCGTGCACGTCGTGACGGTCAACGACTACCTCGCGCAACGCGACGCCGAGTGGATGGCGCGCCTGTACAACTTCCTCGGGCTGTCGGTCGGCATCAACCTGTCCGGCATGGAGCACGAGCAGAAGCAGCAGGCGTACGCGTCCGACATCACGTACGGCACGAACAACGAGTTCGGCTTCGACTACCTGCGCGACAACATGGTCTACGAGACCGACGCGCGCGTGCAGCGCGCGCTCAACTTCGCGGTGGTGGACGAAGTCGACTCGATCCTGATCGACGAAGCGCGTACGCCGCTGATCATCTCCGGCCAGGCCGAGGACCACACCGAGCTGTACGTGCGGATGAACGCGCTGCCGCCGCTGCTCGAGCGCCAGATCGGCGAGGAAAAGGCCGACGGCACCGGCGTCGAGAAGCCGGGCGACTACACGCTCGACGAGAAGGGGCGCCAGGTGTTCCTGACGGAATCGGGCCACGAGAAGGCCGAGCGCCTGCTGTCGGAGTGGGGCCTGATCGGTGACGGCGAGAGCCTGTACGCGCCGCAGAACATCACGCTGATGCACCACGTGTACGCTGCGCTGCGCGCGCACACGCTGTTCCACAAGGACCAGCACTACGTCGTGCAGAACGGCGAAGTGATCATCGTCGACGAATTCACGGGCCGCCTGATGGCGGGCCGCCGCTGGTCCGACGGCCTGCACCAGGCGGTCGAGGCGAAGGAGCACGTGAAGATCCAGAGCGAGAACCAGACGCTCGCGTCGATCACGTTCCAGAACTATTTCCGCATGTACGCGAAGCTGTCGGGCATGACCGGCACCGCGGACACCGAAGCGTACGAATTCAACGAGATCTACGGTCTCGAGACGGTCGTGATCCCGACCAACCGTCCGCCGAAGCGGATCGACAAGCAGGATCAGATCTACAAGACGGCCAAGGAGCGCTACGACGCGGTGATCCGCGACATCCGCGAATGTCACGAGCGCGGCCAGCCGGTGCTGGTCGGCACGACGTCGATCGAGAATTCCGAGCTGCTGTCGCACCTGCTGAAGCAGGCCGGGCTGCCGCACGAGGTGCTGAACGCGAAGCAGCACGCGCGCGAAGCGGCGATCGTCGCGGAAGCGGGCCGTCCGCAGCGCATCACGATCGCGACCAACATGGCGGGCCGCGGCACCGACATCGTGCTCGGCGGCAACGCGGAGAAGCAGGCCGCGTTCATCGAGGCCGACGAGTCGATCCCGGCTGACGAGAAGGCGCGCCGCATCCAGCAGCTGCACGACGAATGGGAAACGCTGCATGAGCAGGTGAAGGCCGCGGGCGGCCTGCACATCATCGGCACCGAGCGTCACGAGTCGCGCCGGATCGACAACCAGCTGCGCGGCCGTGCGGGCCGTCAGGGCGACCCGGGCTCGTCGCGCTTCTACCTGTCGCTCGACGATCCGCTGCTGCGCATCTTCGCCGGCGACCGCGTGCGCGCGATCATGGACCGCCTGAAAATGCCGGAAGGCGAGGCGATCGAGGCCGGCATCGTCACGCGTTCGATCGAATCCGCGCAGCGCAAGGTCGAGGCGCGCAACTTCGACATCCGCAAGCAGCTGCTCGAATACGACGACGTGTCGAACGACCAGCGCAAGGTCATCTACCAGCAGCGCAACGAGCTGCTCGAAGCGCACGACATCACCGAGACGATCGGTGCGATGCGTCACGGCGTGATCAGCGACGTCGTCCGCCAGTTCGTGCCGGCGGGCAGCATCGAGGAGCAGTGGGACATCCCCGAGCTCGAGGAAGCGCTGCGCAACGACTGGCAGCTCGATCTCGCGATCCAGGAAATGGTGAACGAGTCGTCGTCGATCTCGGCGGACGAGATTCTCGAGGCGGTGACCACCGCTGCCGACGAGCAATACGAGTCGAAGGTCGCGCTGGTCGGCCGCGAATCGTTCAGCGCGTTCGAGCGTTCGGTGATGCTGCAGTCGGTCGACCGCCTGTGGCGCGAGCACCTGGCGGCGCTCGACCACCTGCGCCAGGGCATCCACCTGCGCGGCTACGCGCAGAAGAACCCGAAGCAGGAGTACAAGCGCGAGGCGTTCGAACTGTTCGCCGCGATGCTCGATGCGATCAAGCAGGAAGTCACGCGGATCGTGATGAACGTGCAGATCCAGTCGCCCGAGCAGCTCGAGGAAGCGGCCGAGCAGATCGAGGAGCGCACCGGGCATCTGGAAAACGTCGAGTACCAGCATGCCGAGTTCGCCGAGGCGGGCGCGCCGGTGGCCGGCGGTGCGGCGGTGGCCGCCGCGACGGCCGCCGAGGAGATGGTCGGCAGCGCGATGAGCCATAGCGGCCCCGGCGGCGAGATGCCGAAGGTGGGCCGCAACGATCCGTGCCCGTGCGGCAGCGGCAAGAAGTACAAGCATTGTCACGGCAAGCTGTCGTGATCGAACGCGGCGCGCGATGAGCGCGCCGCGTCGTTTATAGCGTTGATTGGTGGTGAGAGTTGCGGCGGTCCGCGCGTGCGGCCGCCGGTTCGTTCAATCGATGCCGGCGCGCGCCGGCATTTTCCCTTTCCGGCAGGTGTTCCACATGGCTGTCAATTTCCCGTCGATCGATCCCGCCCAACTGCATCCCGTCGCCGGCGTCACGCTGGGCTGGGCGGAGGCGAACATTCGCAAGCCGAACCGCAAGGACGTGCTGGTCATTTCCGTCGACGATGGCGCGACGGTCGCCGGCGTGTTCACCGAGAACCGCTTCTGCGCGGCGCCCGTGATCGTCTGCCGCGAACATCTGGCGAAGGTGCGCGCGGGCGGCGCGGGCATTCGCGCGCTCGTCGTCAACACCGGCAACGCGAACGCGGGCACCGGCGAGCCGGGCCTCGCGCACGCGCGCGAGACCTGCGCGGAGCTCGCGCGCCTCGCGGGCGTCGAGCCGGCCCAGGTGCTGCCGTTCTCGACGGGCGTGATCCTCGAGCCGCTGCCGATCGACCGCCTGAAGGCCGGCCTGCCGGCGGCGCTCGCGAATCGCCAGGCCGCGCACTGGTTCGACGCCGCGCAGGCGATCATGACCACCGACACGCTGCCGAAGGCGACGTCGCGCCAGGTGACGATCGACGGCCACACGGTCACGCTGTCCGGCATCAGCAAGGGCGCGGGCATGATCAAGCCGAACATGGCGACGATGCTCGGCTTCCTCGCGTTCGACGCGACGGTCGCGCAGCCGGTGCTCGACGCGTTGGTGAAGGAGGTCGCGGACCGCTCGTTCAACTGCATCACGATCGACGGCGACACGTCGACGAACGACTCGTTCATCCTGATCGCGTCCGGCAAGAGCACGCTGCCGGCGATCACGTCGACCGATTCGCCCGCCTACGCGGCGCTGCGCGATGCGGTCACCGAGGTTGCGCAAGTGCTGTCGCAGCTGATCGTGCGCGACGGCGAAGGCGCGACGAAATTCATGACGGTGCAGGTCGAAGGCGGCCGGAGCGTCGCCGAATGCCGTCAGATCGCCTATGCGATCGGCCATTCGCCGCTCGTGAAGACGGCGTTCTACGCGTCGGACCCGAACCTCGGCCGCATTCTCGCGGCGATCGGCTATGCGGGCGTCGCCGATCTCGACGTCGGCAAGATCGACCTGTATCTCGACGACGTGCTGGTCGCGAAGGCGGGCGGCCGCAATCCGGCGTACCAGGAAGAGGACGGCCAGCGCGTGATGAAGCAGAGCGAGATCACGATCCGCGTGCTGCTCGGCCGCGGCGACGCGCAGGCGACGATCTGGACGTGCGACCTGTCGCACGATTACGTGAGCATCAACGCGGATTACCGCTCCTGATCGGGCGCGCCGGAACATCATGGACAAGCTCGAACAGTTCCTGACGCGCGCGGAAACGCTGCTCGGCCGGCTCGAGGCGATGCTGCCGCCCGCGCCGGCGGCGGTCGACTGGAACGCCGCGAACGCGTTCCGCTGGCGCAAGCGCCAGGGGCGCGGCTATCTGCAGCCGGTGCCCGCCGTGTCGTCGATCACGCTCGCCGACCTGCACAACATCGATCGCCAGAAAGCGCTGATCGAGCAGAACACGCGGCAATTCGTGCAGAAGAAGCCGGCGAACAACGTGCTGCTCACCGGCGCGCGCGGCACCGGCAAGTCGTCGCTGATCAAGGCGTGCCTGAACGCCCATGCGAACGACGGGCTGCGCCTGATCGAAGTCGACAAGGACGACCTGCACGATCTCGGCGACATCGTCGACCTGATCGCGCAGCGTCCCGAGCGCTTCATCGTATTCTGCGACGACCTGTCGTTCGAGGAAGGCGAGTCGGGCTACAAGGCGCTGAAGGTTGCGCTCGACGGCTCGATCGCCGCGCAGTCGGACAACGTGCTGATCTACGCGACGTCGAATCGCCGCCATCTGCTGCCCGAGTACATGAGCGACAACGAGACGTACAAGCACCTGCCCGACGGCGAGATCCATCCCGGCGAAGTCGTCGAGGAGAAGATCTCGCTGTCCGAGCGCTTCGGCCTGTGGGTCAGCTTCTATCCGTTCAAGCAGGACGATTACCTCGGCATCGTCGCGCACTGGCTGCGCCACTTCGGCTGCGGTGACGCCGAGATCGAGCAGGCGCGCGGCGACGCGCTCGTGTGGGCGCTCGAGCGCGGTTCGCGCTCGGGACGCGTCGCGTGGCAGTTCGCGCGCGACTGGTCGGGCCGCAAGGAGCAGGCATGAGCACGGATCTCGCACAAGGCGCCGTGCGCGCGCCCGATGGCCGGAAGGTGACCGAGGTCGCGGTCGGCATCATGGTGCAGCCGGATGGTCGGTACCTGCTCGCGCAGCGGCTGCAGGGCAAGCCGTACGAAGGCTACTGGGAGTTCCCGGGCGGCAAGCTGGAGGCGGGGGAAAGCGTCGAGGACGCGCTCGCGCGCGAACTGCACGAGGAGCTCGGAATTGCCGTCACCGCATGCCACCGCTGGCATACGCTCGAGCACGACTACCCTCATGCGTACGTGCGGCTCTACTTCTGCAAGGTGACGGGCTGGACCGGCGAGCCGCACAGCAAGGAAGGGCAGGCGTTCGTCTGGCAGCATCTGCCGGTCGACGTCGCGCCGCTGTTGCCCGCGGCGCTGCCGGTGCTCGAATTGCTTGAGAAGGAAGCGGCGTCGCAATGACGCCGTCGCGGCCCGCCGACTGAAAAGGCGGGCCATATCGGCCGGGGTTGGCCGGCCGTTCGGAGTCAGACGTCGCGGCGCGTGTCGCCGCCGTCTTCCTCGGACGACGGACCTTCGTCGGACGAACCGCCGATCCGGTATTTCTCGGCGGCCCATGCGCCGAGATCGAGCTGCTTGCAGCGGGCGGAGCAGAAGGGACGGAAGCGATTTTCAGGCGTCCAGCGCACTTCGGCGCCGCAGGACGGGCATTTCACAACAGTAGTCATACGAAAGCGTCGATCCGGCACATGGCCGTTACAGATTGCACAGGGTCAGGTGGAACGGCACGTCGATGTCCACGGCACGCGGCCGCACGTCGCCGTCCTGCGTGGTGAACCGCACCCACAGCATGTACTTGTTCGCGCTGGCTTCCGGAATCACGCGCAACTCCGGCGCCACGCGCACCTGCATCAGTTGATAACTGCGACCGGACAGCATCTGCTGATAGCTGCCCTGCATGGCCATCACCTTCGATGCCTGCCCCGATTCGCGCGCGAGGCGCAGCACGATCGCCGCCGCGTCGCGCAACGGCAGGAGCGGCAGGACCCATTTGGCGATGTCCTGTCGCCGCTGCTCGGCGGGCCACTGTTGCCACGCGTAGTACGACGGAAGATCGAACTTGCAGGTCCCGCCGGGAATCACCGCGCGGCTGCGGATGCTCGCGAGCCACTCGTTGTCGACCAGATGCTGGCCCGTCTTGCCCTGCATCTGCCCGAGGTTCGCAAGCGTCTGCTCGATTTCGCCGAGTACGGCTTCGAGCGCGTTCTGTTCGATACCGGGATTGCCGCGAAAGGGGGCGAGCGTCTGGCGCTGACGTTCGAGTTCTTTCATCAGGTCCGATTTCAGGTCCGCGCGGCCCGTGACCTCGGCGATCTCGAACAGCGTCGTCAGCGCGACGTGATGTTCCCGCGCGTCCTCCTGAGCCAAAAAAAACGCGAAGCGCTCGAACAGGTCTTCGAGGCGCAGCAGCGTGCGAATTCGCTCATTGAACGGGTACTCGTAAAGAATCAAGCGCGCTCGCCTCTTGCGTAGGGAATGAAACAATGCAGGACATTCTAATGCTCACTCTCTACCCTAGCAACGCGCCAATTTCGTGCGCCATCGCGGCGCGTCGCACGCACATGGTGCTTACTTTGCAGCGGCCGCACAGGCGAGATAGCGCTGGTGCAGCGCATCGACCTGCGCAGCGAGCGCGTCGGGCGTCGCCGCGTCGTTGACGATGACGTCGTCGGCGGCTGCGAGACGGGCGTCGCGCGTTGCCTGCCGCGCAATGATCGCCTCGACCTGCTCGCGCGTGAATCGGTTGCGGCGCATCACGCGCGCGATCTGGGTCTCGACGTCGCAGTCGACGACGAGCACGCGATCGACGCGCGATTTCCAACTGCCGGATTCGACGAGCAGCGGCACGACGAACATCACGTACGCGCCCCGGGCTTCCCGGCCCTCGCGGTCGGTCTCCGCCCTGATCAGCGGATGCGTGATTGCCTCGAGGCGCCGTCGTGCCGCATCGTCGCTGAAGATCAGCGTGCGCATCTTCGCACGGTCGAGCGAGCCGTCCGCCGCGACGAAGTCCGGGCCGAACGCCTGCCCGATCGCGGGCATCGCGAGCCCGCCCGGCGCCGTGATGCGATGGGCGATCAGGTCGGTGTCGACGATCGACGCGCCGCGGGCCGCGAACAGGTCGGCCACGGTGGTCTTGCCGCTGCCGATTCCGCCGGTGAGTCCCACTGCAAGCATGTGTCAGCCTCCGAGCGCCGAATAGAAAGGGGTGCCGAAAAACAGCGTCGCGGCGCCGCCGGCCGCGAGAAACGGGCCGAACGGAATCGGCTCCTCGAAGCGCATGCGGCCGCGCCACGTCGCGACGAGCCCGACGACCGCGCCCGTCACCGCCGCGAACAGCACGACCTGCGGCAACGCGGCCCAGCCCATCCATGCGCCGAGCGCGGCGAGCAGCTTCAGGTCGCCGAAGCCGATGCCCTCGATGCCGCGCAGCCACCTGAACAGCCAGTAGATCGACCACAGGAACAGGTAGCCGGCCATCGCGCCGATGACGGCCGCGCGCAGCGACGCGAACGTGCCGCCGAGGTTCAGCGCGAGCCCGGCCCAGAGCAGCGGCAGCGTCATCGAATCGGGCAGGTAGCCGGTCTGGATGTCGATCGCGCTCATCGCGAGCAGCGCGGCGCACAGGCCGAATGCGGCGAGAGCGGCCATCGTGGGGCCGAACGCCGCGAGCGAGCCGGCGGCGAGCAGCGCGCCCGCGAGTTCGATCAGCGGGTAGCGTGCGCCGATCGCGTGGCCGCACTGCCGGCAGCGCCCGCGTTGCAGCAGGTAGCTGACGAGCGGGATGTTCTCCCACGCGCGCAGCACGTGGCCGCAATGCGGACAGGCGCTGCGCGGATGCCACAGATCGTAGCGCGGCGGATAGCCGTCGTCGGACTCTGCGTTCGTGCCGGTGGCCTCGGCGATCTCGGCTTCCCACGCGCGCTTCATCATGATGGGCAGCCGGTGGATGACCACGTTGAGGAAGCTGCCGACGCACAGGCCGAGCACGACGGCGAATGCGTACTGCGCGGCGGGCGGCAGCAGCGCCAGCGCGAGCAACGTGCCGGCGGGCGAATCGGGAACGGGGAACATGGGCGCGCGCGTCATCGGGTCAGGGTTCGGTAGGCGACGGAATCGGATGCGATGCTACACCACGTTGCCGAGCTGAAGGATGGGCAGATACATCGCGACGACGAGGCTGCCGACCAGCGCGCCCAGCACGATCACGATCAGCGGTTCGCCGAGCGCGGCGAGCGCATCGAGATGCGCGTCGAGCTGGCGTTCGCACAGTGCGGCGATGTCGGCGAGCATCGTGTCGAGCGCGCCGGTTTCTTCCGCGACGGCAATCGGCTGGACGACGTCGTCCGGAAAGCAGCCGGCCGCATGCATTGCGTCGGCGAGCCGTGCGCCGCGCAGCACGCGCGCGGCGATGCGCGCGGTGGCCTGCTCGAACACCGGATGGCCGGCGGTGCGCTCGAGCGTCGCGAAGGCGTCCGCGAGCGGCACGCCGGCCCCGAGCAGCGTGGCGAGCGACCGGCACCATCGTGCGGCCGCGAACCGCGCGAGCGCACTGCCGACGACTGGCGCGTTCAACATCCGCTGCGCGACCGTGTAGCGCAGTTGTGGCGAGCGCCGCAACGCGTGGCGCGCAGCGAGCGCCAGCGCGGTCGCAACGGCGACGAACGTGCCGCCCCAGGCCGAGGTCGCGGACGAAACGGCGAGCAGGGCGCGGGTCGGTGCGGGCAACGCGGCGCCGAAACCGTCGAAGATCTGCCGAAAGGTCGGCACGACCCACAGCATCAGCGCGATCGTGATCGCGAGCGCGAACAGGATCACCGCCACCGGATAGGCGAGCGCCGCGCGCAGCTTGCGCCGCTGCGCGTCCGCGCGCTCGCGGTGATCCGCGACGCGCGCCAGCACCGGGCCGAGCGCGCCGGAGGTCTCGCCGATCTCGATCAGCTGGCGATACAGCGAGCCGAACTGCGCCGGATAGCGCCCGAGGGCGACGGCCAGACGCTGCCCGCCGACGATCTCGCGCGCGAGACCCGCAGCGATGCGCGGCATGCCGTCGGGCCCGCGGGTGCGCGCGAGCATCTCGAGCGCCGGCGCGAGCGGCAGGCCGGCCTGCAGCAGGCTGGCGAGTTGCTGCGTGAAGCGCGTCACGTCGCGTGTGCCGGCGGCGGGCGGCCGCGCGGCGCCGCGCGCGTCGAGCGCCAGCACCGCGATGCCGTCCCGCGCGAGCGCGGCACGCGCGGCGGCCGCGTCGAACGCGATGACGTGGCCGCGGCACGCGCTGCCGTCGCGACGACGGCCGCGCCATGCGAACCGGGTTTCCTGACGGGGCGCGCGCATCGCGGTCATGCGTCGGGCGTGGCGGCGAGCGCTTCCGCCAGGCTCGTCGTGTTGTCCCGCACGCGCGCAAGCGCGGCATCGCGCAGGTTGCGCACGCCTTCGGCCGCGGCGCATTGCGCCAGCGCACCGACGCTCGCGCGCGCGACGATGTGTTCCGCAAGCCCGGGCGACACCGGCATCGTCTGGTGGAGGCCGATGCGGCCGCGGTAGCCGATGCCATGACAGGCGGGACAGCCGCGCGCGACGAACGGCCGCCACCCGGACGCGAGCGCCGACGGGTCGCAGCCGGCTTCGCGCAGCACGCGCGGCGGCGCGTCGGACGGCGCGCGGCAAGCCGCGCAAAGACGGCGCACGAGCCGCTGCGCGGTGACGAGGCGCAGCGCTGCCGCCAGGTTGTATGGTGCGACGCCGATGTCGAGCAGCCGCGTGATCGCGGCCGGCGCGTCATTGGTATGCAGCGTCGACAGCACGAGGTGCCCGGTTTGCGCGGCCTTGATCGCGACGTCGGCCGTCTCCGCGTCGCGGATCTCGCCGACCATGATGACGTCCGGGTCTTGCCGCAGCAGCGCGCGCAGCGCGGTCGCGAAGGTCAGCCCGGCCTTCTCGGCGACGCCGACCTGATTGATGCCGTCGAGCTGGATCTCGGCCGGATCCTCGACCGTGCAGACGTTGTGCGCGTCGCGATCGAGCATCTGCAGCGCGCAGTAGAGGGACAGTGTCTTGCCGCTGCCCGTCGGCCCGGTGACGAGCACGAGCCCGTACGGTGCGCGTATCGCCGCCTCCATCGCGCGCGCCTGCAGCGCGTCGAAGCCCAGGCGCGCGAGCGTGAGGTCGGGCGGCAGCGTTTCGAGCCGGCGCAGCACGAGCTTTTCGCCGAACAGCGTGGGCAGCGAGCTGACCCGGTAGTCGCCGCGCCGGCCGCCGGCGAGCGCGACGCGCAGCCGGCCGTCCTGCGGGATGCGGCGTTCCGCGATGTCCATGCGCGCGAGCACCTTGACCCGCGTGACGAACGCATCGCGCAGGTGAGCCGGCGGCCGCGCGTGTTCGTGCAGCACGCCGTCGATGCGCAGGCGGATCCGCCAGCCCGTTTCGAACGGCTCGACATGGACGTCGGAGGCTTCGCGGGCGCACGCGGCGTGCAGCGTGTCCGTCAGCAGCCGCACGGCCGGCGCGTCGTCGAGCTGGGCCGCGTCGAGCGGGCGGGAGTCGGATGAAGGCGCGGAGCCGGGAGCGGCGGGCATCCCGCCGGAAGGTGTGAACAGCATGCATGCCGGCGCGTTGGCCGCCTGGTTACCGTGACCGTTGCATGGTCGCGCGACAGGGGCTGCGCCGGCAGTCGGCCATCCGGCTAACGCTTGGCGAGACTGCGCGCGCCGCGCGCCGGGCGCGGCCTGAAGAGCTTGACGGTGCGGACCGCCTGGTCGTCGCTGCGCATCACTTCGAGCATCACGTCGCCGATCTTCAGGCACACGTCGTCTTCGGGAATGTCCTCGAGGACCTCGAGGATCAGCCCGTTGAGCGTCTTCGGCCCGTCGGTCGGCAGCTTCAGGTGCAGCCAGCGGTTCAGCTCGCGCAGCGGCATGCTCGCCGCGACGATGCACTCGCCGTTCTCGTCCCAGCCGCCCTTGCGCTCGCTGCGCGGCATCGAGGTCGTGAACTCGCCGATCAGTTCCTCGATGATGTCCTCGGGCGTGACGAGACCTTCGAGCTCGCCGTATTCGTTGACGACGAGCGCGGTGCGTTGGCGGCTTTCCTGGAAATACTGGAGCTGCTGCACCACCGGCGTGCCCGACGGCACGTAGTACGGCTCGGCGAGCAGCGTGCGCAGCGTCTCGCGGTCGAAATCCTGGTTGTGCAGCGCGGTCAGCGTCTTGCGCACGTGCAGCACGCCGAGCACCTTGTCGATGTCGCCTTCGTAGACGACGAGCCGGTTGTGATAGCAGGTCTCGAGCTGATGCAGGATGTCGTCGAGCGGTGCGTAGAAATTGAGCGATTCGATCTGGCGGCGCGGCACCATCACGTCGTCGACCGAGATGTTCTCGAGATCGAACAGGTTCAGCAGGATGCTGCGGTGCTTGGTCGGCATGAAGCTGCTCGACTCGAGCACGATGGTGCGCAGCTCGTCGGCCGACAGCCGCAGGTCGCGGCCCTTGGCCGTGTTGATGCGCAGCACCCACAGCACGCCGTGCGCGAGCGCGTTCACGAACCAGACGATCGGCTTGAGCACGCGCATCAGCGGCGCGATGACGAGGCTCGCGGGCAACGCGATGCGCTCCGGGAACGTCGCGCCGGCGATCTTCGGTGCGATTTCGGCGAACACGATGATCAGGAACGCGACGATGCCGGTCGCTATCGACAGCGCGAAGTTGTTACGGCCGAACGTGTGCAGCGCGATCGACGTCGTGAGCACCGGGATGATCGTGTTGAACAGGTTGTTGCCGATCAGGATCACGCTCAGCAGCTGGTCGGTGCGCGTGAGCAGGCCCTGGGTGGTCTTCGCGCCGAGCGCGCCCTGGCCGGCGAGATGCTTCAGCCGATGGCGGTTGAGCGCCATCATCGCGGTCTCGGAAATGGAAAAGAAGCTGGAGCAGAGGAGAAGCAGGAAGACGGCGCCGATTTGCGCCCATAAGGGAATTTGGTCCACGCGTCGGAAAGGGCAGTGAAGGACAGGGATGAAGGGACTATAGCAGAGGCCGACGGCGGGGATGTGTCGCGCGCGGCACGCCGGTTCGTGTGAACGGCGAAAAAGGAGTCGGAAGACGTACGCGGTGCACGTCCGGTCAAATCGCGGTCGGGCCGCGGGCATTCGATTGCGCTGCAGCCGCGGTCGTCGGAGTCGTCCCGCGTACAAGCCGTAAACCGACGATTCAGCCCATTTTCACTGCGAAGCGCGGTTCGGAAGGCCGGACCACTTGTCGCCCGAGCCGGAGGTCGGCCTTTGCTTCCGGGTAGCGCGCATTCAGTGCGCGCATCTCCAGCGGCCCGACGTCATGCGGTCGTTACGAAAAGTGCTCGATGAATGAATCGGTGATGGCCTTGACCACGTCGTCGCCGACGTGAAGGGCGGCATCGTCGTCATTGCCGTAGAACGGGCCGACATGCCCGCCGAGCCAGCGCACGACCTCGAAGCTCGGCCAGTAGACGACGTCCGGATGCTTCGTGACGAACTCGTGGGCGACGACGCGCAGCGTCGATTTCGAAATGCAGTCCGCCTGCATCGCCGACTTGAATTCGAACGTGGTTTTCAACGGTACGGGGCTGACCGTAAGCACGACCTTGACGTCGGGGTTCAACGCCTTGATATTCGCGACGATGTAGTCGAGATTGTCCAGATTTTGGCCGACGGTGGTAGTCCGGAAGTCGTACATCTCTGCGAATGCTCGCGAGCCCAGTGCCGAACTGGAAGGCATCACGAACTCGCCGGACTGCCTGTCGAAGAAGGCCGGCGCCACGCCGAGCGTGTAGATGAACACGTTCGCGGTGGCCAGACGCACCCGGAGATTCTCCGGGGTGATGTTGAGGGACGCAAAGAGCTCGTCGAGGCGCTCCTTGCTTTGGCCGGTGCATTGGCCCAACGCCCAGTCCACCATCTTGCGGTTTGCGAAGCTCGAATTGATGTGTTCGACGACTTCGAAGAAATCGGCCTGATAGCCCCGTTCGATGAGACGTACGGCGATCTCTCTCGCAAAGCACGAGCCCAGAGTAAAAAAGCGGGTTTCCTTGTCGATGAAGCGTTGCTTCGGCAAGCCATCCAGCAAGCTCGTCCGGATTACGGCCGAAAGGTCGCCCCTCATTTCACGCGTGCTGGGATACTTCGCTCGTGCAATGCTCTTTCGCCGGGTGCCGTCCGAAAGCACTTTGCGGGAAAGCTCGACATCGGTCTTGTTGACGATGGCGGGGTTGAGCGTTCGTGCGTGGTCGATAAGCGCGACGGCTTCTTCAAGATCGTCGTCAGCGCGGAGTTGCGAGAGCTTTGCGTAGTGATCGGCATTCGCCGGATCGATCTTGATGAGCCAGCGATAGGCGAACTCCGCATCCTCCGGCGGCCCGACATAGCTTGCCGCTGTCGCCAGGATCTCCAGGCAGACTTTCAGTTGCGGCCAGGCCGCGGCCTGCGGCGTATTCTCGACGAGACGAAGTGCGTTTTTTGCATGGTCTCGCCGAATCGCCCAACTCTTGTGGAGGCCGGGATACCGCAACGCATCGAAGCAACCGAGAAAGAAGATTGCATCCGGATTCCGCTGGTCCTGGATGAGCGATTGCCGAAGATGCTCGACAGCAAGGTCTAGCTGCCCCGTCTGGCCATAAAGAATGCCGAGAAGGAGATTCGCTTCATGATCTGAACCGTCGATCTGCTCGTTGCCCAGCTGCGCAATGACAGCGTGCGCACCAACGTTTCCGGCGAGCGCCTGTTTTGCCTGATTCTTCCAGCTACTGATATCCACTTGACCTTCCCGTATCGAGCGTTGCGCTCTTCGATCGACTGTCCGGCTGGGCGTCGAACGGGGGCGGCGAGACGAAGATCGTCTCGCGCATCAAGTCCGTTCAGTCGCTATGTCGATGATTATCGGCATTGTGCGAGCCAAACTTAATACCGGTCGGTGCGGGCGCCGGATGGCAAGCGGGATGCTGGTCAATGCGAGTGATTGAGCGGTGGGCTGCGCGTGGCGTTCGGCGATTGCCGCCGATTGTATGGTCCGGGTTACGACGTTCGGATGAGCAGATCGCGCGGACGGTGTCTGGGCGCGTCGTTGACGGTATCGATACGATGGCGGCGGATCAATGAAAAAAGCCTCACGAACCGAATGGATTCGCAAGGCTTTATCAAAGGTTTGCACTATGTATGCTGCTGTAGTGCTGCAACGACGGCGATACTTTCCAGTCGCTGACTTTAACCAAATTCTGGTCGGGGTGAGAGGATTCGAACCTCCGGCCTCTACGTCCCGAACGTAGCGCTCTACCAGGCTAAGCTACACCCCGAATTTCTGCTGGTCCGACTTCGCTTTCTTGGTGAAGATCGCTGCGTCGTCTCAGGCAAGAACGTAACTATAACGATGTTTTTTCTAAAAGGGAATACCCTGGCGAAGAAATTTTTTCGGGGCAGGGTATTGCGTCCCGTGCGCGGCGTGTTTTACGACTGCCGCGACGTCGAATACGAGCACAGCTCGAGCAGGCTTTCCTTGTAAACGGAATCCGGAAACGCGGCGATCGCGGCCGCCGCGGCCTGCGCTTCCTGCCGCGCGCATTCGAGCGTGTGGTCGAGCGCGCCCGAGCGCGTGATCGCGTCGAAAATCGTTTCGAAACGGTCGGTGCCGCCCTGTTCGATCGCCTCGCGCGCCAGCGCGGCCTGTTCGGGCGTGCCGCGCTCGATCAGGTAGATGAGCGGCAGCGTCGGCTTGCCTTCGCGCAGGTCGTCGCCGGCGTTCTTGCCCATCGCCTCGGCGGTGCCTGCGTAGTCCAGCCAGTCATCCATGATCTGGAACGCGGTGCCGATGCGGCGCCCGTACTCGGCGGCGGCGGCCTCGGTCGTCGCGTCGGCGCCCGCGAGCACCGCGCCCAGCCGGGCGGACGCTTCGAACAGCTTGGCCGTCTTGTAGCGGATCACCTGCATGTAGCGGGCCTCGTCGACGTCCGCGTCGTGCATGTTGAGCAGCTGCAGCACTTCGCCTTCGGAGATGATCGTCGTCGCTTCCGACAGGATCTCCATCACGCGCATCTTGCCGACGCCGACCATCATCTCGAACGAGCGCGAATAGAGGTAGTCGCCTACCAGCACGCTCGCGGCATTGCCGAACAGCGCATTGGCCGTCTGGCGGCCGCGCCGCAGCTCGGATTCGTCGACGACGTCGTCATGCAGCAGCGTGGCCGTGTGAATGAATTCGACGACGGCCGCGAGCACGTGCCGCTGGTGCGACGTCTCGCCGAGCGCGCCCGCGACGAACAGCAGCAGCGCCGGCCGCAGCCGCTTGCCGCCCGCGCCGATGATGTACTCGGCGATCTGGTTGATCAGCACCACGTCGGACGCGAGGCTTTGCCGGATGACGCGATTCACCTGCTCCATGTCGCTCGCGATCGGGGCGAGCAGGTGGGCGGCGCTGAGGGTGGGGGAGGCGGTGGACGACGACATGATCATGGAATTGGGTGATGCGGCGGATTATAAGTCGAATCCGCCGCGTCCCGGTCTGTCGCGCGCGCCGCGGGCGCGATTTTGGCCATCCGGCCGAGGGGCCGGCGCGGCAATCGTCGATCGGCTTTGACAGCGATGCTAACTCTCTGTATAATCACGCCTTTTCCGCGCGTGGTGTGCGGAAAAAGGATCCAGAGTGAGGTTCTCAATGTACGCGGTCATAAAAACCGGCGGCAAGCAGTACAAGGTTGCCGTTGGCGAAAAACTGAAAGTAGAACAGATACCGGCTGACATTGACGCTGAAATCACGCTCGACCAGGTTCTCGCAGTGGGCGAAGGCGAATCGATTAAGTTCGGTACGCCGCTGGTCAGTGGGGCTTCCGTCAAGGCCACCGTTGTGTCGCACGGTCGTCATGCCAAGGTCACCATCTTCAAGATGCGTCGCCGGAAGCACTACCAAAAGCACGGCGGCCACCGCCAGAACTACACTGAGCTGCGCATCGACGCGATCAACGCGTAAGCGCCTCGGTAAAGGAGCAATCAGATGGCACACAAAAAGGCAGGCGGCTCTTCCCGGAACGGCCGCGACTCCGAGTCGAAACGTCTCGGCGTGAAGGTGTACGGCGGCCAGGCGATCAACGCCGGCGGCATCATCGTGCGTCAGCGCGGCACCCGCATGCACGCTGGCGAGAACGTCGGCATGGGCAAGGATCACACCCTGTTCGCGCTGGTCGACGGCCACGTGAAGTTCGCGACGAAGGGCGCGGACAAGAAGCATATGGTCATCGTCGTCCCGGCGGCTGCCTAAGTTCAGGCACCCCACGGGCTTCGTAGCCGAAAGGCCCCGCACTTGTCGCGGGGCCTTTTTTATTTTGTCGCTGCGCAAGCGCGGGCGGCCGGTCGCGGCGGTTGGCCGGACGGCCGATTGTTCAAGCGCGGCGGAGCGCGGCACAATAGCGAAAATACTGGGCGGAGTAACGAATGAAGTTCATTGACGAAGCGCGAATCGAAGTCATCGCCGGAGACGGAGGCGATGGCAGCGCGTCGATGCGCCGCGAGAAATTCGTTCCGTTCGGCGGGCCGGACGGCGGCGACGGCGGCCGGGGCGGCAGCGTCTATGCGATCGCCGACCGCAACATCAACACGCTGATCGACTACCGTTACGCGAAGAAGCACCTGGCGCGCAACGGCGAGAACGGCCGCGGCTCGGACTGCTACGGCAAGGGCGGCGACGACATCACGCTGCGCATGCCGGTCGGCACGGTCATCACCGACATGGACACGGGCGAGCTGATCGCCGACCTGACCGAGCACGACCAGAAGGTGATGCTCGCGCAGGGCGGTGCGGGCGGCCTCGGCAACCTGCATTTCAAGTCGAGCACGAACCGCGCGCCGCGCCAGAAGACCGACGGCAAGCCGGGCGAGCGGCGGATGCTGCGCCTCGAGCTGAAGGTGCTGGCCGACGTCGGCCTGCTCGGCATGCCGAACGCGGGCAAGTCGACATTCATCTCGTCGGTGTCGAACGCGAAGCCGAAGATCGCCGACTATCCGTTCACGACGCTGGCCCCGAATCTCGGCGTCGTGCGCGTCGGGCCGAGCAAGAGCTTCGTGATCGCCGACATTCCCGGGCTGATCGAGGGCGCGGCCGAAGGCGCCGGCCTCGGGCATCAGTTCCTGCGCCACCTGCAGCGCACCGGGGTGCTGCTGCATCTTGTCGATCTTGCACCGTTCGACGAAAGCGTCGATCCGGTCGCGGAGGCGACGGCGATCGTCGGCGAGCTGCGCAAGTACGACGAGTCGCTCTACGAGAAGCCGCGCTGGCTCGTGCTCAACAAGCTCGACATGGTGCCGGAGGACGAGCGTGAGGCGCGCGTCGCGGATTTCCTCGAGCGTTTCGGCTGGGACGGCCCGGTGTTCGAAATCTCGGCGCTGACCGGCCAGGGCTGCGAGGCGCTGTGCTACGCGATCTACGACTACCTCGCGGAGCATTCGGACGCGCATCGCGCGGCCGAGGCGGAAGACCTGGCGGCGGACGTGCGCTTCCGCGACACGCCCGCGCGCGACGGGCAGACGGCATCGGACGCCGACGCCTGAGCGGCGGGTGCGCGTCGGGCGCGAGCCGCCCGGCGCCGGAATTCAATCGCGCCCGGCCAGGCCAGGCATCACATACAGGAGACAGCGCACGATGCGTTCGATCATCGCGGATTCGAAGCGACTGGTGGTGAAGGTGGGATCCAGCCTCGTGACCAACGACGGCAAGGGGCTCGATCATGCCGCAATTGGCCGCTGGGCCGCCCAGATCGCCGCGCTGCGCGACCAGGGCAAGGAAGTGGTGCTCGTCAGTTCGGGCGCGATCGCGGAAGGGATGCAGCGGCTCGGCTGGAGCAAGCGTCCGCGCGAGATCGACGAACTGCAGGCCGCTGCCGCGGTCGGGCAGATGGGGCTCGCCCAGGTCTATGAAAGCCGCTTCTCCGAGCACGGGATCCGCACCGCGCAGATCCTGCTCACGCACGCCGACCTCGCGGACCGCGAACGCTACCTGAACGCGCGCTCGACGCTGCTCACGCTGCTGCGGCTCGGCGTCGTGCCGATCATCAACGAGAACGACACGGTCGTCACCGACGAAATCAAGTTCGGCGACAACGACACGCTCGGCGCGCTCGTCGCGAACCTGATCGAAGGCGATGCGCTGATCATCCTCACCGACCAGTCCGGCCTGTTTACCGCCGATCCGCGCAAGGACCCGGCCGCGACGCTCGTCGCGGAAGCGAATGCCGGCGCACCCGAACTCGAGGCGATGGCGGGGGGCGCGGGGTCGAGCCTCGGCCGCGGCGGCATGCTGACGAAGATTCTCGCGGCCAAGCGCGCGGCGCACAGCGGCGCGAACACCGTGATCGCGAGCGGGCGCGAGCCGGACGTGCTCGCGCGCCTCGCGGCGGGCGAGGCGATCGGCACGCAGCTGATCGCGCGCACGGCGCGGATGGCGGCGCGCAAGCAGTGGATGGCCGATCACCTGCAGGTGCGCGGGCATGTCGTGATCGACGCCGGCGCGGTCGAGAAGCTGACGGCGGGCGGCAAGAGCCTGCTGCCGATCGGCATCGTCAACGTGCAGGGCGTGTTCGCGCGCGGCGAGGTGATCGCCTGCGTCGGGCCCGACGGGCGCGAAGTCGCGCGCGGGCTGACCAACTACAGCAGCGCGGAAACGAAGCTGATCCAGCGCAAGCCGAGCGGCGAGATCGAAGCGGTGCTCGGCTACATGATGGAGCCGGAGCTGATTCACCGCGACAACCTGGTGCTCGTGTGACCTGTCAGGCCCGGTGACCGTCGATACGCAAAAGCCCGCGAAACGCGGGCTTTTTGCATGGCGGCTTCGGCCGGTCGGCGCGATCAGCGCAGCTGATTCAGCGCGGTGCGGTGATACTTGATGTTCTCGAGGATCGACTGCGTCGTGCCCAGCGGCATCTTGTTCGCGCAGAAGTAGTCCTGGTAGAGCGCCGCGTGATATGCGTTCAGCTCGCCGTTCTCGATGCGGCGCCAGTCGTTCTCGACCGTGCGGTCCCAGCCGTCGTGATCCGAATTGAGGCCCGCATACTGGCGCCATTCATACGTGTCGCAGCGGATGCCCTCGTAATTGACGTTGCGCGCGCCGGCCGGGCTCGTGACGACCACCGTATACCGCACGATGCCGTCGGTGCCGACCGCCAGCGACTTCGCGTCGACGAAGAACTTGAGCGGCGTGTTCTGCGACACGTTGAACGACAGCAGGTCGCCCGGCGTTGGCAGCGCGGGCAGCGTGTCGACCTTGTTTTCCTTCCATTCCCCCTGGCGGTCCAGCAGATAGACGAACGTGCCGTCATCCTTGTTGGTCGGCGAATTCGAATGCGCGCAACCGGCCAGCACAGCCGCTGCGGCGATCGACGTGAGCGCGAGAGCAATCGCTTTCAATATGCATTCCTCGTAAAAAAAGGGCGCGACACCAAGGTCGCGCCCGGTCATGCAGTCCGACTTGTCATTCGCCGAGGATCAGGCGAGGAGGCGTCTCGTCGAGCGTGCTCGCTTCCACTTCGATCTCGGAACAGACCACCGATGTGTCGACAACCGTCAACGCCTGCCGGGGCTGCGATTCCACGACGCGCGGATAGCGCAAGGGACGCGGACCCCGCGGCTTGTCGGCCCGCTGCGCCGGGCGGCGCAGGAAGCGCGACAGTTCCGTCAGCGCCAACTGATAAACATCCCGCTTGAACTCGATCACCGCATCGAGCGGCACCCAGTACTCGTTCCAGCGCCACGCATCGAACTCCGGGTGATCGGTCGCGCGCAAGCAAATGTCGCAATCGCGTCCTACCATCCGCAGCAGGAACCAGATCTGTTTCTGGCCGCGGTAATGACCGCGTACTTCACGCTTGATGAACTTGTCAGGCACCTCGTAACGCAACCAGTCGCGAGTGCGGCCGATTATCTTGACGTGTTCCGGGTGCAGGCCGGTTTCCTCGTGCAGCTCCCGGTACATCGCCTGCATGGGGGTCTCGCCGTACTTGATCCCACCTTGAGGAAACTGCCAGGAATGCTCGCGGAGCCGCTTGCCCCAAAACACCTCGTTGCGCGCGTTCAAGAGGATGATGCCGACGTTCGGGCGAAAGCCTTCACGATCCAGCATACAACCACCTTCGAATCCTTTAAAATTGCTTTGATTATAAACAGATAACGGGCGCCGCGCACCGTAACGGAGCGAATCCGCGCCGGGCGCGCCAGTTGAGCTGTCCCTGATTTGTCTGCCAAGTCATCTGCGCGATCGTCGTTCACCGCGCGCAGCTTTTTCACCTTGAATCTTTTTCGGGCGCCCCGCCTGGGGGCGCCGTTTTTGGAACCGTCCGCATGAAAGCTTCCCGTTTCTTTATCGGCACCCTGAAAGAAGCACCCGCCGACGCAGAGATCGTCAGCCACAAGCTGATGGTGCGCGCCGGCATGATCCGCCGCGTCGCCGGCGGCATCTACAACTATCTGCCGATCGGCCTGCGCTCGATTCGCAAGGTCGAGGCGATCGTGCGCGAGGAAATGAACCGGGCCGGCGCGATCGAGCTCCTGATGCCGGCCGTGCAACCGGCCGAGCTGTGGCAGGAGTCGGGCCGCTGGGAGCAGTATGGTCCCGAGCTGCTGCGCTTCAAGGACCGCAAGGACAACGAGTTCGTGATCGGGCCGACGCACGAGGAAGTGATCACCGACATCGCGCGCAACCAGATCAGGAGCTACCGGCAGATGCCGGTGAACTTCTACCAGATCCAGACGAAGTTCCGCGACGAGATCCGTCCGCGCTTCGGCGTGATGCGCGGCCGCGAGTTCATCATGAAGGACGCGTACTCGTTCGACAAGGATGCCGACGGCCTCGCCGAGTCGTATCGCAAGATGTACGACGCGTACGTGCGCATCTTCACGCGCCTCGGTCTCGAGTTCCGTCCGGTTGCGGCCGACAGCGGCTCGATCGGCGGCAACTTCTCGCACGAGTTCCACGTGATCGCCGACACCGGCGAGGACGCGATCGCGTACTGCCCGAGCTCCGATTTCGCGGCGAACATCGAGGCGGCGGAAGCGCTGCCGCTGATCGCCGAACGCGCCGCGGCCGCCGAGCCGATGGCGAAGGTCGCGACGCCGGGCAAGGCGAAGTGCGAGGCCGTCGCCGAGCTGATGGGGATTCCGCTCGCGCGCACGATCAAGTCGATCGTGCTCGCGACCGACAACGAAGGCGCCGAGCCGACGATCTGGCTGCTGATGCTGCGCGGCGACCACGATCTGAACGAGATCAAGGCATCGAAGCTGCCGGGCCTGAGCAATCACCGCTTCGCGACCGAGCAGGAAATCGTCGAGTGGTTCGGCACGCCGCCGGGCTACCTCGGCCCGATCGGCACGAAGAAGCCGGTGAAGGTGATCGCCGATCGCACGGTCGCGAACATGAGCGATTTCGTCGTCGGCGCGAACGAAGTCGACTACCACATCGCCGGCGTGAACTGGGGCCGCGACCTGCCGGAGCCGGAAGTCGCCGACATCCGCAACGTGCAGAAGGGCGATCCGTCGCCGGACGGCAAGGGCGTGATCGACATCTGCCGCGGCATCGAGGTCGGCCACGTGTTCCAGCTCGGCACCAAGTACTCGGAAGCGATGGGCGCGACGTTCATCGACGAGTCGGGCAAGCCGCAGCCGATGCTGATGGGCTGCTACGGCGTCGGCATCACGCGCATTCTCGGCGCGGCGATCGAGCAGAACTTCGATGACCGCGGCATCATCTGGCCGGAGTCGATCGCGCCGTTCGAGGTCGTGCTGTGCCCGATGGGCTACGACCGCAGCGACGCGGTGCGCGAAGCGACCGACAAGCTGTACGCTGAGCTGGCCGCGGCCGGCATCGACGTGATCCTCGACGATCGCGGCGAGCGCCCGGGCGTGATGTTCGCCGACTGGGAGCTGATCGGCGTGCCGCATCGCCTCGTGATCGGCGAGCGCGGCCTGAAGGAAGGCAAGCTCGAGTACCAGTGCCGCCGCGACGCCGAAGCGACGCTGCTGCCGGCCGACACGGCCGCGGCAACGGTCGTGGAGAAGGTCCGCGCCGCGCTCGCGCGCTAAGCCGGCCGACCGGGGGACACGGTGGAATACACCTTCCTGTCGGCCACCGTGCTCCTTCTGCTGATCACCGATCCGCTCGGCAACATTCCGCTGTTCATCTCGGCGATGCGGAGTGTGCCGCGCGAGCGGCGCGTGAAGCTGATCCTGCGCGAAGTGGGGATCGCGTTCGTGATCCTGCTGTTCTTCATGGTCGTGGGCGACCGCTTCCTGCGGATGATGAACCTCACCGACCTGTCGCTGCGCATCGGCGGCGGCATCGTGCTGTTCCTGATCGCGCTGCGGATGATCTTCCCGCATCCGGACGGCGCGCTCGGCAACGATCCGCGCGCCGGCGGCGAGCCGTTCATCGTGCCGCTGGCGATTCCGGCGCTGGCCGGACCGTCGGCGCTCGCGACGGTGATGCTGCTGACGTCGCAGGCGCCCGGCAAGATGCTCGAGTGGGCGGGCGCGCTGACGGTCACGATGATCGTCTGCGCGGTCACGCTGGTGCTGGCCGAGCGGATCCAGCAATGGCTCGGCGAGCGGACGGTCGCCGCATTCGAGCGGCTGATGGGCCTCGTGCTCGTCGCGATCTCGGTCGAGATGATGCTGGGCGGCGTCCGCGTATTCGTGCACCAGCTGTAGCGCGGCGACGCCCCAACGTAAAGGCGGCGCTCCGGAAGAACCGGAGCGCCGCTTTTTTTGTGCGGACCGCGCGGGCGTCAGGCGTTCGCGGTCAGTGCGCGGATCGTCGGCAGGTTGCGCCAGTAGCCCTTCGCGTCCATGCCGCAGCCGAACACGTAGCGGTCGGGCACGGCGAAGCCGCAGAAATCCGGGTGCAGCGGCTTGGCCTTCGTGAGCGTCTTCTCGCACAGCACGGCGGACATGAAGCGCGTCGCGCCCATGTCGAGAATGCGGTCGCGGATCGCGGCCATCGTCTCGCCTTCGTCGAGGATGTCGTCGAGCACGAGCACGATTCGGTCCTTCACCGATTCGCGCGGCGCGACGCGCCAGTGCATCTCCGGGCTGCCCTGCGTCGTGTTGCGGTAGCGGGTCAGGTGGATATAGTCGAATTCCAGCGGGAAATCGAGATGCGGCAGCAGCATCCCGGTAAACACCGCGGCGCCGCCCATCACCGAGAGGACGAGCGGGAACGCGTCGCCGATCTCGGCGCGGATCGCGTCGGCCATCCGGGCGATCGACGCGTTGACGGCGTCCGCCGAGACGATCTCTTCGGAGTGTTCGAAAATGTGGAGGGCTTCTTCGCGGTTCATGAGTTCTGGCGGGCAGTCGGTATACAAATAAGAATGAAGCAGATCGGGCGGCGCGCGCTACAGCAAAAACCCGCGCGCCGGCCGACGGGCGGAATCAGCGCAGGCCGGGCATCATGCCCTTCAGGCCGCGCATCATCTTCTGCATGTTGCCGCCCTTCAGCTTCTTCATCATCGTACGCATCTGGTCGTACTGGTTCAGCATCCGGTTGACTTCCTGCACCGGCACGCCCGCGCCGGCGGCAATGCGGCGCTTGCGCGTTGCCTTGATGATCTCGGGTTTCGCGCGTTCGGCGGGCGTCATCGAGCTGATGATCCCTTCCATCCGGCGGATCTGCTTTTCGGCCTGGCCCATGTCGGCGCCGGCGGCCGCCTGCTGGAACTGCGCGGGCAGCTTGTCCATCAGCGACGACAGGCCGCCCATGTTCTTCATCTGCGAGATCTGCGCGCGGAAATCGTTCAGGTCGAAGTCGCCGCCTTTCTTCACCTTGTCGGCGAGCTTCTGCGCGGCCTGCACGTCGACGCCGCGCTGCGCTTCCTCGACGAGCGCGAGGATGTCGCCCATGCCGAGGATCCGGTTCGCCATCCGGTCCGGGTGGAAGATCTCGAGGCCGTCGAGCTTCTCGGCGACACCGACGAACTTGATCGGCTTGCCGGTGATGTGGCGCACCGACAGCGCGGCGCCGCCGCGCGAGTCGCCGTCGAGCTTGGTCAGCACGACGCCGGTGAGCGGCAGCGCGTCGTTGAACGCCTTCGCGGTGTTGACCGCATCCTGGCCGAGCATCGCGTCGACGACGAACAGCGTTTCGGCGGGATTCAGCGTGGCGTGCAGCGCGGCGATCTCCTGCATCATCGCTTCGTCGATGCCGAGACGGCCGGCCGTGTCGACGATCAGCACGTCATGGTAGTGGCGCTTCGCCCAGTCGACCGCGGCGAGCGCGATGTCGACCGGCTTCTGGTCCGGCGTCGACGGGAAGAAGTCGGCGCCGACCTGTTCGCTCACCGTTTTCAGCTGCATGATCGCGGCGGGGCGGTACACGTCGCACGACACCGTCAGCACTTTCTTCTTGTACTTCTCGCGCAGCAGCTTCGCGAGCTTGCCGGAGGTGGTGGTCTTGCCCGCGCCCTGCAGGCCGGCCATCAGGATCACTGCGGGCGGCGTGACGGCGAGGTTCAGCTCGGCGGCCTTGCCCTCGTAGTCGCCGCCGATCACGGCGGTCAGCTCCTTCTGGACCACGCCGACGAGCGCCTGGCCCGGCGACAGGCTGCTGATCACTTCCTCGCCGAGGGCTTTTTCCTTGACCTTGGCGATGAATTCGCGGACGACGGGCAGCGCGACGTCGGCCTCGAGCAGCGCGAGGCGCACCTCGCGGAGCATCTCCTGGGTGTTCGCCTCGGTGAGCCGGGCCTCGCCGCGCAGCGTCTTGACGACGCGCGCCATCCGTTGAGTGAGATTGTCGAGCATGGGGAGCGATGGACAGTGGGGCCCGAAGGCGGCGGAACTCAACAAGGGAGCCGTCGCGGGAAGGGGGCCTAGTGTAAACTTCGAACATGGATATTGTACTGTATGCCCTCACCGCATTCCTGTACGGCGGCCTCGCCGTTGCCGGCTGGCGCACGCACCGCCAAGGCGCGGGCTCGCCGCTCGTCGCGAGCGTGCCGGCCGTGCCGGTTCCGGCTTCCGCCGCCTCCGGGATGAGCGGGCCCGGCCGCGCGCTGCTGTTCGCCGCGCTCGTCGCGCATGGCGTGCTGCTCCACATGACGATCTTCCCGCACGACGCGATGGTGTTCGGCTTCGCGTTCGCGCTGTCCGCGATGTTCTGGCTCGGCGCCGGCATCTACTGGATCGAGAGCTTCTTCTTCCCGCTCGACAGCCTGCGGCTGCTCGTGCTGCCGCTCGCGTGCGGCGCGTCGCTGCTGCCGCTGGTGTTCGGCGGCGTGCGGGTGCTGCCTTATGCCGCAGCGCCGCTGTTCAAGCTGCACTTCCTGATCGCGAACATCGCGTACGGCCTGTTCGCGATCGCGGCGCTGCACGCGATCCTGATGCTGATGGTCGAGCGGCGCCTGCAGTCGCTCCGAAGCGGCGGGCGCGACGGCTCGACGGGCTGGATCGCGAGCTGGCTCGAAACGCTGCCGCCGCTGCTCACGCTCGAGAAGCTGCTGTTCCGCCTGATCGGCGCGGGCTTCGTGCTGCTCACGCTGACGCTCGCGTCCGGGATCCTGTTCAGCGAGCAGGTCGACGCGCGCGCGATGCGGCTCGACCACAAGACCGTGTTCGCGATCCTGTCCTGGCTGATGTTCGGCGGGCTGCTGGTCGCGCGCAGGACGTCGGGCTGGCGCGGGCGGGGCGCCGCGCGCTGGGTGCTCGTGTCGTTCGCCGCGCTGCTGCTCGCGTATGTCGGCAGCCGGTTCGTTTTCGAGGTGCTGCTGCACCGCTCCGTGGTTTGACCGGGCTGATTCGCGATGCGACAGATTCTTCTCCTCATCCTCGTGTTCTTCGCGACCTCGTGGGTCGCGCGCAAGCTGCGCCAGGCGCAGGCGCAAGCGCGAACCGGGCAGGACGCCGGTCGCGAAGCGGGGCCGGGCGCCGGTGCGCAAGGCTACGGCGGCGCCGAGCGCGCGGGCGGCGCGCAGCCGCTTCCCGAGCCGATGGTGCGCTGCGCCGAGTGCGGCGTGCACGCGCCGAAGGGCGACGCGGTCGTCGCGCGCGGCGAGTATTTCTGCAGCGCCGAGCACGCGCAGCGCCACGCCGCGCGCACGAACGACCGCGGCGCGCGATGAGCGGCGCGCGGTTCCTGTCGATCGACGCGAACGGCTGGGTGCGCGACGCGCGCCATGCGCCGTCGCCGAACTTCGAGGCGCGGCCCGCGGGTGCGGTGCCGACGCTCGTCGTCGTCCACAACATCAGCCTGCCCCCCGGCGAATTCGGCGGCGACGCGATCGAGGCGCTGTTCCTGAACCGTCTCGACTGCGACGCGCATCCCTATTACCAGGCCCACCTGCGCGGCGTGCGGGTGTCCGCGCATTTCCTGATCCGTCGCGACGGCGAGCTCGTGCAGTTCGTGTCATGCGACGAGCGAGCATGGCACGCGGGCGCGTCCGAGTTCTTCGGCCGGCCGCGCTGCAACGATTTCTCGATCGGCATCGAGCTCGAAGGCGCGGACGACGTGCCGTTCGAAGCCGCCCAGTACGCGACCCTCGGCACGCTCGCGCGCGGGCTCGCAGCCCGCTATCCGGTCGACGCGTTCGCCGGGCATTCCGATGTCGCGCCGGGCCGCAAGACCGACCCCGGCCCGCACTTCGATTGGCAACGCTTCGCAAGCGATACCGGCTTTTCTGCCGAATACTTTCCTTTCCGGCAGCACTGATCGCGGGGTTTTTTGACGCGCGAGAACTATTTTTCCGGCGAATGCCTTGTCGCGTCTGACCGTTCGCGATGTCAAGGGCTCCATCGCAAATTCTCCGGTTGGACGTCGTCCGAATGTCCACTATACTTGGTGCCAGTTGAGTAGTTCTGCACTAGATATAGTGTGTGCCGCGGGGAAAACCCGGGCGGCACGGACCGGCGGGCAACGCCGGCGGAAAGAGTTCTCAGGGCGACGCGTCAGGCCGGCGGTCCGGGCGTCGCGATCAGCGCAGCAAGTGTCGACGGGGCGCAGGACACATGACGAAGCACACGACCGGCTCGGTTGTCGCGCATCGGCCGAACCGGCTTTCCCGACGCGTCGCTCGCGTCTTACCGCTCGCGCACCGCATTGCGCAGCGATCGTTTTAATCCGCGGTTCCCCCCGCATCACCCAACACCAGGAGCTTTGCACATGCAAACCACCGACAACGCGACGTCCCAATACGAGAGCGCATCGAGCCGTCCTCTCGGCGGGACCGAACAAGGCGCGCAGGCGCTCGCGCCGCAGGCCACGTTCGCCGACTACAAGGTGATCCGCCGCAACGGCAGCGTGGTGTCGTTCGAGCCGTCGAAGATCGCGATCGCGGTGACCAAGGCTTTCCTGGCCGTGAACGGCGGGCAGGGCGCGGCCTCGGCACGCGTGCGCGAACTGGTCGAGCAGCTGACGCACAACGTGGTGCGTGCGCTCGTGCGCAGCCGTCCGAACGGCGGCACGTTCCATATCGAGGACATCCAGGACCAGGTCGAGCTCGCGCTGATGCGCGGCGGCGAGCACAACGTCGCGCGTGCGTACGTGCTGTACCGCGAGAAGCGTCACCTCGAGCGCCAGCACGCGGGCGAGGAAGCGCCGGCGGTCGAATCGGCCGGCGGCATCAACGTCGTCGACAACGGCGTGACCCGTCCGCTGGACCTGAACGCGCTGCGCGCGCTGATCGTGTCCGCGTGCGACGGCCTCGGCGCTGCGGTTAACCCTGACCCGATCGTCGCGGAGACGGTGAAGAACCTGTACGACGGCGTGCCGATGAGCCAGGTCTACGACTCGGCGATCCTGGCAGCACGCACGATGATCGAGAAGGACCCGGCGTACAGCCAGGTCACGGCCCGCATCCTGCTGCACACGATCCGCCGCGAGATCCTCGGCGAGGAAGTGGTTCAGGCCGAGATGTCGACCCGCTACGCGGAGTACTTCCCGCAGTTCCTGAAGCGCGGCGTCGACGCCGGCCTGCTCGACGACAAGCTGCTGCAGTTCGACCTGAAGCGCCTCGGCGACGCGCTCGACGCGAGCCGCGACCTGCAGTTCGGCTACCTCGGCCTGCAGACGCTGTACGACCGCTACTTCCTGCACGTCGACGGCAGCCGCATCGAAATGCCGCAGGCGTTCTTCATGCGCGTCGCGATGGGCCTCTCGCTGAACGAGATCGACCGCGAAGCGCGCGCGATCGAGTTCTACAACGTGCTGTCGAGCTTCGACTTCATGAGCTCGACGCCGACGCTGTTCAACTCGGGCACCCACCGCTCGCAGCTGTCGTCGTGCTACCTGACGACGGTCGCGGACGACCTGGACGGCATCTATGAGGCGCTGAAGGAAAACGCGCTGCTGTCGAAGTTCGCCGGCGGCCTCGGCAACGACTGGACCCGCGTGCGCGCACTCGGCTCGCATATCAAGGGTACGAACGGCAAGTCGCAAGGCGTGGTCCCGTTCCTGAAGGTCGTCAACGACACCGCGGTCGCGGTCAACCAGGGCGGCAAGCGCAAGGGCGCGGTTTGCGCGTACCTGGAATCGTGGCACCTCGACATCGAGGAATTCCTCGAGCTGCGCAAGAACACCGGCGACGATCGCCGCCGCACGCACGACATGAACACGGCGAACTGGATTCCCGACCTGTTCATGAAGCGCGTGATGGAAGGCGGCGACTGGACGCTGTTCTCGCCGTCGACCTGCCCGGACCTGCACGACAAGTTCGGCGCCGAGTTCGAGACGGCCTACACGGCGTACGAGGACAAGGTCGCTCGCGGCGAGATCAAGCTGTTCAAGAAGATCCCGGCGCAGCAGCTCTGGCGCAAGATGCTCGGGATGCTGTTCGAAACGGGCCACCCGTGGATCACGTTCAAGGACCCGTGCAACGTGCGCTCGCCGCAGCAGCACGTCGGCGTCGTCCACTCGTCGAACCTGTGCACGGAAATCACGCTGAACACCAGCGACACCGAGATCGCGGTCTGCAACCTGGGTTCGGTGAACCTGGTCGCCCACCTCGTGAAGCAGGCGGACGGCAGCTACGCGCTCGACCACGACAAGCTGAAGCGCACGGTCAGCGTCGCGATGCGCATGCTCGACAACGTGATCGACATCAACTACTACGCGGTGCCGAAGGCGCGCAACTCGAACCTGAAGCACCGCCCGGTCGGCATGGGCATCATGGGCTTCCAGGACTGCCTGCACCTGCTGCGCACGCCGTACGCGTCGCAAGCGGCGGTCGAGTTCGCCGACCGCTCGATGGAAGCGGTCTGCTACTACGCGTACTACGCGTCGACCGAGCTGGCCGAGGAGCGCGGCCGCTACTCGAGCTACCGCGGCTCGCTGTGGGATCGCGGCATCCTCCCGCAGGACACGCTGAAGCTGCTGACGGAAGCCCGCGGCGGCTACGTCGAGGTCGATACGTCCGAGTCGCTCGACTGGTCGGAGCTGCGTTCGCGGATCGCCGCGCACGGGATGCGCAACTCGAACTGCGTCGCGATCGCGCCGACGGCGACGATCTCGAACATCATCGGCGTGTCGGCATGCATCGAGCCGACCTTCCAGAACCTGTACGTGAAGTCGAACCTGTCGGGCGAGTTCACGGTGGTCAACGAGTACCTGGTGCGCGACCTGAAGGAGCGCGGCCTGTGGGACGAGGTGATGGTCGCCGACCTGAAGTACTTCGACGGCATGCTGTCGCGCATCGACCGCGTTCCGGCCGACCTGCGCGCGATCTACGCGACCGCATTCGAGGTCGATCCGACGTGGCTGGTCGAGGCGGCGTCGCGCCGTCAGAAGTGGATCGACCAGGCGCAGTCGCTGAACATCTACATGGGCGGCGCATCGGGCAAGAAGCTCGACGAGGTCTACAAGCTCGCGTGGCTGCGCGGCCTGAAGACGACGTACTACCTGCGCACGATGGCGGCGACGCACGTCGAGAAGTCGACGGTCGCGCACGGCGCGCTGAACGCGGTGCCGACGAGCGGTGGTGCGGGCGGCGCGCAGGGCGCGGCAGGCGGCTTCGGCGCAACGGGAGGCGACGCGTCGGCAGCGGGCACGGTGAATGCTGCGCCGGTCGAGGCGGAAGGTCCGGTATGCATGATGCGTCCGGGCGACCCGGGCTTCGACGAGTGCGAAGCGTGCCAGTAACGCGGCGCGACTGACTCGGCAGGGCTCCGGGCGGCGTGCACGGCAACCGATAAAGGTTGAAGTGCGCGCCGCTCTCAACTAAAAAAATGATAAGGAATCTGTAACGCGGCAAGCGCGTTGCAGGCAGTGACAAGCGATCGAAGCAGCCCCGACGGCGTCACGTTTCGATCCGCGTTCGATGCGTCGAGCGCACCTCGCGATACATGTGCGACACACGTCGCGCGCTGCATGAACGACGATGCGTTGCTCAAAGTGTTGTATCGAGGTCGCAACGCGAATCGAAAAAGGGATTTTTCGTGAGCGAGCCCTTTTATCGCTCAGGAAAAGATGGTACAAACCGTTCTAAATTGATGGTGAGAATTTATGCTCAACTGGGATGACGAGAAGACTGCCGTAACTCCCGCGAGCGGAGCGCAGCAGAATGCGATGCGCACCCCCGCAGGAATGGCTGTCGGAATGCAGGCCGCAGCGCCTGCCGCCCAACAGGCTCGTGACATTTTCGAAGGCGATCTCGCGGTCGCACCGCACGCATCGGCTGCTCCCGCTGCCGGTTCGGAAGCGCGCGTGAATGTCGCCGACAAGCGCATCATCAACGGCCAGACTGACGTCAATCAGCTGGTGCCGTTCAAGTACAAGTGGGCGTGGGAAAAGTATCTGGCCGGTTGCGCGAACCACTGGATGCCGCAGGAAATCAACATGTCCCGCGACATCGCTCTGTGGAAGGATCCGAACGGGCTGACCGAGGACGAGCGCCGCATCGTCAAGCGCAACCTCGGCTTCTTCGTGACGGCCGACTCGCTGGCGGCGAACAACATCGTGCTCGGCACGTACCGCCACATCACGGCGCCCGAGTGCCGGCAGTTCCTGCTGCGCCAGGCGTTCGAAGAGGCGATCCACACGCACGCGTACCAATATATTGTCGAATCGCTCGGTCTCGACGAAGGCGAGATCTTCAACGCGTACCACGAGGTCGCGTCGATCCGTGCGAAGGACGAATTCCTGATCCCGTTCATCCATACGCTGACGGACCCGGCCTTCAAGACCGGCACGCTCGAAGCGGACCAGAAGCTGCTGAAGTCGCTGATCGTGTTCGCCTGCATCATGGAAGGCCTGTTCTTCTATGTCGGGTTCACGCAGATCCTCGCGCTCGGCCGCCAGAACAAGATGACGGGTGCTGCAGAGCAATATCAGTACATCCTGCGCGACGAGTCGATGCACTGCAATTTCGGCATCGACCTGATCAACCAGATCAAGCTCGAGAATCCGCATCTGTGGACCGCGGAGTTCCGCGCGGAGATTCGCGAGCTGTTCAAGCAGGCTGTCGATCTCGAATACCGCTACGCAGAGGACACGATGCCGCGCGGCGTGCTGGGTCTGAACGCGTCGATGTTCAAGAGCTATCTGCGCTTCATCTGCAACCGCCGTTGCCAGCAGATCGGCCTCGATCCGCTGTACCCGAACGAGGAAAACCCGTTCCCGTGGATGAGTGAGATGATCGACCTGAAGAAGGAGCGCAACTTCTTCGAGACGCGAGTGATCGAGTATCAGACGGGGGGCGCGCTGTCCTGGGAATGACCCGCAGCAGCGACTCCGTCACGACGACGAGAAGCCGGCCGCCTCACGGCGCCGGCGCAAGGTTTAGGAGCAAGAACGCCTGATGCAAAGCACGCCCGGTGCCTTAACGGCCCAACGACATGACAGGCACTTTGCGAACCCTTCAGTGGGATGGGCAAACTTCCCTCCGGAAAAAGCGAACCGCCGTGTGGCGGTCCGCTTGATCAAGCGATCTGGGGTGGCGGCGCGTGGCGCGCCGGCCACCGACTTGATTTGGCGCGCGAGGCCCGGTGGTCACGCGCGCCATACCGTATTCATTAGCGTAAGCGTGTGGTATCCGCGTACGCCGATGAATAGCCCGCTTCGAAGCGCACGTCCTGAACAGCGTCCGCGGGAAGCGGGTTTTGACGAAGGGTGTAGTTTGAACTGACTCTCATCTGAACCTGAAGGAGAAAAACATGGCTACTGCCAAGAAGAAACCGGCTGCGAAGAAGGCAGCTGCGAAGAAGGCCGCTGCAGTGAAGAAGGTTGCTGCGAAGAAGGTCGCCGTGAAGAAGGTTGCTGCAAAGAAGGCGGCACCGGCGAAGAAGGCCGCAGCGAAGAAGGCAGCAGCGAAGAAGGCCGCTGCAGTGAAGAAGGTTGCTGCGAAGAAGGTCGCGGTGAAGAAGGTTGCTGCGAAGAAGGCGGCACCGGCGAAGAAGGCCGCAGCGAAGAAGGTTGCGGTGAAGAAGGCCGCACCGGCGAAGAAGGCCGCTGCGAAGAAGGCGGCACCGGCGAAGAAGGCGGCTGCGAAGACCGCAGCGCCCGCGAAGAAGGCCGCTGCGAAGACGGCAGCGCCCGCCAAGAAGGCTGCTGCGCCGGCGAAGAAGGCTGCCGCACCGAAGGCTGCTGCACCTAAGGCCGCTGCGCCGAAGGCTGCCGCCGCACCGAAGGCTGCTGCGCCGGCGAAGAAGGCTGCGGCTCCGAAGAAGGCAGTCGTGAAGAAGGCCGCACCGGCGACGACCGCGTCGACGGCGTCGGTTGCGCCGGCATCGGGCGTGAAGACCGCGCTCAACCCGGCAGCAGCATGGCCGTTCCCGACCGGCAGCCGTCCGTAATCGCGGATCGCTTTGCCACCCGGACACTCACGCGGTGTCCGCGGGTTGAGTAGCGCTACTCAATCGGTCCCGCCACCTGGTCTGGGTGGCGGGATTTTTTTCGTCCGCACGCGGCAGCACGGGACGCCCAGGCGAAAAAAAACGCATGCGCAGCTTCGCGCATGCGTTCGACCGCGGCTTGCGCCGCGTGCTGAGGATGCCGGTTAGTGCGTGACGCGCGTGACGCCGCCGCTCGACAGCAGCCGCACGCGTTCGCCGGCGCGGAACGCCTCGCCGCTCGCCGCTTGCGTAATCGAGCGCAGGTCGCCGTTGTCGAGGCGCACGGTGATTTCCACACCGTTCGCGGTGCTGAGGTTTTCGCCGATCGCATTGCCGGCGACCGCGCCGGCGAGGCCGCCCGCGATCGCGGTGATGATCGAGCCTTTGCCGCCGCCGATCGCGCTGCCCGCGACCGCGCCGAGCGCGCCGCCGCCGAGCGTGCCGATCGCACTGCCGCCGCCTTCGGACTGGATGCGAACCGCGCGGACGCTTTCGACCGTGCCCATGCGGACGGTCTGTTCGCGCTGCGCCTGGCCGACGCTATAGACGTCGGCCGAGCCCGGCGGCGTGAAGCAGCCGGCCAGCGTCAGCGTGGCGGCCAGCATGGCCGTGAGCGTGAGGGTGTTCTTCGTCAACATTATTGCTCTCCCACAAAATTCATTTGAGACTGTAGCCGAATGCAGTCTCGAAGCGTGTGTCGATTTCGGCGCGGGTCAGCGAGTAGGATTGCGGCCCCTGGTGGGCGATCTTGATCGAGCCCATCAGGCTGGCCAGGCGCCCCGTGGTCGCCCAGTCGAGGCCCTTTTCGATGCCGTACAGCAGACCGCCCCGGAAGGCGTCGCCGCAGCCCGTCGGATCGGCGATGCGCTCGGCCGGCACGACAGGGACCTGCTCGACGCCCTGCTTGTGGCGGATTGTCGCGCCATGCTCGCCGCGCGTGATGACGAGCGCGTCGACCCGGCTGGCGATTTCGTCTTCGGACCATCCCGTCTTGTCGCTCACCAGCTTGGCCTCGTAGTCGTTGACCGCAACGTAGGTCGCAAGTTCAATGCTGCGGCGCAGCGTCGCGCCGTCGAACAGCGGCAGGCCCTGGCCCGGGTCGAACACGAACGGCACGCCGGCCTTCGCGAGCTCTTCCGTATGCTGCACCATCCCGTCGAAGCCGTCCGGGCCGACGATCGCCAGCGTGATGTCCGGCGCGTCGCCCACGTGGTTCAGGTGCGACTGCATCATCGCGCCCGGGTGAAACGCCGTGATCTGGTTGTTGTCGAGATCGGTCGTGATCATCGCGTGCGCCGAGTGCATGTCGGGCAGCACGCGAACGTGGTCGCGGCGCATGCCGAGCCGGTCGAGCCGCTCGAGATACGGTTGCGCGTCGAGCGCGCCGAGCGTGCCCATCATCCGCGCGTCGCCGCCGAGCAGATGCAGCGCATAGGCGATGTTGCCCGCGCAGCCGCCGAATTCGCGACGCATCGTCGGCACGAGGAAGCTCAGGTTGATGAGGTGCACCTGGTCGGGCAGGATGTGCTCGCGGAACCGCCCTTCAAAGGTCATGATGGAGTCGTAGGCGATCGAGCCGCAAATCAGCGTAGCCAAGGTGTGCGTTCCTGTAGGAATGAGGGACCCTGCGTGACAGCGCCGCGCGAAAAGGGCGCGGCGCGGCAGGGGTGAGCGGGAGAACGGCTTACTTCAGCGCAGCGAGCGCGGCGTCGTAGTTCGGCTCGTCCTTGATCTCGCCGACGAGCTGCGCGTGGATCACCTTGTCCTGCGCGTCGAGCACGACGACGGCGCGCGCGGTCAGGCCGTTCAGCGGACCGCTCGTCACGTCGACGCCGTACGCGTTCGCGAATGCGCGGCCGGTGCGGAACGTGGACGCGGTCAGCACGTTCGCGAGGCCTTCGGTCGTGCAGAAGCGCGTCGCCGCGAACGGCAGGTCGGCCGACACGACGATCACGACGGTGTTGTCGAGCGACGCCGCCGCTTCATTGAACTTGCGGGTCGACGTCGCGCAGGTCGGGGTGTCGAGGCTCGGCACGATGTTCAGCACCTTGCGCTTGCCGGCGAAGCTGGCGAGCGACAGGTCGTTGAGGTCCTTGCCGACCAGCGAGAAGTCGGGGGCCTGCGAACCGACGGTCGGGAACGTGCCGGCGATGTCGATCGGGTTGCCACCCAGCGTAACTTTGCTCATGTTCGTGCTCCGAAATAGCGCGTCGCCAGGACGCGCGGGTTGAAACCGGCGCGCGTCAGCGCGCCGCGGGGCGTCACGGATAGAAGATCTGGACGCGGAAATTCGAGGCGGGCGCGCCGTTCGTCTCGAGGCGGACGATCATCGTCTGCGTCGCGCCGGCCGGCAAGCCGGCGTTGATCGGCGTGCCCGGCCGGACGTAATCGCGCGGGGCGAGCACGCGGCGCACGGTGACGTGATTGGTGTCGTCGAGCAGCGTCAGCTCGAGCGACGGATACGCGAGCGCGACGCGGTAGCGGTTCGTCAACGGCGCCTTCAGCTCGAGCACGCGCGGGCCGTCGATCTGGCGCAGATCGGTCGCGTCGAGCCGCAGCCCGTCGATCGCGCGCGGCGGCGTGACGGTGCAGCCGAGCGGCGCGCACGCCTGACGGTACCAGCTCTGCGTGACCGGCCAGTAGATCATCACGGATTCGTGCTGCCACCACGCCAGCTGCGCGAACAGCAGCACGCCGAGCGTGGCCGCGACGACGCCGCCGAAAAAACCGGCGAGCATGCCGCGTCGTTGCGGCGCGCGGGTCTCGCGCGTCACCTCGAAGTGGGGGCGGTCGTCTTCGGTGAGTGCGGCGGGGAACGGGACGGCCGGTTGGGCGGGTGGCTTTGCCGCCGACTGGGCGTCGTCGGGCGCGTTTGCAGGTTCGTCAGCGGCCGCGACGCCACGCTCGGCAGCGTGGCTGTCGTCGGGCGCTGCGTCGGACGGCGCCGGCGTAAAGGCGAACCGCGGTTCGCGGGGAACGTCGTCTGGTTCCGGAAAGTGCGTGTGCGTGTGCGCGTCCGCGTTTGCGTTTGCGGGCGCGGTCGGGTCGACGGGATCGGCGCCCGCTTGCTCGATCAATTGCGCAGGTGCGATGAAGCGCGGTTCGCGTGGGTCGGTTTCTGCGGCTGGCAGGGTAGACGCGTCGGTGTCGTGCGGTGCCGCAGCCGGTTCGGCCGGCCATGCGGCCGCTTCGACGACGCGGCGTTCGGCAGCATCCGTCGAAATCGGCGCGGGCGTGCCGGTCTGGCGAACGGTGCCGGCGTCCGTGGTTTCTTGCCGCGTCACCGGCACGAGCGGTTCGGCGCGAATGGTGTGCGCGTTGTGCAGCAGCGACGGATCGACGCCGGCGTCGAGCCACGGCGCCCACATGTCCCAGCCCGCAGGCCTGAAGTTGCCATCCGTCGCCGCGTGCGCCGGCAGGTCGGCGGTGAAGAGCCGCGCCGGTGAGGTCGGGGAGGGCGTGTCGCTGACGGCGTCGGCCGGTGTTGGTGCGGTGGGTGTTGGTTCAGTCGGTGCTGAGTTGACCGGTGCCGACGCGGCTGGCGTTGATGAGGACGGCGGTGCTTCGACCGGGGCTGCATCGATCGGCGCTAAGTCGACCGGCACTGCTTCAATCGGCGCCGCTTCGACCGGCGTTGCTTCGACCGGCGTTGCTTCGATCGGCGTTGCTTCGATCAGAGCCGCTTCACCCGGAGCCGTTCCAACCGGAGCCGTTCCAACCGCCGCCGCTTCCCTCGACGTCGGCTCCTGCCTCACCGTCGGCTCGGGAACGAGCGAGCGCGTCGCGTCGAACACCTGCCGGCAGTGCCCGCAGCGCACCAGCCCGCCGTGCAGCACGAGCTGTTCCTGCTGCAGGCGGAAGACGGTTTCGCAATGGGGGCAGCGCGTCGCAAGAAGCATGTCGAGCCGGGCGGCCTGCTGGCCAGAGTGAAGGACAGCGCTATTCTAATGGCTTTCGCGCCGGGTTCCGGCAAGGCATACCCAACCTTCGTGCTCGCGCCAGACCGAAATGTCGACATAGCGCGCATAGACGGCCGCGACTTCGTCCGCCTGACGCGCGAGCACGCCCGACAGCGCGATGCGTCCGCCCGGCTTCACCTTCGACGCGAGCATCGAGGCCATCAGTTTCAGCGGGTTCGACAGGATGTTGGCGACGACGATGTCGAATTCGCCGGCAGGGCACGCATCCGGCAGGCCGTACGTGACGTCCGCGCGGTTGCGCTCGCTGTTCTGCCGCGCCGATTCGACCGCTTGCGGATCGATGTCGATGCCGACGACGGGGTTCGCCCCGCATTTCTTCGCGAGGATCGCGAGAATCCCGGAGCCGCAGCCGTAGTCGAGCACCGACTGGCCGGGCTGCACCGACTGCTCGAGCCATTCCATGCAGAGGCGCGTCGTCGGGTGGCTGCCGGTGCCGAACGCGAGACCGGGGTCGAGCTCGAGCACGAGCGCGTCGGGATCGGGCGCATCGTGCCACGACGGCACGACCCAGATCCGCTCGCCGATCGGAATCGGCTCGAATTGCGATTGCGTGAGACGCACCCAGTCCTGCTCCTCGACTTCACGCACGCTGAACGCCGGCGTCGCCGCAAGGCCGACGTCGTTCGCGGCCGCCGCGAGCAGCACGGCGGGATCGTGCTCGGGCGGCAGCAGCGCGATCACGCGCGAGTGCTGCCATGCGGTGCGCTCGGGCACGAGGCCCGGCTCGCCGAACAGCGGCTGCTCGTCAGGCGTGTCCGCGTCGGCGTCCTCGACGGACACCGACAGCGCGCCCAGCTCGAGCAGCGCGTCGGACAGCGCCTCCGCGTGCTCCCGGGCCAGTTCAACGACGAGTTCGCGATAGCTCATGCGTTACGCTTCTTCCGGTGCGACCTGCTGCTTCTGCGCGAGCCGGTTTTCGAGGTAGTGGATGCTGGTGCCGCCTTCGACGAACTTCGAGTCGATCATCAGCTCGCGGTGCAGCGGGATGTTGGTCTGGATGCCTTCGACCACCATTTCCGACAGCGCGATGCGCATCCGGCTGATCGCCTGCTCGCGGGTCGCGCCGTAGGTGATCAGCTTGCCGATCATCGAATCATAGTTCGGCGGCACGAAATAGCCATTGTAGGCGTGCGAGTCGACGCGCACGCCCGGGCCGCCCGGCGTGTGCCACGACGTGATCCGGCCCGGCGACGGCGTGAACTTGAACGGATCTTCGGCATTGATCCGGCATTCGATCGCATGTCCGCGGAACTGGATGTCGCGCTGGCGCAGCGCGAGCTTCTCGCCGGCCGCGATGCGGATCTGTTCCTGCACGATGTCGACGCCCGTGATCAGTTCCGACACCGGGTGCTCGACCTGCACGCGCGTGTTCATCTCGATGAAGTAGAACTCGCCGTTCTCGTACAGGAACTCGAACGTGCCCGCGCCGAGGTAGCCCATCTTCTTGCACGCGTCCGCGCAGCGGTCGCCGATCCGGTCGATCAGGCGGCGCGGGATGCCGGGCGCCGGCGCTTCCTCGATCACCTTCTGGTGGCGGCGCTGCATCGAGCAGTCGCGCTCGCCGAGCCACAGCGCGTTCTTGTGCGCGTCGGACAGCACCTGGATCTCGATGTGGCGCGGGTTCTCGAGGAACTTCTCCATGTAGACCTGCGGATTGCCGAACGCGCGGCCGGCTTCCTCGCGGGTCATGTTCACCGCGTTGACGAGCGCCGCCTCGGTGTGCACGACGCGCATCCCGCGGCCGCCGCCGCCGCCCGCCGCCTTGATGATGACCGGATAGCCGATCGCGCGGGCAATCTTCACGATCTCCTTCGGATCGTCCGGCAACGCGCCTTCCGAACCCGGCACGCACGGCACGCCGGTCTTGATCATGGTCTGCTTCGCGGTGACCTTGTCGCCCATCAGGCGGATCGTCTCCGGACGCGGGCCGATGAACGTGAAGCCCGATTGCTCGACGCGTTCCGCGAAATCGGCGTTTTCCGACAGGAAGCCGTAGCCGGGGTGGATCGCCTCGGCGTCGGTGACTTCCGCGGCGCTGATCAGCGCCGGCATGTTCAGGTAGCTCAGGTTCGACGGGGCCGGGCCGATGCAGACCGCTTCGTCCGCGAGGCGCACGTACTTGGCCTCCTTGTCGGCTTCCGAGTAGACGACCACCGTCTTGACGCCCAGCTCGCGGCACGCGCGCTGAATGCGCAGCGCGATTTCGCCGCGGTTGGCAATGAGGATTTTTTCAAACATAGCGAGTATTCGTCTCTTCGAGGGGCGCGCGAATGGCGCCTGGAGAGCATCGGCGGCGCGCGGCGCAGCGGCCGCGCGGCGGACTTTAGCCGATCACGAAAAGCGGCTGGCCGTATTCGACGGCCTGGCCGTTCTCGACGAGGATTTCCTTGATCACGCCGGCCTTGTCGGACTCGATCTCGTTGAGGAGCTTCATCGCTTCGATGATGCAGAGCGTCTGGCCTTCCTTGACCGTGTCGCCGACCTGGGCGAACGGGTCGGCGCCCGGCGACGGCGCGCGGTAGAACGTGCCGACCATCGGCGACGTCACGACGTGGCCCTGCGGCGCGGCGGGCGCGGCGGCGGCGCCTGCGGCCGGCGCGGCAGCGGCGCTCTCGGCCGGCAGCGCGACCGTCTGCGCGGGCGCGCTGATTTGCGGGGCATACCCGCCCGTCGGCTGCACGTAGACCGGCGGCGCGTTCTTGACGATGCGCACCTTGCCTTCGCCTTCCGTCACTTCCAGCTCGGAGATGCCGGATTCGGAGACGAGGTCGATCAGAGTTTTCAGCTTACGAAGATCCATCGGGAATTCCCCTTTCAATGCGTGAAAGCGCCGGTTCGAGCCGGCGCTGAATCCAGATCGTGAAATCAGCCGCGCGACGCGCCTTGCAGCTTGTCGAGCGCGTATTCGAGCGCGTACAGGTAACCTTTCCAGCCGAGCCCGCAGATGACGCCTTCGGCCTGGTCGGAAAAGTAGGAGTGGTGCCGGAACGCTTCGCGGCGGTGCACGTTCGACAGGTGAATCTCGACGAACGGGATGCCCACGCCGGCGAGCGCGTCCCGGATCGCGACGCTCGTATGCGTATACGCGGCCGGATTGATCAGAATGAAATCGGTTTGTTCATCCCGCGCGGCCTGGATGCGGTCGACGAGCGCGCCTTCGTGGTTGCTCTGGAACGACGTGAGCTCGACGCCCGCTTCCTGCGCCCGCGCGGCAAGCGCCTGATCGATCTGCGCGAGCGTGACGCGGCCGTACACCTCCGGTTCCCGGGTGCCGAGAAGGTTCAGGTTGGGGCCGTGCAGCACCAGCAATCGTGTCATGGTCGCTTCTATTTCTGCGGAATTGCGCGAACTTTAGCGCTATTTAGAGAAATTTGTCCAGTTTCGCCGAACGGCCAACGGCGCCGGGCCTGCAAGAATTACCGGGAGCTAAGCGAAGTATTCGCGAATTCCGGTGAAACTGCGGCGATCGACCTGCAAAACACCGCGAACGTGCGGGCGCCCATTCGCGCATGTCACAACGTGTCGAGGGTCTTTTTCAGCTCCGCGGGTTGGATTTGTCCTAATTTCGTCTCGCGGATTTTGCCATGTTCGTCGATGACGACCGTAAACGGCAGGGCGCCGGCCGTGTTCCCGAAATTACGGGCCAGATCGGCGCCGGCATAGCCGCTGACGAACACCGGGTAGTCGACCTTCACCTTCTGCAGGAAATTCTTCACGTTCTGCCCGGAATCGACGCCGATCCCGATGAAACGGATGCCTTTCTGCCGGTATTCATGCGACAGCGCGACGAGCTCCGGCATTTCCTGGACGCACGGGCCGCACCACGACGCCCAGAAATTGACGACGACCTTCTGGCCCTTGAACGACGCGAGCGTCGCCGGCTTGCCGTCGGCGTCGGTCAGCGCGGCGGCCCACAGCTGCTCGACCGGGCTGCCGGACGGAGCCGGCGCGGCCGATGAGTCCGATGTGGCCGATGTGGCGGCCGCCACACCGTCGTCGGCGCTGCCGCCCCGGAACCAGTGGCCGGCGGCGAGGCCGCCGCCGATCGCCGCGGCCGCGACGAGCGCCACCGCCAACATGCGTTTCATCATCATCGTGGAATCATTCCGGTTCGGAAGGCGCGTCGCCGGCTTCGAGCAGCGCGCGCAACGCGGCGGCGTCGGCCCGCGCGACGCGCCCGCGCGCGTCGGCCTTCACCGCGCCGCGCAGGTCGTCGCTCGCATACAGCGCGACGTGGATGCCGACCGGCTCGTCGTCGCGCCGGCCGCGCCACAGGAAGCTCAGCGTCTCGACGTCGCCGCGGCCGGCGAAGTGCCGGGTTTCGGACACGTCGTACTGGACATTCTGGTTCAGCAGCGAAATCGCGACATCCTTCGGATTGTCAGTGAACGTCTGCAGGTGAATGTCCGAATGCGCGTTCGCGGTGCCGTTCAGCACCGCGCCCGTCACGTACGGATTGAAATCGGCGAGCCGGCGCATCCAGTCGAGCGCAACTTCGCGCAGGTGGCGCAGTTCGTCCGGCTGCGTGTCGCTCTGGAACAGCGCGAGGTATTCGTGGAGCTCCTCCTCGATCTGGTCGTTATCCGGCAGCCATTCGCCGGCAACACGCGCATCGCCGAGCAGCTGGCGCGCGGCCTTGCGCTTCGCGCCGGCGTAGTCCAGGCCGTCCTCCGCGATCAGGCGCGCGGCGGCCTGGGCAATTTCCTCGCGGACGCGCCGCGGGTCGACTAAGGGTTTGCGAGACATGATGCGGCAATCATACTCGATCGACGCCGCGGCCGATGGCGGTGCGGCCGCTTGCCGCCGGCTGCCGCGGCGGCCGGCCTCGCACGGGCCGCCGGCCGCCGCAGGCCGTCAGTTACAATAGCGGCCGGCGAACTGCGCCGGCCGCGCGGCCTGTCCGGTGTCTCGCCCATCCACTTTCCGAATCGACGGCGCCCCCGGCGGCGCGAAAGCATTCATCTATGCACATCCATATTCTTGGCATCTGCGGCACCTTCATGGGCGGTCTGGCCGTACTCGCGCGCGCGGCGGGGCATACGGTCACCGGCTGCGACGCGGGCGTCTATCCGCCGATGAGCACGCAGCTCGAGGCGCAGGGCATCCAGCTGATCGAGGGCTACGGCGCCGAACAGATCGACCTGAAGCCGGACCTGTTCGTGATCGGCAACGTCGTGACGCGCGGCAACCCGCTGATGGAGGCGATCCTGGATCGCGGCCTGCCGTACGTGTCGGGCCCGCAGTGGCTCGGCGAGCACGTGCTCGCCGGCAAGTGGGTGCTCGCGGTCGCGGGCACGCACGGCAAGACGACCACGTCGTCGATGCTCGCGTGGCTGCTCGAGGACGCGGGCCTGAACCCGGGCTTCCTGATCGGCGGCGTGCCGCTGAACTTCGGCGTATCGGCGCGGCTGACCGATTCGAGCTTCTTCGTGATCGAGGCGGACGAATACGACACCGCGTTCTTCGACAAGCGCTCGAAGTTCGTCCATTACCGGCCGCGCACCGCGGTGCTGAACAATCTTGAATTCGATCACGCCGACATCTTCCCGGATCTCGCCGCGATCGAGACGCAATTCCACCATCTCGTGCGCACCGTGCCGGGCGTCGGGCGGCTCGTCTCGAATGGCCGCGAGGCCGCGCTCGAACGGGTGCTCGCGCGCGGCTGCTGGAGCGAGGTCGAGCGCTTCGGCGTCGACGGCGGCTGGCAGGCGCTGGCGGCCGAGGACGGCGTGCCGGTCGACGAGCGCTTTGCCATCTACTGGCGCGGCGAGCGGCTCGGCGAAGTCGCGTGGCAGGTGCAGGGCGAGCACAACCGGATGAACGCGCTCGCGGCGATCGCCGCCGCGCGCCACGTCGGCGTGCCGCCGGCGCAGGCGGCAGCTTCGCTCGCGTCGTTCCGCAACGTGAAGCGGCGCATGGAAGTGCGCGGCAGCGTGAACGGCGTGACCGTCTACGACGACTTCGCGCACCATCCGACCGCGATCGAAACCACGATCGCCGGCCTTCGTGCGCGCATCGGCCAGCAAAATGCCCGCATCCTCGCGGTGCTCGAGCCGCGTTCGAACACGATGAAGCTCGGCGTGATGAAGTCGCAATTGCCGGCGAGCCTCGCCGATGCCGACCTCGTGTTCGGCTACGGCGCGCCGGCCGGCCGCGACGCGCTCGGCTGGAACCTCGGCGAAGCGCTCGCGCCGCTCGGCGGCAAAGCGCATGCGTTCGACGACCTCCATCAACTGGTGAAGGCGGTCGTGGCGGTGGCGCGCCCGGGCGACCACGTGCTCGTGATGAGCAACGGCGGGTTCGGCGGCGTCCACCAGAAGCTGCTCGACGCGCTCGACACCGCCGACACCGCCGGGAGCCGCGCGTGATCCTGTATCTGCACGGCTTTCGCTCGTCGCCGGAATCGATGAAGTCGCGGCTGCTCGCCGCGCGCATGGCCGAACTGGGCCGCACCGCCGAATGGCGCTGCCCGTCGCTGTCGATGTCGCCGCTCGCGGCGATCGCGGCGGCGGAAGAGGAGGTCGCCGGCGCGCGCGACGTGACGGTGATCGGCAGCTCGCTCGGCGGCTATTACGCGACCTGGCTCGCCGAGCGGCACGGCTGGAAGGCGGTGGTGCTGAATCCCGCGACCGAGCCGCAGCGCGACCTGGAGCAGTATCTCGGCGAGCAGCCGCTGTGGCACGGCGGCGGCACGATCGTCGTCGAGCGGCATCATCTGGACGAACTGAACGCATTGCGCGTGGCGGCGATCACGCGCCCCGAGCGCTACTATCTGTTCGCGGCGACCGGCGACGAAGTGCTCGACTATCGCGAGATGCTCGCCCATTACCCCGGCGCGAAAACCCGCGTGATCGCCGGCAGCGATCACGGGATCAGCGAATTTGCCGACTACGTCGACGACGTTCTCGCGTTTTGCGACGGGAAGACGACGTAAGCCGGCCGCAGGCCATCGAATCCCATTATCACGAGGCGCCGTCGTGCGACGGCGGCGTCCGGCAGTCTGAACGAGAGTACTGAGTGAACGTTTTCTTCGAGGAATCGGGCAGTTTCAAGGCGGGCAGCGTGCTGTCGCGCCAGGGCGACGCGTTTCAGGTCGAGCTGCCCGGCGGGCGGCGCGCAAAGGTGCGCGCGAAGGACGTGCTGATCGAATTCGAGAAGCCGGCCGCGAGCGAGCTGATGCAGCAGGCCGACGCGGCCGCGCAGGAGATCGACCTGGATTTCCTGTGGGAATGCGCGCCGGCGGAGGAGTTCGCGTACACGGCGCTCGCCGCGGAATACTTCGGCGAGACCTACGGCCCGGTCGAGCGCGCGGCGCTGGTGCTGCGCCTGCACGGCTCGCCCGTCTACTTCCGCCGCAAGGGGCGCGGGCAGTACCAGCGCGCGCCGGAAGAGCAGCTGAAGATGGCGCTCGCGTCGCTCGAGCGCAAGCGCCAGCAGGCGCTCGTGCAGGCGCAGTACGAGGAAGAGCTGAAGGCCGGCAAGCTGCCCGCCGCGTTCGACGGCAAGGTGCTCGGGCTGCTGACGCGCCCGGACAAGAACGCGATCGAATACAAGGCGCTCGAGGCGGCGGCCGGCGCACGCGGCGTGTCGCCGGCGCGGCTGATGCTCGACTGCGGCGGCATCGCGTCGGCGCGTGCGCTGCACGAGGCGCGCTTCCTCGCCGAATTCTTCCCGCACGGCACGGGCTTCCCGCCGGTGACGGTCGGCAGCCTGCCGGACGACCTGCCGCGCGCCGACGTCAACGCCTTCTCGATCGACGACATCACGACGACCGAAATCGACGACGCATTCTCGGTCGAGCACCTGGCCGACGGCCGCGCGCGGATCGGCATCCATATCGCGGCGCCGGCGCTCGGCATCGTGCGCGGCGATGCGGTCGACGCGATCGCGCGCACGCGCCTGTCGACCGTCTACATGCCCGGCGACAAGATCACGATGCTGCCGGACGACGTCGTCGACGTGTTTACGCTGAAGGAGGGCGACTACCGCCCGGCGCTGTCGCTGTACATCATCGTGAACCGCGACACGCAGGAGATCGTCGCGAACGAGACGCGCGCGGAACGCGTGTTCGTCAAGAACAACCTGCGCCACAACACGCTCGACGAGCTCGTCACCGAACAGACGCTCGCTGACGGCAGCGGCGACTATCCGCACAAGGACGACATCGCGGTGCTGTGGCCGCTCGCGCAGGCGCTGTTCGAGAAGCGCCAGCTGGCGCGCGCGGGCTACGGCCTGAAGCGCGAGGTGCAGCGCAACACCGACTACAACTTCTACGTCGACGGCGAACACGTGACGATCACGCCGCGCCGGCGCGGCTCGCCGCTCGACCTGATCGTGTCGGAGCTCGCGATCCTCGCGAACTCGACGTGGGGCGCGTTCCTGCACGACCACACGGTGCCGGGGATCTATCGCTCGCAGCGGGGCTTCGGCGCGCCGGGCCCGAAGCGCACGCGCATGCAGACGAGCGCCGCGCCGCACGAAGGCCTCGGCGTGCCGCAGTACGCATGGAGCACGTCGCCGCTGCGCCGCTACGTCGACCTCGTCAACCAGTGGCAGCTGCTCGCATGCGTGCAGCATGGCGTCACCGCGAAGCTCGCCGCGCCGTTCAAGCCGAAGGACGCCGACCTGTACGCGGTCGTGCAGGGCTTCGACGACACCTATTCCGCGTACGCCGACTACCAGCGCCGGATGGAATACTTCTGGTGCCTGCGCTGGCTCGTCCAGGAAGGCAAGAAGCAGGTCGTCGCGAGCGTCGTGAAGGGTGACCTCGTGCGTCTCGAGGACGTGCCGCTGCTGCTGCACGTGCCGGCGCTCGGCGTGCATGCGCGCGGCACCCGCGTGCTGCTCGACGTGATGTCGATCGACGAGCTGACGATCGAGGCGTCGGTGCGGCTGCTCAACGTGCTCGACGCGCCGGTCGCGGCGGGCGGCGAAGCGGCCGACGAAGAGGAAGACGGCGAGAACGGCGACGACGTGCTGCTCGACGCGGGCGACGCGTCGGCGCAAGCCGAGGCCGAAGCGCTCGCCGAGGCGGATGCCGGCCCGGCGGACGGCGATGGCGCCGCGGCCGAAAGCAACGGCAACGAGGAGGAGCGCGCATCATGAATCCGGCCGCGTCGACGCGCGGGCCCGACCGCTACGTCGTGTTCGGCAACCCGGTGGCGCACAGCAAGTCGCCGTTCATCCACGCGCAGTTCGCCGCGCAGACCGGCGAGCCGGTCGTCTACGCGCACCGGCTCGCGCCGGTCGACGGCTTCGAGCCCGCCGTGCGCGCGTTCATCGCCGAAGGCGGACGCGGCGCGAACGTGACGGTGCCGTTCAAGCTGGACGCGCACGCGCTCGCCGACACGCTGTCGCCGCGCGCGGCGGCCGCGGGCGCGGTGAACACGCTGCGCTTCGACGCCGACGGCATCTTCGGCGACAACACCGACGGCGTCGGCCTCGTGCGCGACATCGAGACGAATCGCGGCGTGCGCCTCGCCGGCGCGCGCATCCTGCTGCTCGGCGCGGGCGGCGCCGCGCGCGGCGTCGTGCTGCCGATGCTCGAGCGCGCGCCGCTGTCGATCACGATCGTGAACCGCACGGCCAGCAAGGCGGAAGCGCTGGTCGGCCAGTTCACGCAGGCAGCGCACGACGCGGGCTGCACGCTCGCGGGCGGCGGCCCGGACACGGTCCGCGCGGAACCGTATGACGTGATCGTCAACGCGACCGCGGGCAGCCTCGACGCCGCGCTGCCGGAATGCAGCCCGGCCGCGTTCGGCCCGGACACGCTCGCGTACGACATGATGTACGGCGCGCAGCCGACCGTGTTCATGCAGCATGCGGCGTCGCTCGGCGCGCGCGCGGCGGACGGGCTCGGGATGCTCGTCGAGCAGGCGGCTGAATCGTTTTTCATCTGGCGCGGCGTGCGGCCGGACAGCGCGCCGGTGCTCGCGGCGCTGCGCCAGGCGCTCGCCGCCCACTGAGCGGGGGCGGCGGCAGGTGGTCGCGGTCAGCGGTGCGCAGCGGCGCGAGCGGGCGGTCGGCCCGGCGCGCTGGCTCGTCTACGCGGGCTCGGTGTTCGCGAGCGCGTGGCTCGCGACGCAGCTCTACTATTTCGCGCAGATCGCGATCTGGTCTGTCGTGAACCCGGGCTCGACCGCGTTCATGCGCACCGACGCGTGGTGGCTGTCGCGCGACAATCCACCCGCGTCGATCCAGCATCAATGGGTGCCGTACGACCAGATCTCGCGCAACCTGAAGCGTGCGCTCATCGCGTCGGAGGACGCAACCTTCGCGACCAACAACGGCTACGACGCCGACGCGATCCTGCAGGCGTGGGAGAAGAACAAGGCGCGGGGCCGCATCGTCGCCGGTGGCTCGACGATCACGCAGCAGCTCGCGCGCAACCTGTTCCTGTCGCGCGAGAAAAGCTACATCCGCAAGGGACAGGAGCTCGTCATCACGTGGATGCTCGAGACGCTGCTCGACAAGGAGCGGATCTTCGAGATCTATCTGAATTCCGTCGAATGGGGGCGGGGCGTGTACGGCGCCGAGGCGGCCGCGCGCTACTACTACCGGATTCCGGCCAGCCGGCTCGGCGCGTGGCAATCCGCGCGGCTCGCGGTGATGCTGCCGAAGCCGCGCTATTTCGACGCGCATCGCGGCACCGCCTACCAGGCGCAGCGCGCGGCCGTCATCGCCCGGCGCATGGGCGCGGCCGCGCTGCCGCAGTCGGAGTGAGCGCGCTGCGCGCGCGCGTTTGGCCCGATCTGACCCATCGGCCGTTCAGCAGCTCCTGCCGCATTTTTGCGCCGCAATGCATGCGCGACGTCATGCATTGCGCACGCATTGTCTAGACGAATTCCTCTATTTCAGTTTGCTGACCAATGCCCATGTTCGGGCCCTGTTTGGTTGCAGGCACAACGAAAAACCCGGCGGTTGTCAGCGGATTCGAATGAACGTGCAGCTGGTTGAAAGCAGCGCGAAATGCAACGTTTCGGAACTCGAATCATTTCTGAAAGCTCCGCGCCGCATCGAATTTCCTTCGAATATTTCCGAATTTTTCAAAGCGGACCGGCTCACGTATATTGGCCAGCGCCTCGGCCTATCGGCCGTGCCTTCGAGGCAGGGGGCGGCCTATCCGACCGCTCGACACAACAATATTCGAGAGAAGGAAAACAACGATGCCAGCGAGCAAAGCGAAGTTGTTATTGGGTGCAGTTCTCTCTTCGCTGATCCTGGCGGCGTGCAATGGAGACGACGTGACGTCGGCCTCCAGCTCCGCAAGCGCCGACAGCTCAGCCGATGCCGCTTCCAGGGCGGACAAGCCTTACAACGATCCCAACCGCTATTCGTCGGACCCGGGCGCATCGCTCGCCGCGTCGGCCGCGCTCGAACGCGCCGCCGTCACGCATCACCAGATCACGCTGAACGGCAAGACGATCCGCTACACGGCCACCACCGGCCACCTGAGCGCGCGCAACCCGCAGACGGGCGCGCCCGAGGCGTCGTTCTTCTACGTCGCGTATACGGCCGACAACCAGCCGGCGGCGCAGCGGCCGGTCACGTTCTTCTATAACGGCGGGCCGGGTTCCGCATCGGTGTGGCTGCATCTCGGCTCGTTCGGCCCGCGGCGCATCCAGACCGGCGACCCGAACGCGAACACGTCGTCGTTCCCGTTCGTCGACAACGCGGAAAGCCTGCTCGACACCTCCGACCTCGTGTTCGTCGACGCGATCGGCACCGGCTTCTCGGAAGCGATCGCGCCGAACACGAACCAGTCGTTCTGGGGCGTCGACGAGGACGCGGGCGCGTTCCGCGACTTCGTGATCCGCTACCTGGCCGTGAACCAGCGCAACAGCTCGCCGAAATACCTGTTCGGCGAATCGTACGGAACGCCGCGCACCGACGTGCTCGCGAACCTGCTCGAGACCGCCGGCGTGAATCTCACGGGCATCGTGCTGCAGTCGTCGATTCTCGACTACAACAGCAACTGCGACATGGCGAGCAACAACGTCGGCAACTCGAACAACGGCGCGAGCCCGGTGAGCTGCGCGGGCTACGTGCCGAGCTACGGCGAGGTCGGCGCGTACTACCAGCTCGACAATCCGAACCCGTCCAGCATGCCGCAGTACGCGGACCAGATGCGCCTGCTGACGGCGGGCTCCTACGTGCCGGCGGTGAACGCCTACCTCGCGAGCCATGCCGCGCCGCCGGGCAGCCTCGTCACGACGATGGCGAATTCGACCGGCGCGAAGGCGCCGATGTGGCGCGCCGACTTCAACGTGATTCCGACCTACTACGACAACAGCTACCAGCTGTCGCTGATCCCGGGCACGCTGATCGGCCGCTACGACGCGCGCGTGAACGTGCCGGTGTCGAGTCCGCTCGCGTCGGAAGGCGATCCGTCGAGCACGTTCATCACGAAGCCGTTCACCGACACGATCGGCCGCTATCTGCCGAACGAGCTGAAGTACACGGCGCAATCGGCCTATTCTGTAAGCAGCAATGCGATCCAGACGTGGGACTGGAGCCATGACGGCCTCGCGATGCCCGACACGATCCCCGATCTCGCCGCGGCGCTGACGCTGAATCCGGCGCTGAAGGTGCTGTCGCTGAACGGGTATCACGACATCGCGACGCCGTTCTACCAGACGGAGCTCGATCTCGCGCGGCTCGGGTCGCAGCCGAACCTGACGATCAAGGACTATCAGGGTGGACACATGGTCTATCTCGACGATACGTCGCGTCCGCAGGAGAAGGCCGATCTCGTGACCTTCTACAACGCGATCGCGCATTGATTCGATGCGCGGACCGGCGGCGCGCGCGCGCGCGCGCGCCATGGCGCGGGCCGCCGGCCGTCGACGACCTCATTCCAGACTGGAGCCTGACATGAAGAAGCGATTTATCGTCATCGCCGCAGCGCTCGCCTGCGGCAGTCTCGCCACCTCGTTCTCCGCGCTCGCGCAGGCGAGCGATGCCGCCGCACCCGTGCGATCCCGCCAGGCGCAGCTCGGCGATCCGTACGTGCCGCCCGCCGCGCGCAAGCCGACCGCGGGCACGCAGACGACCGGCGCCGCGCTGCACGCGCAGGTGGTGGCCAAGCTCGCCCGGCAGTTCCGCGCGGCCGACACGCAGAACACCGGCTCGGTGACCGAAGCGCAGGCGCGCGCGGCCGGACTCGGCTACGTCGCGAACCACTTCCGGCAGATCGACTCGACCGGCAGCGGGCGCGTGTCGTTCAGCGACGTGCAGCGCTACATGCAGACGCGCGACGCGAAGCAGCAATAAGCGCATCGCGAGCACGACAAACGGGGGCGGAACCTGCGGCGAATGCGGGTTCCGCCCCCGTATTACATCGTGCACGCGCGCCGCAATCTCTCAATATCTGGACAACGCATTCAAATATTGGAGCTGAATGCGCGCACTTCTACAATCCGAAGCATATCGACAGGCTTCGGACTCCCGCATCGCGCGGCGCCCGACGCACACGGAGACACTTTCCATGACGTTCGCCGGGCGCTTTACTCGGTGCATCGACCGCCGCCTCGCCGCGACGCCCGCGCTCGCTTGCGCGTCGCGACGGCGGCTTCACCGATTCCGTTGACGAAGCCCGCTCCATGACCAACATGCCCGACACCCTTGCTCTCGACGCCCGGCGCGCGACGCCGGACGATGCGCCGCTGACCGACAGCATCGGCGCGACCAGCACGCCGCTCGATCTCGCGGCGCAGCAGGCCGGCACGCAGACGCTGCTGCGCGGCCTCGCGATCCTCGAGGCGATCGCGAACGGCGCGCGCGACATGCGCGCGATCGGCGCGGCGCTCGGCACGACGCGCAGCACCACGCACCGCCTCGTCAGCAGCCTCGTGCAGGCGCGCTACCTGCGCCAGGTGCAGGGCGGCTACCTGCTCGGCCCGAAGCTGATCGAGCTCGGCACGATCGCGCTCGAGCAGATGCCGCTGACCGCGGTCGCGCGGCCGCACCTGGAGGCGCTCGCCGAAGCGACGCTCGATACGATCCACCTCGGCGTGCGCGACGGCGACGACGTGCTCTACATCGACAAGATTCCCGGCACGCGCGGGCTCGAGATGCGTTCGCGCGTCGGCCACCGGATGCCGCTCGCGTCGACCGGCATCGGCAAGGCGATGATGCTCGACCTCGAGCCCGACACGTGGCGCACGCTGTTCGAAGCCGCGCGGCGCGCGCTCGCCGGCGTGAACTTCAAGCCGGACCGGCACCCCGACGCGAGCGCGTTCCTGCAGCGCATGGCGCATTACGCGGCGGGCGGCTACACGTTCGATCTCGAGGAAAACGAAGCGTCGATCCGCTGCGTCGCCGCGCCGATCCGCGATGCGTCCGGCGCGATCGTCGCGGCGGTGTCGGTCGCGAGCACGATTCCGTACATGCCGCACGACCGGATGGACGAACTGATTCCGCTCGTGCAGCGCGAAGCGCGAGCCATTTCCGCGGAACTGGGCTGGAGCCCGCCGCAGGGTACCCGCAGGATCAAACGATGACGAACCCGACCCGGATCGCTCCGGACACCTTCACCACCTTCACCACCTTCACCGCCGCCCCGGCGCTGATCGCGCTCGACTGGGGCACGACGTCGCTGCGCGCGTACCTGTACGACGCGCACGGCGCACTGCTCGCGACACGCAGCCGCGCGGCGGGCGTGATGCACGTGCCGGCGGGCGGCGCGCGCGCGTTCGACGCCGCGTTCGAGGACGCGTGCGGCGATTGGCTCGACCGCGCACCCGGCGTGCCGGTGCTCGCCGCCGGCATGGTCGGCAGCGCGCAGGGCTGGCGCGAGGCGCCTTATGTCGAAGCGCCGGCCGGCGTCGACGCGCTGGTCGTCGGCATCGTCACGATCGAAAGCGCGCGCGGCGCGACGGTGTCGATCGTGCCGGGCGTGATCGCGACGGGCGAGTTGCCCGACGTGATGCGCGGCGAAGAAACGCAGATCGTCGGCGCACTCGATGCAGCTTCTTCAATTGGAGCGGATCATTCAGGTCTACTGATCGGGCTGCCGGGCACGCACGCGAAATGGGCGTGGGTGAAGCGCGGGCTCGTCGAGCGCTTCCAGACCTTCATGACGGGCGAGCTGTTCGGCGCGCTGCGCGATCACACGATCCTCGGCCGCACGATGCGCTCGCCCGATGAACCCGATCGCGCGGCGTTCCTGCGCGGCGTGTCGGTCGCGCGCGGCGCGCAGCGGGCCGGCCTGCTCGCGACGATTTTCAGCACGCGCACGCTGGGCCTGACCGGCCGTCTCGCGCCGCAAGCGCAGGGCGACTATCTGTCCGGCCTGCTGATCGGCCACGAGCTGAATGCGCTCGACGCGATGCTCGCGGAGCGCGGCGTCGCGCTCGCGAACCAGCCGCTGCTGCTGATCGGCGACGACGCGCTGTGCGCGCGCTACGCGGCCGCGCTGCACGCGTTCGGCTGCCCGCATGCGCGGGTCGTCGCCAATGCGACCGAGCGCGGACTGTGGCGGATCGCGTCTCGCGCCGGGCTCGTGCGCGCGGACAGTGCGCCGGTCTGCGCCGATTGATGAACCGAACCGATTGCGGAGGAAAGCCATCCATGTCGTCCGAACTCACGCTGCCCGCGCCGTATGCGCCGCATCCCGCGCTGATGCAGGCGTTCGCCGCGTGCCCGCTGATCGCGATCCTGCGCGGCATCGCGCCCGGCGACGCGGCGGCGCATGGCCATGCGCTCTATGAAGCGGGCTTCCGGATCGTCGAAGTGCCGCTCAACTCGCCCGAGCCGCTCGACAGCATCACGGCGTTGCGCCGCGCGCTGCCCGACGACGCGATCGTCGGCGCGGGCACCGTGCTGCGGCCCGAATACGTCGACCGCGTGCGGGACGCGGGCGGCGCGCTGATCGTGATGCCGCACAGCGACGGCGCGGTGATCCGCCGCGCGCGCGAGCTGGGCCTCGCGAGCGCGCCCGGCGTCGCGACGCCGACCGAGGCGTTCGCCGCGCTCGCGAACGGCGCGGACGTGCTGAAGATGTTCCCGGCCGAGCAGCTTGGCCTGACGGTCGTGAAGGCGTGGCGCGCGGTGATCGATCGCGCGGTGCCGCTGGTGCCGGTCGGCGGCGTCACGCCCGACAACATGCAGGCGTTCCTCGCCGCCGGCGCGAACGGCTTCGGGCTCGGCTCCGCGCTGTACCGGCCCGGCCAGTCCGCCGACGCGACCGCGGCCCACGCGCGCGCGTTCCAGGCCGGGCTGCGCGCGGCGCGCGGCGGAGCCGCATGATGGGCCGCCTCGCGGGCAAGGTCGCGATGGTGACGGGCGCGGGCCGCGGCATCGGCGCGGCGATCGCGCACGCGTTCGCGCGCGAAGGCGCGTGCGTCGCGCTGCTCGACGTCGACGTCGAGCACGCGCAGCGCACCGCCGCCGCGATCGCCGCCGAGGTCGACGGTGCGCGCGTGCTGCCGCTTCACGCGGACGTCACGCGCCAGGACTCGGTGCGCGACGCGCTCGCGCAGGCCGAAGCGTCGCTCGGGCCGCTCGACGCGCTCGTCAACAACGCGGGCATCAACGTGTTCCGCGATCCGCTGACGATGACCGACGACGACTGGCGCCGCTGCTTCGCGGTCGATCTCGACGGCGTGTGGCACGGCTGCCGCGCGGCGTTGGCCGGCATGGTGGAGCGCGGGCGCGGCAGCATCGTGAACATCGCGTCGACGCATGCGTTCCGGATCATTCCGGGCTGCTTTCCGTACCCGGTCGCGAAGCACGGCGTGCTGGGCCTGACGCGCGCGCTCGGCATCGAATACGCGGCGCGCAACGTGCGCGTGAACGCGATCGCGCCGGGCTACATCGAGACGCAGCTCACGCGCGACTGGTGGGACGCGCAGCCGGACCCGGCCGTCGCGCGGGCCGACACGCTCGCGCTGCAGCCGATGAAGCGGATCGGCCGGCCGGAGGAAGTCGCGATGACGGCCGTGTTCCTCGCGTCGGACGAGGCGCCGTTCATCAACGCGACCTGCATCACGGTCGATGGCGGGCGCGCGGCGCTGTATCACGACTGAAGGAGCTGCAGGACCGAATCGAAAGACCGCAGCGTGCGAGGGCCGCGCGCACGCTGCGTCGACACAAGTAAGCGGCCGTATTCCGATCGATGAAGACAAGGAGACACTGGAGATGAAACGCAGATCGTTCGTCACGCTCGCCGCCGCCGCCGCGGTGCTGATGGGCAGCCCGCTCGCACACGCGGCCGACCCGGTCAAGATCGGCTTCCTCGTGAAGCAGCCGGAGGAGCCGTGGTTCCAGGACGAGTGGAAGTTCGCGGAGCTCGCCGCGAAGGACAAGGGCTTCACGCTCGTGAAGATCGGCGCGCCGTCCGGCGAGAAGGTGATGAGCGCGATCGACAACCTCGCCGCGCAGAAGGCGCAGGGCTTCATCATCTGCACGCCCGACGTGAAGCTCGGGCCGGGCATCGTCGCGAAGGCGAAGTCGCACGGGCTGAAGATGATGACCGTCGACGACCGCCTCGTCGACGGCGCCGGCAAGCCGCTCGAAGCGGTGCCGCACATGGGCATCTCCGCGTACAACATCGGCAAGCAGGTCGGCGACGGCATCGCGGCCGAGATCAGGAAGCGCGGCTGGAACATGAAGGAGGTCGGCGCGATCGACATCACCTACGAGCAGCTGCCGACCGCGCATGACCGCACCGCCGGCGCGACCGACGCGCTCGTCGCCGCGGGCTTTCCGAAGGCGAACGTGATCGCCGCGCCGCAGGCGAAGACCGACACCGAGAACGCGTTCAACGCCGCGAACATCGCGCTCACGAAGAACCCGCAGTTCAAGCACTGGGTCGCATACGGGCTGAACGACGAGGCGGTGCTCGGCGCCGTGCGCGCGGCCGAAGGGCGCGGCTTCAAGGCGGCGGACATGATCGGCATCGGCATCGGCGGCTCCGACTCGGCGCTGAACGAATTCAAGAAGCCGCAGCCGACCGGCTTCTTCGGCACCGTGATCATCAGCCCGAAGCGCCACGGCGAGGAAACGTCCGAGCTGATGTACGCGTGGATCACGCAGGGCAAGGCGCCGGCGCCGCTCACGCTCACGACCGGCATGCTCGCGACGCGCGAGAACGTCGGCAAGGTGCGCGACGAGATGGGGCTCGCGTCGAAGTAACCGTCCCGGGCGGCTGCCGCATGCTGCGGCGGCCGACGGTCGATCGATCGTAACTGGAGAGGCGAAGTGTCAGCGGCACTGCGTTTTGACAATATCGGCAAGGTGTTTCCCGGCGTGCGCGCACTCGACGGCATCTCGTTCGACGTGCGTGCGGGCGAGGTGCACGGCCTGATGGGCGAGAACGGCGCGGGCAAGTCGACGCTGCTGAAGATTCTCGGCGGCGAATATCAGCCCGATGCGGGCAGCGTGCTGGTCGACGGCCGGCCCGTGCATTTTCCGAATGCGGCTGCGTCGATCGCGGCCGGCATCGCGGTGATCCACCAGGAGCTGCAATACGTGCCCGACCTGACGGTCGCGGAGAACCTGCTGCTCGGCCGCCTGCCGAATGCGTTCGGCTGGGTGAGGAAGGGCGAGGCGAAGCGCTACGTGCGCGAGCGGCTCGCCGCGATGGGCGTCGATCTCGATCCGGACGCGAAGCTCGGCCGCTTGTCGATCGCGCAGCGGCAGATGGTCGAGATCTGCAAGGCGCTGCTGCGCAACGCGCGCGTGATCGCGCTCGACGAGCCGACGAGCTCGCTGTCGCACCGCGAGACCGAGGTGCTGTTCAAGCTCGTCGACGACCTGCGCGCCGACGGCCGCGCGCTGATCTACATCTCGCACCGGATGGACGAGATCTACCGGCTGTGCGACGCGTGCACGATCTTCCGCGACGGCCGCAGGATCGCGTCGCACGCGTCGCTCGCCGACGTGCCGCGCGAGCGCCTCGTCGCGGAGATGGTCGGGCGCGAGATCGCCGACATCTATCACTATGCGCCGCGCGCGCTCGGCGACGTGCGGCTGTCGGTCGAAGGGATCGAGGGCGACGCGCTGCGCGAGCCGGCGAGCTTCGCGGTGCGCGCGGGCGAGATCGTCGGCTTCTTCGGCCTCGTCGGCGCGGGGCGCAGCGAGCTGATGCGGCTCGTGTACGGCGCCGATCGCAAGCGCGCGGGCGCGCTCGCGCTCGACGGCGCGCGCATCGACGTGAAGCGCACCGGCGACGCGATCCGCCACGGCATCGTGCTGTGCCCGGAGGACCGCAAGGAGGAAGGGATCATCGCGATGGCGTCGGTCGCGGAGAACATCAACATCAGCTGCCGCCGCCATTCGCTGCGTGCCGGGCTGTTCATCGATCGCAAGACGGAAAGCGAAACCGCCGACCGCTTCATCCAGCGGCTGAAGATCAAGACGCCGAGCCGCCGCCAGAAGATCCGCTTCCTGTCGGGCGGCAACCAGCAGAAGGCGATCCTGTCGCGCTGGCTCGCGGAGCCCGACCTGAAGGTCGTGATCCTCGACGAGCCGACGCGCGGCATCGACGTCGGCGCGAAGCACGAGATCTACGACGTGATCTACCGGCTCGCGGAGCGCGGCTGCGCGATCGTGATGGTGTCGTCGGAGCTGCCGGAAGTGCTCGGCGTGTCCGACCGCATCGTCGTGATGCGCGAAGGGCGCATCGCGGGCGAGCTGCCGCGCGCGCAGGCGAACGAGCATGCGGTGCTGAGCCTCGCGTTGCCGCAGACGAGCGCCGCGCAGGCGGCCTGAATCCACCAAGACATTCGATTTCCGCGCGGCCGCCGACGGACCGCGCGATGCAGGAGCAGGAGACACCACCATGCAAGTCAGAGAAAACCTCGCCGGCGCCGCCGTGAAGCCCGCGGCCGATGCACTGGTTCCACAGCCGACCGATCGCCAGAAATGGTGGCAGCAGCTCACCGACTACAGCCTGATCGCGATCTTCGCGGCGATGTTCGTGACGATGTCGCTGAGCGTCGATCACTTCTTCTCGATCGACAACATGCTGGGCCTCGCGCTGTCGATCTCGCAGATCGGGATGGTCGCGTGCACGATGATGTTCTGTCTCGCGTCGCGCGACTTCGACCTGTCGATCGGCTCGACCGTCGCGTTCTCGGGCGTGCTGTGCGCGATGGTGCTCAACGCGACCGACAACACGTTCGTCGCGATCCTCGCCGCGGTCGCGGCGGGTGCCGCGATCGGCTTCGTGAACGGCGCGGTGATCGCGTACCTGCGGATCAACGCGCTGATCACGACGCTCGCGACGATGGAAATCGTGCGCGGGCTCGGCTTCATCGTGTCGAAAGGGCAGGCGGTGGGCGTGTCGTCGGACACCTTCATCGCGCTCGGCGGCCTCACGCTGTTCGGCGTGTCGCTGCCGATCTGGGTCACGCTGCTGTGCTTCGTCGTGTTCGGCGTGCTGCTGAACCAGACCGTGTACGGGCGCAACACGCTCGCGATCGGCGGCAACCCGGAGGCGTCGCGGCTCGCGGGGATCAACGTCGAGCGCACGCGCGTCTGGATCTTCCTGATCCAGGGCGCGGTGACGGCGCTCGCGGGCGTGATCCTCGCGTCGCGCATCACGTCGGGCCAGCCGAACGCCGCGCAGGGCTTCGAGCTGAACGTGATCTCCGCGTGCGTGCTCGGCGGCGTGTCGCTGCTGGGCGGGCGCGCGACGATCTCGGGCGTCGTGATCGGCGTGCTGATCATGGGCACCGTCGAGAACGTGATGAACCTGCTGAACATCGACGCGTTCTATCAATACCTGGTGCGCGGCGCGATCCTGCTGGCGGCGGTGCTGCTCGACCAGCTGAAGAACCGCGGCGGGCGCGACTGAACCGATGGAGCTTACCGGCATGCATAACGAAACGTCCGCGCGCTATGCGCGCTACCCGAGCCTCGCCGACCGCACCGTGCTGATCACCGGCGGCGCAACCGGCATCGGCGCCGCGTTCGTCGAGCACTTCGCGGAGCAGGGCGCGCGCGTCGCGTTCGTCGATCTCGACGCCGCGGCGGGCCACGCGCTGGCCGCGCGTCTCGCGCACGCACGCCATGTGCCGCTGTTCGCCGCATGCGACCTCACCGACATCGGCGCGCTGCGCCGCACGATCGACGCGATCCGCGCGCAGGCCGGCGCGATTGCGGTGCTCGTCAACAACGCGGCCAACGACGTGCGCCACGCGATCGGCGACGTGACGCCCGAATCGTTCGACGCGGGCATCGCGGTGAACCTGCGCCACCAGTTCTTCGCCGCGCAGGCGGTGATCGACGACATGAAGCAGCTCGGCGGCGGCGCGATCATCAATCTCGGCTCGATCAGCTGGATGCTGAAGAACGGCGGCTATCCGGTGTACGTGACCGCGAAGGCGGCCGTGCAGGGGCTCACGCGCGGGCTCGCGCGCGACCTCGGCCCGTTCGGCATCCGCGTCAATTCGCTGGTGCCGGGCTGGGTGATGACCGACAAGCAGCGCCGGCTGTGGCTCGACGACGCGGGCCGCGCGGCGATCAAGGCCGGCCAGTGCCTCGACGCCGAGCTGCTGCCCGCCGATCTGGCGCGCATGGCGCTGTTCCTCGCGGCCGACGACAGCCGGATGATCACCGCGCAGGACTTGATCGTCGACGGCGGCTGGGCCTGATTGCGATGTCGCGTTCGCACGGCGCCGCGCGAGCGCGCCGTATCGTTTCATCGACGAAGGAAAGGAGTTCGACATGACTGCCACGCCCTCGCGCGCATCGTCGTCCACGAGCCAGACGCGCCGCGCGCGGCTCGCCGCCGCCGCGCATCCGGTCAGCGCCGGACCGCAGACCGCCGCGCTCGCGCAGGGCGTCGGCGCGTCGCACACGGCGGCCGTCACGCTGTCGAATGCGGCGCTGCGGGTCGACGTGCTGCCGCATCTGGGCGGCGGGATCGCGCGTTTCGACTGGCGCGACGACGGCGCGCTCACGCCGGTGTTCCGCCGCTGCGAACGGCCCGACGCTGCGACCGATCCGAACGAGCTCGCGTGCTATCCGCTGCTGCCGTACTCGAACCGGATCGGCGGCGCGCGCTTCGAATGCGACGGCCGCCGCGTCGCGGTGCCGCGCAACCGCCGCGACGAGCCGCTGCCGATCCACGGCGACGGCTGGCTCGCGCGCTGGCAGGTCGACGCCGCAACCGACACGACGCTGCGGCTGTCGCTCGATCGCGGGCGACGGCGCGCCCTATGCGTTTCGCGCGACGCAGACCTTCGCGCTCGACGACGCGACGCTGTCGATCGCGCTGGCGATCGAGAACGCCGGCCGCGCGCGGCTGCCGTTCGGGCTCGGCGTGCATCCGTTCCTGGTGCGCGACGACGCGACCGCGCTCGCCGCCGCGGCGGGCGGGCTGTGGCTGTCGGGCGCCGACTTCCTGCCGGTGCGGCACGTGAACGTGCCGCCGGCGTGGCAGTTCGGCGTCGCGTATCCGCTGCCGGCGACGCTCGTGAATCATGCGTTCACCGGCTGGGGCGGCCATGCGACGGTGAGCTGGCCGCGCCGCGGGCTCACGCTGACCGTCGCGGCCGATGCGGATGCCTACGTGCTCTATACGCCGCCCGGCGAGGATTTCTTCTGCTTCGAGCCGGTCGATCATCCGATCAATGCGGTGAACCTGCCGGGCGGCGCGGCCGCGCACGGGATGACGCTGCTCGCGCCGGGCGAGCGGCTCGCGCGGCGCTTCGCGTTCACCGTCGAGCGCGGCGACGTGCGCGGCGAGGTACGCGGTGATGCGCCCGCGCGCGAAAGCCGCCGGCGACGCGGGTAAAATGGGCGGTCTACCAACGGTTAGCCGCGAGTATCCGCCATGTCTTCCCCGCTTACTTTCATCGAATCGCTGCGCGCCGCGTGGCAGCGCACCAATTCGCTGCTGTGCGTCGGCCTCGATCCCGAGCCGTCGCGCTTCCCCGTGCAGTTCGACGGCCAGCCCGACGCGATCTTCGAATTCTGCCGGCAGATCGTCGACGCGACCGCGCCGTACGCAAGCGCGTTCAAGCCGCAGATCGCCTACTTCGCCGCGCACCGCGCGGAAGACCAGCTCGAGCGGCTGATCGCGCACATCCACCTGCAGCATCCGGGCCTGCCGGTGATCCTCGACGCGAAGCGCGGCGACATCGGCAGCACCGCCGAGCAATACGCGCGCGAAGCGTTCGAGCGCTACCGCGCGGATGCGGTGACGGTGAACCCGTACATGGGCTTCGACTCGGTCGAGCCGTATTTCGAGCACGAAGGCAAGGGCGTGATCGTGCTGTGCCGCACGTCGAACCCGGGCGGCTCGGACCTGCAGTTTCTGGAAACGAACGGGGCCGGCCATCCGGGGGCCGGCCATCCGGGCCGCCCGCTGTATCAGGTGGTCGCCGACCTCGCGGCGAACAAGTGGAACGCGAAGAGCGGCCAGCTCGGCCTCGTCGTCGGCGCGACGTTCCCGAACGAAATCGAAGTCGTGCGCGGGATCGTCGGCGACATGCCGCTGCTGATTCCCGGCATCGGCGCGCAGGGCGGCGACGTGGAGGCGACCGTCCGCGCAGGCCGCACGGCCGACGGCACCGGAATGATGATCAACTCGTCGCGTGCGATCCTGTACGCGAGCAAGGACGAGGATTTCGCCGAAGCCGCGGCGCTCGCCGCGCAGAAGACCCGCGACGCGATCAACGCGCATCGTTGAGCGGGGCGGGCCGCCGATCGCGGCTCGTTTCCGCGACCCACACCCATCTCGTGCGGCCCGCACCGGGCCGCCGGCGCGTCAGCCCTCGCGCTCTTCGAGCAGCTTCAGCAGCCCGCGCAGCGCATGCGCGGCGGCCTGCGTGCGGATCTGCTCGCGATCTCCCTTGAACACCTGCGTCTCGGCGTCGGTATGCAGCCGGTTGCTCCACGCGAACGACACGGTGCCGACCGGCTTCTTCTCGCTGCCGCCCGCGGGCCCGGCGATGCCGGTCACCGCGAGCGACACCTGCGCGCGGCTGTTGCGCAGCGCGCCTTCGGCCATCGCGCGCGCGACCGGCTCGCTGACGGCGCCGTGCTTGTCGATCAGCTCGGGCGGCACGCCGATCATCTCGCTCTTGGCCTGATTCGAATAGGTGACGAAGCCGCGCTCGAACCACTGGCTGCTGCCGGAGATGTCGGTGATCGCCGCGGCGATCATCCCGCCGGTGCAGGATTCGGCGGTCGCGAGCAGCAGGTGCTCGTCGCGCAGCTTGTTGCCTGCGCGGATCGCAAGCTGATGGACGACGGAATCGGTTGGCATGCGAAAGGGGAGAGGCAGGAGTCGGAAAGGTCAGCCGGCGAAGGACCGCCACAGCGCGATCACGAGCAGCGACATGAACGCGGCGATCAGGTCGTCGGCCATGATGCCGAGGCCGCCCTTCATCCGGCGTTCGAGGTAGCGGATCGGCGGCGGCTTGAGCATGTCGAAGCAGCGGAACACGACGAAGGCCCAGAGTTGGCCGATGAACGTCGCCGGCGTGACGAACAGCATCACGATCCAGATCGCGACGATCTCGTCCCAGACGACCGGGCCCGGGTCGGCGTTGCCCAGCTTCTTCGCGGTGAAGCCGGTGAGCCAGACGCCGGCGACGAAGCCGGCCGCGATCAGCCCCCACCATTCGGGCACCGTCAGGTAGCGGCTGAACGCGACGAACGTCAGCCAGCCGAACAGCGTGCCGAACGTGCCGGGCATGATCGGCGCGAGGCCGCTGCCGAACCCGAGCGACAGCAGGTGCGCGGGATGCGAGAACATGAAGCGCACGGTGGCGCGTCTCGGCGCGTGGGGCGTTGCGCCGGCGTCGGCCGCGGCGCGCGGGGGCGTCGGGTCAGTCTGCATGGAAGTGGTCGAAACCGTGCAACGTGAGAGCGAGGGGCGCGCCGGCGGCGTCGTGCCACGCGATCGCGGGCCGCTCCGACTGCGTGGACAACGCGCGTATTGTACCGATTCGCGTGACCGCGACGCCGGGCGCCGGTGCCCGCCGCCTCGACCGCCGCGCGGGCGGCGGCGGGCGCGGTGAAGCACAGTTCGTAGTCGTCGCCGCCGGCGAGCGTGCAGCGGCGCTGCACGTCGGGCGGCAGCGTCGCGAGCGCGGCCGAGCGCGGCACCGCGTCGGCGTCGATGTCCGCGCGCACGCGCGAGCGCTCGAGGATGTGCTGCAGGTCGCCGGCGAGGCCGTCCGAGAGGTCGAGCGCCGCGTGCGCGACGCCCGCGAGCGCGAGGCCGAGCGCGACGCGCGGCTCGGGGCGCTCGAGCGCCGCCCGGAACACGGCCGCTTCCTGCGCGCCGGCCGTCCATTCTCCGCGCGCGACGCCGAGCCCGGCCCGCGCGTCGCCGAGCGTGCCGGACACCCAGACGTCGTCGCCGTCGCGCGCGGCGTCGCGCCGCAGCGCGGCGTCGGGCGCGACTTCGCCGAACACGGTCACGCACAGGTTCAGCGGCCCGCTCGTCGTGTCGCCGCCGATCAGCTCGCAGCCGAACCGCTCCGCGAGCGCGAAGAGCCCGTCGCTGAACGCTTCGAGCCACGCCGCGTCGGCGCGCGGCAGCGCGCACGCGAGCGTGAACGCACGCGGCTCGGCGCCCATCGCCGCGAGGTCGGACAGGTTGACCGCGAGCGTCTTGTGGCCGAGCGCGTGCGGCGCGACGTCGGGGAAGAAGTGGCGGCCCTCGACCAGCATGTCCGTCGAAATGGCGAGCAATTTCCCGGAACGCGGCGCGAACAGCGCGCAATCGTCGCCGATCCCGAGCGTCGCGGCGCGCGCGCCCCGGGCCGCGCGGCGCGCGAAGAAGCGGTCGATCAACGAGAACTCGGAGAGGGAGGCTGGCACGGCGGACGGACCCGAAGCGGTTGAGAGAACGGCACATTGTACGAGGCGAACGGCGGCGCTCCTGCACCGTTCAGTACAATTTTGTCGCGACTGTTGCACCTGAATGGAGGTTTTGGCGACTTCGATTGGCGCTACAATGGTCGACTAGGTATTCTAATCCGCACGCCACGAGACACATGTCCACGCAAGCCTCCTCCAAAGCCAAGCTCCGCGAAGCCGCCCTCGATTACCACGAATTCCCGACCCCCGGCAAGGTCGCGATTGCGCCGACCAAGCAGATGATCAACCAGCGCGACCTGGCGCTCGCCTATTCGCCGGGCGTCGCGTTCGCGTGCGAGGAGATCGTCGAGAATCCGCTCAACGCGGCCCGCTTCACCGCGCGCAGCAACCTGGTCGGCGTCGTCACGAACGGCACCGCGGTGCTCGGCCTCGGCAACATCGGCCCGCTCGCGTCGAAGCCGGTGATGGAAGGCAAGGCCGTGCTGTTCAAGAAGTTCGCCGGCATCGACGTGTTCGACATCGAGCTGAACGAGTCCGATCCGCACAAGCTCGTCGACGTGATCGCCGCGCTCGAGCCGACCTTCGGCGGGATCAACCTGGAAGACATCAAGGCGCCGGATTGCTTCATCGTCGAGCGCGAAGCCCGCAAGCGGATGAAGATCCCGGTCTTCCACGACGACCAGCACGGCACCGCGATCGTCGTCGCCGCGGCCGTCACGAACGGCCTGAAGGTGGTCGGCAAGAACATCAAGGAGGTCAAGCTCGTCGCGTCCGGCGCGGGTGCGGCCGCCCTCGCGTGTCTCGACCTGCTGGTCGACATCGGCCTGCCGCTCGAGAACATCACGGTGACCGACCTGGCCGGCGTGGTCTACAAGGGCCGCACCGAGCTGATGGACCCGGACAAGGAGCGTTTCGCGCGCGAAACCGACGCGCGCACGCTCGCCGAGGTGATCGACGGCGCGGACATCTTCCTCGGCCTGTCGGCGGCCGGCGTGCTGAAGCAGGAGATGGTCAAGGGGATGGCCGAGCGCCCGCTGATCCTCGCGCTCGCGAACCCGACGCCGGAAATCCTGCCGGAGCTCGCGCTCGAAGTGCGCCCGGACGCCGTGCTCGCGACCGGCCGCACCGATTATCCGAACCAGGTCAACAACGTCCTGTGCTTCCCGTTCATCTTCCGCGGCGCGCTCGACGTCGGCGCGACGACGATCACGCGTGAAATGGAGATCGCCGCCGTCAACGCGATCGCCGAGCTCGCGCAGCAGGAGCAGAGCGACATCGTCGCGACCGCGTACGGGATCCAGGACCTGTCGTTCGGCCCCGAATACCTGATTCCGAAGCCGTTCGATCCGCGCCTGATCGTGAAGATTGCGCCGGCCGTCGCGCAGGCCGCGATGGACGGCGGCGTCGCGACGCGCGCGATCGAGGACATGGACGCGTACAAGCAGCACCTGCAGCAGTTCGTGTACCACAGCGGCACGACGATGAAGCCGATCTTCCAGCTCGCGCGCAGCGTGCCGGCCGAGAAGAAGCGCGTCGTGTTCGCGGAAGGCGAGGAAGAGCGCGTGCTGCGCGCCGTTCAGATCGTCGTCGACGAAAAGCTCGCGAAACCGATCCTGATCGGCCGTCCGGCCGTGATCGAGCACCGTATCCAGCGCTACGGCCTGCGCCTGACGCCGGGCGTCGACTACACCGTCGTCAACACCGAGCACGACGAGCGCTACCGCGAGTTCTGGCAGGACTACGCGAAGATGATGGCCCGCAAGGGCATCAGCGAGCAGCTCGCGCGCGTCGAGATGCGCCGCCGCACGACGCTGATCGGCTCGATGCTCGTGAAGAAGGGCGAAGCGGACGGGATGATCTGCGGCACGATCAGCACGACGCACCGCCACCTGCACTTCATCGACCAGGTGATCGGCAAGCGCCCGGGCTGCAGCGTGTACGCGGCGATGAACGGCCTCGTGCTGCCGGGCCGGCAGATCTTCCTCGTCGACACGCACGTGAACGTCGATCCGACCCCGGAACAGCTCGCCGAGATCACGATCATGGCGGCGGAGGAAGTGCGCCGCTTCGGCATCGAGCCGAAGGTCGCGCTGCTGTCGCACTCGAATTTCGGCACGAGCAACGCGCCGTCCGCGCAGAAGATGCGCGATACGCTCGCGATCCTGCAGGAACGCGCGCCGGACCTGAAGGTCGACGGCGAAATGCACGGCGACGTCGCGCTCGACGCGGCGCTGCGCAAGGAAATCCTGCCGGAATCGACGCTGGAAGGCGAAGCGAACCTGCTGGTCCTGCCGAACATCGACGCCGCGAACATCGCGTACAACCTGCTGAAGACGGCCGCGGGCAACAACATCGCGATCGGGCCGATCCTGCTCGGCGCCGCGCAGCCGGTGCACGTGCTGACCGAATCGGCGACGGTGCGCCGGATCGTCAACATGGCCGCGCTGCTGGTGGCCGACGTGAACGCGTCGCGCTGAGCCAACACGCGGGTGCCGCCCGGTCGAACCGGCGCGGCACAGCAGATGAAATTGTCAACAAAGGCAAAAAGAGGCGTGCCCGCAATGGGCACGCCGCCGGGCAGGGCGCGCATGCGCTTCCCATAAGCAACAGCAGCATCTCTCCACTCCGGGTTGCGAGCGTAGCAAGGAGGCAGGGTCTTGCCATGCGAGAGATGCCGTCGGCATTTTATCGCATGTAAGATAAAAGTAACCATATTTCGGTAAGATTTGCCCGGGGCCTGATCCGGTCAGGCTTTCAATCCCCAAACGAACATTGATTCGCGCGGACAATAGCGCTACGCTAACGCTTTTATTGGTCGTCAACTACTTGATTTAACAGCGGGAACCCTGGTTCATGGCACGCAAGTGGCTCCGCAACGGCGCGCTCGCGTCCGTCTTCGCGATGTTCGCGATGGGTATCGTCGGCACGCCGACGGGCAGTCTGGTTTCCGCCGCCTACGCACGGCAGGCCGTTGCGGCCGACGTGGCCGCCGGCGGGTTCGATACGATCCCGACCGCCCGCCTTCCGCGCGAGGCCGTGACCACGCTCGGCCTGATTGCCGGTGGCGGTCCCTATCCGTACGAGAAAGACGGCGTCGTGTTCGGCAACCGCGAGCGGATCCTGCCGAAGGCGAAGCGCGGCTTCTACCACGAGTACACCGTGCCGACCCCGCGCGCGCGCAATCGAGGCGCGCGCCGGATCGTCTGCGGCGGGCCGCTGCGCCGGGTCGACAACTGTTATTACACGGACGACCACTACAACAGTTTCAAACGTATTGTTGAATGACTTCGGGATGAACGGCATGAGCGACTCCATCTACACGCACGACACGGCGTCGTCGGCGGCGGATCTGTTCGCGGCCGGCGACGGCAATCTGTTTCAGCGCGTGATGCAGCTGCGCGCGGCGGTGCAGGCCGGCGACGCGCCGGCAGAGCAGGAAGCCAGCCCCGGGCTTTCATCGAACGAGGAGCCTATGAGCCTTTTCACGACCGTGCGACCCAATCTCGTGCAGTCGATTCGCGCGTTTCGCGTGCAGGATCTCGCCGACGAAGCCGGCCGGCTCGGCCAGCATTTCCTGTATGCGTATTGCGGCGCCGCGCAGTCGAAGCAGGAAGTGATGGAAACGATCGCGACGTCGTTCCTGTTTCCGAAGCATTTCGGCAAGAACTATGATGCGCTGTACGACTGCCTGACCGATCTCGTCGCGAAGGCGGGCGCGCAGCCGGGTTTCGTGATCGTGCTCGAAGGGCTGCCGATCGCGCAGAAGTTCGACAAGGAAGGCCGCGAGACGCTGCTCGACGTGTTCCGCGAAGCGGCCGAGTTCTGGGCCGAGCGCAAGGTTGCGTTCCGCGTGTTTTATTCGTTTGCGTAAGCGCAGGTGCGGCGGCCGCCTACGCGGCCCATCCTGCAGGAAGCCCGCGTCGAGCGGGCTTTTTTGCGTCCGCGCTCGCGCGGGCCGGGCGCAGCCGGTGCTCGATATGCGACTCGCCGAGAGTTCGGGGCCGCCGCTTGCCACGCGCGGCGGCCCGCCGCATCACCACCCCCCCCAGCGCGCCGCCAGCGCCGCGAGCACGGCCGCGCCGGCCGTCTCCGTGCGCAGCACCCGCGGCCCGAGTGACAGCGCCGTGAACCCGTGCGCGCGCGCTGCGTGTTCCTCGTCGGGCGACAGCCCGCCTTCCGGCCCGATCAACAGCGTGACACTGCCGGCGGGCGGCGCGTCGGGCAGCGACGCAAACGGAATGCTCGCGCGCGGCGACAGCAGCAGCCGCAGCTCGCCGTCGGCCCGCGCGGCCGGCAGCGCATCGAGCCACGCGTCGAAGCCGCGCACCGGCGCGACGTCCGGCACGCGGTTGCGTCCGCACTGCTCGCACGACGCGCGCACGATGCCGCGCCAGTGCGCGACGCGCTTCTCCGCGCGTTCGCCCGACAGCCGCACGACGCCGCGCGACGTCGACAGCGGCGCGATCGCGGCGACCCCGAGCTCGACCGCCTTCTCGATCACCCAGTCCATCTTGTCGCCGCCGGCGATCCCCTGCGCGAGCGTCACGCGATACGGCGGCTCCGCCTCCGCGGGCTCGAACGCGTCGAGCTGCGCGACCGCGCTGCGCTTGTCGATCTCGACGAGCCGCGCACGGTACTGGCCGCCCGTGCCGTCGAACAGCACGAGCGCGTCGCCCGGCTGCAGCCGCAGCACCTGCGCGTGACGGGCGACGTCGGCCGGCAGCGTGAGCACGGCGCCGGCGCTCAGCGCCGCTTCGACGAAAAAGCGCGGCACGGCCGCGGTCGTGGTGGCTTCGCTCATGATTCGAGACGGCGCGCGAGCGCCCAGCGGTAGCCGTCGAGATCCTCGACCTGCGCGAAGCGGTCGCCCCAGAACTGGTCCTGCGGCGCGCTCAGCGATTTCGCGCCGGCGTCGAGCGCGCGCTGCCAGGTCGCGTCCACGTCGTCGACGTACAGATAGAACGATTGCGGCGCGGTCGCGCCCGCGCTCCGCGGCGTGCGGGCGGTCGAGCCGAACGCGCCTTCGGGCGCGAACATCACGATCAGCTGGCCGCGATAGACCATCTCGACGTGCATGATCGCGCCGTCCTCGTCGAGCACGTCGCGCAGCTCGAAGCCGAACGCGGCCTTGAAGAAATCGATGCTCGCGTGCGCGTTGCGCACGGCCAGGTAAGGCGTCAACCAAGGCACGTCGGCCGGACGTGGATCGGTCATCAAATCTCCTGTGGAAAGGTCGTCGCGCGGGCGTTCGGCCGCATGCGGCCGCCGCGACGGGCGTTTACCGCGCCCGCCCGCTGCGCGCCGACGAGCGCGCGATCAACCGGCATCACGACGCGTTGCGCCAAGCTCAGCGGCGCGCGCCCAGTGTATCGCGCAGCGCGCGCGGCAGGGCAAAGAGGGCCGCATGAAGTCGCGCATCGTAGTAGCGCAATCCGTGCACGCGGCGGGCGGCGAGCCGCTCGTCGACGTCGTGTGCGAACAGCGCGGCCGCGTCGAGCGTGTCGCTCGCGATCGCCATCAGCCACACCGAGCCGTACAGCGGCACGTGCGCGGACAACGGATCGACGACCGCGAAGCTCGCGCGCAGGTCGGCGAGCAGCGCGGCGATGCGCGCCGCGTGAAAGACCGGCGAGCCGAGATGCATCGTGATCGCGCCGCACGGCGTCAGGATCCGCTTGAGATGCTTGTAGAAATCGCGCGTGTAGAGGCCGGCCGCCGGCGACTCCGGCGGCGTGAGGTCGAACACGACGAGATCGAAATGCTCGACGGTCGATTCGACGAAGTGCGCGGCGTCGCCGATCACGACCTCGACGCGCGGGTCGTCGAGCGCGCCCTGGTGCACGTCGTCGAGGAAGCGGCGCGCCATGCCGACGACCTCGTCGTCGAGCTCCGCGACCACGATCCGCTCGATGCACGCGTGCTTGAGCAGCTGGCGCGCCGCGCCGCCGTCGCCGCCGCCGAGCACGAGCGCCTTGCGCGGCGACGGATGCGTGAGCGCGGCCGGGTGGGTCATGCATTCGTGGTAGATGTACTCGTCGCCGACCGACGTCATCGGCCGGCCGTCGAGCGTGAACAGTCGGCCGAGCTGCGGGGTCTCCCACACCTCGATCTCCTGGTGCGGGGACGCGACGTGCGCAAGCCGCCGCGCATGCGGAAAGCCGTAGGCGGAGTCGGGCGTCGGGTGAAAGAGAAGCGTCGTGCTCACGGGCGGGGCGGACAGTTCCAACGTCTGAATTATAGAGGGCGTGAAACGGACAGCGGGAAGTTTGACGGAAAACCGTGCCGGAACGCCGACCGTCCGGAAGGGAAATGCCGGCCCATCTGGTAAAATGACAGGCTTTGCAGCCCCGTCCGTTTGCTCCGCCCGCTTCGCGTCCGTCTGGCGCCGCACTGTGCGCCGGGAACGGCTGGCCCGCGAGCTTCCGGATACCGCACGTGCCCCGTTTTCTCGACTCGATCTCCGGACTCGACATGACGACTTCGTCTCCCGCCTCCACCACCCTGATGGCCAACGCGATCCGCGCGCTCGCGATGGACGCCGTCCAGCAAGCGAACTCCGGCCACCCCGGCATGCCGATGGGCATGGCCGAAATCGGCGTCGCGCTCTGGTCTCGCCACCTCAAGCACAACCCGGCGAACCCGCACTGGGCCGACCGCGACCGCTTCGTGCTGTCGAACGGCCACGGCTCGATGCTGCTGTACGCGCTGCTGCACCTGACCGGCTACGACCTGCCGATGGAAGAGCTGAAGAACTTCCGCCAGCTGCATTCGAAGACGCCGGGCCACCCGGAATACGGGATCACGCCGGGCGTCGAGACGACCACCGGCCCGCTCGGCCAGGGTCTCGCGAACGCGGTCGGCATGGCGCTCGGCGAAGCGCTGATGGCCGACGAGTTCAACCGCGACGGCGCGAAGATCGTCGATCACCACACGTACGTGTTCCTCGGCGACGGCTGCCTGATGGAAGGCATCTCGCACGAGGCCTGCTCGCTCGCGGGCACGCTGAAGCTGAACAAGCTGATCGCGCTGTACGACGACAACGGCATCTCGATCGACGGCGACGTCGTCAACTGGTTCCACGACGATACCCCGAAGCGTTTCGAGGCATACGGCTGGAACGTGATCCCGAACGTGAACGGCCATGACGTCGACGCGGTCGACGCGGCGATCGCGAAGGCGAAGCTGTCGGACAAGCCGACGCTGATCTGCTGCAAGACGGTGATCGGCAAGGGCGCGGCGACCAAGGCCGGCGGCCACGACGTGCATGGCGCGGCGCTCGGCGCGGAAGAAATCGCGAAGACGCGCGAAGCGCTCGGCTGGAAGTGGGAGCCGTTCGTGATTCCGCAGGAAGTCTACGCGGCGTGGGATGCGAAGGAAGCGGGCAAGCGCGGCGAGTCCGACTGGGACGCGGCGTTCGCGCAGTACCGTGCGAAGTATCCGGCGGAAGCGGCCGAATTCGAGCGCCGGATGGCCGGCAAGCTGCCTGCCGACTGGGCGGAGAAGGCGAAGGCGATCATCGCCGGCGCGAACGAGCGCGGCGAGACGGTCGCGACCCGCAAGGCGTCGCAGCAGGCGATCGAAGGGCTGGCTGCGGTGCTGCCCGAGCTGCTCGGCGGCTCGGCCGACCTGACCGGCTCGAACCTGACCAACTGGAAGGCGTCGAAGGCGGTTCGTGCGAATCCGGAAGGCCCGGGCGTCAAGCTGGGCAACCACATCAACTACGGCGTGCGCGAATTCGGCATGAGCGCCGCGATCAACGGCCTCGCGCTGCACGGCGGCCACAAGCCGTTCGGCGGCACGTTCCTGACGTTCTCCGACTACAGCCGCAACGCGCTGCGCGTCGCCGCGCTGATGAAGGTGCCGTCGATCTTCGTGTTCACGCACGACTCGATCGGCCTCGGCGAAGACGGCCCGACGCACCAGTCGATCGAGCACGTGTCGAGCCTGCGCCTGATTCCGAACCACGACGTGTGGCGTCCGGCCGACACGGTCGAGACGGCCGTCGCGTGGACCCACGCAGTCGCCGCGGATCGTCCGTCGAGCCTGATCTTCAGCCGCCAGAACCTCGCGTTCAACCCGCGCACCGACGCGCAGATCGCGAACATCGAGAAGGGCGGCTACGTGCTGAAGGACTGGGACGAGGAGATCGTCGCGCGCAAGATCATCCTGATCGCGACGGGCTCGGAAGTCGAGCTCGCGATGAAGGCCGTCGAGCCGCTCGCGCAGCAGGGCATCGCCGCGCGCGTCGTGTCGATGCCGGCCACCACCGTGTTCGACCGCCAGGACGCCGAATACCGCGAACGCGTGCTGCCGCACGGCGTGCGCCGCGTCGCGATCGAAGCGGGCGTGACGAGCTTCTGGCACAAGTACGTCGGCCTGGAAGGCGGCGTGGTCGGGATCGACACGTTCGGCGAATCGGCGCCGGCCGGCGTGCTGTTCAAGCACTTCGGCTTCACCGTCGACAAGGTCGTCGAGACGGCCAAGGCCGTGCTGGCCTAAAAGCATTCGCGGCGCGCGCGTTCCCCACGCGCGCGCCGCACCGTGAAGCTGCACGAAACGAATTTTTTCAGCCATCAGGAGATAGACATGACGATCCGCGTCGCAATCAACGGCTACGGCCGCATCGGCCGCAATACGCTGCGCGCGTTCTATGAAAACGGCAAGAAGCACGATCTCGAGATCGTCGCGATCAACGACCTGGGCGATGCGAAGACCAACGCGCACCTGACCCAGTACGACACCGCGCACGGCAAGTTCCCTGGCGAAGTGTCGGTCGACGGCGACTACCTGGTCGTCAACGGCGACAAGATCCGCGTGCTGGCGAACCGCAACCCGGCTGAACTGCCGTGGGGCGAGCTGGGCGTCGACGTCGTGATGGAATGCACGGGCTTCTTCACGACGAAGGAAAAGGCGAGCGCGCACCTGAAGGGCGGCGCGAAGAAGGTCATCATCTCGGCGCCGGGCGGCAAGGACGTCGACGCGACGATCGTCTACGGCGTGAACCACAACGTGCTGAAGGCCGAGCACACGGTCATCTCGAACGCATCGTGCACGACAAACTGCCTCGCGCCGCTCGTCAAGCCGCTGAACGACAAGATCGGCCTCGAAACCGGCCTGATGACGACGATCCACGCGTACACGAACGACCAGGTGCTGACGGACGTCTACCACGAAGACCTGCGCCGCGCGCGTTCGGCCACGCACAGCCAGATTCCGACCAAGACGGGCGCGGCTTCCGCGGTCGGCCTCGTGCTGCCGGAACTGAACGGCAAGCTGGACGGCTACGCGATCCGCGTTCCGACCATCAACGTGTCGATCGTCGACCTGTCGTTCATCGCGAAGCGCGACACGACGGTCGAGGAAGTCAACGCGATCATGAAGGAAGCGTCGGAAGGCGCGCTGAAGGGCATCCTCGGCTACAACGACGCGCCGCTGGTGTCGATCGATTTCAACCACAACCCGGCTTCGTCGACGTTCGACGCGACGCTGACCAAGGTGTCGGGCCGTCTCGTCAAGGTGTCGAGCTGGTACGACAACGAGTGGGGCTTCTCGAACCGCATGCTGGATACGGCTGTCGCATTCGCGAACGCGAAGTAAGTCTGCGAATCGTGCGGCCGCGGCGACGCGGCCGGCGCGATGCACGAACCCGGCCCGGTTATTCGGCCGGGTTTTTTATTGTCCGGCGCTACATGAGCAGCGCGCCGAGCCGTTTCCCCGGCCCGCGAGCGCCAGGTGCGCGACTGCCATGCGACGCCCGCGCCGTGCGTCAACCGCCCGGCGTCGGAAAGAAGATTCCGGCACGGCGCGCAGCATTCGTGATGTGCGTCTCGATCGCCGTGCCGGCGGCGTCCGGGTCGCGCGCGATCAGCGCGTCGACGATCGCGCGGTGCTCGTGCCACGTCGAGAACAGCAGCTCGCGCCGGTAGAACGGCATCCGCTGGCTTTCCTTCATGATGTCGGCGCTGCTGCGCAGGATCGATTCGATCGCCGCGTTGCCGGCCACGTTGACGATCCGCATGTGGAATTCGAAGTCGAGCTGCGACGCTTCGTCGAGCGCGTTCTCGGTCAGCGCGACGTGCAGCTCGGCGAGGTTGTCCTCGAACCATGCGATGTCGTCGTCGGTGACGACGCGCGCGGCCATCCGCGCGGCGAAGCCTTCGAGCGCATAGCGCATCTGGTAGGTGTCGGGCGGCGACGACTGCTCGGCGAAGCGCCACGCATGGCTGGTGCTCGCCTGCGCGCTTTCGACGTAGACGCCCTTGCCCGCGCGGATGCGCAGCATCCCGAGCGCCTCGAGGGTCGACAGCGCCTCGCGCAGCGACGCGCGGCTGATCTCCAGCTCCTCGGAAAGCTGGCGCTGGGCCGGCAGCAGGCTGCCGACCGGATACACGCCTGCCTCGATCCGGTCGCGGATCGTCGCGATGGCGGCGTCGGTCACGGTGTGCGGAACGTTCTTCATGATGCGAAAATGATGGCCGGTCTGACCGGCATTGTAATCCGCACACGCGCGGTGCACCGCCGGCCTACGGGAAAGTCACGATCCGGCCCGCGCTGCAGCCCCGCCGTAGCGGCCGGAAAGGGGCGGGAAATCCCTATTTTGTTCTTCCTTGACTCGACTATATCGGCTTCCTACTATCGTCCATAACATCACTGGTCTTACCAGTATGAACAGACGAAACTGCAACCGTTGGTTCGGGAGAGCGCCGTGTCGAAATTCCTCAATTCGCTGTTTGGCCGGGTAGTCGTCGCATTGATCCTCGGGGTTGCGCTAGGCGCGTTCTTCCCGCATTTCGCCGAGTCGCTGCGGCCGCTCGGCGACGGTTTCCTGAAGCTCATCAAGATGGTCATCGGCCCGATCGTGTTCTGCGTCGTGGTCAGCGGGATGGCCAATGCGGGCGACCTGAAGAAGGTCGGCCGGGTCGGCCTGAAGGCCGTCGTCTACTTCGAGGTGATGACCACGCTCGCGCTCGGCATCGGGCTCGTGCTCGCGTGGCTGACGCGCCCCGGCGTCGGCATGAACATCGACCTGCATTCGCTCGACGCGGCGTCGCTCGCGTCGTACGCGAAGAACGCCGAGAGCCTGAAGGACACGGCCGGCTACCTGATGAAGATCATCCCCGACACCGCGCTCGACGCGTTCGCGAAGGGCGACATCCTGCAGATCCTCGTGTTCGCGGTGCTGTTCGGCTCGGCGCTGTCGCTGCTCGGCGACAAGGGCAAGCGCGTCAACTCGCTGATCGAGGAGCTGTCGCACGTGTTCTTCCGCGTGATCGGCTTCATCATCAAGCTCGCGCCGCTCGGCGTGCTCGGCGCGATCGCGTTCACGACCGGCAAGTACGGCGTCGCGTCGCTCAAGCAGCTCGGCTACCTCGTCGCGGTGTTCTACCTGAGCTGCATCGTGTTCGTCACCGTGGTGCTCGGCATCGTGATGCGGTTCGCCGGCTTCTCCGTATTCAAGCTGATCCGCTACCTGCGCGAGGAGCTGTCGATCGTGCTCGGCACGGCGTCGTCGGACGCGGTGCTGCCGCAGGTGATGCGCAAGCTCGAATACCTGGGCATCAAGGACTCGACGGTCGGCCTCGTGATCCCGACCGGCTATTCGTTCAACCTCGACGGCTTCTCGATCTACCTGACGCTCGCGGTGCTGTTCATCGCGCAGGCGACCAACACGCCGCTGTCGACGCACGACCTGATCGTCGTGCTGCTGGTGTCGCTCGTCACGTCGAAGGGCGCGCACGGGATTCCCGGCTCGGCGATCGTGATCCTCGCGGCGACGCTGTCGGCGATTCCCGCGATTCCCGTGCTCGGCCTCGTGCTGATCCTGCCGGTCGACTGGTTCGTCGGCATCGCCCGCGCGCTGACCAACCTGATCGGCAACTGCGTCGCGACGGTCGTCGTCGCGGTGTGGGAGAACGATATCGACAAGGCGCGCGCGAAGCGCGTGCTCAACCGCGAACTGCGCTACGTGTCGGTCGAGGAGGAGGACGTCGCGGGCGGCGCGCCGCTTGCCGGCGACCAGGCCCACGCGATCTGAGCGCGCTTCGGCCCGCATTCCCGTCATGCCGCCGGCGCCTCGACGCGCCGGCGTTTCAGCCAGAATTGAGGAGACGACATGGCAGCCCCCGTTCTCGATCCGAACGCGCCGGCCTTCACGCGGCGCTACATGAACCTCGCCGATCCGCGCCTCGGTGCGAAGGCGCTCTACGCGAGCGACGAGTTCTTCGCGCCGAAGGAGCGCATGCTGAACCCGGAGCCGGCCGTGTTCATTCCCGGCAAGTACGACGATCACGGCAAGTGGATGGACGGCTGGGAGACGCGCCGCAAGCGCACGACCGGCCACGATTTCTGCGTGATCCGGCTCGCGCGGCCGGGCGTGATCCACGGCGTCGATCTCGATACCAGCCACTTCACCGGCAACTTCCCGCCGGCCGCGTCGATCGAAGGCTGCTTCGCCGACACGGACACGCCGCCCGACGGCGCCGAATGGCGCCCGATCGTGCCCGCGACGACGCTGCAGGGCAATAGCCACCACTACGTCGACGTGACCGATCCGCAGCCCTGCACGCACCTGCGCGTGAACCTGTACCCGGACGGCGGGCTCGCGCGGCTGCGCGTGTACGGCCAGCCGCAGCGCGACTGGAGCCGCGCGCCTCATGGCGAGCTGACCGACCTCGCTGCGGCCGAGCACGGCGGCTACGTGGTCGCCGCGAACAACCAGCACTTCGGCGCGGCGTCGCAGATGCTGATGCCGGGGCGCGGCGTGAACATGGGCGACGGCTGGGAAACCCGCCGCCGCCGGGAGCCGGGCAACGACTGGGCGATCGTCGCGCTCGCGCGGCCGGGCGTGATCCGCCGCGTCGAGGTCGACACCGCGTTCTTCAAGGGCAACTTCCCGGACCGCTGTTCGCTGCAGGCCGCCTACGTCGCGGGCGGCACCGACGAGTCGCTGGTCACGCAGGCGATGTTCTGGCCTGAACTGCTCGGCGAGCAGAAGCTGTCGATGGACCACGTCCACACGTTCGACCCGCTCGCGGCGCTCGGCCCGGTCACGCACGTGCGCTTCAACATCTTCCCGGACGGCGGCGTGTCGCGCCTGCGTCTGTGGGGCGAACCGGCCTGACGGAGGGGAAGGGCATGAGCGGACCGCACATCTTGCGCGTCGAGCGCCTGACCCGCGACGCGTTCGCGCCGTTCGGCGACGTGATCGCGCTCGACGGCGCCCGGCATTTTCCGATCAACGGCGGCACGACCGAGCGGTTCCACGACCTCGCGACGATCGACGTGTGCGAGGACGGCGGGCGCCCGCTCGTCAGCGTGTTCCGCGCGCAGCCGCGCACGCTGCCGATCGCGATCACGATGATGGAGCGCCATCCGCACGGCAGCCAGGCGTTCATTCCGCTCGCGGCGGTGTCGCGCTACGCGATCGTCGTCGCGCCGGCGGGCGTGTTCCGGCCGGACGCGATGCGCGCGTTCCTGGCGGAAGGCTGGCAGGGCGTGAACTACGCGAAGGGCGTCTGGCACCATCCGCTGCTCGCGCTCGACGCGGTGAGCGACTTCGTCGTCGTCGACCGCGGCGGCGCGCAGCCGAACTGCGACGAGATCCCGCTCGACGGCGTCTGGCGGCTCGAACTCGCGCCGGCCTGTGCAAGCGCGGCCTGACCGGCGCCGGAACGCGCCCCAAAAGACGACGGCCCGGCCGGCGCAATGCCGGGCGGGCCGTCTCGCGTGCGCGTGCGCGCGGATCAGTGCTTGCGGTGCGGGCAGTTCTCGGTCGTGCAGGAGCCGTACATCGCGAGCGAGTGCTCCTGGAGCTTGAAGCCGCGTTCCCGCGCGATCGACTGCTGGCGGCTCTCGATCTCCGCGTCGAAGAACTCCTCGACCCGGCCGCAGTCGAGGCACACGAGGTGGTCGTGGTGCGAGCCCTCGTTCAGCTCGAACACAGCCTTGCCGGACTCGAAGTTGCTGCGCGTCAGCAGGCCGGCCTGCTCGAACTGCGTCAGCACGCGGTAGACCGTCGCGAGCCCGATGTCGAGCTGCTCGTTGAGCAGGTTGCGGTAGACGTCTTCGGCCGTCAGGTGGCGGACGGGGCTTTGCTGGAAGATCTCGAGAATCTTGAGGCGCGGTAGGGTGGCCTTCAGCCCGATATTCTTGAGATCCGTCGGATTGGTCATGGCTAGGCATCCCTAGAGTACAATGCAGGGCTTCAATGTTACCGGCTTTTCGCCGTTCCAGAAACACGCGCGGCCTGCCAGGCGGGCCAGCACGGTGAGGGAAATGATTCCAGAATCTCTTTCGCACTTTCAGAGGAGCCGCATGCGGAGTGTCATCATCGCTGCCGCCGCCGTTGCCGCGCTGGCTGGTTGTTCGTCGTACGACAGCGTGACGCAGCGCATCGCGCAGCGCATCACGCCCTACCGGATCACGGTCGTGCAGGGTAACTTCGTGTCGCAGGAGAAGGCGTCGCAGCTGCAGACCGGGATGACGCGCGAGCAGGTGCGCGCGCTGCTCGGCACCCCGCTGCTCTCGGACATGTTCCACGCCGACCGCTGGGATTACCTGTTCTACTTCAAGCGCGGCTCGACGGCCGTCGTCCAGCAGCGCGATCTCGTCCTGACGTTCTCGGGCGACCGCCTCGCAAGCTGGACGGGCGCCGACAACCTGCCGTCGGAGCTCGACCTGCTGGCCGACATCGACGGCGACAAGCGCGGCAAGAAGGCGAAGCAGGCGGCCGCTGCTGCGAGCGGTGCGAGCGGCGCGAGCGCGGTGCAGGCGGCTGCCGCACCGGCGGCGGTCGTGGTGCCGGAAGCGGCGAGCGTCGGCGCCGTCGCCGACCAGGACGCGAACGCGCAAGCCGCGCGCGCGGCCAACCGCGCGACCAGCCAGGTGTCCGGGCAGGGCGGGTCCTCGCGGCGCTTCACGCCGTCCGCGCATGCGTCGGCCGGCGCGCCGGTGCCGGGCGGGCAGCCGCCGGGCGCGAACCCGACGATCCAGCCGCAGTTCCAGTTCCATCGCCCGCCGCAGCCGACCGTGTCGAACGAGGCCGCGCCGCCCGTCGGCCCGCAGGGGTCCGATGCGCTGCAGAATCAGCCCGTCACCGCGCCGGTGCAATAAGCGCGGCGCACGGAAACGGGGCGGCATGCGCCGCCCGCTCTTGACCCTCTCGTGTAGAAAGCCATGAAGATTGCGATTGCCGGGGCGTCGGGCCGCATGGGCCGGATGCTGATCGAAACCGTTCTCAACGATTCCGACGCGCAGCTCGTCGGCGCGCTCGACCGCGCCGGCTCGCCGCATCTCGGCCAGGACGCGGGCGCGTTCCTCGGCAGGGAAACCGGCATCCGGCTGACCGATGACATCGACGCCGTGTTCGCGCAGGCCGACTACCTGATCGATTTCACGCGTCCGGAAGGCACGATCGCGCACGTCGAGGCCGCGCTGCGCCACGACGTGAAGCTCGTGATCGGCACGACCGGCTTCACCGACGAGCAGAAGGCGACGTTGCGCGCCGCGTCGGACCGGATCGGCATCGTGTTCTCCGCGAACATGAGCGTCGGCGTGAACGTCACGCTGAAGCTGCTCGAATTCGCCGCGAAGCACTTCTCGCACGGCTACGACATCGAGATCATCGAGGCCCATCACCGTCACAAGGTCGATGCGCCGTCGGGCACCGCGCTGATGATGGGCGAAGCGGTCGCCGGCGCGCTCGGCCGCTCGCTCGACGACTGCGCGGTGTACGGCCGCCACGGCGTGACGGGCGAGCGCGATCCGTCGACGATCGGCTTCTCGGCGATCCGCGGCGGCGACATCGTCGGCGATCACACCGTGCTGTTCGCCGGGATCGGCGAGCGGATCGAGATCACTCACAAGTCGTCGAGCCGCGTGTCGTACGCGCAGGGCGCGCTGCGCGCGGTGCGCTTCCTGTCGGCGCGCGGCGCCGGCCTGTACGAGATGCAGGACGTGCTCGGCCTGCGCTGACGCGCGGCGGACACTCCGATGGCGATTCCCACCGGCGTCATCCACTACCTCGAAAGCGGCGATGCGGTCACGCACGCCGTCGCCTACGTGCTGGCGGCGATGTCCGTCGCCAGCTGGTGCTTCCTCGTCGTGAAGGCCTGGCTGCTGGTCCGTGCGAAGTGGCAGGGGCCGGGCGCGCTCGCCGCGTTCTGGCGGGCGCCGACGCTCGACGCGGGCATCGCGGCGCTCGCCGGCGCCGATCGCGAGCGCGTGTTCGTGCCGCTCGCCGAAGCCGCGCGCGACGCGGCCCACGACCATGACCCCGCCGCGCTGGCCGCGCGCGTCGAACGCAGCGAGCGGGTGCTGCGCGCGCTGCGCCATGCGATGCTGCGCTCGCAGCGGCGGCTCGAGTTCGGCCAGGTGCTGCTCGCGTCGATCGGCAGCACCGCGCCGTTCGTCGGGCTGCTCGGCACCGTCTGGGGCATCTATCACGCGCTCGGCAGCATCGCCGCGAGCGGGCAGGCGCAGATCGAGAGCGTCGCGGGGCCGGTCGGCGAGGCGCTGATCATGACCGCGTTCGGGCTCGTGGTCGCGATCCCGGCCGTGCTCGCATACAACATCCTCGGGCGGCTCGTGCGCCAGCTCGCCGAGGAGCTCGACGGCTTCGCGCGCGACCTGCACGTGTTCGTGTGCGCGCGACGCCTGACGCGCGCTTTCCGAAAAAGGGGCAACCATGGCATTCGGCGGACTGGAGCACCACAAGACGTCCGCGCCGATGGCGGAGATCAACATGACGCCGCTGATCGACGTGATGCTCGTGCTGCTCGTCATTTTCATCGTGACCGCGCCGCTGATGACGCATGCGATCCGGCTCGATTTGCCGAAGGTCGCGGCCGAAGCCGCGCGCGACACGCCGCAGGCCATCACGCTGTCGATCGACGACGCGGGCAAGCTCTATTGGGACGACACGCCGGTCGCGCTCGACGCGCTGCCGGCGCGGTTGCGCGCGGCCGCCGCGGCCGGCACGCCGCCCGAGCTGCGGCTGCGCGCGTCGCGCGCGACGCGCTATGACGTGATCGCGCAGGTGATGGGCGCGGCGCAAGCCGCGGGCCTCGCGCGGATCGGCTTCGTGACCGACCTGCCGCCGGCGGGCGCCGCCGCGCCCACCGCCGCGGGCGCGAAACCCTGAGCGGAGCGCGTCGCATGCACGCGCTCCGCACAAGAATGCATGCCGGCCCGCGACACCGGCCGTACCGGCCGTCACGGACGGTATAATCGTCGTTTCCGCCCGGTCGGCAGGGTTTCGCCGGGTAACCCGGAGCACCGCCGGGTTACCCGGCGAAGATCCGGCAACCACGATGCAGGCCCGCGACCCGTGTGCCTGCCGCCGCCGCCGGGCTGCCCGATTTCGTCCACTTCCGCGTGCCCGCCTGAATCGCGCGCCGCTTAAAGCCTAGTCCGAACCACACCATGCATGAGAGATACGTACCCGCCGACGTCGAAGCCGCCGCCCAGCGCGACTGGCGCGCAGCCGATGCTTACAAGACGAAGGAAGACTCGCAGAAGCCGAAGTTCTACTGCGTGTCGATGCTGCCCTACCCGTCCGGCAAGCTGCACATGGGTCACGTGCGCAACTACACGATCAACGACGTGATGTACCGGTATCTGCGGATGAACGGCTACAACACGCTGATGCCGATGGGCTGGGACGCGTTCGGGATGCCGGCCGAGAACGCCGCGATGGCGAACGGCGTGCCGCCCGCGAAGTGGACCTACGACAACATCGACTACATGAAGGGCCAGATGCAGTCGATGGGCCTCGCGATCGACTGGTCGCGCGAGATCGCGACCTGCAAGCCCGACTACTACAAGTGGAACCAGTGGCTGTTCCTGAAGATGCTCGAGAAGGGCATCGCGTACAAGAAGACGGGCACCGTGAACTGGGACCCGGTCGACCAGACCGTGCTCGCGAACGAGCAGGTGATCGACGGGCGCGGCTGGCGCTCGGGTGCGCTCGTCGAGAAGCGCGAGATCCCGATGTACTACCTGCGCATCACGCAGTACGCGGACGAGCTGCTGAACGACCTCGACGGCCTCGGCTGGCCGGAGCGCGTGAAGATCATGCAGCAGAACTGGATCGGCAAGAGCTTCGGCGTGAACTTCGGCTTCCCGTACGCGCTCGACGGCGAGCAGAGGCTGCTGCGCGTGTTCACGACGCGCGCCGACACGATCATGGGCGTGACGTTCTGCGCGATCGCGGCCGAGCACCCGCTCGCGACGCGTCTCGCGCAGGGCAAGCCGGAATTGCAGGCGTTCATCGATGAATGCAAGCGCGGCGGCGTCGCCGAGGTCGACATGGCGACGATGGAGAAGAAGGGCGTCCCGACCGGCTTCACGGTCACGCATCCGCTGACGGGCGAGCCGGTCGAGGTGTGGATCGGCAACTACGTGCTGATGAGCTACGGCGAAGGCGCGGTGATGGGCGTGCCCGCGCACGACGAGCGCGACTTCGCGTTCGCGAAGAAATACGACCTGCCGATCAAGCAGGTGATCGCGGCCGAAGGCCAGACGTACTCGCTCGACGCATGGCAGGAGTGGTACGGCGACAAGGAAGTCGCGGTCTGCATCAACAGCGGCAAGTACGATGGCCTTTGCGCATGGCGCGGCGGTCGACGCGATCGCGGCCGACCTGAAGGCCGGCGGCTTCGGCGACAAGCAGGTCACGTGGCGCCTGCGCGACTGGGGCGTGTCGCGCCAGCGCTACTGGGGCACGCCGATCCCGATCATCCACTGCCCGTCGTGCGGCGACGTGCCGGTGCCGGAGCAGGACCTGCCGGTCGTGCTGCCGGAAGACCTCGTGCCGGACGGCTCGGGCAACCCGCTCGCGAAGTCGGAAGCGTTCCTGAACTGCACGTGCCCGAAGTGCGGCGCGGCCGCGAAGCGCGAGACCGACACGATGGACACCTTCGTCGATTCGTCGTGGTACTTCTCGCGCTACACGGCGCCGGATGCCGACACGATGGTCGACGCGCGCACCGATTACTGGATGCCGATGGACCAGTACATCGGCGGCATCGAGCACGCGATCCTGCACCTGCTGTACTCGCGCTTCTGGACCAAGGTGATGCGCGACCTCGGCCTCGTGAAGTTCGGCGAGCCGGCGAAGAACCTGCTGACGCAGGGCATGGTGCTGAACGAGACGTTCTACCGCGAGGACGCGTCCGGCAAGAAGACCTGGTACAACCCGGCCGACGTGACCGTCTCGTTCGACGAGAAGGGCCGCCCGGTCGGCGCGACGCTGAACGCCGACGGCCAGCCGGTCGTGCTCGGCGGCATCGAGAAGATGTCGAAGTCGAAGAACAACGGCGTCGATCCGCAGGTGCTGATCGACCAGTACGGCGCGGACACCGCGCGCCTGTTCACGATGTTCGCCGCGCCGCCCGAGCAGCAGCTCGAGTGGTCGGGCTCGGGCGTCGAGGGCGCGAGCCGCTTCCTGCGCCGCGTATGGAGCTTCGGCGCCGCGAACCGCGAAGCGCTCGCGGAGCGCGCGGCGTTCGACGCGGCCAGGCTCGGCGACGCCGACAAGGCGCTGCGCCGCGAGATCTACGGCGTGCTGAAGCAGGCCGACTTCGACTATCAGCGCCTGCAGTACAACACGGTCGTGTCGGCGACGATGAAGATGCTCAACGCGATCGACGGCGCGAAGGGCGCGACGCCCGCCGTGCTGCGCGAAGTGTACGGCGTGCTGCTGCGCGTGCTGTACCCGGTCGTGCCGCACATCACGTTCGAGCTGTGGAAGACGCTCGGCTATGCGGACGAATTCGGCCCGCTGCTCGACGCGCCGTGGCCGAAGGTCGACGAGGCCGCGCTCGAGCAGGCCGAGATCGAACTCGTGCTGCAGGTGAACGGCAAGGTGCGCGGTGCGCTGAAGGTCGCGAAGGACGCGAGCCGCGAGGCCATCGAGGCCGCGGCGGTTGCCGACGAGGCGTTCGCGAAGTTCGGCGAGGGCAAGCCGGCGAAGAAGATCGTCGTCGTGCCGGGCCGCCTCGTGAACATCGTCGTCTGAGGGCCGGAAGGCCCTCGGCGAATTCTGAAGGAGCGAAGGTGATCCGCAGATCGTTTTTGATGCTCGTCGGCAGCGCGGTCATGCTGTCGGCATGCGGTTTCCAGTTGCGGGGCCAGCAGGACTACGCGTTCAAGCACCTGCTGATCGCCGGCGCGCCGGCGCCCGTCGAGGCGCGGCTCACGCGCCTCGTCGAGGCCGGCAGCGACACGAAGATCGTCAAGGTGCCGGACGACGCGGACGCGGTGCTGCGCATGTCGGAATCGCGCGGGCAAGGCACGCTGACGCTGAACCAGTACGGCTCGGTCGCGGAATACGTGCTCAACTATTCGCTCGGCTACACGCTGACGAGCAAGGACGGCACGGTGCTGATTCCGCCGAGCGTGATCGCGCTGAACCGCGCGATGACGTACAGCGACCAGTACACGAACGCGAAGGCGCAGGAAGCCGATATTCTCTTCGGCGACATGCAGCGGGACGCGGTCGACCAGCTGATGCGCCGTCTCGCGATCGTGCATTCGCTGAATCCAGCGCCGGAGGACGTGGTGCCGGGCGTCGCACCGCGCGCGCCGCTGCCGCCGCCGCCGCTGTGAAACGCGGGGCGCACGAACCGATGCAACTGCGACTAGACGCGTTGGAGCCGCACCTCGCGAAGGGGCTGGCCGGGCTCTATACCGTATTCGGCGACGAGCCGCTGCTCGCGCAGGAAGCGTGCGACCGGATCCGCGCCGCCGCGCGCGCGGCCGGCTTCACCGAGCGCTCGGTGCACACGGTCGAGCGCGGCTTCGACTGGAGCCTGCTGCTCGGCGCGACCCAGGCGATGTCGCTGTTCGGCGAGCGCCAGCTGATCGAGCTGCGCATTCCGTCGGGCAAGCCCGGCAAGGAAGGCGCCGACGCGCTGAAGGCGCTCGCCGCCGCGAACAATCCGGATGCGCTGGTGCTCGTCACGCTGCCGCGCCTCGATGCGGCGACGCAGAAATCTGCGTGGTTCACCGCGCTCCTGAACGGTGGCGTCGCGCTGAAGATCGATCCGGTCGACCGCGCGCAGCTGCCGAACTGGATCGGCCAGCGCCTCGCGATGCAGGGCCAGCGCGTCGCGGCCGGCGACGATGGCCGGCGCGCGCTGCAGTTCATCGCGGAGCGCGTCGAGGGCAACCTGCTCGCCGCGCACCAGGAAATCCAGAAGCTCGGCCTGCTGTATCCGCAGGGCGCGCTGTCGTTCGAGCAGGTGCACGACGCGGTGCTGAACGTCGCCCGCTACGACGTCTTCAAGCTGAACGAGGCGATGCTCGCCGGCGACGCCGCGCGGCTCGCGCGGATGATCGACGGCCTGAAGGGCGAGGGCGAGGCGATCGTGCTCGTGATGTGGGCGGTCGTCGAGGAGCTGCGCACGCTGCTGCGGATCAAGCGCGGCGTTCGCGGCCGGCAAGCCGCTCGCGACGCTGCTGCGCGAGAACCGCGTATGGGGGCCGCGCGAGCGGCTGGTCGGCCCCGCGCTCGGCCGCGTGACCGAAGCCGCGCTCGAGAAGGCGCTGGCGTTCGCCGCGCGCCTCGACCGGCAGGTCAAGGGCCTGTCCGCGGTGACGCCGGGCCGGCGCACGCAGGACGAACCGCCGCCCGATCCGTGGGACGGCCTGTTCCAGCTCGCGATGACGGTCGCGCTCGCGCAGGGCGCGCAAGGCGAGCGACCGCCGACCGCGGGTCGCGGCGTGCGGCGCTAAGTCCCGCCTGCGGCGCCAGCGCGCCGCCCGCAACCCGCTTACAATTGCTTCGACAGCCGGCGCGGCCGATGCCGCCGCGTCGCGCCTTTCCCGACGAATTCATGCCGCGTTGCGCGGCCCGCTTTTCGAGTCACACGATGGATATCGACCAGTACATGACGGACCTGGGTCGCCGCGCCCGGCAGGCTTCCCGCGCGATGGCGCGCGCCAGCACGGCGGCGAAGAACGCGGCGCTCGATGCGGTCGCCCGTGCGATCGAGCGCGATGCGCAGGCACTGAAGGACGCGAACGCGCGCGACGTCGCGCGGGCCCGTGACAAGGGGCACGATGCGGCGTTCATCGATCGCCTGACGCTGTCCGACAAGGCGCTGAAGACGATGGTCGAAGGCCTGCGCCAGGTCGCGTCGCTCGCCGATCCGATCGGCGAGATCGGCAACCTCAAGTTCCGCCCGAGCGGGATCCAGGTTGGCCAGATGCGCGTGCCGCTCGGCGTGATCGGCATCATCTACGAATCGCGCCCGAACGTGACGATCGACGCGGCGGCGCTGTGCCTGAAGTCCGGCAACGCGACGATCCTGCGCGGCGGCTCCGAGGCGCTCGAATCGAATGCGGCGCTCGCGAAGCTGATCGGCGAAGGGCTCGCGTCGGCGGGCCTGCCGCAGGACGCGGTGCAGGTCGTCGAAACCGCCGATCGCGCGGCGGTCGGCAAGCTGATCACGATGGCCGAATACGTCGACGTGATCGTGCCGCGCGGCGGCAAGAGCCTGATCGAGCGCCTGATCAACGAGGCGCGCGTGCCGATGATCAAGCACCTCGACGGCATCTGCCACGTCTACGTCGACGATCGCGCGGACCTGGACAAGGCGCTCACCGTCTGCGACAACGCGAAGACGCACCGCTACGGCACGTGCAACACGATGGAGACGCTGCTCGTCGCGAGCGGCGTCGCGCAAGCCGTGCTGCCGCCGCTCGGCCGCCTGTATCGCGAGAAGAGCGTCGAGCTGCGCGTCGATGCGGCCGCGCGCGCGGTGCTCGCCGACGCCGGCGTCGGCCCGCTCGTCGATGCGACCGAGGAAGACTGGCACACCGAATACCTCGCGCCGGTGCTCGCGATCAAGGTCGTCGACGGCCTCGACGCCGCGATCGAGCACGTCAACCATTACGGCTCGCACCACACGGACGCGATCGTCACCGAGGATCACGACCGCGCGATGCGCTTCCTGCGCGAAGTCGATTCGGCGAGCGTGATGGTCAACGCGTCGACGCGCTTCGCCGACGGCTTCGAATTCGGCCTCGGCGCGGAGATCGGCATCTCGAACGACAAGCTGCATGCGCGCGGGCCGGTCGGTCTCGAAGGGCTGACGTCGCTGAAGTACGTCGTGCTCGGGCACGGCGAGGGCCGTCAGTAACGCGAGGCGCGCAACCGATGGCAATGCTCTGGGTCAAGACGTTCCATATCGTACTGATCGCATCGTGGTTCGCGGGGCTGTTCTACCTGCCGCGCATCTACGTGAACCTCGCGATGGAAACCGATCCCGCCGCGATTCGCCGGCTGCTCGTGATGGCGCGCAAGCTGTTCCGCTTCATGACGCTCATCGCGGTTCCGGCGCTCGCGTGCGGCATGTGGCTGTGGCTCGCGGTCGGCATCGGCCAGGGGCAGGGCTGGGTGCACGCGAAGGTCGCGGTCGTGCTGCTGCTGATCGTCTATCACGCGTATTGCGGCCACCTGCTGAAGGTGTTCGAGCGCGGCGAGAACCGCCGCTCCGACCGGTGGTATCGCGTGTTCAACGAGCTGCCGGTGCTCGGGATGCTCGCGGCGGTCGCGCTCGCGGTCATCAAGCCGTTCTGATTTCGTCGTTCCCGCCCGCAATGGACAAACGGCGCTCTTCGGGGCGCCGTTTGTCGTTTACACGTTCCGCGCGGACGAGCGTGCCTACTCCTTCGCGTTCGCGTCGATCCGGCGGCGCGTGATCGCTTCCTTCGCGCGGCCGACCCGTTCCATCAGCGCGGGCCCGCGCGACAGCGCGACGCCGACCGCGAGGATGTCGCCGATCGCGAGGTGCGACATCCGCGACGTCATCGGCGAGAACACGTCGGTTTCCTCCGCGACGTTCGACGCGAGGTTCACCGTCGCCAGCTTCGCGAGCGGCGAGTGGCTTTGCGTGATCGCGACGACTTTCGCGCCGCACGCGAGCGCCGCGCGCGCGGCCTCGACGATGTCGCGCGTGCGGCCGGTGTTCGAGATCGCGACGACGACGTCCTGCGGGCCGAGCAGCGCCGACGACATCGAGAACGTGTGCGGATCCGAATACGCGACGCTCGGCACGCCGAGCCGGAAGAACTTGTGCTGGATGTCCTGCGCGGCGATGCCCGAGCCGCCCGCGCCGTAGAACTCGATGCGCGACGCGTTCGACAGCAGCGCGATCGCATCGGCGACGCTGCCCGCCGACAGGCTGTTGCGCACCTCGATCAGCGCGCCGATCGTGCGGTCGAACACCTTGCCGATGATGCCCGGCGCGGGCTCGTTAGGCTCGACGTCGCGGTAGACCGACGACACGCCCGGCGCGACGCTCTGCGCGAGCCGGATCTTGAACTCGCGAAAGCCGCTGCAGCCGAGCGCCTGGCAGAAGCGCGCGATCGTCGGCTGGCTGACGCCGGCGCGCGCGGACAGCTCGGTCATCGCGAGGTCGAGCACCTCGCGCGGCGCGGCGAGGATGTAGTCGGCGAGCTTGCGCTCGGACGGGCGCAGTTCGGGGCGGATCGCTTCGATGCGGGGCAGCATGGGACGGCAGGTAGGTGGAAATCGGGTTCGGATGGTGAGTGTATCGCAATCGAATTGTAGAAAATCTACATCAAAATGCTAGCTCGAATTGATGGGTTTGCTGGAGGGTTTGAGGGGCGAGATTAGGGTTTTCACTAGGTATTGCCTTGGCTGTAGCGGGAATGCGGGTTTCGGGTATGCCAATCCACATTGCGTGCATGTAGTTTTTCTACTAGACTGGCTGCGTTCAGTCGTTGCATTCGACCGTCCCCACGATTCCAACCGCCGGTGTCGGCCGGCATACAGGAGCGCCCAGCATGACCTCGCTGCATCCCACCCTGGCGAAAGTCACCGAACGCGTGATCGCGCGCAGCCAGTCGACCCGTTCCGCTTACCTGAAGCGCATCGACGGCGCGCAGGGCCGGTTCCCCGCACGCGGCGCGCTGTCGTGCGCGAACCTCGCACACGGTTTCGCGGGCCTCGAAGGCAACGACAAGTTCGAGATCAAGGCGATCAAGCAACCGAACATCGGCATCGTGTCCTCGTACAACGAGATGCTGTCCGCGCACGCGCCGTACAAGGATTTCCCGGACATCATCAAGGCGGCCGCGCGCGCGAACGGCGGCGTCGCGCAGTTCGCGGGCGGCGTGCCGGCGATGTGCGACGGGGTCACGCAGGGCAACCCGGGGATGGAGCTGTCGCTGTTCTCGCGCGAGGCGATCGCGATGGGCACCGCGATCGCGCTCACGCACAACATGTTCGACGCGGCGCTGTGCCTCGGCATCTGCGACAAGATCGTGCCGGGCCTGCTGATCGGCGCGCTGCAGTTCGGCCACCTGCCGACGATCTTCGTGCCGGCCGGCCCGATGACGAGCGGCCTGTCCAACGACGACAAGGCGAGGATCCGCCAGCAGTTCGCGACCGGCCAGGTCGGCCGCGACGCGCTGCTCGAGGCCGAGTCGGCCGCATACCACGGCCACGGCACCTGCACGTTCTACGGCACCGCGAACAGCAACCAGATGCTGATGGAGCTGATGGGCCTGCACCTGCCGGGCTCGGCGTTCGTCCATCCGCACACGCCGCTGCGCGACGCGCTGACGGCCGAGGCCGCGCGCCGCGTGCTCGACCTGACCGTCGAGCGCGGCCACTACACGCCGATCGGCCACGTGATCGACGAGAAGGCGATCGTCAACGGCATCGTCGCGCTGCTCGCGACGGGCGGCTCCACCAACCACACGCTGCACCTCGTCGCGATCGCGCGCGCGGCCGGCATCCTGATCGACTGGGACGACTTCGACGAGCTGTCGGGCGCGGTGCCGCTGCTCGCGAAGATCTATCCGAACGGCAAGGCCGACGTGAACCATTTCCACGCGGCGGGCGGCATCGCGTTCCTGGTGCGCAACCTGCTCGAAGGCGGGCTGCTGCATGAGGACGTGACGACCGTTGCCGGCCGTGGCCTGTCGCACTACACGAAGGAGCCGAGGCTGATCGACGGCAAGCTGACGTGGGTCGACGGCGCGGCCGAGAGCCACGACACGAAGGTGCTGCGCCCGATCGGCGAGCCGTTCCAGCCGGACGGCGGGCTGCGCCTGATGCAGGGCCGCCTCGGCCGCGGCGTGATCAAGATTTCGGCGGTCGCGCCGGAGCACCGCAAGGTGCAAGCACCCGCGATCGTGTTCGATTCGCAGGAGGCCGTGCAGGAAGCGTTCGACCGCGGCGAGCTGAAGCGCGACTTCGTCGCGGTGGTGCGCTTCCAGGGGGCGCGCGCGAACGGGATGCCCGAGCTGCACCGTTTGACGCCGCTGCTCGGCGTGCTGCAGGATCAGGGCTTCCATGTCGCGCTCGTCACCGACGGCCGCATGTCCGGTGCGTCGGGCAAGGTGCCGGCGGTGATCCACGTATCGCCGGAAGCGCTGCTGAACGGCCCGCTCGGCAAGGTGAAGACGGGCGACACGATCGTGATCGACGCCGAGGCCGGCGTGCTCGACATCGTGGTCGACGACGCCGAATGGCAGGCGCGCCCGGTCGCGCAGCCGCTGCACCAGGCGGACAACGAGGTGGGCTTCGGGCGCGAGCTGTTCGGCGTGTTCCGCGCGGCGGCCGCGCCGGCGGAGCAGGGCGCATCGGTTTTCGGGGCGCTGGTCGGCGAAGCGGCCGCCCGCGTCACCGCGTAACTTCGAGATTCAAGGAGAGGCATCGATGAAGACGATTGGCGAAATCGTGAAGCTGGGCCCGGTGATTCCGGTGCTCGCATTCGACTCGGTCGAGCAGGGCGAACAGGTGTCGCGCGCGCTGCACGCGGGCGGCGTGAAGGTGCTCGAGATCACGCTGCGCACCGCGGCGGGCCTCGCGGCGATCGAACGCGCGAGCCAGCTCGCGGACGACATCGTCGTCGGCGTCGGCACGATCACGAAGCCCGAGCATTGCGCGCAGGCGAAGAAGGCCGGCGCGCAGTTCGGCGTGTCGCCGGGCCTGACGAAGGACCTGCACCTTGCCGCGCTCGACGCCGGCCTGCCGCTGCTGCCGGGCGTGATGACGCCGAGCGACATCATCCAGGCGCTCGAATTCGGCTACGAGATCGTCAAGTTCTTCCCGGCCCAGCAGGCGGGCGGCGTGCCGATGCTGCAGGCGTTCCACGGCCCGTTTCCCGCGCTGAAGTTCTGTCCGACGGGCGGCATCACGGTCGACACCGCGCCGAATTTCCTCAAGCTGCCGAACGTCGTGTGCGTCGGCGGCTCGTGGCTGACCCCGAAGGCGGCGCTCGCCGCGCAGGACTGGGCGGAAGTCACGCGCCTCGCGCAAGCCGCCAGCCTGCTCCCCCGCTGAACTTGTACGAAATGGCAGATTCACCTCGGTCGAACAGCGCTTAGTGCTTGTTTTGCCGAGGGTTTTTGCTGATGGAACCGGTTCTATCGCTCGGCGTTAAAGATAAGTAAAATTCAGCGTCCTGACGGCGGGGGGCCACCCCGCCATTTCGGAGACCTGCATAGCCGGGCATACTCGCAACCAGCTTCGCGCGTTGCGCAAGACGGCCCGGTTCGAATAAATCCCAAGGAGGAGTCCACATGGGCGCTGTCCAGGGCAGCATGCTGCTCATTTACACCGTGATCGCGATCGTGGCGCTGATCGTGATGATCGCGCGGTTCAAGATCTATCCGTTCCTGGTCCTCATCATCGTGTCGCTTGGCCTCGGCCTGGTCGTCGGGATGCCGATGGACAAGATCGTCAAGTCGTTCGAGACGGGCACCGGCGGCACGCTCGGCCACATCGCGATCGTCGTCGGCCTCGGCACGATGCTCGGCAAGATGATGGCCGAATCGGGCGGCGCGGAGCGGATCGCGACCACGCTGATCGACTGGTTCGGTGAAAAGAACATCCACTGGGCGATGATGTTCGTCGCGATCATCGTCGGCCTGCCGGTGTTCTTCGAAGTCGGCTTCGTGCTGCTGATCCCGATCGCGTTCAACGTCGCGAAGCGCACCGGCAAGTCACTGCTCGTCGTCGGCCTGCCGATGGTCGCGGGCCTGTCGGTCGTGCACGGCCTGATTCCGCCGCACCCGGCCGCGCTGCTCGCGGTGCAGCAATATGGCGCCGACATCGGCAAGACGATCGCGTTCGGCCTGATCGTCGGTGTGCCGACCGCGATCGTCGCCGGTCCGCTGTTCGCGCTGACGATCTCGAAGTTCGTGAAGCTGCCGAACGACAACCCGCTCGCCGCGCAATTCGTCGAATCGCACACCGAGGGCAAGAAGCGCGAGCTGCCGGGCTTCGGCATCACGCTGTTCACGATCATGCTGCCGGTGATCCTGATGCTGGTCGGCAGCTGGGCCGACCTCGTGTTCGCGCCGAAGACGCTGCCGAACAGCCTGCTGCGCTTCGCCGGCAACTCGGACGTCGCGCTGCTGATCGCGGTGCTCGTGAGCTTCTTCACGTTCGGCCGGCTGCAGGGCTTCAACCGCGAGCAGATCCAGAAGTTCTGCGGCGAGTGCCTGGCGCCGATCGCAGGGATTACGCTGATCGTCGGCGCGGGCGGCGGCTTTGGCGGTATCCTGCGTGACAGCGGGATCTCGCAGCAGATCGTCGCGACCGCGACGCAGGCGCATCTGTCGCCGCTCTTGCTCGGCTGGTTCGTCGCGGCGCTGATTCGCCTGGCCACGGGCTCGGCGACGGTCGCGATGACGACCGCCTGCGGCATCGTTGCGCCGATCGCGGCCGCGTCGGGCGTGACGGTTCGTCCGGAACTGCTGGTGCTGGCGACGGGATCGGGTTCGCTGATCTTCTCGCACGTCAACGACGGCGGCTTCTGGCTGATCAAGGAGTATTTCGGGATGACGGTCGGCCAGACGTTCAAGACCTGGACGCTGCTCGAAACGATCATCTCGGTGCTCGGCCTCACGTTTACGCTGGTGCTGAGCGCGTTTCTGTAACAAGGGGTAGTCAATGATTCTGATCGCAATGGGCGTATCGGGCGCGGGCAAGTCGCGAATCGGCGAGATGCTGGCGGAGCGCCTGTCGTGCAGCTATACCGACGGCGACGCGTTTCACAGCGCCGCCAACAAGGAGAAGATGCACCAGGGCATTCCGCTGACCGACGACGACCGCTGGCCGTGGCTGCGGACGATCCGTGCCGCCATCGAGGAGAAGCAGCGCGCGGGCGAGACGGCCGTCTTCACGTGCTCGTCGCTGAAGCGTTCGTACCGCGACGTGCTGCGCGGCAACGACGCCGACGTGCGGTTCGTTTACCTGAAGGGCTCGTTCGACGTGCTGCACGAGCGCCTGAAGAGCCGCACCGGCCATTTCTTCGATCCGTCGCTGCTGCAGAGCCAGCTCGACACGCTCGAAGAGCCGGGCCCGGACGAAGCGATCGAGGTCAGCATCGAGCTGACGCCCGAACAGATCGTCGATCACGTGATGCAGAAGATCGGCGTCGCGCAGCAGCACTGAGCTGCCGCTCGAGCCGGGACGGACGATTCCGTTCCGACCGTCTGAAAAGCAAAAAGCCCGATGCGAAGCAGTTCGCATCGGGCTTTTTTGCGTCAGCCGACGGTCGCGCTTATGCGATCCGCTTCGCGAGTTCGACGGCCTTGCCGATGTACGACGCGGGCGTCATCGCGAGCAGGCGCTCCTTCGCGTCCTGCGGGATCGCGAGCGTGCCGACGAACTCCTGCAGCGCTTCGCGCGTGATGCCCTTGCCGCGCGTCAGCTCCTTCAGCTGCTCGTACGGGTTCTCGATGCCGTAGCGGCGCATCACCGTCTGCACCGGCTCGGCGAGCACTTCCCAGCAGTTGTCGAGGTCTTCGTTCAGGCGCTGCGGATTCACTTCGAGCTTGTCGAGGCCGCGGATCAGCGAGTCGTACGCGAGCAGCGAGTAGCCGAGCGCGACGCCCATGTTGCGCAGCACCGTCGAGTCGGTGAGGTCGCGCTGCCAGCGCGACACCGGCAGCTTGTCCGCGAGGTGGCGCAGCGTCGCGTTCGCGAGGCCGAGGTTGCCTTCCGAGTTCTCGAAGTCGATCGGGTTGACCTTGTGCGGCATCGTCGACGAGCCGATTTCGCCGGCCTTCGTCTTCTGCTTGAAGTAGCCGACCGAGATGTAGCCCCACACGTCGCGGTCGAGATCGAGCAGGATCGTGTTCGCGCGCGCGACCGCGTCGAACAGCTCGGCCATGTAGTCGTGCGGCTCGATCTGGATCGTGTACGGGTTGAACGTGAGCTTCAGGCGGTTCTCGATCACGTCGCGCGAGAACGCTTCCCAGTCGAATTCCGGGTACGCGGACAGGTGCGCGTTGAAGTTGCCGACCGCGCCGTTCATCTTGCCGAGGATCTCGACCTTCTCGATGCGCGTGATCGCGCGCGCGAGGCGCGCCGCGACGTTCGCGAGCTCCTTGCCGAGCGTCGTCGGGCTGGCCGGCTGGCCGTGCGTGCGCGACAGCATCGGCTGGTCGGCGAGCGCGTGCGCGAGCGCGACGAGGCGCTGGTGGACCGTGCGCAGCGCCGGCAGGATCACGTGCTCGCGCGCGCCGGCGAGCATCATCCCGTGCGACGTGTTGTTGATGTCTTCGGACGTGCACGCGAAGTGGATGAATTCGCTCGCCTTCTCGAGCTCGGCCTGGCCCTTCACCGACTCCTTCAGCCAGTATTCGACGGCCTTCACGTCGTGGTTCGTCACGCGCTCGATGTCCTTGATGCGCGCCGCGTCATGCGCGGTGAAGCGCTCGACGAGCTGCAGCAGGAACTGCTCGGCGGCGTCGGAAAAGCGCGGGACTTCCGCGAAGCCGGCGCGCGACAGCGCGATCAGCCAGTGCACCTCGACGGTGACGCGGTGGCGCATGAAGGCGGCTTCGGAGAGCCAGTCGCGCAGCGCTTCGGTCTTGCTGGCGTAGCGGCCGTCGATGGGCGAGAGCGCGGTGAGGGCGAAAAGCGTATCGGGACGAGTGTCGGGCATGATCGGGCGGGCCTTGGGGCCGGGTCGAACGAGGGGGAGGAGAATCCGGCATTTTACCATCGGCGCGGGGCGGCCCCGACCGTGCGCGGCTCCGGCGGGTGCCGGCGCGTGCCGCCGCCGCGCCGGCGCGGGGCCGAGGCGGTCGGGCCGCCGGGCCGCCCGCGCCGCCGGCCGGGCCCGCCCGCCGGTAGAATGCAGGCTTCTTCCCGACCGCCGCCCGCCGCGCCTGCCCGCATGGAACTGAAATGGCTCGAAGACTTCGTCTCGCTCGCGGAGACGCGCAGCTTTAGCCGGTCCGCCGAGTTGCGGCACGTGTCGCAGCCGGCGTTCTCGCGCCGCATCCAGGCGCTCGAAGCGTGGCTCGCGACCGAGCTGATCGATCGTTCGGTCTATCCGACCCGCCTCACGCAGGCCGGCCAGATCTTCTACGAGCAGGCGCTGACGATGCTGTCGCACGCGCACGAGGCGCGCACGCTGCTGCGCGGCCACGTCGGCGCGCCGGTGCCGACGATCGAGTTCGCGGTGCCGCACACGCTGTCGCTCACGTATTTCCCGCGCTGGCTGCAGCGGATCGAGGCGAAGATGGGGCCGGTTCACACGCGGCTGCGCGCACTGAACGTGCACGACGCGGTGCTGTCGCTCGTCGAGGGCGGCTGCGATCTCGTGATGGGCTATCACCATCCGAGCCATCCGGTCGCGCTCGACCCCGCGCGCTACGACATGCTGACGCTCGGCAGCGAGCCGATCAGCCCGTTCTCCGCGCCGGGCCGCGCGGGACGGCCGCGCTACACGCTGCCGGGCGCGGCCGATGCGCGCGTGCCATACCTGTCGTATACGCCGAACGCGTATCTCGGCCGGATGACCGAGGTGATCATCGCGAACGCGCCGACGCCGCTGTTCCTCGATCGCGTCTACGAAACCGACATGGCGGAAGGATTGAAGGCGATGGCGCTCGCCGGCCACGGCATCGCGTTCCTGCCGCACAGCGCGGTCGAGGACGCGGTCGCGAGCGGCCGGCTGATCCGGCTCGACCGCGCGGTGCGCGGCGGCGCGCATCCGTTCACGCTGACGATGGAGATCCGGCTGTACTGCGACAAGGTCGCGCTGCAGGGCGGCGAGCCGCGGCAAAAGCTCGTGCGCGCGCTGTGGGACGTGGTGAGCGACGAGCTGCGCGAGGCGGCCGGCTGACGCCGGTTCACGCTGACGGACGGCGCGAGCCGGCGGCCGGCCGGCACGTTGTCCGGCGCGCCGGATGCCGGGCCGATCGCGGCCGTTCTTGCGCAAATCGACCACGTATTTGCGAAAAATCGCGATCATGCAGGAAACGCATAATCGAATAAGCAAACGGCATTGGATAAAAAAAACGGGTTTTTCGACAATGTGCGCCATCCGTTGACCGTTGGAGAATCCATGTCTTCGCAACAGCAGTCCATCCCGTCCTACTTGCACGCCGACGATCTTGGCCCGTGGGGCAACTACCTTCAGCAAGTCGATCGCGTCGCGCCGTACCTCGGCTCGCTGTCGCGCTGGCTCGAAACGCTGAAGCGTCCGAAGCGCATCCTGGTCGTCGACGTGCCGATCGAGCTCGACAACGGCACCGTCGCGCACTTCGAGGGCTACCGCGTGCAGCACAACGTGTCGCGCGGCCCGGGCAAGGGCGGCGTGCGTTACCACCAGGACGTGACGCTGTCGGAAGTGATGGCGCTGTCCGCGTGGATGTCGGTGAAGAACGCAGCAGTGAACGTGCCGTACGGCGGCGCGAAGGGCGGCATCCGCGTCGACCCGCGCAAGCTGTCGCGTGGCGAGCTCGAGCGCGTGACGCGCCGCTACACCAGCGAAATCGGCATCATCATCGGCCCGAACACCGACATTCCGGCGCCGGACGTCAACACCAACGAACAGGTGATGGCGTGGATGATGGACACGTACTCGATGAACCAGGGCCAGACGGCCACCGGCGTCGTGACCGGCAAGCCGATCTCGCTCGGCGGTTCGCTCGGCCGCAAGGAAGCGACGGGCCGCGGCGTGTTCGTGGTCGGCTGCGAAGCGGCGAAGAAGAAGGGCCTCGAGATCGAAGGCGCGCGCATCGCGGTGCAGGGCTTCGGCAACGTCGGCGGCATCGCGGCGAAGCTGTTCCAGGAAGCGGGCGCGAAGGTGATCGCGGTGCAGGATCACACCGGCACGATCTACAAGCCGTCCGGCCTCGACGCGAACAAGCTGCTCGACCACGTGGCCCGCACGGGCGGCGTTGCGGGCTTCGAAGGCGCTGAACCGATGCCGAACGACGAGTTCTGGACGGTCGAGACCGACATCCTGATCCCGGCGGCGCTGGAAAACCAGATCACCGAGAAGAACGCGGGGAAGATCCGCACCAAGATCATCGTCGAAGGCGCGAACGGCCCGACGACGACCGCGGCGGACGACATCCTGACCGCGAACGGCGTGCTGGTGATCCCGGACGTGATCGCGAACGCGGGCGGCGTGACCGTGTCGTACTTCGAATGGGTGCAGGACTTCTCGAGCTTCTTCTGGACGGAAGACGAGATCAACCACCGTCTCGAGCGCGTGATGCGCGAAGCGTTCGCCGGCGTGTGGGCGGTCGCGGAAGAGCACAAGGTGTCGGTGCGTACCGCGGCGTTCATCGTCGCGTGCAAGCGCATCCTGATGGCGCGCGAAATGCGCGGCCTGTACCCTTGATCGACTGAACTCGATCAGACCATGACGCAATCCACCCGATTGCGAACATGACCCCTCGCGGGCGGCGCCGGATTCCGGCGCCGCCCGCGTGCGCATTCGGGCGCCCGGAGCCGGGAGGACGGCTTCGCGCGGGGCGCGCCGCAGTGCGGAAAACAACCAGTACTTTCAGAAAAATTACTTTGATACACTGGCGCGGGTTTTAGCCAAGGAGATGAACAAAATGAAATACCACAAGGCAATCCTGATGGCCGCGGCGCTCTGCGCGTTCGCAAGCGGCGCGCATGCGCAGGAGACCGGCACGCTGAAGAAAATCAAGGACACGGGCGTGATCGCGCTGGGACACCGCGAATCGTCGATCCCGTTCTCGTATTACGACCAGAACCAGCAGGTGGTCGGCTATTCGCGGGACTTCCAGCTGAAGGTGGTCGACGCGGTGAAGAAGAAGCTGAACCTGCCGAACCTGCAGGTGAAGAACATCCCGGTCACGTCGCAGAACCGTATCCCGCTCGTGCAGAACGGCACGGTCGACATCGAGTGCGGCTCGACGACCAACAACACCGAGCGTCAGCAGCAGGCGGCGTTCTCCGACACGATCTTCGTGATCGGCACGCGCCTGATGACGAAGAAGGATTCGGGCATCAAGGATTTCGCGGACCTGAAGGGCAAGACGGTCGTGACGACGGCCGGCACGACGTCCGAGCGCCTGCTGCGCAAGATGAACAACGACAAGCAGCTCGGCATGAACATCATCAGCGCGAAGGATCACGGCGATTCGTTCAATACGCTGGAATCGGGCCGCGCGGTCGCGTTCATGATGGATGACGCGCTGCTCGCGGGCGAGCGCGCGAAGGCGAAGCAGCCGGGCGAATGGGTGATCGTCGGCACGCCGCAATCGGAAGAGGCGTACGGCTGCATGATGCGCAAGGGCGATGCGGACTTCAAGAAGGTCGTCGACGACGCGATCTCGCAGGTCGAGAAGTCGGGCGAAGCCGCGAAGATCTACGCGAAGTGGTTCGAGAACCCGATCCCGCCGAAGGGGCTGAACCTGAACTTCCCGCTGTCCGATTCGATGAAGAAGCTGTACGCGAACCCGAACGACAAGGCGCTCGACTGACCCGCGTGTCCGTTGATGCAGAAATGACGCTGACGAAACGGAAGAGGCCACGCTTCTTCCGTTTCTTTTTGCTGGAGTCTTGTCCATGTCATACCACTGGAACTGGGGCATCTTCCTGAGCCCCGTATCGACCGGCGAGCCGACCACTTACTTCGGATGGCTGATGTCCGGGTTCGGGGTGACGATCAAGGTGTCGCTCACCGCCTGGGTGATCGCGCTGGTCGTCGGTTCGCTGTTCGGCGTGCTGCGCACCGTGCCGAACAAATGGCTGTCGGCGATCGGCACGGTCTACGTGTCGATCTTCCGGAACATCCCGCTGATCGTGCAGTTCTTCATCTGGTACCTCGTCGTGCCGGAACTGCTGCCGCCGTCGATCGGCACCTGGATCAAGCAGTTGCCGCCGGGCACGCAGTTCTTCACCGCGTCGATCGTCTGTCTCGGCCTGTTCACGGGCGCGCGCGTGTGCGAGCAGGTGCGCTCGGGCATCAACGCGCTGCCGAAGGGCCAGCGCGCCGCCGGCCTCGCGATGGGCTTCACGCAGTGGCAGACGTACCGCTACGTGCTGCTGCCGGTCGCGTACCGGATCATCGTGCCGCCGCTCACGTCGGAATTCCTGAACATCTTCAAGAATTCCGCGGTCGCGTCGACGATCGGCCTGCTCGACCTGTCCGCACAGGCGCGCCAGCTCGTCGACTACACCGCGCAGACGTATGAATCGTTCATCGCCGTCACGCTCGCGTACGTGGTCATCAACCTCGTCGTGATGGCGTTCATGCGCTGGGTCGAAGGCAAGTCCCGGCTGCCCGGCTACATCGGAGGCAAGTGATGCATCAGTTCGACTGGAGTAGTATTCCCGGCGCGCTGCCGACGCTCTGGACGGGCGCGGTCATCACGCTCCAGATCACGGCGCTCGCGATCGTCGTCGGCATCGTCTGGGGCACGCTGCTCGCGCTGATGCGGCTGTCGGGCGTCAAGCCGCTCGCGTGGTTCGCGCAGGGCTACGTGACGGTGTTCCGCTCGATTCCGCTCGTGATGGTGCTGCTGTGGTTCTTCCTGATCGTGCCGCAGGTGCTGCAGGGCGTGCTCGGGCTGTCGCCGACGATCGACATCCGGCTCGCGTCGGCGATGGTCGCGTTCTCGCTGTTCGAGGCCGCGTATTATTCCGAGATCATCCGCGCCGGCATCCAGGCGGTGCCGCGCGGGCAGGTGAACGCCGCGTTCGCGCTCGGCATGAACTACGCGACGGCGATGCGCCTCGTGATCCTGCCTCAGGCCTTCCGCGCGATGGTGCCGCTGCTGCTCACGCAGGCGATCGTGCTGTTCCAGGACACGTCGCTCGTCTACGTGATCAGTCTCGCGGACTTCTTCCGCACGGCCGCCAACATCGGCGATCGCGACGGCACGAGCGTCGAGATGATCCTGTTCGCGGGTGCATGCTATTTCGTGATTTGCTCGGTGGCGTCCGCCCTCGTCAAAGGTCTCCAGAAAAAGGTCACAAGATGATTTCCATCAAGAACGTTTCGAAGTGGTACGGCCAGTTTCAGGTCCTCACCGATTGCACGACCGAGGTGAAGAAGGGCGAGGTGGTCGTCGTCTGCGGTCCGTCGGGTTCGGGCAAGTCGACGCTGATCAAGACCGTGAACGGCCTCGAGCCGTTCCAGCAGGGCGAGATCCTCGTCAACGGCCAGTCGGTCGGCGACAAGAAGACGAACCTGTCGAAGCTGCGCTCGAAGGTCGGGATGGTGTTCCAGCACTTCGAGCTGTTTCCGCACCTGTCGATCACCGAGAACCTGACGCTCGCGCAGATCAAGGTGCTCGGCCGCGGCAAGGACGAGGCGACCGAGAAGGGCATCAAGCTGCTCGACCGCGTCGGCCTGAAGGCGCACGCGCACAAGTATCCGGGCCAGCTGTCGGGCGGCCAGCAGCAGCGGGTCGCGATCGCGCGCGCGCTGTCGATGGACCCGATCGCGATGCTGTTCGACGAGCCGACGTCGGCGCTCGATCCCGAGATGATCAACGAGGTGCTCGACGTGATGGTCGAACTCGCGAAGGAAGGGATGACGATGATGGTCGTCACGCACGAGATGGGTTTCGCGAAGAAGGTCGCGCACCGCGTGATCTTCATGGACAAGGGCGCGATCGTCGAGGACGACCGCAAGGAAGACTTCTTCGCGAATCCGCGGTCGGACCGCGCGAAGGACTTCCTCGCGAAGATCCTGCATTGACGCGGGGAGGGCGGCGGGGCCGCCCTTCACATGCCGCTGAAAACGAAAACGCCCGGCGCTGCCGGGCGTTTTTTTTCGTATCCGCGCGCCGGGGCGCGCGTTCAGAAGTCGAACGCGTCTTCGCTGACGTCCGCCTCGACGGCCGGCAGCGGCCGCACGGGCGCGGACGCCGACGCGTCGAGCGCCGGGTTGCGCAGCTTCTCGAGCACGGCGGGCGGCACCGGGATCTGCATCCGCGCGGCGACGTCGCCGCACTGGAACATGATCAGCTCGCCCGGCTCGAACGCGGTCCACACTTCGTTGTCGGTGAGCGGCTGCGTCGCGATCACCGCGACGCGGTCTTCCGGCGTCGTGTACTTCGCGAAGTCGATCGACAGGTCTTCGTCGACGAGATGCGCGGTCGAGAACGGCCAGCGGCGCACGATGTAGTGCAGCCGCGTCGAGCAGTGCGCGAACAGCGCCTGCCCGTTCGACATCAGGAAGTTGAACACGCCGTGGTCGGTGATGCCGCGGGTCAGCTCGCCGACCCGCTCGAACAGCTCGGGCAGCGGCGGCTGCGCGCCGGGGAACGCTTCGCGCAGCCCCTGCATCAGCACGCAGAACGCGCGTTCGCTGTCGGTCGTGCCGACCGGATGATAGACGCTGCCTTCCATGTCCGGCGCGTAGTCCTGCAGGTCGCCGTTATGCGCGAAGATCCAGTGCCGGCCCCACAGCTCGCGCATGAACGGGTGGCTGTTCTCGAGCAGGATGTGGCCCTGCGTCGCCTTGCGGATGTGCGCGATCGTGTTCTTCGACTTGATCGGGTAGCGCTTGACCATCTCGGCGATCGGCGACGTGGCCGATGCCTGGTGATCGATGAACAGGCGGCAGGCCTTGTCTTCGAAGAACGCGATGCCCCAGCCGTCGGCATGGTGATCGGTGAGTCCGCCCCGGGCCGCGAAACCGGTGAAGGAGAATGTGACGTCCGTCGGCGCGGCGCAGTTCATTCCTAAGAGTTGGCACATTTTACTTGGGGCGGCAGGCTGAAGCGGATAACGCACCGGGCGAACCCCGGTACAATGCATGCTTCTAGCATATCACCGAGCCAACAGCGGTAAAAAGCGGATTCCGCCGACGAACGGCCCCGTGTTGCGGTTAGCCGTCAGTCGGCCCGCGCCGGTGGCATCCGGCACCGTTTTCCCGCTCCCGTTCCTCACGACGCCTCCTATGACTGCCTCGAACGCTTCCTCCCCGGCGACGCTGACGCTCGCCCGTCCCGACGACTGGCACCTGCACGTCCGCGACGGCGAGATGCTCGCCGCCGTGCTGCCGCACACCGCGCGCCAGTTCGGCCGCGCGATCATCATGCCGAACCTGAAGCCGCCCGTGACGACCACCGCGCAGGCGTACGCGTACCGCGAGCGGATCCTGGCCGCGGTGCCGGCCGGCGTGGCGTTCGAGCCGCTGATGACGCTGTACCTGACCGACAACACGCCGCCCGACGAGATCCGCCGCGCGCGCGAAAGCGGCTTCGTGCACGGCGTGAAGCTGTATCCGGCGGGCGCGACGACCAATTCGGACCACGGCGTGACCGATCTCGCGAAATGCGCGAAAACGCTGGAGGCGATGCAGGCAGTCGGGATGCCGCTGCTCGTGCACGGCGAGGTGACCGACGCGTCGATCGACCTGTTCGACCGCGAGAAGGTCTTCATCGACCGCGTGATGACGCCGCTGCGCCGCGATTTCCCGGGCCTGAAGGTCGTGTTCGAGCACATCACGACGAAGGATGCGGCCGACTACGTGCGCGACGCCGACGCGGCGCCGGGCCTGATCGGCGCGACGATCACCGCGCATCACCTGCTGTACAACCGCAACGCGATCTTCGTCGGCGGGATTCGTCCGCATTACTACTGTCTGCCGGTGCTCAAGCGCGAGACGCACCGCGTCGCGCTCGTCGAGGCGGCGACCTCGGGCAACCCGCGCTTCTTCCTCGGCACCGACAGCGCGCCGCATGCACGCAACGCGAAGGAAGCCGCGTGCGGCTGCGCGGGCTGCTACACGGCGCTGCACGCGCTCGAGCTGTATGCGGAAGCGTTCGACAACGCCGGCGCGCTCGACAAGCTCGAAGGCTTCGCGAGCTTCTACGGCGCCGATTTCTACGGCCTGCCCCGCGCGCGGCCGAGACGGTCACGCTGCGCCGCGAACCGTGGGAGCTGCCGCTCGAGATCCTCGCAGGCGACACGCCGGTCGTGCCGCTGCGCGCGGGCGAAGCGATCGGCTGGAAACTCGCGTGAGCGCCGCGCCGCCGCGCGCGGCCGGTGAGCCGGACAGCGGTGCGGCGGCGTTCGCGCGGATCGACTGGTCCGCGCCGTGGCTCGCGGGCTATGCCGCGACGGGGCGCGTCGTGCAGGCGGGCGCGCTCGACGGCGAGTCCGCGCTGCTCGCCGCGCTGAATGGCGCACTGAATGGCGCGACGGGCGGCACGCCGCTCGTCACCGGCCGCGGCGCGCCGCTGCGCTTCGTGCCGCAGGCCGACCTGCCGGCCGGCGTCGCGTACGAGACCCATATCGCCGCAACGGGCGGCGTGCCGACCCGGCACAATCTCCACGATTTCTTCAATGCGCTCGTCTGGTTCGCGTATCCGCGCATCAAGGCGGCGCTGAACGCGCGCCAGGCCGCGGCGATCGATACGGCGGGCGGCGTCGGGCCCGTGCGCGGCTCGTTGCGCGACGCGCTGACGCTGTTCGACGAGAATGCCGCACTGTTCGTGACGGCCGATCCGGCACTCGCCGATGCGCTGCGCGGCTTCGACTGGCGCGCGCTGCTGGTGGCCGCGCGCGACGCGTGGGGGGCGCGCTGCGAGGCGCGGCTCGTCGGGCATGCGCTGCTCGAGAAGCTCGTCGCGCCGTACAAGTCCTGCACCGCGCACGCGTGGATCGTCGAAGTGAGCGACGACTATTTTTCGTGGCCGGCCGCGTGCCGGGCCGCGCATGTCGATGCGCAGGTCGCGCGGATGCTCGCGACGCGAGACCTGACGAGCCGCGATTTCGCGCCGCTGCCGGTGCTGGGCGTGCCGGGCTGGTGCGCGGCGAACGCCGATCCCGGGTTCTACGACGATTCCGCGGTGTTTCGCAGCGGGCGGCGGACTCGGCCACTGTAACGGCCGGACGCACGGTGCTAAAATGCGCGTCGCAAAGCAGGCCAGGCAGTCGCGGCCTCGCCGCCTTCGGGCAGGCGGGGGCGAGGAAAGTCCGGACTCCACAGGGCAGGGTGATGGCTAACGGCCATCCGTGGCGACACGCGGAACAGGGCAACAGAAAGCAAACCGCCGATGGCCCGGCGCAAGCCGGGATCAGGTAAGGGTGAAACGGTGCGGTAAGAGCGCACCGCGGCGACGGCGACGTTCGCCGGCACGGTAACCTCCACCCGGAGCAATTCCAAGTAGGCAGGCGCGCATCTCCGGATGCAGGACGGGGCCCCCGTCTCGTCTGCGGGTAGGAAGCTTGAGCGCGTCAGCAATGGCGCGCCTAGAGGAATGGCTGCCACGCGCCGCGCGCCTCGGCGTGCAGCGTGCACAGAATCCGGCTTATCGGCCTGCTTTGCCGTTCGAATGCGACAGGGCCGGCGTCTCCGTGCGGGACGCTGGCCCTTTTTCTTTCCGCTGAGGCGAGACGCCCGATCAGGCCGCGACGATGTCGAACGAGTGCGTGAGCTCGGCCGTCTTCGCGATCATGATCGATGCCGAGCAGTACTTGTCGTGCGACAGGTTGATCGCGCGCTCGACCGTCGCCGGGTTCAGGTTGCGGCCCGTGACGGTGAAGTGGAAGTGGATCTTCGTGAAGACCTTCGGATCTTCGCTCGCGCGTTCGGCCTTCAGCGTGACCGAGCAGCCGGTGACTTCCTGGCGGCTCTTCTTCAGGATCAGCACGACGTCGTACGCGGTGCAGCCGCCGGTGCCGAGCAGCACCATCTCCATCGGCCGCGGCGCGAGATTGTGGCCGCCGCCCTCGGGTGCGCCGTCCATCGTGACGAGGTGCCCGCTTCCGGTCTGGGCGGAAAACGCCATGCCGTCCTGACCCAACCAGCTAACTTTGCATTCCATGCTTGCGCTCCAGCGTTGCCTGATTCGAATTCGATCCGGCATTGTAGCCCGCACGGCCGCGGCAGGCTGATGCGCCGCACGATGCGGATCGGCGCGCGCCGACGCGGGCTCCGTGACCGGGCGCAGGAACGCGAATTCCCTTCGGGATTTAGGGGTTTTGCTCTAGTCGGATGCTGTCGACTCGGCTCGTGGGAATTTGCAAATATATGATTTTAAAGTGAAATTTTGGTTTGCGGCTCGCGGTCACGAAATTTCGTATTGTGGTTTTTGATTTCGCAATGCAAATTTTCTTGTGCTGCCGGCTGCCCGTTCGTATAATGCGAGTCATTGGTTGTCGCGCTGCGACAACCTCCGCATGTCTCCTCCACCCTCCTCCTATGGTGGATTAAGCCCGAACCAGCCGTTCGGGCTTTTTTTCGTCCCATGCAAACATCGGCGCGCAATGTGCGCGTCCCGCGAGCGTCAGGCGCCAGGGGCGGCGACGGCCGATGCATGGCCTTGGCGGCGCGCGCAGAAATGGCGCACCCGTTCGCGCACGGCGCGCAGTTTCGCGATACGGTCATCGGCGCGCGCTTCGCGCGCGGCGGCGATGCGTGCGTCGAGCGCGTCGAGTTTCGCGTTGCAGCCGGCCGGGTCGGCGGCGGCCGATGCGGCGCTGCCCAGCAGGGCGGCCGCCAGGAGTGGCGTGAGTCGTTTCTTCATCGTGGTTGTTGTTTTTCCTTGTCCGGCACGTTCTCGCGTGCGCCGATGGATACCCCCGGGCGCTCGGAATCGCTCGATATAACGGGGCGGGACCGGATTTTGGCCGATTTCCGGCGCGCCGGACACCCGGATGCGGATTCCCTTTGACCGCGGCGCGGCAATTCCTTTATAATTCAGGGCTTTTCCGCATTCATGCCCACGGAAAAAGAACAGGGAGAGCCTGCACCGCGCCTCGAAGCGCACCTACACAAGCAGGAAAAGAACACATCGGGCACAGCAATTTTTTTGGATCGATCATGAAGACGTTTTCCGCAAAAGCCCATGAGGTGACGCGCGAATGGTACGTGATTGACGCGACGGATAAGGTTCTCGGCCGTGTCGCCAGCGAAGTGGCACGCCGTCTGCGCGGCAAGCACAAGCCTGAGTTCACCCCGCACGTCGACACCGGTGATTTCATCATCGTCATCAACGCGAGCAAGTTGAAGGTCACGGGCAACAAGACTCTGGACAAGAAGTACTACCGTCACTCGGGCTACCCGGGCGGTATCTATGAAACGACGTTCGGCAAGATGCAGGAACGCTTCCCGGGCCGCGCGCTCGAGAAGGCGGTCAAGGGCATGCTGCCGAAGGGCCCGCTCGGCTACGCGATGATCAAGAAGCTGAAGGTCTACGCTGAAGCGACGCATCCGCACTCGGCTCAACAGCCGAAGGCGCTCGAGATCTAAGGGGAGCCCACATGATCGGTAACTGGAACTACGGTACGGGCCGCCGCAAGAGCGCCGTCGCTCGTGTCTTCATCAAGGCTGGCAAGGGCGACATCGTCGTCAACGGCAAGCCCATCGCTGACTACTTCTCGCGCGAAACGTCGCTGATGATCGTGCGTCAGCCGCTGGAACTCACGAACCACGGCCAGACGTTCGACATCAAGGTGAACGTGACGGGCGGCGGTGAAACGGGTCAGGCAGGCGCAGTGCGCCACGGCATCACCCGTGCACTGATCGACTACGACGCGACGCTGAAGCCGTCGCTGTCGAACGCAGGCTTCGTCACGCGCGATGCACGTGAAGTCGAGCGTAAGAAGGTCGGTCTGCGCAAGGCACGCCGCGCCAAGCAGTTCTCGAAGCGTTAATTTCGCTTCTTGGCCGCGCCGCTTTCGGGCGGCGTCCGCCGGAAAAACCGCCAGCTTTCGCGCTGGCGGTTTTTTTATGCGCGACCGATTCGCGGTTGCATGCCGCCGCCGGCCGCCGGTTTGACGAAATCGACAAGAACCTGTTGATTTCATGGACTTCGGCACGATCTTGAGATCGGCCCTACAATAGCGGCTAAAGCTTTTTGGAGAGTTCGCATGAACGCTGTTACCGAATCCGCAGCCACGACCGAAATGCCGGCTCCGTTCGTCTTCACCGACGCGGCGGCCGAGAAGGTGAAGCAACTGATCGACGAAGAAGGCAATCCCGACCTGAAGCTGCGCGTGTTCGTGCAGGGCGGCGGCTGCTCCGGCTTCCAGTACGGCTTCACGTTCGACGAGGAAGTCAACGAGGACGACACCGTGATGAACAAGAACGGCGTCCAGTTGCTGATCGATTCGATGAGCTACCAGTACCTGGTCGGTGCAGAGATCGACTACAAGGACGATCTGAACGGCGCGCAGTTCGTGATCAAGAACCCGAACGCGACGACCACCTGCGGGTGCGGTTCGTCGTTCTCGGTCTGAGCGCACGACGCGTCCGATCCGGTTCGCCGGAATGAAAAAACGGGGCATGAAGCCCCGTTTTTTATGCCCGGAAGATGCGCGCATGCCGCTTCAGCGCGGATAGAGCGCGCCCAGCACGCGGTCGCCGGCCGCGCCGGTGACCGTCGCGAGGCTGCCCGGCTCGCGCGCGGCGAAGCGGTACGCGAGCCACGCGAACGCGAGCGCCTCGACCTGCTGCGGCGGCACGCCGAGCGCGGCGGTCGTGTCGACGGCCGCAAGCACGCCGCGGTCGCGCAGCGCGCTTGAAAGCGCGCCGAGCAGCACGGGGTTGCGGGCGCCGCCGCCGCACACATGGACGGCCGTGCAGTCGGGCGCATGCTGCGCGATTTCGTGCGCGATCGACACGGCCGTCAGCGCCGTGAGCGTGGCCTGCACATCCTCCGGCGCGAGCTGCGCGAATGCGGCGAGCTTCGCATCGAGCCAGGCCGGATTGAACAGGTCGCGTCCGGTGCTCTTGGGCGGCGGTGCGTCGAAATAGGGCTCGTCGAGCAGCGCATCGAGCAGCGGCGCATGGACCGTGCCGCGCGCGGCGAACTTGCCGCCTTCGTCGTAAGGCTTGCCGAGGTGGCGGCTCGCCCATTCGTCGATCAGCGCGTTCGCGGGGCCGCAGTCGAAGCCGCGAACGTCGCCGCCGTCGCCGGGCAGGATCGTGATGTTGCTGATTCCGCCGAGATTGCAGACGACCCGCGTCTCGCGCGGCGCACCGAATACCGTCGCATGGAACGCTGGCACGAGCGGCGCGCCTTGGCCGCCCGCGGCCACGTCGCGGCTGCGGAAGTCGGCAATCACGTCGATGTGCGTCAGCTCGGCGAGCAGCGCCGGATTGTTGGTCTGCCGCGTGTAGCCGCGCTCGGGGCGGTGGCGCACCGTTTGCCCGTGCACGCCGATCGCGCGCACCTGGTCGGGCGAAAGACCGGCCGCGCGCTGCAGTTCATGGCAGCACACCGCGTAGCGGGCCGCGAGCGCATTGGCGGCCAGCGCCTCGCGCTCGATCTCGTTTTCGCCCGGCTGCTGCAGCGCGAACAGCGCGTCGCGCAGCGTCTGCGCGAACCCGACGAAGGCCTCGGCAAGCACGGCCGGCGGCTTGCCGGTCTCGAAGCGCACGGCGACGCCGTCGACGCCGTCCATGCTCGTTCCCGACATCAATCCGAAATAAACGCCGTCGGCCGGATGGCCGGATGATGGACGTCGCAGCGGCACGTGAACCCTCCTGGATCGTGCGGCGGCGGCCGGTGCCGCGCGCCGTGCGGCCGATTATCCGCGCAAGCGGGGCCGCCGTTAAGCGATGCGCGCGCAAGTTATGGGAAAATCCCTGTTTTTGCGACCTTCTTCCTGGCACCGATGAGCACCGAACCCAGTTCCAAGCCTGTTTTCCCGATCACCGATGAAGTCCGGCATGCGCTCGCCGTCACGAAGCGCGGCGTCGACGAGCTGCTGATCGAGGAAGAGTTCGCGCAGAAGCTCGCGCGCAGCGCGGCCACGGGCAAGCCGCTGCGCATCAAGCTCGGCCTCGACCCGACCGCGCCGGACATCCACATCGGCCACACGGTCGTGCTGAACAAGATGCGTCAGCTGCAGGACCTCGGCCATACGGTGATCTTCCTGATCGGCGACTTCACGTCGCTGATCGGCGATCCGTCCGGCCGCAACGCGACGCGCCCGCCGCTCACGCGCGAGCAGATCGAGGCGAACGCGAAGACCTATTTCGAGCAGGCGGCGCTGGTGCTCGACCGCGACAAGACCGAGATCCGCTACAACAGCGAATGGTCGATGCCGCTCGGCGCGGACGGGATGATCAAGCTCGCGTCGCGCTACACGGTCGCGCGGATTCTCGAGCGCGAGGACTTCACGAAGCGTTTCCAGAGCGGCGTGCCGATCTCGATCCACGAGTTCCTGTACCCGCTGATGCAGGGCTATGACTCGGTCGCGCTGAACGCCGACCTCGAGCTCGGCGGCACCGACCAGAAGTTCAACCTGCTGGTCGGCCGCGAGCTGCAGAAGCAGTACGGCCAGGAGCAGCAGTGCATCCTGACGATGCCGCTGCTCGAAGGCCTCGACGGCGTCGAGAAGATGTCGAAGTCGAAGGGCAACTACGTCGGCATCAGCGAGAAGCCGAACGACATGTTCGGCAAGCTGATGAGCATCTCGGACACGCTGATGTGGCGTTACTTCGAGCTGCTGTCGTTCCGCAGCATGGACGAGATCGTCGGCTTCCGCCGCGAGATCGAAACCGGCCGCAACCCGCGCGACTTCAAGGTGCTGCTCGCGCAGGAAATCGTCGCGCGCTTCCACTCGCAGGCCGACGCCGAGCGCGCGCTCGAGGACTTCAACCACCGCGCGAAGGGCGGCGTGCCGGACGACATCCCGTCGGTGACACTCGCGGGCGCGCCGCTCGCGATCGGCCAGCTGCTGAAGCAGGCCGGCCTCGTGCCGTCGACGAGCGAAGCGCTGCGCAACATCGAGCAGGGCGGCGTGAAGATCGACGGTACGGCGATCACGGACAAGGGCCTCAAGATCGAGGCCGGCGAATACGTCGTGCAGGTCGGCAAGCGCCGCTTCGCGCGCGTGACGCTGACCGCATGATCGCGCTGATCCAGCGCGTGAAGCGCGCCGACGTGCGCGTCGGCGAGCGCGTGACGGGCGAGATCGGCGCGGGCCTGCTCGCGCTCGTCTGCGCGGAGCGCGGCGACACCGAGGCGGCGGCCGACAAGCTGCTCGCGAAGGTGCTCGGCTATCGCGTGTTCAGCGATGCGGCCGGCAAGATGAACCTGCCGGTGTCGAACATCGACGGCGCAGGGCGCGCGGGCGGCCTGCTGCTCGTGTCGCAGTTCACGCTCGCGGCGGACACCAACAGCGGCCTGCGTCCGAGCTTCACGCCCGCGGCGCCGCCCGACGAGGGCGCGCGCCTGTTCGACTATTTCGTCGACGCGGCGCGTGAGCGTCATCCGCTCGTCGCGACCGGCGAGTTCGGCGCCGACATGCAGGTTTCGCTCGTCAACGACGGGCCCGTGACATTCTGGCTGCAAGTGCGGCCCTGATTCTTCCCGGAGGCGCCGCCGCGATGGCCACCACGCAGATCCTCTTCATCCGCCATGGCGAGACGGCCTGGAACCGCATCAAGCGCATCCAGGGCCATATCGACATTCCGCTGGCCGACTCGGGCCTCGCGCAGGCGCAGCGGCTGGCCGTGCGTCTTGCGCGCGAAACGCGCGACGGGGCGCGCGTCGACGCGATCTATTCGAGCGACCTGATGCGTGCGCAGCAGACCGCGCAGCCGGCCGCCGATGCGCTCGGCCTGCCGCTCGTGCTGCGCGCAGGCTTGCGCGAGCGTGCGTACGGCATCTTCCAGGGGCACGACAGCACGGAGATCGAGGCGCGGTTTCCCGACGCGTACGCCGCGTGGCAGACGCGCGACCCCGGCTTCGAGCCCGAAGGCGGCGAGTCGCAGCGTGCGTTCTACCACCGCGTGCTGCACGCGCTCGAACCGATCGTCGCCGCGCATCCGGGCGGGCGGATCGCCTGCGTCGCGCACGGCGGCGTGCTCGACTGCGTGTACCGGTTCGCGAACGGGCTCGATCTCGCCGCGCCCCGCAACTATCAGCTGCTCAACACGAGCATCAACGTCGTCGACTACGTGGACGGACGCGCGAACGTCGTGCAGTGGGCGGACGTGTCGCACCTCGACGAAACGAGCGACGACGACGGGTACCGCAAGGTGCTTTGAGGCGGTCGCATCGGCGTGACGGGTTGACGGGCGTCAGTGCGTTGCCGGCATCCGGCCGCGCGTTGGTGACTCTGACCTACTGAGCGACTGAGCGACTTACCGACTCACCGTCACGCAGGCGGCTCGCCGCCCGACGGCGCTGAGCTGGCGCGGCGCCGTGCGCGTTTCGATACGCCGTTCACGAGCGCCCAGCGCAGCACCGGCGCGACCACGCGCACGCCCGGCCGGACCACCGCGCGCCGCAGCGGCGCGAATCTCGACACCCCGAGCATGTCCTGCGCCCACGGCGGCAGCAGGTCGATGCCGGCGTGCATCACGAGGGTCGCGGCGGGCCGCATCGCCGGCCGTGCGACCGGCGCATTCAGCAGGATCCGCATCACCTCGAACGTGCGCGGCCCGGCTTCGAGATCGGGCCGCATGCGCGCCAGATACGCGTCGATCTCGGTGCGCGAGCGGGGCACGTCCTGCGCGCCGAGCATCTCGGCGATGCGCGCCGTTTCCGCGTAATAGCGGTCCTGCAGCTCGCCCGGCAAGGCCGGGTTCACATAGCGCAGATGCGCGGCGAGAAAGCTCGATACCTCCGCGACGTGCACCCAGGTCAGCAGCGCCGGATCGTCGGCCCGGTAGGGCCGTCCGTCGGGCGCGGTGCCGTGCACCTTCGCGTGAATCGCCTTCACGCGCTCGATCAGCGCGAGCGCGTCCGCGCGGTTGCCGAACGTGGTGCCGGAAATGAACGTCGCGGTGCGCCGCAGCCGCCCGAGGATGTCGGTGCGAAACGACGAGTGATCCCATACGCCGGCGAGCGCGAGCGGATGCAGCGCCTGCAGCAGCAGCGCGGAGATGCCGCCCGTCATCATCGACGCGAAGTCCGCATGCACGCGCCAGCAGACCGCGTCGGGGCCGAACAGGCCCGGATCGCCGGGCGGCGACGAAAAGTCGAGTGACGGGCCGCTGCCCGTCGTCAGGTGCGTGACGCCGGCCACGAGCCGCTTGCGGATCGGCTCGAGCCAGCGCGGGTGCGGCACCGGCGCGCCGGGGGGCGGATTGGATGGCGTCGTCATCGCCGGTGTAGCGTCGGGCGGGCGGTCACTGCCCGTCGGACGCCTCCCATGCGCCGCGCACCGGGTAGCCCGTATCCGGCGCGGCGAGCCCGAAGTGGCGGTAGGTCAGCAGCGTCGCGACGCGCCCGCGCGGCGTGCGTTGCAGGAAGCCTTGCTGGATCAGGTACGGCTCGAGCACGTCCTCGATCGTGTCGCGTTCCTCGCCGATTGCCGCGGCGAGGTTGTCGATGCCGACCGGGCCGCCGTCGAACTTGTACAGGATCGCTTCGAGCAGCTTGCGGTCCATCAGGTCGAAGCCGACCGGATCGACGTCGAGCATCGCGAGCGCCGCATCGGCGACGGCCGCGGTGATGTTGCCGTCCGCCTTCACTTCCGCGTAGTCGCGCACGCGGCGCAGCAGCCGGTTCGCGATTCGCGGCGTGCCGCGCGAGCGCTTCGCGATTTCGAGCGCGCCGTTCGGATCGATCTGCGCGTTGAGCAGCGACGCCGAGCGGCGCACGATGCGCGACAGCTGCTCCGCATCGTAGAACTCGAGGCGCGCGACGATCCCGAAACGGTCGCGCAGCGGGTTGGTCAGCATCCCGGCGCGGGTGGTCGCGCCGACGAGCGTGAACGGCTGCAGGTCGAGCTTCACGCTGCGCGCGGCCGGACCCTCGCCGATCATGATGTCGATCTGGTAGTCCTCGAGCGCCGGATACAGGATTTCCTCGACGACCGGCGACAGCCGGTGGATCTCGTCGATGAACAGCACGTCGTTCGCTTCGAGGTTCGTCAGCAGCGCCGCGAGGTCGCCCGCGCGCTCGAGCACCGGGCCCGACGTCTGGCGCAGGTTGACGCCCATCTCGCGCGCGATGATGTGCGCGAGCGTCGTCTTGCCGAGACCGGGCGGGCCGAACAGCAGCACGTGGTCGAGCGGCTCGGAACGGCGCTTCGCGGCCTCGATGAAGATCTCGAGCTGGCCGCGCACCTTTTCCTGGCCGACGTATTCGTCGAGCTGGCGCGGCCGCAGCGCGCGTTCGAACACCTCCTCGTGCGACGAGGCGGGCGTGGCGGCGATGATCCGCTCGGTGGCGAGTTTGTCGGTTTCAATCATGCGGCCATTGTACCGCGCGCGGCCGACCGGCAAACCTGGCCGAACGGCCGACTGGCGCGCCGCGCGCGGCGGCGCGACACTGCGTCGGACGCGTGGCCGTTACGCCTTCGACAGCGCCTTCAGCGCGAGCTTGATGCCTTCGGACACGCCGGTGCCGGCCGGCACGTTCTTGATCGCGGCGAGGCCTTCCTTCTCCGAGTAGCCGAGCGCGAGCAGCGCGTTGAGGATGTCGGTCGCGTGGTCGGACGGCGACGCGGCGCCGGCGAGCGTGCCGAGGTCGGCGCCGAGCTTGCCCTTCAGTTCCAGCAGCAGGCGCTCGGCGGTCTTCTTGCCGATCCCGGGCAGGCGGGTCAGGCGGGCGGCGTCCTGCATCGTCACCGCCTGCGCGAGCTCCTGCACGCTCATGCCGGACAGCACGGCGAGCGCCATGCGCGCGCCGATGCCGGTGATCTTCAGCAGCTCGCGGAAGGTCGTGCGCTCCTGCGGGCTCAGGAAACCATACAGCAGGTGCGCGTCCTCGCGGACGATCTGCTGCGTGAGCAGCACGACCCGCTCGCCGGTCTGCGGCAGGTTGTAGAAGGTGCTCATCGGCACGTCGATTTCATAGCCGACGCCGTTGCAGTCGACGAGCAGGTGAGGCGGGTTCTTTTCGAGGAGGATGCCGGCGATGCGACCGATCATGGATTGAGCGAGGCGATGAGGAAAGCGCGAGTGTAGCGCACGCGCGGCGGAAAACCGATGGGCCGGCCGTTCGGCCGGAAGCAGGGCGCGCGGCAGGGCGATCGCCCGGTGCGCGCCGCCGGGCGTCAGCCGACGAGCCGGCCGCGCCGCACGCGCAGCCCCTTCTTCGCGAGCGCCGGCGCGAGGCCGCCGAGCGTGCCGAGCGTGTTGCCGCCGTGGGCGTGGCAGATCGCCATGCCGAGCGCGTCGGCCGCGTCGGTGCCGGGCTGGCCGGAGAGATTCAGGAGCCGCGTGACCATTTCCTGCATCTGCGCCTTGGTCGCGCGGCCGTAGCCGACGACAGCCTGCTTGAGCTGCAGCGCGGTGTATTCGGCGACCGGCAGCCCGCCCGTGACGAGCCCGCAGATCGCGGCGCCGCGCGCCTGGCCGAGCAGCAGCGTCGACTGCGGGTTGACGTTGACGAACACCTTTTCGATCGCGGCCTGATCGGGCGCGTGTTCGCGCACGAGCGTCGAGACGCCCTGGAAGATCGTGCCGAGCCGGGTGGCCAGATCGGCCGTCGGCGTGCGGATCACGCCGCTCGTGACGTAGGCGAGCCGGTGGCCGCTGACGTCGATGACGCCAAAGCCGGTGACGCGCAGGCCGGGGTCGATGCCGAGAATTCGCATGTCAGGAGGGAATTGCGTGATGCAGCGATACTACAACGAAAGGCGCGGCACGCCGCCGCGATGCGGCCGCGCAACAAAAAACCCGGCGGGTGCGACGCCGCCGGGCTCGTGTATCGCGGCCCCGCGGGCCGCGCGCCGTCGATCAGTGACGGAAGTGGCGCACGCCCGTCAGGATCATCGCGATGTTGTGCTCGTCGGCCGCCGCGATCACTTCGTCGTCGCGCACCGAGCCGCCCGGCTGGATTACGCAGGTCGCGCCCGCCGCCACGACGACGTCGAGGCCGTCGCGGAACGGGAAGAACGCATCCGACGCGACTGCCGAGCCCGCGAGCGTGAGGCCCGCATTTTGCGCCTTGATGCTCGCGATGCGCGCCGAGTCGACGCGGCTCATCTGGCCCGCGCCGACGCCGAGCGTCATGCCGTTGCCGCAGAACACGATAGCGTTCGACTTCACGTACTTCGCGACGCGCCACGCGAACAGCAGGTCGCCCATTTCCTTCGGCGTCGGGTGGCGCTTCGTGACGACGCGCAGCTCGTGCGGCTGCACGTTCTTCGCATCGAGCGACTGCACCAGCAGGCCGCCGCCGACGCGCTTCAGGTCGAACGCGTTATGGCCTTCGCCCAGTGCGATCTCAAGCAGGCGCACGTTCTGCTTCGCGGCGAACACCTGCTTCGCGGCGTCGGTGAACGACGGCGCGATCAGCACTTCGACGAACTGCTTCGCGACGGCCTGCGCGGCCGCTTCGTCGACTTCGCGGTTGAACGCGATGATGCCGCCGAACGCCGACGTCGGATCGGTCTGGAACGCCTTCGCGTAGGCGTCGGCCGAGTCGTTGCCGACCGCGACGCCGCACGGGTTCGCGTGCTTGATGATCACGCAGGCCGGCGCATCGAACGTCTTCACGCATTCCCACGCGGCATCCGAATCGGCGATGTTGTTGTACGACAGTTCCTTGCCCTGCAGCTGGCGGTAGTTCGCGAGCGCGCCGGCGGGCGTCGCGACGTCGCGGTAGAACGCGGCGCTCTGGTGCGGGTTCTCGCCGTAGCGCAGGTCCTGCACCTTGTCGAACGCCATGTTCAGCGTTGCCGGGTACGGGTTGCGCGACGTGTGCTTGAGCTCGTCGGTCAGGCTCGTCAGGTAGTTCGTGATCGCGCCGTCGTACTGCGCGGTGTGCGCGAACACCTTGGTCGCGAGACGGAAGTTGGTCGGATAGCCGACCGTGTTGCCGTTCGCCTTCATCTCGTCGAGCACGACCGCGTAGTCGGCCGGATCGACGATCACCGTCACGTCGCGGTGGTTCTTCGCGGCCGAGCGCAGCATCGTCGGGCCGCCGATGTCGATGTTCTCGATCGCGTCCGCGAGCGTGCAGTCGTCCTTCGCGATCGTCGCGACGAACGGGTACAGGTTCACGACGAGCAGGTCGATCGTCGGGATGTCGTGCGCGGCGAGCGCCTGCATGTGCTCGGGCAGGTCGCGGCGCGCCAGGATGCCGCCGTGCACCTTCGGATGCAGCGTCTTCACGCGCCCATCGAGCATTTCCGGGAAGCCGGTGTAGTCGGCCACCTCGGTGACGGGCAGGCCCGCGTCGGCCAGCAGTTTCGCGGTGCCGCCGGTCGACAGCAGCTTGACGCCGAGGTCGGACAGCGACTTCGCAAAGTCGACGATGCCGGTCTTGTCGGAAACGGAAATGAGCGCTTGCTTGATCATGATGGAACCACCAATAGCCAGGGAAACGGGGACAAGGCGGCCGGCTACAGCAGGCCGTGCTGCTGCAGCTTCTTGCGCAGCGTATTGCGGTTGATGCCGAGGTACTCCGCGGCGAGCGACTGGTTGCCGCCCGCCTGTTCGAGCACGACCTCGAGCATCGGCTTTTCGACGCAGGACATCACCATTTCGTAGACGTCGTGCGGATTGGAGCCGTCTAGATCCCGGAAATACACGTCCAGGCTCTCGCGGACACATTGTTCGATGTTGTGCTTGCTCATGCTGCTAACTGGTTATGGTCGTCCGACTCGCCGTGGTCATCCTCATCCCCGTCCTCGTCGACGTAGACGAGGTGATCGGACAGCGCCTTCTGCGCTTCGAAGAATGCATTGACGGCGGCGAGCTGCTCGCGGGTGGAATCGAGCGTGTTCATCCGGTGCCGGAACCCGTTGGCGCCGGAAAGGCCGCGAGTGTACCAGCCGATGTGCTTGCGCGCAGTACGGACTCCCGTGAATTCTCCGTAGAACGCGTAGTGATCTTCCAGATGCTCGTTCATCACCTGCTGGATCTCGTCGATCAGCGGCGGCGGCAGCAGCTCGCCGGTTTGCAGGAAATGATCGATTTCACGGAACAGCCACGGCCGGCCTTGCGCGGCGCGACCGATCATCAGTGCGTCGGCGCCGGTCGCGTCGAGCACCGCCTTCGCCTTCTGCGGCGACGTGATGTCGCCGTTCGCGACGACCGGAATGCCGACCGCCGCCTTCACGGCCGCGATGGTTTCGTATTCGGCTTCGCCGCGGTACAGGTCGGCGCGCGTGCGGCCGTGCACGGTGAGCATCGAGATGCCGGCGGCCTCGGCGAGGCGCGCGACCGTGATCGCGTTCTTGTGCTCGCGGTCCCAGCCGGTGCGGATCTTCAGCGTGACGGGCACGGCGTCGGGCCCCGTGCCGACCGCGCCGACGACCGCCTCGACGATCTGCTTCACGAGCGGCTCGTTCTGCAGCAGCGCGGAGCCCGCGGCGACGTTGCACACCTTCTTCGCCGGGCAGCCCATGTTGATGTCGATGATCTGCGCGCCGTTGTCGACGTTGTAGCGGGCGGCTTCGGCCATCATCGCCGGGTCGGCGCCGGCGATCTGCACGGCGATCGGCTCGACCTCGCCTTCGTGGTTCGCGCGCCGCATCGTCTTGGCGCTTTTCCACAGCTGGGCGTTGGACGCGACCATTTCGGACACGGCATAGCCGGCCCCCAGCCGCTTGCACAGCTGGCGGAACGGCCGGTCCGTCACGCCGGCCATCGGGGCGACGAACAGGTTGTTGCGCAATACGTGAGAGCCGATAACGGGCATCGCAATGACATCGCCCGCGGACCGACCAGCGCGGGCATGAAAACGGCGGAGGGAAACGCGCATTTTACCGTATTCCCCTGCCGCGCCGATTTGACCCGGTTTGTCCGGCGCGCTGCGCGTGGCGCGCATCGGACACCGCGCGGTGCGGCGGGGGTGGCGGCGCGCGCGTCAGCGGCGCTGGCCGAACATCATCTGGCGGGCGATCGCGGCCTTGAGCGGCGGCACGAGTTCGAGCGCGGTCAGCGCCGCGCCGCGCAGCAGCGTGAGCGGGCCCGCCTCGATCGTGAACAGCCGCGCGAGCGTGTCGGTCGCGCCGATCGTGAAGCGCCGGTCGAGCGCGCGCCGCGCGTTGAAGGCAGCGAGCGCGGCCGGCTCGGCGCCGTGCCAGGACAGCGTGTCGACGAGCGTATGCGCGTCGCGCAGGCCGAGGTTGAGCCCCTGGCCCGCGACCGGGTGCAGCGTCTGCGCGGCATTGCCGACGATCGCGGTGCGGCGGTCGACGAGCGTCTGCGCGGCGTTCAGGCCGAGCGGGAACGACGCGCGCCCGGCGATCGCGACGAAGCGGCCCATGCGCTCGCCGAACGCGATGCCGAGCTCGCGCAGGAACGCGTCGTCGGGCAGCGCGGCGCGGCGAGCGGCTTCGCCGGGCTCGCAGCACCACACCAGCGCGTAATCGGCGCCGCCGAGCGGCAGCAGCGCGAGCGGGCCTTCGTGCGTGAAGCGCTCCCACGCGACGTTCGGGCGCGGCGCGGACACCGTCACCGTGCCGACGAGCGCAGTCTGGCCGTAGTCGCGGCGGTGCTTGCCGCCGTCGTCCCGCTGCTCGTGGAACAGCCCGCCTTCGGCATTGACGACGATCCGCGCGCGCAGCGTGCGTTCGCCCTGCGGTCCGTCGAGCGTCAGCGTGACGCCGTCGGCGTCCTGCCGCGGCGCGCGCGCCGAGGTCGACGTGAGCCAGTCGACGCGCGTGCCGCGCACCGCGCCCGCCAGCGCCTGCACGATCGAGCCGTAGCGCACGACGTAGCCGAGCGCCGCCACGTCGTGCTCGTCGCGGTCGATCAGCGTGCGGCCGAAATGGCCGCGCTGCGACACGTGGATGTGTTCGATCGGCGTCGCGTCGGCGGGCCACGCGAGCGTGTCGAGCAGCACGCGGCTGCCGTGCGACACCGCGATCGCGCGCGGATCGTTCGCGCTTGCGGCGGGCTCGCGCGCGTCGATCAGCGCGATCGACCAGTGCCGCGTCGCGCTGCGCCGCGCGAGCCAGCCGGCCAGCGCGAGCCCGACGGGGCCCGCGCCGACGATGGCGATGTCGTGGTCCGGCGTGGCCGGGGAGGAATCGGTCGTCATCAGGAATCGTGAAACGGATGAAACGGTCGGCGCCGCCTGCTCAGGCGCCGTGCGCCGCGCCTGCGCGCATCAGCGCCTCGATCTCGGCGGCCGCGACGGGCACGTCGCGCGAAATCAGCTCGCAGCCCTGCTCGCGCACGATCGCGTCGTCTTCAATGCGGATGCCGATGTTCCAGTATTCGGGCGGCACGTCGTCGGCGGCGCGCACGTACAGGCCCGGCTCGACGGTCAGCGCCATGCCGGCCTGCAGCGTGCGCCACGGCAGCGCGCCGTTGGCGTCGCGCTCGGCGAGCCGCTCGCGGTAGTCGCCGCAGTCGTGCACGTCCATGCCGAGCCAGTGGCCGGTGCGGTGCATGTAGAAGCGCGCATACGCACGCTCCGCGATCACGTCGTCGACGTTCGAGAAGCGCGTCTTCGGGATGATGCCGGTGTCGAGCAGGCCCTGCGCGAGCACGCGCACGGCGGCGTCGTGCGGCGCCTCGAACGGCACGCCGGCGCGCGTCGCGTCGATCGCCGCCTGCTGCGCGGCGAGCACGATGTCGTACAGCGTGCGCTGCGCGGGCGAGAAGCGCCCGTTGGCCGGGAACGTGCGGGTGATGTCCGACGCGTAGCCGTCGAGCTCGCACGCCGCGTCGATCAGGATCAGGTCGCCGTCGCGCGCGGCCGCGTAGCCGGCCGGGTAATGCAGCACGCACGCGTTCGCGCCCGCCGCGACGATCGAGCCGTAGGCCGGCGCCTGCGCGCCGTGCTTGCGGAACGTGTAGAGCAGCTCGGCCTCGAGTTCGTATTCGCGCACGCCCGGCCGGCACGCCTGCATCGCGCGGCGATGCGCGAGCGCCGAGATGTGCGCGGCGCGCATCATGATCGCGAGCTCGTGCTCGTCCTTGACGAGCCGCATGTCGTCGACGAGCGGCGTGAGGTCGAGCAGCGCGTCGGGCGCTGCGACGCCCGTGCGCGCCCGCGCGCGCACCGCGTCGAGCCAGCGGCCGAGCTGGCGGTCGAACTCGGCCGACGCGCCGAACCGGTAGTGCACGGTGCCCGCATCGGCGAGCAGGCGCGGCATTTCCGTGTCGAGCGCGTCGGCGGCGTATGCCGCGTCGACGCCGAACGCGTCGCGCGCAGCCTCCGGGCCGTAGTGGAAGCCTTCCCAGATCTCGAGGTCGGGATTCTTCGCGCGGCAGAACAGGATCGATTGCGGCGCGCCGTGCGGCGCGGACGCGTTCAGCACGAGCACGGCGTCCGGCTCGGCGAAGCCCGTCAGGTAGTAGAAGTAGCTGTCGTGGCGATACGGATAGCCCGTGTCGCGGTTGCGCATCACTTCCGGCGCGGTGGGAACGATGGCGACGCCGCCGCCCGCGGCGCGCAGTGCGGCAAGCACGCGCTCGCGGCGCTGGCGGTAGACGTCGACGGCGATGGCGGATTCGTGGGGCGCATTCATCGTGCGATTGTAGCGCCGCCGGACGCGGCGCGTGAGAGGGCGTGGGGACGGGGCCGCAACGGCGCTGGCGCGGTTGTTGCAAACCATCCACAGGCCGAATGGGCGATTTTCTACCGGCTGTCGCCGGCCGGTTATGATCGGCGACAACGTATACTCTCGGCGGTTCCTCAACAAAGGCAGATGATGAAATTAATCGGTTCGCTCAGCAGCCCGTTCGTCCGAAAGGCGCGGATCGTGCTTGCTGAAAAGAAGATCGACTACAAGCTGGAGCTCGAGAACGTCTGGGCGCCGGACACGAACATTCATGCCTCGAACCCGCTCGGCAAGGTTCCGTGTCTCGTGATGGAAGACGGCGCCGCGGTGTTCGATTCCCGCGTGATCTGCGAATACGTCGACACGCTGTCGCCGGTCGGCAAGCTGATTCCGCCGTCGGGCCGCGAGCGCGTCGAGGTGCGCTGCTGGGAGGCGCTGTGCGACGGCGCGCTCGACGCGTCGGTCGCGATCCGCATCGAAAACGTGCAGCGCGACGCGCATCAGCGCAGCGAGAGCTGGATCGCCCGCCAGCAGCGCAAGATCGACGACGCGCTCGTCGCAATGTCGCAGGGCCTCGGCGGCAAGATGTGGTGCGTCGGTAATCATTACACGCTCGCCGACGTCGCGCTCGGCTGCGCGCTCGGCTATCTCGACTTCCGGATGCCCGAGCTGAACTGGCGCGAGCGCCACCCGAACCTCGACAAGCACTTCGTGAAGCTGATGCAGCGCCAGTCGTTCATCGACACGGTGCCGCGGGGCTGAGTCGCGGCTGAATCGGCAGGCGCCGCTGCCGCCCGCGCATTCCGCAGATGAAAAAACGCGCCCCGAGGCGCGTTTTTTTTCTTGCCGGCCGGCGCCGTCACTCGATCGACGCGTAGACGGCGTCGCCGAGCGTGAACGAGTCGCTGCGCGCGAGCGGCCACCATTTCTCGTACAGCGTAAAGCCGCAGTGGCCGCCGTCGAGCAGCGCGCCGGGCTTCAGGTACTTGAGCAGCTGGGACATCAGCCGGACCTCGTGCGGCGCGATGCGCTGCACGATGTGATGCGCGCGCAGCTCGGACGGATGTGCGAGGCCGGCCGCCTGCACGAGCTCCTGCAGCGCGTGCAGCGTGTTGCGGTGGAAGTTGTACACGCGGTCGGCCTTGTCCGGCACGACGAGCGCGCGCTGGCGCACCGGGTCCTGCGTCGCGACGCCGGTCGGGCAGCGGCCGGTGTGGCAGGTCTGCGCCTGGATGCAGCCGACCGCGAACATGAAGCCGCGCGCGGAGTTCACCCAGTCGGCGCCGATCGCGAGCGTGCGCGCGACGTCGAACGCGGTGATGATCTTGCCGCTCGCGCCGATCTTCACGCGGTCGCGCACGCCGATCCCGACGAGCGTGTTGTGCACGAGCAGCAGCCCTTCCTGCAGCGGCACGCCGACGTGATCGGTAAATTCGAGCGGCGCCGCGCCGGTGCCGCCCTCGGCGCCGTCGACGACGATGAAGTCCGGCACGATGCCGGTCTCGAGCATCGCCTTCGCGATGCCGAAGAACTCCCACGGATGGCCGATGCACAGCTTGAAGCCGGTCGGCTTGCCGCCGGACAGCGTGCGCAGCCGCTCGACGAATTCGAGCAGCCCGCGCGGCGTCGAGAATTCCGAGTGCGTCGCCGGCGAGATGCAGTCCTTGCCCATCGGCACGCCGCGCGTCTCGGCGATCTCGGGCGTGATCTTCGCGGCCGGCAGCACGCCGCCGTGGCCCGGCTTCGCGCCCTGCGACAGCTTGATCTCGATCATCTTCACCTGCGGATCGGCCGCCTGCTTCGCGAACTTGTCCGGGCTGAACGTGCCGTCGTCGTTGCGGCAGCCGAAGTAGCCGGACGCGATTTCCCAGATGATGTCGCCGCCGTGCTCGCGGTGGTATTTCGACAGCGAGCCTTCGCCCGTGTCGTGCGCGAAGCCGCCTTTCTTCGCGCCGAGGTTCAGCGAGCGGATCGCGTTCGCGGACAACGAGCCGAAGCTCATCGCCGAGATGTTGAAGATCGAGATGTCGTACGGCTGCGCGCGGCCCGCGCCGACGCGAATGCGGAAATCGTGGTTCGGCAGCTTGGTCGGCGCGAGCGAATGGCTGATCCATTCGTGCGCGAGCGCCTTCACGTTCAGCTCGGTGCCGTACGGGCGGTTGTCGCCGACGTTCTTCGCGCGCTGGTAGACGAGGCTGCGCTGCGCGCGTGAAAACGGTTTCTCGTCGGTGTCGTCCTCGACGAAGTACTGGCGGATTTCCGGCCGGATGAATTCGAACAGGAAGCGCAGGTGGCCCCACAGCGGGTAGTTGCGCAGGATCGCGTGACGGTCCTGGTTCAGGTCGTACAGGCCGAGGGCAACGAGGGCGGCGGGGACAATGATCCACAGCCAGGACAGCGCATGGATCGACGCGAGTGCGGCTGCGGCGGCGAGCAACAGCACGGCACCCCACATCGCGAGGTAACGTCTGGAAAGCATGGGGGAACTCCGTGAAAGTAGGCCGCCATGCGTACGCTGCGACGGCGGCGCGCCGGCCTCGGTGCAATCGTGTTGCGCCGGGCGCGGCGTGCCGCAAGTCTAAACCGAATGGGTGTCAGCGTGCTTCGACGAGTGCCGCTGCGGGGGCCGCAGCAGCAGCATCGCGGCCGCTGGCCGCGTGCTCGATGATGCCGCCGCCGAGGCAGATCTCGCCGTCGTACAGCACCGCCGACTGGCCGGGCGTGACCGCCCATTGCGCGTCGTCGAAGGTCAGCGAGAAGCGCTCGCCGCCGGCAAGGGCGAACGAGCAGCCCGCGTCCGCCTGCCGGTAGCGGGTCTTCGCACCGCACGCGAAGCCGTCGGCCGGCGGCTCGCCGGCGGTCCAGCTCACGTTGCCGGCGACGAGCCGGCGCGACAGCAGCCACGGATGGTCGTGGCCCTGCACGACGTAAAGCGTGTTCGACGGGATGTCCTTCGCGGCGACGAACCACGGCTCGCCGCTGCCGTCCTTGCTGCCGCCGAGGCCGATGCCCTTGCGCTGGCCGAACGTGTAGAACGCGAGGCCGATGTGCTCGCCGACCGTCTTGCCGTCGGGCGTCTTCATCGGGCCGGGTTTCGTCGGCAGATAGCGGTTCAGGAAATCGCGGAACGGCCGCTCGCCGATGAAGCAGATGCCGGTCGAATCCTTCTTCTTCGCATTCGGCAGCCCGATCTGCGCGGCGATCTCGCGCACCTTCGTCTTCGGGATCTCGCCGAGCGGGAACATCGTCTTCGACAGCTGCGCCTGGTTCAGCCGGTGCAGGAAATACGACTGGTCTTTCGTGTGATCGAACGCCTTCAGCAGTTCGAAGCGGCCGTCGCGCTCGCGCACGCGCGCGTAGTGGCCGGTCGCGATCGTTTCCGCGCCGAGCGTCATCGCGTGATCGAGGAACGCCTTGAACTTGATCTCGGCGTTGCACAGCACGTCCGGGTTCGGCGTGCGGCCGGCCGAATATTCGCGCAGGAACTCGGCGAACACGCGGTCCTTGTATTCGGCGGCGAAGTTGACCGCCTCGACGTCGATGCCGATCAGGTCGGCGACCGACACGACGTCGATCCAGTCCTGGCGCGTCGAGCAGTATTCGCCGTCGTCGTCGTCTTCCCAGTTCTTCATGAACAGGCCGACGACGTCGTATCCCTGTTCCTTCAGCAGCCACGCGGTCACCGACGAATCGACGCCGCCCGACATGCCGACCACGACACGTCGCTTGCTCATTTGTTCACCATCTGACGATCGAATGCGTCCGGCCGCGGCGCGACCGAATGCGTATGCACGAAATCGAGCGGCACGCGCCGCCCGGCGAGATAGTCGTCGACGCAGCGCATTACCGCGGGCGAGCGGTGACGGTCGCTGCATGCGCGCAGCTCGTCGGCCGTCATCCACCGCGTGCGGACGATGCCGTCGTCGAGCGGGTGCCCGGGCAGCGGCTCGCCCGCCGCGCCGCAGAACGTGAAGCGCAGATAGGTGGCGCCCGCGTTGCCGGGGCGGTCGTAGTGGGCGAGGTACACGCCCACGAGCGCGTCGGGCTCGAACGGATGCGCGGTTTCCTCGAGCGTTTCGCGGATCACGGCGTCGGCGAGCGATTCGCCGGCTTCGAGGTGGCCGGCGGGCTGGTTGATGCGCAGGCCCGCCGAGGTTTCTTCCTCGATCACGAGAAAGCGGCCGGCGCGCTCGACGATCGCCGCGACGGTCACGTGCGGGGTCCAGATTTCGGGTTTCATGGGATCGCATTTTACCGGTTGCGACCGGCGGGTGCCGGGCGGTCGGGTGATCTATCCGACCCTTTTGGACCCGAAACGTCGCCGCGTCGCCAAGTCACCCCGGCCGTCACGCCGCGACGATCGTCGCGACGCACGCTGCGATCGCGTCGCGCACGCGCACGATCGCCGGATCGCGCTGCGTGCTCGTGCGCCAGCCGATTTCTACCGGATAGCCGGGCAGTTCGACCGGGCATGCGACGCAGCGCAGCGGCGTCGTGCGCGCGATCGCCCGCGCCGCGTGCGCGGGGATCGTCGCGATGGCGGCCGTGCCGAGCAGCAGGTAAGGCAGTGCGGCGAAATGCGTGGTCGACGCGGCGACGCGCCGCTTGTGGCCGAGCGCGGCCAGCGCTTCGTCGACGATGCCGATCACGCCCCCTGACGACACCAGCAGATGGTCGTGCCGCAGATAGTCGGCGAGTGTCAGCGCGCGCGCCGGCCGTGCGCGCGCCGCCGGATCGATCAGGCACGCGTAGCCGCCGGTCGCGACCGCGCGCCGGCTCAGCCCGCTCGCCGAAAATCCGCCCGACGCGATCGCGAGGTCGACGCCGTGCCGCAGCAGCGCGTCGCCGGCGATGCCGCTGTGCGTCTGCCGGAAGATCAGCCGGATGCCGGCCGCCTCCTTCGCGACCGCGGCGATCAGCGCGCTGCCGAGCGCGATCTCGAAGTCGTCCGACAGCCCGAGCGAGATCGTGCGGCCGAGCCGGTCGCCGCTGTCGGCGGCGATCGCGAGGCTCTGCCGGCAGCGGTCGAGCGCGTCGGACAGGATCGGCTTCAGCTCGTCCGCGCGTGGTGTCGGCGCGAGCCCTCGGCCGGTGCGCACGAACAGCGGATCGGCGTAGAGCGCGCGCAGCCGTGCGAGCGCCGCGCTGACGGCCGACTGCGTCAGATCGAGCCGCAGCGCCGCGCGGCTCGCGCCGCCTTCCTCGTACAGCGCCTCGAACACCTTCAGCAGGTTCAGGTCGATGCGAGAGATATCATCACCGTTCATATCACTTATCGTTCCATCGATTTGATCGATGGAATCTTATCGACAAAGATGGCGTCATTTCCATCACCGGAGACACCGTCATGTCCACCTCGGTCATCGCCGCGCTGCAGCTCGGCACATCGCCCGCCGGCACGCGCGCCACGCTCGACAAGATCCTCGGCTACGAAGCGGCGATCCGCGATTGCGGCGCATCGCTCGTGGTGCTGCCCGAAGCCGTGCTAGGCGGCTATCCGAAAGGCGAGATCTTCGGCACGCGGCTCGGCTACCGGCTGCCCGAAGGCCGCGACGCGTATGCGCGCTACGCCGCGCAAGCGATCGACGTGCCGGGGCCGGAAACGGACGAGCTGGCCGCGCTGTCGCAGCGCACCGCCGCGAGCCTCGTGGTCGGCGTGATCGAGCGCGGCGGCAGCACGCTCTATTGCACGGCGCTGTTTTTCGACCCGCGCGACGGGCTCGTCGCGAAGCATCGCAAGCTGATGCCGACCGGCACCGAGCGGCTGATCTGGGGGCAGGGCGACGGCTCGACGCTGCCCATCGTCGAGACCGCCGCGGGGCGGGCCGGCGCCGTGATCTGCTGGGAGAACCACATGCCGTTGTTGCGCTGCGCGATGTATGCGAAGGGCGTGCAGATTTGGTGCGCGCCGACCGTCGACGAGCGCGACGTCTGGCAAAGCTCGATGCGCCATATCGCGCACGAGGGGCGCTGCTTTGTCGTGAGCGCGTGCCAGGTGCTGCCGTCGCCGCGCGCGCTCGGGATCGACGTGCCGGGCTGGGACCCGGAGCGGCCGCTGATCCGCGGCGGCAGCGTGATCGTCGGACCGCTCGGCGACCTGCTGGCCGAGCCGCTGATCGGGGAAGAGGGGCTCGTCACCGCGCGCATCGATCTCGACGAGCTGGTGCGCGCGCGTTACGACTTCGACGTGGTCGGGCACTATGCGCGCGCCGACGTGTTCTCGCTGCACGTGGACGAACGACCGAAGCGAGCGGTGGTGTTCGGGGAATGAGCGAACCGGCGGCGGCGCGCGCAACCGTGCCGCTGCGTGCCGCCTGCCCGGGCGCGTCAGCGCATCGGCGCTTCCGCGATCCGCATGTAATCCGCGATCCGGCGCCCTTCCATGTCCGGAAACTGCTCGTGCACGGTGATGTCGCCCATCCGCGCGATGTCGAAGGTGCGAAAGTCGTCGCGCAGCTCGCACCACGCGCCGATCGTCCAGCGCCCGCCCCAGTACACGAGCCCAAGCGGCCACACGCGGCGCTGCGTGTTCGCGCCGAGGCGGTCGCGATACGCGAAGCTGACGACGTGCCGCGTGTCCACCGCCTGGTGGATCGCATCGACTTTCGCGCAGAACGCCGCGTCGATGTGGAACGACGGCGCGAACACCGGCAGGCGGTCGAGCGCGTTGCGCTTGTCGGCCGGCATCGCCGACGCGATCTTCGCGAGCGCCGAACGGGCGCCGCCCGCGAAGCGCGCGCCGCCCCAGGTCTCGAGCATCCGCGCGCCGGCGGCGAGCGCCGCGAGCTCCTCCGCGGTGAAGGTGAGCGGCGGCAGGCTCGCATTGCGGTTCAGCCGGTAGCCGATGCCGGCCTCGCCTTCGATCGGCACCCCTGACAACTGCAGGTCGCGCACGTCGCGGTACACGGTGCGCGGCGACACCGACAGCCAGTCGGCGAGCTGCTGCGCGGTCGTCAGGCGACGCCCGCGCAGCAGCTCGGCGATCTGGAACAGGCGATCGGCACGACGCGTCATTGCTGCACCTCGATTCCTTCAAAAGCGGCGACACCGCGATGATAGCGCCGCGCCCGCCGCCCGGTGGACGCCGTCAGTGGCATTTCGGCGCGTGCAGGCCGACGCGGTTGCCTTCGGTATCGATCAGGTAGCCGATGTAACCGTAGTTGTTCGGCAGTTCGACGACCGACCCCTGCACGACGCCGCCCGCGCGCTTCGCGCGGTCGAGCGCCGCGACGACCGATTCGCCCGCGTTCAGGTAGACGAGCACGCCGGTCGCGCTCGGCTTCATCTGCTGCGGGTCGTAGACGATGCTGCCGCCGGTGGCCGACGCTTCGTGGCCGAACACGGCCATCGGCACGCCGCCGATCACGTCGCGATGCAGCGTCGTCTGCAGCACGGTTTCGTAGAAGCGGATCGCGCGGTCGAAATCGAGGGACGGAATGTCGAACCAGGCGATGGCACGGTCGAGGGTTGCGGGTGCGTTTGCGTTTGCAGTCGCGGACGTCATGACGAGCTCCTTGTTGTTCGGATTCTTGATGGAAACCGGCGTTGCATTGCGCCGGGATTGCAGTGTGATCGAGGGCTGCTGACAGCGTGCTGTCAGTAGTGATGGCGGTACTGACAACGCACCGCGCGCCGGTGTGGAAAGCGCCTGCCCGTTCGCGCTTCGCGCGTCGCGCGGCGGCAGCCGGCGCGCAGCGCAGCGCCGAAGCGGACGGTGGGGTGGAAGGTACGGCAGACGAAGCGGCGCACGCATCGGCGCCGCAAGTAACAACGCCCGGCGAATGCCGGGCGTCGGGGACTGGCTGTCAGCAGCCGGCCGCAGCGGCCGGTGCGCGGGAGCGGCGCGTCACGCGTCGCCTTCCGCAGCGGCCGGACGCGCCTTCACGCTGCCCGCGATCAGGTCGAAGCGGAACAGCCGGCATTCGAGCGCGCCGTTGAAGAGCGGCGTCTTGGCCGATTCGCGCAGCCGGAGCTGGCCGGGCAGCGCGCGGTCGGACGTCAGCAGGAACGCCTGCCAGCCGGCGAAGCGCTGCTTCAGCGCGTCGCCGAGCGCGTTGAAGAACTCGCTGTCGGGCGCGTCGGTGTGGGTGCGGCGGAACGCGTCGTCGTTGCCGCGATTGCGGCCCGTCTCGCGCGCATCGCCGCGCGGGCCGCGGCCGCGCACTTCGATCCGCTCGCCGTACGGCGGGTTCGCGACGATGATCCCCGGCGCGTCGCACGGCGGCGTCATCGCGCGCGCGTCGACTTGCTTGAGCCACAGCGACGGCACGCCCGCGCGTTCGAGGTTCGCGCGCGCCTTCTCGAGCATGTCGCCGGAGATGTCGCTGCCGTAGACCAGCAGATCGTCGCGCTTGCCGCGCGCCGCGCGCTTCGCGTCCAGCGCCGCGACCTTCAGGCCCTGCCACGCGGTGATGTCGTACTGCTTGAGCTTTTCGAAGCCGAAGCGGCGCTCGACGCCCGGCGCCACGCCGAGCGCGATCTGCGCCGCTTCCGCGAGGAAGGTGCCGCTGCCGCACATCGGGTCGTACAGCGGCGTGCCGGGAGTCCAGCCGGTCAGGCGCAGGATGCCGGCCGCGAGGTTCTCGCGCAGCGGCGCCGCGCCCTTGTCGAGGCGCCAGCCGCGCTTGAACAGCGGCTCGCCGGACGTGTCGAGGTACAGTGTGCAGTCGGTGGCGGTCAGGAACGCGAACACGCGCACGTCGGGCGCGCCGGTGTCGATGCTCGGGCGCGCGCCGGTCTTGTCGCGCATGCGGTCGCAGATCGCGTCCTTCACGCGCAGCGTCGCGAACTCGAGGCTCTTGAGCGGCGACTTGATCGCGGTGATGTCGACGCGCAGCGTCTGCGTCGCCGCGAACCAGCGCTCCCACGGCTGCTCGAGCGCGAGCGCGTAGACGTCCTGCTCATTGCGGTACGGGCGGTGCGCGATCTTCAGCAGCACGCGGCTCGCGATCCGCGAATGCAGGTTCGCGGCCATCCCGGCGGCCCAGCCGCCCCGGAAATGGACGCCGCCCGGCACCTGCGCGCCCGCGGCGAACGGCGCGCCGTTCAGATGGCTGCCGGCGATCTCGGCCAGCTCGGCGGCAAGCGCCGCTTCGAGGCCGCGCGGGCAGGGAGCGAAGAATTCGTACTGGGTGGGCGAGGACATAAGGCGGGGGAAGACGGACAAAAGTCCATTATTGTACGCGGCGCGGGCGGCAGGGCCGGCGCGTCGTGCCGCGAGGGCGGCCGGCGGCCGCGAGAGGCCGGTTTGAAGCGGCCGGCCGCCCGCCCCCCGTGGAATCTGTTCGGCGTGCGGCTGCGTGCGGCCCGACCCAGCGGGCCGCGCCGCACGCCGCGCTCAGTGCGACCCCGACTGCCCCGTGCGGGCCGTCGCGCCGGCTGCCGGCCAGACCAGCACGAGCGGATTCGCGAGCACCGCCCGGCCGATCGCGGCGACGAGCGCGCGCACCTTGGTCGGCCGCAGGCTGCGCGAGCGCACGGCCATCGTGAACGCGAGCGCGAAGCTCACCGCGACGTTGAGGATCGCCATGCTGAGCACGCCCGCCGCCGCCCACCACAGCTCGGGCGAGCCGAGCGTGTCCTTGCCGAGCACGCCGAGCGCGATGCCGATCGAGCCCGCGGACAGCGTCACGTGACGCACCTCGAACGAAAACGCGACGGCGGTGACGATCGCCGGCACGAGGCCGAGCATCAGGCCGAGGCCGACGTTGCCGACCACGCCGGCGACGTTCGAGCGGCAGAAATGCGCGAGCTTGGCCGCGCCGGCCGCGCCGAGCGTGAGGCGCAGCCGGCGGTTGTACGCGAGCGCGTCGCCGACCCGATGCAGCACGAACCAGTTGTCCGCCCAGCCGGCGAGCAGGCTCGACGACCACAGCAGCACGCCCGTGAGCGCCGCATAGAGCGGCGTCGGGCCGAGCAGCGAGAACGACTGCAGCGTCGCATGCGCCTTCTGCGCCGAGATCAGGTTCGCATGCAGCACGCCGCCCGCGAATAGCTGCACGAGCAGGCACACCGGCAGCACGACGAGCACGTTGCCGCAGATCGCCGCCGCCTGCGTGCGGATCAGCGCGATCACCGACGACACGAAATGCTTCACGCCGTCGTCGTGGGTCGTGCCGTCGAGCTCGCGCGCGAGCGTCGGCGCGGTCATCGCCGGCTGCTTGGTCGCGAGCGTGAAGTGCAGGAAGTGCATCACCATGAAGCTCGCCGCGTAGTTGACGCCGGCGAGCAGCCCTTCGAGCATCGACTGCAGGTGCGCGCCGGTGACCGCGAACTTCAGGCAGACCGTCGCGACGGTGACGAGCCCGCCGCCCGCGGCCATCCGCAGCATCTTCAGGTACTCGGCGCGGCCGCGCGTGATGTAGTGCTCGCCGGTGTCCGCGTTGGTCTCGACGAGCTTGCGCGCGAACAGCGAGAAATTGCTGCGCACGAGGTGCGACACGCTCTGGCTGTTCTGGTTCGCATCGACGAGCTCGGCCGTGAGGCGCGCGGTCCCGCGCAGGTCGTCGCGCGCCATCCACGCGTTCAGCAGCATTTCCGCGCGCTGGATGCGCATCCGCATCCGCTCGACCTGGAACACGATGTCGACCGACACGCCGTTGCGGTACAGGTGCGCGAACACGTCGTCGACCGCGATCCGGCATTCGTCGAGCAGCACGCGCAGGTAGTTGACCTCGTGCAGCAGCTTGCTCGGGGCGCCGCCTTCCTCGACCGCGGCGTGCGCGGATTCGACCGCGAGCATCGCGCCCGTCAGCCGGTAGAACGGCTGCGCTTCGAGCGGCTTGGGCGCGTCGTCGTCGGACAGGCGGCTGCGCACGGTCTGCGACAGGCCGGTCGAGCTGATCTGGCAGGTCAGGTTGTGCAGCGCCGCGAGCAGGTCGCGAGAAAGCGAGCCGGGCTCGTGACGCTCGTCGTCGGTCACGTCGAACGACAGCAGCGCGGCGAGGCGCGCGAGCAGGTCGTCGGGCAGCGCGCCGATCCACTGGGCATCTTCCGGCGCCGGGAACATCAGCGTGAACAGCGCGGACAGTTCGCGGCGGTTCGGCGCGGGCGGGATCATCGACGAGTCGAGCCGCTCGAACAGTGCGCCGAAGAAGCCCGAGTGCACCGGCATGCCGGCGTCGCACAGCAGCGAGATGCCGTCGCATTCGCGCAGGATGCCGCGCAGGATTCGCGCGGCATGCGATTTCCACGCCGGGTTGCGGTCGAGCACGTGGAACAGGTAGCGCAGCCGCGCATGCGCGGGGAACGTGCGCGCGTCGTCGTCGCGTTCGGCGGCGTCCTGCGCCGCGGCCTGCATCGCGCCGCTGCGGCGCAGCCAGTGCGCGAGCTCGATCAGCCATTCGCTGCGCTCGGCGTAGGGCGCGTCGGCGTCGGCGTGCGCCAGCAGCGCGTCGAGCTGGTGGCTCGCACTGCGCGACGCGCGCCACTTCTTGATCAGGGTCGTCAGGGAACGGAACATAAACGGAATAGCGAAAGCCCACGGGTGGGCGGGTTCGGGATGCCGGCCGGAAACGCGGCGCGGCGCCGAGGGCAACGGTGACGCGGGTCGGGCAAGCCGGACGATGGGCGGACGGTCGCCACGCGCCGTGCGTGGGCCGTCGCGGGCCTGCGCTCGCGCGGCGGTCGGTCGGACCGGGGCGGTGCGCCATCGGCTGGCCCGCACGACAGGCGGCGCGGGTCGGGGACAGCGTAGGATCGTCAATTGGCCGCGAAAAGGCAAGCTGACCGCGTTGCGTGACGCCGGTTTTTGCCGATTTCGACGAGCGAGGCGAGGCGGGCGATGGCAGAGATCGGGCGTGGGCGGTGCGGCCGGCGGTCGTGATCGGTGATGCTGCTGGAACGGGTTACCGGGTCAGGTGGGCCGGACGAGTTACAGGGGACGCGCGGACCAGACGGGTTACGCAGTGAGCGACACGGGCGATATGGACTCCGCGAGCTTCACGAACGACACGAACGACGCGGCTACACACCCCATACGTCCATACGAGCCACGCACCCACACCCCCCATGCGCTCGCATCCACGCGCACCCCGCCGCCGGCTTACGCGCCCGACTTGCCGGTCGCGCCTGCGTCGCCGCCGGGCGCCGGATTGGCCGGGCAGGGCACGACCGGCACGGCCGTCGCGGCGACCGTCGTCTTGCCGCCTGCCACCGCGCTCGCTCCACTCGCCGCCACCCCACGCCGCGCGGCCAGCGCGCGCACGCCGGCGGCCGCCTGCGTCGCGATCGCGTCGAGCGCGCGCCGATGACCGGCGACGAGCGCGTCGTAGCCGTCGCCGACCGGCTCGGCGACGCTCGTGCGGCAGGTCATCACAACCTGCGTGCCGACCGCGCGCACGCTCCACACCGCGTCGATCGCCGCGCGCTTGGCCGGCCACGACTCGAAGCGCTGCACGTTGACGCTGACCCGGTACACGGGCACGCCTGCCGGATACGCGGAATTCACGACGTCGATCGTGCCGAGCTGCGCGGCGAGGTCGTCGGACAGCGCGCGGCGGATCTCGTCGGCGGGCGGCGACGCCCAGCGTTCCAGCTCGAGCACGTCGACCTGCGCGGCGTTCTTCTGCACGACGAGCTGGTTCTTCGCGACCTGCTCGGGGACGCCGACGGACGGCACCTCGATCAGGAACGGCGGGTTGGCGGGCGCCGTACGCACCGCGAGCGCCGCGTCGGCGGGGGTGAGCGTATAGAACCGCGCGGGCGGCGAGCTGCACGCGGCGAGCGCCAGCGCGGCGAGAACCACCGCCGCGCCGCTCGCGAATCCGTTCACGCGTGTCGTCATTGCTTGTCTCCTGGCTTGCCCTTGAGCAGCGATTCGGGGTGGCGCTCCAGATAGTCCGAGAGCGCGTTCAGCGATTGCAGCGTGCGTGTGAGTTCCTTCAGCGCGCCGCGCACGTCGGACTGCAGCGGCGAATCCTGCTGCAGCGTCGCCTCGGCGGCCGAGAAGGTCTGCTTCGCGGCCGACAGCGTGTCGCGCGCCTCGGGCGCGACCTGCGTGTCGAGCTGCCTGAACAGCCTGTCGGCGTTCGCGAGCGTGCTGTTCAGGTTCGCGCCGATCTGGTCGAACGGCACCTTGCCGAGCTTCTTCGCGATGTCGGCGACCACCACCTGCAGCTCCTCGAGCTCGTTCGGCACGGTCGGCAGCTCGAGCGGCTGGCGCGACGGGTCGATCTTCGCGGTCGTTGCCTTCGGGAAGAAGTCGAGCGCGACGTAGAGCTGGCTCGTCAGCAGGTTGCCGGTGCGCAGCTGGCCGCGCAGCCCGCGCTCGACGAGCCGCTCGACGATCCCGCGGCGGGCGGCCTCGCCCTTGCTCTCGATCGTTTCGCGGAAGCGCCGGCCGAGCCGTTCCGGATAGAGGTTCATCGTCACCGGCATCGTGAAGTTCTTCGCCTTCGGATCGTAGTCGATGCCGATGTTCGTGACTTCGCCGAGCACGATGCCGCGGAAGTCGACCGGCGCGCCGACGGCAAGGCCGCGCAGCGACTGGTTGAAGTTCATCACGACCTGCAGCGGCGGGCCGTCCGGCTCGCGCATCGCGTCGGCCTCGTCGGAGCCGAGGTGGAACACCGTGTTGTTCGGCGCGGCCGCGCCGCTGCCCTGGCCGGGCGGCGCCTGGAACGCGATGCCGCCGAGGATCACCGTCGCGAGCGACTGCGTGTTCAGCTTCAGGCCGCTCGAATCGAGCCGCAGGTCGACGCCGCTCGCCTGCCACCAGCGCGAATTGACGCCGACGTACTGGTCGTACGGCGCGTTGACGAACACGTTGACGGTGACGCCCGTGCCGTCCTTGTCGAGCGAGAAGCCGACCACCTGGCCGACCTGCACGCGCCGGTAGTAGACCGGCGAGCCGATGTCGACGGAGCCGAGCGACGCGCCGCGCAGCACGTACTGCGTGCCCTTCTGGTCGCCGGTGACGGGCGGCGGCGTCTCGAGGCCCGTGAAGTCGGTTTGCCCTTCCTGCGAGCGGCCGGCGTCGACGCCGATGTACGCGCCCGACAGCAGCGTGCCGAGCCCCGACACGCCGGTCGCACCGATCCGCGGACGCACGACCCAGAAGCGCGAGCCCTTGACCGCGAAGTCCTCGGCCTCCTTCTTGAGCTGCACGTCGACCAGCACGCGCGCCAGGTCCTTCGACAGCGTGATCGTCTTGACGATGCCGATCTCGACGTCCTTGTACTTGACCTGGGTCTTGCCGGGCTCGAGGCCCTCGGCGCTGCGGAAGCTGATCGTGATTTCCGGGCCGCGCTCGCGCACGGACTTGATCACGAGGCCGATGCCGATCAGCGCGGCGACCAGCGGCACGAGCCAGACGAGCGACGGCAGCCAGCCGCTTTTCGTCGAGATCGCCGGATCGGGTGGCCGGGGCCGGTCGTGCTGCGGGCCTTGCGGACTATTCATGGTGTTTCCCTGAGTTTTCGACAGGATCCCAGATCAGGCGGGGATCGAACTGCATCGACGCCAGCATCGTGAGGATCACGACCGAGCCGAACGCGAGCGCGCCGGGGCCGGCCGTGATCACGGCCAGTGAACGAAAGTGGACGAGCGCGACGGTGAGCGTCACGACGAAGATGTCGAGCATCGACCAGCGGCCGATGCGCTCGACGATCCGGAACAGGCGCGTGCGCTGCAGCGGCCGCCACGCGGAGCGGCGCTGCGCGCTGATCACGAGGATCACGAGCACGCCGAGCTTGAGCATCGGCACGAGGATGCTCGCGACGAACACGACGACGGCGAGCGGCCACTCGCCCGAGGTCCAGAAATAGACGACGCCGCTCATGATCGTGTCCTGCTGAGCGCCGACGAGCGACGACGTGCGCATGATCGGCAGCAGGTTCGCCGGAATGTAGAGGATCGCGGCGGCGAGCAGCAGCGCCCAGGTGCGCGCGATGCTGTTCGGCGTGCGGAAATGGAGCGCGGCGCCGCAGCGCGCGCAGTGCGCGTGCGCATGCGTGCGCGTGCGGTCAAGTGGCTGCACGAGCCCGCACGTATGGCAGCTGGCGAGGCCCTCGCGGGCGGCGGTCGGCGTCGTCATCGGCGGGGCGCCTCCGGCAGCGGCGCTTCGTCGTCGCCGGGCCCGTCGCGCAGCTCGTCGGCGATGTCCCACAGCCGCTGGGTCGAACATCAGCACGACGGCGATCATCAGCGTCAGCGCGGCGAACGCGAACAGCGCGGCTTCCGGCACGACGCGCGCGAGCGAGACCATCTTGACGATGGTCACGATGATGCCGAGCATGAACACCTCGATCATCCCCCACGGGCGCACCAGCTGGATCGCGCGCAGCACGAAGTTGAACCCGGGCGGCACGCGCCCGCGCCGCATCGGGAACAGCAGGTACAGCAGCGCGGCCATCTCGACGAGCGGAAACAAGACGGTCGAGCAGAACACCATCACGGCGACGAGCGCCATGTCCTGGCGCCACAGCGATTCGATCGCGCCGAGCAGCGTCGTCTGCACGCGGTTGCCGTTCACGTCCATCTCGAGGATCGGGAACGCCTGCGCGATCACGAACGTGATCAGCCCTGCGAGCGCGAGCGCGCAGATCCGCTCGAGCTGGGCCGAGCTGCTGCGGTAGAGCACCGCGTCGCAGCGCGGGCAATGCGCGACGTCGCGACCGCTAAGACGCGGTTTGTGCAACAGTGCGTCGCATTCGTGGCAGGCAATCAGGTCGTTTCGATGCATGGGGAAAGCGGTTGAGCGACGGCAGGGACACGCGTCGGCGGGGCCGGAACCCGCGCCAATCTTACCAAATCGGTTTTTCGGCGGTGTCAATGCCCGGGCGCGCGGTGACCGGCCGGTAACATGGCGCGAACGTGACAGCCGGCTGGCGTGCCTGTCCTCAGAGTCCGCGCGTCGAGAAAGGTTGCGGTAGCATGGCGCCCTTGGCATGCGCCGGACGATTGATGGCGCGGCCGTTCGCTGAATTGAGGAATCCATGGCATCGAATTCGCTGCCGGCCGCACCGGCCCGCTATACGAGCACCGCGATCGCGCTGCACTGGCTGATCGCACTGCTGATCGTCTGCGGCTTCGCGCTCGGCTGGGTGATGACCGACATCCCCGGCTTCACGCCGACGAAGCTCAAGTATTTCTCGTGGCACAAGTGGATCGGCGTGACCGTGTTCGCGCTGGCCGCCGTGCGCGTGCTGTGGCGCGCGACCCACGTGCCGCCGCCGGCGCCCGCGGGCATGCCGGCGCTGCAGCGCATCGCCGCGCACGGCGTGCACATGCTGCTGTACGTGCTGATGATCGTGATCCCGGTGACGGGCTACCTGTACAGCTCCGCATCGAACATCCCGGTCGTGTATCTCGGCATCGTGCCGCTGCCGCGCCTGATCGATCCCGACCCGGCGCTGAAGGAAACCTTCAAGACGCTCCACGTGTCCTTGAATTACATTTTGCTTGCGCTCGTCGCGCTGCACGTGCTCGCGGTGGTCAAGCATCAGTTGTTGGACCGCGACGGCCTGCTGTCGCGGATGCTCCCCTCTGCCAAATGAAGGATCCCATGAAAGTGTCTTTCTCCCGCTCCGTGCTGGCCGCGTTCGCCGCGGCGTCGTTCGCCGCGTCGGGCGCCGCGCATGCCGACGTCGATCTGGCGAAAAGCAAGGTGTCCGCCGTGTCGAAGCAGATGAACGTGCCGACCGAAGGCGTGTTCAAGAAATTCAGCGCGCAGATCAAGTTCGATCCCGCGAAGGCCGCGCAGGGCAGCGCGCAGGTGGCGATCGACATCGCGAGCTACGACCTCGGCGACAAGATGTACAACGACCAGGTCGCCGGCAAGGACTGGTTCGACGCGAAGGCGTACCCGCAGGCGACCTTCCAGTCGACCGCGATCGCGCCCGCCGGCGGCAACAAGTACAACGTGACCGGCAAGCTGACGATCAAGGGCAAGACCGAGACGCTGACCGTGCCGGTCACCGTCACGCAGAGCGGCGCGACGCAGGCCTTCGACGGCGTGCTGCCGATCAAGCGCTCGGCGTTCAACGTCGGCACCGGCGAATGGAAGGACACGTCGATCGTCGCCGACGAGGTGCAGATCAAGTTCCATCTCGTCGCGACGAAGTAAGCGGCGGGGTCCCGCATCACCCGTATCACGTGCCTCACCCGAATGCCGCGCAAGCGCGCGGCGCCGTTCCAAGGAGAAAAAGTTGAAAAAGCATCTGATGATCGCGGCGGGCGCGCTCGCCGCAGCCCTGTCGTTCCCGGCGTTCGCCGACGTGTCGACGTACCAGTTCGACCCGACCCACACGTACCCGAGCTTCGAGGCCGACCACTTCGGCGGCCTGTCGGTGTGGCGCGGCAAGTTCGACAAGTCGAGCGGCACGGTGACGCTCGATCGCGCCGCGAAGACGGGCACGGTCGACGTGACGACCCAGCTCGCGTCGATCAGCACCGGCAACACGAAGCTCGACGAGCACCTGCAGACGAACGAGTTCTTCGACGTCGCGAAGTATCCGGACGCGGTCTACAAGGGCACCGTGAAGTTCAAGGGCGACAAGCCGGCCGAAGTGGTCGGCAACCTGACGCTGCACGGCGTGACCAAGCCGCTGACGCTGAAGATCGATTCGTTCAAGTGCATGCCGCACCCGATGCTCAAGCGCGAAGTGTGCGGCATCGACGCGGTGGGCGAGTTCAGCCGTGACGAATTCGGCCTCGACTACGGCAAGCAGTACGGCTTCAAGATGCAGACCAAGCTGCTGATCACGGCAGAAGCGGTCAAGCAGGACGCCGCCAAGCAGTAAGCCGGGCCGCGCCGGCGCCGATCGCGCCGGCCGCCTGCGGGAAACCGCCGCGCTCCGTTGCCGGGCGCGGCGGTTTTTTTATTGCGCGCCGCCGGCGCGCCGGCCGTGCAGGCAGCGCAGGCGGGCCGTCTATAATCGCCCGAACCGTCGACGGCGGCGCGCGGGCCGCGCCGCCGCGCGAACGCGAACGAACAACGAGGACGAGGAGATTGCCCGTGCTGCGCAGGCGGTTCGGGTTCCGGTGAAGCGGAGCAGGGCGGCGCGCACAAGCAAAAAGGCCGGTTCGAGCGAACCGGCCTTTTCCGTTTGCCGAGGCAGCGACGCGCTTACACCTGCGCGCCCGCGTTCGGATCGTCCGGATCGTGCGCGAGCTTCTTTTCCTTGATCAGGTCTTCGCGCTTGATGCCGAGCCACATCGCGAGCGAGCCCGCGACGAACACCGACGAGTAGATGCCGAACAGGATGCCGACCGTCAGCGCGAGCGCGAAATAGTGCAGCGTCGGGCCGCCGAAGAAGAACATCGACAGCACCATCATTTCGGTCGACGTGTGCGTGATGATCGTCCGCGACATCGTGGTCGTGATCGCATGGTTGATCACTTCCTGCACGCTCATCTTGCGTTCGCGGCGGAACGTCTCGCGGATCCGGTCGAAGATGACGACCGACTCGTTCACCGAGTAGCCGAGCACCGCGAGGATCGCGGCGAGCACCGCGAGCGAGAACTCCCACTGGAAGAACGCGAAGAAGCCGAGAATGATCACCACGTCGTGCAGGTTCGCGATGATGCCGGCGACCGCGTACTTCCATTCGAAGCGGAACGACAGGTAGATCACGATGCCGATCACGACGCACGCGAGCGCGAGCAGGCCGTCGGTCGCGAGCTCCCGGCCGACCTGCGGGCCGACGAACTCGACGCGCTGCAGCGTCACGTCCGGGCTTTGCGCCTTCAGCGCGGTCATCACCTGGTCGCTCTGCTGCGCGGACGTGAGGCCCTGCTTGAGCTGCAGGCGGATCAGCACGTTGCGCGACGTGCCGAAGTTCTGCACCTGCGCGTCGGCGTAGCCGAGCTTGCCGAGCGTCGCGCGCACGGGCTCGAGCTGCGCGGCCTGCTGGTACTGGACCTCGATCACCGTGCCGCCGGTGAACTCGACGGACAGGTGCAGCCCGCGATGGAGCAGGAAGAACACGGCGGCGAGGAACGTGACCAGCGAGACCACGTTGAACACCAGCGCGTGCCGCATGAACGGGATGTCTTTACGGATGCGGAAAAATTCCATGATCGTCTCCGGGGCCTTATTGGGTCGAGCCCGGTTTCTTCGGCGGCAGGCCGGCCTGCGCACGGTTGCGCAATTGCGGCTTGCCGGTGCGCGGCGCGTTGCCCTTCGCGGGCGCGGCGAGCTTCGCGGCGCGCGCGGTGTCGGTCGCTTCGTCGGCGGCGTCGAACGACGCGGCGGCGCCGGCGGTCGCGCCTTCCGGCTTCCACACCTGGCCGATCGCGAGCGACTTCAGCTTCTTGCGGCCGCCGTACCAGAGGTTGACGAGCCCGCGCGAGAAGAACACCGCGGAGAACATCGACGTCAGGATGCCGAGGCAGTGCACGATCGCGAACGCGCGCACCGGGCCCGAGCCGAACGCGAGCAGCGCGAGGCCGGCGATCAGCGTCGTGACGTTCGAGTCGAGAATCGTCGCCCACGCGTGCGAGTAGCCGGCCTGGATCGCGAGCTGCGGCGGGTGGCCGGCGCGCAGTTCCTCGCGCACGCGCTCGTTGATCAGCACGTTCGAGTCGATCGCCATGCCGAGCGCGAGCGCGATGGCGGCGATGCCGGGCAGCGTCAGCGTCGCCTGCATCAGCGACAGCACCGCGACCAGCAGCAGCAGGTTCACCGACAGGCCGATCACCGAGATCATGCCGAACAGCATGTAGTACAGGATCATGAACACGGCGATCGCGACGAAGCCCCAGATCACCGAGTGCACGCCCATCTTGATGTTGTCGGCGCCGAGGCTCGGGCCGATCGTGCGTTCCTCGATGATGTCCATCGGCGCGGCGAGCGAGCCGGCGCGCAGCAGCAGCGCGAGGTCGGCTGCGGCCTGCGGGGTCGGCTGGCCGGTGATCTGGAAGCGGTCGCCGAGTTCCGACTGGATCGTCGCGACGGTCAGCACCTCGCCCTTGCCCTTCTCGAACAGCACCATCGCCATCGGCTTGCCGATGTTCTCGCGCGACACCGCGCGCACCGCGCGGCCGCCTGCCGAGTCGAGGCGGATGTTGACCGACGGGCGCTGGTGCTCGTCGAAGCCGGCCGACGCGTCGATGATGCGGTCGCCGGTGAAGATCACGTCCTTCTTCAGCAGCACGGGCGCCTGGTTGCCCTGCGTGAACAGTTCCTCGCCCGGCGGCACGGGGTCGTTCGGGTTCGGGTGCGTGTTGATCGGATCGGCGAGGCGCGCTTCGAGCGTCGCGGTGCGGCCGATGATGTCCTTCGCCTTCGCGGTGTCCTGCACGCCCGGCAGCTCGACGACGATGCGGTCGCTGCCCTGCTGCTGCAGGATCGGCTCCGACACGCCGAGCTCGTTGACCCGGTTGTGGAGCGTGGTGAGGTTCTGCTTGAGCGCCGCGTCTTCGACGGCCTTCTGCACGGCCGGCGTGAACGTGCCGACCACCTGGACGCCGCCGCCGCCGGGCTGGGTCGCCCATTGCAGCTCGGTGACCGACGACGCGAGCGCCTTGCGGGCGTCTTCGGCCGTCTGCGGATCGCTGAAGTTGACGACGACGGATTGATCGACGCGGCTCACGCCGCCGTCGCGGATGTTCTTGTCACGCAGCAGCGTGCGGGCGTCGGACGCGTCGGAATCGAGCTTCTTCGTCAGCGCGCCCGTCATGTCGACCTGCAGCAGGAAGTGGACGCCGCCGCGCAGGTCGAGGCCGAGATACATCGGCAGCGCGTGCAGTGCGGTCAGCCAGCGCGGCGACGCGCTCTGCAGGTTCAGCGCGACGACGTACTGCGGATCGCTCGGGTCGGCGTTCAGCGCTTTCTGCAGCAGGTCCTTCACGCGCAGCTGCGTATCGGTGTCCTTCAGGCGCACGCGGATGTTCGCGTTGGCGGCCGTGTTCTCGAAGGTGACGTCGTCCGGCTTGATCTGCGCGGCCGTCAGCGCGGCTTCGACCTGGCTCAGCGTCGCCGAGTCGAGCTTGACCGTGGCCTTGCCGCTCGACACCTGCACCGCCGGCGCTTCGCCGAAGAAATTGGGCAATGTGTACAGAAAGCCGATGGCGAGCGCCACGACCATCACGACATATTTCCAGATTGGGTAACGATTCATGAGGGGGCCGAACGGGATAGTTGGCTTGAAAGCGTCGCGTCCGGCGCCGCGTCGGCCCGCTTCTCGGGCGGGCGCGGCGCGGGGAGCCGGACGCTCGGACCAGGGCTTACAGCGACTTGATCGTGCCCTTCGGCAGAATGGTCGTGACAGCGGCCTTCTGCACGGTGATTTCGGTGCCTTCGGCGATCTCGACGCCGATGTAGGCTTCCGACACCTTCGTCACCTTGCCGACGAGCCCGCCGCTCGTGACGACCTCGTCGCCCTTGGCCATGGCCGAGAGCATGTTGCGGTGCTCCTTCTGGCGCTTCATCTGCGGGCGGATCATGATGAAATAGAGCACGGCGAACATCAGGATGAGCGGCAGGAAGCTCATCAGGCTCGATTCGGCGCCACCCGCGGCACCTTGCGCGAAGGCATTGGAAATGAACGGCACGTTGGTCTCTCCGTAAGGGAAGATCGAAAATTAAGCCGGTTATTCTACCACCGGCCCCAAGCTGCGACGGCACGGCAAATGCGCTTTGGGATCAAGCTGTTAAAGCACGAACCGGCACCGCTGTCGCGCGTCTGGAAAGCTGATTGTAATATTCGCCGGCCGCGACTGCCGGTTGCGGCGCGCGAAACGGGTTGCGATACGGGCTGCGATACGGGCTGTTATGCCGGTCGTGATACGGGCCGCGCGCATGCACGGCCGGCGCGCCGTCCGTTCAGTCGACCCCGGTCGCGCGATCCTCCGCGAAGCGCTGGCGGAACGCGTCGAACGTGTGCGTCTCGATCGCCTCGCGGATCTCGCTCATCAGCTGCAGGTAGTAGTGCAGGTTGTGGATCGTGTTGAGCTGCGCGCCGAGGATCTCGCCGACGCGGTGCAGGTGGTGCAGGTAGCCGCGCGAGAAGTTTTGGCACGTGTAGCACGCGCAGCTCGGGTCGAGCGGCTTCAGCGAATTCTTGTGCGTCGCGTTGCGGATCTTCACGTCGCCGAAGCGCGTGAACAGCCACCCGTTGCGCGCGTTGCGGGTCGGCATCACGCAGTCGAACATGTCGATGCCGTTGGCGACGCCGTCGACGAGGTCCTCCGGCGTGCCGACGCCCATCAGGTAGTGCGGCTTGTGCGCGGGCAGCTTCGGGCCGACGTGCCGCAGCACCCGCATCATGTCTTCCTTCGGCTCGCCGACCGACAGCCCGCCGATCGCGAGGCCGTGGAAATCCAGCTCGGCGAGGCCCGCGAGCGATTCGTCGCGCAGGTCCTCGAACATCCCGCCCTGGACGATCCCGAACAACGCGTTCGGGTTGCCGAGCCGGTTGAACTCGTCGAGCGAGCGCTTCGCCCAGCGCAGCGACATCCGCATCGAGTCGGCCGCTTCCTTGTGCGTGGTCGGCACGCCGTTGGTCGCGTAGGGCGTGCACTCGTCGAACTGCATCACGATGTCCGAGTTCAGCACCTTCTGGATCTGCATCGACACTTCCGGCGACAGGAACAGCTTGTCGCCGTTGATCGGCGACGCGAACGTGACGCCGTCCTCGGTGATCTTGCGCAGGTCGCCGAGCGAGAACACCTGGAAGCCGCCGGAATCGGTCAGGATCGGCTTGTTCCAGCCCATGAAGCCGTGCAGGCCGCCGTGCGCGTCGATCGTGTCGAGGCCCGGGCGCAGCCACAGGTGGAACGTGTTGCCGAGGATGATCTGGGCCTTGATCTCGTGCAGCTCGCGCGGCTGGATCGCCTTCACGGTGCCGTAGGTGCCGACCGGCATGAAGATCGGCGTCTCGACCACGCCATGATTGAGCGTCACGCGGCCGCGCCGCGCGTGGCCGTCGGTCGTCAGCAGGTCGAATTTCAGGCCGTTGTGCGGGCGGATGTGGGCGTGCGTATCGTGATCGTGGGAGGGACCTTCGGTCATCGCATTGGGCTCCTTGCAACCGAAAAACAGTTCGGCGCATGTTGAGTGCGCCACCGGGATACCGGCGGCGGGTAAAAATCGGATGTGCGCACTGTAGCGCGCCGCGCGACACTTACGCGCCGGCCTCCGGCGCGCTGCGCCGCGTGAGCAGCATCGCGTCGCCGTAGCTGAAGAAGCGGTAGCGCTCGTCGATCGCGTGCCGGTAGGCGGCGCGGATCGTCTCCACGCCCGCGAACGCCGAAACGAGCATCAGCAGCGTCGATTTCGGCAGGTGGAAATTGGTCACGAGCCGGTCGACCACGCGAAACGCGTAGCCGGGCGTGATGAAGATGTCGGTCTCGGCCTGCGTCGCGGCGAGCGGACGGCCCGCGGCGTCGGCGTCGCGCGCCGCGGCTTCGAGCGCGCGCATCGACGTCGTGCCGACCGCGATCACTTTGCCGCCGCGCGCGCGGGTCGCGGCGATCCTGTCGACCAGCGACTGCGGCAATTCGTACCACTCGCTGTGCATCTTGTGCTCGGCGAGGTTGTCGACCCGCACCGGCTGGAACGTGCCCGCGCCGACGTGCAGCGTCAGCGTCGCGCGCTCGACGCCCATCGCGTCGAGCTTCGCGAGCAGCGGCTCGTCGAAGTGCAGGCCGGCCGTCGGCGCGGCGACCGCGCCCGGGTTGCTCGCGTAGACGGTCTGGTAGCGCGTCTCGTCGGTCGCGTCGGGGTCGTGCTCGATGTACGGCGGCAGCGGCAGGCGGCCGTACTGCTCGATCAGGGTCAGGCACGGCGCCGGGAAATGCAGCGTGAAGAACGGCTCGACGCGCTCGCCGACCGTCACGTCGAACGCGTCGGCCAGCGTCAGCGTCGTGCCGGGCCCGGGCGACTTGCTCGCGCGGATCTGCGCGAGCGCGGTGCGGGTGCCCGTCACGCGCTCGATCAGCACCTCGACCTTGCCGCCGCTCGCCTTGTGGCCGAAGAAGCGCGCCTTCAGCACCTTGGTGTCGTTGAACACGAGCAGGTCGCCGGCCGCGATGCACGACGGCAGCTCGGCGAAACGGCGATCGACGAGGCGGGCCGGCACGACCGTGTTGTCGACCTCGAGCAGGCGGCTCGCGGTGCGGTCGGGCAGCGCGGTTTGCGCGATCAGCTCGGGCGGCAGATGGAAATCGAAATCGGAAAGCGTGAGCATGCGGGCTGGTTCGAAGCGGCCGGCGCGCGCTGCCGATAGGCTAAAACGCGTAAATGGGGCGCGCGAGCCGCTATGATGGCGGAGTCGCGGCTTGGCCGGCGTCGCTCGTTCGGACGACGTGAAAGCCGCTATTGTACTTGCGAAGCCCTCTGCCGATCCGATGCCTGTGTCACCACGCCGTTCCACCGCCGCCGCCGTTGACGATCCCGCCGACCCGTTCGACGCGGGCGAGGCCGCGCCGCCCGCGCCCCGCACGGGGGCGCGCCGCGCGGCGCCGCGTCGTGGCGCGGACGGCCGGCTCGCGCAGCCGGCGGCGGCCGCGCCCGACGTGACGGCCGAGCCTGCCGCATCGGAGGCGTCCGCGCCTGAGCCGGCCGCGCCGAAGCGCAAGAAAGCCGCGGCCGACAAGCCGGTGAAGACCGCCGACAAGCTCGCGAAGCTCGGCCTCACGCGCTCGATCGATCTCGTGCTGCACCTGCCGATGCGCTACGAGGACGAGACCACGCTCACGCCGATCGATGAGCTGCTGCCCGGCGGCATTGCGCAGACGGAAGGCGTCGTGTTCGACAACGAGGTCGCATACCGGCCGCGCCGCCAGCTCGTCGTGAAGATCCAGGACGACGACGGCGCGCAGCTCGTGCTGCGCTTCCTGAATTTCTACGGCTCGCAGGTCAAGCAGATGGCCGTCGGCCAGCGGCTGCGCGTGCGCGGCGACGTGCGCGGCGGCTTCTTCGGAATGGAGATGGTGCATCCGGCGGTGCGGGTCGTCGACGAGCACGCGCCGCTGCCGCAGGTGCTCACGCCCGTCTATCCGAGCACGGCGGGCGTGTCGCAGGCGTACCTGCGCAAGGCGATCGAGAACGCGGTCGAGCGCACGCCGCTGCCCGAGTTGCTGCCCCCCGAGATCGACCGTGCGTACCTGAAGCCGCTCGGCGTGCCGTCGCTCGCGGACGCCGTGCGAATCCTGCACCACCCGGGCGTCGACTCCGACGAACCCGCGCTGATGGACGGCTCGCATCCCGCATGGACGCGCATCAAGTTCGACGAGCTGCTCGCGCAGCAGCTGTCGCTCAAGCGCGCGCACGAGGAGCGCCGCACGCGCGCCGCGCCCGCGATGCCGCGCCGCGCGGCGGGCGACGCCGGCGCGTTGACGACGCGGCTCTACGCGGCGCTGCCGTTCACGCTGACGGGCGCGCAGGCGCGCGTCGTCGACGAGATCGCGCACGACCTGACGCTGCCGCACCCGATGCAGCGCCTGCTGCAGGGCGACGTCGGCAGCGGCAAGACCGTGGTCGCGGCGCTCGCGGCCGCGCAGGCGATCGACGCCGGCTACCAGGCCGCGCTGATGGCGCCGACCGAAATCCTCGCGGAGCAGCATGCGCGCAAGCTGCGCGGCTGGCTCGAGCCGCTCGGCGTGTCGGTTGCGTGGCTCGCGGGCAGCCTGAAGGCGAAGGAAAAGCGCGCGGCGATCGAAGCCGCCGCGCTCGGCACCGCGCAGCTCGTGATCGGCACGCACGCGATCATCCAGGACGCGGTCGAATTCGCGCGGCTCGGCCTCGTGATCGTCGACGAGCAGCATCGCTTCGGCGTCGAGCAGCGCCTTGCGCTGCGCGCGAAGGCCGCCAACGCCGCGGACGGCGCGCAGGGCTTCCAGCCGCACCAGCTGATGATGTCGGCGACGCCGATCCCGCGCACGCTCGCGATGACCTACTACGCGGATCTCGACGTGTCGACGATCGACGAATTGCCGCCGGGCCGCACGCCGATCCTGACGCGCCTCGTCGGCGACGCGCGGCGCGAAGAGGTGATCGCGCGGGTGCGCGAGGCCGCGCTGACGGGCCGCCAGGTCTACTGGGTCTGCCCGCTGATCGAGGAAAGCGAGACGCTGCAGCTGCAGACGGCCGTCGAAACCTACGAGACGCTCGTCGCCGCGCTGCCCGAGCTGAAGGTCGGCCTCGTGCACGGGCGCCTGTCGACCGCCGACAAGGCGGCGGTGATGGACGCGTTCACGCGCAACGAGGTGCAGCTGCTCGTCGCGACGACGGTGATCGAGGTCGGCGTCGACGTGCCGAACGCGTCGCTGATGGTGATCGAGCACGCGGAGCGCTTCGGCCTCGCGCAGCTGCACCAGCTGCGCGGCCGGGTGGGGCGCGGCACCGCGGCGTCGGTGTGCGTGCTGCTGTACAGCGGGCCGCTGTCGCTCGCGGGCCGCGCGCGGCTGAAGACGATGCGCGAGACCACCGACGGCTTCGAGATCGCGCGGCGCGACCTCGAGATCCGCGGGCCGGGGGAATTCCTCGGCGCGCGCCAGTCGGGCGCCGCGATGCTGCGCTTCGCGAACCTCGAAACCGACGGCTGGCTGATCGAGCCGGCCCGCGAAGCGGCGGCGCGGCTGATCGCCGCGTACCCGGACGTCGTCACGCAGCATCTCGCGCGCTGGCTCGGCGCGCGCGAGCAGTACCTGAAAGCGTGATGGCGGATTGAGGGCCGGATTTAAAAGCGCCGTTTCGCGCGTCAGGATGCGGAGAAACTTGGCGAACCGGCACCACAGGGTGTATAAAATAAACCTATCGCCTGTATATATTTGATTGACCCGCAATGACACTGACTGAACTGAAATACATCGTCGCGGTTGCGCGCGAACGGCATTTCGGCCGCGCGGCCGAAGCGTGCTTCGTGAGCCAGCCGACGCTGTCGGTGGCGATCAAGAAGCTGGAAGACGAGCTCAACGTACAGATATTCGAGCGCGGCGCGAGCGAAGTGAGCGTCACGCCGATCGGCGACCAGATCGTCACGCAGGCACAGCGCGTGCTGGAGCAGACCTTCGCGATCAAGGAGATCGCGAAGCAGGGCAAGGACCCGCTCATCGGGCCGTTCCGGCTCGGCGTGATCTACACGATCGGGCCGTACCTGCTGCCGACGCTCGTCAAGCAGATGATCCAGCGGGTGCCGCAGATGCCGCTGATGCTGCAGGAGAACTACACGCTCAAGCTGCTCGAACTGCTGAAGCAGGGCGAGATCGACGCCGCGATCATGGCGCTGCCGTTCCCGGAAACGGGGCTGATGGTGCGGCCGCTGTACGACGAGCCGTTCGTCGTCGCGCTGCCGGCCGGGCATCCGTGGGAGAAGCGCAACCAGATCGACGCGGAGGACCTGAAGCAGGAAACGATGCTGCTGCTCGGCAACGGCCATTGCTTCCGCGACCACGTGCTCGGCGTGTGCCCCGAACTGATGCGCTTCTCGCAGACGGCCGACGGCATCCAGAAGACCTTCGAGGGCTCGTCGCTCGAAACGATCCGCCACATGGTCGCGAGCGGTGTCGGCATCACCGTGCTGCCGCGGATGTCGGTCGCCGAGATCGGCCCGCGCGCGAACGGCCCGGACGCCGAGCTGCTGTCGTACGTGCCGTTCAACGAGCCGGTGCCGGACCGCCGCGTCGTGCTCGTGTGGCGCAAGAGCTTCACGCGGATGCCCGCGATCGACGCGATCAGCGAGGCGATCGCCGCGTGCGAGCTGCCGGGCGTCGCAAAGCTCGACATGCCGGCGACGATGAACTGAGCACACGTGGCGTACGCCGTGCGCCGGCCGATGAACGGGGTTCCGAGGCCCCGTTTATTTTTCCCTATCGCATAGATAAAAGTTATCAAATTCAAAATGTCGATAGATGAAAATAGAATGGTCGACATGGATGCAGCAGGCCGGTCAAACGCGGTCTGCACGCTGGGTGCAAGGGTCAGGGGAGGATGTCATGATGCGATCGGTATTGGAGCACGCGCGGCGGAACATGCCGTTGCGCGATGAAGTCGTCAATCGTGCGCGGGCCGCGGCCCGCAGCCTGGGCCCGCTCGCGTATGCGTATCTCGCGGACCGCGCGTACGGCGGATGAGAGCCGCCGCGCAGGATCGGCGGGCCAGCCGCGCTGCGGCCACGACGCACGACATCCGATAGCAACACAGGTGTACGAGCCTGTTCCGTCTTATCCCCCGCAATGCTTCACTGACCGCGCCACGGCACGTGGGGGCCTACGAGCAAACAATGGAGAAGAAAAGCATGTCGACCGAATCGAAATGTCCGTTCAACCACACGGCGGCCGGCGGCACGTCGAACAAGGACTGGTGGCCCGAGCAGCTGAACCTGAACATCCTGCACCGGCATGCGTCGGTGTCCGATCCGATGGACGCGGATTTCGACTATGCCGAGGCATTCAAGAAGCTCGATTTCGCGGCGCTCAAGCAGGACCTCCGCGCGCTGATGACCACGTCGCAGGACTGGTGGCCGGCCGACTTCGGCCACTACGGCGGCCTGTTCATCCGCATGGCGTGGCACAGCGCCGGCACGTACCGCACGGGCGACGGCCGCGGCGGCGCGGGCGGCGGCCAGCAGCGCTTCGCCCCGCTCAACAGCTGGCCCGACAACGGCAACCTCGACAAGGCGCGCCGGCTGCTGTGGCCCGTCAAGCAGAAGTACGGCCGCAACATCTCGTGGGCCGACCTGATGATCCTCGCCGGCAACGTCGCGCTCGAATCGATGGGCTTCAAGACCTTCGGCTACGCGGGCGGCCGCGCGGACACGTGGGAGCCGGACGACGTCTACTGGGGTTCGGAGAAGATCTGGCTGGAACTGAGCGGCGGCCCGAACAGCCGCTACTCGGGCGACCGTGATCTCGAGAACCCGCTGGCCGCCGTGCAGATGGGCCTGATCTACGTGAACCCGGAAGGCCCGGACGGCAACCCGGACCCGATCGCCGCGGCGCGCGACATTCGCGAGACCTTCGCGCGGATGGCGATGAACGACGAGGAAACCGTCGCGCTGATCGCGGGCGGCCACACGTTCGGCAAGACCCACGGCGCTGGCCCCGCGTCGAACGTCGGCGCCGAGCCGGAGGCTGCGGCCATCGAGGAGCAGGGGCTCGGCTGGAAGAGCAGCTACGGCACCGGCAAGGGCAAGGACGCGATCACGAGCGGGCTGGAAGTCACGTGGACGACCACGCCGACGCAGTGGAGCCACAACTTCTTCGAGAACCTGTTCGGCTACGAATGGGAGCTGACGAAGAGCCCGGCCGGCGCGCACCAGTGGGTTGCGAAGGGCGCCGACGCGGTGATTCCGGATGCATTCGATCCGTCGAAGAAGCACCTGCCGACGATGCTGACGACCGACCTGTCGCTGCGCTTCGATCCGGCGTACGAAAAGATCGCGCGGCGCTTCTACGAGAACCCGGACCAGTTCGCCGACGCGTTCGCCCGGGCGTGGTTCAAGCTGACCCACCGCGACATGGGCCCGCGCGCACGCTATCTCGGCCCGGAAGTGCCGGCCGAGGCGCTGCTGTGGCAAGACCCGGTTCCGGCCGTCGACCACGAGCTGATCGACGACGCCGACGTCGCGGCGCTGAAGGGCAAGATCCTCGCGTCGGGCCTGTCCGTGTCGCAGCTGGTGTCGACCGCGTGGGCGTCGGCGTCGACGTTCCGCGGCTCCGACAAGCGCGGCGGCGCGAACGGCGCGCGCATTCGCCTCGCGCCGCAGAAGGACTGGGAAGCGAACCAGCCCGCGCAGCTCGCGAAGGTGCTGGCGACGCTCGAAGGCATCCGCAGCGCGTTCAACGACGCGCAGACGGGCGGCAAGCAGGTGTCGCTCGCGGACCTGATCGTGCTGGCCGGCGCCGCGGGCGTCGAGCAGGCGGCGAAGAACGCAGGCCAGACGGTGACGGTTCCGTTCGCGCCGGGCCGCACGGATGCGTCGCAGGAGCAGACCGATGTCGACGCGATGGCGGTGCTCGAGCCGCACGCGGACGGCTTCCGCAACTACCTGAAGGGCAAGTACCGGGTGCCGGCCGAGGCGCTGCTGGTCGACAAGGCGCAGCTGCTGACGCTGAGCGCGCCGGAAATGACGGTGCTGCTGGGCGGGCTGCGCGTGCTGGGCGCGAACGTTCGGGCAGAGCGCGCATGGCGTGTTCACGGACCGGCCGGAGGCGCTGACCAACGACTTCTTCGTGAACCTGCTCGACATGGGCACCGAGTGGAAGCCGGTGTCGGCCGACAACGACGTGTTCGAAGGGCGCGATCGCGCGACGGGCAAGGTGAAGTGGACCGGCACGCGCGTGGACCTGGTGTTCGGCTCGCACTCGCAGCTGCGGGCGCTGGCCGAGGTCTACGGCAGCGCGGATGCGCAGGAGAAGTTCGTGCGCGACTTCGTCGCGGTCTGGAACAAGGTGATGAACCTCGACCGCTTCGACCTCGCGTAATCGCGACGCCTCGCTGTCGACGCACTGACGGCGGGTAACGGGGAAACGGCCGGTCGCGAGACCGGCCGTTTTCGTCTGACGGATGGATTTTGTCGTTCTGTTTGAAGGAGTCACGATCATGACGCAATTGATGATGGATATGCGCGTCGCGCTCGCCGCGCCGGTGACGCGCGCGCCTGCGGCCGCGCTGCGGCGCTTCGTCGGCTTCGCGATCGCCGGCGGCGGCGCGGCCGTGCTGGTCGCGCAGGCGCTGCACCACGTCGCCGCCGTCGCGGCCGGTTGAGCGCGCGAACCCGTTTCGCTCGAGGGGGCCGATCACGATCCCCGCTGCGCGGGCGGGCGCCGGGCGCGAGCCGCCCCGACATGACGCGAACCGCTGCCCGGCTCTAAAATGCCGGGGTTATCTTCCCGGTGCTTCGCCATGCTCGCCCGCTTTCCCCTGTATCTGCGGCTCGTCCGGATGGACAAGCCGATCGGCAGCCTGCTGCTGCTCTGGCCGACGCTCAACGCGCTGTGGATCGCGTCGAACGGCCAGCCGCGCTGGTCGCTGCTCGTGATCTTCGCGCTCGGCACGCTGCTGATGCGTTCGGCCGGCTGCGCGATCAACGACTACGCGGACCGCGACTTCGACCGCCACGTGAAGCGCACGGCCGACCGTCCGCTGACGTCCGGCAAGATCCGGGCGTGGGAAGCGATCGCGATCGCGGTCGGGCTGGCGCTCGTCGCGTTCCTGCTGATCCTGCCGCTCAATACGCTGACGAAGGAGCTGTCGGTAGTCGCGGTGATCGTCGCGGGCACCTATCCGTTCATGAAGCGCTTCTTCGCGATCCCGCAGGCGTACCTCGGCATCGCGTTCGGCTTCGGCATCCCGATGGCGTTCGCGGCCGTGCAGGACACGGTGCCGATGCTCGCGTGGGTCATGCTGATCGCGAACGTGTTCTGGTCGGTCGCCTACGACACCGAATACGCGATGGTCGATCGCGACGACGACATCAAGATCGGCATTCGCACGTCGGCGCTCACGTTCGGCCGCTTCGACGTCGCGGCGGTGATGGCATGCTATGCGGCCACGCTCGGCATCTACGTGTGGGTCGGGCTGACGCTCGGCTTCGGCCTCGTCTACTGGGCGGGGTGGGCGGCGGCGGCCGGCTGCGCGGTGTATCACTACACGCTGATCAAGGATCGCGAGCGGATGCCGTGCTTCGCTGCGTTCCGGCACAACAACTGGCTCGGCGGCGTGCTGTTCGCGGGGATCGCCGCGCATTACGCGGTGGCCGGGCTCTGAGCGCCGGTGACGGCGGCGCATCCTGCGCCGGAAAAAGAGAAAGCGGCCCGCGGGCCGCTTTCTCTTTTTGCGCGAAGGGGCGAGCGGGGGTGCGGAGCCGCAACCGCCGCGCACGTACCGTTTAATCGCGCCCGAGCTCGTCGCCCATTTCCTTCGCGCGCGCCGCGGCCGCGAGCGCGCCGCGCACGATCGCTTCCTTGACGCCCTGCGCGTCGAACGACGCGAGCGCGGCCGCCGTCGTGCCGCCCTTCGACGTCACGCGCTCGCGCAGCACGCTGGCCGGCTCGCCGGATTGCGCGGCGAGCTGCGCGGCGCCCGTGAACGTCGCGACCGCGAGCGCGCGGCCCTGCTCGTCGTTCATCCCGAGGCGGCACGCCGCTTCCTGCAGCGCTTCGATGAAATAGAACACGTACGCGGGGCCGCTGCCCGAGATCGCGGTGACCGCGTCGAGCTGCGACTCGTCGTCGAACCAGACGATCTCGCCGACCGCGCCGAGCACGTTCGACGCCAGTTCGCGGCCCGCCGCGTCGACGCCCGGCAGCGCGGCGAGCCCCGTCACGCCCATGCCGACGAGCGCCGGCGTGTTCGGCATCGTGCGCACGACGCGCGCGTAATCGCCGAGCCAGCGCGCCAGATCCGTGCCGCGGATGCCCGCCGCGATGCTGATCACGAGCTGGGTCTTCAGGTGCGGCGCGAGCGCCTGCGCGACGTCCTTCAGCACCTGCGGCTTGACCGCGAGCACGACCGCGTCGTAATCCGCGAGCGTCGCGTCGATGGCCGCGCCGGTGCGGATGCCGAATTGCTGCGCGGCGCGCGCGCGGACGTCTTCGTTGACGTCGATCGCGTACAGGCCGTCCGCGCCGACGCCGCGCTTGACGAGGCCGCCGATCAATGCCGCGGCCATGTTGCCGCTGCCGATGAATGCAATCTTCATGATGTCGGGGAATGAGAAGTGGATCAATGGGAATAGTCGCGCGCGCCGAAGATCGCGGTGCCGACTCGCACGATCGTCGCGCCTTCGAGCACGGCCGCCTCGAGATCGGCGGACATGCCCATCGACAGCGTATCGAGCGGCAGCCCATCCGCGCGCAGCGCGTCGAACAGCGCGCGCAGCGCGCGATGCGGCGCGCGCTGCGCGTCGGCGTCGCCCGCGGGTTCGGGGATCGCCATCAGGCCGCGCAGCCGCAGCGACGGCAGCGCGGCCACCGCGTGCGCGACCTCGGCGACGTCGGCCGGCGCGACGCCGCTCTTCGACGCCTCGCCGCTGATGTTCACCTGCACGCACACGTTGAGCGGCGGCAGATGCGCGGGCCGCTGCTCGGCGAGCCGCTGCGCGATCTTCAGCCGGTCGATCGAATGCACCCAGTCGAAGCGTTCGGCGACGGGGCGCGTCTTGTTCGACTGCAGCGGCCCGATGAAATGCCATTCGAGCGCCGCGCGCAGATCGGCGAGCGCGTCGATCTTGTCGATCGACTCCTGCACGTAGTTCTCGCCGAACGCGCGCTGGCCGGCTGCGTGTGCGGCGCGCACCGCATCGGCGGGGAAGGTCTTCGAGACGGCGAGCAGCGTGACGGCGGCGGGGTCGCGCCCGGCTGCGCGGGCGGCGTCGGCGATGCGGCGGTGGACGGATTCGAGGCGAACGGCGAGATCGGACATGACGGGCACGGAAGCTGGCACTGAAGCGGAGACGGCGCGCTGCGGCACCGCATGCGCCGCAGCAAAGCGCCCATTATACGGACGGCACGCGGACGGACGGCAGGCGGACGGCGCGCCGCGCCGCAGCGGGCCGCCGCTCGCGTCAGCCGTACAGCAGGTGCTCGACCAGCTGGACCCAGTGCGCGACCGGTATCTGCGTGCCGCTTTGCAGGTGCGCGATGCAGCCGACGTTCGCGGAGACGATCATCTGCGGCTCGAGCGCCTGCAGCTTCGCGAGCTTCTGCTTGCGCAGCTTGTACGACAGCGACGGCTGCGTCAGCGAATAGGTGCCGGCCGAGCCGCAGCACAGGTGGCTGTCGGCAGGCAGGCGCACGTCGATGCCGAGCGTCTCGAGCAGCCGCTCGACCTTGCCGCGCGACTGCTGGCCGTGCTGCAGCGTGCACGGCGGGTGGTAGGCGACGGTATGGATCGCGCGGCGCCGCGCGAGCGTCGCGAGCTCGGCCTCGAACGCGAGCAGCACGTCGGACACGTCGCGCGTCAGCGCGACGATGCGCTGCGCCTTCTCCGCATAGGCCGGATCGTCGCGCAGCAGGTGCGCGTATTCGAGCACCGTCGCGCCGCAGCCGGACGCGTTCATCACGATCGCCTCGACGCCCTGCTCGACGTAGGGCCACCACGCATCGATGTTGCGGCGCACGTCGTCGAGCGCCTCGTCGTGATAGTTCAGGTGCAGCCGGATCGCGCCGCAGCAGCCGGCCTCGGGCGCGACGATCGTCTCGACGCCGAGCGCGTCGAGCACGCGCGCGGTCGCGATGTTGATGTTCGGCAGCATCGACGGCTGCACGCAGCCGGCCAGCATCAGCATCTTGCGGGGATGGGGGCGGTTCGGCCATTCGAGCAGCTTCGTGCGCGGCGGCACCTTGTCGCGCAGGCGCTTCGGCAGCAGCGGCCGCACGTGCTGGCCGAGCCGCATCACCGGCGAGAACAGCGCGCTGTTCGGCACGAAGCTCGCGAGCGCGCGGCGCACGAGCCGCTGCGACAGCGGGCGCCGCACCTGCGCCTCGACGTGCTTGCGGCCGATCTCGACGAGGCGGCCGTACTGGACGCCGGACGGGCACGTCGTCTCGCAGCTGCGGCACGTGAGGCAGCGATCGAGGTGCTGTTGCGTGCTGCGCGTCACGGGGGCGCCCTCGACCATCTGCTTGATCAGGTAGATGCGCCCGCGGGGGCCGTCGAGCTCGTCGCCGAGCAGCTGGTAGGTCGGGCAGGTCGCGGTGCAAAACCCGCAATGCACGCACTTGCGCAGGATCGCGTCGGCTTCGTCGCCGTCGGGCGTATTGCGGATGAAATCGGCGAGGTTCGTCTGCATCGAGCCCTCAGAGATCGGGGTAGAGCCGGCCGCGATTGAAGATGCGCGCCGGATCGAACGCCGCCTTCAGCCCGCGGTGGATTTTCATCAGCGGCGCGGGCAGCGGCGTGAACACGCCGGCGCTGCGGTCGTACGATTCGCCCGCGCGGAACAGCGTCGCATGGCCGCCCGCCTGTTTCGCGCTCATGCGGACGGTCTGCGCATCGGCGTCGGTGATCCACCAGCGCTGTGCGCCGCCCCATTCCATCAGCTGGGTGCCCGGCAGGTGCATCGGCTCGGTGATGCTCGGCAGCGACAGGCGCCACAGCGCGAAGCCCGGCGGAATGCCGTTGAAGAACGGATCGGTGTGCTCGCGCAGGCCGGCCCAGAAGCGCTCGGCTTCGACCGCGTCGACGACTTCGCCGCCGAGCAGCGTCTTCGCGGCCTTCACCGCGGCCTCGGCGCCGGACAGGCGCAGCACGAGGGTGCCGTTGCGCCACGCGCTCGCGCTGACGGGCAGCGGGTGGCCGCCCCATTCATTGAGCTTGCGCACCGCATCGGTCGCGCTCATCTCGAACTTCAGCGTGATTTCGGCGACGGGCACCGGCAGCACCTTGATCGACAGCTCGAGCATCAGCCCGAGCGTGCCGAGCGAGCCGGCCATCAGGCGCGACACGTCGTAGCCGGCGACGTTCTTCACGACCTGGCCGCCGAACCGCAGCACTTCGCCGCGGCCGTTCATCAGTTCGACGCCCAGCACGAAGTCGCGCGGCGCGCCGCAGGCTGCGCGCCGCGGGCCGGCGAGCCCCGCCGCGATGCAGCCGCCGACCGTGGCCGCGCGGCCGAAATGCGGCGGCTCGAACGGCAGCATCTGGCCGCGCTCGCCGAGGATGGCTTCGAGCTGCGCGAGCGGGGTGCCCGCGCGGACCGTGACGACGAGTTCGGCCGGGTCGTACGACACGATGCCGTGAAACGCGCGCGTATCGAGTATCTCGCCCTCGAGCGCCTGGCCGTACCAGTCCTTGGTGCCGCCGCCGCGCAGGCGCAGCGGCCGGCCGTCGGCGCTGGCCGCGCGAACGCGCTCGGCCCAGCCGGCGACGATGTCGTCCTCTTCCATGATCGGTTGTCGTTTCGTCTCGTGTCGTTGTCCGGTCGATTGTACCGGGGTCGCGCGAATGCACATCGCGACTATCCCTAAGCCCGGTCCGGTTCCGGCGGCGCGCGGCCACGCCGCCGGAACCGGACCGGGCCGGCTCGGGCGGCGGCGCGTGTGCCGCGCCGGCGGCTCAGAAGCGCGGCAGGTCGGGGTGCGGCAGCAGTCCGCCTCGGACGTGCTGGCGGCCGTATTCGGCGCAGCGCGCGCGGGTCGGGATGCCCTTGTCGGGATTGAGCAGCCCGGGCGGATCGAACGCGCGCTTGACCGCGAAGAACGCGTCGCGCTCCTGCGGCGAAAACTGCACGCACATCGAGTTGAGCTTCTCGACGCCGACGCCGTGCTCGCCCGTCACGGTGCCGCCGAATTCGACGCAGCACTCGAGGATGTCCGCGCCGAACAGCTCGACGCGGTGCAGCTCGTCCGGATCGTTCGCGTTGTACAGGATCAGCGGATGCATGTTGCCGTCGCCCGCGTGGAACACGTTGATGCAGCGCAGCCCGTAGCGCGCCTCCAGCTGCTCGATGCGCGCGAGCAGCGGCCCGATCGCGCGGCGCGGCACGGTGCCGTCCATGCAGTAATAGTCGGGGGAAATCCGCCCGGCGGCCGGAAACGCGTTCTTGCGGCCGGACCAGAAGCGCAGCCGCTCGCTTTCGTTGCGCGACACCTGGATGCGCGTCGCGCCGTGCTCGCGCAGCACCGCCGTCATCCGGACGATCTCCTCGGCGACCTCCTCGGGCGTGCCGTCCGATTCGCACAGCAGGATCGCCTTCGCGTCGAGGTCGTAGCCTGCGTGCGTGAACGCCTCGACCGCCTGCGTCGCCGGCTTGTCCATCATCTCGAGGCCGGCCGGGATGATCCCCGACGCGATGATCGCCGCGACCGCCTCGCCGCCCTTGACCACGTTGTCGAAGCTCGCCATCACGAGCTGCGCGGTCTGCGGTTTCGGGATCAGCCTCACCGTGACTTCGGTGACGATCGCGAACATGCCCTCGCTGCCGATCGTGACCGCGAGCAGGTCGAGGCCCGGCGTGTCGAGCGCGAGCGAGCCGAATTCGACGATTTCGCCGTCGATCGTCACCGCGCGCACGCGCATCACGTTGTGCACGGTCAGGCCGTACTTCAGGCAGTGCACGCCGCCGGAATTCTCGGCGACGTTGCCGCCGATCGTGCAGGCGATCTGCGACGACGGGTCGGGCGCGTAATACAGGCCGTACGGCGCGGCGGCCTCGGAGATCGCGAGGTTGCGCACGCCGGGCTGCACGGTCGCGGTGCGCGCATACGGGTCGACCTCGACGATTCGCGTGAAGCGCGCGAGCGACAGCACGACGCCGAGCGAGATCGGCAGCGCGCCGCCCGACAGGCTCGTGCCCGCGCCGCGCGGCACGATCGGCACTTCCATGCGCCGGCAGATCTGCACGATGCGCTGCACCTGCGATTCCGTCTCGGGCAGCGCGACCGCGAGCGGCAGGCGCCGGTACGCGGACAGGCCATCGCATTCGTATGGCGCGGTGTCTTCCTCGCGATACAGCAGGCAATGCGTCGGCAGCACGGCCATCAGCGCCTGCACGACTTCGCGCTGGCGCTGCGCGCGCATCTCGGCCGACAGTTCGGGGGCGTTCATGAGGTCTCCTGCGTGGGTCAGCACGTGAAGATCTTGCCGGGATTCATCAGGTTGCGCGGGTCGAGCGCGAGCTTGATCGCGCGCATCGCGTCGATCGCGTCGTCGCCGTGCTCCTTCGGCAGGAAGCGCATCTTGTGCAGGCCGACGCCGTGCTCGCCGGTGCAGGTGCCGCCCATGCGCAGCGCGCGCTCGACGATCCGGTCGTTGATGCGTTCCGCTTCGTCGAGCTCCTCGGGCCGGTCGGGATCGATCAGGATCGCGACGTGGAAATTGCCGTCGCCGACGTGGCCGACGATCGGGCACGGCAGCGACGACGCGCGCAGGTCGGTCTCGGTTTCCTCGACGCACGCGGCGAGCTGCGAGATCGGCACGCAGACGTCGGTCGTCACCGCGCGGCAGCCGGGCTTCAGCTGCAGCATCGCGAAGAACGCGTTGTGGCGCGCGGCCCAGAGCCGGCTGCGGTCTTCGGGCCGGGTCGCCCATTCGAATCCCTGGCCGTGGTTCTGGCCCGCGAGGGCCTCGACCAGTTCGGCCTGTTCCTTCACGCCGGCCTCGGTGCCGTGGAATTCGAAGAACAGCGTCGGCGCCTCGGCGAGCGTCAGGTTCGAGTGGCGGTTGATCGAGCGGATGGCGAGCGCATCGACGAATTCGACGCGCGCGATCGGCACGCCGATCTGGATCGTCTCGATCACGGTGCGCACTGCGTCGCCCATCGACGGGAACGTGCAGGTCGCGGCCGACACGGCTTCCGGCAGCGGGTGCAGGCGCAGCGTGATTTCGGTGATCACGCCGAGCGTGCCTTCGGAGCCGACGAACAGGCGCGTGAGGTCGTAGCCGGCCGACGACTTGCGCGCGCGCGAGCCGGTCTTCACGACGCGGCCGTCGGCGAGCACCGCGGTCAGGCCGAGCACGTTCTCGCGCATCGTGCCGTAGCGCACGGCGTTGGTGCCGGACGCGCGGGTCGCGGTCATGCCGCCGATGCTGGCGTCGGCGCCGGGGTCGATCGGGAAGAACAGGCCCGTGTCGCGCAGCGCTTCATTGAGCGCCTTGCGCGTGATGCCGGGCTCGACGGTTACGGTCAGGTCTTCCGCGTTGATCGACAGCACGCGGTTCATGTCGGACAGGTCGAGCGACACGCCGCCGCGCACCGCGAGCAGGTGGCCCTCGAGCGACGAGCCCGCGCCGTACGGGATCAGCGGCACGCCGTAGAGCGCGCAGAGCGCGACGACCTGCCGGACGTCGTCGGCGCTGTGCGCGAACACGACCGCGTCGGGCAACTGCGGGTCGAACGGCGATTCGTCGCGGCCGTGATGCGCACGCACTGCGTCGGCCGTCGACACGCGCTCGCCGAACGCGGCGCGCAGCGCATCGAGCAGGGCGGGGGGCAGGGGGCGGCGCGTTCCGGTCGGTGCGGCCGGCGGGGCGGGGTGATTCACGCAAGTCTCCTCTCGATCAGCATGGGCGCATCGGCACCGGGTTGCGGTCCCATGCAGGGCTGCGAGCGCCTCGGCACCGATTCCGGCCCCGCGCTTTGCGCCTGGTCCCGTGCAAGGTCCGACAGCTTGCCGGGCGGTACCGCGGCGGGCGGGGCGGTCTGCTTTCATTCTACGCTGGAACACCTGCTGCGAGCCGCGCGGCAGGCTGCGATAATCGGCTTGCAATGCAACCCGGGCCGCGCCGCGGCCGAGCACGAGAGGACTTCGCATGGGCAACCGCTTGAGCAAGATCGCCACGCGCACCGGCGACGACGGTACCACCGGCCTGGGCGACGGGCGGCGCGTCGGCAAGGACGACGTGCGGATCGCCGCGATCGGCGACGTCGACGAACTGAATTCGACCATCGGCGTGCTGCTCGCCGAAACGCTGCCCGACGACGTGCGCGCGGCGCTCGTCACGATCCAGCACGACCTGTTCGACCTGGGCGGCGAGCTGTGCATTCCGGGCCACACGGTGCTCGGCGATGCGCATCTCGCGCGCCTCGACCAGTGGCTGGCCGGCTACAACGCGACGCTGCCGCCGCTGAAGGAATTCATCCTGCCCGCTGGTTCGCGCGCGGCGGCGCTCGCGCACGTGTGCCGGACCGTGTGCCGGCGCGCGGAGCGCGCGATCGTCGCGCTCGGCCGCGTCGAAACGCTGCAGGAGACGCCGCGCCGGTACGTGAACCGGCTGTCCGACCTGCTGTTCGTGCTCGCGCGCGTGCTGAACCGCGCGGACGGCGGCGCGGACGTGCTGTGGGAGCGAGGGCGCGTGCGCTGAGGCGCGCGCCTTCCCGCGCTGCGACAATTTGCCCGAGGGGCCGCGATTTTTAAAGATGTATTGTATGGGCATGTTTAACGGAGAACGAACATGACCCACATCACCGCCGACCAGATGGCCCGCGTGAAAGCCACCGCCCCCGTCCTCGCCGAGCACGGCGCGACGATCACGAAGCATTTCTACGGGCGCATGTTCGCGCGTCACCCGGAACTGAAGAACCTGTTCAACCAGACGCACCAGAAGACCGGCAGCCAGCCCGAGACGCTCGCGAAGGCGGTCTACGCGTATGCGGCGAACATCGACAACCTGGGGGCGCTCGGCGGTGCGGTGTCGCACATCGCGCACAAGCACGCGAGCCTGAACATCCGCCCCGAGCATTACCCGATCGTCGGCGAGAACCTGCTCGCGTCGATCGTCGAAGTGCTCGGCGACGCGGTCGATGCGGACACGCTCGAAGCGTGGCGCGTCGCATACGGCCAGCTCGCGCAGATCCTGATCGGCGCCGAGGCGGACCTGTACGCGGGCGCGGCGTGGAGTGGCTTCCGTCCGTTCAAGGTCGCGCGCAAGGTGCGCGAGAGCGACGAGATCACGTCGTTCTACCTGAGGCCGGCCGACGGCGGCCAGGCGCCGACGTTCGAGCCGGGCCAGTACGTGACCGTGAAGCGCTTCGTCGGCGACCTGGGCGTCGATCAGCCGCGCCAGTACAGCCTGTCCGACGCGCCGAACGGCACGTGGCTGCGCATTTCGGTGAAGCGCGAGGCGGGCCGGCCCGAGGCGATCCCGGCGGGCAAGGTGTCGACGCTGATGCACGACGGCGTCGAAGAGGGCGCGATCGTCGAGGTGACCGCGCCGATGGGCGAGTTCTCGCTGAAGCGCGACGTGCCGACGCCGGTCGTACTGATCTCCGGCGGCGTCGGCCTCACGCCGATGGTGTCGATGGCGTCGACGCTGGTCGCGCAAGGCAGCCCGCGCGAAGTGCGCTTCATCCATGCATGCCGTTCGGGCGCGGTGCACGCGTTCCGCGACTGGCTCAACGACACGGTGCGCGAGCACGCCAACGTCAAGCGGACCGTGCTGTACGAGCTGGTCGGGCCGAACGACCGCGCGGGCATCGATCACGATCTCGAAGGGCGGCTCACGCCGGAGCGGGTGAAGCACCATGCGCTGGTGCCGGACGCCGACTATTACATCTGCGGCCCGATCGCGTTCATGCAGGCGCAGCGCGATGCGCTCATCGCGCTGGGTGTCGCGCCGGAACGTATCAACACCGAGATCTTCGGCTCGGGCGCGCTCGAGTAACGACCGCTTGGCCGGTGGCGGCCGATGCAGCGACGCAACGACAAAGCCCGGCGCGAGCCGGGCTTGTCTTATTGGGGCATCGATCGGGCCGCGCGCGGCATGCGCCGGCCCGCGGCCCGCTGGCCGTCAGTTCCCGCTGCCGCGCGCGACGCGCCGCGCCTTGACGGATTCCGCGAGGCCTTCGAGCACCTTGACGCTGTCCTCCCAGGCGATGCATGCATCGGTGATGCTCTGGCCGTAGGTCAGCGGGCAGCCTTCCTTCAGGTCCTGGCGGCCTTCGACGAGGTGCGACTCGACCATCACGCCGACGATGCGCTCGTCGCCCGCCGCGATCTGGCGGCCGATGTCCGCGCATACCGGAATCTGGTTCTCGTGCTTCTTCGAGCTGTTCGCGTGGCTCGCGTCGATCATCAGGCGCGCGGCGAGGCCGGCCTTGCCGATGTCCGCGCACGCGGCATTCACGCTTTCCGCGTCGTAGTTCGGCGTCTTGCCGCCGCGCAGGATCACGTGGCAATCCTCGTTGCCGGCCGTCGACACGATCGCCGAGTGGCCGCCCTTCGTCACCGACAGGAAATGGTGCGGCTGCGACGACGCCTTGATCGCGTCGACCGCGATCTTCACGTTGCCGTCGGTGCCGTTCTTGAAGCCGACCGGGCACGACAGCCCCGACGCCAACTCGCGGTGCACCTGCGATTCGGTCGTGCGTGCGCCGATCGCGCCCCACGAGATCAGGTCCGCGATGTACTGCGGGCTGATCATGTCGAGGTATTCGGTCCCGGCCGGCAGCCCCATTTCGTTGATGTGCAGCAGCAGCTCGCGCGCGGTGCGCAGCCCTTCGTTGATCTTGAAGCTGTTGTCGAGGTGCGGATCGTTGATGAGCCCCTTCCAGCCGACCGTCGTGCGCGGTTTCTCGAAGTACACGCGCATCACGATTTCCAGCTCGTTCTTGAAGCGCTCGCGCTCCTTGACGAGTCGCCCCGCGTACTCGAGCGCCGCCTTCGTGTCATGGATCGAGCACGGCCCGATCACGACGATCAGCCGGTCGTCCATCCCGTGCAGGATCCGGTGCATCGACTGCCGCGCGTTGTAGATCAGCTCGGACGCGGCTTCGGAGCACGCGAACTCGCGGATCAGGTGGGCGGGCGGCGTCAGCTCCTTGAGTTCACGAATGCGGACGTCGTCGGTATTGTGCGGGGGCATGCTGTTTCTCCTTGATAGGGCTAGCCGTTCGGTCAGTGCGCGGGCGGCAAATTCATCAATTCAGGCAATTCAGTCGTTTCGGCCGGCGCTGCGGGACGACTTCGGCGGCGACCAGGGGCGAAGGGCGAAAAAAAACCGCCGGGTTCGCCGGCGGTTTTTTTTTCGGGAATTTTGGTTGCGCTTTACGCGCCATCAACCCTCTCGATCCGCCAGCGGTCTGAGATGCCAAAAAAAGTAAAAGTAAAACTTGGCGGACATGACGGAAAGTGGGTTCGTCAAAAAAGTTGATTCGGAATTTATACCCGCTCGCCGCGCGGCTGGCAACCAGGGGGCGACGAAAATGCGGACATTCCGCGCGTTTTTCGCAAAATGCGCGGAATGTCTGCGCGGCGATGCGGTTATGCCGTACCGCCGACCGTCATCTTGTCGATCCGGAGGGTCGGCTGGCCGACGCCGACCGGCACGCTCTGGCCTTCCTTGCCGCACACGCCGACGCCGGTGTCGAGCGACATGTCGTTGCCGATCATGCTCACGTACTTCAGCGATTCCGGGCCGCTGCCGATCAGCGTCGCGCCCTTGACCGGATACGTCACCTTGCCGTTCTCGATCATGTACGCCTCGGACGCCGAGAACACGAACTTGCCGTTCGTGATGTCGACCTGGCCGCCGCCGAAGTTCACCGCATACAGGCCGTTCTTCACCGACGCGATGATTTCCTGTGGGTCCTTGTCGCCGTTCAGCATGTAGGTGTTGGTCATGCGCGGCATCGGCAGCGCCGCGTACGACTCGCGCCGCGCGTTGCCGGTGACGGGCATCTTCATCAGGCGCGCGTTCAGCGTGTCCTGGATGTAGCCCTTCAGGATGCCGTCCTCGATCAGCGTCGTGCACTGGGTCGGGTTGCCTTCGTCGTCGATGTTCAGCGAGCCGCGGCGGTTCGGCAGCGTGCCGTCGTCGACGACGGTCACGCCCTTCGCGGCGACCTGCTCGCCGATCCGGCCCGCGAACGCCGACGAGCCCTTGCGATTGAAGTCGCCCTCGAGGCCGTGGCCGATCGCCTCGTGCAGCAGCACGCCCGGCCAGCCCGGCCCGAGCACGACCGTCATCGCGCCGGCCGGCGCCGGGCGCGCATCGAGGTTCACGAGCGCCGCGTGCACCGCGTCGTCGACGTAGCGCGACAGCACGTCGTCCGTGAAGTAGCCGTAGTCGAAGCGGCCGCCGCCGCCGCCGGTGCCGATCTCGCGGCGGCCGTTCTGCTCGGCGATCACCGTCACCGACACGCGCACCAGCGGGCGGATGTCCGCCGCGAGCGCGCCGTCGCTGCGCGCGACGAGCACGACATCGTATTCGCCGGCGAGGCCCGCCATCACCTGCGTGATGCGCGGGTCGCGGCCGCGCGCCATCTGCTCGATGCGCTCGAGCAGCCTGACCTTGGCCGTGGCGTCGAGCGACGCGAGCGGGTCGGACGGCAGGTACAGGTCGCGGCCCGAGATGCCCTTCAGCGACGTGGCCGCCTTGATCTTCTGGCGGCCGCCGCCCGCGGCCGCGATTGCCTTGGTGGCCGCGGCCGCCTGTGCGATCGCTTCGGGAGACAGGTCGTCGGAATACGCGAACGCGGTGCGGTCGCCCGCGACCGCGCGCACGCCGACGCCCTGGTCGATGCTGAAGCTGCCCGATTTGACGATGCCTTCCTCGAGGCTCCACGCTTCGCTGCGGGTCGCCTGGAAGTACAGGTCCGCGTAGTCGACGCGATGCGTGAAGATGTCGGCGATCGTGCGCGTCAGGAGGCTCTCGTCGAGGCCATAGGGCGTGAGCAGGATGTCCTTCGCCAGCGCCAGGTTGCGGATGCCGGGTTCGATGATGTTCATGCGGGTATCGGGGTTTCTCAAAAAATTGTCGGGTGCGGATAGGGGGCAGATGGTTCGCGCGGGCCGGGGTTTCAAGGGGGCGGGCCGGTGACGGCGGGCGTCAGCCGAGCACGCGGTGCCGCCATGCGGGCAGGCTCTGGCGCACGTCCGCGATGCGTTGCGGGTCGAGCGTGCCGATCACGACGCTCGCGCCTTCGGCGCGCTCCGCGACGATCTCGCCCCACGGGTCGACCAGCATGCTGTGACCCCAGGTGCGCCGGCCGTTCTCGTGCCTGCCGCCCTGCGCGGCCGCGAGCACGTAGCACTGGTTCTCGACCGCCCGCGCGCGCAGCAGCGTTTCCCAGTGCGCGCGGCCGGTGGTGTAGGTGAACGCCGACGGCACGACGACCAGCGCGCAGTCGCCCATCTTGCGGTACAGCTCCGGAAAGCGCAGATCGTAACAGACCGACAGCCCGACGCGGCCGAACGGCGCGCCGAACGTGACGACCGTGTCGCCCGGGCGGATCGTGCGCGCCTCGTCGAACGACTCGTCGCCCTTCTCGAAGCTGAACAGGTGGATCTTGTCGTAGCGGGCCGCCTCGGTTCCGGACGGATCGAACACGAGCGTCGTGTTCAGCACGCGGTTCGCCTCCGGCGCCTTCAGCGGCAGCGTGCCGCCGATCACCCAGATGCCGTGGCGGCGCGCGGCGTCGGCGAGGAACTGCTGGATCGGGCCGTCCCGGTAGGCTTCGGCGAGCGCGAGCTTGTCGGTGTCCTGGTGCCCCATGAAGCAGAAATACTCGGGCAGCAGCACGAGCTGCGCGCCTTCGCCGGCGGCCTCCGCGATCAGGCGGCGCGCCTCGGCGAGATTGCGCGCGACATCCGGCGTGCTCACCATCTGCAGCGCGGCAACCCGGACGGGCGTGGCGGAAAGGGTGGGGTCGGTCATCGCGAGTTCGGTTGCGTCATAAATGGGGTGCGGCCCGTTGCGGCTCAGGGGTTCGACGTGCCGGCCGCGTCGTGATTCATCTTACCCTGATCGCCCCGCACCCGCTCGATGTGCGGATGCGCCCACGAGCCGTTGATCGCGTAGTCGATCGCGAACGCGCGCGACAGCGTCTCCGACAACGCGTAGTTCGCGGCCAGCACGCCGATGCCGAGCAGCGGGTTGACGATCGCGGCCGCGATCGCCGCCGTGCCGGCGCCGATCTTCGGCGCAACGTGCGCGCGCAGGTCCTGCGTCTCCGCGCCGAGGTCGACCGAGCCCTTCAGCGTGACCTTCGCGGGCGACGTCGTCATCTCGAAATCGTCGGTGCGCGCGATGCCGTTGGTGATCTGGCCGGTGCCGGTGATCTTGTCGAACGGCAGCCCCTTGCCGACCACTTCGCGGAAATTGAGCGTCAGGAAGCGCGCGAGGCTCTGCAGGCTCAGCACGCCGAGCAGCTTCGCCGCGCCCGGATCGACCTTCAGGATCTCGCCGTGCTCGAGTTCGAGCGCGAGATGGCCGTTGAGCGACGGGTAGTCGAGCGCAGTCGGGCCGCCGCGCCAGCCGACCTTGCCGGTCAGCGTGCCGTGGCCGTCCCCGACCGTGCGGGGCAGGCCGACGCGGTCGAGCAGCGCGCCCGCGTTGTCGATGTCGAGCTTGAAGTCGAACACGCTGCGGCGCGGCGCGTCGGCTTCGTCGACGCCGCGCGCGAGCGCCCGGCGCGACGTGCGCCAGTTGCCGGTCGCGGTGAGCTTCGCCGCCGGGTTCGACAGCTCCAGCTTGTCGAGCTGCCAGACCGGCACGCCGTCCTCCTCGACGTTGCGCGCGTTGACGACCAGCCGGCCGATGTCGTGGCCGCGCTCGACGACTTCGTCGACGACCAGGTCGATCGACGGAATCGGGCGGTCGGCCGGCGTCGGCAGGTTCATCGCGCGGCCGACGAGGTCCTGCTCGGCGCTCTGCGGAATCACGAGCTTCGCGAGCCGCGCGTTCAGCACGCCTGCGCCGTTGTCGCCGCCGCCCGGCGCCCACGACAGGTAGCCGGACACCTGGTTCGACGCGATGTTCGCCTGCCACAGCTCGTCGACGTGCGACGCGCCGACGATCACGTTTTCCCAGTTGCGCTTGAGCAGCTTCAGCGTGCCGAAATGGAACGCGAAGCGCTTCGGCGCGAAGCTCGCGAGATCGATGCGTTCGGCCGCCTGCGGCTCCTGCGCGCGCTGCGGGCCGCGCAGCGTGTGCGCGAGCGCGAGCCACGCGTCGGCGTCCAGCTCGCCGACGTCGACGGCCGCGCTCACGCCTTCCTGCGGCACGTCGGGCATCCGGTGGATCCCCATCGCGCCGCGCACCGCGCGCAGCGGCTGGCCGCGCGTCGCGTCGAGCACGTAGGTGGCGGCGATCGGGCCGAGCGTCAGGTCGGCGCGCTCGAGGCGCCGCGCGTCCGTCTGCGGCGCTGCCGGCCGCAGCGTGAAGCTGAACGGCATCGGCGTGCCCGCGGGCTTCGCGAACGGCGCCGGGAAGTTCAGCGCGACGCCCGTCAGGTCGGAGCGGGCCGTCACGTCGGGCAGGCGGCCCGGCGCGCCGCGCACGGCGATCCGGTACGGCGCGTCGCCGACCACGTGCTCGAGCAGCGCGGCCGCGGGGCCGTGCAGGTTCAGGCCGCGCGCGGCGTCGAGCGCGAGCCGGCCGTCGATGTCGAACGCGTACGGGCCGTGCGACGTCAGGCTGCCGTTCGCGCGCACCGGGCCGCCGAGGAAGCGGGCGGAGAGGTTGTCGAGCGCCGCGCCGGACTGCGTGAAACGCACGCTGCCGCGCAGCGCGGACAGCGGCGGCACGCCGTCGGTCGACAGCGTGTTGCCGCCGAACGCGAGCGCGCCTTCGACGCTCGTGTGCTGGTGCGCGATCCGCTGCGGGATCGTCAGCTTGAGCGCGAGCGTCGCGGGCCCTTGCGCGTCGATCCGTTCGCCGACGTGGCCGCTCAGGCCACCGAGCGTGCTGTTGTTCGCATAGTCGATCAGGTCGGCGAGCGGGCCGCGCGCGTCGCCTTCGATCACGAGCGGCGACGTGACCGGGCGGCCGAGGTCGTCGATCCGGCCGCTGACCTTCGTCAGCGCGACCTGCTTGTAGGACGCGCGGGAGATGTCGAAGCGCAGCTTGTTCTGCTCGAGCTCGAACACGCCGTCGATGCCGGTGAGGGCGGGCCACACGCTCGGCGTGCCGTTCGCGAGCTTGTGCGGCGGGAACGGAGTCGGTTCGAACTTGCCGCCGGTGAACGGCGCAACGATGCGGAACACGCCGCCGCTCGGGTCGTGCTCGTACGGGAAGGTCTCGAGCGGGCCGCGCGCGACGATCGACGCGCCTTTGGTGACCTGTCCCGCCTGCAGCGCGTGGCCGAGATACTGGCGCAGGTGCTCGGCCATGCCGGTCGGCAGGTAGCGCGGGATGCGCGCGACCGCGGCGCGCGCGAAGTCGGCGCGCAGGTCGAGCGAGCCGCGGCCGTGGCCCGGGTTCGTGTAGCTGCCCGACACCGCGATCTCGGCGTCCGGGTTCGACACGAGCAGGTCGGGCACCGTCACGTCGACGCGCGCGTGCTTCTCGCCCGGCGCCGGCGTGACGACCCATTTCGCGTTGCCGCGCAGCCGGTCGAACGTGAGGCGCGGCTCGTCGAACTCGCCGGGCACCGTGACCGCGGCGTTGACCGTGTCGAAATGCGCGACGCCGCCCGTCTCGGTCGCGTCGATGCGGCCCCACAGGTTTTCGATCCCCGGCCAGCCGGCGCGCGGATGGCCGCGCGCGGACAGGCCGGGCGGCGGCTCCTGCGCGGCGAAGCTGATGCCCTGCAGGTCGCCGAGGAAGCGGTACCGGACGACCGGCGCGGCGCCGGTGCGCTTCTCCTCTTCGGCGAGCTCGGCTTTCGCCGGCTTCGCGCGCTCGACCTCGATGTGATAGTTCGACACCATCCCGCGCGGGTCGACCCGCACGAGCTCGTTGCGCAGGTGGGCCGGCAGCGGCAGCCCGCGGATGAATTCGCTGAGGATGCCGAGATCGACGCGGTCGCCGGCCACGCTGATCAGCTGCCCCTGGCTCGCGGACGGCACCCGGTAACGCGCGGTGAGCGTCGCCATGCCGAGCGAGCGGGCGAGCGTCGTGCCGTCCGGCAGCGGCGGCTGGCCCAGCTCCGCGTGAAAGCGCGACAGGTGCAGCGTGTAGTCGTGGCCGGGGTCCATCGTCATGTCCCAGCCGAAGCGGGCGATCGGCACGTCGAGCCGCGGCTGCGTCGGCCGCACGCGCAGCGCGACGTCCGCGCCCTGCAGGTTGCCGCCCGCCGAGCGCAGGCGGCCGTCCCGGAAGGTCGCCCAGATCGCGTTGTCGATCCGGCCCGCGTGCATCGTGAACGGCATGTTCACGTAGCGGGCAAGGGTCGGCAGGTCGACGGGACCGGTCGACAGGTACGCATCGCCGGTCCAGTTCGCGGGCTTGCCGATCGGCTCGAGCGCCTTGTGCGTGAAGCGCGCGCGGAAATCCAGCGGGCCGCGCAGCAGCGTGCCGTTCGCGGGCGCCTGCAGCGCCGCCCTGTGGGTGCGCCCATCGTTGAGCACCGCGAGCCGGATCCCGGCCAGCGCGAGCTCCGGCGCGTCGTGCCGCGCGTCGCGCCAGCGCAGCGTGCCGCCGCGCAGCACGATCGCTTCCTGCTTGAGGAGCCAGGCGCTGAACGTGTCGTCGTGGCCGCCGTGGGTGGTCGGCACGCCGACCCCGGCGATGAACAGCTCGCCGTCCGCGGTGCGCTCGACGACCAGGTCCGGCTGGTCGACGATCAGGCTCGACAGCGCGGGCGACAGGCGCGGCAGCGACCACCAGGACAGCGCGGCGGTCGCATGCGGCACCGACAGCGCGAGCCGGCCGTCGCGGCCGCGGATCGTCAGCCCGGTGATTTCGACGCCCGGCTGCATGCCGGACCAGTGGGGCGCCAGCTTGCCGATCGACAACTGCGCGTGGAGCTTGTCGGAAACGAACCGCTCGATGCGCGGCCGGTAGTCGTCGACGCGGGGCAGCAGCACGTAGCGCAGCCCGAGAAATGCGCCCGACGCGACGAAGTAGGTGCCGAGCCCGACCGCCAGCGTCACCTTGAACACGCGGCGCAATACCGGATGATCGTGCTTCGGAGGTCCCGCTTTGGGCACTGCTACGGCGGATTCCTGACGGTCGGACATGCGGCGGACGGGCGGCGGTGTGGTAGTTTGCGAACTGACGTTGAAATGTATCACACGGGTCCGTGCCGGCGGCCGTCGCGGCGGCGCGGCACGGGCTTCCCGGCGCGCGATCGTGCGCCTGCCGCGCTCGCGGCAGCGCGTGCACGTTCCCCATGTCGCCCGATTCTTGCGCAAGGCCCGCATCTCGATGACCGACGCTTCAGCCCTGATCAGCACGTCCTATTCCCACTATCTGGCGCGCGCGGTCGCGGCGCGCCCCGCGCTCGCCGGCCGGATCGCCGCGTGGGCGGCTGCCCCCTTGTCCCGCGCGCAGCTCGAAACGCGGCTCGACGAGTTGCTCGCGGCGCTCGCCGGAGCGGCCGCGCCGACCGAGGACCAGTTCAAGAAGGCGCTCCGCCAGTTGCGCGCCGAGGTGTTCGGCGCGGTCGCCGAGCGCGACCTGCGCGGGCTTGCCGACGTCGCCGAGGTCACGGGCGCGATGACCGATCTCGCCGAGGTGGCCGTGCAGCGCGCGCTCGCGCTGCTGTCGGCCGAGCTCGACGCGCTGTACGGCGAGCCGCGCGGCGCCGACGGCCAGCGCGTCGTGCTCGGCGTGGTCGGGATGGGTAAGCTGGGCGGGCGCGAGCTGAACGTGTCGTCCGACATCGACCTGATCTTCGTCTACGAGGACGACGGCGAGACGGCGGGCGGCACCCGCGCGGCGTTGTCGACGCAGGAATACTTCACGCGGCTCGGCCGGCGCCTGATCGGCGTGCTGTCCGAAGTGACGGCCGACGGCTACGTGTTCCGCGTCGACATGCGGCTGCGCCCGAACGGCGATTCCGGGCCGCTCGTCTGCAGCATCGGGATGCTCGAGGAATATTTCTACGTGCAGGGGCGCGAGTGGGAGCGCTACGCGTGGATCAAGGGCCGGCTCGTGTCGGAAGGGCAAAGCGACGCGGCCCGGCGGCTCGCGACGCAGCTCGACGCGATCGTCAAGCCGTTCGTCTACCGGCGCTACCTGGATTTCGGCGTGATCGGCGCGATCCGCTCGCTGCATCAGCAGATCCGCCAGGAAGCGGCGCGCCGCGCGTCGATGCGGCCGGACAAGGCCGACGACATCAAGCTCGGGCGCGGCGGGATCCGCGAGATCGAATTCAGCGCGCAGGTGTTCCAGCTGATCCGCGGGGGCCAGGACGCGGGCTTTCGCGTGCGGCCGACGCTCGCCGTGCTGCGCCATGCGCAGGCGCGCGGGCTGATCGGCGACGACGTCGAGGCGCGGCTCGCCGACGCGTACCGCTTCCTGCGCACGCTCGAGCACCGGCTGCAATACCGCAACGACGCGCAGACGCACGCGATGCCGGTCGACGCCGACGAGCGCGCGGCGCTGGCGGCATCGCTCGGCCTGGCCGACTATGCGGCGCTGATGACGGTGCTCGACGGCCACCGGACCTTCGTCGAGGCGCAGTTCGACCAGATCTTCGCGGACAAGGTCAGCGGCGGGCCATGCGGAGCCGCCGACGACAGCGAGGCAGCCTGGATCTGGAGCGGTGCGCTCGCCGACGACGGCACGGACGATACGCTGGCGGCCCGTCTGGAAAGCCTCGGTTTCGGCGATCCGCAGGCCGTGCTGACGCGCCTGCGTGCGGTCTGGCGCTCGTCGCGCTACACGGGCCTCGCGGAAAAGAGCCGCCAGCGCTTCGACAGCGTCGCGCAGCGCGCGCTCGAGGCGGCGCCGCGGATCGACGCCGCGCACCGCGACGACACGATCGTGCGGCTGTTCGACCTGCTCGAGACGGTCAGCCGGCGCGGCGTCTATCTCGCGCTGCTGACCGAGTACCCGGCGGCGCTGGACCGCGTGCTGTCGGTGCTCGGCGCGACGCGCTGGGGCGGCGGCTACCTGATCCGGCATCCGCAGCTGCTCGACGAGCTGCTCGACGACGAGGCGATCGCGAGCCCGTTCGACTGGCCCGCGTTCAAGCATGCGCTGCGCGCGCGGCTCGCGGCGGCCGACGGCCCCGAGCAGCAGATGGACCTGCTGCGCCACGCGCAGCACGCGGAGGTGTTCCGCATCCTGCTGATCGATCTCGCCGGGCAGCTGTCGGTCGAGCACATCAGCGACCGCTTGTCCGAGCTGGCCGACGCCGTGCTCGACGTGACGATCGAGATCGTCTGGTCGCAGCTCGCGAAGCGCCACCGCGACGTGCCGAAGTTTGCGGTGATCGCGTACGGCAAGCTGGGCGGCAAGGAGCTCGGCTATGCGTCGGATCTCGACCTGATTTTCCTGTACGACGACCCGGACGAGCGCGCGGCGGACGTCTACACGACGTTCACGCGGCGGCTGATCACGTGGCTGACGACGGCGACCGGCGCGGGCGCGCTGTTCGACATCGACCTGCGGCTGCGGCCGAACGGCGAGGCCGGGCTGCTCGTCACCGATCTCGACGCGTTCCGCCGCTACCAGCTGCGCGAGGGCGACGCGGCGAACACCGCGTGGGTCTGGGAGCACCAGGCGCTGACGCGGGCGCGCTACAGCGCGGGTGACGCGCAGATCGGCGCGGCGTTCGAGGCGATCCGCCGGCAGGTGCTGACGATGCCGCGCGACGCGGCCGTGCTCGCGAAGGAAATCGTCGACATGCGCGACAAGGTGTTCGCCGGCCATCCGAACCACGGCGAGCTGTTCGACCTGAAGCACGACCGCGGCGGGATGGTGGACATCGAGTTCATCGTCCAGTACTGGGTGCTGCTGCATGCGTCGCGCGACCCGGAGCTGATTCGCAATACCGGCAACATCGCGCTGCTGCGCGAGGTCGCGCGCTTCGGGCTGATGAGCAGCGAGGCGGAAGCCGAACGCGTCGGCGCGGCCTATCGCACGTACCGGAAGCTGCAGCACAAGCTGCGGCTCGACGGGATGGAGAAGGCGCGGGTCGATCCGGCGACGGTCGCCGACGAGCGGGCGGTGGTGACGGCGTTGTGGGAGCGGGTGTTCGGGGCGGCAGGGACTGCGGGCTGACGGTGGTTCGGCTTTGAACGCGGTTGGGGGCGGGCGGTCGAAGCTCGCGGCTTGTCACCCTGGCTCGAGGCCGAATCTGAATCCGGGATCGAGCCCCGAGCCCCAACCGCTTTCCGCGGCAGAGCGGCCCGTCAGGCCGCCAGCATTTCCTTCGCGTGCTTGCGCGTCGTCGCCGTGATCTCGAGCCCGCCGAGCATCCGCGCGACTTCCTCGACGCGGCTCGCCTTGTCGAGCGGGACGACCGTCGACACGGTGCCGCCGTTGTCGTCGGCGCCCTTGGCGACCTGGAAGTGCTGGTCGCCGCGCGCCGCGACCTGCGGCAGATGGGTCACGCACAGCACCTGCCGGTCGCGGCCCAGCTGGTGCAGCAGCCGGCCGACCACTTCGGCGACGCCGCCGCCGATCCCGGTGTCGACTTCGTCGAAGATCAGCGTCGGCGTCGGGCTCGCGGCGCTCGCAATGACCGCGAGCGCGAGGCTGACCCGCGCGAGCTCGCCGCCCGACGCGACCTTCGCGAGCGGCCGCAGCGGCACGCCCGGGTGCCCGGCGACGCGGAACTCGACCTGTTCGAGGCCGTGCGGGCCGCCGTCGGCGAGCGGCACGAGCGCGACCTCGAAGCTGCCGCCCGCCATCGACAGCTCCTGCATGCCGGCGGTCACGGCCGTGCCGAGCGCCTTGGCCGCCTGCGCGCGCGCCTTCGACAGGCGTTTCGCGTCAGTGACGTAAGCGTCCCATGCCTTGGCCTGCGCGGCGTGCAGCGCACCGAGGTCGGCGGCGGCGTCGAGCGCGGCCAGCTGCGCGCGCCGCGCCGCGTGCTCCTCGTGCAGCGTGTCGGGCGGCAGGCGGAATTTGCGGGCGGTCGAATGCAGCGCGTCGAGACGCGTTTCGACCTGCGCGAGCCGGTTCGGGTCGAGGTCGAGGCGCTGCGCGTAGTGCGACAGCGAGTAGACGGCCTCCTGCAGCTGGATTTCGGCCGGCTCGAGCGACGCGAGCGCATCGCCGAGCGCCGGATCGTAGTCGGCGAGGCTGCGCAGCTTCGACACGATCGCGCCGAGCTGCGCGAGCATCGCGTCGTCCGCTTCGGACAGCGCGTTGAGCGCGCCCTGCACGCCGTCGATCAGGTTCGCCGAATGCGACAGGCGCTTGTGCTCGTTGCTGACCTCGTCCCATTCGCCGGGCTGCGGCGCGAGCTTGTCGAGCTCGGCGAGCTGCCACGCGAGCTTTTCGCGTTCGAGCTGCAGTTCGCGCTCGTGCGCCTTCGCCGCGTCGATCGCCTGGGTCGCGTCGCGCCACACGCGCCACGCGCGCGCGACGTTCGCGGCGTCGGCGACGAGCCCGGCATGGGTGTCGAACAGCTCGCGCTGCGCATCCGGCCGCATCAGCAACTGGTGCGCGTGCTGGCCGTGGATGTCGACGAGCATCTCGCCGACCTCGCGCAGTTGCGCGAGCGTCGCGCTGGTGCCGTTGATGAACGCGCGCGAGCGGCCGTTCGCGTCGATCACGCGGCGCAGCATCACGGTGTCCTCGGCGTCGAACGCGTGCTCGTCGAGCCAGCGCGCGACGCGGTCGTGCTGGGTGAATTCGGCGGTGATATCGGCGCGGCCGCAGCCGGTGCGCACGACGCTCGCGTCGGCGCGTTCGCCGAGCGCCAGCGCGAGCGCGTCGATCAGGATCGATTTGCCGGCGCCGGTTTCGCCGGAGAAGACGGTAAAGCCGCTGTCGAATTCGAGATCGAGCGCGGCGACGATGACGAAGTCGCGGATCGAGAGGTGGCGGAGCATGGTGTCGGGCGGTTGGGCGTCAGGACGCCGTGTCGTCGTCGTCTTCGTTCGATGCGTGCTCGTTCCAGTGCAGCTTCTTGCGCAGCGTCGCGTAATAGCTGTAGCCGATCGGGTGCAGGAACGGCACGGTGTGCTTCGAGCGGCGCACCTCGATCGTGTCGTTCAGTTCGAGCGCGGTGAACGACTGCATGTCGAAATTCACGTTGACGTCGCGCCCGCCGACGATCTGGATCGCGATCCTGGTGTCGTCGGGCAGCACGATCGGCCGGTTCGACAGCGCATGCGGCGCGATCGGCACGAGCACGATGCCCTGCAGCTGCGGATGGAGGATCGGCCCGGCCGACGACAGCGCGTACGCGGTCGAGCCGGTCGGCGTCGCGACGATCAGGCCGTCCGAGCGCTGGTTGTACATGTACCGGCCGTCCACCGTCGCGCGCAGCTCGACCATCCCGGAAAAGCCGCTGCGGTTCACGACGACGTCGTTGAACGCGAGCGCGTGGTAGATCGGTTCGCCGTTGCGCATGATCCGGGCCTCGAGCAGCGACCGTTCCTCGCGCTCGAACTTGCCGGACAGCATCACCGGGACGCGCGCCTGCATGTCGGCCGCCGCGATGTCCGTGACGAAGCCGAGCCGCCCGTGGTTGATCCCGATCAGCGGCGTCTTGTACGGCGCGAGCTGCCGGCCGATGCCGAGCATCGTGCCGTCGCCGCCCAGCACGACCGCCACGTCGGCGCGCGCCCCGATCTCGGCCGGGGTGAGCGCCGGGTAGCCGGCGATGCCGAACTCGCGAGCGGTGTCGGCTTCGAACACCACCTCGAAGCCCCGCTCCGCGAGGCAATCGGCAAGCGTGGCGAGCGGCTCGGCGATGCCGGGCGTGTTGCTCCGGCCGACGAGCGCGACAGTATGGAACTGATTACCGGTTTTCATGGCGGCATTACACCATAGCTCGTTGACGAAAAGAACCGTTTGCGTTTGCGGCCCCGGGCGCCGCGCCCGGCCCGTTTGCGTGCCGGGCGCGGCCACTCGCCGCAGTCGCGCGGTTGCGCTAAAATTTTCTACCATGCTAGATCCTCGCGCACGAACCCTCCTGAAAACCCTGATCGATCGGTATATCGCCGACGGTCAGCCGGTCGGATCGCGCACGTTGTCTCGTTATTCCGGGCTGGAACTGAGCCCGGCGACGATCCGCAACGTGATGTCCGACCTGGAGGAGCTCGGCCTCGTCTCGAGCCCGCACACGTCGGCCGGCCGGGTGCCGACCCCGCGCGGCTACCGCCTGTTCGTCGACACGATGCTGACGGTCGAGACGCCGATCGACGCCGAGGCGGTCGCCCGCCAGGTCCAGACCACGCTGCAGGCCGGCGAGCCGCAGCAGAAGGTGGTCGCGGCCGCGGCGAGCGTGCTGTCGAACCTGTCGCAGTTCGCGGGTGTCGTGCTGACGCCGCGCCGCAGCCACGTGTTCAAGCAGATCGAGTTCATGCGCCTGTCCGACAAGCGCATCCTGCTCATCATCGTCACCCCCGAAGGCGACGTGCAGAACCGGATGCTCGCGACGCCGCGCGACTACTCGCCGTCGCAGCTGACCGAGGCGTCCAACTACATCAACGCGCATTTCGCCGGCCTGTCGTTCGACGAGGTGCGCCGCCGCCTGCGCGACGAGATCGACCAGCTGCGCGGCGACATGACCGCGCTGATGCACGCGGCCGTGACCGCGAGCACCGAGGTGCCGGATACGGAAGACACCGTGCTCATTTCCGGCGAGCGCAACCTGCTCGAGGTCGCCGACCTGTCGTCCGACATGGCGCGGCTGCGCAAGCTGTTCGACGTGTTCGACCAGAAGACCGGCCTCCTGCAGCTGCTCGACGTGTCGAGCCATGCGCAGGGCGTGCAGATCTTCATCGGCGGCGAATCGACGCTCGTGCCGATCGAGGAAATGAGCGTCGTCACCGCGCCCTACGAGGTGAACGGCCAGATCGTCGGCACGCTCGGCGTGATCGGCCCGACCCGGATGGCGTACAACCGGGTGATCCCGATCGTCGACATCACCGCGCGCCTGCTGTCGCTCACGCTCAGCCAGCAATAACCGCTCCGATGGCCGGTCCCGCCATCGTGCCGCGGCGCGCTGCGCGCCGCAATCGGCCGAACGGCCAGTCACCCGTTGCAGGACGGCCCGCTATAATTGAAAGCCGTCCGGTTCCGTGCCTCGAGCACGTCCCTGCTTATGCGCTTCGATCTTGAGCCGCCATCGAGCGTCGCGGCCGCCCATCGCATCGCGGTGCTGCTGATCAACCTCGGCACGCCCGACGCTCCGACGCCGCGCGCGGTCCGTCGCTATCTCGCCGAATTCCTGTCCGATCCCCGCGTGGTCGAAATCCCGCAGGCGGTCTGGCAGGTCCTGCTGCGCACGCTGATCCTGCCGTTGCGCGGCCGCGCGTCCGCGAAGAAATACGCGGCCGTGTGGATGCCCGAAGGCTCGCCGCTGCGCGTGCACACCGAGCGCCAGGTCGACGGCGTGCGCCACCTGCTCGCGTCGAACGGCTATCAGGTGCTGGTCGACTACGCGATGCGCTACGGCAGCCCGAGCATCGCGCAGGTGCTCGCGCAGCTCAAGCGCGCCGGCGTCGAGCGCGTGCTGCTGATGCCGATGTATCCGCAATATTCCGCGTCGACGACGGCGACCGCCTTCGACGCGGCGTTCAACGCGCTCGCGCGCATGCGCAACCAGCCGGAAGTTCGCACCGTGCGTCATTACGCCGACCATCCGGCCTATATCCATGCGCTCGCCGAGCAGGTGCGGCAATACTGGGCGCAGCAAGGGCGACCCGATTTCGCGGCCGGCGACAAGCTGGTGCTGAGCTTCCACGGCGTGCCGAAGCGCACGCTCGACCTCGGCGATCCCTATCACGACCAGTGCCAGCAGACGGCCGCGCTGCTGATGACGGCGCTCGGGCTGTCGACGATCGAATGCCGCGTGACCTTCCAGTCGCGTTTCGGCAAGGCCGAATGGCTGCAGCCGTACACCGCGCCGACGCTGCGCGAGCTCGGCGAAGCGGGCGTGCGGCGCGCGGACGTGTTCTGTCCGGGCTTCACGGCCGACTGCCTCGAGACGATCGAGGAGATCGGGATGGAAGTGCGCGACGAATTCATCGCGGGCGGCGGCAAGGCGTTCCATCGTATTCCGTGCCTGAACGGCGCGCATGCGTGGATCGGCGCGCTCGGCGAGATCGTCGCCGAGAATCTGCAGGGCTGGCCGGTCAAGGCGGCGCAGCCGGAAACGGTGAGTTGAACGCGATGAACTACAAGATTTCCACCGAGCCGGGCGCGCGGCTGCGCATCGACAAGTGGCTGTGGGCCGCCCGGTTCTTCAAGACGCGCTCGCTCGCGGCCGACGCGGTCGACAAGGGGCGGGTGCGGATCGGCGGCGCGCCGGTCAAGCCGGCCAAGGAGGTGCGCGTCGGCGACGAGGTCGAGATTGCGATCGACGGCATCGTCTGGCAAATTGCCGTGCTGGGCGTGTGCGACGTGCGCGGGCCGGCGAGCGTCGCGCAGACGCTTTACGCGGAGACGGAATCCGGGCGGGCCGCGCGGCTCGCCGAGCAGGAGCGGCGACGCACGTTCCACGAGCCGGCGGCCCAACTGCACGGCCGGCCGACGAAACGCGACCGTCGCATCATCGACAGATTTTCGGGTGGGAGCTGAACATCCGGTCCAGCGTCGCCTGTACGCTGCCGTATTCGGTCGTGCGGTCGGTGACTGCCCCGGACAGGCAGATGGTGGTGGTGCCGGCAATGAGTACCAGCGCGACCACCGATATGGCAAAGGTCAGTTTCACGGTACTCCCCTCGAGAAGACGGGTGAAAATGGCGCCTGGTGGAGTTCGGGCAACGGTCGCGTCAGGGTAAACGCGCCGCTCCGATGCGTGAAATGCAGTGTAGTGCAGCGTCCGGAGGCGGGCTAGTACTCGCCGGGTAAGCGTTGTTACAGGCCGTTTCGACCGCTCGGGCGGCGGTTGCCGCAGACGGCGCGGTTGATTCGCGACGTTGGCGAATGCGCGACAATGACCCTCTTGAAGTGGGTGTTTTCGCCCTTATCTGCACCAGTAATGTGCGGTGCCGTCGACGATTCGTCAGACGGTTGCCGATTTGGCTTCAACCTCTAATCGACTTTCAGCGACATGGAAAATACGCAAGAGAACCCGGCTGCCCAATCGGCCGAAGACATCGGCAGCGAGACGCAGGCGGCGCAAGGCGCCGCGCCGGCCGCCGAGGCTGCCGAAGCGGCGCTCGCCGAGGCTCAAGCCAAGGTCGCCGAGCTGCAGGAAAGCTTCCTGCGGGCGAAGGCCGAGACCGAGAACGTGCGCCGCCGCGCGCAGGACGACGTCGCGAAGGCGCACAAATTCGCGATCGAGAGCTTTGCCGAGCACCTGCTGCCGGTGCTGGACAGCCTCGAGGCGGCGGTCGGTGATACGTCCGGCGACCTCGCGAAGGTGCGCGAGGGTGTCGAGCTGACGCTGCGCCAGCTGACGAGCGCGCTCGAGAAGGGGCGCGTCGTCGCGATCAACCCGGTCGGCGAGAAGTTCGATCCGCACCTGCACCAGGCGATCTCGATGGTGCCGGCCGAGCAGGAGCCGAACACCGTCGTCACCGTGCTGCAGAAGGGCTATACGATCGCCGACCGCGTGCTGCGCCCGGCGCTCGTCACGGTCGCGCAACCAAAGTAAGGCTGCCGCCATGGTGCCCGCCGGCGTCGATCCGGCCGCGTTCGTCGCGTTCGACATGCAGGCGCTGTCGGCCGACACGTTCGACGCCGGCCTCGCAGGCGCGGGCGACGCGCTCGCCGTGGTGTTCTTCTGGGGCGTCGACTGCTTCAACTGCGAAATCGCGAAGAAGGCGATGCTCGCGCAGCCGGACGCCATTCGCGCGCTGGGCTTGAAGTGGTTCCACAGCAACGTCTACGAACACCGCGACCTCGGTCGACGCTTCGGGCTGCACGGCGTGCCGACGTGGTTGTTCTTTCACCGCGGCAGGCGGCTCGGCCGTGCGACCGGCTGGCATGGTCTCGCGCAGTTCCAGGCGGCGGTGGCGGCAGCGCGGGCGAAGATCGTGGCGGCCGGCGCTCCGGCGGCCGGCAACCCGGCACTGTCCGGCGATTGAAAAAATTTAATAGCCGCATCGCTTGTCGGGTCTTGAAAACGGCGCGAGCGGACTTATTTCGGGAACAGAGTTGAATTCGGCGCGCGAAACGGCCCAAAAAGAGCAAATTTTCGCGCAGCAATCAAGGATTTCTGGAGATTAGGAAAAATGGGAAAGATCATCGGTATTGACCTCGGCACCACGAACTCGTGCGTTGCCATCATGGAAGGCAACCAGGTCAAGGTCATCGAGAACTCGGAAGGTGCGCGCACCACGCCGTCGATCATCGCCTACATGGACGACAACGAGGTGCTCGTCGGCGCGCCGGCCAAGCGTCAGTCGGTGACGAACCCGAAGAACACGCTGTTCGCGGTCAAGCGCCTGATCGGCCGCCGCTTCGAAGAGAAGGAAGTCCAGAAGGACATCGGCCTGATGCCGTACTCGATCATCAAGGCGGACAACGGCGACGCATGGGTCGAAGCGCACGGCGAGAAGCTGGCGCCGCCGCAAGTGTCGGCCGAAGTGCTGCGCAAGATGAAGAAGACGGCCGAAGACTACCTCGGCGAAAGCGTCACGGAAGCCGTGATCACGGTGCCGGCGTACTTCAACGACAGCCAGCGCCAGGCCACCAAGGACGCCGGCCGCATCGCGGGCCTCGAAGTCAAGCGGATCATCAACGAGCCGACCGCGGCGGCGCTCGCGTTCGGCCTCGACAAGGCGGAGAAGGGCGACCGCAAGATCGCCGTGTACGACCTCGGCGGCGGCACGTTCGACGTGTCGATCATCGAGATCGCGGACGTCGACGGCGAAATGCAGTTCGAAGTGCTGTCGACCAACGGCGACACGTTCCTCGGCGGCGAGGACTTCGACCAGCGCATCATCGATTACATCATCGGCGAGTTCAAGAAGGAGCAGGGCGTCGACCTGTCGAAGGACGTGCTCGCGCTGCAGCGCCTGAAGGAAGCCGCCGAAAAGGCGAAGATCGAGCTGTCGTCGAGCCAGCAGACCGAAATCAACCTGCCGTACATCACGGCGGACGCATCCGGTCCGAAGCACTTGAACCTGAAGATCACCCGCGCGAAGCTGGAAGCGCTGGTCGAGGATCTGGTCGAGCGCACGATCGAGCCGTGCCGCATCGCGATCAAGGACGCGGGCGTCAAGGTGTCGGACATCGACGACGTGATCCTGGTCGGCGGCCAGACCCGCATGCCGAAGGTCATGGAGAAGGTGAAGGAATTCTTCGGCAAGGATCCGCGCCGTGACGTGAACCCGGACGAAGCCGTCGCGGTCGGCGCGGCGATCCAGGGCCAGGTTCTGTCGGGCGACCGCAAGGACGTGCTGCTGCTCGACGTGACCCCGCTGTCGCTCGGCATCGAGACGCTCGGCGGCGTGATGACGAAGATGATCAACAAGAACACGACGATCCCGACGAAGCACGCGCAGGTGTACTCCACCGCGGACGACAACCAGGCCGCCGTGACGATCAAGGTGTTCCAGGGCGAGCGCGAGATGGCCGCCGGCAACAAGCTGCTCGGCGAGTTCAACCTCGAAGGCATCCCGCCCGCACCGCGCGGCGTGCCGCAGATCGAAGTGACCTTCGACATCGACGCGAACGGCATCCTGCACGTCGGCGCGAAGGACAAGGCGACCGGCAAGGAAAACAAGATCACGATCAAGGCGAACTCGGGCCTGTCCGAAGCCGAGATCGACCAGATGATCAAGGACGCGGAAGCGAACGCGGCGGAAGACCACAAGCTGCGTGAGCTGGCCGATTCGCGCAACCAGGGCGACGCGCTCGTCCACAGCACGAAGAAGGCGCTGACCGAGTACGGCGACAAGCTGGACGCGGGCGAGAAGGAGAAGATCGAGGCCGCGCTGAAGGAGCTCGAGGAAGTGCTGAAGAGCACCGCGAGCGACAAGGCCGCGATCGATGCGAAGGTCGAAGCCGTGGCGACGGCCTCGCAGAAGCTCGGCGAGAAGATGTACGCCGACATGCAGGCGCAGCAGGCAGGCGCGGCCGGTGCGGCGGGCGCAGCGGAAGGCGCGGCCCATGCGGGCGCGCAGCAGGCCGCGGACGACGTCGTCGACGCCGAGTTCAAGGAAGTGAAGAAGGACTGAGCCGGGTTGCAACAGCACCGTACGCCGCGCGCGAGCCGCGCGCGGCGCGGCTGACAAGCGGTCTGTCTTTCCTTCCGGATGGCCGGATCGACTCTACGCCTGGCGGGCTTCGCGGCCCTCCGGGCACATTTGTTTTTTGGCGGGCGCTGCGCACGCCGTCCCCGGACGGCGCGCCGCAACGCCAGACGAGTCGCGAGACTTTACTGCAGGCGAAAGGAGCCGTTGCGCGCATCAGGCGTGGCGGCAGTGAATCGATATGGCGAAACGGGATTACTACGAGGTTCTGGGCGTCGCGAAGAATGCGAGCGACGACGAAATCAAGAAGGCATATCGCAAGCTTGCGATGAAGTATCACCCTGACCGCAATCCGGACAACAAGGGTGCGGAAGAGCATTTCAAGGAGGCGAAGGAAGCCTACGAAATGCTGTCGGACAGCCAGAAGCGGGCCGCGTACGACCAGTACGGCCACGCGGGCGTCGATCCGAACATGGGCGGTGCGGGCGCACAGGGCTTCGGCGGCTTTGCCGACGCGTTCGGCGACATCTTCGGCGACATTTTCGGCCAGGCGGCGGCGGGCGGCCGCGGCGGCCGGGGTGGTCCGCAGGTGTATCGCGGCGCGGACCTGCGCTACAGCATGGAAATCACGCTCGAGCAGGCCGCGCACGGCTACGACACGCAGATCCGCGTGCCGAGCTGGGTGTCGTGCGGGATCTGCCACGGCTCGGGCGCGAAACCGGGTACCAAGCCCGAGACCTGCCCGACCTGTCACGGCCAGGGCACGGTGCGGATGTCGCAGGGCTTCTTCAGCATCCAGCAGACCTGCCCGAAGTGCCACGGCAGCGGCACCTACATTCCCGAGCCGTGCGCGCATTGCCACGGGTCGGGCAAGGTGAAGGAAACCAAGACGCTCGAAGTGAAGATCCCGGCGGGGATCGACGACGGCATGCGGATCCGCTCGGCCGGCAACGGCGAGCCGGGCATCAACGGCGGGCCGCCGGGCGACCTGTACGTCGAGATCCACATCAAGCCGCACTCGGTGTTCGAGCGCGACGGCGACGACCTGCATTGCCAGATGCCGATCCCGTTCACGACCGCCGCGCTCGGCGGCGAGATCGAGGTGCCGACGCTGGCCGGCCGCGCGACGTTCCCGGTGCCGGAAGGCACGCAGTCGGGCAAGACGTTCCGCCTGCGCAGCAAGGGCATCAAGGGGCTGCGTTCGAGCATCGCGGGCGATCTGTACGTGCACGTGCAGGTCGAGACGCCGGTGAAGCTGACCGAGCAACAGCGCGATCTGCTCAAGCAGTTCGAGAAATCGCTGGCCGAAGGCGGCGCGCGCCACAGCCCGCAGAGCAAGAGCTGGTTCGACCGGGTGAAGAGCTTCTTCGAGTAACGGCATGACTGAAGGCAGCGAGAGCGCGTCGTTCGCGCTCTTGGACGATTGCGACTCGACCGCGTCCGCGCGGTCGAGTCGCTTGTATACGGGCTTCGTGCGCGAGCGGGTGTGCGCCGATCCCGCGCAGCTCGACGCGATCGATGCGGCGCTCGCGCAGGATCTGCGCGACGGGCTGCACGCGGTCGTGGCCGGCGACTATGAATTCGGGCGCAACCTGCAATGGGCGCAGCCGGGCGAGGCCCCGCTGCGCTTTTTGCTGTTTGCGCGCTGCGAGCGCCTGTCGCGCGACGAGGTCGATGCGTGGCTCGCGCAGCGCGACGGCGGCGCGGCGTCGCCGTCGATCGCGGGCGTCGCGCACGTGACGAAGAGCGTGACGCGCGACGCGTTCGATGCGGCGATCGCCGCGGTGCACGACGCGCTGCGCGCGGGCGACTCGTATCAGGTCAACTACACGTACCGGCTGCATTTCGACGCGTTCGGCGCGCCGCTCGCACTGTATCGGCGCCTGCGTGCTCGCCAGCCGGTGCGCTACGGCGCGCTGATCGCGCTGCCGGACGGCGCGTGGGTCGTGTCGTGCTCGCCGGAGCTGTTCGTCGAGCGGCACGGCGACGTGCTGCGCGCGCGGCCGATGAAGGGCACCGCACCGCGTTCGGGCGATCCGCAGCGCGATGCTCAGGCAGCGGCATTCCTCGCGAACGACCCGAAGAACCGTGCCGAGAACGTGATGATCGTCGATCTCCTGCGCAACGATCTGTCGCGGATCGCGCGCACGGGGACGGTCAAGGTGCCGGCGTTGTTCTCGGTCGAGCCGTATGCGTCGGTGTGGCAGATGACGTCGACCGTCGAAGCCGGATGGCGCGACGGCACGACGTTCGCCGATGTGCTGCGCGCGCTGTTTCCGTGCGGCTCGATCACCGGTGCGCCGAAACACAAGACGATGCAGCTGATCGACGCGATCGAGTCGACGCCGCGCGGCCTCTATACGGGAGCGATCGGCTGGCTCGACGCGCCGCCCGAACCCGCGGCCGGCTGCGGCGATTTCTGCCTGTCGGTGGCGATTCGCACGTTGACGCTCGGCGCGGCCGGCTTAGGCGCGGCCGGCGTAGGTGCGGCAGGCGAAAGCGCGGCCATCGCCGGCGGCTGGCGTACCGGCACGATGGGTGTCGGCGGGGGGATCGTGCTCGACAGCGTCGCCGCCGACGAATATGCGGAGTGCGAATTGAAAGCGCGATTCCTGACCGATGCCGATCCCGGCTTCCAGCTGTTCGAAACGACCTGCGCGACGCGCGCGGACGGCATCCGCCATCTCGACCGGCATCTCGCGCGGCTGCGGCGCAGTGCGGACGCGTTCGGCTTTCGCTTCGACGAAGCCGCGTGCCGCGAGCGGCGGATCGCCGCGGATTGCGCGTCGCTCGAAGGCGACGGTCCATACCGGATGAAGCTGTCGCTCGCGAAGGATGGGGCGTTCGAGATCGTCGCCGCGTCGTTGAAGCCGCTGCCGGCAGGGCCGGTCGGCGTGCTGCTCGCATCGGAGCACGGCTTTGCGCCGATGCGTTCGGACGACGCACTGCTACTGCACAAGACGACGCGCCGCGCCGAATACGATCGCGCATGGCAGGCGGCCGAGGCGCTCGGCTGTTTCGACATGCTGTTTTTCAACGAGCGCGGCGAGCTGACGGAAGGCGGGCGCTCGAACGTGTTCGTGAAGCTCGATGGGCGATGGGTGACGCCGCCGCTGTCGAGCGGGGTGCTGCCGGGTGTGATGCGCGGCGTGCTGCTCGACGATCCGTCGTTCGGCGCGACGGAGCGCGTCGTGACGCGCGAGGACCTGTCGCGCGCGCAAGCGCTGCTCTTGACCAACGCGCTGCGCGGCGCGCTGGATGCGGTGTTGAAGTGATGTGACCGGCAGGGGTGGCCGCCGAGGCCGCGCCGGTCATCCCGAATGCAACGATGAAAAAAACGCGGCGCCCCGCAACGGGCACCGCGTTTTTTTGCGTCTGCGAATCGGCGGCGAGTCGCTATTCGTGCGCGCCGCCGCGCATCAGAACGTATGCTCCGGCCCGGGAAACGAACCGTCCTTCACCGCGCGCACATACGCTTCGACCGCCGCCTGAATATTCGGCTGGCCCTGCATGAAGTCCTTGACGAAGCGCGGCCGCTTGCCGGGGAAGATGCCGAGCATGTCGTGCAGCACCAGCACCTGGCCCGAGCAGTCCACACCCGCGCCGATGCCGATCGTCGGAATGCGCAGCATGTGCGTGACTTCGGATGCGACGAGCGTCGGCACGGCCTCGAGCACGACGAGCTGCGCGCCCGCGTCCTCGATCGCGCGCGCGTCGCGCAGCAGTTGCGCGGCGCCGGCTTCGGTCTTGCCCTGCACCTTGAAGCCGCCGAACGCATGCACCGATTGCGGCGTCAGGCCGACGTGCGCGCACACGGGCACCGCGCGCTCGACCAGGAAGCGCACGGTGTCGGCGAGCCATTCGCCGCCTTCGAGCTTGACCATCTGCGCGCCGGCGCGCATCAGCTTGACCGAGCTCTCGAACGCGTCGGCGGGCGTGCCGTACGTGCCGAACGGCAGGTCCGCGACGATCAGCGTGCGCGGCTGCGCGCGTGCGACGCAGGCGGTGTGATACGCGATGTCGTCGAGCGTGACGGGCAGGGTGGTGGTGTGGCCTTGCAGCACGTTGCCGAGCGAATCGCCGATCAGCAGGACGTCGACGCCCGCGCGGTCGAGCAGCGCGGCGAAGCTCGCGTCGTAGCAGGTCAGCATCGCGATCTTCTCGCCGGCGTCGCGCATCGCCTGCAGTTTCGGCACGGTCACGGCAGCCCGGCTCGATTCCTGGAGATAGGTCATGGGAAATCCGGTTCGATAGGTAAAAACAGCGGCGAGACGCGTCAGCGCGTCGTCTCGCCCTTGACGAAGAATTCCTTGCGGCCGCGCATCGTTGCGATGTGCTCGACCAGCAATGCGAGATCTTCGGGGGAGTCCAGCGGATTCAGGTGTTCCGCGGCGACCGTCAGTACCGGCGTGCGGTCGTAGTGATAGAAGAATTCGTTGTACGCGTCGACGAGCGCGCGCAGGTAGGCGTCGCTGATCTGCAGCTCCATCGGCAGGCCGCGTTTCTGGATCCGCGCGAACAGCACCTCGGGGCTCGCCTGCAGGTAGACGACGAGATCGGGGGCGCTCGCCCGGGGCGCGTCGACGTGCGCCGCGAGCGCGCGATAGAGCTGCCACTCGTCTTCCGGCAGGTTCAGCCGCGCGAAGATCTCGTTCTTCTGCGGCATGAAATCGGCGACGACCGGCCGGCCCGTGTCCAGCGCCGCGCTCAGTTCGCGCGCCTGCTGCGCGCGCTGCAGCGCGAACGCCAGCTGCGTCGGCAGCGCATAGCGCGCGGTGTCGCGGTAGAAGCGCTCGAGAAACGGATTGTCCTGCGGGCGCTCGAGCAGCGTCTGCATCGACCAGCGCTCGGCGAGCAGGCGGGCCAGCGTCGTCTTGCCGACGCCGATCGGGCCTTCGATCACGAGATAGCGGTGCGGCGCGCGCAGGTCCGGCGCGGTGACGGTCAGCGGTGTCGGGTTCATCGGCAGGGGTTCTTGTCGGCGCCGTTGCCGGCAGCGGCGAGCGCTCTCTGCATCGGGCACTTGCAGGTCTGGACCTTCTCGATGCGCTGGCTCGCGACCGCGGCGAGAAATGCCTCGGCGCGGCCGCGCGCCGGGATGTGGAGCGCCGGGTCGAGCTCGACGAGCGGCACGAGCGCGAACGCGCGGTCGGTCAGGCGCGGGTGCGGGACGATCAGGTCGGGTTCGTCGATCGAGTCGACGCCGTACAGCAGGATGTCGATGTCGAGCGTGCGGGGCGCGTTGCGGTACGGGCGCTCGCGCCCGAAGTGATGTTCGATCTTCTGGCAGAGGGCGAGCAGCTCGCGCGCGGCGAGCGTCGTGTCGATCTTGACCGCGCAGTTGTAGTAGTCGTCGCCCCCGGCGTCGACCGGGGCCGTGCGATACAGGCTCGACTTGTCGAGCACGGCGACCGTGCGCTGCTGCGCGAGGCATACCACCGCGTCCTTCAAGGTCTGGCGCGCATCGCCGAGATTCGCCCCCAGTCCGAGATATGCAACCGTCATGGCATCACTTCCTACGTCGTTCGCCGGCGCGCGTCAGTCGTCGGAACCGGCCGGGCCGTCCGACGCCTGCTCCGCGCCTTCGGTGCCCTTGCGGTTCTTCGCGCCGCCGCGGCGGCGCCGCTTGCGGGGCGATTTCTCCTTGTTGCCGCCCTGCGTGAGCAATGCGTCGCGCGCGGCCGCGTCGCCTTCGATGAATTCCGTCCACCACTGCCCGACGGCAGGATCCAGCTCGCCGGATTCGCAGCGTAACAGGAGGAAATCATACCCCGCTCTGAATCTTTGGTGTTCCAGCAGGCGCAGCGCGCTGCGGCCGGAGCGCTTCTCGAGGCGCAGCTGCAGGCCCCAGATCTCGCGCATGTCGGCCGAGTAGCGCTTGTGGATCGCGAGCTTCTCGGTCTGCATGTCGAGCACGTCGTCCATCGCGCGATGCAGCGCGGGCACCGGGAACTCGCCGTCGGCCGTGTACTGCTCGAAGCGCTGGCGCATGTCGTGCCACAGCAGCGTCGCGAACAGGAAGCCCGGCGACACCGGCTTGCCGGCGCGCACGCGCGCGTCGGTGTTGTTCAGCGCGAGCGTGATGAACTTCTCGCCCTGCGGCTGTTCGAGCACGACGTCGAGGAGCGGCAGCAGCCCGTGGTGCAGGCCTTCGCCGCGCAGCTGCTTCAGGCACGCGAGCGCGTGGCCGGACAGCAGCAGCTTCAGCATCTCGTCGAACAGGCGCGCGGCCGGCACGTTGTTGATCAGGTCGGCGAGCGCGTTGATCGGCTCGCGCGTATGCAGCTCGATGTCGAAGCCGAGCTTCGCCGCGAAGCGCACCACGCGCAGCATCCGCACCGGGTCCTCGCGATAGCGCGTGGCCGGGTCGCCGATCATCCGCAGCAGGCGCGCACGCACGTCGGCCATCCCGTCGTGGTAGTCGAGCACCGTTTGCGTCGACGGGTCGTAGTACATCGCGTTGATCGTGAAGTCGCGGCGCGCGGCGTCCTCGTGCTGTTCGCCCCACACGTTGTCGCGCAGCACGCGGCCGCTCGCGTCGACCGCGTGCGTGCGGCGGTCGAGTTCGTCGCGCTTCAGGCGCTTCGGCGGCTCGGCCTCGGCAGGGGGCGGATCGACGAGCGCGCGGAACGTCGACACCTCGATCAGCTCCTGGCCGAACTGCACGTGGACGATCTGGAAGCGGCGGCCGATCAGGCGCGCGCGGCGGAACAGGCGCTGGACCTCGGTCGGCGTCGCGTCGGTCGCGACGTCGAAGTCCTTCGGCGCGATGCCGAGCAGCAGGTCGCGGACCGCGCCGCCGACGATGAACGCGCGGAAGCCCGCCTGTTGCAGCGTATCGGTCACGCGCACCGCGTTTTTCGAGATCAGCGCGGGATCGATGCGGTGCACGCTCGCGGGCACGACGGTCGGCTCGTGGTTGCTGCGCGGACGCTTCGCGGCGGCGCCGCGGGCGCCCTTCGCGGTGCGCGGGGCGGGCGCCGCATCGGTGGCGGCGGCGGAGGGCGTTTGCGCGGCGTCGTCCTGGCCGAGCAGCTTGCGGATGAATTTCTTGATCACGACGTTACGACGTTACGACGTTCAGAAGAGATCTAGGATGCGCCAGCCGCGGTCGCGTGCATGCGCGCGCAGCGTGTCGTCGGGGTTGGTCGCGATCGGGTCGGTGACTTTCTCGAGCAGCGGGATGTCGTTGTGCGAGTCGCTGTAGAAGTAGCTGTGCTCGAAATCGTCCCAGTGCTTGCCGAGCGACGCGAGCCACGCTTCGGTGCGCACGATCTTGCCTTCGCGATAGCTCGGTGTGCCGGTCGGCCGGCCGGTGTACGGCGAGTCGGGGTGGCCGTCGGTCGTCTCGACCTCGCACGCGATCAGCGTGTCGACGCCGAAGGCGGTCGCGATCGGCCGCGTGATGAATTCGTTGGTCGCGGTGACGACGCAGCACAGGTCGCCGGCATCGAGGTGCTGGCGCACGAGTTCGAGCGCGGCGGGCGTCATCGCGGGCCGGATCACCTCGTGCATGTACTGGTCGTGCCACTCGGCGAGCTGCGCGCGCGAATATTTCGCGAGCGGCGTGAGCATCGCCGTGAGGTACGCGTGGATGTCCAGCTTGCCGGCCTTGTAGTCGGCGAAGAACTGGTCGTTCTGACGCGAAAAGCTTTCCGCGTCGACGATGCCGAGCTTCACCATGAAGCGGCCCCATTCGTGGTCGCTATCGGTCGGGATCAGCGTGTGATCGAGGTCAAAGAGTGCCAGATTAGTCATGGATGCGCATTTTACTCGAAGCGGTTCGGGCCCGCGCCCGGCGGCGCGATGTCGTCGCCGGGGCGGGCCAGCATCCGGCGCAGCAGCGGCAGCGTGACGGCGCGCTTCTGCTCGAGCGAGAAACGGTCGAGCGCGTCGAGCAGCGCCATCAGGCTTGGCATGTCGCGGCGGAAATGGGTCAGCAGGTAAGCCGCGATGTCGTCGGTGAGCGCGATCCCGCGCTCCTTCGCCGCGAGCTTCAGCACGGCGATCTTGCCGGCGTCGGACGGCGGCGACAGGTGGAACACGAGCCCCCAGCCGAGGCGCGTGCGCAGGTCCTCGCGGACGTCGAGCGCGAGCGGCGCCGCGGGGCCCGCCGCGACGAACGCGCTCGACGGATGTGCGCGGACCTCGTTGAACAGGTTGAAGAGCGCGACCTGCTGCGTGTCGCTCATCCGGTCGCAGTCGTCGATCGCGTAGATGCCGATGCGCGGATCGAACGTGAACGCGCCGAGCGGGCTTTGCGGCGTCAGGTAGCGCGCGTAGCCGTACGACGCGTCGCTCACGAGCGCCTGCAGCAGGTGGCTGCGGCCGCTGCCGGGTTCGCCCCAGATGTAGAACGACCGGTCCGGCACGGGGCCCGCCGCCAGCGCGAGGTCGAGCTTCTGCAGCCGCGTGACGAGCTCGCCGTTTTCCTCGCCCGTGATGAAGTTGTCGAACGTGGCGGGGGGCGGCGTGCCGAGATCGAGCGTCAGTTGACGGGACACAGTCACAATGCGGGTCGGTTGGTGAAACGTGCGCCGGGGAGCGCGGCGTCGATGGCTGCACGCGCGGCCGCACGCACGGCGGCGCGCGGGTTCCGGCGCGGCTCGCTCAGCGGTGAAAACGGGGACGTGTTGGCCAAGATGCAATCCCTGACGAATCGATGCGGGGAATTCCGGCCAGCGGGCCGGCTTCGGGTAAAATCGCATTTTACCGACCTTCTCGCATTCCCCCATGAATCCTCCGAAATCCGCTCCTGACGCTCAAGGTCTGTCCTATCGTGACGCGGGCGTCGACATCGACGCGGGCGACGCGCTCGTCGACAAGATCAAGCCTTTTGCGAAGAAAACCCTGCGCGACGGCGTGCTCGGCGGCATCGGCGGGTTCGGCGCGCTGTTCGAGGTGCCGAAGAAGTACCGCGAGCCGGTGCTCGTGTCGGGCACCGACGGCGTCGGCACGAAGCTCAAGCTCGCGTTTCATCTGAACAAACACGATACGGTCGGCCAGGATCTCGTCGCGATGAGCGTGAACGACATCCTCGTGCAGGGCGCCGAGCCGCTGTTCTTCCTCGACTACTTCGCGTGCGGCAAGCTCGACGTCGACACGGCCGCGACCGTCGTCAAGGGCATCGCGCAAGGCTGCGAACTGTCGGGCTGCGCGCTGATCGGCGGCGAAACCGCCGAAATGCCGGGCATGTACCCGGACGGCGAATACGACCTCGCGGGCTTCGCGGTCGGCGCGGTCGAGAAGAGCAAGATCATCGACGGCAGCACGATCGCCGAAGGCGACGTGGTGCTGGGCCTCGCGTCGAGCGGCATCCACTCGAACGGCTTCTCGCTCGTGCGCAAGATCATCGAGCGCGCGAACCCGGACCTGTCGGCCGATTTCCACGGCCGCTCGCTCGCCGACACGCTGATGGCGCCGACCCGCATCTACGTGAAGCCGCTGCTCGCGCTGATGGAAAAGATCGCCGTGAAGGGGATGGCGCACATCACCGGCGGCGGCCTCGTCGAGAACATTCCGCGCGTGCTGCGCGAAGGCCTGACGGCCGAGCTGGACCAGAAGGCGTGGCCGCTGCCGCCGCTGTTCCAGTGGCTGCAGGAGCATGGCGGCGTCGCCGACGCGGAAATGCATCGCGTGTTCAACTGCGGGATCGGCATGGCCGTGATCGTGTCGGCGGCGGATGCCGACGCAGCGGTCAGCCAGCTGACGGCGGCCGGCGAGCAGGTGTGGAAGATCGGCGTCGTGCGCGCGAGCCGCGAAGGTGAAGCGCAGACGGTCGTGGTCTGACGCGCCGCCGCAGCATGCAGTGACGAAAGCCGCCCGGAGTCGATCCGGGCGGTTTTTTTTCGCGCTCGGCGCGGGCGTGCCGATGCGGCATTGAAGGAGGGACGACGATGACCGAAGACGAACACGCGATTCGCACGCTGGTGGAAACCTGGTTCGTGTCGAGCCGCCGCGGCGATCTGGCGACCGTGCTCGACCTGATCGCCGACGATGCGATCTTCATGGTCGCCGGCCAGCCGCCGTTCGACAAGGCGGCGTTCGCAGCCGCATCGCGCGGCGCGCACGCGGCGGCCGTCGACGGCCGTTACCGGATCGACGAGCTGCGCGTGATGGGCGACTGGGCGTATCTGCGCAATTTCATCGAGATCGACGCGACGCCGCCGGGCGGCGACACCGTGCGGCGCTCGGGCCACACGCTGACGATCTTCCGCAAGCGCGACGGCCGCTGGCAGCTGGTGCGCGACGCCAATCTCGTGACGCTCGCGCAGTAAGTGCGGCGGCTCGCGACGCGGGCGCGTCAGCGCGCGGCGAGGCCGTCGAGCACGCGTTCGAGCGCGTCGACCGCTCGCGCGGCCGCATCGGCCGCGACGCAGTCGACGACGATCCGCTCCGGCATCGCGCGCAGCCAGGTGAGCTGCCGCTTGCACAGCTGGCGCGTCGCGAAGATGCCCTTGTCGCGCATCGTCCGATAGTCGGTCGCCCCGTCGAGGAATTCCCATGCCTGCCGGTAGCCGACGCAGCGCATCGACGCCAGCCCGAGATGCAGGTCGTCGCGGCGGCGCAGCCGCTCGACCTCGTCGATGAAGCCCGCATCGAGCATCGCGTCGAAGCGCTGCGCGATCCGCGCGTGCAGCACCGCGCGGTCGGACGGCTCGAGCGCGACCGGCACGAACCGGTAGCGGGCCGCCGCATCGTCCGCGCGCGGCGGCGCGGCGAGCAGCGCCGACATCGGCCGGCCGCTCAGCATGAAGACTTCGAGCGCGCGCTGGATGCGCTGCGAATCGTTCGGCGCGAGGCGCGCGGCCGTCTCCGGGTCGACCTGCGCAAGCCGCGCGTGGAGGGCCGGCCAGCCGTCGCGCGCGGCATCCGCGTCGAGTTCCGCGCGCACGGCCGGGTCCGCGGACGGCAGGTCGTTCAGCCCCTGCGTCAGCGCCTTGTAGTACAGCATCGTGCCGCCGGCGAGCAGCGGCGTGCGGCCGCGCGCGGCGATCTCGCCGATCAGCCGCAGCGCGTCGGCGCGGAATTGGGCGGCCGAATACGCGTCGGCCGGGTCGATGATGTCGATCAGGTGATGCGGCGCGCGCGCGCGCTCGTCGCGGGTCGGCTTCGCGGTGCCGATGTCCATGTCGCGGTAGACGAGCGCCGAATCGACGCTGACGATCTCGATCGGCCGGCGTGCCGCGAGCGCCAGCGCCGCGGCCGTCTTGCCGGACGCGGTGGGCCCGAGCAGGCAGGCGATCGTCGTTTGAGCGGGAGACTGCGACACGCTCATTGGCCGCGCATGAACAGGCGGTCGAGGTCGCCGAGCGTGAGCTGGTACCAGGTCGGCCGGCCGTGGTTGCACTGGTCCGCGCGTTCGGTCGCTTCCATCTGGCGCAGCAGCGCGTTCATCTCGTCGAGCGTGAGGCGGCGGTTCGCGCGCACCGCGTGATGGCAGGCGAGCGTGCCGAGCAGCTCGTGCTGGCGCTCGGTGAGCACGCGCGAGCCGCCGAACGCGTGCAGGTCGGCGAGCACCGCGCGCGCGAGCGCCTGCAGGTCCGCGTCCTTCAGCAGCGCGGGCACCGCGCGGATCGCGAGCGTCGTCGGCGACAGCACCGCGAGGTCGAAGCCGAGCGATTCGAGCGTCTCGCGCTCCTCTTCGACGGTGCCGATCTCGACCGGCGTCGCGTTCATCGACACCGGCAGCAGCAGCGCCTGCACCGCGACCGAGCGGTCGGCGAGCGCATGCTTGAACTGTTCGTACAGGATCCGCTCGTGCGCCGCATGCATGTCGACGATCACGAGCCCGTGCGCGTTCTGCGCGAGCACGTAGATGCCGTGGATCTGGCCGAGCGCGAAGCCGAGCGGCTGGTCGTCGTACGCGGTGCGGGCGAGCGACGGCGCGGCGGCGAATCCCGCCAGCGGTGCGGTCGGCGCGTCGCCGGCGTCGGCTGCGTCATGCGCGACCGCCGTGGTGCCGGCCGGCGTGCCCGCGCCGCTGTCCTTGCGGCCGAACAGCGCGTCGTAGAGCGCGAGCGGCTGCGCGACGGGCAGCGTGCCTTGCGTCATCCGCGCCTGGCGCAGCCACGTGCTGCCTTGCGACGGCGTGGGCGCGGGGCTGCCGCCGCCGCTCGCCGCCTGGCCGAGCGGCGTGCCCTGGAACGAAGCGGGGCCCGGCGCCGCTGCGATGTGTGCGGCGTGGCCGCCGGCGGTGGTTTCGGGCGACGCGCCCGCATGGCGGGCCAGCGCGCGCTGCACCGCATGGAACACGTACTGGTGGATCGAGCGCGAATCGCGGAACCGCACCTCGATCTTCGACGGGTGCACGTTCACGTCGACGGCCTCGGGCGGCAGGTCGAGGAACAGCACGTAGGACGGGTAGCGGTCGCCGTGCAGCACGTCCTCGTATGCGGCGCGCACCGCGTGCGTCAGCAGCTTGTCGCGCACGAAGCGGCCGTTCACGAAGAAATACTGCTGGTCGGCGCGGCCGCGGCTCGCGGTCGGCAGCCCGGCGCAGCCGTAGACGGCCAGCGGCCCGGCGCGCTCGTCGAGCGGCAGGTACGCGGTCGCGAAGCCTTCGCCGAGGATCTTCGCGACCCGCTGCGTGGGCTCGGTCGCGTTCCAGTGCTCGACGGCCTTGCCGTTGTGCAGCACCGAGATCGCGACGTCCGGCCGCGCGAGCGCCGCGCGGCGGATCATTTCGACGCAATGGCCGAACTCGGTCTGCTCGCTCTTCAGGAACTTGCGCCGCGCGGGCGTGTTGAAGTACAGCTCGCGCACCTCGATCGTCGTGCCGACCGCGCCGGCGGCGGGGGCGAGCACGCCGGTCTGTGCGTCGATGCGCGTCGCGTGCGCCGCATCGGCCGTGCGGCTCGTGATGAACATCTCGGCGACCGACGCGATCGACGCGAGCGCTTCGCCGCGGAACCCGAGCGTCGCGACCGCTTCGAGCTCCTCGAGCGAGCGGATCTTGCTCGTCGCGTGGCGCATCAGCGCGAGCGGCAGCTCGCCGGGCGGGATCCCGCAGCCGTCGTCGGTGATCGAGATGCGCTTGACGCCGCCTTCCTCGAGCACGATGCGCAGCGTGTTCGCGCCGGCGTCGAGCGCGTTCTCCAGCAGCTCCTTGACGACCGACGCCGGACGCTCGACGACTTCGCCCGCGGCGATCTGGCTGATCAGCTGGTCGGGCAGGGGCTGGATCGCGCGCAGCGGGCGCGGCGAGTGCGGATAGTGCGGATCAGCGGCGGGCGTGGCGCCCGCGGCCGTTTCGGTGAATTCGGACATGGCCGAATTATAGCGAGGCCGCCGGCGCGCGCCGGGCCGGCGATCCGTTACGTTTTTTCACGGAGCCTTAAGGGAGTTTCGGTATGATGACTGCGTTTCACGCGCCGCCCTTGCCGGGCGGGCGATTCCGCCCTTTGTGCCGTCACCGGCCTGCCTGCCCTGAAGGAACCGCATTTGGATACGCTGCTTCATTTCGTCAATCTCGTCCTGCACATCGACGCATTCCTCGGCGACTTCATCCGGCAATACGGCGCCTGGGTGTATCTGGTGCTGTTCCTGATCGTGTTCTGCGAAACGGGCCTCGTCGTGTTTCCGTTCCTGCCGGGCGATTCGCTGCTGTTCATCGGCGGCGCGTTCGCGGCGACCGGCGAAATGAACGTCGGCGCGCTGATCGTGCTGCTGCTCGTCGCGGCGATCACCGGCAACACCGTCAATTACCTGATCGGCCGCTGGATCGGGCCGAAGGTCTTCAATACGCACATTCCGGTGCTCGAGCGCTTCCTCGACCGCGCGGCGCTGCAGAAGACCCACAGCTTCTACGACAGGCACGGCGGCAAGACGATCGTGCTCGCGCGCTTCATCCCGGTGGTGCGGACCTTCGCGCCGTTCGTCGCAGGCGCGTCGTCGATGAGCGTTACGCGCTTCCAGCTCTTCAACGTGCTCGGCGCGCTGATCTGGGTGCTGCTGCTCGTGCTGCTCGGCTACTTCTTCGGCAACATTCCCTTCGTTCGCCAGTACCTGAACGTGATCGTGCTGGCCGGGATCGGCGCGGCGGCCGTGCCGGTCGCGTTCGGCGCGCTGTGGAAGCTCGTGCGCGGGCGGCAGTCGGGCAGCACGCAGAAGACGGGCGGACGCTGAGCAGGCGCGGTTTCTGTCGATTGAAGTAAAAAGCGGGGCAGCTCGACGGGAGCTGCCCCGCTTTTTTGTGCATTGGTTGCGGTGCGGGTGCGCAGGCGGCGCATGCGGCGCTCGACGAAGGAATCGACGTGCAGCCGCTGCCGTGGATGACCGGACGACCCGGATGCGGGGCGCGCCGCAGTCGATGTGTTGCGCGTGCTCGCCGCAATGGTGTCTCGATGCTTGCAGTGCGAGCGCGGCCTACAACGGCAATTGCCGCATGATCTCGGCCACGCAGGCGTCGGGGCTCGCCTCCGCCGTCCTCACGTGTACTTCGGGCGACTCCGGTTGCTCGTACGGCGAGCCGATGCCGGTGAATTGCTGGATGGTTCCGCGTCGCGCCAACACGTACAGCCCCTTCGGATCGCGTGCCTCGGCAACCTCCAGCGCCACGTCGACGAATACCTCGACGAAGGTGCCGGGCGCGAAGCGCGCACGCGCTTGGGCGCGTGCGTCCGCGAACGGCGAGATCAGCGCGGCGATCACGATGAAGCCCGCATCCGTCATCAGCCGCGCCACTTCGGCCGTGCGTCGGATGTTCTCGCGCCGGTCGGCATCGCTGAAGCCGAGATCCCGGTTCAACCCTTCGCGCAGCGTGTCGCCGTCGAGCAGATAAGTTCGATGCCCGAGCGCGTCCAGCTGCAGCTTCAGCAAGCTGGCGAGCGTGGACTTGCCGGCGCCCGACACGCCCGTCAGCCACACGACGAACGGGCGCGGGTTCGGGCCCGAAAATGCGCTGCGGCCGCCGGACAATGGATCGGGCGGAGAAGGATTGGCAGGATGATTCATTTCAGAGCCGATATGCCGAAAATCGAGGGGCAATTTTGTTTTGAGTCGATCTGTCGATCGCAATGTCGGCCGATTGTAACGTGCTTTTCGATGTCTCGTAAATTTCCTATCTTATTACGAAATATTGCAGCGGAGGGTGCGCGACTGGCAATTTCCACGGACTGCGTAACAATTTGAAATAAGGGTGGTAATCGAATTGAAACGAACCCAGGCATTATTGCCGCCGCCTTGCCCGGTATGGCTGACATCGCATCAGCGTATCGCGCGCGTAATGGCGTGACTTTCCATTTCGGCACGGATAATGCGGTGGCGAGTATTTCCGTTTTAAATAGAATTGCCAGATTAAAATGGGGCCGCAAGATGGTTCGTTAATCGGATGTCAATCTCGAGGATTTTAGAATCATATTTTTTGCGCGAGGTTTTACGCCGCGAATTTCCGCGGATAAATATCCCCTGGCGCAATGCCGCGCCCTCGGCAAGTGACTGATATTCCGAGAAAAGCGCGTCACTTGTGCCTTGGATTGAATGGCCGCTGCTGTACATCGGCCCCATGCGCGACGATCGCCGTGCTTTCCGGAATTTCCTCCCACGCGCCGCGCAGGTCGACGAGCGGCTCGGACAGCACCATGAACGCATCGTCACCCGCTTCGGCGATGCGCGGATTGTGCGGATACAGTTCGTGCAGGTGCCGGAACGACGTGCTGTGGAACAGCGAGCGCGATTGCCGCTCGCTCGAGTAGCGGACCGAGATGATCTGCTCGCCGTCGGTCACGCAGACCGTCATGTTGAGCGGCAGGTCCACGCGGTGCCGCGCGGCGATGTCCTCGATGATGCCGGCCATCCGCTCGAGCGCCGGCAGCGGCGACTGTTCGAGGCCGAACGTCAGCGCGAGGCGGAACATCAGCTCCGAATCGGTCGACCCTTCGATCGTCGGGAACAGCGCCGGATCGATCTTCATCGCGAGGTCGCGGTGCAGCTTCGGCAGATCGCGGATCAGGCCGTTGTGCGCGAACAGCCAGCGGCCGTGCCGGAACGGATGGCAGTTGGTTTCCTGCACCGGCGTGGCGGTCGCCGCGCGGATGTGCGCGACGAACATCCGCGAGCGGATCGCACGCGCGGCTTCGCGCAGGTTGCGATCGTTCCACGCGGGATGCACGGAGCGGTAGCGGAACGGGAGTTCGTCCGGGTGGCCGTACCAGCCGATGCCGAAGCCGTCGCCGTTGGTGGTCGTCGCGCCCAGCTCCGAATGCAGGCTCTGGTCGATCAGCGAATGCTTCGCACGGAACAGGACGGTCTCGAGGTGGATCGGGTTGCCCGTGTAGGCGAGCCAGCGGCACATGGGGCGCTCCTTCGCGATGAACTGTCGCGCATGGTAGCGGAGTTCGCGGCGGCCGGCCCGCTGGACTGGCCGCCGCGATCGTCGGGTGACGATTCGGCGGCTACGCGGCGCGCGCGTCAGTCGCCCATCGCATCCATCACGCGCGCCGAATAGACGAGCGTGGCGCCCGCGTTCAGCGCGACCGCCACGCCGAGCGCTTCCGCCACTTCCTCCTTCGTCGCGCCGTGCCTGGCGGCTTCGGCCGTGTGCACGGCGATACAGCCGTCGCAGCGCGTCGTGACCGCGACGGCGAGCGCGATCAGCTCGCGCGTCTTCGCGTCGAGATGGCCGGTCTTCGCGCCGGCGCCGGCCAGCGCCTGGTAGCCGGCGAGCGTATCGGGCGACAACTTCGCCAGATCGCCGATGCGCGTCGAGAGTTCCTTGCGATATTCGTTCCAGTTCAGCATGATGCGTCCTTTGGATGGGTTGAGCGGCTGGTGCCGCGATCTCGGGCGATGCATGGCTATTCTGGGCGTTACGGATGAGGGTTTCGATAGCCGATAGCGACATTTTTGGCGTAAACGTCTCATGGACGCGTGGCGTCGATGGTTGTCGTCGGGCAGGAAGTCACGTCGAGGTGAAGGATGCATGCGGCGGCCTTGCCCGGGCCGGCGTCGACCGTCCGCTCGCGATGTCGCATGGTCGCGTTTCATCTGTTGCCGGTCGATCTCGGCGCGACATTTCCGTGGAAGGGTATTGGCCCGTTCGTCGTGGGGAGCCGGACGATGCGCGCGTGGCGCGTTCCTGCAGCAGACGCGGCGCGGGCGAAGCGGCGATCGGGTTAGCGCTCGGCTCGCACTCGGAGCAGGCGTTCCGTGCGGTGCTCGGTGCGACGCTGCGGCGATGGCTGCGCACGCAGCGTGCAGGATGACGCGAACGAGCGTGGTCGTCGCGGCGAGGATGTCGGAGAACGGGTAGGGCGATGGAGACGCGGCCGCGGCAGCCCGGGGACTCAACCGGCGAGCATCAATGAAAAAGGGGCTTCCGGTTTCCCGGAAGCCCCTTTTTTACATCCTTGGTAGGCCGTGCGTGACTCGAACACGCGACCAACGGATTAAAAGTCCGCTGCTCTACCAACTGAGCTAACGACCCAAAGAGCAAAAGATTATAGCGGCGGGTCGTATACCTGTCAACGACCCGTCGCGACGATTTACTTGATGCTCTCGATCTTGCCCTGCGCCGTCTGCGCCGCGCTCGTTCCGTTGTACTGCGAAACGACCTGTTCGAAGCTCTTCTTCGCCGCCGCCTTCTGGCCTTGCTCGAGCTGGTTCGTACCGATCGCGACGAGCGCGTCGGCTGCACGCGGATGCTGCGGGAACTTGCTCACGATGCCCTGCCACGTCGCCGTCGAGCCGCGGTAGTCGCGCAGCGCGTACTGCGCATTACCGAGCCAGTACTGCGCGCTCGGCTGGTAGGGGCTCTGCGGATACTTCGCGATGAAGCTGCGAAACGACGCGGCGGCAGCCTTGAAGTTGCCGTCGCGGAACTGCTGCTGCGCCGCATTGAACGCATCCGTCTCGCCCGGCTGAACGGTGCCTTCGACACCGTCGACCGTCTTCTGCTCCGGCTCGAACTTCTTGAGCCGCGTATCGAGATCGGTGTAGTACTCCTTCTGCTGACGTTCCAGCGTCGTGAGGCGGTTCGTCAGATCCTCGTTCTCGCCGCGCAGCGTCGCGACCTGCTGGTTCAGCTGGTCGAGGCGGGCGGTCTGATCGAGGATCGTGCGTTGCGCGGCCGCGAGCTGGTTCGCAAGATTGTCGCTCTTGCTGCGCAGATCGAGCACGGCGCGGCGCGCCTCGTTGTCGTCGAACATGCCGGCGTGCGCCGGCGCGGCCGACCACGCCGCGCCGACGACGCACAGGGCTGCGGCCACGCGCAGCCAGGATTCACGGTGCGTCATACAGCTAACCTTCCGTCACTTACTGTTGGTAGACGAGATCCGAGCGGCGGTTCTGCGCCCACGATGCCTCGTCGTGACCCGCTGCCTGCGGCTTTTCCTTGCCGAGGCTCACGGCTTCCATTTGCGAATCGGCGACACCGAGCAGCGCCATCGCGCGGCGGACGGCTTCCGCACGCTTCTGGCCCAGCGCGAGGTTGTACTCGCTGGTGCCGCGTTCGTCGGTGTTGCCCTGGATCAGCACGTGACGCTGCGGATGGCTCTTCAGGTACTGCGCGTGCTGCTGCATCAGCGGCTGATACTCATCCTTCACCGAGTAGCTGTCGAAATCGAAGTAGATGCTGCGCTTCGCGAGCGGGCTGTTCGGGTCGTTCAGCGGATCGACCGTCACTTGCGCGACGTTCTCGGGGTTCGGCTGGGTGCTCATTGCACCGGCGTTGGCCTTCTCGTCGAGCTTCACGCCCGACTTGCATGCTGCCAGCGCGCCGACCATCATCACGGCCAGGGCCAGACGAACTTTTTTCGACATCATGGTTACTCTCCTTGGTCATTGCATGAAGGGTCCCCACGACGGCTCGCGTACGGAGCCGCCCTGGACGGACAGAATCTGCGGCGGCGCACTGCCGTCGGATGGGACGGCGGCCAGCACGTTGCGCCCACCCGACTGGGTGGCGTACAGAAGGTATTGGCCATTCGCCGCGAAGCTGGGCGACTCGTCATGACTCGTATTGGTGATCGCGTTCGCCGCGCCCGTCTGCAGATCCTGAACGTACAGCTTGAAGCCCCCGCCCGTGCGGGAGATGTAAGCGAGCAGCTTGCCGTCCGGGCTGACGCGCGGGCTCGTGTTGTAGCTGCCGGTGAAGGTCACGCGCTGAGCCGCACCGGCGCTTTCGCCCTGGGCGGGCATCCGGTAGATTTGCGGCGCGCCGCCACGATCGCTCGTGAAGTAGATCCAGCGGCCGTCCGGAGAGTAGAACGGCTCGGTGTCGATCGAGTTGCTTTGGGTCAGCCGGCGCAGGCCGCCGCCGGTCGAGTTGACCGCGTAAATCTGCGTGTTGCCCGTCAGCGACAGCGCGACCGACAGCGTCTGGCTGTCCGGCGACCACGCCGGCGCGCTGTTGTTGCCCTTCTGGTCGGAAACGATGTAGCGGCGGCCGGTCGGCAGGTCGTGGATGTAGACGATCGGCTTCTTGCGCTCGAACGATACATAGGCGACCTTCGTGCCGTTCGGCGACCACGCCGGCGAGATGATCGGCTCGGTGCTCGACAGCGCGATGCGCGGGTTCTGGCCGTCCGAATCGGAAATCTGCAGCTGGTAGCGGTTGCCGGACTTGATCACGTACGACAGGCGCGTCGCGAACACGCCGCGCGTGCCGAGCAGCTTCTGGTAGATGTAGTCGGCGATCTTGTGGCCGGCCGTGCGCAGCGTGCCGTCGTTCGCCGTCAGCGACAGGCCGCCGAGGCTTTGCTGCTTGACGGTGTCGTACAGGATGAAGTTGACCTTGTACTGGCCGCTCGCGTCGCGGTTCACGCTGCCGGCGACGAACGCATTCGCGCCCTTGGCCTTCCATGCGCCGAGGTCGACCGATGCGGTCTCGGGCACCGGCGTGCTGCCGGCGTCGATGTTGGTGAATTTGCCGCTGCGGGCGAGGTCCGCGCGGACGATCGACGTGACCTGCTGCGGCAGGCCCGCCTCATTCGCGAAATTCGCGGTGGCGATGGGGAACTGGGTCGAACCGACGCCGGTGATCAGCACGTTGACCTGCGCGTTGGCGGCGCTGCCCGCCGCAATCAGACACGAGGCCACGAGTGCCCTGAAACCTAGCTTCGTCATCAAACTCATGCTTCTTGCTTCCCGTATGACTTGTATCGCTGCGCAACCGCAGAGACAGTAAAAATACCCGATTCGTTCCCGTCCTACAGCGACGGCGGGAGTGTAAGCGCATTTCCGTTCACTCCGCCGCCTTGAAGGTAATCGTAATGTCCGATGGAGTACGACCGTTAGAATCGGGCGGCAACGGGACCGACGCCTGGATCGCACTGACCACGGCTTGATCCCACCCCGAGTTTCCGCTCGAACGGCGGATCGATACGCTCAATACGTCGCCCGACGGCGTGCAGCGGATCGCGACGACGGTCGTCAGGCTGTCGCGCTCGCCGCCCCAGACGATGTGCGGCTTGACGCGACGCCGCACCTTGTCCGGATAGCCCGGGGACGCCGCGTTGCCGCCGGAGCCGGTGCCGGTGCCGCTCTTCGCGAGACCTTCGCCACCGCCTTCGCCGCCGCCCGCCAGGCCTTGCATCTGCGCGAGGCGCACACGCCGCTCCTGGTCGAGCTTCGCCTTCGACGCCGCATCGGCCTTCGCGCGGGCCGCCGCTTCAGCCTTCGCCTTGGCCGCGGCTTCGGCTTTCGTCTTCGCGGCCTGCTGCTGCGCCTCGAGCTTTGCCTGCTTCTGCTGCTCGAGCTTCTGCTGTTCCAGTTTTTGCTGCTCGGCGAGCTGCTTCTGCTTGAGCTTGTCAGCCTGCTTCTGCTTTTCCTGCTCGGCGGCCTTCTGCGCGGCGAGCGCGGCGGCCTGCCGGGCCGCCAGCTGCGCGCGTTTGGCCTGTTCTTCCTGTTCCGCCTTGAGCTGCTGCGCGCGGCGCTGCTGTTCGAGCAGCGCTTCGCGTGCGGCGGCTTCCTGTTGACGCTTCTTCTGCTGCAGCGCGATGTCCGCTTCCTCGTTCCTCACCGGGGGAGGGGGCGGGGCGACGCGGGCGGGCGGCGTCGGGGCCGGCTGCGGCGCCTGCATGTCGGGCACCGTCGTCCACAGTTCGGCCTCGGCGCCGGCCGGGGTGCTGTTCTGCCATTGCACGCCGTGATACAGGAACAGCGCGAGCAGCACGTGCATCAACGCCGCGAGCGCGAACGCGCGCCACGTGCCGCGCTCGCGCGGCGGCATCGGCGGGTAGGCGGTGCTGCGCGGGGGGGGCCGTTTCATTGCGATTTGACGAGGAGGCCGACGCGCTTGACGCCGCGCGCCTTCAGATCCGACATCACGGTCATGACTGCATCGTACTGCACGGTCTTGTCGGCCGCGATCACGACCGGCTGGTCAGGATGATCCGTCTGGCGGGCGGCGATGAAGCCGTCGAGCTCGGCCTTCGTCATCGTGTCTTCCTGCGTCGCGCCCGAGTTGCTCTTGTACTTGACGCTCATCGTGCGGTCGGCCTTGATGTTGACGACGACGGGCGGCGTCTGCTCCTGCGGCGCGGCATTGCCGACGGTCGGCAGGTTGATGATCGACGGCGCGACGAGCGGTGCGGTGACCATGAAGATCACGAGCAGCACGAGCATCACGTCGATGTACGGCACGACGTTGATGTCGGCCATCGCGCGGCGCGAGCGGCCGCCGCGCATGCTGGATCGGATGGGAGTTCCGGCCATGTCGCGCTCCTTACTGGGCCTGGCGCTGCAGGATGTTCGAGAACTCTTCGATGAAGGTCTCGAAGCGGATCGCGAGGCGGTCGATGTCGTGCGCGTAGCGGTTGTAGGCGACGACGGCCGGAATCGCGGCGAACAGGCCGATCGCGGTGGCGACGAGCGCTTCGGCGATGCCCGGCGCGACGTTCGCGAGCGTGGCCTGCTGGACGTTCGCGAGGCCGCGGAACGAGTTCATGATCCCCCAGACCGTGCCGAACAGACCGATGTACGGGCTGACCGAGCCGACCGACGCGAGGAACGCCAGGTTCGCTTCGAGCACGTCCATCTCGCGCTGGAACGACGCGCGCATCGCACGCCGCGCGCCGTCGAGCACGAGGCCCGGGTCGCTGATGCGCTTTTCCTTCGCCTTCAGGAACTCGCGCATCCCCGATTCGAAGATCCGCTCGAGCGCACCGATCGTGTGGCGGTTGTTCGCCGCGCTCTGATACAAGGCCTGCAGGTCGCCGCCCGACCAGAAATCCCGTTCGAAACGCTCGGTCTGTGCGCGTGCGCGGCGGATCGCGAACCACTTGCGGAAGATGAAGGTCCACGACATCAGCGACAGCAGCAGCAGCAGTCCCATCACGGCCTGGGCCAGGACGCTCGCATTGAGGACGAGGGAAATGATCGACAGGTCTTGAGAAGTGTTCATAGAGGTTTGAGTAACGTCCCTTCGGGGGCGCCCGGCAAGGGCGCACGGGTGCGTGCGGTACGGCGCGCCGACGCAGCCCTGGCGCGGAACCATGCTTAGTATCGATTCAGGAAGGCAAGTTCATAGGTTTTGTCTAAACGGGGCTCACGCGAGCCTCGTTGACGGGCCCGCGTTGCAGCGCGTCGAGCACCGCCGGCGGGATCGCCGCGGGGCGGATGCCCGTGCGGTCGACGCAACCGATGCGGATCTGCCCGGCGACGAGCAGCGTGTCGCCACGCCACGCTTCCTGCATGAATTCGACCGACGCGCGGCCGATCCGTCCGGGCCGGCTCGTGATCGCGAGCATATCGTCGAGCCGCGCCGGCGCGCGATAGTCGAGCGCGGTGCTGCGGACGATGAAGATCGCGCCCGTTTCGTCGGCGAGGCGCCGCTGGTCGATGCCGCAGGCGCGCAGCCACTCGGTGCGCGCTCGCTCGAAGAATTTCAGGTAGTTGGCATAGAAGACGATGCCGCCTGCGTCGGTATCCTCGTAATACACGCGAACCGGCCAGGTGAAGCCGGAAGGCGCTTCCGGGGGGCGGGTAGGCTGAGTCATGGCGCGCATTTTACCGGAAGCGGGGAGGCCGCTTCGCAACCGATTCGTAACGGAATGTTCCGGGCCGCGAGCCGGCCGCCGGGCCTGCTCGCGGCGGACCGTCAGCCGCGATGGACGGTGAGGCCGGCCGGCGCCTGGGCAACTGGCATCATCTCGATCGTGTTGATGTTCACGTGCGCGGGACGCGTCGCGATCCAGTAGATCGTGTCGGCGATGTCCTCGGCCGTGAGCGGCTGGACGTTCGCGTACACGCCGGCCGCCTTCGCGTCGTCGCCGCGGAAGCGGACGTTCGAGAATTCGGTGCCGCCGCACAGGCCCGGCTCGATGTCGGTGACGCGCAGCGGCGTGCCGATCAGGTCGGCGCGCAGGTTCAGGCTGAATTGTCTGACGAATGCCTTGGTGGCGCCGTAGACGTTGCCGCCCGGGTACGGGTAGGTGCCGGCAACCGAGCCGAGGTTGAAGATGTGGCCGCGGCCGCGCGCGATCATGCCCGGCAGCAGCGCGTGCGTGACCGTCACGAGGCCCGAGCAGTTGGTGTCGATCATCGTCTGCCACTCGTCGAGACTGGCCTTGTGGGCAGGCTCGACGCCGAGTGCGAGACCGGCGTTGTTGACGAGCACGTCGAGCGCGGCGAACTCGGCGGGAAGGGTGGCCGGCACGGCTTCGACGGCGGCGCGGTCGCGCACGTCGAGCTCGAGCGGCAGCAGTGCGTCGCCGAGCTCGGCCGCGAGCGCGTCGAGACGATCCTTGCGGCGCGCGGTCGCGACGACGCGGTGGCCGCCGTTGACGAAGGCACGGGCGATGGCGGCGCCGAAGCCGGCGGACGCGCCTGTGACGAACACGATCATTGCTGCTCCTGGTCGGTAGGGTAGCGGGTGGGGAACCTGCAAGCGTACTGAGATTGCCGCACCGCGGCAAGGCGCAAAGCTCAGCCGGTGCGGGCGGCGCAACTCTGTCCCCGTTTGTTTGCGGTGGCCGCCGCGCGGTTGCCTATTCATGACGCATCCAATAAACTAACGCGCTCATCACCCCTGCGTGACTGGCGATAGAACCCTCGGGTTCAAGGTGGAGCATCCCACCGTGAAGCGCAGGGCGCCGTTTTTGCCGTTCGCCTGGGCAGCCGTTGTGCGCCGTCGCGTGCATCGCCGGTGGCTGTCCCCTGCCTCGCGTCATACGGATTCTTCCGCCACGTCGAGCTGGTGCCGCCAGCAGCGCAATGTACTCGGCCACCCCGGTCAACCTGTACACACTTAACGGAAACCGTATGTTTGACAGAGCCCAAAGCACCATTGCGAACGTCGATCCCGAAGTCTTTGCAGCGATCGAGCAGGAAAACCGCCGCCAGGAAGATCACATCGAGCTGATCGCGTCGGAAAACTACACGAGCCCGGCCGTGATGGCCGCGCAGGGCTCGCAGCTCACGAACAAGTACGCCGAAGGCTACCCGGGCAAGCGCTACTACGGCGGCTGCGAATACGTCGACGTCGTCGAGCAGCTCGCGATCGACCGCGTGAAGGCACTGTTCGGCGCCGAAGCCGCGAACGTCCAGCCGAACTCGGGCTCGCAGGCGAACCAGGGCGTGTTCTTCGCGATGCTCAAGCCGGGCGACACGATCATGGGCATGAGCCTCGCGCACGGCGGCCACCTGACGCACGGCTCGCCCGTGAACATGTCGGGCAAGTGGTTCAACGTCGTCAGCTACGGCCTGAACGAAAGCGAAGACATCGACTACGAAGCGGCCGAGAAGCTTGCGCAGGAGCACAAGCCGAAGCTGATCGTCGCGGGCGCGTCGGCGTTCGCGCTGAAGATCGACTTCGAGCGTCTCGCGAAGATCGCGAAGTCGGTCGGCGCGTACCTGATGGTCGACATGGCGCACTACGCGGGCCTGATCGCCGCGGGCGTCTACCCGAACCCGGTGCCGCACGCCGATTTCGTCACGACCACGACCCACAAGAGCCTGCGCGGCCCGCGCGGCGGCGTGATCCTGATGAAGGCCGAGTACGAGAAGCAAATCAACTCGGCGATCTTCCCCGGCATCCAGGGCGGCCCGCTGATGCACGTGATCGCCGCGAAGGCGGTCGCGTTCAAGGAAGCGCTGTCGCCCGAGTTCAAGGCGTACCAGCAGAAGGTGGTCGAGAACGCGCGCGTGCTGGCCGAGACGCTGGTCAAGCGCGGCCTGCGCATCGTGTCGGGCCGCACCGAAAGCCACGTGATGCTGGTCGACCTGCGTGCGAAGCACATCACCGGCAAGGCGGCGGAAGCCGCGCTCGGCGCCGCGCACATCACGGTCAACAAGAACGCGATCCCGAACGATCCGGAAAAGCCGTTCGTGACGAGCGGCGTCCGTCTCGGCTCGCCGGCGATGACGACGCGCGGCTTCGGCACGGCCGAGGCGGAGCTGGTCGGCAACCTGATCGCCGACGTGCTCGACAACCCGGAAGATGCTGCGACGATCGAGCGCGTGCGCGCGCAAGTGGCCGACCTGACCAAGCGTTTCCCGGTCTATCGCTGATCGCTCATGCGCTGCCCGTTCTGCCGCAGCGACGACACGCAGGTGGTGGATTCGCGCGTGTCCGAAGACGGCGCCGCGATTCGCCGGCGCCGTCGCTGCTCGGCCTGCGACAAGCGTTTCACGACGTACGAGCGGGTCGAGCTGGCCCTGCCGGTCGTCGTGAAGAAGGACGGCAGCCGCACGGAATTCGACCGTCGCAAGATCGTCGCCAGCATGCAACTCGCGCTGCGCAAGCGGCCGGTTGCGGCTGACGCGATCGATGCGGCGGTCGCCCGCATCGAATATCAGCTGCTCGCGACAGGCGAGCGCGAAGTGCGTAGCGAGAAGCTCGGCGAACTCGTGATGAACGAGTTGCGCGGCCTCGATACGATTGCCTATGTGCGCTTTGCATCGGTGTATCGCCGGTTCGAAGACGTGTCCGAATTTGCCGACGTGATCGAAGAGTTCCGTCGCGCCTCTCCGGCTGCCAAGCCCCCGCGTAAGCGCTGACGCGCCGCGTTCGTTCATCGTCTTCTCCGCAGGCCCGATTGGGCCGAGTGATCCAGTTCGTCCCGATTGTGTCGGTCTCGGCCGCATGTCGCCAGTTGGCCGTTTGGCCAATGGCGCGGGTTCGCTCGCGTCGCTACAGTCGTTGCATCACGTTGACGGAGGGCAATGGCGATGGGACTGCACCGAAAGATTGTCGGCGCGCACCTGCGGCGCTGCGACGGATTCACGCTCGTCGAACTGATGGTCGCAATCGCGCTGGCGGCCGCGACGGCGCTCTACGCCGCTCCGGCATTCGAGCAGTGGCGGATGCGCGAGCGGGTCGACGCCCGCTCGCGCGCGTTGCTCGGCGCGCTGTCGTTCGCGCGGGCCGAAGCGGCGCGCCTCGGCGTGCGCGTCACGCTGTGCCGGGCCGGGCCCGCCGGCGATTGCGTGCGCGCCGACGAACCATGCGATCCGGCCGCATGGTCGTGCGGCTGGCTCGTGAGCGGACATTTCGACGAGCGGTCGCAGGTGCTGCGGCGGTATCCGCGCGATCCCGACATTGCCGTGACGGGCGCCACGCACGATCTGGCGTTCGCGCCGCCGGCCGGACAGGTGATCGGCGGGATCCGGCGCTTCGAATTGCGTGCGCAGCGCGAGCGGCCTGGCGACGAGGCGCGCACGTCGCGTTGTATCCGGATTTCGGCGGGCGGTCGCGCGCGCATCGTGGCCGGCCGGTGTGACGCGGCATGAAGTGCTCGCGCCGACGAACGCACGGCACGTCGCTGCTCGAAGCGGTGCTGGCCGTTGCGCTGCTCGCGGCCGTGATGCTGACGGTGGTCGGCAGCCAGTTCGCGATGACCCGCATGCAGCGGGCGACGATCTGGCGCGAACGTGCATTGTGGCTGGCCGATGCACGCATCGAGCGCCGTCATGCGGCACCAGGCGATGACGGCGGCCTCGCGGCGCTTGCGGCGGCATCGTTGCCCGACGGCGCAATGATGCTCGACCGTGGGGCGGCCGGTGTCAGCTATGCGATCGTCGGCTGGCGCGACGCCGACACTGCGCAGTCGGCCTCGGCGTCCGCGCGGTGCGATGCGGCGCGGACGATGACGAAGCCGCCGTCGTGTGTGCGCATTCCGTTTCGGGAGTTCGACGCCGATGAACGCTGATCGCCGCAGCCGCGCACATACGCTGCTGGAAGTCCTGATTGCGATGGTCGTCGGCCTGCTCGTGCTCGCGGCAGTCGGCGCGCTGTATCACGCGCAGCGTGTCGCGCACGGGCGGGCCGAGGACGCGTTCGCGATGCGCGATGCGGCCACGACGGCCCTGATGCTGATCGGACAGCAGATTCAGATGGCCGGATTTCGTTCGCTCGACGACGACGACGCGTTGCCGCTGCCGCCGTTGTTCGGTTGCTCCGCGGCGCGGGTGCGTGGCGATGGTGCACAGGTGCGCTGCGAAGCCGCTCGCGAGGCCTCCGATGCGGTGGTGGTCCGTTATGTCGGCGACGGTGTGTCGACCTGGCCAACCATTGGCGACCAGGTATCCGACTGTCTCGGGCAGGGTATCGGTGCCCCCGGCGAGCGGCCGCTGGTGGAAAACCACTTCGATGCGCATGTCAGCCCGTCGACCGGTGAGCCCGAGCTGTACTGCGAAGGCAGCGGTCGCCCCGGCACGCCGCAGCCGGTGGTGTCCGGCATCGACCAGTTGCGTGTGCGCTATTTGCGTCGCGGAACCGTGCGATTCGCCGACGCGGCGGCGATCGGCGCTGACGGGTGGCGCGACATCGTCGCGGTACATCTGTGTGTGCGGGCGCGCGGTGAACCGATGCGCGCGCCGACGCGTCATGTCGACTGCGATGGTCGCGTTGCCGTATCCGACGATGGCCGCGCGCGCCTCACGCTGCATCGCATCGTCGCGTTGCGGAATTCATCGATCGCGTTGGCCGATCGTGTCGTGGGCGGTGTGCGTGACGGTGAGGCATTCCGATGATCCGCGCGACCCGGTCCGTCCGACGTTGTGCGACGCGGATCGCGACAGCCGATGCGTCGGCGCGCCGTGCTGCGGGCCGGCGCGGCGCAGGTGACGGCCCCGCGTTGCCGAACCGCGCGACATTACGCGTTGCGCCCGCACGTCGGCCTCGGCTTCGGCGTCGGCTTCGCAATGCCGGCCTTGCGCTGCCTGCCGTGATGGCCGTTGCCGCGGCGGTCGTGGCGCTGGCAGGCACATGGTTCGAGTCGGCGTTGACGGAATCGCGTCGCACGCGCGCGTTGTCCGATCGGATGATCGCGTTTCATGCCGCCGATGCGGCGTTGGCCGCATGCATCGTGCGTTTGCGCGGCGGCGCAGCGCCATACCTCGACGAACCGGCATCGCATGGTGAACCACGCGCGTGGCGGCGGACGCCCGCGCTGCGCGTCGCCGACGCGTTCGAGCCGTTTGCATCGTGGCCGCTGGCGGCGCAGCCGCCGCGTTGTCTGATCGAAGCGTGGCGAGGTGCCGGTCCGGCCGGCAGCCGCGCGTACCTCGTCACCGCGCGCGGCGTCGGCGGCGATGCCTCGAGCGTGGTCTGGCTGCAGAGCCAGCTCGCGTTGCGCGACGGGCGCATCGTGGCGCAGCGCTGGCGTCGTGTCGTGACGGTGCAATGATGCGAGCCGCTGCTGCGATGCGCCGGCTGGCGGCCTTCACGTTGCTCGAATTGATGATCGTGCTGGCGATCGTCGCTGCGTTGGCGAGCTGGGGTGTCCCGTCATATCGCGCGCACGTCGCGCGCATGCATCGCACCGCTGCGGTAAGTGCGCTGTACCGGGCCGCCCAGTATCTCGAAACGCTCGATGGCCCGCCGCCGCAGACGTTGCCGGATGCGTACACACAGGCACCGCCGGACGGGCAGCCGGTCTATCGGCTTACGCTGCGGCGACCGGCCGACGGCGATGCGCCGGTGGCATACGAACTCGTCGCCAGCCCGCTCGACGACGGGCCGATGCGCGATGACCGCTGCGGAGCGTTCACGTTGCGCTCGGACGGGACGAAAGGCAATGCAATGGCGGATACCGGCCAGATGGACGAACCGTCTCGCGCGTGCTGGGGCGTGCATTGAGTCTGCACGTGACGCGCGCGGCTCAACCGCATCGCGCGCGCCCCGTGGAGCGTCAGTCGTTGCTCGCGGTGCTGTCGCGCTCGTCGCGCGATTGCTTCCAGATCTGGTAGATCTCCCATGCGGCGAAGCCCAGCGTTCCCCACTTCAGCGCCGGCCCGCCGGTTGCGCGCAACAGCGAGCGCACGGGTTTCGCGAGCACCAGCGACACAAGCGAGCTCAGCATCGGATACTGGTTGACGAGGTTGCCGATGCTCGCGTTCAGGCTTTTCGCGGATTGACCGAATTTCGAGGTCGACAGGCCGGGGATGAACACCTTCAGCCAGCTGAAGCGCGTGACGGCGTGACGCATGTCGGCGGCGGCTTCGGCGAGCTCGAGCCGCTCGACTTCGGAGCGCAGGATCAGCAGCTCCTTGCGGAGTGCGCGATGCTGCGACGCGCTCCAGTTCGAGCGCGACGAATGGTGGCTGGGCGAATGGCCCGTGACGTTCTGGCTCATGGCGCGTCGGCGAAATGGGTGGAACGGGTGAACGCGACGGCGTTCACGACTTGCCGCGGAACAGTTCGCGGTCTTTCTCGAATTCGGCCAGCGTGGCTTCGAACACGACCGGCGCGTCGCGCAGGCTCGCACGCACCTTCAGTGCGCAGGCGGCGCCGGCGATCGCGTACAGCGCGGTGACCACCGCGAGCGATTGCCAGCGATAGGTATCCCAGAACGCGATCGCGACGAGCGCGGTCAGGCTGATGAGCGCCATCGTCGCCAGCATCATCGCGATGAGCCCGAGGAACAGCACGCCCATCAGGCGCTCTTTCTCCTCGGCGAGCTCGATGCCCGCGAGTTCGAGGCGCGTTTGCAGCAATCCGATCACCGAGCCGATGAGACGGCGCAACGGGCCCTGGCCGGATGACTGCGAGGTGGTGTCTGTCGTCATGGATGAGGCGCTTGCACGCGCAGTGAGCAGCAAGGTCAAGCCAGGCCGGCGGCGAGCCGCCGGCCTGCCGCGACTCCCGCGTGCCGCAGCGAGCGGCGCGCGGGGCGAAACGGCGCAGCGCGCGTTACTTGCGGTTGACCAGCAGGCCGATCAGCACGCCGACACCGGCCGCGATGCCGATCGACGTCCACGGGTGCTCATGCACGTAGTCGTCGGTCGCGCGCGCGGCTTTCTTGCCTTTCTCGACCACGACGACCTGGACGTCGGTTGCCTTTTCCTTGGCCTGCTTCAGGCGCGACATCGCTTTCTCGCGCAGCTCGGCAGCGCGGTCGCCCGTGCTGCTCGCGGCTTGCTTGAGCAGGTCTTCGGCGTCCGCGAGAACGGTTTTGATATCCGACATCAGTTTCTCCTTGTTGATTTCCGACATTGCAACTCCCTTCATGCTGTCATGCTGCAGTTCATATCGTAGCGAAACGCCTGCTTGCTGGCGAGCCGGGATGACGCACGGCGACATTGCAAGACCGCATGGTAAACGAAACGTAAACAAAAACAGAGCCGCCGACGGCGTGAAAAGTGCCTTTCGCCGCTGTCCACCGCGCTCTGCGCCTGGGCAAAAATGACAAAAATGTATGAATATCGAACGGAATAATCGTTCGCATGGCCCATTGCTTCCCGTAAGCTGAGTGACTATCCCGCGCCGACAGCGCGCGGTTTCAACCAGCATCGTTCAAGGAGAGAACAACATGGGTCTGCGTCTTGGCGACATCGCGCCGGATTTCGAACAGGATTCGAGCCTCGGCCGCATCAAGTTCCACGAGTGGCTGGGCAACGGCTGGGGCGTGCTGTTTTCCCATCCGGCGGACTACACGCCGGTGTGCACGACGGAACTCGGGCTGACCTCGAAGCTGAAGGGCGAATTCGAGAAGCGCAACGTGAAGGTGATCGCGCTGTCGGTCGACAGCGTCGAGTCGCACCAGGGCTGGATCAACGACATCAACGACACGCAGGCGACGGTCGTCGGCTTCCCGATCATCGCGGACGCGGATCGCAAGGTTTCCGCGCTGTACGACATGATTCACCCGAACGCGAACGAGACGCTCACCGTGCGCTCGCTGTTCGTGATCGATCCGAACAAGAAGGTGCGGCTCATCATCACCTATCCGGCGAGCACCGGGCGCAACTTCGACGAAGTGCTGCGCGTGATCGACTCGCTGCAGCTGACCGACAACTACAAGGTCGCGACGCCCGGCAACTGGAAGGACGGCGACGACGTGGTGATCGTCCCGTCGCTGCAGGATCCGGAAGAGCTGAAGCAGCGCTTCCCGAAGGGCTTCAACGCGGTGCGTCCGTATCTGCGTCTCACGCCGCAGCCGAACAAGTAAGCAGCGGCTGCGCGCGATCGCCGCGCGCCCATGAAAACGGCCTGCCCGGCATCGACGCCGGGCGGGCCGTTTCGTTTCAGCGCACGACGCAGCGCGACCGGCGCCGCGTCGCCTGCGCAAACGGTCAGAAGAACGCCTGGATGCCCGTCTGCGCGCGGCCGAGGATCAGCGCGTGGATGTCGTGCGTGCCTTCGTACGTGTTGACCACTTCGAGGTTCACGAGATGGCGCGCGACGCAGAACTCGTCCGAGATGCCGTTGCCGCCGAGCATGTCGCGCGCGAGCCGCGCGATGTCGAGCGCCTTGCCGCACGAGTTGCGCTTCATGATCGACGTGATCTCGACGGCCGCGGTGCCTTCGTCCTTCATGCGGCCGAGCCGCAGCACGCCTTGCAGGCCGAGCGTGATTTCGGTCTGCATGTCGGCGAGCTTCTTCTGGATCAGCTGGTTCGCGGCGAGCGGCCGGCCGAACTGCTTGCGGTCGAGCACGTACTGGCGCGCGGTATGCCAGCAGGCCTCGGCGGCGCCGAGCGCGCCCCAGGCGATCCCGTAGCGCGCCGAGTTCAGGCACGTGAACGGGCCGCGCAGGCCGCCGACGTGCGGCAGCCGGTTCTCCTCGGGAACGAACACGTCGTCGAGGACGATCTCGCCGGTGATCGACGCGCGCAGCCCGACCTTGCCGTGGATCACCGGCGCGGACAGGCCCTTCCAGCCCTTCTCGAGGATGAAGCCGCGGATCGTGTCGTGGCCGTCTTCCTCGAGCTTCGCCCAGACGACGAACACGTCGGCGATCGGCGAGTTCGTGATCCACATCTTCGAGCCGGACAGCGAATAGCCGCCGGGCACCTTCTTCGCGCGCGTGATCATGCTGCCCGGATCGGAGCCGTGGTTCGGCTCGGTGAGGCCGAAGCAGCCGATCCATTCGCCGGTCGCGAGCTTCGGCAGGTATTGCTCCTTCTGCGCATCGGAGCCGAACTCGCAGATCGGCACCATCACGAGGGACGATTGCACCGACATCATCGACCGGTAGCCGGAATCGACGCGCTCGACCTCGCGCGCGATGAGGCCGTAGCTCACGTAATTGAGGCCGGGGCCGCCGTACTGCTCGGGGATCGTCGGCCCGAGCAGGCCGAGCTCGCCCATTTCACGGAAGATTCCGACGTCCGTGCGTTCGTGGCGGAACGCGTCGGTCACGCGCGGCGCGAGCTTGTCCTGCGCGTAGGCGCGCGCGGCGTCGCGCACCATCCGCTCGTCCTCGGTGAGCTGCTGGTCGAGCAGCAGCGGATCGTCCCAATGAAAAGTTGCAGCGCTCATCGTGTCATCTCCTGATCCCATGCCCATGGTTCGCTTGACTTGCGTTCCGCTGTGCGGAACAATGTTTTGCAAATCGACCTCAGTGTAGCACCGGATGACGCTTCCAACCATCGACGACCAACATCGACGAGCGCAAGTTCGTCGTCGCGCTCGCGCGCGGCCTGGACCTGCTGCGCGCGTTCCGTCCCGGCGAGACGATGCTCGGCAATCGCGATTTCGCCGAGCGCACCGGCCTGCCGAAGGCGACGGTGAACCGGCTCGCGTACACGCTGACGGTGCTCGGCTACCTGCGCTACGACGACACGCTCGGCAAATATGCGCTCGACGCGGGCGTGCTGTCGCTCGGCTTCGCGCTGCTGTCCGGCGCGGGCACGCTGGACCTCGCGCGGCCGCACATGCAGGCGCTCGCGCGCGAGATCGGCGCGGCGGTGTCGCTCGGCTGCCGCGACGGGCTCGACATGATCTATCTGGAGACGATCCGCAGCGAGACCGCGCTGACGCTCGGGCTCGCGCCGGGATCGCGGCTGTCGATGCTGACGAGCTCGATGGGGCGCGCGTATCTGGCGGTGCAGCCGGAGGACGTGCGGCGCGCGCTGTACGCGGAGCTGCACCGGGCGGCCGGCGCCGGGCCGGACGCCGACGCGCTCGTCGGCGCCGCGCAGCAGGCGGTGGCCGAGTTCGCGTCGGGCGGCTGCTGCTACTCGTTCCGCGCGTGGCACGCGGACGTCAACGCGGCGGCCGTGCCGTTTCGGGAGCCGCGCGAGGGGCGCTGGCTGATCCTGAGCTGCAGCGGGCCCGCGTCGTCGATGGGGGAGGACGTGTTCCGGTCGCAGGTGGGGCCGCGCCTGAAGGCGCTGGCGCAGCGGCTGGGGCAGGTTGCCTGAGGCTGCCTGAGCACTTCCCGGTTGTGCATCCGCCGAACGGCGCTCATCATCGGTCGCCTGACGCCCGAATACGACGAGGTTCGCCATGTCGCACACGGAAATGCTCGAAGGCGGCTGCGCCTGCGGCGCGATCCGCTACCGGATCAAGCACATCCCGACCGACGCCGGCTTCTGCCATTGCCGGCTATGCCAGAAGACGACCGGGGCGGCGGTGGTCGCGTCCGCGTCGCTGCCGCTCGACGCGTTCGAATACCTGAGCGGCGAGCCGGTCGTCTACGCGTCGAGCGCGTGGGGCGAGCGGCGCTTTTGCGGGCGTTGCGGCGCGCAGCTCGAATACCGGCTGCGCCACGCGCCGCGGACGGTCGAGCTCAACTACGCGACGCTCGACGACCCGTCGCGGATTCGCCCTGCGTGGCATATCTGGTACGCCAGCCGGTTTCCCGGCATCGAGATCGGCGACGACTTGCCGAAGCATGACGACGGCGGCGAGGACTGACGCACGCCGCCGCGCGGCCTGGACCCGCCACTCGCCACCCGCCGCCTCAGGCCGGCACCACCTTCGCAAACACCGGCCCCTGCATGAACCGCACGTCGTGCTGGCGCAGCAGCTCGCACTGCGTCTCGTCGACGACGCCGTCGAAGATCAGCGGAATCCGCACGCGCTGCGCATACCCGACGAGCGCCTTGACCATCCCGTCGCGCAACGCGATGCCCGCGTCCATCTTGATGTAGTCCGGCCGCGCCATGTCCGATTCGACCGCGAGGATGCGGCCCGGGTCGGGCAGCTTGTCCGCGACCCTGAAGCCGTGATGCTGGTAGCTGCGCGTCAGGTAGCCGAGGAAGGTCTTGTGCGCGACCGCGGCGGCCGGCAGCTCGATCACGACCCGCTCAGGCGGCAGCCCGAAGCGCTGCAGCACCGACGAGAAGTGCTTGCCGTGGTCGTACTTCACGCTCTTCAGCAGCCGCTCGTGCACGCGCAGGAACAGCAGCCCGTGGCGCTGCGCGCCGAAGAAGTTGATCGCATGCAGCGCGCGCGACAGGCGGTCGACCGCGACCAGCGCCTGGTCGTCCGCGGCCGAATCGAACGGATCGGGCGCGGTGCCCGTCGTCAGCGTCACCGCCTGGAAGCCCAGCTCGTCGCCGTAGCGCTCGATCGCGTCGGCAAACGACGTCGACTGCGGCGCGCCCGGCATCGTCACGTCGTAGATCGGCTCGTACGCGCTGTTCAGCGTCAGCTCGGGCAGGCGCGCGCACGCGGTGCCGCCCTCGGCGAGCGCAACGTGATCCCGCAGGAACGGCAACTGCCCGGCGCGGGTGACCAGCTCGGGAATGGTAGGCGGAATCATGGGGAAGTCGGCATGGAAAAACGGCGGCCGAACGGGCCGCCTCACCACTCGATAGTAGCAGCGCGCGCCGCGCTCGGCTCGGCGATTCGCTCATATGGTTATCCCGCCGGCGGCCGGTGCTTAGGGTTTACGTTCTTTTCACTATTCGTAATTGGTTTTACTATTCGTAAATCCTGAGTTTGTCGTCGATCAAGAAAGACAGCATTCGGGCGTCGTCGGACGATGCCCTGTCCCCGATTCAACAGGAAGCAAGGAGCGAGACGTGGCGGGTGAGACGAAATGGACGTCGCAGGCGGGCACGGTGTGGCCCGCGCGACGGGGTTGAGCGGACGGATGGCGACCATGAGCATCGATTACCAGACCCTGAAGTTTGCGTACCGGCCGCGCGCGGAGCGCGGCGCCGACAGCGACGCGGCGATCCATCCGGTGATCATCGTCGGCGCGGGCCCGGTCGGCCTGTCCGCCGCGATCGACCTCGCGCAGCAGGGCGTGCCCGTCGTGCTGCTCGATGACGACGACACGCTGTCCACCGGCTCGCGCGCGATCTGCTTCGCGAAGCGCACGCTCGAGATCTTCGACCGGCTCGGCTGCGGCGAGCGCTTCGTCGACAAGGGCGTGAGCTGGCACGTCGGCAAGGTGTTCCTGCAGGACGAGCAGCTCTATGCGTTCGACCTGCTGCCCGAGGCGGGGCATGCGCGTCCGGCGTTCATCAACCTGCAGCAGTACTACGTGGAAGGCTATCTGACCGAGCGCGCGTTCACGCTGCCGAATCTCGACATCCGCTGGAAGCACAAGGTGACGGGCCTCGTGCAGTCGGACGCGTGCGCGGCACTGACGGTCGAGACGCCGGAAGGCGTCGAGACGCTGCGCGCGCAGTACGTGATCGCGGCGGACGGCTCGCGCAGCCCGGTGCGCACGATGATGGGGCTCGAGAGCCACGGGCGCACGTTCAAGGACCGCTTCCTGATCGCCGACGTGAAGATGAAGGCGGAGTTTCCGACCGAGCGCTGGTTCTGGTTCGATCCGCCGTTCCACCGCAACCAGTCGGTGCTGCTGCACCGCCAGCCGGACAACGTGTGGCGCATCGACTTCCAGCTCGGCTGGGACGCCGATCCGGTCGCGGAGAAGCAGCCGGAGCGCGTGATCCCGCGCGTGCGGGCGCTGCTCGGCGCGGACGTCGAGTTCGAACTGGAGTGGGTGAGCGTCTACACGTTCCGCTGCCAGCGGATGGACGCGTTCCGCCACGGCCGCGTGCTGTTCGCCGGTGACTCGGCGCATGGCGTGTCGCCGTTCGGCGCGCGCGGCGCGAACAGCGGCGTGCAGGACGCCGACAACCTCGCGTGGAAGCTGAAGCTCGTGCTCGACGGCCGCGCGCCCGAGCGCCTGCTCGACACGTATGCGAGCGAACGCGAGTTCGCGGCCGACGAGAACATCCGCAACTCGACGCGCTCGACCGACTTCATCACGCCGAAGAGCCCCGTGTCCCGCGTGTTCCGCGACGCGACGCTGAAGCTTGCGCGCGACTGCGAATTCGCGCGCAAGCTCGTCAACAGCGGGCGCCTGTCGGTGCCCGCGGTGCTCGCCGATTCGCCGCTGAACACGCCCGACCGCAAGGGCGACGCGTTCGCGGGCGCGATGCGTCCGGGCACGGCGGCAGCCGACGCGCCGGTGCAGGCGCACGGCGCGGCCGGCTGGCTGCTGCGGCATCTGTGTGACGGCTTCACGGGCGTGCTGTTCGGCCTGCCCGGCGACGCCGCCGCGCTCGCGCAAGCGCTCGCCGGCCATGCGCTGCCGGTGAAGCCGGTGCTCGTCGTGCCGAAGGGCCAGGCGCGCGACGTGCCGGGCGTCGACGTCGTGGAGGATGTCGACGGGCTGGCCGCGGAGCGCTACGACGCGCAGCCCGGCACGTTCTACCTGCTGCGGCCCGATCAGCACGTGTGCGCGCGGATGCGCGCGCTCGACCGGCAGGCGGTGGGCGACGCGCTCGCGCGCGCGACCTGCGCGGCCTGACTGCCAACAAGACATCGGAGACACCCGTCATGCCTCACCATCTCGACACCCGCCTGCGCCTGGCCGATCCGGACGCGTTCTACGAAGCGCTGATCGACATGCATCGCGACCTGACCGACAGCGACAGCCAGCTCGTCAATGCGAAGCTGATCCTGCTGCTCGCGAACCAGATCGGCGACCTCGGCGTGCTGCGCGAAGCGATGGCGCTCGCGCGCCAGGGCGTGACGCCGCCCGCGCATCCGGCCGCGGAGGCCGTGCAATGAGCGCCGCGCCGGGCGCGGCACGCACGCTCGAAGTCGAGCGCCTGATCGACGACACCCATCGTCCCGCGTTTCACTGGATGCTGCTCGCGCTGTGCGGGCTGTGCCTCGTGATCGACGGCTTCGACGCGCAGGCGATGGGCTACGTCGCGCCGAGCGTGATCGCCGAGTGGGGCGTGCCGAAGCAGGCGCTCGGCCCGGTGTTCAGCGCGAGCCTGTTCGGGATGCTGCTCGGCGCGCTCGGCCTGTCGGTGCTGGCCGACCGGATCGGGCGGCGTCCGGTGCTGATCGGCGCGACGCTGTTCTTCGCGCTGACGATGCTCGCGACGCCGTTCGCGGGCTCGATCCCGGTGCTGATGGCGCTGCGCTTCGTCACGGGCCTCGGCCTCGGCTGCATCATGCCGAATGCGATGGCGCTCGTCGGCGAGTTCAGCCCGGCCGCGCATCGCGTGAAGCGGATGATGATCGTGTCGTGCGGCTTCACGCTCGGCGCGGCGCTCGGCGGCTTCATCAGCGCCGCGCTGATCCCGGCGCTCGGCTGGCGCGCGGTGTTCTTCGTCGGCGGCGCGGTGCCGCTCGTGCTCGCGGTCGCGATGGCCGCGCGGCTGCCGGAGTCGCTGCAGTTCCTGGTGCTGAAGGGCCGCGACGCGCAGGCGCGCGGCTGGCTCGCGCGCTTCGCGCCCGAAGCCGGCATCGACGCCGATACGCGCCTCGTCGTGCGCGAGCAGGCGGCGCGCGGCGCGCCCGTCGCCGAGCTGTTCCGCGACGGCCGGCTGCCGGTCACGCTGCTGTTGTGGTCGATCAGCTTCATGAACCTGATCGACCTGTATTTCCTGTCGAACTGGCTGCCGACCGTGATGCGCGATGCCGGCTATGCGCCCGGCACCGCGGTGATCGTCGGCACCGTGCTGCAGACGGGCGGCGTGGTCGGCACGCTGTCGCTCGGCTGGTTCATCGAGCGCTACGGCTTCGTGCGCGTGCTGTTCGCGTGCTTCGCGTGCGCGGCGGCGTCGGTCGGGCTGATCGGCTCGGTCGCGCACGCGCTGCCGTGGCTGCTGCTCGTCGTGTTCGCGGGCGGCTTCTGCGTGGTCGGCGGCCAGCCGGCCGTCAACGCGCTCGCGGGCCAGTACTACCCGACGTCGCTGCGCTCGACGGGCATCGGCTGGAGCCTCGGCATCGGCCGGATCGGCTCCGTGCTCGGGCCGCTCGTCGGCGGACACCTGATTGCGCTCAACTGGTCGAACGGCGCGCTGTTTCATGCCGCGGCGGTGCCGGTGCTGTGTTCGGCGCTGTTCGTGCTCGGCCTTGCCAATGTGACGCGGCGTCGCGGTGCCGAGACACCGCGCGCCGTCTGAATCGAAGGAGAACTGAAACGATGACGCTTGACCTGTCGAAACCGGCGAGTGCCGGCTACCTGAGCGGATTCGCGAACGAATTCGCGACCGAGGCGCTGCCGGGCGCGTTGCCGCACGGCCGCAATTCGCCGCAGCGCGCACCGTACGGGCTGTACGCGGAGCAGCTGTCCGGCACCGCGTTCACCGCGCCGCGCAGCCACAACCGCCGCTCGTGGCTGTACCGGATCCGGCCGGCGGCCGTGCACCGGCCGTTCGAGCCGTTCGCGGGCCCGCAGCGGCTCGTCGCGGAATTCGGCGATTCGCCGGACGTGCCGCCGACGCCGCCGAACCAGCTGCGCTGGGACCCGCTGCCGATGCCGGCCGAGCCGGTCGATTTCGTCGAAGGCTGGGTGACGATGGCGGGCAACGGCTCGGCCGCCGCGATGAACGGCTGCGCGATCCACCTGTACGCGGCGAACCGCTCGATGCAGGACCGCTTCTTCTACAACACCGACGGCGAGCTGCTGATCGTCCCGCAGCAGGGGCGCCTGTTCATCGCGACCGAATTCGGCCGGCTCGACGTCGAGCCGTTCGAGATCGCGGTGATCCCGCGCGGCGTGCGCTTCACGGTCGCGCTGCCGGACGGCGACGCGCGCGGCTACATCTGCGAGAACTTCGGCGCGCAGCTGCGCCTGCCGGACCTCGGGCCGATCGGCTCGAACGGCCTCGCGAACCCGCGCGATTTCGTCACCCCGCAGGCTGCCTACGAGGATCGCGAAGGCGCGTTCGAACTGGTCACGAAGCTGAACGGGCGCCTCTGGCGCGCGGACATCGGCCATTCGCCGCTCGACGTCGTCGCGTGGCACGGCAACTACGCGCCGTACAAATACGACCTGCGCCTGTTCAACACGATCGGCTCGATCAGCTACGACCATCCCGATCCGTCGATCTTCCTCGTGCTGCAGTCGCCGAGCGACACGCCGGGCGTCGACACGATCGACTTCGTGATCTTCCCGCCGCGCTGGCTCGCGGCCGAGGACACGTTCCGCCCGCCCTGGTTCCACCGCAACGTCGCGAGCGAATTCATGGGCCTCGTGCACGGCGCCTACGACGCGAAGGCCGAAGGCTTCGTGCCGGGCGGCGCGAGCCTGCACAACTGCATGTCGGGCCACGGCCCGGACGCGGAGACGTTCGAGAAGGCGTCCGCGAGCGATACGACGAAGCCGCACAAGGTCGACGACACGATGGCGTTCATGTTCGAGACCCGCACGCTGATCCGGCCGACGCGCTTCGCGCTCGACACCGCGCAGCTGCAGGCGAACTATTTCGAATGCTGGCAAGGCATCCAGAAACACTTCAACCCGGAGCAACGATGAGCGACACCCGAGACTGGCGCGCGACGCTCGACCCAGCGCGCAAGAGCTGGGTCGAAGCGGCGAACGAACCCGCGTGCGACTTCCCGATCCAGAACCTGCCGTTCGGCATCTTCAGCGATGCGAAGCAAACGGCGCGGCGCGCGGGCGTCGCGCTCGGCGACCAGATCGTCGATCTCGCGGCGCTCGCGCACGCGGGCCTCGTGACGCTGCCGGCCGGCGCCGGCGACGTGTTCGCGCAGCCGACGCTGAACGCGTTCATCGCGCTCGGCCGCGACGCATGGCGCAGCGTGCGCGTGCAATTGAGCGCGCTGTTCGCGCGCGACACCGCGCGGCTGCGCGACGATGCGGCGCTGCGCGCGCAGGCGCTCGTGCCTCAGCGCGACGCGACGCTGCATCTGCCGGTCGATATCCCGGGCTACACCGATTTCTATTCGTCGAAGGAGCATGCGACCAACGTCGGCTCGATGTTCCGCGATCCGAAGAACGCGCTGCTGCCGAACTGGTCGGAGATGCCGATCGGCTACAACGGCCGCGCGTCGTCGGTGGTCGTGAGCGGCACGCCGGTGCGGCGCCCGAACGGGCAGCTCAAGCTGCCCGACCAGGAGCGTCCGGTGTTCGGCGCGTGCCGCAAGCTCGACATCGAGCTGGAGACGGGCTTCATCGTCGGCAAGGGCAACGCGCTCGGCGAGCCGATCGCGTGCGAGGACGCCGAGGCGCATATCTTCGGCATGGTGCTGCTGAACGACTGGAGCGCGCGCGACATCCAGCAGTGGGAATACGTGCCGCTCGGGCCGTTCAACGCGAAGAGCTTCGCGACGACGATCTCGCCGTGGATCGTCACGCTCGACGCGCTCGAGCCGTTCCGCACCGCGCAGCCCGGGCAATCGCCGCAGCCGTTGCCGTATCTGCGGCACGCGGGCAAGCATGCGTTCGACATCGCGCTCGAAGTGACGCTGCGCGCGGAAGGTGTGCGCCGGAAGCGACGACGATCTGCCGCACCAACTTCAAGCACATGTACTGGACGATGGCCCAGCAGCTCGCGCATCACACGGTCTCGGGCTGCAACACGCGGGTCGGCGACCTGATGGGCTCGGGCACGATCAGCGGGCCGACGAAGGACTCGTTCGGCAGCCTGCTCGAGCTGACGTGGAACGGCAAGGAGCCGGTCGCGCTGACGGGCGGCGGCAGCCGCGCGTTCATCGAGGACGGCGACGAGCTCACGCTCGCGGGCTGGTGCCAGGGCGACGGCTATCGGGTCGGCTTCGGTGCTTGCGTCGGCAAGATCCTGCCGGCGCTTGCGCGCTGACGCGCACACGGCGGCGCGCCGGACCGGTGGTTCGCGCGCCGCGTGATCGGATGGACTGCCGCGCGCTACGCGGACGTCGCGACGCGCGCCAGCGCGCGCCGCTCCCACAGCGCCGCGACGACGAACGCGAGCACGCTCGCGACCAGCACGCCGACCAGCGCGTTGCTGCCGAGCTGCTCCATCAACGCGCCGGCCACGAGCGGGCCGCCGAAGCTCGCCGCACTCCACGACGCGGACACGAGCGAGCTCGCGGTGACGAGCGCGGCGCCCCGGAAGCGCTCGCCGCACGCGACGAGCGACAGCGTGTAGATGCTGCCCGCCGCCGCGCCGAGCACGAACAGGAGCGGCCAGCACAGCCACGGATTCGCGATGACGAGCGGCAGCAGCGGCAGGCCGGCGAGCACGATCCAGCCGGCGCCGAGATGCACGCGTTCGCGGCCGAGCTTGTCCGCGAGCCAGCCGATCGGGAACTGCATCGCGGTGTCGCCGAACAGCATGATCGACGCGAGCAGCACCGCGGTCCCGCTCGCGACGCCGCGATCCATCGCATAGAGCGGCAGCAGCGACAGCGCGAGCGTGTCGAACAGCGCGAAGAAACCGGTGCCGATGACGAGCGCGGGCATGCGCGGCAGCACGCTGCGCCAGTGATCGTGGCCAGCGTGATGCGCGTCGTCGCCCGCGAGCGGCGCGCGGCGGATCGACGCGAGCGACGGCAGCGCGAGCAGGAACAGTGCGCCGCACAGCGCGAAGCGGATGCCGGTGAAGCCCGAAATCTGGCTGACGAGCACCGGGCCCGCCATCTGGAACAGCGTGAAGTTGGTCGCGTAGATCGCGACGACGCGGCCGCGCGTCGAATCGTCGGCGAGCTGGTTGACCCATGCCTCGCCGATCGTGAACAGCAGCATCAGCGCCGCGCCGCACAGCACGCGCAGCACGCCCCAGACGACGAGGTTCGACGTGAACTGCATCACGGCGGTCGCCGCGGCGAGCAGCAGCACCGACGCGACGATCGCGCGGCGTGCGCCGAAGCGGCGCGCGAGCGCGGTGACGAACGGCACGATCGCGAGGCCGCCGCCGGCCTGCGCGGCCGTCAGCATGCCGACGACGTTGGTGCCGTGCCCGGCTTCGGTCAGCGCGAGTGCGGTGAGGGGAAGGGTGGCGCCGGTGCCCAGGCCGACGACCGCGACGCTCAGAATGAGCGCCAGGAAATCTCGATCAAGAATGGCTTTCATCGGCCGAGATGCTACACCGGCGGCCCGCGACGGTCCATGAAGGCCGTCAGGCGCGCGGGGTGTTCGGTTCCCGCGCGGCGAAACCGCCTTTGCGTTACACGTATTCGGTCGGCGTGGCGACCGGGCGGCGTTCGAGCGAGGCCGACCACAGCGTGATCGCGAGCGCCGCGACCGCCATCGCGACGCCGACCCACGGCAGGCTGACGAGCGGAATGCCGGCGCCGATCGCCGTCCCGCCGAGCCACGCGCCCGTCGCGTTGCCGAGATTGAACGCGCCCTGGTTGAGCGTCGACGCGAGATTCGGCGCGTCGCTCGCGCGATCGACGATCAGGATCTGCAGCGGCGGCACGATCGCGAACGCGAGCATCCCCCACACGAAGATCGTCGCGAGCGCGGCGAGCGGCACATGCATCGTGCCGGCGAACAGCGCGAGCACGACGGCGATCAGCGCGAGCGACGCGATCAGCGACGGCATCCGGCGCCAGTCGGCGAGCTTGCCGCCGAGCGTGCCGCCGACCGTCAGGCCGAGGCCGAACAGCAGCAGCACGTAGGTGACCTGGCGCGGCGAGAAGCCGGTGACGTCCTCGAGGATCGGCGTGATGTACGTGAACACGCTGAACAGGCTCGCGGACGCGAGCACGCTGATGCCGAGCACCATCAGCACCTGCGGATGCTTCAGCACGCTGAATTCGCGGGTGATGCTGGTGTCGGGCATCGCCAGGTTCCTCGGCAGGCAGACCGCGAGCGCGGCGGCCGCGGCGATGCCGATCCCGGTCACCGCCCAGAACGTCGCGCGCCAGCCGAACGCCTGGCCGAGCGCGGTGCCGAGCGGCACGCCGAGCACGTTCGCGAGCGTGAGGCCGGTGAACATCAGTGCGATTGCCTGCGCGCGCCGGTTCGGCGCGACGAGGTTGCTCGCGACCACCGAGCCGATGCCGAAGAACGCGCCGTGGCAGAACGCGGTGACGACGCGCGCGGCCATCAGCACCGTGTAGCCGGGCGCGATCGCGCAGAACAGGTTGCCCGCGATGAACAGGCCGATCAGCCCCATCAGCGCGCGCTTGCGCGGCATCTTCGCGGTGACGACCGCGAGGATCGGCGCGCCGATCGTCACGCCGAGCGCGTAGCCCGACACGAGCATCCCGGCGGCCGGGATCGACACGCCGAGATCGCGCGCGACGTCGGGCAACAGGCCCATGATCACGAATTCGGTGGTACCGATTCCAAATGCGGCGACGGCAAGGGCGAAAAGAGGCAAAGGCATCGCGATGGGTCAGGGAAAGAGCCGCGGCCGGGATTCGGCGCGGGATGCGCACGATGGCTGGGCGGGGACGTCAGCCGCGATTCTACGTGAGAGAAAACCCGGACGCTCGGGGCCGGAACGTATTGTTTCGCGGGCCATGCTGGGGCGGCCGACGTCACGCTACGGTGGGGATTTCGATGGGCGCGATTGCGGCGGCGCCGGAAGACGTCGCACTTCCGCAATGCCCGACGCCGCTGCGCTCGGTGCCCACGCCGGTAGGGCGATCATTGCTCGCGCGACATGTCCGGCGGAGCTGACGCACCGCCACGGTGGCGGGACTTCGACGGGTGCGATCGCAGCGGCGCAGCCCGATGTAGCGATGTAGCGATGCCCGGCGCCGCCGCGCTCGGCGCCCACGCCGGAGCGGTGGTCATTGCCCGCGCAGCATGTCCGGCGGCGCGTCGGCGGCGTGCTCCAGCGTTGCCGCGCCGTCGCGGGTCGGCGTCGATTCGGCGCTGGGGTTCGCCTGCGCCGGTGCGTCCCAAGTGTTTTCGAACAGGCACGCTTCGATCGGCATCCGCGCGGCCCAGCGCTCTTCCTCGAGCATCGGTTTTGCATAGAACGCATCGACGTGCCCGAGACACAGCACCGCGATCGGTTTCGCGCCGTCGGGCATCCCGAGCAGCGCGCGCAGCGCGTCGACGTCGAACAGCGACACCCAGCCCATCCCGAGCCCTTCCGCGCGGGCCGCGAGCCACATGTTCTGGATCGCGCACGCGGCGGACGCGAGGTCCATCTCCGGCAGCGTGCGGCGGCCGAAAACGTGACGTTCGCGGCCGTCGGCGAGCGCGACGACCAGCAGTTCCCCGCATTCGCGCACGCCTTCGACCTTGAGCCGCATGAATTCGTCCTGGCGCTCGCCGAGCGCGGCGGCGGTCGCGCGGCGCTCGGCTTCGACGAGCGCGTGGATGCGCGTGCGCAGCGCGGGATCGGTGATGCGGATGAAGCGCCACGGCTGCATGAAGCCGACGCTCGGCGCGTGGTGGGCCGCGCGCAGCAGCCGGGCGAGCACGGCCGGATCGACGGGCGCCGACGTGAAATGGCGCATGTCGCGCCGCTCGAAGATGGCGCGGTAAACAGCGGCGATGGCGGGATCGTCGAAACGCATGGGCGGCAGGCAGTGGCAGGGATGACGTCGGCGCAACGATAGCAGACTGCGCGCGGGCGGCGTTACATGAGCGGGATCGAAGTGCTGGATTGGTGCAAATTGCGAAACGATCCGGCCGCGGCGCAACGAAACGGACAGGTGAACCGGGCCGGCGCGCCGCCTGCCGTCAGCGATTCGGCGTCACCACGTTCCGCGGGGTCCCCGCGTACCACGCCTCGATGTTGAGCAGCGTCGTATGCGCGATCTCCGCGAGCGCCTCGCGCGTGAAGAACGCCTGGTGCGACGTGACGATCACGTTCGGGAACGTCAGCAGCCGCGCGAGCACGTCGTCCTGCAGCGGCTGGTCCGAGTGGTCCTCGAAGAACAGCCCGCTTTCCTCTTCGTACACGTCGAGCCCCAGGTGCCCGAGCTGGCCGCTCTTGAGCGCGTCGATCAGCGCCTGCGCGTCGACGAGCCCGCCGCGGCCGGTGTTGATCAGCATCGCGCCGTGCTTCATCTGCGCGAGCGTGCGCGCGTTGATCAGGTGATGCGTCGACGGCAGCAGCGGGCAGTGCAGGCTGACGATGTCGGCGTGGCGCAGCAGCTCGTCGAGCCCGACGTAGCGGGCGCCGAACGCGATCAGCTCGTCGTTGTACGGCGGCGCCGAATGCGCGAGCACGTGCATCCCGAAGCCCATCATGATCTTCGCGAACACACTGCCGATGATGCCGGTGCCGATCACGCCGACCGTCTTGCCGTGCAGGTCGAAGCCGAGCAGGCCGTTCAGCGAGAAGTCGCCTTCGCGCGTGCGCGCGACGGCGCGCGGCAGGCGGCGGTTGAGCGCGAGGATCAGCGCGACCGCGTGCTCCGCGACCGCATGCGGCGAATAGGCGGGAACCCGCACCACGGTGATGCCGAGGCGTTCGGCGGCGGCGAGGTCGACATGGTTGAAGCCCGCCGAGCGCAGCGCGATGAGCCGCGTGCCGCCGTCCGCGAGCCGTTCGAGCACCGCCGCGTCGACGGTATCGTTGACGAACGGGCAGACCGCTTCGTAGCCGTGCGCGAGGATCGCGGTTTCGGCGTCGAGGTGCGACGACTGGAAATGCAGCCGGTAGCCGAACTGCCGGTTGGCGGCAGTAAATGAATCTTCATCGTACTGCCGGCTGCTGAACAGGATTACGCGCACGCTGCACCTCCGGAGGCTGAGGTGCGCAGTTTACTTCACTGGAGGCCCGTGACGATGTCGGAGCGCTCCTGGGCGCGCGGGTCGCGCAGGAACACGTAGCTTGCGTGTGTGCGCGCCGCCTGCGTGCTGAAATGGTCGAGCGCGTGCTCGACGAAGCTGCGGGTGCGCGCGGGCACGAACTGGCGGTTCGGGTAGACGAGCGACAGTTGCGTGTCCGGATCGTCGATCCGGTAGCCGGGCAGCAGCCGCACGAGCGCGCCGCTGTCGAGTGCGTCGGCGACGACGTTTTCCGGCAGCACGGCGATGCCCGAGCCCGCGACGGTCGCCGCCTGCACGAGCGACAGCTGGTTGACCGTGTAGACGGGGCGCACCGTCACCGGATGAACCGCGTCGTCCGGGCCGACGAACCGCCACGCGGGCGCGTGCTGGTGCGGCGCGAGCGCGACCCAGTCGTGGCGCGGCAGGTCGTCGGGCACGAGCGGTTCGCCGCGCCGCTGCAGATAGGCCGGCGCAGCACACGCGACGAGCGTGTTCGGCGACAGCGCGTGGCCGATCAGCGCCGGGTTGCCGTCGAACCGGTTGCCGGTGACGACGCCGACGTCGTAGCCCGCGTCGAGCACGTCGAGCGGACCCTCGGCGACGGTGAGCTGCACGCGCACCTGCGGATAGCGGCGCTGGAAACCGTTGACGAGCGGCGTGAGCGCGAGCGGCGACAGCGTGCCGGACGCGACGATGCGCAGCGTGCCGACCGGCTCGCGCACCGCGTGCACGACCGACGCTTCAAGGTGATCGAATTCCTCGAGCAACGCCCGGCACCCGTCGAGGTAGCGTACGCCGGCCTCGGTGAGCGACAGGTTGCGCGTGGTGCGGTGGATCAGCCGCGTATTCAGATGACCTTCGAGCATTGCGATCGAACGCGTGACAAGCGCGTTCGATACGCCCAGTTGGTGTGCTGCGCGCCTGAAGCTTTGCTGTTCGGCGACGCAGACGAATACACGCATGGTCTGAATCTGGTTCATGTCTCGCGTATTTCTGGCCCGGTGGATTGATTTTGCTTGGAATTTTTCGTCGCGCGACCGGGATTGCCGGTGTGCGTCGTCCGATTTTCGTTCGTATCGAAAAAGCGGCTCTCGATTCCGCAGACGATTGTTCATTACGTCGGCAATATTCGTCAACCTGAGAAAAGGGGCGGGTTGCGGAAAATCGAAATCGCGGCTATCGGATTTATGCGGCGGTCTCGTTGGTTTCCCGGCAGTATTGAAACCGGTAGTTCGGTATCTGAATGTTGCTCAGTAAAATCAACGCGTTATGTGTTTTGTACGATGCTTCGCAGCGGTAATTTTCGAACTCTGTCACTAATAGATGCCGCGATAATCGATGTTTTTCCGGCGCATCGGCATTTGGTGGATCCATTCGGTCCGCGCGGTTTTTATCCTGATGCGGCGTATTTCCGACTAATTGGGTCGTCTATTACTGAAGCGGGCGCATCCGCACGCACCGCAATATGGCCGGGAAAATCGCCTGTACCGGGCCGCGGCGGGGCCGCCGGCGTGCTCGCTCGCGATGCGCGGCCGGCTGGCCCGGTCGTCCGACCGAGCCAGCGTCGCGCCGTCCGGCCGCGCGCGCCTCTTGCGCGCGGGCGCGGAACACGGAATCATCGATCGATCCGCCATGCCCTGTGGCGGGCGACGCTCGAGCGTCTTTCTTCATCTTTTTTGCCAGCCATGTCCCTCGACCATTCGCCGATTCCCTGCCCCGTCGTCGTGCCGCTCGACGCGATCCTGCCCGAAGAACCGCTGCTGATGATGGGGGCCGGCCCGGTTCCGATCCCGGCCGCCGTCGCGAAGGCGAACACGATCGTGATCAACCATCTCGGCGCGACGATGGCGAAGATCATCGAGCAAGTGAAGGAGATGGCGCGCTACGTGTTCCAGACCCGCACGAAGTGGGTGCTCGGCGTCGCCGGCCCCGGCTCGGCCGCGATGGAAATGGCGATGTCCAACCTCGCGTGGCGCGGCACGCGCGTGCTGTCGATCCGGAATGGCTTCTTCAGCGCGCGGATGGCCGAGATGGCGACGCGCGTCGGCGCCGACGTCGCGGTGCTGGAGGTGCCCGACCGCGCCGTCGCGAGCCTCGACGAGATCGCCGACGCGATCGCGCGCGAGCGTCCGGAGATCGTCACGATCGTCCACGGCGAAACGTCCAACACCGTGTGGAACCGCGACCTGCGCGACATCGCGGCGCTCGCGAAGGCGGCGGGCGCGCTCGTCGTGGTCGACGCGGTCTGCACGCTGTCGACGATGCCGCTCGAGATGGACGCGTGGGGCATCGACGCGGTGATCACCGGCGGGCAGAAGGGCCTGTCGTCGATCCCCGGCGTGTCGCTGATCGCGTTTTCCGACGCCGCGTGGGAGCGGATGAAGAGCCGGCCCGAGCCGAACGCGCACTGGTGCCTCGACATGGCGCTCGCGGAGAATTTCTGGCACAACGCCGGCTATCACTACACCGCGCCGGTGTCGGGCGTGCTCGCGCTGCACGAGGCGCTGCGGCTCGTCTGCGCAGAGACGCTCGAAAGCCGCTTCGCGCGCCACCAGCGCTGCTCGCTCGCGCTGCAGGCGGGCATCGAGGCGATGGGGCTCAAGCTCTACGCGCCGAAGTCGTGCCGGCTCAATTCGGTGGTCGGCATCGAGACGCCCGAAGGCCTCACGCCGGGCATGATCTGCGGGCACATCTCGAAGCAGTACCAGGTCGAGATCTCCGGCTCGTTCGGCCTGCCGATCGTGCGGATCGGCCAGATGGGCGAGCAGTGCCGCGAGCACAACCTGTTCCGCACGCTGCACGCGTTCGGCCGCACGATGATCGATCTGAAGGTGCCGGTCGAGCTGCCCGCCGGCGTCGCGGCGCTCGAGCAGGAATTGTCGCGGCGCGGCGAGTAGCGCAATGGGCCGCCGGGGCGGCCTCAGCCGCCCCGCATCGCCCGCCGGTACGTGTTCGGCGTCGTGCCGTGCGCGTCGCGGAACCGGTGGCTGAAGTGTCCGGCGTTCGCATAGCCGCATGCCGCGGCGACCTGCGCGAGCGGCAGCGACGTCGTGCGCAGCAGCAGGCGCGCCCGCGCGAGCCGCTGCTCGGCGATCCACGCGTGCGGCGCGCGGCCGAACGACAGCCGGAACATCCGCGAGAAGTGGTATTCGGACAGCGCGGCGACCTCGGCCAGCTCGCCGAGCGTCAGCGGCTGCGTCAGGCAGGCGTCGATGTAGTCGCGCACGCGGCGGCGCACGGCGGGCGCGAGGCCGCCCTTGAACGGCGCGTCCGTGCGCATCGCGCTCTGCCCGCGCAGCAGCAGGCTCAGCACGTCGTGCGCGGTTTCGTTCGCGCGCAGCCGGCCGTCGGTGTCGTCCCAGCTTTCCAGCGCGAGCGAACGGCACAGCGCGGCGACGCGCGCATCCTCGAAGTAGGTGCGGTCGGCAAGCTTCAGCTCGCGCGGCTCGCGGTCGAGCTCGCGGATCGCGCGCTGCGCGAAGTGCTCGGGCAGGAAATACAGGTGGACGAAGTGCATCTCGCCGCGCACCCACCAGCGCGATTCGTGGTCGCCCGGCAGCGCGCACAGCAGGCTCGGCGCGCCGTAGCGCGGCACCTTCTGCCGCTCGGTCCGGTAGCCGCCGTCGAGATAGCACGACAGCGTGTGATGCCCGGGCTGGTCGTAGATCGTCTCGGCCTCTTCGGTGATCCGCGTCCATTCGGCGATCGCCAGATGGTCGCCGAGCCACGCGAAGCGCTGAAGCGTCGCGTTCGCCTCCGCGAGCGTGCGGCACACCGACTGCAGGCCGAACGGCATTTCGCCGCCGGCGGCGGCAGCGGCGGCGGCCGGTGACGGCACGGCGGGCGGGGCGGGAGGCGGGACACGCATGATGACGGAGTATAAGCGCGCCTGCGCCGGCCCGTTCCACCGGCCGGCAAAAGACCGCAATTCCGGACAATCGGCGCGCGCCGCGCGGCGGCATAGTCGGAGACCCCGCATTCGTTGCGCCTTTTGTCCCGGTTTCCGTCATGAATCTTTCGCTCTACATCGTCACCGTGCTGATCTGGGGCACGACCTGGATCGCAATCAAGTGGCAGCTCGGCAGCGTGCCGCCGCCCGTGTCGATCGCGTGGCGCTTCTGGCTCGCGGCGGCGGTCATGTTCATGCTGCTGCGCGCGATGCGCCGGCCGATCCTGCCGCCGCGCGACGCGTGGCGCTACCTCGCCGCGCAGGGCTTCGCGCTGTTCTGCCTGAACTTCCTGTGCTTCTACTATGCGGAGCGGGTCGTGCCGAGCGGGCTCGTCGCGGTGATCTTCTCGACCGCGCCGCTCCTGAACTCGATCAACGGCCGGCTGTTCATGGGCCGAGCGCTGCGGCCGTCCGCGGTGGCCGGCGCGCTGCTCGGCCTGACCGGCATCGCGTGCCTGTTCTGGCAGCAGATGGCGGGCCATCTGGACGACCACGCGACCTGGATCGGGCTCGCGATCGCATTCGCCGGCACGCTGTGCTTCTCGGCGGGCAACCTGCTGTCGAGCCGGATGCAGTCGATGGGACTTCATCCGTTCGCGACCAACGGCTGGGCGATGCTGATCGGCGCGACGATCCTGACCGTCGGCAGCGCCGCGGCCGGGCTGCCGTTCGCGCTCGATCCGAGCCCGCGCTATCTCGGCGCGCTCGTCTATCTGGCCGTGCCGGGCTCGGTGATCGGCTTCACCGCCTACCTGACCCTCGTCGGCCGCATCGGGCCGGAGCGGGCCGCCTATTGCACGGTGCTGTTCCCGATCGTCGCGCTGGCCGTGTCGACGGTGTTCGAGGGCTACCAGTGGTCGCCGCTGGCGGTGGCGGGCCTGCTGCTGGTGCTGGCCGGCAACCTGGTCGCGTTCGACCTGGCGCGGCGGCTGTTCCCGCGCATGGCGTGACGGCCGCCGCGTGGCGCGCGGGCCGGTTCCGGCCCGGCGGTCCGCTGTTCGCCTGCTGTTCGCCTGCATTCGCGCATAAATAATAACCCCGCGTTCCGGAGAACGCGGGGTTTCGTCATTGATGCGAGCGGGCAGTGCGGTCAGGCCGCCGCGCCGCTCCCCGCGACGCGCGCCTGCCGCTGGTACAGCAGCGCCGACAGCGCGACGCCGGCCGCCGATGCGAGCGATGCGAGCGCGGCGAACAGGAACACCTGCGGATAGCCGAACGCGCCGGCGACGTAGCCCGCAAGCGGCCCGGTGATGCCGAGCGACAGGTCGAGGAACACCGAATACGCGGACAGCGCCGCGCCGCGGCTCGCGGGCGGCACGAGCGCGACCGCCTCGACGCCGAGCGCGGGGAAGATCAGCGCGAAGCCGAAGCCGGTCAGCGCGGCGCCGACCAGCGCGACGTGCGGCACTGGCGCGAGCCACAGCAGCAGCAGCCCGGCGGCTTCGAACGCGAACGACACGATCGCGACGCGGAAGCCGCCGTAGGTCTTGATCGTGTTCGCGAACAGCAGGCGCGCGCCGATGAACAGCGTGCCGAACACGGTCAGCGACAGCGCGGCGTTCGGCCAGTGGCGCGCCGCGTAGTACAGCGTGACGAACGTCGCGATCGAGCCGAAGCCGGCCGAGCCGAGCGCGAGGCCGAGGCCGTGCGGCAGCACGCGGGTGAACACGCTCGCATACGACATCCGTTCGCCGTGCACGACCGGCACCGCGGCGATCAGGCGCGCGAGAGCGTAGCCGAGCGCGGCGAGCGCAATCACGATCACGCCGATCAGCGCCGGGTTCAGCGCATGCGCGATCGCCACGCCGACCGGCGCGCCGAGCGCGAGCGCGCCGTAGGTCGCGATGCCGTTCCACGAGATCACCTTCGCGTTGTGCGCAATGCCGACGCGGCCGATCCCCCACAGGATCGCGCCGGTGCCGCACAGGCTCTCGCCGACGCCCAGCACGAGCCGGCTCGCGACCAGCAGCACGAGGCTCGCGGCGGGCCAGTGCGCGAGCAGCAGCGCGACGAGCAGCAGCACGCCTGACACGCCGCAGCCGATCAGCCCGCGCATGACCGTCTGCTTCGGGCCGAGCGTATCGGCGAAGCGCCCGGCGAGCGGCCGCGACGCGAGCGTCGCGAAATACTGGACGCTGATCGCCGCGCCCGCGACGATCGCCGAGAAGCCGAGTTCATCGTGGACGAAGCCCGGCAGCACCGCGAGCGGCAGGCCGATGGTCAGGTAGCAGATGAACGTGAAGCAGACGACGGAGACGATTTGCAGCGTGACGGCGAACCCGCTGCGCGGCGTTGAGGCGGAATCGGTGGACATGGGGTCGGATTAGATGAACGAAGCGGGACGACGATCGCGACAGATGCAGCCAAACAACGGAATCGGGATTTTCCCATGGAACCGGTTTTTCCGCAGGTACTACTTAGTTAATCGTGACCCGTTTTAGCGCTGCAATGGGCCCGGCGAAAACAGCCAGCGCCACGCGCATGCTGCACAGCTGGCGGCCCGCCGCCCCCATATCGCGGCCGTGATATGGGCCGCATGCGTGATGGGCTATGGGTTGTGAAAATTGACGGTGATAGCGTTCAAACTGTCAGAAGACGACGGCTCGGCGCAGCGGCGCGGGCCGCCTTGCCCAACTTGAAGAACGTTACGAGACATGAGTGAGCCGATCCGTTTCTATCATCGTCACGCGATCCGCGAAGTCGGCGGCGCGGACGTCACCCGCACGGTGCTGCAGTACCTGCGCGAGGACGCGCATTGCACCGGCACCAAGGAAGGCTGCGCGGAAGGCGACTGCGGCGCGTGCACGGTCGTCGTCGGCGAGCTGACCGACGCGGGCACGGTCGCGTTCAAGGCCGTCAACGCGTGCATCCAGTTCCTGCCGACGCTCGACGGCCGTGCGCTCTTGACGGTCGAGGACCTGCGCCGGCCGGACGGCTCGCTGCATCCGGTGCAGCAGGCGATGGTCGATTGTCACGGCTCGCAGTGCGGCTTCTGCACGCCCGGCTTCGTGATGTCGATGTGGGCGCTGTACGAGAAGCACGGCTTCGAGGGCTGCGGCAGCGCGTGCGCGAAGGCGAAGGACGTGCCGACGCGCACCGAGATCGCCGACGCGCTGACCGGCAACCTGTGCCGCTGCACCGGCTACCGGCCGATCGTCGACGCGGCGGTGCAGATGTTCGACGCGAGCGGCGAACGCACGCCGGCGCAGGACTCGCCGGTCGACGCGGCCGCGCTCGCGCGCACGCTCGCGTCGCTGAAGCGCGACGGCACGTTCGACTACGAGATCGACGGCGCGCGCTTCGCCGCGCCGCGCACGCTCGCCGCGCTCGCCGCGCTGAAGGTCGAGCGGCCGGACGCGCGGATTCTCGCGGGCAGCACCGACATCGGCCTGTGGGTCACGAAGCAGATGCGCCGGCTCGACGACCTGATCTACATCGGCCAGGTTGCCGAACTGCGGCGCATCGTGCACGGCGAGGACTGGATCGAGATCGGCGCGGGCGTGACCGTCGAGGACGGCTACGCGGCGCTCGCCGGCACCTATCCGGAGCTGACCGAGATGTGGAAGCGCTTCGCGTCGCTGCCGATCCGCAACGCGGGCACGCTCGGCGGCAACGTCGCGAACGGCTCGCCGATCGGCGACGCGATGCCGGGGCTGATCGCGCTCGGCGCGCGCGTCGTGCTGCGCGGCGGCGACGTCGTCCGCGAGCTGCCGCTCGAGGCGCTCTATACGGGCTACCAGCAGAAGGACATGGCGCCGCACGAATTCGTCGTCGGCGTGAAGGTGCCGACCCGCCGCGGCGCGCGCGCGAACCTGCGGTTCCGCACCTACAAGCTGTCGAAGCGCTTCGATTCGGACATCTCGGCCGTGTGCGCGGCGTTCGCGTTCATCGCGGACGGCGACACGATCCGCGAGCCGCGCATCGCGTTCGGCGGGATGGCCGCGACGCCGAAGCGCGCGGCGCATGCGGAAAGCCTGCTCGACGGCGCGCCGTGGCACGAGGCCACCGCGCAGGCCGCGATGCAGGCGCTCGAACGCGACTACCAGCCGCTCACCGACATGCGCGCGACGAGCGCGTATCGTCTCGACACCGCGAAGAACCTGATGTATCGCTTCTGGCTGGAGACGCGTGCGCACGACCCGCTGCCGCCGCAGGCGCTGAACGTGCGCGAGGTCGCAGCGGTTGCGGCGCGCGCCTGACGAGGGAGGGCACACGATGAACCAGCAAGCCGAAGCATTCCTGAACACCCTCGATCCGCAGGCCGACGCAGCCCAGGTGCACGTGTCGCGTCCGCACGAATCCGCGCATCTGCACGTGAGCGGGCGCGCGACCTACACCGACGACATCCCGCTCGTCGCCGGCACGCTGCACGCGGCGCTCGGCCTCTCGGCGAAAGCGCACGCAAGGATCGCGTCGATGAACTTCGACGCGGTGCGCGCGACGCCCGGCGTCGTCGCCGTGTTCACCGCCGACGACATTCCCGGCGTCAACGACTGCGGCCCGATCATCCACGACGACCCGGTGCTCGCGAAGGGCGTCGTGCAGTTCGTCGGCCAGCCGATGTTCATCGTCGTCGCGACGTCGCACGAAACCGCGCGGCTCGCCGCGCGCCGTGCGAAGGTCGACTACGAAGATCTGCCCGCGATCCTCACCGCGCAGGACGCGCGCCACGCGCAGTCCTACGTGATACCGCCGCTGAAGCTCGCGCGCGGCGACGCGGCCGCCCATCTTGCCGCCGCGCCGCATCGCCATGCGGGCGGGATGAATCTCGGCGGCCAGGAGCAGTTCTACCTCGAAGGGCAGATCGCCTACGCGGTGCCGAAGGACGACGACGGCATGCACGTGTACTGCTCGACGCAGCACCCGAGCGAGATGCAGCACCTCGTCGCGCACGTGCTCGGCGTCGCGTCGCACAACGTGCTGGTCGAATGCCGCCGGATGGGCGGCGGGTTCGGCGGCAAGGAATCGCAGTCGGGCCTGTTCGCGTGCTGCGCGGCGCTCGCCGCGTGGAAGCTGCTGTGCCCGGTGAAGCTGCGTCCGGACCGCGACGACGACATGCTGATCACCGGCAAGCGGCACGACTTCCACTACCACTTCGACGTCGGCTACGACGACGACGGCCGCCTCGACGGCGTGGCGGTCGACATGACGTCGCGCTGCGGCTTTTCGGCCGACCTGTCCGGGCCGGTGATGACGCGCGCCGTGTGCCACTTCGACAACGCGTACTGGCTGCCCGACGTGTCGATCGCCGGCTACTGCGGCAAGACCAACACGCAGTCGAACACCGCGTTCCGCGGCTTCGGCGGCCCGCAGGGCGCGTTCGCGATCGAGTACATCCTCGACGACGTCGCGCGCACGCTCGGCCGCGATCCGCTCGACGTGCGCTACGCGAACCTGTACGGCAAGACCGAGCGCAACGTGACGCCTTACGGGCAGACGATCGAGGACAACGTGCTGCCCGAGCTGCTCGCCGAGCTCGAGGCGACGAGCGGCTATCGTGCACGGCGCGCCGGCGTGCGCGAATTCAACGCGCGCAACCCGGTGCTGAAGAAAGGCATCGCGCTCACGCCGGTGAAGTTCGGCATCGCGTTCAACGTCACGCACTTCAACCAGGCGGGCGCGCTCGTCCACATCTACACCGACGGCTCGGTGCTCGTGAACCACGGCGGCACGGAGATGGGGCAGGGGCTCAACACGAAGGTCGCGCAGGTCGTCGCGCACGAGCTCGGCATCCGCTTCGAGCGGATTCGCGTGACGGCGACCGACACGAGCAAGGTCGCGAACACGTCGGCGACGGCCGCCTCCACCGGCTCGGACCTGAACGGCAAGGCCGCGCAGGATGCCGCGCGGCAGTTGCGCGAGCGGCTCGCGACGTTCGCCGCGAAGCATTACGGCGGCGGCGCGGTCGACGCGGCGGCCGTCAGGTTCGGCAACGATCGCGTATGGATCGGCGAGACCGGCGTGCCGTTCGGCGAGGTGATCGCGAAGGCGTATCTCGCGCGCGTGCAGCTGTGGTCCGACGGGTTCTACGCGACGCCGAAGCTGCACTGGGACCAGGCGAAGCTGCAGGGCCGGCCGTTCTTCTACTACGCGTACGGCGCGGCCGTGTCGGAAGTCGTGATCGACACGCTGACGGGCGAGATGCGCACGCTGCGCGTCGACGCGCTGCACGACGTCGGCGCGTCGCTGAACCCGGCGCTCGACATCGGCCAGGTCGAGGGCGCGTTCATTCAGGGGATGGGCTGGCTCACGACCGAGGAGCTGTGGTGGAACGCGGGCGGCAAGCTGATGACGCACGCGCCGTCGACGTACAAGATCCCGACCGTCAACGACACGCCGCCCGAATTCAACGTGCGCCTGTTCGAGAACCGCAACGTCGAGGACAGCATCCACCGCTCGAAGGCGGTCGGCGAACCGCCGCTGCTGCTGCCGTTCTCGGTGTTCTTCGCGGTGCGCGACGCGGTCGCGGCGGTCGGCGACTATCGCGTGAACCCGCCGCTCGACGCACCGGCGACGGGCGAGTCGATCCTGCGCGCGGTGCAGGCCGTGCGCGCGGCGCGAGGCTGAGATGACGTTCGCCAAGGGCACCGGCCGGCGCAACCGCGCCACGGGCGCGCCCCTGCCGATGCACGTCGTGCTGTTCGGCGCGGGGCACGTCGGCCACGCGCTCGCGACGCTGCTCGGCGCGCTGCCGTGCGTCGTGCAGTGGGTCGACACGCGCGACGAGCTGTTCCCGGACGAATGCCCGCCGAACGTGCAGCCCGAGCCGACCGACACGCCCGAGGCGCTCGTCGACGAAGCGCCGCCGGGCGCGTACTTCCTCGTGATGACGCACAACCATGCGCTCGATTTCGCGCTCGCGGAACGGATCATGCGGCGGCGCGACTTCGCGTACTTCGGGATGATCGGCTCGCGCACGAAGCGGGTGAAGTTCGAGCGCCGGCTCGTCGCGCGCGGCGTCGAGCCGGCGCGGATGCGCGAGATGGTGTGCCCGATCGGCATCGCCGGGATCGTCGACAAGGCGCCCGGCTCGATCGCGGTGGCCGTCTGCGCGGAGTTGCTGCAGGTGCGCTCGAAGGTACCCGCGCGCCGTTCGCCGAACCATCGTGAAAGCGCCGGTAGTGTGGAGTAAACGGCGGCGGCTCCGAACGGCCGAGCATGCGATGCCGTGCTGGCGTCGTGCGAAGACTTTGCCGCCTTGCACGATCGGCCAATCTGTTGGATTTATGCGGGCGCATCCGTTCGGATGGATCACCCGAGGCCGTCACTCCGGAAGCGTCATCGTTGCTTGACCGCGGCTTCGGCCGAAACCGTCCGTGTTGGAGCCGTTATTTCCAAGGCGGCCGTGACGGTCACGTGCTGAGGCATTCGACGAATGCCACCCTGAAAGGCGATCAGTGCTTGCAGCTTCCGCGAAGAGTGCTAGCATTGATATCAACTCGGATGTGGAGGTGAAGCATGGCAACTCTTCTGGTGAGAAATGTGGACGAGGAACTCGTCCAAAGCCTGCGCGAGCGGGCCGCAGCCAACGGGCGCAGTGCGGAGGCCGAGCATCGAGAGATCCTGGCAAAGGCGCTGCGCGCGCCGCAGCGCAAGACGTTCGCGCAGGTGTTGATGAGTATCCCGAACGTCGGAACCGATGCCGATTTTGCGCGCGTGGATGACGGCGAGGCAGCGAATGTTTTTGATTGATACGAACGTCATCAGCGAAGTACGGAAGCGGGAGCGAGCAGATAAAGGTGTGATGGCGTTTTTCCGCAAGGCCGCGCAGGACGATGCCGATCTGTACCTTTCCGTGGTGACGGTTGGCGAACTGCGGCGCGGTGTGGAAATCATCCGTCACCGTGGCGACAAGTCCCAGGCGACGCGCCTTGAAAACTGGCTCGATGGCGTACTTCGGGAGTTTGCGTCGAACATTCTGGGGGTGGACGAAGAGATCGGGCAGTTGTGGGGACGCCTGCGCGTCCCGCATCCCGAGCACTCGCTCGACAAGTTGATCGCGGCAACGGCGTTGATCCACGACCTGATCGTCGTGACGCGGAACGTCGATGATTTCGCCGGAACGGGCGCACGCGTTCTGAACCCATTCGAAAGCTGATACCCAACGCCGGAGAAAGCGGAGCGCTGAGCGGTTGTTGCTTGCGGTAACGACGCCAGCCGCGCACGCATTCGTCTACACTCCGCAGATCGTGCGGCACCGGGCCGCGCGTTTTTCCCTGCACACCGCATGTCCGATCCGCAGATCTATCTCGATGCACTCGCCGCGAGCGTCGTCGCCATCGAGCGCTGGCTGTCCGGCGCCGATTCCGAGCCCGCGGCCGTCGATGCGCTGCTCGCCGATTTCGCCGCCGATTTCACGATGATCCTGACCGACGGCCGCGAGCTCGACCACGACGGCATGCGCGCGCTGTTCGCGAAGCTGGCCGGCGCGAAGCCCGGGCTGCGCATCGGGTTGTCGGAAACGCACGTGCTCGTGTCGGACGACCGCCACGCGGTCATCACCTATCTCGAAGCGCAGCACGCGGCGGCGGGCGAGCTGCCCGCGCGGCGCGCGACCGCGGTGTTCGAACGCGACGCGGCGGGCGCGGTGCGCTGGACCCATCTCCAGGAAACGTTCTGCACGGCCTGAACGCCGGCGCGGCCCCGAACTGGAACGCGAGTGAGCTGATTCAGCGCTTGCGCACGCGCGCCGCGGTCAGCTCGTCCGACATGCTTTGCATCAGCGCGCGCAGCCACGCGATGTCGGTCGGGCGATCGGGCTGCGGATGCGTGAGCAGATAGCTGCGGATGCGCGGAAACGGCACCGGCGGCGCGACGACGACGAGCGGCAGCAGCTGCGCGTAGTGCGTCGCGAAGCGCCGCGTCGTCGTGAAGATCAGGTCCGATTGCAGCAGCACCTGCGGCACGAGCCCGAAGTACGGCAGCGTCGTCACGATCCGCCGCGCGAGGCCCGCGCGCGCGAGGCCGATCTCGATCGCATTGCGCTTGTCGCCGGTGTAGGGCGTCGGCGCGAGATGCGCGGCCCCCGCGTAGGCGTCGCGCGTGAGCGGCGCCTGCGCGAGCGGATGGGAGTCCCGCATCAGGCAGACGACGGCGTCGGAGAACAGGTCGTCGCGCGCGAAGCGCGGGTCCGGCTTCGGCCAGTTGCCGATCACGAGATCGAGCGCGCCGGATTCGAGCGCGCCCGCGTGATCGAGCGTCGGATTCAGCGAATCGATTTCCAGATGCGCGTGCGGCGCCGCGTCGCGAAAGCGCGCGATCAGCGTCGGCATGAAGAAGTCGTTCAGGTAGTCGGGCGCGGCGATGCGGAACGTGCGGCGCGCGCTTTGCTTTCCGGCGCGAACTCGCCGTGCGGCGTCGCGATGAAGTCGACCTCGCGCAGCGCGCGCTGCGCGGCGTCGAGCAGCGACGCGCCGTATTCGGTCGGCACCATCCCGGACTTGCCGCGCACGAGGATCGGGTCGTTCAGCGTCTCGCGCAGCTTGCGCAGCGCGGTGCTGATCGCGGGCTGGGTCTGGTTGAGCCGCAGCGCGGCCTGCGTGACGCTGCGCTCGAGCAGCAGCGTGCGCAGCACGCGCACGAGCCAGATGTCGAGCGAGGCGGTACGGTCGTCGTCTTGCATGGGTGGGGGATGGGGCGGGCGAGGCGTAACCTTACCGCAGGCGCGCGCGCCCGTGCATCGTGACCGGTTGATGCCCGCTATTACGCACGGACACGCGCCTACGCGCGCCCCTTCGGCAGCGCGCTGATGCGCTTCACTTCGCGCGTCTCGAGCCAGGTCGGCGTGCGCGCGCAGTACAGCACCATCGGCAGCGCGTCCTCGCCCCAGAACAGCTGCTTGCTCATCCAGAACGTCGGCACGCCGAACACGCCGAGCGCGATCGCGTCGTCGATGTGGCGGCGCAGCTGCGCGGCGGTTTCCTCGAATTCGATCAGCTGGTCGCCATGCCCGACGCCGACCCGCTCGCACAGCGCCGCGAAGCCGTCCGGCGTCGACGGGTCGTTGCCGTCGCGCCAGACGAAGCGGAACATCTCGCGCACCGTCGCGAGGTCGGCGCGCAGCGCGATCGCGAGGCGCAGCGCCTTGTCGGAGTCGAACGGGTGTGCGGGCGGCATCTTGAAGCGGATGCCGAGCTGCTCCGCGCGAAACAGCGCATGCCGATACGTGAAGACGCGCTTGGCCGGCACGTCCGCGCTCGGGCGCTGGCCCCAGTGGCGCTGCAGGTCGTAGAGCGACACCGCGACCGGCGCGAACGGCACGTCCGGCCAACGTTCATACTGTTCGAGCAGCAGGTAGGAGAACGGCGAGACGAAATCGAAGAACCAGGCGGGCTGGGCGGTGTCGAGGCCGGTTGTCATGACGATCTCCAGAGGATGGGGCCGGGGCCGGCCGTCTCGCGCGCGGCGCCCGGCGGCGGCCTCCATGTTACGCGGCGGCCGGCCGATGCGGCAATGATCGCGGATCGCGCGCTCAGGCGGAACCCGGTGTCGCCCGGGGGGGCGCGCCGTCGCCGCCGGACGCGTGCGGCGCGTCGTGCGGGCGGCCGTGCGGATCGGCTTCGTGCGCGGTCAGCCGCTCGCGCACGAAGCCGATGTGCTCGCGCAGCACGTAGAACTGCCCGGCATACGCGAGCGGCATCTTCATCCGGTTCACCGAATCCTCGATGTCGTCGAGCCGGTCGAGCAGCTCGACGCGCTCGGCGGCCGTGTGCTCGCCGAGCGCGTTGCGCTCGAGCGCGATCAGCGCGCCGTACCAGCGGTAGATCCGCGAGCGCACGCGCCAGCCGTACAGCGCCGGCACGACCCGCACCCCGGGAATCAACACGACGATGAGCGGCACGACGATCACGAGCAGCCGGTCGACGAGGCTCGCGACCCAGAACGGCAGCCGCCGGTACAGGAAGGTCTTGCCCGACTTGTAGTAGCGCGCCGCGTCGTCCGACAGCGGGAAGCTGCGCGTGAGCGCCGACGGGAATTCGCCCGCGTGCTGCAGGATCGTCGCGTGGCCGTGCACCTCGCGCGCGGCCTCGATCAGCAGGTCGGACAGCGCCGGGTGCAGCGCGTCGCGCGCGACCAGCTCGATCGTCGGCGCGACCGTGTGGATGTCGGCGGGCGGCAGGTTCCGGCCGAGATCGTAGACCCCTTCGGGCAGCGTGATCGCGGTCAGGTACGGGAAGCGGCGCGCATAGGCTTCCGCCTGCGTGAACGAGTACACGTGCACGCCCGGCGCGCGGAACAGCTTCGCCATCACCGGGATCTGCGTCGAGTCGCCGGACAGGAACGCCGCGTCGATCTTGCCGGCGAGCAGCGCGTCGGCGGCGTCCTCGCCGGCGATCGGCAGCAGCGCGGTCGTCCCGCCCGGCGCGATGCCGTTCATCTTCAGCAGCGCGAGGCTCAGCTCGCGCGCGCCGCTGCCTTCCGGGCCGAGCGCGAGCCGCTTGCCGTTGAAGTCCGACAGCCGCGCGACGATCGGGCCGCGGTACATGATCGCGAGCGGCACGTAGCCGATGCTGCCGAGCGCGACGAGGTGCTCGTCGCGCGTCTTCGGGCCGATGCCGCTCTGCACGAAGCCGACGTCCACCGTCGCCTTCGGGTTGGACAGCCGCTCGAGGTTCTGCGCGGAGCCTTCGGACGACTCCACGTCGAGCGTCACGCCGTTCTTCGCGAGGATCGCCTTGTACTTCTGCGCGGCGTTCCAGTAGGTGCTGCCGGGCGGCCCGGACGAGATCACCAGCGTGGACGGCGGCGCGGGCTGGATCATCCTGATCGCGAGCCAGACGGCGGCGACCGCGAGCAGCACGGTCGGCCCGACCGACAGCGCGAGGTCGCGCCACGACACCGCGACGAAGCGGGCGAGGATGCGGGGCGGCCGGCGAGGGCGCAGGAGTGGCTTCATGAACGGCGATAGGCGAGTGACGCATGCATGACGGATCGATGACGCGGACGCGTCACGGATCGCATGCATTCGCGGCGATGGTAACCGGATTCGCCGCGCATGCGCGAATTCGGCGAATCCGGCGCTTCCGGCGGGCCCGGCCGGCGCCGGCGCCGCGTCAAAAGCTTTGCGCTTCCGCGGGCGCTGGATTACATTGTGCGACGCAGCCACGCCCGACTTGCGCGACCCGGCACCCGACCAGACCGGGCGCGCCCGGCCGGCGGCTGCCCGGCCCGGCCGGCCCGCCTTCGCGTGCGCCGGCCGCCGGTTACGTCCCGCCTCTCTCGCATCGCCGTGGAAATCACCGGCTGTCCCGCCGCGCTCGCGCGTGCAGGCCGGCCGCCTTTGGGGGTAGTCGGCCGCACTGTGCGCGGCCGTTTTGATTCACTAGGAGATAGCATGAAGTCGATCGTGTCGAGAGCGCTGGGAGCGTTGGGGGTGGCCGCGGTGGCCGCGTGTCTGTCCGGCAGCGTCTACGCGCAGTCGAGCGAGCCGGCGGCGCCCGAAGCGCCCGCCGCCGCGAAGAGCGCATCGAAGGCCGCCGCGAAATCCGCGAAGCAGGCGAACCGCAAGCTCGGCTATGCGGTGCGCAAGGCGATTTCGAAGGAGAACGGCGTCGACGTCGCGAACATCGTCGTGCGTTCGAAGGGCGGGGCGATCACGCTCGAGGGCTCGGTGCCCGACGCCGCACAGATCGAGAAGGCCGAAGCCGCGGCCAAGGGCGTGCCGGGCGTCACGTCCGTCAGCAACAAGCTGAGCGTCCAGCCGCAATGATGCGGGGCGGCGCGTTCGCGCCGCTCGCGCTCGCATCCAGGCGGGCCTCGGAAATCCGGGGCCCGTTTTCGCTTGGAGTCCATCCGACATAACGAGAGAGAGGGCGACAATGACGAAGCTACGGTGGGGCAGGCGGGTCGGGTTCGGAGCGGCGCTGGCCGCCGTCGTGACGCTGTTCGGGGCCTGCAACGGCAACGAGACGCGCGACGGCAACCCGCTGCCCGGTTTCATCGCGGGCAGCGTGCGCACGACGGCCTACGACGGCGCGAGCGACGATCTGCTGACGGCCGGCCTTGGCAAGAGCGGCCTCGCGAGCGCCGTGCCGCCGGCGTTCGCGAACCCGGCCCGGCCGACGGCGGCCGAGCTGCGCCGCCTCGCGATCTGGTCGAACTACCGCGCGATCGTCGACATGAGCGCGAACGGCGGCTACGGCCGCTTCTGGGGGCCGAACGTCGATCTCGACGGCAACGACACGCTCGGCGAAGGCCGGATCGCCGGCACCGAATACATCGCGTACTCCGACGACGGCAGCGGCCGCCGGAACGTCACGCTGCTCGTGCAGGTGCCGACCGGTTTCGACCCGACGCAGCCGTGCATCGTCACCGCGACGTCGTCCGGCTCGCGCGGCGTGTACGGCGCGATCTCGGCCGCCGGCGAGTGGGGCCTGAAGCGCGGCTGCGCGGTCGCATACAACGACAAGGGCGGCGGCAACGGCGCGCACGAGCTCGGCTCGGACACCGTCACGCTGATCGACGGCACGCTCGCGAACGCGGTGCTCGCCGGCAACGCGAGCCTCTTCACCGCGAACGTGTCGAGCGGCGAGCTGGCCGCGTACAACGCGCAGTTCCCGAACCGCTACGCGTTCAAGCACGCGCATTCGCAGCAGAATCCGGAGCAGGACTGGGGGCGCGTGACGCTGCAGGCGGTCGAGTTCGCGTACTGGGCGCTCAACGAGCAGTTCGGACCGCTGATCGACGGCACGCGCCACGGCGTGCGCTACCGCCCCGGCGACATCACGACGATCGCCGCGTCGGTCAGCAACGGCGGCGGCGCGGCGCTCGCGGCGGCCGAGCAGGACACGCGCAACTGGATCACCGCGGTCGTGGTCGGCGAGCCGCAGGTCAACGTGCGGCTGGCGCCGAATGCGGTGGTGCGGCAGGGCGGCGCCCCGGTGCCGTCGTTCGGGCGGCCGCTGGCCGACTACGCGACCTTCGCGAACCTGATGCAGCCGTGCGCGGCGGCGGCGTCCGCGCTGGCCGGCGCGCCGTATCTCACCGCGCTGCCGTCGACCGTCACGCAGTCGATTCGCGCGCAGCGCTGCGCGACGCTGGCCGCGGCCGGGCTCGTCGCGGGCGCCGACCAGCAGAGCCAGGCGGCCGACGCGCTCGCGCAGCTGCACGCGGCCGGCTATCTCGCCGATTCCGACATGCTGCAGGCGCCGATGTGGGATTCGCAGGCGATACCGGCGATCGCGGTGACCTACGCGAACGCGTACACGCGCTCGCGCGTCGTCGACAACCTGTGCAATTTCAGCTTCGCGACGACGAACGCGGCCACCGGCGCGGTGGCGCCGCCCGCCGCGTCGCCGATGCCGAGCGTGTTCGGCGCGGGCAACGGCGTGCCGCCGACCAACGGCATCAACCTCGTGTTCAACACGGGGCCCGCGAGCGGCGTCGACCACCGCCTCGCGACGCCGGACGCGAGCTTCGCGGGCGCGCTGTGCCTGCGCCAGCTGTGGACCAACGGGCAGCTGAACATGCCCGCGAACGTCGACGCGGTGCGCGTGAACGCGAACCTGCAGGGCAAGCCCGCGATCATCGTGCACGGCCGCAGCGATGCGCTCGTGCCGGTCAACCATGCGTCGCGCGCGTATGTCGCGCAGAACAGCATCAGCGAAGGCGGCCGCAGCCAGCTGGCGTTCTACGAGGTGACGAACGGTCAGCACTTCGACGCATTCCTGCCGGTCGCCGGCTTCGATACGCGCTTCGTGCCCGTGCATTACTACGACCTGCAGGCGCTGAACCTGATGTGGCGGCACCTGAAGAACGGCGCGCCGCTGCCGCCGTCGCAGGTGATCCGCACCGTGCCGCGCGGCGGCACGCCGGGCGCGGCGCCGGCGCTCACGACCGCGAACCTGCCGCCGATCTCGGCCGCGCCGGGCGGCAATGCGATCACGGTCGGCGCGGGGGCGCTCGACGTGCCGTTCTGAACCCGCGCCGCCGCCCGCCCGAAGCCGGACGCGCGCGTCCGGCTTTTTTTCGACCATGCGCGGGAATCGCTTCCCGGATTCGATTCCCGGCGAAACGCCGGCGCCGTAACAAATTGTTACTTTACGGCCGAAAACCCGGAATCTATTATGCGCCGGTGTTTTAACTTAATTTAGTAAATTATCCGGGACACCTATTCCTTTCCTTTCGATTGGATAATCCTTTCGATTTTATTAATTCGGCCCGGGCCGCGATTGAACGCAATTTTGCGATTAATCGGCGCTCCGCCGAGAGGGATTGCTCGCCCTTTCGCAGCGAAGTTGCCTTGTCGGGCTGGGCTTTGCGGGGTGCGGCTTTGCCTTCGAGTTGCATGCGGCTCGCGATGACCGGGAATCGCGAGTGATTTTGAATTGCCGTTTTCAATGGAATTGATTCCATTGGGTGCTTGCTGAATATCGGGTGGGGTAAATCATGCCGGTCGATTTGCGTCGAGCCGGTAAAAAACTCGGAGTGCGTCGCATAACGAATGCGCTCCCAGTGCGGAACGCCGGATCAAATCATCCTTTGCGTCCGGCGATATTTATCGTTCTGTTCGAGAGGCAATAATGACGACACTGAAGTCCTTGAAAGACGGTTTCGCGCTATTTGGAACGACGCTGAGCGGCCCGCTCGTCGCGGCCACGGCCGCCGCGCTGCTCGTCACGGGGTGCGGCGGCGACGACGGCGCGAGCCCGTCCGCCGCGGCCGCCGCGGCCACGGCCGCGAATACGCCGGCGTCCGGCGCGGCGACGAACGCCGCGCAGGCCGACCAGCCGTTCGTCGACACCGACGTCTACGGCACCGGCCCCAACGACGCGGTGACCGACGCCACCGAAGGCGCGGCGGTCGTGCACCGGCAGGTGTCGATCGGCGGCAAGGTCGTCAAGTACACGGCCACCGCCGGCCACCTGACGACGATCGATCCGGTCACGTCGCAGCCGAACGCGAAGATGTTCTACGTCGCGTACACGCAGGACAATCCCGACCCGTCGAAGCCGCGCCCGGTCACGTTCTTCTACAACGGCGGCCCGGGCTCGTCGTCGGTCTACCTGCTGCTCGGCTCGTTCGGCCCGAAGCGGCTGCAGTCGTCGTTCCCGAACTTCACGCCGCCCGCGCCGTACAAGCTGCTCGACAACCCGGACAGCCTGCTCGACCGCTCCGACCTCGTGTTCATCAATCCGGTCGGCACCGGCTACTCGGCGGCGATCGCCCCGGCGAAGAACAAGGACTTCTGGGGCGTCGACCAGGACGCGCGCTCGATCGACCGCTTCATCCAGCGCTACCTGACCAAGTACTCGCGCTGGAACTCGCCGAAGTTCCTGTTCGGCGAGTCGTACGGCACCGCGCGCAGCGCGGTCGTGTCGTGGGCGCTGCATGAGGACGGCATCGAGCTGAACGGGATCACGCTGCAGTCGTCGATCCTCGACTACGCGAACGCGCTGTCCGCGGTCGGCACGTTCCCGACGCTCGCCGCCGATGCGTTCTACTGGAAGAAGTCGACGGTCACCCCGACGCCGACCGACCTCGACGCATACATGGTGCAGGCGCGCAATTACGCGGACAACGTGCTCGCGCCGCTCGCGCAGGCGCCGAATCCGCAGGACGGCGGCTTCGTCAACGTGCGGCTGAACCTGAACCTGCAGACCGCGCAGCAGATGGGCTCGTACATCGGCACCGATCCGGTCTCGCTGATCCAGACCTTCGGCAACCCGGCGGCGCTCGGCAACGTGCCGTCGTCGAACGACAACCCGCCGTACACGTTCTTCCTGACGCTCGTGCCGGGCATCCAGATCGGCCAGTACGACGGCCGCGCGAACTACACGGGCAAGGGCATCGCGCCATACATCCTGCCGAACTCGGGCGGCAACGATCCGTCGATCAACAACATCGGCGGCGCGTACACCGTGCTGTGGAACAGCTACCTGAACACCGACCTGAAGTACACGTCGACGTCGTCGTTCGTCGACCTGAACGACCAGGTGTTCAACAACTGGGACTTCAGCCATACGGACCCGACCGGCGCGAACCGGGGCGGCGGCAACACGCTGTACACGGCGGGCGACCTGGCGTCGTCGATGAGCCTGAACCCGGACCTGAAGGTGCTGTCCGCGAACGGCTACTTCGACGCGGTGACGCCGTTCCACCAGACCGAGCTGACGCTCGCGCAGATGCCGCTCGATCCGACGATCAAGGCGCAGAACCTGACGATCAAGAACTATCCGTCGGGCCACATGATCTACCTGAACGACGCGTCGCGGACCGCGCTGAAGGGCGATCTCGGCAACTTCTACGACGGCATCCTCGCGAACCGCGCGGCGTTGCAGCGCGTGCAGAAGCTGCAGATGCGCGCGCAGCAGCTGCGCCAGCAGAAGCTGGAGCAACAGCAGCAGCTCCACTGAGCGCGGGCGGCGCCCGCGCCGCCTGACGGGACGTAAAGGACGCGACGTAAAAAAACGCCGCCCGGTCACGAGCCGGGCAGCGTTCTTGATTGGAGCGGCGCGCGCGTGGCGCGCCTGCCGTCACGCGAGCACGAGTCGCAGGCCGACCGCGACGAGCGTCGAGGCGAGCAGGTTGCGCAGCAGGCGCTCGGGCGCGCGCGTCGACAGCACGCTGCCGATCACGATGCCGGGCAGCGAGCCGATCAACAGCGACAGCAGCATCGACCAGTCGACCGAGCCGAGCAGCCAGTGGCCCATGCCGGCGATGAGGGTGAGCGGGACCGCGTGCGCGATGTCGGAGCCGACGATGCGGGTCGTCGCGAGCGCCGGGTACAGCAGCAGGAGCACGGTCACGCCGATCGCGCCGGCGCCCACCGACGTCATCGACACCAGCACGCCGAGCACGGCGCCCGTCAGCACGGTCGACCACAGCGTGCGCGCCGGGCTCGGCGCGAGCGGGTTGCGCGCGGCGAGCGCCGTGAGCTGCGGGCGGAAGATCAGCGCGAGCGACGTGAGCAGCAGCGCGCCGCCGAGCACGAGCTGGATCAGCCGCGCGGCGGCGGGCGTGTGCATCCCGTACGTGTGCAGGATCCACAGCGTGACCGCCGACGCCGGGACGCTGCCCGCGGCGAGCCGGCCCGTGATGCGCCAGTCGACCGAGCCCTTGAGGCCGTGGACCAGCGTGCCGGTCGCCTTGGTCGCGGCCGCGTACAGCAGGTCGGTGCCGACCGCGGTCGCCGGGTGGACGCCGAACAGCAGCACGAGGATCGGCGTCATCAGCGAACCGCCGCCGACGCCCGTCAGGCCGACGAGGATGCCGACGAACAGGCCGGACAGGGAGTACAGCAGATCGATATGAGGGAGCGACATCGGCAGCAGGCGATTGGGTGGCGTTCGGCGGCGACGCGCGGCGGCGGCGCGCGCCGGCGGCGCGCGCGTCAAAGTCCGACATTGTCGCAAAACTGGCGGGGCGGTGTACGACTGCGTTAAAAATCGGCCGCCCGGCCGCCTGCGGCTGATGCCCCGGATCAGTGCATCGCGCTGCCGACCCCGCTTCCTGCCAGGGCCTGCCGCCGGATGCGCAGCGCGAGGCCGATCAGCGCGGCCGCGGCCGCGAACACCGCGCCGAACGCGAACGCGACGTGATAGCCACCGTTCAGCGCGTCGAGCGGCGCGGCCTGGCTTGCGGCGAGCGCATCGGTGCGCGCGGCCGCGAGGCTCGCGAGCACGGCGAGCCCGAGCGCGCCGCCCATCATGAACGCGGTGTTGACGATGCCGGACGCGAGGCCCGAATCCGCGGGGTCGACATCGCCCATCGCGGCGAGCAGCACCGGATTGAACGCGACGCCCGCGCCGACGCCGAGCAGCGCCATGCCGGGCAGCACGTGCCACACGAAGCCGCCGTCGACCGGCGCGCGCGCGAACAGTGCGAGGCCGCACGCGGCGAGCAGCAGGCCGGCGGCGATCGGGCCGCGAATCCCGAAGCGCATCACGATCCGCGCCGACAGCCCGAGCGAGAACGCGGCCATGATCAGGTTGGCCGGCAGGAACGCGAGGCCGACCTGGAGCGGTTGGTAGCCGAGCACGCGCTGCATGTAGAGCGCGGACAGGAAGAACCACGCGAACATCGCGGCCGCCCACAGCACGCCGATCACGTTCGCGAGCGCGACGTTGCGCTTGGCGAACAGGGTGAGCGGCATCAGCGGGTGCGCGACGCGCGCCTCGATCGCGACGAACAGCGCGAGCAGCGCGGCGGCCGCGCCGACGAGCGCGACGGTCTGCGTCGACAGCCAGCCGGCCTCGTTGCCGTTGACGATCCCGTAGACGGCGAGCATCAGCGACGCGGTCACGGTGACGGCCCCCGCGACGTCGAGCCGCGCGCTGGCGGCCGGCGCGCGCGTGCGCGGCAGCAGCGCGGTGCACAGCGCGTAGACGGCGATGCCGATCGGCAGGTTGACGAGGAAGATCCAGTGCCACGACAGCGCGCTCGTCAGCAGCCCGCCGAGCAGCACGCCGATGCTGCCGCCGCCCGCGCAGACGAAGCCGTAGACGCCCATCGCGCGCGCCCGCTCGCCGGTCTCGGTGAACAGGTTCATGATCAGCGACAGCGACACCGCCGACACGATCGCGCCGCCGAACCCCTGCACCGCGCGCGCGGCGATCAGCATCGCCTGCGACTGCGCGACGCCGCAGGCGAGCGACGCGAGCGTGAACACCGTGAGGCCGGCGAGGAACATGCGCCGGTGTCCGTACAGGTCGCCGAGCCGGCCGCCGAGCAGCAGGCAGCCGCCGAAGGTCAGCATGTATGCGTTGACGACCCAGACGAGCGCCGTCTCGCTGAAGTGCAGGTCGGCGCTGATCGACGGAAGGGCGACGTTCACGATCGTGTTGTCCAGCACGATCATCAGCACGCCGAGGCAGAGGACGATCAGCGTGTACCAGCGCTTCTCGCCGTGGATGCCGTGGGTCATGGGGAGGCGGCCTTTTTTAGTTATTTGAAAGGCAACATTCTAGACGCCGCACGGCGCGGCTTCCTGCCGGTTTCTGGCAGCAGTGAAGCGGACCGTTACGCCGTTACGCGCGCTGCGGCAGCGCGCAGCCGTCGGGGCCGCATGCGGCCGCGTCGTCGCCGCCGATCGCGACGATGCCGTCCTGCCACGCCTGCTCGAGCGCCTGCGCGAACACGTCGGCCGGCTGCGCGCCGGACACCGCGTAGCGCCCGCCGAACACGAACAGCGGCACGCCGCGGCCGCCGATCTGCTCGGCCCGCGCGACGTCGGCGTCGACTTCGTTCCGGTACGCGTCGCTGCGCAGCACCGCTTCGACCGCCGCGCGCTCGAGCCCCGCGTCCACCGCGAGATCGGCCAGCGCGCCGTGATCGAACAGCACGCCGTGCTCGCTGAAGTACGCGCGATACAGCCGCTCGGTCAGCGCATGCGCGCGGCCGGTGGTTTCTGCGAGCTTCACGAGCCGGTGGCCATCGAGCGTGTCGCCGACGAGCGTGCCGGGCAGGTCGTAGCGCAGCCCGACGCTTGCGGCCGCGTCGGTCACCTGCCGCAGCATCTGGTCGACCTGCGCGGGCGCCAGCCGATACTTGCCGGCGAGCATCGCCTCGACCGGCTCGACCGGCTGGCCGGGGAACAGCCGGTACGCGCGCAGCGCGACGTCGACGCGGTCCGCGTGCGCGAACGCGGCGAGCGCCTCGTCGAAACGGCGCTTGCCGATCCAGCACCACGGGCAGATCAGGTCGGACCAGATTTCGACGGTCAGCGTCGGGCGAAGCGCGGGGGAGGAGGCGGTCGGCATGGGATGGCGGTTCGGGAAAAAGTGTAACCGCCACTATATCACTTTTTGCCTCGACGCCTATGCGTCGCCCTGCGTGTCCTTCAGATGCTTGAGATGCTTGTAGACCGTCGCGCGTCCCATCCCGAGCACGTTCGCGACGTAGTTCGCCGCGCTCTTGCCGCGGAACGCGCCTTCCGCGTAGAGCGCCTCGACGAGCTCGCGCCGATGCTCGCGCGTGAGTCCGTTCAGGCCGATCTGCCGCTCGCGCAGCCAGCCGTGCAGGAACGTGTTGATGCGCTCCTGCCAGTCGTCGCGGAACAGCTCGTCCGGCTGCGCGACGACACCCGCGCCCTTGATGAACAGGTCGAGCGTCGCCCGCACGTCGTCGAACACCGCGATGTTGAAGTTGATGCACATCATCCCGGCCGGATGCCCTTCGTCGTCGAACAGGATGTTGCTGACGCAGCGCATCCGCCGGCCGTCCCAGTTGAGCTTCTCGTACGGGCCGATCACGCGCTCGCGCGCCGAGTGGTCGATTTCCTCGAGCGCGGAGTCGTCGCCGACCTCGCGCTTCGACAGGTTGTTCGCGAGGTACAGCACGGTCTGGTCGCGCAGGTCGTGAATCACGACTTCCGCGTAAGGGAAGAACAGCGTCGCGATGCCGTCGGCAAGCGGCGCGTAGCGGGACAGCAGCAGGTCTTTGACGGGAGATTTCTTCTTGCGCATCGGGATCGCACTCTCGGGTGAGCGGGGGCGCGGGCGGCGCGTTCGCGCGCGCTGGCACCGGCGCCGCGGCGGTTGCGCCATTGTATCTAGCCTGCGCAGACGGGCGGCTCATCCGCGCGGCTGTTCGCGCGAGAGCGGCCGGTGGCTCGCCGAGATGATGACCGGCGCGCCGACGATATCGACCCGCATTCGTATCGGCCTGTGGGCTTCGGTTGACTGCGGCCGGGCACGATGTGACGGCCGCTGTGCGAGCGGTTTTCACAGTTTTTCATTCGACTATACGTAGTGGCGAAAACTATGTCGATCGCAATGGTCTGCGTAATTGATCGGAAAGAAATCACCGATAAGAAAATAATAAATCCCGACGATTTTTAAATGCATTTCATCGAAATGAAATGCAAAAGGGATGGGCGGTCCATACGGGTATCGAAGGCGTGGCGACGAATGGCTGCAATGTGCGCGAATGTACCGGAACACGTTACCTGCGGCCTCGAAAACGTTACGTTACATCCGCAGTCCTCGATGCTCTTTCGTCTGACGAGTCGATGGAAATGCGCCGTCCTTTTCCCTATAGATCCATATAAATCCGTTATTGCGTCGCAATAAATAGCCGAGTCGAACCGTTTTATTAGGGTGGCATGCTTCGTGCAATCCGTCCCCATGCTTTATCAACGTAGTGCCAACCGAGATGGGGTAAACAAAGATGGGACAAAACATTAATTTGACGGGTGTGGCGCTGTCGGTCGCGACGGTGTTCGGGGTGCTGGCTTCCGGTTCGGCGATGGCGGCGGCGCTCGATGCGCTGCCGATTCCGCAAGTGATCGTGAATCCGCCGACGAACAACGTGTCGGTCGGGCTGGCCGCGACCGGCACGTCGCCGCTGGGCTCGGTGACCGTGACGACGGGCGGGGCCGGCGCGCTTCAGACGTCGCTCGGCAATCCGGCGCAGGCGTTGTCGGGGGTGGTGAATGGGTTGCCGGGCGCGCTGGGGGGCAGCGGCGGCACGGTGACGCCGCTCGCGCCGGTGCAGGGCGTGGTGAATCAGGTGACGGGCGCGTTGGGGAGTGTCGGGGGCGGCGCGAATCCGTTGGCGGCGGTGCAGGGCGCGGTCGGTCAAGTGACGGGTGCATTGGGTAACGTTGGCAGCGGTAACCCGGCCGGCGCATTGACCGGAGCACTCGGCACGGTGACCGGCGCATTGGGCAACGCTGGTGGCGGTAACCCGGCCGGCGCATTGACCGGCGCACTCGGCAACGTCGGCGGCGCGAATCCCCTTGCCCCTGTCCAGAACGTCATCGATCAGGTCACCGGCACGCTCGGCAGCGGCAATCCGGCCGGCGCGCTGGGCAACGGCGTCAACACGATCACGGGTGCGCTGGGCAACCTGGGTGGCGCCTCGAACCCGCTCGCGCCGGTGCAGGGCGCCGTCACGCAGGTGGCGGGCACGCTCGGCAACGGCAATCCGGCCGAAGCGCTGACGAATGCGGTGAACTCGGTGACCGGCGCGCTCGGCAACCTCGGCAGCACGAGCCCGCTGGCGCCGGTGCAGGGCGTCGTCAATCAGGTCGTCGGCTCGTTGTCCGGCGCTGGCGGCAGCAACCCGATCGCGCCGATCACGAACCTCGTCAACGGCTTGCAGAACGCGCTGCCGACCGGCGGCAACGCCGCGGGCGCGCTGACCGGCGCACTCGGTACGGTCACCGGCGCCTTGGGCAATCTCGGCAGCACGAACCCGCTGGCACCGGTGCAGGGCGTCGTCAATCAGGTCGTCGGCACGCTGTCCGGCGCTGGCGGCAGCAACCCGATCGCGCCGATCACGAACCTCGTCAACGGCTTGCAGAACGCGCTGCCGACCGGCGGCAACGCCGCGGGCGCGCTGACCGGCGCACTCGGTACGGTCACCGGCGCCTTGGGTAACCTCGGCAGCACGAGCCCGCTGGCGCCGGTGCAAGGCGTCGTGAACCAGGTCGTCGGCACGCTCGGCGGCAGCAACCCGGCCGGTGCGCTGACCAACGCACTCGGCACGGTCACCGGCGCCTTGGGCAACCTCGGCGGCACGAACCCGTTGGCGCCGGTGCAGGGCGTCGTGAATCAGGTCGTCGGCACGCTCGCGGGCGCTGGCGGCGGCAACCCGATCGCGCCGATCACGAACCTCGTCGGCGGTCTGACCGGCGGCAACAACCCGGCCGGCGCGCTGACCGGCGCACTCGGCTCGGTGACGGGCGCGCTCGCGAACGGCCCGGCGGCACTCGGGCAGGCCGCGGGTGCGTTGACCGGTGCGGCCGGTTCTGCCGCCGCGGCCGGCGGCGGCTTGCTCGGCTCAGGCGCCAGCGCCGGGGGCAGCACGGCAGGCGCGGTCGGCTCGCTGGTGTCGACCACGGGCAATGCGACGGCGACGGTCGTCAACGCGGCCGGCACGACGGTGGGCACCGCGCTGGGCTCCACGCCGGGCCTGTCGGTCACGCCGCACTCGGGCAACGGTTCGGCGAACAACCCGCTCGCGCCGGTGTCGACGCTCCTCCAGGCAGTAACGGCCGCCTTGCCGAGGTAACCACCGCACAGCGCGCGGCGGCGGCGCATCGCTCGCCGCGCGCAATGCGTCACACGACGCGGCATGACTTCAACGTCATGCCGCGTTTTCTTTTGCATCGCGCCCGTTTCTCATCTCACCAATAGCCGATGCGCGCCCGCTGCAGTGGAGCGGCCGCGCGGAATAACCACCCACGCTCATTCGTTTACATACCGAGTCGCAGCGCACACGCACGGCGGGATAATGGTCGGCACCATGCCGAGCGTCCCGTCGGGCCGCACCGTGCCGCGATGCCACGCAAAGGAGAACGGCAATGAAGACGATGATGGTTGCGCTCGCGCTGACCGCCGCGATTGCACGCCCGGCCGCCGCGGAGCTGCCGCAGGTCAGCGGCGGGAAGCTGGTCGACGAAGACCGGATGACGCTGTACGCGTTCGATCACGACGCGCCGGGCAAGAGCACGTGCACGGGCGCCTGCGTGGCGAACTGGCCGCCCGCGCTCGCCGACGGCTACGACCACGCAGCAGGCCCGCTCACCCTCGTCGCGCGCGACGACGGCAGCAAGCAATGGGCATATCGCGGCCGTCCGCTGTACCGGTGGAAGATGGACGGCAAGCCGGGCGAAGCGGGCGGCGACGGGATGGGCGGCATGTGGCACGTTGCGCGTCCCTGAGCGAGCGACGGCCTGACGGCGCGCGACGCGCGATGCGCGAGGCGTCCGGATGAGCTACGAATCGGACTTGCTGGTGTGGCTGCCGCGCCTGACGCGGTACGCGCGTGCGCTGACGGGCGACCCGGCCTGGGCCGACGATCTCGTGCAGGACACGCTCGAACGCGCGCTGAACAAGCCGCCGCGCGTCGACGGCAACCTGCGCGCATGGCTGCTGACGCTGCTGCGTCACCGTTTCATCGACCAGCTGCGCGCGCGGCGCGAGATCGCGGTGGATGACGCGACCGCGCCCTGGCAGACGATGGCCGCGCCCGCGGGCGAGATCAGCGGGCTGTTGCTGCGCGACGTGCAGCGCGCGCTGTACCGGCTGCCCGTCGAGCAGCGCGAGGTGCTGCTGCTGGTGGCGCTCGAGGAGCTGAGCTACCAGGAGGCCGCGCAGGTGCTGGCGGTGCCGGTGGGCACCGTGATGTCGCGGCTGGCGCGGGCGCGCGAGCACATGCGCGCGCTGCTGTCCGGCGAGCCGCCGACGCACGGCACGGCCGCACTACGGGTGATCGGGAAGACATGATGGACGACGAACCGCGCACACCTTCGCACGATGCGGACGAAACCGCATCGGCCCAGCTGCTGTCGGCATTGCTCGATGGCGAACTGTCCGGGCCGGAGCGCCGCGAGGTGCTCGAGCGGCTGCGGTCCGATCCGCAGTCGGCCGACCGGTTCGCGCATTACCGCGCGCAGCGCGCCGCGCTGCAGGCGCTGTTCCCGCTGCCCGGCGCCGCGCCGGTGCTGTTCGTGCAGCGCCGCGCGTCGCGCCGGCACGCGGCCGCGTACGCATTCGCCGGGCTTGCGGCCGGGCTGCTGCTCGGCCTCGCGCTGCATGCCGGCTGGACGGCGTTCGGCGCAGCTCCCGCGTTTGCCGCGCGCGCGGACATCGCGTACGCGGTGTACGCGCTCGACCGCGACCATCCGGTCGAAGTCGGCGCGCACGATGCCGGCGATGCGGCGCGCCTGACCGGCTGGCTGTCCGCGCGGCTCGGGCGGCCGGTGCGCGCGCCGTCGCTCGCCGAATATGGCTACACGCTGATCGGCGGGCGGCTGCTGCCGGGCGACGCCGGCCCGGCCGCGCAGCTGATGTATCAGCGTGCCGACGGCGCACGCGTGACGCTTTACATGACCGCGTACGACGCGCGGCGTCTCGCGCCGCGCGCGCTGTCGTCGCAAGGTCGCCATACGTATTTCTGGTCGGATCGCGGCATCGGTTACGCGCTGTCCGGCGATGGCGACGAACGCCGGCTGCGCGAGATCGCGATGGAAGCGTGCGGCGCGCTCGGCGGCTCGACCGACGCGTGGAAGGGATGACCGCCCACCGTGCGGCGGCATGGAGCAGACGATGAATCCGAAGATCCTGAAGCTGTTGACGGCTGGCGCGCTCGCGGCAGGCACCGCGCTTGCTCGCGCTGATGCAACGGTGCCGACGCGCGTGCCGGTCGATGCCGACGGCGTGCAGCGGGTCGCGATCGTCGGCGGCAGCTACTTCTTCCGCCCGGCGCTGGTGATCGTGCGCGCCGACGTACCGGTCGAGCTGACCGTATCGGCCGAGCCGGGCGTCGTGCCGCACAGTTTCGAAATAGACGCGCCGCAGGCCGGCATCGCGGTGCGCACCGAGTTGTCGACCACGCCGAGGACCTTCCGCTTCACGCCGACGCAGGCGGGCCGCTTCGCCTACTATTGCACGCATCGGCTGCTGTTCTTCAAGAGCCACCGCGACCGCGGCATGGAGGGCGTGCTGGAGGTCGAGGGGGCGCCGTGATCGCCGCGCTGCTGGCCGCGAGCCTGATAGGAGCAAGCATGACAGCCGATCCCGTAACCGTCGCGCACGCCCATTTCGAGCAGGTTCACTCGTATCGGGCGACGATCCGCTCGTCGGCGCGCAGCGGCGAGCATGCCGAAATCCATTACGCGTACCTCAAACCCGGTTTCGTCCGGATGGACTTCGTGTCGCCGCATCACGGCGCCGTGCTCGCATACGATCCGGGCGACGGCAAGGTGCGGGTGCGGCCGTTCGGCGCGCATCTGCCGCCGGCGCTGTCGCTGGCGCCGACCAATCCGCTCGTGCGCGACCCGAGCGGCCACCGGGTCGACCAGTCCGATGTCGGCGAGCTGCTGCGCAACGTGCGCGCGCTGCAGGAAGGCGGCGTGACCGTGCTGCAGGGCGAGGAGCCGGTCGGCGGCCGGACCGCGCTGCGCGTCACCGTCACCGGCGCGCCCGCGCATGCGGTGGCGGGCGTGCATCGCTACCAGCTGTGGCTCGACGCCGAGGACGGCTTTCCGCTGAAGGTGGTCAGCTTCGCGGATGGCGACGACCGGCCGCTCGAGACCGTCACGCTCGACGACGTCGAGATCGACGTCGCGTTTCCCGCCCGCTTTTTCGCGCCCTGATTCCGCTTCGTGCCGGAGGCGGCATGGCTGAGTACCGGTTCTCGACGACGTGGCGGGTGGACGCGCCGTTGGCGGCGGTCTGGAACGCGATCTACCAGGCCGACATGTGGCCGGACTGGTGGAAGGGGGCGGAGCGGACCGTCGAGGTCGAGTGCGGCGACCCGCACGGCGTCGGCGCGCTGCACCGGTACACATGGAAGGGCGCGCTGCCGTACCGGCTGAGCTTCGACATGCGCGTGCTGCGCGTCGAGCCGATGCGCGTGCTCGAAGGCCGCGCGAGCGGCGCGGTCGAGGGCGACGGCCGCTGGTCGTTCGCCGGCGATGCCGAACGCACGGTCGTTCGCTACGACTGGCACATCCGCACGCACGTGCGCTGGATGAACTGGCTCGCGCCGCTGGCCCGTCCGCTGTTCAAATGGAATCACGACGTCGTGATGCGCGAAGGCGCGCGCGGGCTCGCGCAGCGGCTCGGCACCACCGTCGAGACCGACGGCCGGACGTTCCGGCCGGTCGCCGGCTGTCCGGATATGTAACGGCGCCGCACCGGTCGCCCGGTCGCCGCCCGGCGTGCCGGCTGGATTCTCGGCGCCGTGCGATGTTCGCGGAACTTGCTGCCGGCCACGTGTCAAATTGGTGCAACGATCGGGAAATCCCGTAGGGCAGCGGCGCTTCGATGCCTCGAAGCGACACCTATCTCCTTGTTTTGAAACGATTTGGTGCCTTCTTCGACCGCAATTCCACCGCTTTCGTGCCGCTGAAAAATCCTCCTGCTCCCCTTCTTGAATTTGTCAAAACCCGTCCATATAATTAGCACTCGCTGCACGAGAGTGCTAACAATTTTCTGCCGGGCGTCCCGCCGGGCAGATTCCCAAGCGTTCTTCAATCTCAGTCAAGAGAGGAGTGAATATGAACCTTCGTCCTTTGCACGATCGCGTGATCGTCAAGCGCCTCGATCAGGAAACCAAGACCGCCTCGGGCATCGTGATCCCCGACGCCGCCGCTGAGAAGCCGGATCAAGGCGAAGTCCTGGCCATCGGCCCGGGCAAGCGCGACGACAAGGGCGCGCCGATCGCGCTCGACGTGAAGGTCGGCGATCGCGTCCTGTTCGGCAAGTACGCTGGCCAGACCGTCAAGGTCGACGGCCAGGAACTGCTGGTGATGCGCGAAGAAGACATCATGGCCGTGGTCAACGCCAAGTAAGCGTCCACCAACGGTACATATTCCCAAGAATCCAAGGAGTTAGAAGATGGCAGCTAAAGACGTCGTATTCGGCGATTCCGCCCGCTCGAAGATGGTCGAAGGCGTGAACATTCTCGCCAACGCAGTGAAGGTCACGCTGGGTCCGAAGGGCCGCAACGTCGTGCTCGAGCGCAGCTTCGGCGGCCCGACGGTCACCAAGGACGGTGTGTCGGTCGCGAAGGAAATCGAGCTGAAGGACAAGCTCCAGAACATGGGCGCGCAAATGGTCAAGGAAGTCGCTTCCAAGACCAGCGACAACGCAGGCGACGGCACGACGACGGCGACCGTCCTCGCGCAATCGATCGTCCGCGAAGGCATGAAGTACGTCGCATCGGGCATGAACCCGATGGACCTGAAGCGCGGCATCGACAAGGCCGTCGCAGCGGCAGTCGAAGAGCTGAAGAAGATCAGCAAGCCGTGCACGACGAACAAGGAAATCGCGCAGGTCGGCTCGATCTCGGCGAACAGCGATTCGTCGATCGGCGATCGCATCGCTGAAGCGATGGACAAGGTCGGCAAGGAAGGCGTGATCACCGTCGAAGACGGCAAGTCGCTGGCCGACGAGCTGGACGTCGTCGAAGGCATGCAATTCGACCGCGGCTACCTGTCGCCGTACTTCATCAACAACCCGGACAAGCAAGTCGCCGTCCTCGAGAACCCGTTCGTGCTGCTGCACGACAAGAAGGTCTCGAACATCCGCGATCTGCTGCCGGTGCTCGAGCAAGTCGCGAAGGCAGGCCGTCCGCTGCTGATCATCGCCGAAGACGTCGAAGGCGAAGCGCTCGCAACGCTGGTCGTCAACAACATCCGCGGCATCCTGAAGACCGTTGCGGTCAAGGCGCCGGGCTTCGGCGACCGCCGCAAGGCGATGCTGGAAGACATCGCGATCCTGACCGGCGGTCAGGTCATCGCGGAAGAAACCGGCCTCACGCTCGAGAAGGCAACGCTGGCAGAACTGGGCCAGGCGAAGCGCATCGAAGTGGGCAAGGAAAACACGACGATCATCGACGGCGCAGGCGAAGCCGCGAACATCGAAGCGCGCGTGAAGCAGATCCGCACGCAGATCGAAGAAGCGACGTCGGACTACGACCGTGAGAAGCTGCAAGAGCGCGTGGCGAAGCTGGCCGGCGGTGTTGCGGTGATCAAGGTCGGCGCTGCGACCGAAGTCGAAATGAAGGAAAAGAAGGCACGCGTCGAAGACGCGCTGCACGCAACCCGCGCTGCCGTTGAAGAAGGCATCGTCCCGGGCGGCGGCGTCGCGCTGATCCGCGCACGCACCGCGATCGCAGGCCTGACCGGCGTGAACGCCGACCAGAACGCCGGCATCAAGATCGTGCTGCGCGCGATGGAAGAGCCGCTGCGCCAGATCGTCACGAACGGCGGCGAAGAAGCGAGCGTCGTGGTCGCAGCGGTTGCCGCAGGCAAGGGCAACTACGGCTACAACGCAGCGACGGGCGAGTACGTCGACATGGTCGAAGCCGGCGTCGTCGACCCGACCAAGGTCACGCGCACCGCACTGCAGAACGCAGCGTCGGTTGCTGGCCTGCTGCTGACGACGGACGCAGCCGTCGCAGAACTGCCGAAGGAAGAAGCGCCGATGCCGGGCGGCATGCCGGGCGGCATGGGCGGCATGGGCATGGACATGTAATCGACTTCGGTCGATGGTGTCCGGAACGCGCGGCGACGCGCGTTCCAGCCAAAAAAAGACCCGCAGCGATGCGGGTCTTTTTTTGTTTGCGTCAGGCCTTCGCGCCTTCGCATCTTCGCGGCAGCGGGCTGCCGCGAAAGCGTCCGTCAATGCCGATGCGACGTCCTCGGCACCGGCTCGACCTTCGTCGCGCGCGGCGTGTCGGTTTCCTCGTTGCTGCGCGCCCAGAAGAACCGGTCCGGCAGATACGCGCCCATGCCCGGCCGGAACGCGTCGCGCACGGCCTGGTACAGGTATTCCTGCGCCTCGCGCACCGCTTCGGGCGGTTCCTGCCCGTTCGCGAGCAGCGCCGCGATCGCCGCGCCGAGCGTATCGGTGAGGCCCATCAGCCGGTGCGGCGTGCGGTCCCACATGTCTTCGCGGATCTGGCCTTCCTCGCCGTACAGCGTATTGACGAGCCGGTGCGAGCCGGCTTCGGACGCGAGGATGTACTCGCAGCCCTGCGACAGCAGATGCGCCAGCGCGGCATCGAGATTCGGCGCTTCCGCGTCGCCGTCCGGCTGCGCGAGCGCGATCAGCGTCGCATGGTCGGCGACCAGCAGCGTCGTCTGCGGCGCAAGCAGGTCGGCAATCGATTCGCGCAGGTCGTCGGCGGCAAGCACGTGCTCGTCGTCGAGCGTGAAATCGGGCGCAAGCACGAGCGGCACGCCGTCATAGTCGGCGACGACCTCGGCGATCGCGCTCACGACTTCCGCGCGCGTGGTCGCGCCGATCTTGAACGCGGCGACCGGCATGTCCTCGAGCAGCATGCGCGCCTGCGCGGCGACGACGTCGGGATCGAGGCCCGTCACCTCGTCGCAGGCAGCCGAGTCGCGCACGGTGTAGCCCGTCAGGACGGACACGCCGTGACAGCCCATGCTCGCCAGGGTCATCAGATCGGCTTGGAGGCCGGAGCCGCCGGTGGGATCGGACAAGCCGAAGGTAAGGACGATCGGAGGGGCGTTGCTGGACATGGACAAATGGGGCAAAAAGAAACGGTCAAGCGGGGGCGGGCTGCACCAGCGTGGTGAGCCCTTCGCAGCCATTATGCGGCGGAAAACCGGCACGCAGAACGGATTTTTTAGCGCGACGCAACGAAGGCGTGCGCCTGGAGCGCGATCGCTAGGCAGTCCGGCCCCGACACGGTACCATCATGGCTCTCGAATTTACCGACCTTCCCTACGCGGCTTAAGATGGAATACAAGAGCTGGATGTGCCTGATTTGTGGCTGGATTTACGACGAAGAAGCCGGGCTGCCCGAAGAGGGCATCGCCCCGGGCACGCGCTGGGAAGACGTCCCGATCAACTGGACGTGTCCGGAATGCGGCGCGCGCAAGGAAGACTTCGAGATGGTCCAGATCTGACCGGACCGTCGCCCTCAGGACATTCCGCTCCGGCCTCGGTGCCGCCGGCGCTTTGGCGCCGCGGCAACGCGAGCAGCTTGCCCATGACCAGCGCGAGTGCCCTCGATGTCCGATCCGGCGGTAATCCCCGTTATTGATGCACTGCCCAACCCGCGCGGCGGGGCGGTGCGGGCGGCCGACGCGTGGCTTGCGGCCGCCGCCGACGCGGCCGTCGGCCACGACGATGCCGCCGGGCCGCTGTCGGCCGCTGCCGCCGTGCTCGCCGAAGCCGGCTGGCTGCCCGCCGCCCGCTTTGCCGGGCAACTGGCCGCCGCCGCGCCGCTGGTGGCGACGGAACCGACTTCCGCGGCGTGGCGCGCGGCGCTCGCCGATTTCCGGGCCGCGGTCGCGCGGCACAACCTGCGCGAGCTCGCCTGCTCGCCGATCCTGTTCGACCACTTCCGCACGCTGCGCGCGCAGAGCGCGGCGGACCTGCACGCGAGCGTGCCGCACGACGTGCTGGCGCTCGTCGGACGCGCGCTGCCGCGGGCGACGCTGCGCGCGCTGCCCGATGCGTTCGCAAGCCGCGCGCGGGCTCGTTACGAGCAGGCTTTGCTCGGCGTGCTGCGCGCGACGGCCGGCACGCCGGACACGGCGCTCGACGAACTCGACACGACGCTCACTGCGCTCGCCGACGGGTCGCCCTATGACTTCTGGCGGCTCGCGGCCGCGTGCATGCGCGCGCTGCGCGCAAGCGGCGCGGGCGAGCTGAAACGCTTCCTCGCGCGCACCAACCTGCTGCTCGGCGAGCACGCGCAGGGCCGCCGGGCCGCGCCGCCCGACCTCGTGCGCGAGACGGTGGCGCTGCTGTGGCGCGATTTCGCGCTGTTCGGCGCGGCGGCCGAGGACGTCGCGCTCGTCGACGTGCTGCACGACTACGGATTGACGGTCGACTGGCACGTGGCGGGCACGCCGGCTTCCGAAGCGCTGTGGGAGGCCGACGCCGCGCGCGCCGAGCAGGACGCGATCGCGGCGGCGCCGACCCGCGAGCTCGGCGTCGTGACCGTCAACGCGCATGCTTACGAGGATTTCCTGCAGACCGCCGACGCGTCGATGGCCGACCTCGCGGCTGATCCGGCGGCGGCCGACGCGGGCGCCGCATGGCGCGCTGCCGAAGCCGCGTACCGCGTGGGCGCGGCGGCCTGTGCGCTCGGCCTTGGTCACGCGGCGCTGCTGGCCGACGCGCTCGGCCTCGCATGGCGCCGCGCCGCGCATGGCGTGCCGGCGGCCGAAGGCGGCCTCGCGGCGCACCGGCACGCGTCGGACATGCTGCGCGCGGCGCTGCTCAAGATCGCGGCCGGCGTGGCGCCGCCGGACCTGACGGCGGCGTCCGAGGCGCTCGGCGCGGCGCTCGCGCGGGCATGAAGCGAGACCGGCCGGAGGACGGGCGGCAGCCGTCGTTTGGCGGGGCGGCAACACGCTGCCGACAGCACGCGCGCGCATGTTAGAGTGCCGTGTGATCCGTGCGCGCCGTTGCCAGCGCGGCGCGGCGTTGCTTGTTGATCGCGGCCGCCAACAGGCCGCGGTGTCTTTGCTAAAATCCAAACCATGTCAAAGCCTTCCGATCGCATCAACCTTACCAACCAGTTCCTGATCGCCATGCCGAACATGGCCGATCCGACGTTCTCGGGAACGGTGGTCTACCTTTGCGATCACAGCGAGCGCGGCGCGCTCGGCCTCGTCATCAATCGTCCGACCGACATCGACCTCGAATCCCTGTTCAACCGCATCGACCTGAAGCTCGAGATCGAGCCGCTCCTGCACATCCCCGTGTACTTCGGCGGCCCGGTGCAGACGGAGCGCGGCTTCGTGCTGCACGAGCCGGTGGAGGGCGCGAACTACAACTCGTCGATGTCCGTCGAGGGCGGGCTGGAGATGACGACGTCGAAGGACGTGCTCGAGGCGGTCGCGACGGGCACGGGCCCGAAGCGCTTCCTGCTGACGCTCGGCCATGCGGGCTGGGGCGCGGGGCAGCTCGAGGAGGAAATCTCCCGCAACGGCTGGCTGACCGTCGCCGCCGATCCGCGGATCGTGTTCGATACGCCGGCCGAGGAGCGCTTCGAGGCCGCGCTCGGCCTGCTCGGCGTCAGCTCGTCGATGCTGTCCGGCGAAGCAGGGCACGCATGAACGGCACGAGCGCGCGTGACGCGACGCTCATGGCGTTCGACTACGGCGAGAAACGCATCGGCGTCGCGATCGGCAATGCGCTGACGCGCTCGGCCCGCGCGCTCGTCGTGATTCCCAACCTGAACCGCGAACACCGCTTCAAGGCGGTCGGCGACCTGCTGGCCGAATGGCGGCCGGACGCGCTCGTCGTCGGCCTGCCGATGCATCCGGACGGCACGCCGCACGACATGACGCAGCAGGCGAAGCGTTTCGGCAACCAGCTGAACGGCCGCTTCGGCCTGCCGGTCACCTGGGTCGACGAGCGCTATTCGTCGGTCGAGGCCGAGGCCGCGCTGCGCGAGCGGGACGTCCGCGGCCGCGCACGCGCCGGGATGCTCGATGCCGAGGCCGCGCGCGTCATCCTTCAACAGTATCTCGACCAATTGTCCGACCATGAGCACCATTGACGCCGAGGCGCTATACCGCGTCCTGCTGGACCAGATTCGCGACGCGTACGGCGCGGCCTTCGCCGACGCGGGCGGCCCCCGGCTCGCCGGCATCCACAGCGGCGGCGCGTGGCTGGCCGAGCGGCTCGCGCGCGATCTCGGCGCGCCCGGCTTCGGCGTGGTGAACGTCGCGCTGCACCGCGACGACTACGCGAAGAAGGGGCTGCACAGCCAGGCGAGCCCGACCTCGCTGCCGTTCGACGTCGACGGCGCGCGCATCGTGCTCGTCGACGACGTGCTGTACACGGGGCGCACCGTCCGCGCGGCGCTCAACGAGCTGTTCGACTACGGCCGTCCGGCCGCGGTCGAGCTGGCGGTGCTGGCGGACCGCGGCGGCCGCGAGCTGCCGGTCGCCGCGCGGTTCGCCGGCGGCGCGATCGGCGTGCCGGCCGACGCGACCCTCGTGCTCGCGCGCGACGACGCGGCGCGGTTCACGCTGCGCGTCGAGGCGCACGGCGGCTGAGCGCCCCGAACCAGGATCCCGGGCCGCCGGTTTGCGCCGCGGCCCGTTTGCATACGTTGGACTCACGCACATCATGACCACCGACACGACTGGCCGCACCGGCAATCCCGCTGCGGCCGCGAGCCCCGAGCGATTCCGCTACGGCTTCCTGAAGGGCAACCCGCAGCTCACGAAAAACGGCGAGCTGAAGCACCTGCTGTCGATCGAAGGGCTGCCGCGCTCGATCGTCACGCACATTCTCGATACCGCCGAGCAGTTCGTCAGCGTGACGGATCGCGAAGTGAAGAAGGTGCCGCTGTTGCGCGGCAAGTCCGTGTTCAACCTGTTCTTCGAGAACTCGACGCGCACCCGCACGACCTTCGAGATCGCCGCGACGCGCCTGTCGGCCGACGTGCTGAACCTGAACATCAACGCGTCGTCGACGAGCAAGGGCGAGTCGCTGCTCGACACGATCAACAACCTGTCGGCGATGCATGCGGACCTGTTCGTCGTGCGTCATGCGTCGAGCGGCGCGCCGTACCTGATCGCCGAGCACTGCGCGCCGCACGTGCACGTGATCAACGCCGGCGACGGCCGTCACGCGCACCCGACGCAGGGCCTGCTCGACATGTACACGATCCGCCACTACAAGCGCGACTTCACGAAGCTGCGCGTGGCGATCGTCGGCGACATCCTGCACTCGCGCGTCGCGCGCTCGGACATCCACGCGCTGACCACGCTCGGCGTGCCGGAAGTGCGCGCGGTCGGCCCGCGCACGCTGCTGCCGGGCGGGCTCGAGCAGATGGGCGTGCGCGTGTTCCACAACCTCGACGAGGGGCTCAGGGACGTCGACGTGATCATCATGCTGCGCCTGCAGAACGAACGGATGAGCGGCGCGCTGCTGCCGTCCGCGCAGGAGTACTTCAAGACCTGGGGCCTGACGCCCGAGCGCCTCGCGCTCGCCGCGCCGGACGCGATCGTGATGCACCCCGGCCCGATGAACCGCGGCGTCGAGATCGACTCGCAGGTCGCGGACGGCCCGCAGTCGGTGATCCTCAACCAGGTCACGTTCGGCATCGCCGTGCGGATGGCGGTGATGGGCATCGTCGCCGGCAACAACGACTGAGCCCGCGCGCCGCGCACCCTTACACGCATTCAACGCATTCACAGACAGCGCATGAAGATTCATATCAAAGGCGGCACGCTGATCGACCCGGTCGCCGGCACCGAACGGCAGGCCGACGTGTTCGTCGCGGCCGGCAAGATCGCCGCGGTCGGCACGGCGCCGGCCGATTTCAACGCCGCGAAGACGATCGACGCAACCGGCATGATCGTCGCGCCCGGCCTCGTCGACCTGTGCGCGCGGCTGCGCGAGCCCGGCTACGAGCACAAGGCGACGCTCCAGTCCGAGATGGCCGCGGCCGTCGCGGGCGGCGTGACGAGCCTCGTGTGCCCGCCGGACACCGACCCCGTGCTCGACGAGCCGGGCCTCGTCGAGATGCTGAAGTTCCGCGCGAGCAACCTGCGCCAGGCGAACGTCTATCCGCTCGGCGCGCTGACGGTCGGCCTCAAGGGCGAAGTGATCACCGAGATGGTCGCGCTGACCGAATCGGGCTGCGTCGGCTTCACGCACGCGAACGTGCCGGTGCGCGACACGCAGGTGCTGCTGCGCGCGCTGCAGTACGCGAGCACGTACGGCTTCACCACGTGGCTGCGCCCGCTCGACGCGTTCATCGGCCGCGGCGGCGTCGCGGCGAGCGGCCCGCTCGCGTCGCGGCTCGGGCTGTCCGGCGTGCCGGTCGCGGCCGAGACGATCGCGCTGCACACGATCTTCGAGCTGATGCGCGTGACGGGCGCGCGCGTGCACCTCGCGCGGCTGTCGTCGGCAGCCGGCCTCGCGCTCGTGCGCGCGGCGAAGGCCGAAGGCTTGCCGGTGACGTGTGACGTCAGCGCGAACCACCTGCACCTGATCGACGTCGACATCGGCTATTTCGATTCGCAGTTCCGCCTCGATCCGCCGCTGCGCAGCGAACGCGACCGCGAGGCGATCCGCGCGGCGCTGGCCGACGGCACGATCGACGCGATCTGCTCCGACCATACGCCCGTCGACGACGACGAGAAGCTGCTGCCGTTCGGCGAGGCGACGCCCGGCGCGACCGGCCTCGAGCTGCTGCTGTCGCTGACGGTGAAGTGGGCCGACGAGACGGGCACGCCGCTCGCGCAGGCGCTCAGGCGCATCACGTCCGCGCCCGCCGACGTGCTGAAGCTGCCGGCCGGCCGCGTGACCGAAGGCGGCGCGGCCGACCTGTGCGTGTTCGATCCGCGCGCGCACTGGCGCGTCGAGCCGCGCGGGCTGAAGAGCCAGGGCCACAACTCGCCGTTCCTCGGCTACGAACTGCCGGCCCGCGTGCGCGCGACGCTCGTCGCCGGGCAGATTGCGTTCGAGAACTGAATCGCCGGACTCGCGCCATGACAGCCCTTCGCAAGTTGCGCCTCGTCTTTCACCTGCTGCGCGGCATGGCGATCGTCGCGCTGCGCTTTCCGCGCCTCGCGCCCGCGCAACGCGTCGAGATGACCCGGCGCTGGTCGGTCAAGCTGCTGCGGATCTGCGGGATGCGTCTCGTGGTCCACAACGACGGCGCGCGCCTCGATTCGAGCGCGCTCGTCGTCGGCAACCACATCTCGTGGCTCGACATCTACGCGATCAACGCGTGGCGGCCGACGCCGTTCGTGTCGAAGGCGGAGGTGCGCCAGTGGCCGGTCGTCGGCTGGCTCGCGGCGCAGCTCGACACCGTGTTCCTGCAGCGCGAGAAGCGCACCGAGGCGATGCGGATCATGCACGAGATGGCCGAGCGCCTGCGCAACGGCGGATTGATGTGCGTGTTTCCGGAAGGGACGACCTCCGACGGGCAGGGGCTGCTGCCGTTTCACGCGAACCTGTTCCAGGCCGCGGTGTCCGCCGGCTGCGCGGTGCAGCCGGTCTGCCTGATGTACGAGGATGCGCAGGGGCGCCAGTCGGTCGCGCCGGCGTACATCGGCGAGCTGTCGCTCGGCAAGTCGCTCGACATGGTGCTGAACGGCGGCCCGCTCGTCGCGCACCTGTACGTGTGCGATCCGATCGAGCCGGGCGGTGATCGGCGCGCGACGTCGGCGGCGGCGCGCGAGTCGATCGCGGCGGCGCTCGAAACGATGCAGGCGCAGGTCGGCAAGCCGTCGCCCGAAGCGCTGGCGGAGCTCGAGCGGCATGCATATCCGGTGAGCGAAGTCGGCGCCGCGGCGGCCGGTGATACGGCGGCCGAGGAGCCGGTGCCGGGGCGCGAAGGCTGATGCTTCATTCGGCCCGCGCGCTGTGCGTGCGGGTCATTCGCCGCCGGGCGTGCGGCACGCCTCGCATTGCGCCTGCGTGACCGTGCGTCCGGCCGGATCGGCCGTCAGGCGCACGGCCGACAGCTGATTTCCCCATACGCATCCCGAATCGAGCGCGATGACGTTGTCGCGCAGCATCAGGCCGAGTGCCGCCCAGTGCCCGAATACGACCGTCACGTCTTCGGTGCGGCGGCCGGGCACGTCGAACCACGGCAGGTAGCCGGGCGGCGCGCTGGCGGGGCCGCCGCTCGTGCGGAATTCCATCGCGCCGTCCGGCGTGCAGAAGCGGATGCGCGTGAACGCGTTGAACGCGACGCGCATCCGGTCGCGTTTTTTCAGGTTCGGATGCCATTGGTTCGGATCGTTGCCGTACAGGTGCGAGAGCGTGTCGCGCCAGTCGGGCGCGCGCAGCGCGCGTTGCAGTTCGTCGGCGAGCTCCAGCGCGAGCGTGACGTCCCATTGCGGCAGGACGCCCGCGTGGACGAGCAGCATCCCGTGCTCGAAATGCGCGAACGGGAGATGGCGGACCCATTCCAGCAAGGCGTCCGCGTCGGGCGCGTCGAGGATCTCGCCGATCGTGTCGCCAGGGCGCTCGGTGCGGATGCCGGCTGCGACGGCGAGCAGGTGGAGGTCGTGGTTGCCTAGGACGACGGTGGCGCGGGGGCCGAGGTCGACGAGTTCACGGAGTGCCGCCAGGGAGGCCGGGCCGCGGTTGACGACGTCGCCGGCGATCCAGAACGGGGTGTCGGGCGGGGCGGCAAGCTTTTCCGTCAACTGGCGGAAAGCGGAATGACAGCCTTGGATGTCGCCGATGGCGATGGGGGGAGGGGGCATGGGGGTGGGTGAGTGCAAGTCTGGGTGTTTTGGTAGAGAAAATTCGACAAAATGGTCCGTTCGCGCAATGGCCATCCCACTCGAAGGGATTGATCAGGCAAGCGTTTTCTATGCGATGCGGGTTCGCACCGCTGTTTCAAGTTGTTAGCGGCATGGCTTTTGCGTTAGGGCGCTTCTTATAATTGTCGCCTTCCCCGTGAAAATTAACATCAGATGACTTTGGCGGACATGGCGACCGGTTAAAATGCCGGGCTTGAGGCGGCTCGGACGACGTCGCCGCTTGCAATATCTGACGCGGCAAGGTCCGGAGCGGTGCTTGTCGTGAACTTCTAGAGGGAGCCTCATGATCCTGGTTACGGGCGGCGCGGGTTTTATCGGTGCCAATTTTGTACTCGACTGGCTGCATCAATCTGATGAAGCCGTGCTCAACGTCGACAAGCTGACCTACGCCGGCAACCTTCGCACGCTTCAGTCGCTGGAAGGGAATCCGAAACATGTGTTTGCGCGCGTCGACATTTGCGATCGCGCCGCGCTCGATGAGTTGTTCGCCGAGCACAAGCCGCGCGCTGTCCTGCACTTCGCCGCCGAAAGCCATGTCGACCGCTCGATCCACGGCCCCGCCGATTTCGTGCAGACCAATGTCGTCGGCACGTTTACGCTGCTCGAAGCGGCGCGCGCGCATTGGAACGGTCTGAGCGACACCGACAAGGCCGGGTTCCGCTTCCTGCAGGTGTCGACCGACGAGGTATTCGGGTCGCTGTCCGCGACCGATCCGCAATTCTCCGAAACGACGCCGTACGCGCCGAACAGCCCGTACTCCGCGACGAAGGCCGGCTCCGATCATCTCGTGCGCGCCTATCACCATACGTACGGCCTGCCGACGCTGACCACGAACTGCTCGAACAACTACGGCCCATATCAGTTTCCCGAGAAGCTGATTCCGCTGATGATTGCGAACGCACTCGCGGGCAAGCCGCTGCCGATCTATGGCGACGGCCAGAACGTGCGCGACTGGCTGTACGTGGGAGATCACTGCAGCGCGATCCGCGAGGTGCTCGCGCGCGGCGTGCCGGGCGAGACGTATAACGTCGGCGGCTGGAACGAGAAGAAGAACCTCGACGTCGTGCATACGCTGTGCGACCTGCTCGACGGCGCGCGGCCGAAGGCGACGGGCTCCTATCGCGACCAGATCACCTACGTGAAGGATCGTCCCGGTCACGACCGCCGCTACGCGATCGACGCGCGCAAGCTCGAGCGCGAACTGGGCTGGAAGCCGGCGGAGACGTTCGAGACGGGGCTGGCGAAGACCGTGCGCTGGTATCTCGACAATCAGGCGTGGGTGGACGACGTCGTGTCGGGCGAATATCGCAAGTGGGTCGAGACGAATTACGCGCAACGTACTTGAGGGCATGGTCGATGGCACGTAAAGGCATCATTCTCGCCGGGGGCTCCGGCACGCGACTCTATCCGATCACCTACGCGGTGTCGAAACAACTGCTACCGGTGTACGACAAGCCGATGATCTACTATCCGCTGTCGACGCTGATGGTCGCCGGCATTCGCGACGTACTGATCATCTCGACGCCGCAGGACACACCGCGCTTCGAGGCGATGCTCGGCGACGGCAGCCAGTGGGGGATGAACATCCAGTACGCGGTGCAGCCATCGCCGGACGGGCTCGCACAGGCGTTCATCATCGGCAAGGAATTTGTCGGAAACGATCCGTCGGCGCTCATTCTCGGCGACAACATTTTCCACGGACACGATCTCGCGGGACAGCTCGAGCGGGCGGATGCACGTGAGTCCGGGGCGACTGTATTCGCCTACCATGTCCACGACCCGGAGCGATATGGTGTCGTTGAGTTCGACAAGTCGTTCCGTGCGATTTCTATCGAAGAGAAGCCGCCGCAGCCCCGCTCAAACTACGCAGTGACGGGATTGTACTTCTACGACAATCGGGTCTGCGACATCGCGGCGGAGATCAAACCATCCGCGCGCGGCGAACTTGAGATCACCGATGTCAATTCACGCTATCTGCTGGATGGGGTGCTCAACGTCGAGATCATGGGGCGCGGTTATGCGTGGCTCGATACCGGCACCCACGATTCGTTGATGGAGGCCGCGAGCTTTATTGCGACGCTGCAGAAGCGACAAGGTTTGGTCGTGGCATGTCCGGAGGAAATTGCATTCCGGAAGCACTGGATCGACGGGGAGCAACTGTCCAGACTCGCGCAGCCGCTCGCCAAGAATGGCTACGGTCAGTACCTCAAGAACATTCTTACGGATCAGGTTGCATGGGCATCGAAGTAAAAGCGACAGCGATTCCAGACGTCAAATTGATCGTTCCCCGTGTGTTCGGGGACGCGCGCGGCTTTTTTCTCGAGAGCTTTAATGCGCGCGAATTTTCCGAGAAGCTCGGCGTCGATGCGCCGTTCGTTCAGGACAATCATTCGCGCTCGACGAAAGGTGTGCTTCGCGGTCTGCACTATCAAATTGAGCATTCGCAGGGCAAGCTCGTCCGCGTGGTGGATGGCGAGGTATTTGATGTCGCTGTAGACATTAGGAAAAGTTCGCCTACCTTCGGGAAATGGGTCGGCGCTGTCCTCAGCGCGTCGAATTTTCACCAGCTTTGGATTCCGCCGGGCTTCGCGCATGGATTCGTTGTGTTATCGGAAACGGCGGATTTCCAGTACAAGACCACCGATTACTGGTACCCGGAGCATGAGCGCAGCATAGCGTGGAATGACCCGGAAATTGGTATCGAGTGGCCAATCGACTTTCAGCCCAAGCTGGCAGCGAAAGATCTGGCGGGCCGGCCTTTGAGCGAAGCGGACGTTTTCGCGTGAGAGGTATTGTGAATAAGCCGACAATTGTTGTCACGGGCGTGAGCGGACAGGTTGGCTTCGAACTCCAGCGCACTCTTCAGTGCCTAGGGCATGTTGTGCCTTGCGATCGCGCTACTCTCGACCTGTCCGACCTCGCGCGCGTGCGTGAATTCATCCGGAGAACCGCGCCCTCAATCATCGTCAATCCAGCTGCCTATACCGCAGTGGATCGGGCCGAGACTGATGAAGTGATGGCAATGCGCATCAATGCGGAGCTACCTGCGACCCTTGCTCAAGAGGCGGCGTCGCTGGGTGCGGTGCTTGTCCATTATTCGACCGACTATGTTTTCGACGGGCAGAAAGCCGGACCCTATGTCGAAGACGATCAGCCGAACCCACAAAATGTCTACGGGAAGAGCAAACTCGCCGGCGAGCTCGGTATTGCCGCGGCAGCTTGTGCTCACCTGATCTTGCGTACGAGCTGGGTTTACGGGCGGCGGGGTAAGAACTTCCTGCTGACGATGCAGCGACTTGCCGCTGAACGTCCAGAGTTGAAGGTGGTGGATGATCAGATCGGTGCGCCGACCTGGTCTCGGACAATTGCAGAGGCAACTGGGCAGATTATTTCGCAAGGCATCGCTGCAAACAGCTCCCAATGGTGGCGGGAGCGCTCGGGTGTTTACCACCTTACTGCAGCAGGTGAGACGTCGTGGTGTGGCTTTGCGAAGGCAATTCTTCAGCGTGATGGCAATCATGCCGATACGGTGGTGGTGCCGATCTCCTCGCGCGAATACCCGACACCCGCTGCGCGACCATCTAATTCCAGAATGAGCGCGGCGAAGATATCCACGGTATTTGGTCTGCACATGCCTGCATGGGACGAGGCGCTGGGCCTTTGTCTCGGTGATTGATCGAATGACCGAGTGTTCCGTTTCCTCCCAAAAGACCGGCATTGTCGTCGTCTTTTATCGTCCCAATGCTGATTGCATACGTAATGCGAATCGCCTCGTTGGTTTTGGCGATTGCATCGTTGTGGACAATACGGAGGGCAACCACAATGCGGGCCTTCTCGGACTTGATCCGGAGATCGAGTACATCGCGAACGGACGAAATCTGGGGATTGCAACAGCATTGAATCAGGGTGTCGAGCGTTTGCTGGAGCGCGGTTGTCGCTGGGCTTTGCTATTTGATCAAGACAGCCAGCCGACATCTGAGCTCCTGACCGGTTTGCCAAAGCGGATCGATGTCGCAGTCAGACGCAATCCCCGTGTTGCGCTTGCCGGTCCAGCGTATGCAGATGCGAGGTTGGGGGGCGTTGCGCCGTTCATTCAATTCCGCCATTTTTCACTCAAACGCATTCGACCAACATCGACTGAGCCGGTGTCGGTAGATTTTCTGATCACATCGGGATCGTGCCTCAATTTGTCGTTATGGCATGAAATTGGTCCGATGGACGATTCGTTATTTATCGATTTCGTCGACCTCGAGTGGTGCGTTCGCGCTCGTGCGCGTGGTTGTCTTATTCTCGGTATACCGGACATCACGCTAGTACACGAATTGGGAGGTGAGCCGGTCAGAGTGTTTGGTCGGCTCTATCCGAGCCACAGCGCGCTACGGCATTACTACTTGTTTCGAAATGCTGTACTTCTAATCAAGCGGGACTATGTTCCGCTGAGTTGGAAGAGTACCGAGCTGATCAAGTTCCCGTTCAGGCTTGCCATCTATGGCGCGTTCATGACTCCGAGGATGCAGCACATTCGCCTGTCTCTGCTGGGGTTGTGGCACGGGCTGAGCGGGCGTAGTGGAAGGCTGGATCTGCAATGAAGTTTGACACAGAGATTCTGATATCGATTGATGGTTCTTATGTTCAATAGTGCACTAATTGACCTGCGGCAGAGTTTGGCATCTTGGCGGCTCTGGACGTTGCTGGGGTGGCTCGAAATCCGCCAACGATATGCTCGCTCGCGGGTAGGGCCGTTCTGGCTCACCATCAGCATGGGCGTGATGGTTGGCTCATTGGGCGTCGTTTATGGCACGCTCTTCGGTCAGAAAATGAGCGATTATCTGCCCTTCCTTGCGACGAGCATCGTCATGTGGGGCTTCTTTTCCCAGGTGGTCCAAGAGGGCAGCCTGTCATACATCAATAGTGGCTCCTACATCCGCCAGACACCAACCGCAAAAATTCTCTTCGTTTTGCAGGTCGTGTGGCGGAATCTGGTGGTGTTGAGCCACAATTTTGCCATCATCCTCATACTGCTCGTCGTCTTCGGCGTAAAGGACTGGATATCGTTGGTCTTCTTCGTGCCGGCATTCTGTCTCTACGTCCTGAACGCCGTGTGGATCGCGATGTTGGCCGGCCTCTTGTCGGCCCGGTTTCGGGACCTCCCTCAGATCATCGGGGCGTTTCTCCAAGTTGCGTTCTACGTGACGCCGATCATCTTCAAGCCGAATTCATTAAATCGATTCTCATTCATCGTTGAGTGGAATCCCCTGGCCTACATGATCGATATCGTTCGTGCTCCGTTGATCGGCGAGATCCCGGGCGCTACTACGTGGATCGTTGTTGGGGGAATGGCTCTGGTCGGCTGGCCCGTCGCATTGATGTTGACCGGGCGCTATCTCAAGCGTATCCCGTACTGGATTTGAGGGACCGAAAGTGGCTTACATAGAACTCAAAAACGCGACACTAGATTTGCCCATCTACGACCTTCAGGGGCGATCCCTGAAGAAAAAGGTGATGCGAATGGGGCGGCGAAATACCATCGCTGAGGACAACGATGGAGTAATTGTTGTTCGCGCCCTTGATAGTGTCTCGATGCGATTCCAGAGCGGCGATCGAGTGGGGCTGATCGGGCACAACGGTGCAGGGAAATCGACTTTGCTCCGAACGATGGCTGGGATCTATACGCCAACGTCCGGAGAAGTGCAGCGAAGCGGAAAGGTCGTGCCACTGCTGGATATCAGCCTCGGAATGGACGAGAATTCTACAGGCCTGCAGAACATTCGCCTGCGGGGCCTGTTGCTCGGTATGTCCGATACAGAAATCAGGGCAAAGCAAGAAGAAATTGCCGAATTTTGTGAGCTTGGCGACTACCTAGACTTACCGATTCGGACGTACTCAAGTGGCATGAGGGTCCGTCTTGCATTCGCAGTGTCGACAGCTGTGGACGCGGAGATCCTGTTGCTGGACGAAGTCATGGGGGTGGGCGATGCGTCCTTCATGCAAAAGGCTAAGACGCGACTGCAGGACTTGCACGGTCGCGCCGAGATTGTCGTCCTCGCCATGCACTCCAACGCCGAAATTCGTCGGGTGTGCAATAAGGTGTTATGGATGGAAAGAGGCCGCGTCCATCGATTTGGCGACGTCGAAGAAGTGCTCCAGGAATACGAGGCCCAGGTGTGAGTCACTTCGTATCGGTGTCGTCCATCGTGGAAGGGAGCCGTCGAACGCGACACGTCTCTCTCAAAGAACCAGCAGGAGTTCAGTCGGTACCGCAACTATGACGATGATGTACTTCAATGACCACAAGCTTCGGTTCATTCGTATCCCGAAGAATGCGTGCTCGACGGTTATCAATACCCTGGGTTTCTCAAGAACCCAAGGACGAAATCCGCATCACGTTGGGGAACCGTTCGCTGATGCTCCGGCGGACGCCGTCGACTGGCCGTGCCTCGTGGTACTGCGAGATCCCTTCGAGCGGGTTGTATCTGCATACCTGAACAAGTTCACGGAAATTCTGCCCGACGAACTATTCGTGCACGAGCTTGTCGAGTACATGTGGCGAGCTCAAAGAGGGAAACCCCGTCCGTCATCTACGTCGTCAATTACGTTCCGGGAGTTCGTAACACATCTGTGCGCCTTTCCTGATGAGCAGCTCGATCCTCATTGGCGCAGCCAGTCGGCGTTCCTGACCGAGAAACCGACAATCTTCCTCCGCATGGAAGCACTGCGGGATCAGTGGATCAGTCACCCGTTGTTGAGGGAAATTGAACTCAAGACATATGCGCCGCACGCGACTAAGTCAAACCTCAACGTTGGCATCAACGTACTTGACGTAAGCGGTGAAGCGTTCCTTGGATTCAAGGAAATCTGCGGACAGTTCCCGGCATCGTCACAGTTCCGAGATTTGGATCTCGTTGAGCGTGTCCGTGCAAGGTTTGCGCAAGATTACGCGCTGATCGACTCCGTGTTTGGTTCGTCCGAAAAGTAAGTAGTACACGGCTTCGCTCATGGCCATGCGGCGATGCAACGCAATATCAAAGATCTGGCGGATTTAGAGAGATGAGAGCATTAATCACTGGGGGATTCGGTTTCATCGGTTCCCATTTGACTCGCCACCTTCTTGACAAGGGTTGGGGCGTTACCGTTGTCGATCTGGAGGGGGCTGCGCCGTGCGTAGCGTTGCCGATGGAAAAATTGACCGTCATCAACGGGCCCTACTACGCGCCGGAGGTCATTGCGCAATGCAGCGGAGAGATCGACGTGTGCTTTCACCTTGCATCGAGCGTGGGCCCCGCACTGTCGAACGAGAAGATCGTATTCGATATCGAAACCAACTTGATCGGAACGGTATCGTTGCTTGATGCGCTCTCTCCAAAGCAAATTCGGCGATTTGTCTATATTTCGTCGGGCGGCACTGTTTATGGAACAGTGCCAAGTGTACCGATTTCGGAAGACCAACATGGTTTCCCTACGTGTTCGTACGGTATCGTAAAAAAGGCGGTCGAGTATTATTTGCACCTGTACAGCAAAATTTATGGGATGCGCTACAACGTGATTCGCCTCGCCAACCCGTACGGGGTCGGCCAGCGACTGAATTACAATCAAGGTGCGATTGCCAATTTTATCGGAAAAATTATTAACAACGTCCCACTCGAGATCTGGGGGGATGGGTCTGTAATTCGAGATTATATTTATATAGACGATGTGGTGCGGGCGATCGTCGCGGCAGCGGAGAGCGATGCTGAAAACGAAATCTTCAATGTTGGCTCCGGCGTGGGGCTTTCGTTGAATCAAATAGTAAAAATTCTCCGAGACGATTTCCAGTTGCCATTCGAGGTGAAATATCAGGCATCAAGAAATGTGGATGTCCCTGTCAACATTCTAGACATCACGAAGGCACTTGCCAAACTAAACTGGCGACCCGAGGTTGACGTCAAGAGTGGTATCGAGGCCACCTTGACATGGGCCCGCGGCCAATGAGGCCTAATGTCGCGCGCGGAAATCTCGAAAGCTACCGGCCACGCTGAGTCGAAAGTTATTCCAATGAAAATCTCTCTCTATATTAACTATTTTAACCCCGCGTACATGGTGAAAAGTGGGGTGATGAAGCCGATTCAGACGGGGTGTGCATTATCGAAGCACGATTTGCCGACTCTCAAAGACAACGTCGGGGACAATATTTCCGGAAAAAATGCCTCGTACTGTGAGCTGACGGGGCAATATTGGGTTTGGAAAAACGACAAAGATTCGGATTATGTCGGTTTTGTTCACTATCGCCGCTTCTTTGACTTTTTTCCCGAGAGAGGCGATCGCGTTGTTGATTCGAGTGGCCTCGTCATTGAAGATCGGCTGTCTGCAGAAGTGCTGGCTAAGTATGGCCTGACGGATCACGATATCGAACGCTGTGTCGTCGATGCGGACATGATTTTGCCTGAGCCGTGGAACGTCGCCGGCTGCGGGGCCACAACGATTTACAGTCAATACCGTGACGCTACATTTCATCACATAAAAGATTTGGATCTGGCCGGTGAAATAATCTATGAAACATGTCCGGAGTACTATGGACATTTCAAAAAAGTGATGGACTCGGAAGCGGGTTTGTTCACGAACATGTTTGTCTTTAAGCGTGAGATATTCGAAGAATACTCGGCTTGGCTTTTCCCGTTGCTCGCCGAACTGGAGAAGCGCATTGATGTTTCGGATTATGGCCCTGCGGAGCGCCGTGTCATCGGATATATCGCAGAGCGCATGGTTGGAGTATTTGTCTCAAAAAAATTGGCGGACGACAAAAACTTACGTGTCAAATACCTGCGCCGCGTATTCGTAAAGGATACTTCCCCCACTGCGCAATGCCCGCCGTTGCCAGTAACCGATCTCAGGCCCGTATCAGTTGTCGCCGCCACGGACTCGCATTACGTTGCTCACATGGCCGCGCTTATCGCGTCGGTTTTTTCGAACGCCGCTCAGGATCGATTCATTGATTTTCTGGTTCTTGATGGCGGAATGACCGAACTCGAACGGCGCGGTCTCCAGGCGCTGGAACGGTTGCATCCACATGCAAAGATTTCATTCATCGATATGTCGATGCAGTTTCTCGACATCGATGCGCACATGTACTTCACGCGCGCCACGTTCTATCGCCTCGCGTTACCGGAAATTGTTTACAACCGCAGTAAGATCTTATTTCTCGATACCGACGCGGTTGTGATCGACGACGTCGCCAAGATATTCGATACGGAGCTGGATGGAAAGTCGGCCGCGGCCGTGAAGGATGTGATCATGGCGTCCTTCGTTGCCATGGGAGTTCGCTCAATGGCCGAGACAGGTGGTTATCCGACCGCGAAATACTTATCCGATGTGGTCGGGATGAAGGATCAATATCGCGACTATTTTCAAGCGGGGCTGATTTTATTCAATCTTGAGCGGCTTCGGGAAAATCGCTTGTGTCAGAAAATGATTTCTGATTTGAAGCGCAATCGATATTGGTTCCTCGATCAAGATATTTTGAACAAGTATCTTGTCGGTGACGTCAAGTTTCTTGATTTGACTTGGAATAGTGTCAGTTTGCCGCCCGGGCACGGCAGCGCATTGCCGGTTGATATATACAATGCCTACCTCGAATCACGAAAGAATCCCTCGATGTTGCATTACGCAGGCGCGGTCAAGCCATGGAACGATCCGAGTTCTGAGTTTGCGCAATATTATTGGTTTTATCTGAGAATGACGCTTTGGTACGAAGATCGCCTTCTGAGACTGAATCCATCGTCCACTCCGTTGTCGTTGCGGCGCAATACCACGAAACGACGGATTGCATCGGCAGTGTGGCGACGACTGCCGGGATTCCTTAGGCGCGCGATTTTTCCTCTAGCCACGGCATTGGATCAACGGTGGAAGGATTGATATGGAAAAGATACTCGTTGTTGGCGCGGGCTTGTCTGGTGCGGTCATCGCGCGTGAACTGGCCGAGCAAGGAGTCAAGGTCACAGTGGTGGAGTCGCGAGATCACGTAGCCGGTAACTGCCACACGGAGCGGGACACAAGAACTGGCGTGATGGTTCACGTGCATGGTCCGCATATTTTCCATACGGACAACGAGCGTGTCTGGAAGTATGTAAACAGTTTCGCGCAGTTTGCTCCGTATATTTGTCGGGTGAAGGCGACAACCGGCGGTAACGTGTACGGGCTTCCGATAAATTTGCATACGATCAATCAGTTTTTTGGAAAAACTTTTAATCCAAAGCAAGCGAAAGAATTTATCGAGCAACTAGCAGAAAAATCGATTTCCGAGGTTCGAAGCTTTGAGGATCAGGCATTGCGTTTTCTCGGGAAAGATCTGTACCATGCTTTTTTTCGCGGTTATCCGATCAAGCAATGGGGCCTGCCACCAAGTGAGCTGCCGGCTTCCGTCTTGAAGAGGTTGCCAATTCGATTTAACTACGATGACAACTACTTCAGTCATCGTTTTCAAGGGATGCCAGTCGAAGGTTACACCGTCATGGTGCAGCGTATGCTCGATCACGAAAATATTGACGTTCACTTGAGAACAGAATTCGACTCGACATCGGTGTCGAAATACGATCACGTGTTTTTTAGTGGGCCGTTGGATAGCTGGTTTGAGCACAAATTGGGACGCCTCGCATATCGAACGCTAACGTTTGAGCCTTTCTACGACAAAGGAGATTTTCAAGGTTGTGCTGTGATGAGCTACCCGGATGAAGACGTTCCGTATACGCGAATTACCGAACATAAACACTTTACTCCTTGGGAAGAGCACGAGGAAACCATCGTGTTCAAGGAGTTTAGTAGCCAATGCCGGCCAGGTGATACGCCTTACTATCCGATTCGCTTGGTCGAAGATAAGGCAATGCTTCGGGACTACGTCGATTTGGCCGAAGCTCAGCGAAACGTCACGTTCGTGGGGAGACTGGGCACATATCGCTACCTCGACATGGACGTTACTATTGCCGAAGCGCTCGACGTTGCCGACTCTTTCTTGAAAGCGCGTGGGACGCAGGCACGGATGCCTGCATTCGTTGTGTCGCCTCTTTGATCTGAGGAGATTCTGCCCTTTTTGCCAAATAGGTATTTGGCAAAAAGGGGCTTATATAGAGCGAAGTCGCTGTACCGAATGAAGGATTTTTTCTGCGCGATTTTGGTATGTGTGATCTCGCAGAGTGCGGGCCTGAGCGGCGAGTGCGATTCTTTTTGCCATTGCGGGATCGTCTTTCAGCATTTCACAATGCTGTCGTAACTCCGCGGGTGAATCGAATAACAAGATTTCTCCGCTCGATTCATCGTAATAGTCACTGATCTCGAGGCCTTCGACGAACATGCACTGCACGGTGCCGGCTGCGGCCGCTTCAAATGTTCGTGGCCCCGGTGTCGATGCATCGAGATTGAATCGCTCGTTCGCCAGGTTGTGCCGTCTCCCAACGTTCAACGTAATTAGCGATGAAGCGTACATATCCGGAAGCGCGTCGTTACGGATCCGTCGATTCGCCGCAAAACCCAGATCTTCCGGCCAACCGTCACCAAGTACCTCAACATTGATGTCGCGCAGATGAGCGGCACAATCCCGTAGAAGTTGAACGCGATTATTGAATCCGACTCCACAGAAGAACAGGTCGCGTGCTTTTTCTGTTTTGAAATTCCGGAAATGTGCGTTTGGATCCGCTGCGAGCGGAAGATGAACGACATGTGGATGTGGGTAATGCGTGGAGGTCCACTTGTCATTTGAAAAAATTATGTCCGCAAGCGGTACGATCTTCGCTGCGTGATCAAATTCATATGGGTCGTCATGAAGCCAAAAGGCCATCGTGGCGCCAAGGTCCATGGCAACTTGCTTTAAAGGAAGATAGTGTGCCTCCAAGGGCATGCAGGATCCAAACACCAGAATCAGATCCGGCACTGCGGCTTTTGCGATCATCGTGGCGCTCTCGAGTGAACAAACGGTCACGTCCGCTACTTTATCGAGGCCACGAAAACCATTTGCCACATATCCCCGAAGTACTGCATTGTTGTTGATTGCGTCGGGCGACGCACCCGCGATTAAAACTTTCATGCTTTACCTCGAGACGCGAATTCGGTTTGCAATGATGCGCAGCGTCGGACGAAAACCGTGGATCTTGTAGAATGCTGCCAGCTTGTGCGCCTTCCGTACTGCGCCCGAAAACACTTGTCCGCCGAGTGGCAAGTGCTGCGTTCCATGGTGCCAACTCGATGGAAGGGGCGCGATTCCTGTGTCTGCGAGATTCAATTCACCCACAGATGGTGCACTGCTTCGAGACAGATGGGGCAGCAACCGCGAATACGCAGATCTCAGAGCGGTCACGTGATCGGAAGTGCGCGAGTAGAGCGCCGGAGAGATATTTGATCGATACTTCGCCAGTGCTGATGGCGAGTCGATAAGTGCATGGACGGCGTCAATCAGATCTCCCTCACTGCCGGGGGCGATTTTCAGCCCGTTGACACCATGCTGGATGCGTTCTCCAAGGGCACCGATATCTGTAACGATGGGCACGAGGCCCATCTGAAGCGCTTCAGACAGGGTTAAGCAGTAAGTCTCGGGCCAAATCGATAAATGGAGGGAGACGTCACAATCCTTCAACGCGGCCGGCATGTCATCGTACCGGTAACTTCCGTGGGTGACGACGTTAGGATAGCGGGCGCGATTCGAAAAATCGGCGTACTGCGGGTCGATTCGGCCAAATAGATGGAATTCGACCGGTGCGTGTGCGAGTAGGGGAAGGGCGCGCGCAAGAATATCACCCCCTTTCTGATGAGTGACATTGCCGAGCCACGCCACTTTGAGTGGTGTGGGTTTGGTGTGGCATGTCGTCGCGGCCGTACGGTCAGGGATAGGTACCGGAATCACCTGTACGTTGGCGTGACTCCTCACTGAGGGATAGATCCGCTCGTAGATGCGTTTGCTCTGTTTCGTATTGAAGACGAGCATATCGACGCGGCTCAGCACGTCGTTCCAAAAACTCCGTCTTATTGCCTGCGATCCCGGCGCAATATGGTGCTTCTGCCATAAACATACATCGCATTGGGACAGTGGAATATCTGGTGCGCCGCAGTATGTGTCCTTGAACGACAGCAAATTAAACTCGTGACAGACACCGTAAAAATCATGTGCGGTGAATGCGCTCGAAATTCCAAGCAGTGGTGGCGCGAAGATGAGCGACGGCGGGTGGCCGATGGTGTGATGGAAATGGACGAGATCGACCTTATACTTGCTCAGGATATTTCGGAATGTGTTTTCCCTTTCTTCGCATCGAAGCATATCTGTTTCGTATCGACGTGCGAACTGAAAGGTTTCGAGCGTTTCGTAAGTCTCTGACAAAAGGCGAGCGGACCGCCCGGTTCCATTGTCGGGAACATAGAACAGTACGTTGAAATCATTTCGCAATTCGGGACGTAGAAGGTCGAGATATACCTCAACTCCGCCGAAATTAGCGCCGCCTATGACATTGTGTGTCACGAATATGATTGTTCGCCGATCCGAGGTCACCGGTTGCGCTGCGGGGGATGGAATATTCGACGCGGCGGCCAGGATGGTATCGACGCGTCGATCGTACGTATGTAACTGAGTTGCCTTCGTACGAGCTGCCTCTGCAATCTCGTTACGATAGGCGCGATCGTCGATTATCCGTGTCGCTTTCTGGATGAAATCACGTTCGTCCGAGAAGAGGACAAGCTCCCTATCCGGTACAAAGAAGTCCTTAACCTCTGTCAGCGACTCGTGAACGATCTGAACGGACCCCGAGAGCGCGGCCTCGAACAATCGAGGGGGAGGCGTCTCCGCGAATTCGCGGCCTCCAGACGCGGTGAAAACGCGGGGCAGCATCAGGGTCATGGCACTTCGATTTGCAAAACGTGCGAAGTCAGACGGCGATGTGCGCCAGGAGAGGGCGCTAGTCGGCAGATCGATTCCGTGCGGAGGGAGGAACGGATTGGTCGGAAGCGCTAGCTTGTATTTCCAATTCTCGGGTAATTGCTTGAGAACCGAGCGCAAGAACTCGCTGCGGTTCGGCCAGGCGGTGCCGGCGAAAAACATGTGATAACGCAGTTCTTGCTCCGGTGGCAGGACCGGAAGTGAATGAAACTCCACTGCGCCTGCGAGCGGCAAATGTCTACCCCGATTTCCGTATGCTGAAACACTGGACGAATCGTTCGTGAACACGACGTCGAACAGTTCGGCATTTTTCTGATTAATTGGAAGCTCGTAGGGATCTTCGGTCACCCAAAGCACGGAGCGGCCACAAATCGCTGCAAGTGTCGCGCACAGATCCTTGCGGAGTTCCTCGCCATCGAAGGCGATGAACAGATTGCAATTCTGATGCATCGCCGTGGGAGCGGCATCGATGGGATCTACTTTCGCGACGAATGCGACGTCCGGGTGTCGCTGCAAGGCATGAAAAATCGCGAGGCAAATGTAGTGGTTCGGGTTGCGATATTTCGTGTCAAGCAGCAATACGCGGAATTTTGGGTGAGTCATAGATCTTCTTTGCCGACGGGGAAATGCTCAAGGTCATGAGGACGCCACGGGGAGCAGTCTTTGTCGCGGCCGCCCCGAGTACTCGCTTACGCTTCCGGTAGCAACTGTGGCCGCTCCATGGTGGCGCGGTGGCGTCCGGGACTGGCGCATGCTGAGATTGAAGAGACGTGCTCCATGGGTGTTCTTGTGCGAGCAGGCAATGTTAACGCACAACACCGGTTCCGACGCCTGCTCCAGTCATTGCGGAAGTCTAGCAAGTGGAGCGAATGCTCATGTAAGTATCGGTAACCGTGGTCACGGGCGTCGCTTGCCAAGGGGGCGTCTTATGCCCAAACTTACGGCTTTTAGGGAACGGTACGGGATGGTCAGGAACCAAATTCGATGGTGTGCGCGGTGACCGCAAGCACGCGGAGCGAGGGCACGCAACTTTCAGTTTCGGTGGTTGTGTTCCGGCCGGATGTCCCGGCCTTGGTGAGGACTCTCGACACGCTACGGGGCGCGATATCAATTCTTGGCGAGGGAAGGGTACCGAGCAGGACGTCGATCTACCTGATCGACAACGGCGGGCTACCGGACCTGGCGAGTCCTATCCAGTCGCTACATGCAGTCTGCGCAGACGTCGTGATTGCCGCAGGGCATGGCAATATCGGATACGGTCGCGGCCATAACAGTGTTTTGCAGAGCCTGGGTAGCCGATACCACCTCGTCCTGAATCCAGATGTCGACATCGACCCATCTGCACTAGTTGAGGCGATAGCCTTTCTCGACGAGAACGATCAGGTGGGACTGCTTGCGCCGCGTATCAGTAATGAGGATGGAACATTGCAGCACCTTTGCCGGCGCTTTCCCACCGTGATGGATCTTGCCGTGCGTGGATTCCTGCCGGCAGGGTGGCGCAAGCGGTTCCATCGCCGCCTCGCCCACTACGAAATGCGCGACGTCATCAACGACCACGACATCGTCTGGGATCCGCCAATCGTCAGCGGCTGCTTCATGCTGTTCCGCACCGACGTGCTCAAGTGCCTGCAAGGCTTCGATCCGCGCTATTTCCTCTATTTCGAAGACTACGACCTCAGCCTGCGGACTCGCGAGTGCGCGCGCATCGCCTATGTGCCTTCGGTCCGCGTGATCCACCACGGCGGCGGGGCTTCCCGCAAGGGCTCTGCGCACATCCGCATGTTCGCGTCATCGGCGTTCAAGTTCTACAACCGCTTCGGCTGGAGGTTCTGGTGACCCGCGTCATCGTGACGGGCGCGAACGGGTTCGTCGGGCGCGCAGTCTGCCGGCGCGCGCTGGAGGCCGGGCACACCGTCACCGCCTTGGTCAGGCGCCAGGGCGGGTCTGTCGCCGGCGTGCGCGAATGGGTGCACGACGCCGCCGATTTCGACGGTGTCGACCAAGCATGGCCCGCCGATCTGGCCGCCGACTGCGTGATACATCTGGCCGCGCGCGTGCACGTGATGCGCGACGAGTCACCCGATCCGGACGCCGCGTTCGAAGCGACCAACGTCGCCGGCACCATGCGGCTCGCCCAAGCCGCGCGCCGGCACGGCGTTCGCCGCTTCGTGTTCGCAAGCAGCATCAAGGCGGTCGGCGAGAGCGATGGCGGCGCGCCATTGTCGGAAGCGGTGCCCCCCGCTCCTCAGGACGCCTACGGTCGCTCGAAGCTGCGCGCGGAGCGCGAACTCGCGCAGTTCGGTGCGTCGAACGGGCTCGACGTCGTGATCGTTCGTCCGCCGCTCGTCTACGGTCCTGCCGTCCGAGCGAACTTCCTGAAGATGATGGACGCCGTCGCGCGCGGGATGCCGCTACCGCTCGGCTCAATCCCGGCACGCCGCAGCCTCATCTACGTCGACAACCTCGCAGATGTGCTGCTGCGGTGCGCAATCGACCCGCGCGCTGCTGGCGAGTGCTTTCACGTCGCCGACGACGACGCACCGTCGGTCACCGGCCTGCTGCGGCTGGTCGGTGAAGCGCTGGGCAAGCCGGCCCGCCTGATTCCGGTCCCGTCTGCCGTGCTGCGTGTCGTTGGCGCGCTGACCGGCCGCCGGGCGGCAATCGACCGCCTGACGGGCAGTCTCCAGCTCGACACGGGCCGAATCACCCGTGTGCTCGGTTGGCATCCGCCCTACACGACCCGACAAGGCCTCGAAGCGACCGCCACATGGTATCGTTTGCGCGATACACAACAATAGCCGACATGCATTTCACCCTCTCCACGTGGCCGCAGGCGGCCGCGGTGGCGCTGGCCGCTGCCATCGCGTCGACGACGATCCTGCGCACGCTGCTCACCACCGGGCTGGCCTGGCGGCTCGCCACCGACATCCCGAACGACCGTTCGCTGCATACGCGCCCGACGCCGCGCGTCGGCGGCTGGGGCATCGTGCCGGTCTGCGTCGTTGCGTTGCTCGCGCTGGCGCCGCACCTGTGGCTGATCGCGGCCGCCGCCGCTGGCCTGGCCGCGATGTCGCAGATCGACGACCGGCGCGGGCTGCCGGCACGCGTGCGGTTCTCGGCGCACCTCGCAGCGGTCGTCGCGCTGCTCGCGGTGTATCCGGCCGACGCACCGTGGTGGTTGCTGGCCGGCGTCGGTTTCGTGATGGTCTGGCTGACCAATCTCTACAACTTCATGGATGGCGCGGATGGCCTCGCGGGTGGCATGGCGCTGTTCGGCTTCGGCGCTTATGCGATCGCGGCCCTCGGCGGCCCAGGACCGTCGCCGGATCTGGTCGTCGCCGGCGCCGCCATCTCGGGCGCCGCGCTCGGCTTTCTGCTGCTGAATTTCCATCCGGCGAGACTGTTTCTTGGCGATGCAGGTTCCATTCCGCTCGGATTCCTCGCCGGTGCCGTCGGCTATTGGGGCTGGCGAGGGAACGTGTGGCCGATCTGGTTTCCCGCGCTCGTCTTCGCTCCCTTTATTGCCGACGCATCTGTAACACTCCTGAGACGCTTGTTACGTGGAGAAAAGTTCTGGAAAGCGCACCGGGAGCATTATTATCAAAGGATGGTGCGCTCCGGCATCGGTCATGGACGCACTGCTATTTATTGGTACCTCATCATGCTCGCAGGCATAATCGTTGCCTTGTGGGCGTTGGGCCGTCAGGAACTGCAGCAGTGGTTGCTGTTTGTTGCTTGGTATGGCGTCCTGGCATGCATCGGACTTGCGATCGACATGCGCTGGCGCCGGATTCAGAAGGCCGCCGAAAACAATTCATGAGGTCTCCCGCCGATGTTGCGATCCAAAGCATCATGGCTGTCATTCAGTGCTTTCCTGTTCGACCTGCTGGCGGTCGTCGCCGCGTGGTTGTTTGCCTATCTCGTCCGCTTCAACGGGAGCGTTCCGCCTGATTTCCTGAATGGCGCGCTAACAGCGCTCGCCTGGGTGTTGCCCGTTTACGCGCTGATGTTTCACCTGTTCGGCCTATATCGCGGCCTGTGGGTGTTCGCGAGCCTCCCGGACCTGATGCGCATTTCGAAGGCGCTCGCCGGCGGCGGCGTGATCGTGATGATTGGCGCCGTGATGTTCCAGCCGACCCCGATCATCCCGCGTTCGGTGCTGCTGGTGTCCCCGCTGATGCTGTTCCTGCTCATGGGCGGCGCACGCGCGCTGTACCGCGCGACGAAAGAGTTCTACCTTTACGGCGGGCTCGTTGGACAAGGCAAGCCGGTACTGGTGCTCGGCGCCGGCACGGCCGGGGCGAACCTCGCGCGCGAACTGTCACGCTCGGGCGAATGGCGGCTCGTCGGCCTGCTTGACGACGATATCACGAAGCATGGCCGAGAAATCTACGGCTACAAGGTGCTGGGGGCGATCAACGATCTCATGCACTGGACCGATGCGCTGAAGGTCGAATACGCGATCATCGCGATCCCGTCTGCGTCGGTCGAAGTGCAGCGCCGGGCTGCGACGATGTGCGTGCGCGCCGGCGTCAAGGCAATGGTGCTCCCGTCGCTGAATTCACTGATGCCGGGGCAGGGGTTCCTGTCACAGGTCCGCCAGATCGACCTCGAAGACCTCCTCGGCCGCGACGCCGTGACGATCGACACTCCGCACGTCGCGGCGCTGCTGCGCGGCCGCGTTGTGATGGTGACGGGCGCCGGCGGCTCGATCGGCTCGGAGCTGTGCCGGCAGATCCTGCGTTTCGCACCTGCACAACTGGTCGCGTTCGACCTGTCCGAATATGCGATGTACCGACTGACCGAGGAACTGCGCGAGCGCTTCCCGGAGCAGCCGGTCGTGCCGATCATCGGCGATGCGAAGGATTCGCTGCTGCTCGACCAAGTGATGTCGCGCCACGCGCCGCACATCGTGTTCCATGCAGCCGCGTACAAGCACGTGCCGCTGATGGAAGAGTTCAATGCATGGCAGGCGCTGCGCAACAACGTGCTTGGCACGTACCGCGTCGCGCGGGCGGCGATTCGTCATGACGTTCGCCATTTCGTGCTGATCTCGACGGACAAGGCGGTCAACCCGACCAATGTGATGGGTGCGAGCAAGCGCCTTGCGGAGATGGCTTGCCAGGCGCTGCAGCAGACGAGCGACCACACGCAGTTCGAGACCGTTCGTTTCGGCAACGTGCTCGGCAGCGCGGGCAGCGTGATCCCGAAGTTCCAGCAGCAGATCGCGAAGGGCGGGCCGGTGACGGTCACGCACCCGGAGATTACGCGCTTCTTCATGACGATTCCGGAAGCGTCGCAGCTCGTGCTGCAGGCGTCGAGCATGGGGCAGGGCGGCGAGATCTTCATTCTCGACATGGGTGAACCCGTCAAGATCGTCGACCTCGCGCGCGACCTGATACGCCTGTACGGCTTTTCCGAAGATCAGATCCGAATCGAGTTTTCTGGCCTGCGCCCCGGCGAAAAGCTCTACGAAGAACTGCTTGCCGACGACGAGACGACGACCCGCACGCCGCATCCGAAACTCCGGATCGCGCGGGCCCGCGAGGTGCCGGACCACCTGCTCGACGAGCTACTGCCGTGGCTGATGCAGCATCGCGTGCTGAGCGACGACGAGGTGCGGCGCGACCTGCGACGCTGGGTGCCCGAGTATCAGTCGGCCGTCGCGCCGGTGCTGCAGAGTGTGCCTTTGGTGCGAGCGGTATCGAACGAATGAGCGCGCACGCGCTTCGGCTGCCGCTTCGGCTGCGTTAGTGCCGACCAGGAAAAAGCGTCCCGCGGGACGCTTTTTCGTTTTGGCAGCGTGACTTAATGCCCCCGCCTCTCCTTCCTCACCACCATCCACTTCGGCGCCCTGAACCTGACGATGCTCACATAAAGCCAAACATAAGTCACCGCGAACAGCACGACGAACGTGAACAGATGCACCGTATGCCGCCAGAACAGCGTCGCCGGAATCACCGCGACCAGGCACAGCAGCCACAGATACGGCGACGTCAGCGAATTGCGCCGCGTCAGGTCATGCGCGGTCTTCGCCCCGACCGCCCAGCGCATCAGGCGCTTGTAGACGAGCATGTGCAGATGCACGCCGTCCGGAATCCCCGGCGACATCCCGCGCACGAACTTCTTCCGGTAGATCGAGAAGCAGGTCTCGAAGATCGGATACATGAACAGCAGCACCGGATACCACGCGGACACCTCGCGGTTGCGCATCACCAGCAGGATCGCGAGTTCGGCGAGCATGAAGCCGATGAAGTACGCGCCGCCGTCGCCGAGAAAGATCAGCCCGGCCGGGAAATTCCACACGAAGAAGCCGAGCACGGCGCCCATCATGATGAACGACGCCGACATCACGACCGCGTCGTCGACCTGGAACGCGACATACGCGAGCGACGCGAACATCATGAAGCTGACCATCGACGCGAGCCCGTTGAAGCCGTCGATGATGTTGACCGCATTCGCGAGCGCCGCGACGGCCAGCACGGTCACGAACGCGGAAATCGCGACGTAGCCGAGCAGGAAATCGAGCGGCGGCACGCTGATGCGCTTGACCGCGATGCCCAGCAGCCAGAACGCAAGCGCGGCCGCGCCCATCGTGCACAGCAGCCGCGCGCGCGGCGACACGCGCTTGGTCAGGTCCTCGACGAGCCCCGACAGGAAAGCAGGCATCCCGCACCCGGCGATGCCGAGAATGCTGCCGGCGATCGTCGGATAGCGCCGGGACAGGATCAGCGCGGCAATGACGACGCCCGCGAGGATCCCGATGCCGCCCACGCGCGGCACGGGCCGCACGTGGAATTTCTGCACGCCTGCCAGATCGCTGTCGACCGAGAACTTCTCGTGCAGATGGGCGTAGCGCACGATGAAGAGCGTGACGAGCAGGGAAACGATGAAACCGGACGCGAAGCTGAGCATGGGATTGCTCGGAAATGGGACAGCGGATTATACAAAACCGTTCGGGTTGTTCTCCTGCCAGCGCCAATGGTCGACGCACATTTCATCGAGGCCGAACTTCGCACGCCAGCCGATGACGTCGGCGGCGGCCTGCGGGTTCGCGTAGCACTCGGCGACGTCGCCCGGACGGCGCGCGACGAGCTCGTACGGCACCGGCCGGCCGGACGCCTTCTCGAACGCGCGCACGACTTCCAGCACGCTGTAGCCCTGGCCCGTGCCGAGGTTCACGACGAAGCTCGCGTCGCGCTTCACCAGCGCGTCGAGCGCGGCGATGTGCCCTTGCGCGAGATCGACGACGTGGATGTAGTCGCGCACGCCGGTGCCGTCCGGCGTCGGATAGTCGGAGCCGAACACGCGCAGCTTCGCCAGTTTGCCGACCGCGACCTGCGCGACATACGGCATCAGGTTGTTGGGGATGCCTGCCGGATCCTCGCCGATCAGGCCGCTCGCGTGCGCGCCGACGGGGTTGAAGTAGCGCAGCGTCGCGATCCGCCACGACGGGTCGGACAGCTCGAGATCGCGCAGCACCTGCTCGGCGATCAGCTTCGACTGGCCGTAAGGGTTGGTCGCCGACAGCGGGAACGATTCGTCGATCGGCGAGCGCTCCGGCACGCCGTAGACGGTTGCGGACGAGCTGAACACGAACTGCTTCACGTTGCGCTCGCGCATCACCTTGAGCACCGTCAGCAGGCCGCCGATGTTGTTCTGGTAGTACTCGAGCGGCTTCGCGACCGATTCGCCGACGGACTTCAGCGCCGCGAAATGAATCGCGCCGGTGATCGGGTGCGCGTCGAACACCTTGCCGAGCGCCGCCTCGTCGCAGACGTCGGCCTGATGGAACGCGGGCGTCTTGCCGGTGATCTGCGCGACGCGCCGCACGGACTCGGCCTTGCTGTTGACGAGGTTGTCGACGATTACGACGTCGTAGCCGTGATCGAGCAATTCGACCGCGGTGTGCGAGCCGATATAGCCCGCACCGCCCGTCACGAGAATCGTTCCCTTCGTAGTCATGGTTTCTGTTCCTTCAGAGAGAGACGCCCGTCAAGGCGCGTATGGTGATTGTGTAGCGTTCGACGACTTTCTGCTCGTCGAACTCGGCGACGACCTTCTGCCGGCCGCGCCGACCCATCGCCGCGCGGCCGTCGGGGCCGAGCGCGATCATCTGCATGACGCGCTCGGCGAGGCTCGCGCTGTCTCGCGCGCGGCACAGCAGGCCGGTGTCGCCGTCGGCGACGACGTCGCGGCAGCCCGGCACGTCGGTCGCGACGATCGGGCGGCCCATCGCGGACGCCTCCATCAGCGTGCGCGGCACGCCTTCGCGGTACGACGGCAGCACGACGCAGTCGGCGGCGGCGATGTGCGGGCGCACGTCGTGCGCCTCGCCGAGGTATTCGACGACGCCTTCGCGCACCCACGCGTCGACGTCGTCGCGGCCGATCGCGCTCGGGTTGTCGACGCCGAGCGGGCCGAGCAGTTGGAAGCGCGCGCGCGGATGCTGCGCGCGCACGACGCGCGCGGCCTCGACGTATTCGCGCACGCCCTTGTCCCACAGCAGCCGGCCGATCAGGATGAACACCGGTGCGTCACCGGCCGGCAGCGGCGCGGGCGCGAACTGCTCGAGATCGACGCCTTCGCCGTGCAGGAGGCGCGCACGCTCGGGATGCGCGAGCAGCCGCTCGCCGGAGAACGTCGCGAGGTCGTCGCGATTGAGGAACCACACTTCGCGCGGGAAGCGGAATGCGAACCGGTAGAGCCGCTTCGCGATGCTCGCCGCGCGGCTCTTCTGGATGAACACGTAGCCGAGCCCGGTCGTCACGGCGACCGACGGCACACGCGCGAGCCATGCGGCGACGGAGCCATAGATGTTCGGCTTGATCGTGTAGTGGAACACGAGGTGCGGCTGCAGCGCACGGTAATGGCGATACAGCGCGGCGAGCGTGCCGAGATCCTCGCGCGGGCTCGTGCCTTTCGACGCAACCGAAAGCGGCACGTAGCGGCAGCCCATCTGCTCGAGCAGCGGCACCGTGCGGTCGTCGGGCGCGGCCACGATCACCTCGGCGCCGCGCGCGACGAGCGTGCGGATCAGCCCGTGGCGATACGTATAGATCGCCCAGGCCGTGTTGCAGACCAGCACGATGCGCAGCGGGGAAGAGGCAGCCATGAAAAAAACCAAAAAATAATGCGTCGAAAAAGCCGAATATGCGTCAAGCGGACGGCCGCGCGGCGAACAGCGTCTGCTTGATCCGCTGCAGCGTGCGGTACGGCGTCACGAAATGCAGCAGGTTCTTCGCGAGGCCGGCCCAGTCGTACGGGTTCAGCGCGTTGAAATGGCGCAGCAGCAGCGCGAGCGTCGACATCAGCTGGCGGCGGCGCCTGGTCGCGCTGATCCCGCCTTCGTTGAGCTCGTAATAGAGCCCGAGCTCCGGCAGGTTCGCGCAATCGTAGCGTTGCATTAAGCGTAAAAAAAGGTCGAGATCCTCGGCGGCGCGGTACTTCGCGCGATAGTTGCCGACCTCGCGCACGGCGTCGACTCGCAGCATCACCGACGGATGCACGAGCGGCGAGCGCAGGAAGCGCGTGCGGCGCAGCGCGCGCGGATCGGCGGGCGGCGTCAGCATGAAGCGCGGCTCGCCGGCGCGCGACACGACCTGCGTCCACATGCCGACGCAGGCGACGCGCGGATGCGCATCGAGATACGCGCGCTGCTTCGCGAGCCGCCCGGGCGCGGCGAGATCGCCCGCGTCGATGCGGGCGGCATAGCGGAAGCCGCGCGCGGCGAGCGCGTCGATGCCGGCCTCGAGCGCGCGTTCGATGCCGCCGTTGCGCGGCATGCGCAGCACCTCGACCGCGAGGCCGGGCAGGTCCGGCACGGCCAGCGGCGGCGTGCTGCCGTCGTCGACGACCAGCACGTGCACCGGCGCGTCCTCGCGAAACGACGCGAGGGTCCGGACGACATCGTCATGCGCGTTGTAGGCCGGCATCAGCACGGCCACGTCGCCGAGCGGGCCGGCATCGCGCGGCGCGGAAATAGGGTGCGTCATGGGCGCAGCTTGAAACGAATGTAATAAAAATTTACCGCGGCGGCGGCAAGATAGCCGCCAGCCAGCCCGACGAGCGCGCCGTACAGGCCGAGCCGCGGAATCGCGAGCAGGTTGACCAGCGCGGCGATCGCGAGCGCGAGCGCCCATTTCGCCAGCAGGACGAATTTTGCTTGATATTTGAGAACGATAAGATTGCCTATCGCCTCGATGCCGGCCGGCACGGACAGCCAGACGGCCCAGCGGAAGATGTCGACCGACGCTTCGTAGCCGGGCCCGAACACCTTGCCGATGATGAGCGGCGCGGCGGCATCGAGCACGAGCGCGCCGGCGGTCATCAGCGCGGCGGTCATCGCGATCAGCCGGACGATGTTGCGGCGCAGCCGCGCGACGTCCTGCACGCGGTAGACGAAGGCGGGCGCGATCGTCTGCGCGAGCATCAGCGCGAGCGTGATCCAGTTCTCGTTGAGCTGCTGCGCGGCCGCATAGCGGCCGAGATCGGCGAACGACACGTGGCGCTCGAGCATCAGGCGGTCGAGCTTGAGGAACAGGTACATGCAGATGAGACCGAGCCAGAACACCGTGCCGGCGGTCGCGAAGTGCCTGAACGTCGGCCGGTCGACGTGCCAGCCGAGCGCGCCGCCGTTGCGTTGGCGGTAATACAGCAGCAGCACGATGCCGATCGCGGCGGCTTCGAGCGCCCACAGCCATGCGAAGCGGGCGGGGCCGGCGGCGGCGCGCACCAGCAGCCAGACGAGGAGCGCCTTGACGAGCGCCGCGGCCATGCTGGTGACGAGCTGCGGCTTGCTGTAGGTCATGCTCTGCAGCCACGCGTTGACGACGCCGACGAACGGCTCGCGAAAGATCATCGTCACCGCGAGGCCGGCGAGCATCGCGCCGACGAGCGGGTCGAACGCGCCGGCGGCGATCGCGGCCCAGGTCGCGGCGAGCGCGGCGGCCGACACGGCAATGCGCAGCGCGAACGCGCTGCCGAGCACCGCGCCGAGCTGTCCGGCGCTGCGCTGCACGATGGTCGGAACGAGGATTTCCGCGCCGCACACCCAGGTGAGCGGCGCCAGCACGAGGAGCAGCGTATTCGCATACTGCCATTTGCCGAACACGTCCGGCCCGAAATAGCGGGCCAGAAGGCCGCTGATCGCGATCGCGACGCCGATCTGCGTGAGCCGTTCGAGCCCCAGCCAGACGAGGTTCGCGACGGCTTTCGCGACGTCCGGGTTGGCGAGGCGCTTCAGCATGGCGCGCCGCGCCGGCGCGCGCGTCGGAAGGGCGCAACGGCGCCGGCGGGCGGGCGCGTTGCGGCGGCGGGACGGCTAGGCATTAAAATGGGCGGTATTCGCGTAATCAAAACGAGCGATTATAAGTTGGTTCGGGATCGCTCCCGCCATCCCGGCCCATCCGGACAAGCCCCGGGCGCGAGGCCCGGCGCCGGCGACGAGGCGGCCAACGTTTTCCATGCAGGCAACCGAGAGTGAATCGATGATTTCCCAATCCATCTTCAAGGCATATGACATTCGCGGCGTGATCGGCAAGACGCTCGACGCCGACACGGCGCGCGCGATCGGCCGTGCGTTCGGCAGCGAAGTGCGCGCGCAGGGCGGCGACGCGGTCGTCGTCGCGCGCGACGGCCGGCTGTCGGGGCCCGAGCTCGTCGGGGCGCTTGCCGACGGCCTGCGTGCGGCGGGCGTCGACGTCGTCGACGTCGGCATGGTGCCGACCCCGGTCGGCTATTTCGCGGCGAGCGTGCCGCTCGCGCTGAAGGGCGGCGAGCGCCGCGTCGATTCGTGCATCGTCGTCACCGGCAGCCACAATCCGCCGGACTACAACGGCTTCAAGATGGTGCTGCGCGGCGGGGCGATCTACGGCGAGCAGATCCAGGCGCTGTACCGCCGCATCGTCGACGCGCGCTTCGAGACGGGCAGCGGCACCTACGAGCAGTTCGACGTCGCGGAGCAGTACATCGCCCGCATCGCCGGCGACGTCAAGCTCGCGCGGCCGATGAAGCTCGTCGTCGATGCCGGCAACGGCGTCGCCGGGCCGCTCGCGACGCGCCTGTTCAAGGCGCTCGGCTGCGAGCTGGTCGAGCTGTACACCGACATCGACGGCACGTTCCCGAATCACCATCCGGACCCCGCTCACCCGGAAAACCTGCAGGACGTGATCCGCGCGCTGAAGGAAACCGACGCCGAGCTCGGCTTCGCGTTCGACGGCGACGGCGACCGCCTCGGCGTCGTCACGAAGGACGGCCAGATCATCTTCCCGGACCGCCAGCTGATGCTGTTCGCGGAGGAAGTGCTGTCGCGCAATCCGGGCGCGCAGATCATCTACGACGTGAAGTGCACGCGCCATCTCGCGCAGTGGGTGAAGGAGAAGGGCGGCGAGCCGCTGATGTGGAAGACGGGCCACTCGCTGGTGAAGGCGAAGCTGCGCGAGACGGGCGCACCGCTCGCGGGCGAGATGAGCGGCCACGTGTTCTTCAAGGATCGCTGGTACGGCTTCGACGACGGGCTGTACACGGGCGCGCGGCTGCTTGAGATCCTCGCGAAGACGGCTGATCCAAGCGCGGTGCTCAATGCGCTGCCGGACGCGATGTGCACGCCGGAGCTGCAGCTGTGGCTCGACGAGGGCGAGAACTTCCGCCTGATCGAGAAGCTGCAGAAGGAAGCGAAGTTCGACGGCGCGGACGAGGTCGTGACGATCGACGGCCTGCGCGTCGAGTATCCGGACGGCTTCGGTCTCGCTCGCTCGTCGAACACGACGCCCGTCGTCGTGCTGCGCTTCGAAGCCGAGACGCAGGACGGCCTCGCCCGCATCCAGGAAGACTTCCGCCGCGTGCTGACGGCCGCGAAGCCGGACGTGAAGCTGCCGTTCTGAGCGCGCGGCCTGACGGCCGCCAACCGGCGCGACGGTCGCACGAGCCGTCGCGCGTTCCCCCCAAAAGCGGCGCATGCCAGCGGCATGCGGCCGCTTTTTGTCTGTGCGAGCGCCGCGGCGCGATAAAATCGCGTCTTTATGCCTGTCGCCGGCCTTCCGCCGGCGTTTTTTCAGCGTGCAAAAGATCCTGATCGTGCGCGTGTCGTCGCTGGGCGACGTCGTGCACAACATGCCGGTGATCGCCGATATCCGGCGGCGCCATCCCGATGCGCAGATGGACTGGCTCGTCGAGGAAAGCTTCGTCGACCTCGTGCGGCTCGTCGACGGCGTGCGCGACGTGCTGCCGTTCTCGCTGCGCCGCTGGCGCAAGAAGCCGTTCTCGGGCGCGACGTGGCGCGAAATCGGCGCGTTCCGCAAGCGGCTCGCCGCCGAGCGCTACGACCTCGTGATCGACTGCCAGGGGCTCATCAAGACCGCGTGGGTCGCGAGCTGGGCGCGCGGCCCGCTCGTCGGGCTCGGCAACCGCACCGACGGCGCCGGCTACGAGTGGCCGGTGCGTTTCTTCTACGACAAGCGCGTGCCGATCGAGCCGCGCACGCACGTCGTCGAGCGTTCGCGGCAGCTCGTCGCGGCCGCGCTCGGCGACCCGGCGCCGGCGCCCGCCGAGCCGATCGACTTCGGCCTCGACACGCGCGCGGCGTCGCGCGCGGCGGCCGCGCTCGGGCTGAACCTGCCGGTGCCGTACGTGGTGTTCGTGCATGCGACGTCGCGCGCCGACAAGCAATGGCCGGACGCCGCGTGGATCGAGCTCGGCCAGTCGCTCGTGCGGCGCGGCGCGTCGCTCGTGCTGCCGTGGGGCAACGACGCGGAGCGCGCGACCAGCGAGCGGCTCGCGAAGGAGTTCGGCGCGGCGGCGATCGTGCCGCCGAAGCTGTCGCTGCCGGCGGTCGTCGGGTTGATCGACGGCGCGGCGGCCACCGTCGGGGTTGACACAGGTCTGGTTCACATCGCGGCGGCGCTGAAGCGCCCGACGGTCGAACTGTACAATTTCGCGACGGCCTGGCGGACCGGCGGCTACTGGTCGCCGAACGTCGCCAACCTGGGCACGGCGGGGCAGCCCCCGTCGATCGCGCAGGTGAAGTCGGCGCTCGCGGGCTTCGGTCTCCTGTAACCGCACGCATCCCAAGACCATGAGCGAATCCCAGATCATCGAAGTCTCGTCCGCCGACTGGCGCGGGCACAATCTGTCGGTGCCGCGCGAGCAGCTGCTGGCCGCGGTCGAAGAAGGCAAGGTGCTGTATTTCCCGCACCTGCGCTTTGCGATCGAAGGCGGCGAGGAAGCGCTGCTCGATCCGGCGCTCGCCGATCCGAAACGCAAGAACATCAGCCTCGCGCCGAACGGCGGCGCGCTCGCCGGCGTGCTCGGCGACAGCGTCACGCAGTCGGCGGTGCGCGCGCTCGTCGCGCGCTTCCAGCAGCAGGCCGGCTCGCTCGTCGACGGCCTCTTTCCCGAATACCGCGGCAAGCTGCGCGTCGCGCCGACGAGCCTGCGCCTGATGCAGGTCGAGACGCGCCAGACGTCGTGGCGCAAGGACGACAGCCGGCTGCACGTCGACGCGTTCCCGTCGCGCCCGAACTACGGCGAGCGGATCCTGCGCGTGTTCACGAACGTCAATCCGGCCGGCGCGCCGCGCGTGTGGCGCGTCGGCGAGCCGTTCGAAGCCGTCGCGAAACGCTTCCTGCCGCGCATCCGGCCGCAGCTGCCGGGTTCCGCTTGGCTGCTGAACCTGCTGCACGTGACGAAGACGCCGCGCAGCGCGTACGACCACCTGATGCTGAACCTGCACGACAGCATGAAGGCCGACCTCGACTACCAGAAGAACAGCCCGCAGGAGACGATGCCGTTTCCGCCGGGCAGCGTGTGGATCTGCTTCTCCGACCAGGCGTCGCACGCGGTGATGTCGGGCCAGTTCATGCTCGAGCAGACGTTCTTCCTGCCGGTCGACGCGATGGTGCGGCGCGATTGCGCGCCGCTCGGCATTCTCGAGCGCCTGACGGGCAGGGCGCTGGTTTGAACGCGCGCCGCAGTCGAAGTCACGAGGTGGCCGCTTCATGCTGAGGGTGATCTATCGCGCGCTGTGGTGGCTCGTCGCGCCGCTGGCCGTCGTGCGCCTGGTCGTGCGCTCGCGCAAGGAGCGCGGCTACCGCGAGCATATCGGCGAGCGCTTCGGCTATGGGCCGGGCCGCGCGCCGGACGACCGCGCGCCGCTGATCTGGGTGCATGCGGTGTCGGTCGGCGAGACGCGCGCCGCGCAGCCGCTGATCGATGCGCTGATGAAGGCGCGCCCGGACGCGCGCATCCTGCTCACGCACATGACGCCGAGCGGCCGTGCGACCGGCACGCAGATCTTCGGCGATCGCGTGCTGCGCTGCTACCTGCCGTACGACATGCCGGGCGCGGTGCGGCGCTTCCTGCGCGCATGGCGGCCGACGCTCGGCCTCGTGATGGAAACCGAGGTGTGGCCGACGCTGATCGACGAATGCCGCCGCGCGGACGTGCCGCTCGTGCTGACCAATGCGCGGATGTCCGCGCGGTCGTACAGGCGCGCGGCGAAGTTCGGCGCGGCGGCGCGCGACGTGTTCGGCGGCTTCTCGCGGGTGCTCGCGCAGAGCCCGGCCGATGCGGAGCGCCTGGGCGCGCTCGGCGCACGGCACGTGACGGTGCTCGGCAACCTGAAATTCGACATGACGACGCCGCCCGAACTCGCGGCGCGCGGGCATGCATGGCGCGACGCGATCGGCGCGCGCCCGGTGTGGGTGGCGGCGAGCACGCGCGAGAACGAGGAAGCGCTGGTGCTGCAGGCGTTCGCGGCGGTGACGACACCCGGCGCGCTGCTGATCCTCGTGCCGCGACATCCGCAGCGCTTCGGCGAAGTCGAGGCGCTCGTCGCGCGCAACGGGCTCAAGTGCGTGCGGCGTTCGGCCTGGGCGGCGGATGCCGCCGCGCTCGCGGCGGGCCAGCCGGCGGCGGCGCGGTTGCCGGCCGACGTGACGGTGCTGCTCGGCGATTCGATGGGCGAGCTGGGCGCGTACTACGCGGCGGCCGACGTCGCGTTCATCGGCGGCAGCCTGCTGCCGCTCGGCGGGCAGAACCTGATCGAAGCATGCGCGGTCGGCGTGCCGGTGCTGATCGGGCCGCACGTGTTCAACTTCACGCAGGCGACCGCCGATGCGGTCGCGGCGGGCGCCGCGCAGCAGGTGCAGGACCCCGCGGATCTCGCCCGCGCGCTCGACGCGCTGTTCGCCGACAACGCGCGGCGCATCGCGATGGGCGCGGCCGGCGCGGCCTTCGCGGCGCGCCATCGCGGCGCGACCGCGCGGACCGTCGACGTGCTGGCGGCGCTGCTGCCGGCCGCCGGGAACGGCGCGCCCGAGATGCAGGACGAATAGGCACGGCGCGGCGCGCTTGCGCTTCGGCGGGCGCGCGCCGCGGCTTGCGACACATGCGTGCCCGCGAGCGCGGGCCGCCGTCCTCGCTCAGACCTTCAGCAATCCCTTCTTCTCGATGAACGCGACGACGTCCGCGACGCCGTCGAGCGCCTTCAGGTTCGTCATCACGTACGGCCGTTCGCCGCGCATCTTCGTCGTGTCGGACGCCATCACGTCGAGGTTCGCGCCGACGAGCGGCGCGAGGTCGGTCTTGTTGATCACGAGCAGGTCCGACTTCGTGATGCCCGGCCCGCCCTTGCGCGGGATCTTCTCGCCGCCCGCGACGTCGATCACGTAGATCGTCAGGTCCGACAGCTCGGGGCTGAACGTCGCCGCGAGATTGTCGCCGCCGGACTCGATGAACACGATGTCCGCGTCCGGAAAGCGCGCGAGCATCCGGTCGACCGCTTCGAGGTTGATCGACGCGTCCTCGCGGATCGCGGTGTGCGGGCAGCCGCCCGTCTCGACGCCCATGATCCGTTCCTCGGGCAGCGCGCCTGCGACCGTCAGCAGGCGCTGGTCTTCCTTCGTATAGATGTCGTTGGTGATCGCGACGAGGTCGTAGGTGTCGCGCATCGCCTTGCACAGCATTTCGAGCAGCGTGGTCTTGCCGGAGCCGACCGGGCCGCCGATGCCGACGCGCAGCGGCGGCAGCTTCTTCGTGCGGCGGGCGGACGGGGAATAGGGTGCGTTCATGGCGGAGGCGTGTGGGTCAGGAGCGGAACAGCCGCGAATACTGGGTCTCGTGCCGCGCGGACAGGATGCCGAGCTGCGGCGCGAACGTGTTGATCCGGTCGGGCGGCGTCGCGAGCGCGCGCCGCACGGCCGCGTCGATCGCGCCGCGCAGCGCGACGATGATTTTCTGGCCGGCGAGCTGGCCGAGCGGCACCGCCTTCAGCGCGGCGGACGTCTGGTTCTCGACCCAGCCGAACGCATATGCGGCGAGCGTCGCGTCGGCGCGCGCGCCGTGTGCCGCCGCCGCATACGCGAACGCGGTCGGCAGCGCGATCGGCGTGATCGCCGCAAGCGTTTCGCGGCGCGCGGCGTCGCCCCATCCGAGCGACGTGCACAGCTGCGCGAGCGACCAGCCCATCTGTTCGGTCTCGCGGCGCAGTTCCGCCGATTCGCGGCTCGCGACGAACCATGCGTTTTCGCGGGCGAGCGCGTCGGCGTCGTGCACATGCCAGCGCGCGAGCTGGTGCGCGAGAAACGGCAGCTCGCCGTGCGCGAGCACGTCGGCCAGGCCGCTCGCGATCCAGTCGCGCGCGCCGTCGGCGTCGCGGATCAGGTTCGCGTCGAGCGCCGCCTCGAGTCCCTGCGAATAGCTGAACGCGCCGATCGGTAGCGCGGGCGACGCGAGGTGCAGCAGCGCGACGAGTTCAGTGGTGTTCATGGCCGTGGCCGTGCGTGCATCCGGGGCCGTGCTGGTGATCGTGATCGTGCGAATGCGAATGGCCGTGGTGCTCGCAGAACACCTGCTGCGCGAGCGCATAGTCTTCCGCGAAGGTCGCGTCGTGGCCGTGCCGGTGTCCGCCGCCGTATGCGCCGGCTTCCGGCTGGAACGGCGCGTCGACCTGCTCGACCTGCGTGCCGAGCCGGCGCAGCATGTCCGCGAGCACGGGATCGGCTTCGAGCAACAGGTAGCCGTCGCCGATCTCGACCGGCGTATGGCGGTTGCCGAGGTGGTAGGCGGCGCGCATCAGCGTCAGCGGATCGGCCGCGCGCACGCGCAGCACGGTTTCAGGCGCGGCGGCGACGCGCACGAGCGCGCCGTCGTCGGCGACGAGCACGTCGCCGTCGCGCAGCACGGTGCCGCGCGGCAGCACGAGCGCGACGTCTTCGCCGGTGTCGAGCGTGGCTGCGAGGCGGCTCTTGCAGCGGGCATCGTAGGCGAGCGTGAGCGTCGGCGCGCGCGCGACGAGCGACGCGGCAAGCTTCACGTTCGGGGCAATGCGTTTGTCGAGGGTGCGCATGGATCGGAAATCGTCAGAACAGGAAATAGCGCTGCGCCATCGGCAGCACCGCGGCCGGCTCGCAGGTGAGGAGCTGGCCGTCGGCGATCACGTCGTAGGTTTCCGGATCGACGCTGATCGCGGGCCGCCACGCGTTGTGGATCATGTCGGCCTTCGTCACGTTGCGGCAGTTGCGCACCGGCACGATGCGCTTCGCGAGCCCGTAGCGTTCGGCGATGCCCGCGTCGGCCGCCATCTGCGACACGAACGTCAGCGACGTGCGCGCGAGCGCGCCGCCGCGCGTCGCGAACATCTCGCGGTAGTGGACGGGCTGCGGCGTCGGGATCGATGCGTTCGGGTCGCCCATCTGCGCCACCGCGATCATTCCGCCCTTCAGGATCATCGCCGGCTTGATGCCGAAGAACGCCGGCTCCCACAGCACGAGGTCCGCCCACTTGCCGGGCTCGATCGAGCCGACCTCGTGCGCGATGCCGTGCGTGAGCGCCGGGTTGATCGTGTACTTCGCGACGTAGCGCTTCGCGCGGAAGTTGTCGTGTCGCGCGCTGTCCTCGGGCAGCGCACCGCGCTGCACCTTCATCTTGTGCGCGGTCTGCCAGGTGCGGATGATCACCTCGCCGACGCGGCCCATCGCCTGCGAGTCGGACGACAGCATCGACAGCGCGCCGAGGTCGTGCAGGATGTCCTCGGCCGCGATCGTCTCGCGGCGAATGCGCGATTCGGCGAACGCGAGATCCTCGGCGATCGACGGATCGAGGTGATGGCACACCATCAGCATGTCGAGGTGCTCGTCGAGCGTGTTGATCGTGTACGGGCGCGTCGGGTTGGTCGACGACGGCAGCACGTTCGCCTCGCCGCACACCTTCAGGATGTCGGGCGCATGGCCGCCGCCCGCGCCTTCGGTGTGATACGTATGGATCGTGCGGCCCTTGAACGCGGCGACCGTCGATTCGACGAAGCCGGCTTCGTTCAGCGTGTCGGTGTGGATCGCGACCTGCGTGTCGGTGTCGTCCGCGACCGACAGGCAGTTGTCGATCGCGGCGGGCGTCGTGCCCCAGTCCTCGTGCAGCTTCAGCCCGATCGCGCCGGCGGCGATCTGCTCGACGAGCGGCTGCGGCAGGCTCGCGTTGCCCTTGCCGAGAAAGCCGAGGTTGATCGGCCAGCCGTCGGCGGCCTGCAGCATCCGCTCCATGTGCCACGGGCCCGGCGTGCAGGTGGTCGCGTTGGTGCCGGTCGCGGGCCCCGTGCCGCCACCGAGCATCGTCGTCACGCCGGACGCGAGCGCCTCGTCGATCTGCTGCGGGCTGATGAAGTGGATGTGCGTGTCGATGCCGCCCGCGGTCACGATCAGCCCTTCGCCGGCGATCACTTCGGTCGCAGCTCCAATCGCGATCGTCACGCCCGGCTGGATGTCAGGATTGCCGGCCTTGCCGATCGCGGCGATGCGGCCGTGCTTGATCGCGATGTCGGCCTTCACGATGCCCCAGTGATCGAGGATCACCGCGTTCGTGATCACCGTATCGGGCACGTCGGCGGCGACGCGCTGCGACTGGCCCATCCCGTCGCGGATCACCTTCCCGCCGCCGAACTTCACTTCCTCGCCGTAGATCGTGAAGTCGCGTTCGATCTCGATCAGCAGCTCGGTATCGGCGAGACGGATGCGGTCGCCCGTCGTCGGCCCGAACATCTCCGCATACGCGCGGCGGCTCAAGCGTAGTGTCATGTCGTCCGTAGTCCTGAAGCGGGGCGCTCAGAGCGGCCCCATCACCTTGCCTTGAAAACCGTAGACGGCACGGTCGCCCGCGAGCTCGACGAGCTCGACCGTGCGCGTCTGGCCCGGCTCGAAGCGCACCGCGGTGCCGGCCGCGATGTTGAGCCGGAAGCCGCGCGCGGCCGCGCGGTCGAACGACAGCGCGTCGTTGACTTCGTGGAAGTGGTAGTGCGAGCCGACCTGCACCGGGCGGTCGCCGGTGTTCGCGACCGTCAGCGTGAGCGTCGCGCGGCCCGCGTTCAGTTCGTGCTCGCCGTCGTCGGTGAGGATTTCGCCGGGAATCATTCGGAGTGCCTCACGGAATCGGATGGTGGACGGTGACGAGCTTCGTGCCGTCGGGGAAGGTCGCTTCGACCTGGATGTCGGGGATCATCTCGGGCACGCCGTCCATCACGTCGTCGCGCGTGAGCAGCGTGGTGCCGTAGTGCATCACCTCGGCGACGGTCCTGCCGTCGCGGGCGGCTTCCATCAGCGCGGCGGTGATGAACGCGACCGCTTCCGGATAGTTGAGCTTGAGGCCGCGCGCACGGCGGCGCTCGGCCAGCAGCGCTGCCGTGAAGATCAGCAGCTTGTCTTTTTCGCGGGGAGTCAGTTTCATGAAGGCAAGCGTTCAGGAAAACGTAATTGTTGTCGATGCACGGGAGGCCGGCATGCTCGCGGCTCATCGTAGCACCGCGCCGTTTTCCGGGTGGCATGTATTGCTTATGTAATCAGCAAGGTGCGTGCCATGCCGCGAGCCCGCCGGCGATGCATCGATGCGCGCTCGTGGTGCGCGATGCATGAAACGGGGGCGCGTCAGATGGGGCGTTGCGTCGGATTGGTGCGTGCGCTCAGGTTTGCCAGAGGCGCAGCGGACGTGCGTCGACGCGATGCACAATCGGGCGCAGCGCGAGCCAGCAGTCAGTGAAATGGCGTTGCAGCGCCTCCATCGACGTCGCGAGCGCGCGCACGAGCACGACGCCCGGGCTCACGCAGGTCGCGCCTGCGCGCAAGGTATCGTCGAACGGCATCCGCTCGGCGAGCGATTCCGCGAGCGCGGCGTCGCACGCGGCGCCGATCGCCCACAGCGTGCCGTAGACCGGGAAGCCCGCGAGCGCCTGCGGCGCGCCGCGCAGCGCGTCGCCGGCGTCGAGCAGCGCGCGCTCGGTCCACAGCGGCCGGCCGGCGGCGTCGACGATGGCCGACGTCGACGCGACGCGGCCCGTCGTCCATGCTTCGCCGGCCGCCTGCCGGCCGAGCTGCGTCGCGTCCCAGCCGAGCGCGCTCGCGCCCGCGCCGAGCGTCAGCGTGAAGGCGAGCGACGCGTGCGCCGCGTCGAAGAGCAGGTTGTTCTGCGGCAGCCAGTCGAGCTTCGCGTTCTCGCCGAGCACGATGCCGATGCGCTGCGTCGCGTCGAGGCCGTTCGACTTGTACCACTTGGTCGCGCCGGGCGTCGTCAGCACCGCGTGCGCACCGTTGCCGAGTGCGATGTCGAGGTCGAGCCGGTCGCCGCCCGCGACGCCGCCCGGCGGATGGACGATCACCGCGTGGCAGATCGCGCCGCCTTCCGGATACAGCGGCCGCTGCACGCGCAGCGGGCCTTCGTGCAGGCGGTGGACGAGCGTCGTGCGCGCGCCGTGCCGCTCGAAGCCGAGTTCGAGACGGGCGCGCCATGACTTGGCGACGGCGGGGCGGGACAGCGACACGTGGGAATCGGGGGCGGACATCGGCGGGAAGCTGGGACAGGCGGACGAAACGACGATGCTAACGCAACAATATGCGCTTGGGCGGCGCGGGTTGTCGGTTGCTGCTCGCCGTCGCCTGCCGCCGCCGCCATTACACGGCGATCAACTCCCGCACGCCATTGCTTTCCATGTCCCGCGCTTCCCCGCCCGCGACGATCTCGCCGCGGCTCATCACCCAGTAATGGTCGGCGATCGAGCGCGCGAAGTCGTAGTACTGCTCGACGAGCAGCACCGTCATCTTCGTTTCGTCGACGAGCTGGCGCAGCGTGCGGCCGATGTCCTGGATGATCGACGGCTGGATCCCTTCGGTCGGCTCGTCGAGGATCAGCAACTGCGGTTCGCTCATCAGCGCGCGGCCGATCGCGAGCTGCTGCTGCTGGCCGCCCGACAGGTCGCCGCCGCGCCGCGCGCGCATGTCCTTCAGCACCGGAAACAGGTCGTAGATGCGCTCCGGCACCTTCGACGGCGCTTTCCGGCTCGCGGCGCCGACGAGCAGGTTTTCCTCGACGGTGAGCCGCGGAAAGATGTCGCGGCCCTGCGGCACGTAGGCCAGCCCGGCCGCGACGCGCGCGTACGGCGGCAGCGCGCCGAGCGGCGCGCCGCGCCACGCCACCGTGCCGCTCTTCGCGGCGACGACGCCCATCAGGCAGCGCAGCAGCGTCGTCTTGCCGACGCCGTTGCGGCCGAGCAGCACGGTCAGCTTGCCGTCGTCGGCGGAAAGCGTCACATTGCGCAGGATATGGCTGCCGCCGTAATACTGGTTCAGCGAGTCGATCTTCAGCATCGCGTCATCGTCCGAGATAAGACTCGATCACCGCGTCGTCGCGCTTGACCTGATCGAGCGTGCCGTGCGCGAGCACCGCGCCTTCGGCCATCACCGTCACGCGGCCCGCGTCACCCGCGAGCGCCGCGACGAATTCCATGTCGTGCTCGACGACCATCATCGAGCAGGTGCCGCGCAGCGTGTTCAGCAGGTCCGCGAGCTCCATCGTTTCGTGATCGGTCATGCCCGCCGCGGGCTCGTCGAGCAGCAGCAGCGCGGGGCGCTGCATCAGCAGCATGCCGATCTCGAGCCGCTGCTTCTGCCCGTGCGACAGCTCGCCGGCCGCGCGGAACGCGTGCGCTTCGAGGCCGATCAGCGCGAGCGTCTCCTCGATCTTCGCCTGCGCGGCCTTGTCGAGCCGCGCGCGCAGCGACGCGAGCCAGCCCTTGTCGGTCTGCATCGCGAGCTCGAGGTTTTCCCATACCGGGTGCTGCTCGAACACCGTCGGCTTCTGGAATTTGCGGCCGATCCCCGCGCGCGCGATTTCCGGCTCGCTCATCCGCGCGAGGTCGAGCGTCTGGCCGAGAAACACCTTGCCCGCGTCGGGACGCGTCTTGCCGGTGATCACGTCCATCATCGTCGTCTTGCCCGCGCCGTTCGGGCCGATCACGCAGCGCAGCTCGCCGGCGTCGATCGACAGCGACAGTTTCTTCAGCGCACGGAAGCCGTCGAAGCTCACTTCGATATCCTCGAGATAAAGGATCGTGCCGTGCGACGTGTCGATGCCGGGCGTCACGACGCGCCCCATCGACGCCGTGCCGCTGACCGCGAGCAGCTCGTCCTCGCTCGGCGGCGCGAACTGGTAGAGGGCGGTTCCGTTCATGCGCGCTTCCCCTTCGCGATGGCGGCTTCGACGAGACCCATGATCCCGCGCGGCAGCAGCAGCGGCACGAGCACGAAGATCAGGCCGAGGAAGAACAGCCAGTATTCGGCGAAATACGCGGTGAAAAAGCTCTTCGCGCCGTTCACCGCGAACGCGCCGACGATCGGCCCGATCAGCGTGCCGCGTCCGCCGACGGCGACCCAGATCGCCATCTCGATCGAATTGCCCGGCGACATCTCGCCGGGGTTGATGATGCCGACCTGCGGCACGTACAACGCGCCTGCGATGCCGCACAGCACGGCCGATACGGTCCACACGAACAGCTTGTACGCGAGCGGGCTGTAGCCGAGGAACATCAGCCGCGTCTCGCCGTCGCGCACCGCGGTGACGACGCGGCCGAGCTTGCTCGTGACGATCGCGCGCGCGGCGACGAACGCGAGCACGAGCGCAGCGAAGGTCAGCAGGAACAGCACCGTGCGCGTGCCGGGCGACGTTACGGGGAAGCCCGCGATGCGCTTGAAGTCGGTGAAGCCGTTGTTGCCGCCGAAGCCGGTCTCGTTGCGGTAGAACAGCAGCATCGCCGCAAACGTCAGCGCCTGCGTGATGATCGACAGGTACACGCCCTTCACGCGCGAGCGGAACGTGAAGAAGCCGAACACCCATGCGAGCGCCGCGGGCGCGAGCACGACCAGCAGCAGCGCGACCGCGAGATGCTGCGTGCCGCTCCAGTACCACGGCAGCTGGTGCCAGTCGAGGAACACCATGAAGTCGGGCAGGTCGCTGCCGTACTTGCCGTCGCGGCCGATCTCGCGCATCAGGTACATGCCGATCGCATAGCCGCCGAGCGCGAAGAACAGGCCGTGGCCGAGACTCAGGATGCCGCAGTAGCCCCACACGAGATCGAGCGCGAGCGCGGCGATCGCGTAGCACATCAGCTTGCCGGCGAGCGTCATCGCATACGCGGACAGGTGGAACGCGCTCGACTCGGGCGCGACGAGCGCGGCGAGCGGCACGCCGACGCCGATCGCGACGCACAGCACCATGAGCGCGAGCCATGCGCGGCGCGACAGCAGCGCGGGGCGGGGCGGCAGGCCGAGCGCGAAGCCGGCCTGCACGCGCGCGGCGGCGGGCGGCGCGGCCGCGGCGGACGCGTTCGGCAACGAATCGGTAAACGCAGTCATCTTATGCCTCCGCGCTGCGTCCCTTCAGGGCGAACATGCCCTGCGGACGTTTCTGGATGAACAGCACGATCATCACGAGCACCGCGATCTTCGCGAGCACCGCGCCCCAGAACGGCTCGATCGCCTTGCTGACGAGGCCGAGCCCGAAGCCGCCGAGCACGGTGCCGGCGATCTGCCCGACGCCGCCGAGCACGACGGCCATGAACGAATCGATGATGTAGTTCTGGCCGAGATCCGGGCCGACGTTGCCGATCTGCGACAGCGCGCAGCCGCCGAGGCCCGCGATGCCCGCGCCGAACGCGAACGCATACGCGTCGACGCGCGCGGTCTTCACGCCGACGCACGCGGCCATCCGGCGGTTCTGCGTGACCGCGCGCACGAACAGGCCGAGCCGCGTTTTCGTCAGCACGGCCCATGCGACGAACACCACCGCGAGCGCGAACGCGAGGATCACGAGCCGGTTGTACGGCAGGATCAGGTTCTGCATCACGGTCACGCCGCCGCTCATCCACGACGGGTTCACGACCTGCACGTTCTGCGCGCCGAACAGCATCCGCATCGCCTGGATCAGGATCAGGCTCACGCCGAAGGTCGCGAGCAGCGTCTCGAGCGGGCGGCCGTACAGGTGCCGCAGCACGAGCCGCTCCAGCACGATGCCGACCAGCGCGGCCGCGGCGAACGACGCGGGCACCGCGACGAGCGGATACCAGTCGAACGCGGCCGGCGCGAAGCGCTGCACCAGCGTCTGCACGACGTAGGTCGCATACGCGCCGATCATCAGGAATTCGCCGTGCGCCATGTTGATCACGCCGATCAGGCCGTAGGTGATCGCGAGGCCGAGCGCCGCGAGCAGCAGCACGCTGCCGAGCGACAGGCCCGCGAACACGGTGCCTGCGATCTCGCCGCGGCGCTGCAATGCGTGCAGCGCGTCGAGCCCCTGCTGCGCGGCGTCGCGCACGCGCGCGTCGGGTTCCGCGAAGCTGCCGTCGGCGTTCTTCGCGACGAGCGGGCGCAACTGCTCGATCATGTCGAGATCGCTGCGCGCGGCGACGAGCCGCACCGCGTCGAGACGCTTCGCCGGATCGGCATCGTGCAGCGCGGCGATCGCCCACAGCGCGTCGAGACGGCGCTTCAGCGACGGGTCGGTCTCGTTCGCGCGGGCGCGGTCGATCATCGGCTTCAGCGCGGGATCGGGCGACTTCAGCAGCGCGTCGATCGCGTCGCGGCGCGCCGCGACGTCCGGCGACGCGAGCGCGCGGCCCGACAGCGCGGCGGCGATCTTCGTGCGCAGCAGATTGTTGAGCATCACTGGCTGCGCGTCGCCGGGCTGCGCGGCGGCTTGCGTCAGCGCGTCGTGCGCGGCGTCGCCGGTCTGGATCAGGATGCGGCCGTCGCCGGTCGCGAGCGCGTCGCCGGACGACAGCGCATCGAGCAGCGTCACGGCGTGCGGATCGGGGTCGGAGGCGAGCCGTTCGATCGCGGCAGTCTTCGCGTCGAAGTCGTCGCCGGCGAGCGCGGCGGTGTCGGCGGCCGTCAGCGCGAAGGCCGTGCGCGGCGCGGCGCCGGCGAGGGCGGTGCACGCAACGAGCGCGACGGCGGCGCGGCGGAGGAGTGTGGGCATCGGGAAGTCCTGGCAGACGTGGGGAAGAGGTCTCGTACGGCGATGCCGGGGCGTCGACGGGCGCGGTGACGGTTCGCGACTGCGCTCGCGGCTGAAGCCGGCGTGCTGCGACGGCGAACCGCCGCGACCGGGAGCGCCACGCGTTCGCGCGGCGCCCCGTGCCGCATCAGGCCAGCGCCGCGCGCTGCCGGCGCAGGAACGCCGGAATCGAGCTGACGACGTCCGGCTTGCCCTGGTTGCCCGCGATGAACGGGCTCCACGGCTGCGCGCGAATCGCGGTCTTGGTCTTCCACACGACGTTGAACTGCCCGTCGCCGCGGATCTCGCCGATCATCACCGGCTTGTGCAGGTGATGGTTGCCGTCCATCGTCAGCGTGAAGCCGGACGGCGCGGTGACGCTCTGGCCGATCATCGCGATGCGCACCTTGTCGACGTCGGTGCTCTTCGCCTTCTCGACCGCCTGCTTCCACATGTGGATGCCGACGAGGGTCGCTTCCATCGGGTCGTTGGTCACGCGCTTCGCGCCGCCGGGCAGGTTGTTCGCCTTCACCCACGCGGCGAACTGCTCCTTGAATTTCGTGTTCGACGGGTTCTTCACCGACATGAAGTAGTTCCACGCGGCGAGATGCCCGACGAGCGGCTTCGTGTCGATCCCGCGCAGCTCTTCCTCGCCGACCGAGAACGCGACGACCGGCACGTCGGTTGCCTTGATCCCCTGGTTGCCGAGCTCCTTGTAGAACGGCACGTTCGAGTCGCCGTTGATCGTCGAGATCACGGTCGTCTTGCCGCCTTGCGAGAAGTTCTTGATGTTCGCGACGATGGTCTGGTAATCGCTGTGGCCGAACGGCGTGTAGACCTCCTGAATGTCGGCCTCCTTCACGCCCTTCGATTTGAGGAACGCACGCAGGATCTTGTTGGTCGTGCGCGGATACACGTAGTCGGTGCCGAGCAGGAAGAAGCGCTTCGCGCCGCCGCCTTCCGCGCTCATCAGGTACTCGACCGCGGGAATCGCCTGCTGGTTCGGCGCGGCGCCCGTATAGAACACGTTGCGCGACATTTCCTCGCCCTCGTACTGCACCGGATAGTAGAGCAGGCCGTTCAGCTCCTCGAACACGGGCAGCACCGACTTGCGCGACACCGAGGTCCAGCAGCCGAACACGCACGCGACCTTGTCCTGCGTGAGGAGCTGCCGCGCCTTCTCCGCGAACAGCGGCCAGTTCGACGCGGGATCGACGACGACCGGCTCGAGCTTGCGGCCCAGTACGCCGCCGCTCTTGTTGATGTCGGCGATCGTCATCAGCGCGGTGTCCTTCAGCGACGTCTCGGAGATCGCCATCGTGCCGGACAGCGAATGCAGGATGCCGACCTTGATCGGGCCGCTGCCCGCATCGGCCGCGCGGGCGAACGGGCTCTTGCCCGCGAGCGCGAGCGCGCCGGCCATCGATCCGAACTTCAACAGACTGCGACGTTTCATCGAGTTTCCCCTGACGTGTTGGATGTGTGTGCGCCGTGGACGGCGCCGGCATCCGTGTAACGCAAGGCATGTGCCAGTCGTGTCGATGCACGCCCGGCGTGCCGTTACGGCGCGATGCGGGGCGTCGGTGCGGTGCGCGTGGCGCGTCGTGCGGCATCGGCGATCCGTCGCGGTGCGCTCGGGCGGGCGGAAATGGTGCATCCGCGTGCGGGCGCACGCATCACGTGCGCTCGGACGGGGCGGGACGGGGCAGGAGAGGGCGCGACAGGCGACGATAGGGCGGCAACCGTCGGCGGAAATGAAACGGGCGCGCAATGCGCGCCCGTTCGGCGAATCGGTGCGACCGCGGCGAGCGGTCGGCGTGGCGGCGCATGACGCGCCGCGCGGAAGGTCAGTACCGCGGCACGGCCGGATCGACGTCGCGCGACCACGCGTCGATCCCGCCCTGCAGGTTGTAGAGCTTCGTGAAGCCGCGCGATTCGAGGAACATCGCGACCTGCGCGCTGCGCATCCCGTGATGGCACACGCAGACGATCTCCGCTTCGTCGTCCAGCTCCTCGCTGCGCGCGGGAATCTGCTGCATCGGGATCGACACGCTGCCCGCGATCTGCGCGGTCGCGATTTCCCACGGCTCGCGCACGTCGAGCACGACGGGCGCGGGGCGGGTCTTGTCGGCGAGCCAGTCCGCGAGCATCGCGGGCGTCAGGATCTGCATGATGGAGCTCAGAACTTGAAGCGCGACGGTTCGATCGCGTTGACGAGGTGGTCGACGTAGGTTTCGAACACGTCGGCGACGCGATACTGCGTGTCGTCGATGCGCGTGATGACCTGCGCCTTCATCACCGGACGGCCGCCGACGAACGCCGACAGGCGGCCGCCGACCTTGAGCTGCTCGAGCATCTCCTGCGGCACGACGGGCAGGCCGCCCGCGACGCAGATCACGTCGTACGGCGCCTTCGCCGGCCAGCCGCGCGAGCCGTCGCCGAGCGCGACTTCGACGTTCGTCACGCCGTTGTTGCGCAGGTTGTCTTCCGCGAGCTTCGCGACCACCGGATCGATGTCGATGGCCGTCACGTGCTGCGCGCGCGCCGCGAACAGCGCGGCCAGGTAACCCGAGCCCGCGCCGATCAGCAGCACGTTCTCGTGCTTCTTCACCGCGAGCTCCTGCAGCACGCGCGCCTCGACGCGCGGGAACAGCATCTTGTGACCGCCCGGCAGCGGCAGCTCGAGATCGGCGAATGCCAGGTCGCGGTATGCGGCCGGGACGAAATTCTCACGCTTGACGATCGACAGCAGGCCCAGAACTTCCAGATCCAGGACGTCCCACGGACGGATCTGCTGTTCGATCATGTTGAAACGCGCTTGTTCGATATTCATGGTGGTCATGCAGCCTGGTCGGCTATCAGCGGGGATAGAGAAACTTTTCGATTGTACCAAACCGGGTGGCCGGCCAGCCTTCGGAAGCCCTGCAATGCAGCTTATCGCTTGCTGTTCTTGATCTGCGCCTCGAACGCGAGGTCGAGCTTGCTGGCCTTGCGCGGTTTTTTGGGGCCAAGGTCGTCGACGAACTTGACGAATTCGTCGAGCGGCAGCGGCTCGCAGCGCTTTTCGGCGGCGCCACTCGAGCGGTCGACGAGGTAGAACAGGCCGCCGGGCATCGCGACCGCCGCGAGGTGCGGGTTGCCGGAGCGGGTTTTCAGGCGTTCGACCGCGTGGGTCGCCTTGGTGGTGCGCATGGTGCGGGTTCTGCTGCGGACATGAGGCCCACACTTTATCAACAACCGGCCGCGCGTGCGCGGCCGGCGCCCCGCTCAGACCGTGCGCGAGTAGCGCTGCCGCGGCGTGTGGGCGAGATACGCGTCGAACGCCATCGCGATGTTGCGCACGACCATCCGGCCGGCCGGATGGATCGTCAGGCGGTCGCCGGCGATGCTCAGCAGAGCGTCGCGCTCGAATTCGCGCAGCGCGTCCAGCTCGCGCGCGAAATGGTCGGCGAAGCGGATGCCGTGCGCGGCCTCGACGTGCGAGAACGGCAGTTCGAGGTTGCACATCAGCTGCGTGATCACGTCGCGGCGCAGCCGGTCGTCGGCAGTGAGCCGCACGCCGCGCGCGACCGGCAGCCGGCCCGCGTCGAGCGCCGGGCCGTACGCGGGCAGGTCCTTCGCGTTCTGCGCGTAGACGTCGCCGACCTTGCCGATCGACGACACGCCGATGCCGATCAGGTCGGTGTCCGCGCGCGTGCTGTAGCCCTGGAAATTGCGCTGCAGCGTGCCGTTTTGCTGGGCCGCCACCAGTTCGTCGCCCGGCCGCGCGAAGTGGTCCATGCCGATGTACACGTAGCCCGCCGCCGTCAGCATCTCGATCGCGAGCCCGAGCAGCGCGACGCGTGTCGCGGGCGGCGGCAGCGCGGCGTCGTCGATCTGCCGCTGCATCTTGAACAGGTGCGGCATGTGCGCGTAGCCGAACACCGACAGCCGGTCCGGCGCGAGCTCGATGATCGTCTCGAGCGTGCGGCCGAAGCTCGCCACGGTCTGGTGCGGCAGCCCGTAGATCAGGTCCACGCTGACCGACTGGTAGCCGGTCGTGCGCGCGGCGCTCAGCAGGTCGGCCGTCATCGCGAGCGGCTGGATGCGGTTGATCGCCTGCTGCACCGCCGGATCGAAATCCTGCACGCCGAGGCTCAGCCGGTTGAAGCCGATCGTGCGCAGGTGGACGAGCGTCGCCGGCGTGACCGTGCGCGGATCGATCTCGATCGAGAACTCGGCGTCGGCGTCCTGCGCCAGCGTGAAATGCTCGCGGGTCGCCGCCATCAGCTCGGCCGTTTCGTCGTCGGACAGGAAGGTCGGCGTGCCGCCGCCCCAGTGCAGCTGCGTGACCGGGCGCGCCGGGTCGAACAGCGCGGCCTGCAGCGCCATCTCGCGCTTGAGCTGGTCGAGATACGGGCGCGCGCGGCGGCGGTTGCCGGTCGCGATCTTGTTGCAGCCGCAGTAGAAGCAGGCCGTGTTGCAGAACGGGATGTGAAAGTAGAGCGACAGCTCGCTCGACGACGCACCCGGGTCGCCGGCCGCGCGCACGTAGTCGGCCGTGTCGAAGTCGTCGCGGAACTGCAGCGCCGTCGGGTACGACGTGTAGCGCGGCCCGTTCGCGCCGTACTTCGCGAGCAGATCGGGACGGAACAAGGTGTCGGCTGAGCTCATCGCGGTCTCGCGCATTTAGATGCTTACGAGTATATAAACGCGCGATTCGTCCGCATTGTGTAATAACGTCGCAGCCGGGGATGGCACAATGCGGGGTGCGGCGGCCAGCCTCGAGGTGCGGCGCCGCGTTGTTGCCGTCGTTCCGTTCGAGAGAGCCGAGTTGCCCGTCGAAATGCCCGTCCGCCCGGCGCCCGCCGAAGTTCCGCCGCCCCACGCGTGCCGCGAGGCTTGCGGCGCGTGCTGCATCGCGCCGTCGATTTCCAGCCCGATTCCGGGGATGCCCGGCGGCAAGCCGGCCGGCGTGCGCTGCGCGCAGCTCGGCGACGACCTGCGCTGTGCGATCTTCGGCCGGCCCGAGCGGCCCGCGTGCTGCTCGGGGCTGCAGCCGTCGGCCGAGATGTGCGGCGCGTCGCGTGCCGACGCACTCGCGTGGCTCGCCCGGCTCGAAACCGCGACGCAGCCGTCACAGCCGCGCTGACATCGGCATGGGGCCGGAGCGCGAGCATGGGCCTGGCATCATTGGCCGGGCGCCGCCCCCGATCGACCAGGCGCCCATTTCGGCAAGCATAGGAGATTCAGCATGACCGCCAGCCGCGCGTCCAGTCGGCGCCGCTTCCTCATCGCATGCACCGCCGCCGTCGGCGTGTCGGCGTCGCTCGCCGCGTGCGCGTCGACGTTCCCGTTCATTCCCGACCACTACACGTTCTCGCGCGGCGACGCGCAGAAGGCGGTCGCGCGCAAGTTCCCGTACCAGAAGACCGTCGCGCCGGTGCTCGACGTATCGCTCGCGAATCCGGTCGTCGGGCTGCTGCCGGACCAGAACCGCATCGCCGTGCAGGTCGACGCGCACTTCGTGAGCCCGTTCCTGCGCGCGCCGGTCAACGGCAAGTTCACCGTTTCCGGCCAGCTTGCGTACGACGCGCCGAGCCGCTCGGTCGTGATCAAGGCGCCGGCCGTCGACAACCTGACGCTCGACGGCGACGCGCAGATGTACGCGCAGCAGATCGGCGCGGCCGCCGGCATGATCGCCACCCAGTTGCTGACCGACTATCCGATCTACACGTTCAAGCCGGAACAGCTGCAATTCGCCGGCGTGAATTACGAACCCGGTACAATCACAATTCTTACAAACGGCATACGCGTGGCGATCGTCGAGAAGTGACGATGCGCCGCGCGCGGCCGGGGGCGGGCCGCGGCGAGTGCGTGGCCCATTTCTTCGATCACTTCGAAACTGGGCCACGGATGGACTGGATACTGATCTGCAAGACACTGATCCTCGGCGTCGTCGAGGGGCTGACGGAATTCCTGCCGGTGTCGAGCACCGGCCACCTGATCGTCGCGGGCAGCTTCCTGAGTTTCGACGATGCGCATGCGAAGACCTTCGACGTCGTGATCCAGTTCGGCGCGATCCTCGCGGTGTGCTGGGAGTATCGGCGCCGGATCGTGTCGGTCGTCGCCGGGCTGCCGAGCCGGCCCGACGCGCGGCGCTTCGCGCTCAACGTCGTGATCGCGACGATTCCCGCGATCGCGCTCGGCCTGCTGTTCGAGAAGAAGATCAAGGCGGTGCTGTTTTCGCCGGTGCCGGTCGCGTTCGCGCTCGTCGTCGGCGGCGCGATCATCCTGTGGGCCGAGGCCCGGCAGCGCGAGCGCGGCGAGGCGCCGCGCGTGCAGTCGGTCGATGCGCTGACGCCGCTCGATGCGTTCAAGGTCGGCCTCGCGCAATGCTTCGCGCTGGTTCCCGGCATGTCGCGCTCGGGCTCGACGATCATCGGCGGGATGCTGTTCGGCCTCGACCGGCGCGTCGCGACCGAATTCTCGTTCTTCCTCGCGATTCCGATCATCTTCGGCGCGACGCTCTACGAAACCGTCAAGGACTGGCACGCGTTCACGGTCGATTCGATCGGGCTGTTCGCGCTGGGGCTCGCGGCTTCGTTCGTCAGCGCGTTCGCGTGCGTGCGCTGGCTGCTGCGTTACGTCGCGTCGCACGATTTCACCGCGTTCGCGTGGTACCGGATCGTGTTCGGCCTGTTCGTGCTGCTGGTCGGATACAGCGGCTGGCTGAACTGGGCGTGACGCGGGGCGGCGCAGGCCGGTCCTGACGCCTGACGCGCGGTTCGGCGAGCCCAATGACGGACGGCCCGGCCGGCAGATGCCGGCCGGGCCGTCGTTGCTTGTGCGGCTTGCGTGACGCGGGGCGATCAGCCTGCGCGCTTGCGGAAAATCAGGTCCCAGACGCCGTGGCCGAGCCGGATCCCGCGCCGCTCGAATTTCGTCACCGGGCGGTAGTCGGGGCGGGGCGCGTAGCCGTCGGCGGTGTTCTCGAGCGACGGCTCGGCGCCGAGCACTTCGAGCATCTGTTCCGCGTAGTTCTGCCAGTCGGTCGCGCAATGCAGGTACGCGCCGGGCTTCAGCCGCGACGCGAGCAGCTTGACGAGCGGCGGCTGGATCAGCCGGCGCTTGTGATGCCGCGCCTTGTGCCACGGATCGGGGAAGAAGATGTGCACGCCGTCGAGGCTGTCCGGCGCGAGCATGTGCTCGAGCACTTCGACCGCGTCGTGCTGGATGATGCGGATGTTCGTCAGGTCCTGCTCGCCGATCAGCTTGAGCAGCGCGCCGACGCCCGGCTCGTGCACCTCGACGCCGAGGAAGTCGTCGTCCGGACGGTGCGCGGCGATTTCGGCGGTCGACGCGCCCATCCCGAAGCCGATTTCGAGGATGCGCGGCGCGTTGCGGCCGAACACGGCGCTCCAGTCCGGCGTTTCCGGCGTGTACGGGACGACGAAGCGCGGGCCGAGGTCGTCGAGCGCGCGGCGCTGGCCGGTCGACACGCGGCCGGCGCGGGTCACGAAGCTGCGGATGCGGCGGCGGTGCAGCGGATTGACTGCGTCGTCGCCGGCGGCGGCTTCGTCGTGGATGGCGTCGTCGTGCGGCGGCAGGCCGGCTTCGTTCGGGTCGTCGTGCATCATCGGTGACAGAGAAAGGCTCGGTTCGGGCGCGAGGCCGTTACGCGTAGCGGTGCGCCGGATGAACGGGCACATGGTACAAAAAAGCCGCCTTCGACGAGGCGGCTGACGCGCAGGCTGCGATGCAGCCGGAAAGTGGAGCGGGCGATGGGAATCGAACCCACGTCATCAGCTTGGGAAGCTGAGGTAATGGCCATTATACGACGCCCGCAGAACGCGCAATTGTACAGGGGGTTGGGTGGGGATGGCAAGGGGGTGGTGGGGCGAGTCTCCGAGCGGTTTGCGGAATGTGCCATTCACGCGAACTGCGCATTTTCGTGGCGCTGCGCAGCATCGGTGCCCAATATCAACGGCTCGACGGACGTGGCGAGTACTCTTCCCGGCAGAGCGGAAATGATCGGCCAAGATCAGACAGGAAGGCTATGCGCGGCGAACCACTGCCGTTGTCGGAAAACAATCGACTGAAGAACAGAACCAATGATGCTGAATACTCTCACCATGACTCCAGAGCAGGAGTCCGATGCGCGCGCCAAAGCGTTTCACCTCCTCAAGAAATGGACGAGTGTTACGTTCCTCGATCATGCAGTTGATCTGTTCAGGGATTTCCTTCACGCGTACGCCAGGCAGTTGGACACGCCGCGCCCGAATCAACAGGAATTGGAGGCAGCGTATGTCAACGATTTCCTGAGCGCGTTGATAAGGATGGATCAAGGCATTGAGACACTGCGACAAGGTGCCGACAAGCGATCGGCTTACGATGCGCTCATAACGGGGAGCGAAAAAGGTGGTGAGCTTTTGCTCGGGCGGAGTGCGCACGAGGTTGGTCGAACGTATGACCCGTTTTTCCACGCACTTGGCGTGAGGGACTCGAGATTTTCGGATTTCGAATACGCAACTGGGTATGCGGAAGGGGCGTGGATTGAAGAGTTGAGCTGTCAGGCGCTCAAGTGCACTGTCGGACTCGATTTTTCCGAATACCTCAGCTATGGCAAGCGTGCCGACGGCGGTACTCGTGTGTTCAAGCACTGGACGTATGAGTCGTTGTTCCAGGACCCGTTGTTTCCAGCATGGCGATATTGGCCGCCCGGTCGCAGCTATCCCGCCGACCTTCCTCCGTGCCCGCCGAAGAACGAATCCGCGGCCGGGGAGATTCACAGCGGCGAGGAGATTCCAGTCGAGGGTATCTGGGAGCCATGGTTTCCGGCCGGCAAGGTCGGTTGCCCGAGTTACTTCCTGAAAGGCAGTATCGCCCACACCTACTTGCTGGAAGGCACCAACGACGAACATGCGGTGGCCTGGCGGCTGCTGTGGGAAGACAAGCGTTACCGGGACGGCAGCATTCCGGCGGAAGAGGCGACTTATTTCCCGACGCCTGTCGTGCAACCGAGGCTCCGGGCCCTGCCCGGGGAGCCTTGTCCGCGCAGAGGTTACTGGCAAAGTCCGGCTGTCAAGGATTCGGTTCACGTCGAAGCCGGAGCGCCGATGCCGGGGCCGCAGCGCACGACGTGGGGAATGGTCATCTGGCATTACGCGGACCCGCAGCCCCATCACGCGAGTTGAGCGACAGGTTTGCTGCCCATCGGGGCGACGATGGGCCCAGTCCGGTGTGCAAGACAATCGGCGCGATCGAGTGTGATGCTCGTTGCCGCCGCCGTCTATGACCTAGCGCCGCTCGCGCACAGGTCGAACAGCACCGGAATGATCATCGACGACGAGCCTGACGCGTGCCTCGAAGCGACGCGGCTCCCAAAACGCACTCGCCACCCCTCCGCCCGCCCATGTCGAAAATGAACGACTCGATGTCGGAACGACACAAGCCGTGCGCGACCATTCGAACTAACGTGACAGTCCTCTCATCCGTTCGTTCTTCAGGAGCTGACATGTCCGATTTCATCACCGTTTTGCGCGAAACCTGCCCGACGCCGGTCCTTGACGCGACCAAGTGGAAGCGCATCGGCGGCGATCCGCACACCGTGAACCTCAACGCTTACGTCTCCAAGGACGGCAGCAAGATCATGGGCACGTGGATCTGCACCCCGGGCAAGTTCGAGGTGAACTACGAGAAATGGGAGTTCTGCCACTTCCTCGACGGCTACTGCATCATCACGCCGGAAGGCGAGGAGCCGGTGCACCTGAAAGCCGGCGATGTGTTCGTGATTGAACCCGGCATGAAAGGGACCTGGGAAGTGGTGGAGACTGTGCGCAAGTATTTCGTCTTCGCGTGAACGAACCGTTCGGTCCGTCCGGTGCGAAAGCGCCGGTCGGAGACCGATGCGTCCAACCGCGCGCTCCGCTAATCGACGCTCAGCGCCTTTTCGATCGCGGCGATCAATTTGAACGCGTCGTCGCGACCGATCCGCAGGCCGCGGCTGGTGTACTCGCAGCCGAACGCGTAGAAGCTCGGCAACAGCGTGATCGCATCGTTCTGTCGATCGAAGTCGACTTCGCATTTCGTCAATGGAAAGAACGGACGCACTTCGACGGGCGGCTCGTACACGACTCGCGCCCTAGTACAGCTTCCGCGGCGGCAGCATGCGCTTCGCGCGGAGTCGCTGTCTCGACACGGCGCTCGCTTTCTTGCGTTTGCGCTCGGTGGTCGGTTTCTCATACCCGGTGCGGCTGCGCAACTCGCGGATGAGTCCGGTTTTCTCGATGTTTCGCCGGAAGCGGCGCAGCGCGACCTCGACTGGTTCGTCGGGCTTGAGGATGATGGTCGTCATGCAGATCCTGTTCTAAAAGCGTGTGGTGGGAAGCTAGCCGAGTCGCGTCATGACGGCGCTCGCTATCCCGTCGGACTCGAACTCGGAATATCCGGCGCCGATCGACAGTGCGCGCACGGCAGCGAACATTTGCAACTCGGGTTGATGGCGCAACGCGGATCCGGCAAGCCGGTGTTGCGGGACAGCGTCGGTCGGGGAAATCTCGTGTCGCTCGATCAGGCCGAGCAATTCGTCGATGATCATTTCGCGCTCCGAATCGCCAGCCGACTGTCGCCGGCCGCGTCGACATGCATCGGTGGAATCGGTGGAACTACGCGAACAGCGGCTGCTCGCCGCGATTGCCATCGATGACCTGCTCTGCGTACAGCACCGACGCCCGCCGCGCATCGCCCGCCGATTCGAACGGCGTCTTGCTGGCCAACCGGAACGTCTCGCTGCGGGTCAGCGTGTCGATGGTGCCGCGCAGGCAGATCTTCACGGCCGCGTCGAAGCCGCCGTCGTAGTTGTGCGCACTGCCGTTCCGCGACGGAACGTGCGGGTAGATCAGCGGGTAAATTTCGAAGCCACGATACAGATGCATGCTCATGAGGAACTCCTCTGTTCGTCGCGACAAATCGCACGGACGAACGCAACCGACCGGTATCACCGCTACGCGGCGCGACGGGTGGGGGTGAAAAGAAAACGATGCGTGCGGATGACGGCGCAACGCAGCAAGAGGGCAGAGGGCGGGACGAGCGATCTGGGACGTGACGCGCGCTCGGATGAATTGATCATACGCGCTTCGTGGCCGATGTCCATCTTATTCTCGACGGGGGCGCTGCAAGGCTTCGACCCCTAGCGACGCGCGTCTCGCCAAGTCGCAAATCCCCGTTCGTCATCCAATATCGCGCGGTGCGCCGACGGCTCGCGGCGCGGTCGCCGACGTCAGCCGATCGCATGCATGACGACCAGCAACAACGCCCCGACGACGATCAGCAGCACCGCATGAACGCGCGTGAGCATCACGCATGCAGTCGACGCAAGCGCGATCGCGCGGGCCGGCCACCCGCCGTCGAGCGCCTGCAGCAGCACCCAGGCCGACGCCAGAATCATCCCCGCTGCAACCGGCCGCAGGCCGGCCTCGAGGGCGACTTGCCAACGTGCGCCCTGGTGCCGCCGCCATAGATGCGCGACGCCGTAAATGAGGAACGCGGTCGGCCCGAACAGCGCGAGCGTCGCGATCACCGCGCCCCAGAAGCCGGCCACCTGCCACCCGATCAGCGTTGCAAGCAGAGAGCCGGGGCCCGGCGCCATCCGCGCAATCGCGAAGTCGTTCACGAACTGTGCGGCCGTCATCCAGTGATGAACATCGACGACCTGCCGCTGGATATCGGCGACGATCGCCTGGCCGCCGCCGATGGTGGCGATCGACAGCGGCGCGAACACGCCGGCCAGCGCGACATAGCGGGACAGCGTGATCATCGGCCGCTCCCCCCGGCCGTCGCGCGCGCCGCACGACGGTATTCGAGTGCGACGCTCAGCGTGCCGCCGATCACCACGGTCCACACGAGCGGCCAGTGCAGCACGGCCACCGACACGAACGTGAGCGTCATCACCGTCAGCGGCAGCGCACGGCGCGGCAGTCGGCGCACCGCGGTGATCGCCATCGAGATCGACAGCCCGATCGCCGCGGCCGCGGCGCCGGCGAGCGCGACGTGGGCGAGCGTGAAGCGCGTGAGTGCAGAGAGCGCGACGCCGAACAGCACGATCAGCACGGCGGGCGGCGCGATGACGCCGGTGAAGCCGGCCACCGCGCCGCGCCATCCGGCGAGCCGGTAGCCGATCCAGATCGCGAGGTTCTTCACATTGACGCCCGGCAACGCCTGCGACAACGCGAGTCCGTTCAGGAACGCCTCCTCGTCGAGCCAGCGCCGCTCGTGCACGAATGCGCGCATCATGCGCCCGCTCAATCCGCCGCCAAAGCTGGTCAGGCCGATCTGCGCGAACGCGGCGAACAAGGCGAGGATGCCCGGAGGCGGGGCGATAGCGTCTGGAACGGAGGTCGGGGCGGTCGGCATCGGGCGGGCGCTGACGTGTCGGTTGGGCAGTCGCCCATGGTAGCAAGGGCTGTCTGTCGGCACGCTGACGTGGGGCCGTCGGCGCTCATCCCGCTTTCCGCCGCGCTACGCGCGCACGACCGTCACGCCGGCCGCCTCGATCGGCTTCGTCAGCGCGGCGTCGGTCGCTTCCTCGACGACGATCGTCTGCGCGAGCGCGAGCTCGCCGATCACGAACGGCGACGCCGCGTTGAGCTTGGACGACGACGCGAGCACGACCGTTTCCGCCGCGCATCCCGCCAGCGCGCGCTTGATGCCTGCTTCCTCGAAATTGCCGGTGGTCAGCCCGGCCACCTGATGAACGCCCGTCACGCCCATGAAGTACAGGTCGGCATGGATGCGCGAGATACCTTCGAGCGCCGCCGCGCCGACCGTCACGATCGAGTGCTTGAACAGCTGGCCGCCGATCAGGATCACGTCGACCGACGGATGCGCGACGAGCGCGACGGCGACGCTCGGACTGTGCGTGACGACCGTCGCCCGCAGGTCGGCCGGCAACTGGCTGACGAGCAGCGCCGACGTCGTGCCGCCATCGACGATCGCGACTTGTCCCGGCGCGATCATCTGGGCGGCGCGACGCGCGATGCGCCGCTTTTCCGCGGTTTCCAGCGTCTCGCGCTGCGCGAACGGCGCGACGGCCGGCGACGCCGGCAGCGCGCCGCCGTGCACGCGCTGCAACAGCCCTTCGGCGGCCAGCTCGCGCAGGTCGCGCCGCACGGTGTCTTCGGATACGCCGAATTGCGCGCTCAGTTCGACGGCCAGCACCTGGCCGTCACGGGCGAGCGCGTCGAGGATCGCTTTCTTGCGTTGGGTCGTCAGCATCGCATTGCACGAAATATCTTGAAATTGCACGAAACTGCACGTTACCATGGGCGCCGTCCTATGTCGAATGGGGAGGCCGCGATGGCCGCAACGCATGAGCGCGTCCGTATCGTCGATACGACGGTGCTGTCCGATGACTGGTACGTGCTGAAGAAGGTGACGTTCGATTTCCTGCGCCGCGACGGCACCTGGCAGCGGCTGAGCCGCGAGACCTACGACCGCGGCAACGGCGCGACCATCCTGCTGCGCAATGCGGCGACGGGCGACGTGCTGCTCACGCGGCAGTTCCGGATGCCGGCGTTCGTGAACGGCCACGACGGGATGCTGCTCGAAGCGGCGGCCGGCCTGCTCGACGATGCGACGCCCGATGCGCGTATCCGCGCGGAAGCCGAAGAGGAAACCGGCTACCGCGTGCGCGGCGTGCGCAAGGTGTTCGAGGCGTTCATGAGCCCCGGCTCGGTGACGGAGAAGCTGCATTTCTTCGTCGGCGAATACGACGCGTCGCTGCGGATCGGCGACGGCGGCGGCGTCGCGGAAGAGGGCGAGGATCTCGAGGTCGTCGAGATGCCGCTGCGTGCGGCGCTCGACGCGATCGAGCGCGGCGAGATCGTCGATGCGAAGACCATCATGCTGCTGCAGTACGTCGCGCTGCGGGAAACCGCCGGCGTGCGCCCGACATGACGCCGCTGCTGGTGCTCGTCGCCGGGCCGTGGCGCAGCGGCACCGACGGCGACCCCGCGCGCATCGCCGCCAACCTGCGCCGGCTCGAGCAGGCCGCGCTCGCGGTGTATCGCCGCGGGCACGTGCCGATGATCGGCGAGTGGCTGTCGCTGCCGCTCGCCACGGCGGCCGGCGCCACGGCGATCGGTGACGCGATCAGCGAATCGTTCCTGTATCCGGCGGCGCACCGGCTGTTGCGGCGCTGCGATGCGGTGCTGCGGATCGACGGCGCATCGCGCGGCGCAGACGCGGACGTGACGCTTGCGCGGCAGCTCGGCAAGGCGGTCTACTCGTCGGTCGAGGCGATACCGGTCGTGCAGGAGAGTTCACAAGCCTGAACGCGATGCCGTGCGGCGTGCCCGACCGTGCGTGCGGCGGCCACGGCCGGTTCGCGGCGCGCTCGGCGCTCGGCGCGGCACTGCGCTGCGCAACACCACGCCACGCCACGCCGCCGCAGCATCGCGCTCGAACCGGCGTATGATCGCGCGACATCCGCCGCCTACCGTTCGATTCTTTGCCCAGCTTCGCCATGCCGCTTTCCCGTTCCTTCGATGCGTCCGCCGCACCACTCCCACTGCCCACTGATCGCGTCGGCGCCGCCGTCGAGGCGCTCGCGCGCGCCGATGCGCTGCTCGTCACGGCCGGCGCCGGCATCGGCGTCGATTCCGGCCTGCCGGACTTCCGCGGCACGGACGGCTTCTGGCGTGCGTATCCCGCGCTGCGCCACGAGCGCTTCGAATTCCACGAGATCGCCTCGCCGCAGGCGTTCCGCGCGCGGCCGCAACCCGCGTGGGGCTTCTACGGCCACCGCCTCGGGCTTTACCGGGCGACCGTCCCGCACGCGGGATTCGCGATCCTGCGCCGCTGGATCGACGCGATGCCGAACGGCGGCTTCGTGCTGACGAGCAACGTCGACGGGCAGTTCCAGAAAGCCGGCTTCGATCCGGCGCGGATCGTCGAGATCCACGGCTCGATCCACCGGATGCAGTGCCTGCGGTCGTGCACGGACGACACGTGGGATGCGGCATCGTTCGTCCCCGACGTCGACGCCGCCGCGTGCCGGCTGATCGGCGAGCCGCCGCGCTGCCCGCGCTGCGGCGGCCTCGCGCGGCCGAACATCCTGATGTTCGGCGACGCCGGCTGGATCGGCGCGCGCTACGACGCGCAGGCGCGCGCGCTGGAAGACTGGCTGGCCAGGGCCGGGCGCGTGGCCGTCGTCGAAGTCGGCGCGGGCACGGCGATTCCGACCGTGCGGCTGATCAGCGAACGGGTCGGCGCCGACGTGATCCGCATCAACGCGCGCGAAGCGCACGCACGGCGCGCGGACGTGATCAGCCTGAAGGGCGGCGCGCTGGCGACGCTCGTCGAACTCGAGCGCGCGTGGCACGGCGGTTGAACGCGGCGGCGGCGCGCGGCCGCCGCCGCCGGTTGTGCGGTTACGGCTGCGCGACGAGCGCCTGCACGAGCGACGGCGCGAGCGGCGAACCGAGCCCGGTCACGTAGTCGTAGCCGCCCGCGGCGGTGCAGATCGCGCCGCAACTGCCGTTGGCGCCGGTCGTCACGTCGTGATAGTTGCTGCCGTACGCGGCTTTCCCGGCCGCATACAGCGCGTCGTACGTGCCGCTCAGCCGTGCCTTGCCGGCCGCCGCGCGCAGCGAATTCGCAATCGCGACGAGCGCCGACCATTGCGGCGCGCCCGCGCTCGTGCCGCCGACCTGGAACCAGCCCGACTGCCCCTGATAGTTGACCGAATCGTAGACCGCGAACCCGCTGGACGGATTCGCGTCGTAGCTGACGTCCGGCACGCCGCGCTTGCCCGCGACCGGAATCGGCCACGCGGACTGTCCGGCGGGCTCGGCTTCGCCGCTGCTCACGCCGCCGCCGCTGCCGCTCCAGGCCGCCTCGCCGACGTAGTTGCCGTAGGTAGCGGTCGGTGGACAGCGTCGTGCCGCCGACCGCGACCACGTACGGCGACGCCGCCGGGTATTCGGTGCCGGTGCCGCTGTCGCCGGACGACGCGACGAAGGTGACGCCCGGCGCGCCGAAGTGGCCGTCGAAGCCGGATTCGCCGCTGAATTCGTTGCCGCCGAAGCTCATCGACACGACCGACGCGCCGCGCTGCACCGCGACGTCGACCGCGGCCATCAGGTCGTTGAAGCTGGCGGACGCGGCTTCGACGAGCACGATCTTCGCCTTCGGCGCGATCGCGTGCACCCATTCGACGTCGAGCGCCATTTCGAGCGACCAGCCGGCGTCGCCGCGGGGCCGGCTGCCGCGCGCGTACACCTTCGTGAAGCAGCCGTTCGACGTGGTGCAAGGCGGCAGCGAGAACGCGTTGCTGAACACGCCGAGATCGGATTCGATCCGCGGGTCGTCGTACGCGTCGACGATCGCGACGACCACGCCGTCGCCCTGGTTGGCGATCGCGTCGAAGCCGTATGCGTGGCGCGCGAGTGCGGGCGTGAGCCCGGCGACCGTGGCCGTGCTCGCGCGCGGCTTCGTGTGGAACGGCGGACGCGCAAACCCCTTCGGCGCGCGGTTGCCTTCGACGTAGGACGGCGGGCCGCCGCTTTCGGCGAACGCGACGGCCGACGTGAGCAGCGACATGCACAGCGCCGGAATCAACATGGACGACAGGCGGATATTGTTCATTTTGAGAATCTCCCCGTGCCGACGGATCGACGGCGAATTGATTCTATGAAATAGCCGGAATGAATTACATCGAATATCGGCAGGATGCGGGAATGTCTGGATGAGGGTAAATACGCGGAATGCCCGGCGCATGGGGCTTGTCATGACCGGAACGGACCGCCTGGCGCAGGTTTCTCCGACTTCCGAACGGCCGCTGACTCATTAATCGATTTATTTTGTGGATTTGTAATGTTCGGCGTAATTCATCGGAAAATGGCGAATCCGGCGGCCGTGTGCGAACGATACGACGCGCCGGCATTGCGGCCGCCGCACGATTGCGCATACAGTTCGGCGTACGCCGCGCCGGCCATCCGGCGCCGTCAGCAAGGAGTTTTCGTGTTCCCTTCGATCGTCGCGATCTTCGCCGGGGCCGGGCTCGGCGCGCTGCTGCGCTGGTTCCTGAGCCTCGCGCTCAACGAATTCTTCCCCGAGGTGCCGCTCGGCACGCTCGCCGCGAACCTGATCGGCGGCTACGTGATCGGCGTCGCCGCCGTCGTGTTCACGATGCGCGCGGGATTGCCGCCCGAGTGGCGGCTGTTCGTGATCACCGGCTTCCTCGGCGGGCTGACGACGTTCTCGACGTATTCGGTCGAGGTGATGACGCACGCGCTGCAGGGCGAGTTCGGATGGGCGTTTGCGGTGGCTGCCCTACACTTGATGGGATCGTTCACGTTGACGGCCCTCGGCATGTGGACCGCCCGTGCGTGGCTGGCCGCAGCGTAGGGAGGAGGCGATGGACAAGATTTTCTTGCGCTTCTACGTTCACGAGCAGCACCGCCTGCACTGGAAACCGCTGTGGGAATGGCTGCTCGAGGAAGGGCGGCGGATGGGCGTCGCGGGCGGGTCGGCGTTTCGCGCGATGGCGGGCTTCGGCGAGCACCGGGTGCTGCACGAGGACCGCTTCTTCGAACTGCAGGGGTCGCTGACGATCGAGGTCGAGTTCATCGTCACCGACGACGAGGCGCGGCGCCTGCTCGAGCGGCTCGGCCAGGAGAAAGTGCGGGTGTGCTACGCGATGATTCCGGCGCGCTTCGGCGTGATCGACACGCTCGGCGCGCCGGCGGCGCAGGGGCGGGAAGGCGCGTCTTAGATGCTGAACAGCATGAGCGCCGCGGCGGCGCGCGACACGATCATCAGCAGCACCTGCACGATCACGAACAGCAGGATCGGCGACAGGTCGAGGCCGCCGAGATTCGGGATCACGCGGCGCAGCGGATTGAGGAACGGCGCGGTCAGCTGGTAGAGGATCGGCATCGCCGGTGAGCGCGGGTTCAGCCACGACACCAGCGCCATCAGGATCGTCATCCAGATCACGAGATAGAGCACCCACTCCACGACGTGGAGCAGTGCGGCGACGACGATCGTCGGAATCAGCCCGAGCGGGTCGACGCCCGCCATCACGACCAACAGCACGACGTATACGAGCGCCGTCAGCAGCGCGGCGACGATGCTCGCCCAGTCGATCCCGCGCACGCCTGAGATCACGCGGCGCAGCGGCAGCACCAGCCAGTTGGTCGCCTGCAGCACGGCCTGCGTGACGGGGTTGTACGGCGGCACGCGCACGGCTTGCATCCAGACGCGCAGGATCAGCGCGGCGCCGAACAGCGTGAAGAGGGTATTGAGCAGAAAACGGGCGATCTCGCCGAACATCGTTGGCTTCCTTTTTATACGGTCGGGTAGCGTGCGGCCGCCAACGCCGGATGGCGGCGCATCGGCCGACACCTTATCACGCCTCGTCGCGCGACGGGGAGGGGCGCGCTGCCGCGCGCGCGAGCGACGCTTCCACGGCATCCGCGAGCGCCGGCAGGGCCGCGGGCGGGGCCGCGCGCTTCGCGGCGAGCGCGACGGCGCGGCGGGTCAGCAGCGCGTAGAGCGTTGCGTGATCTCCGCCGCGCGCCTCCAGCAGCGCGAGCTGGCGTTCGACGATGCCGGCGTCGCCGCGCGACACGGGGCCCGAGAGCGCATTCGAGAGCCCTTTGTCGCGCGCGGTCTCGATCGTGCCGGCCAGCATCGGCAGCAGCGCGCGCAGCGCGGCGTCCTCGTCGAAGCCGAGCGAGCGCCACAGCTCGACCGCTTCGGCGAGCCCGCACAGCGCGAAGCTCGCCGCATAGTGCGCGGCCGCGTGGTAAAGCATGCGGCCGCCCGCCGGGATCGACAGCGGATGGCAGCCGAGCGCGGCCGCGAGGCGCACGAGCGTCGCGTGCAGCGCGCCGTCGGCCTCGATCGTCACCGAGCAGCCGTCGATGCGGGTCAGGTCGGCGTCGCCGCCGCCGAACAGGTACAGCGGATGGAAGCCGCCCGTCGCTGCGCCTTGCCGTTTCGCCGGGTCCAGCAGGCCGACGTCCGACGCGCCGCTGCAATGCACGAGCGCCTGCCGCGCGGCGCGCGACGCATCGAAGCGCAGGCCCGCGGCGCTCGCCGCGAGATGGTCGTCGGGGACGGTCAGGAAGATCAGGTCGGCCGCGTCGACGACCGCCTGCGGGATCGCGACCACGCGGCAGCCGTCGAGCCGCTCGGCGAGCGCGGCGGCGGACGCCGGCGTACGGCTCGCCACCGCGACCACGGGAAAGCCGGCCTGCGCGAAACGCTGCGCGACGCAGCGCGCGAGGCGGCCGGCGCCGATGAAGCCGAGACGGGGCGTGACGGGGAGGGGCATGGCGGTCGACGAGGCGAAAAACGGGAAGCCGCCAGTATCGCAGGAATGGCGACGCGCTCGCGCCAGCCGCGTTTCAGCGCCACGTCGCGATCCGTCCCCGAGCGGCGGCTTCGCGAACCGTCGGATTCTTGTCTCAAATTTGTAATCGTTGATTACGACGCTTCGCGCGCGGCGCGCACGGCGATCGGTAAGACTGACCTGACGAAACCGCTTCCGCTGTCCGGTCCGACGGATTGCCGCGATCCGCGGCGGCCTCCGGCGGCCCGTCGCGCCGCGCGGCGCGGGGGCGCGATTGCAATTTGCAACAAATGCCCGACCCGGGGATTCCGGGTTTTCGCTACATTGCTTGCATGCGACGTGCATGCCCGCCGTTGCCGACAGGAGCGCCTGAAATGATCGCTCCAGCAGGAGAATCGAAGTGAAGAAGCTCGTTCCGTTCATCGCCGCCGCCGCGCTGGGCTTGGGTGCCGCTAGCGCCGCGCAGGCCCACGTGTCGATCGGGGTCGGCATCGGGGTTCCGGTCGCGCCCGCGTATCCGGTCTATGCGGCGCCGCCGCCCGTCTATTACGCGCCGCCGCCTCCGCCTGTCTATTACGCACCGCCGCCGGTCTACTATCCGCCGCCCGCCGTGGTCGTCGGCGGCTACGGCGGCTACTATGGCCGCCCGTACTGGCGTCATCACGGCTACTACGGCCACGGCTACTGGCGTCGCTGATTGATTCCCGCGCGGCTTGACCGCGCGTGGCGAACGGCGCAGCGTCTCGTGACAGGACGCTGCGCCGTTTTTTGCCGGCGCGGCGCGCTGGGTCAGACCGCGTGGGCGATCAGGTCGCGATAGCCGCCGACGATCACGCTGTACGAGAAATACGCGAACAGCAGCGCCGACGCGACATGGCAGGCGCGCATCAGCCCCGCGCCCGCGCGCTTGCGGCCCTGGCTCGCGAGCGTGCACATGAAGAGGGTCCACGCGAGGCCGCCGAGGAAGAAGCCGGACAGGAACACCGACGCGGTCGCCGGCGTGGTCGCGCCGGCCTTCGCGATCAGCGCGCCGCCGACTGCCGCGAACCACAGGATCGCGCTCGGCGACGACATCGCGAGCAGCATCCCGCGCATGAAGCTGCGCCGCGCGCTCGCACGGGGCGGCGCCGTGTCGTCCGCGCCGTCGCCGTCGGGCGCCTTGGCCGGCGCCAGCGCTTCGCGCGCCATCTTCCACGTCAGGAACAGCAGCACCGCGCCGCCGCCGATCCACACCACCCAGCGCACCGCGTCGAACTGCAGCAGCACGGCCATCCCCGCGAGCGCGAGCGCCGCGTAGACGAGATCGCCGACGCACGAGCCGACGCCCAGCCAGAAACCCGGCCGGAAGCCGTGCGAGAGCGTGAGCGACAGCATCGCGACGTTGACGAGGCCGATGTCGAGACACAGCGACAGCGACAGGAAGAATCCGTCGGACAGCATCGAGGCGGGTGGAAAGCTCATCGTCGTTGCTCGGGTGGAGTCGATGGTGCGTGCCGACGCGTGTCTGCGCACGGGCCGATCAAAGTCCGATCTCCTGCCAGAGCCGGTCCACGCGCGCCTTGACGGCCGCATCCATCTCGATCGGGCGGCCCCATTCGCGGGTCGTCTCGCCGGGCCACTTGTTGGTCGCGTCGAGCCCCATCTTCGAGCCGAGGCCGGCGACGGGCGACGCGAAATCCAGGTAGTCGATCGGCGTGCTGTCGACCATCACGGTGTCGCGCACCGGATCGACGCGCGTCGTGATCGCCCAGATCACTTCCTTCCAGTCGCGCACGTTCACGTCCTCGTCGACGACGACGATGAACTTCGTATACATGAACTGGCGCAGGAAGCTCCAGACGCCGAACATCACGCGCTTCGCATGGCCCGCGTAGCTCTTCTTCATCTGGACGATGGCCATCCGGTAGCTGCAGCCTTCGGGCGGCAGGTAGAAGTCGGTGATCTCCGCGAACTGCTTCTGCAGCAGCGGCACGAACACCTCGTTGAGCGCGACGCCGAGCACCGCGGGCTCGTCAGGCGGCTTGCCGGTGTAGGTCGAGTGATAGAGCGCGTCGCGGCGCATCGTGATGCGCTCGACCGTGAACACCGGGAACCACTCCTGCTCGTTGTAATAGCCGGTGTGGTCGCCGTATGGCCCTTCGAGCGCGTGCTCGTACGCGGCGGACGCACTGTTCGCCGGGCGCGGCGGCGCGCCGGCGGGGGCGGGCCCGGGCGTGCCGTCCTGCGGATAGATGAAACCCTCCAGCACGATCTCCGCGCGCGCGGGCACCTGCAGCGTGTCGACGCCGGGTGTCAGGCACTTCGCGAGCTCGGTGCGGCTGCCGCGCAGCAGGCCCGCGAACTGATACTCCGACAGCGAATCGGGTACGGGGGTGACCGCGCCGAGCGTCGTGGCGGGGTCCGCGCCGAGCACGACGGCGACCGGATACGGCTTGCCGGGGTTGCGCAGCGCGAATTCGCGGAAGTCGAGCGCGCCGCCCCGATGCGCGAGCCAGCGCATGATCAGCTTGTTGCGGCCGATCAGCTGCTGGCGGTAGATGCCGAGGTTCTGGCGCGGCTTGTTCGGCCCACGCGTGACCGTCAGGCCCCACGTGACGAGCGGGCCCGCATCGCCCGGCCAGCAGGTCTGGATCGGCAGCCTGGCGAGGTCGACGTCGTTGCCTTCCCAGACGATCTCCTGGCACGGCGGCGACGACACCGTCTTCGGCGCCATGTCCCACACGGCCTTCGCGAGCGACAGCAGCTTGCCGGCGTCCTTCAGGCTGCGCGGCGGATCGGGCTCCTTCAGCGCGGACAGCAGACGCCCGAGGTCGCGCAGCGACGCGAGCGCGGCCTCGTCGCCCGCATCGACGCCCATGCCGAGCGCGACGCGCCGCGGCGTGCCGAACAGGTTGCCGAGCACCGGGAACGCGTAGCCGGGCGGCGCATCGAACAGCAGCGCGGGGCCGCCGGCGCGCAGCACGCGGTCGCACAGCTCGGTCATTTCGAGTACGGGCGACACCGGCTGGTTGATGCGCCGCAGTTCGCCGAGCGCCTCGAGGCGCTGGATGAAATCGCGTAAGTCTTTGTATTTCATGAAGATGGTCCGGATTGCCCGCGACGCGGGCAACGGTGAGCGGGCGCAACTGCCGGTGCGGCCCCGAATCGATCGCCGATTTTACCCGCGCCGCCGCGCGCCCGCCCGCCAGTGAAAAAAGTAGACCGCGCTGGAAGCCCCTTCGGCAGGGGCCTCGCGATCTGAAGGCTGCTTCAACATTACTTTTTGTTATGATTTCGATGTTTTATAGTGTTGACGATCTATAAAACCCTGTTAGAATCCGCTGACATTGGTTGCAGGGTACAAGGCTTCAAGCCGCCAATCACCGATCCTTTGACGCAGCGCGTCACCGTCTGCCGAAACCTGCACGGCCTGTCCGACGGCTCTAGTCGTAGTCACAGCCAGCGCCTCCTGACGCTGGTTTTTTGCGTGAGTGCCACCGCGTTTGCCCACCTTGCACAAGATGCAAAGGTGCTGGCCTTCTTACACCGTGGCCTCGAACGGTACTTATACCGTTTCTCCGATGCCTGCCGTCCAGACCAGACGTGCGGCGTCGTGATTCCGCGGCGCATTCTGTCTCGCCATCGAGCTGAGCGAGCCGCACGAATCATGTTCATGGGAGATCTGAATGAACGCTTGGTTATCGTGGCGTCCCAGTGAGCAGCATGCACAAATCGTGCGCGATATGCTGCGTCGCGGGACGCGTGTCAGTCACCACTTATTCAGCGTCGTAGGCTGTCTCGCTGTTGCGATTGCGCTTGCCCTCTGGCTGATGCCAACCGCGCGCGGCACGCTCGCCGCGAAGCTGATGCCGGTCGTGTCCGCGGCCGTGCAGGCCGGTCCGGCGCGTTTGCTGACCGGCCATCCGCTGCCGAATTTCGCGCCGGCCGGCGCGCAGCCGCAGCAGGACGACGGTCCGGAAACCGACGCACTGGCGGTCGGTCTCGACGTCGCATCGGACGCTGTCGCGCAGAACGACGCGGCCGATGCGTCCCGCAACAGCCCGTCGCCCGTTACGCTCGCGAAGCTGATCCCGGCCCAGCGCGTCGCCGCCGATGCGCGCGACGACCGCTCGCTCGCGTCGAACCGCCAGCAGGCGCTCGTCGCCACCTATCTGTCGCGCCGCTACCGCGTCGCGCAGGAGCCGGTCGGGCAGCTCGTCAAGGCCGCGTTCCAGACCGGCCACGACATCGGCCTCGATCCGCTGCTGCTGCTGTCCGTGATGGCGATCGAGTCGGGCTTCAATCCGTATGCGGAGAGCGGCGTCGGCGCGAAGGGCCTGATGCAGGTGATGTCGAAGGTCCATTCCGACAAGTTCGAGTATTTCGGCGGCACCGACACCGCGCTGCAGCCGCTTGCCAACCTCCAGGTCGGCGCGCTCGTGCTGAAGGACTGCATCGCGCGCGGCGGCTCGCTCGCGAGCGGCCTGCGCCTGTACAACGGCTCGACGAACCCCGACGACAATGGCTACGGCTCGAAGGTGATGGCCGAGCGCGCACGCCTGCGTGACGTCGCGCGCGGCCGCAGCGTGCCGGTCAATGCGCCGCAGGCGCCGGCGAAGCCGATCGTCACCGCCGCGATGACGGCGGCGGCGGGCGGTGCGAAGCGCGTCCACGCGACGCTCGAAGCGGCCCAGCCGATGACGGCGAAGACGGGCGCGCCGAAGGCGCAGCAGCAGGACGATGCCAGCGTCGACACCGCGAAGCAGCCGCACGGCGATCACTCGGAGCTGGGCGCATAACGCGAGTAGCGTCCCCACCGGAAACAAAAAAAAAGCACCCAATGGGTGCTTTTTTTTCGTTTCTGCGCCGGTAAACCGCCGGTCAGCGCAGCCGGAACAGCGTCGCGAGCCGCTCGACCGCCTCTTCGAGGCGCGAGTAGGCGGTCGCATAAGACAGCCGGATATAGTCGCGCGGCGCATGGACGCCGAAGTCCATGCCCGGCACGAGCACGACGCCGGCATCGTGCAGCATCGCCTGCGTGAGCGCCGCGCTGTCGCCGGCCGCCGGATGCGCGACACCGCCGCAATGCGCGTAAACATAGAATGCCCCGTCCGGCATCACGGGCACCGTGAAGCCGAGCTGCCCGAGCGCCGGCGCGATGAAGTCGCGGCGCCGCTTGAATTCGAGGCGGCGCGCTTCGTAGATGTCGAGCGTGGCCGGCTCGAAGCACGCGAGCGCCGCGTGCTGCGCGAGCGCGGACGGGCAGATGAACAGGTTCTGCGCGAGCTTCTCGAAGGTGCCGACGAGCGCCGGCGGGACGACCAGCCAGCCGAGCCGCCAGCCGGTCATGCTGAAGTACTTCGAGAAGCTGTTGACGGTGACCACGTCGTCGCCGAACGACAGCGCCGACACGGGCGGCGCGTCGTAGCTGAGCCCCTGGTAGATCTCGTCGACGATCGTGAAGCCGCCCCGGGCGCGCACCGCCTCGACGATCCGCTTCATCTCGTCGGGCTCGAGCGACGTGCCGGTCGGGTTCGACGGCGACGCGAGCAGCACGCCGCGCGTCCTGTCGCCCCATAGCCGCCGGACGTCGTCCGCGGTGAGCTGGAAGCGCGCGGCCGGGCCGCTCGGCACGAGCACCGCGCGGCCCTCGGCCGCCGCGACGAAGTGCCGGTTGCACGGATACGACGGGTCTGGCATCAGCACCTCGTCGTCGCGGCCGACGAGCGCGAGGCATGCGAGCAGCAGCGCGGCGGACGCGCCGGCGGTCACGACGATCCGCTCGGGGCTGACGGTGAGGCCGTACGCGCGCGCATAGTGCGCGGCGATCGCCTCGCGCAGCGGCGCGATGCCGAGCGCGCTCGTATATTGCGTGACGCCCCGGCGCAGCGCCGCGGCGGCAGCCTCGACGACCGGCTCCGGCGCGGTGAAGTCCGGCTCGCCGATGCCCATGTGGATGATGTCGCGACCGGCGGCTTCGAGCCGCTGCGCCTCTTTCATCAGTTCCATCACGTAGAACGGCTGGATCGCGTCGACGCGCGCTGCGAGCGTGACGAGCGAATCGGCGGTGGTATTCATCGGCGGTCGGGGGAGGGGAGCGATAAAAAAAACGGGCGCATGCGCGCCCGTCGGAGGATCAGCCGTTGCGGCGCGCCTGCGTTTCGGCGGGGCGCAGCTTGGCGGCGAGCTTGTCGAGCACGCCGTTCACGTACTTGTAGCCGTCGGAGCCGCCGAACGTCTTGGTCAGCTCGACCGCTTCGTTGATGATCACGCGGTACGGCGTTTCGACGTGGTGCGTGAGCTCGAACGTCGCGATCAGCAGCACCGCCCGTTCGATCGGGGAGAGCTGGTCGATCGGACGGTCGAGGCACGGCGTGAGCGCTTCCGCGAGCGTCGCGTGCTCGCGGATCACGCCGTGCAGGATTGCGTCGAGCAGGTCCTTGTCAGCTTTGTCGTAACCCAGCGCGCCGCGCAGTTGCGCGTCGATCTCGCCTGAGGACGCGTTCGACAGCAGCCACTGATACAGGCCTTGCGTCGCCAGCTCGCGCGATTGTCGGCGGGCGCTCTTCTTCATGCGCGCTCCTCTTCGTCGTCTTCGTCCTCTTCTTCGTCTTCCTCGTCGCCGAGCTGGTCGAGCGCCATCGTCAGATTGGCCATCTCGACCGCGACGCGCGCCGCGTCACGACCCTTTTCGGTCATGCGCGCGACGGCCTGCTCGTCGGTGTCGGTCGTCAGCACCGCGTTCGCGATCGGCAGGTTGAAGTCGAGGCCGATGCGGGTAATGCCCGCGCCGCTCTCGTTCGACACGAGTTCGAAGTGGTAGGTCTCGCCGCGGATCACCGCGCCAAGCGCGATCAGCGCGTCGAACTGGCCGCTTTCCGCGAGCTTCTGCAGCGCGAGCGGGATTTCGAGCGCGCCCGGCACCGACACCAGCAGCACGTCTTCGCCGGAGACGCCGAGGCGCTCCAGCTCTTCGACGCACGCATCGGCGAGGCCGTTGCACACGGGCTCGTTGAAGCGGGATTGCACGATGCCGATACGCAGGCCGTCGCCTTCGAGATTCGGTTGGTATTGTCCGATTTCCATGATCTTTGTCCGTGGTGTGGATAAGCGGTTATAAGGCGAAAATGCCGTGACGGGTTACGCGTGCGGCGCGGAGCCGCAGGCCTTGGCTTCGCCGCCGGGCATCGGCACGAAGCCCGTGACTTCGAGGCCGTAGCCGGACATGCTGCCCAGCTTGCGCGGATTCGACAGCACCTGCATCTTGCCGACGCCGACATCGCGCAGGATCTGCGCGCCGATGCCGAACGTCTTGAAATCGACCGGCCGGCGCTTCAGCGCCGCGGCCTTCTCTTCCTCGTCGAACGCCTTGAATACGTCGACCAGATGTTCCTTCGTGTCGCCGCAGTTGAGCAGCACGATCACGCCGTGGTCGCGCTGCGCGATCTCGCGCATCGCGGCGTCGAGTGTCCACGAGTGCGTCGAGGTGCCGGTCTCGAGCAGGTCGAGCACCGACAGCGGCTCGTGCACGCGCACCGGCGTGTCGACGTCCGGCGACGGCGTGCCGCGCACCAGCGCGATGTGCGGCGAGCCGGTCGGCTGGTCGCGGTACAGCACCGCGCGGAACGTGCCGTGCGCGGTCTGCATCATGCGCTCGGCGACGCGCTCGATGATCGACTCGGTGCGGCTGCGGTAGTGGATCAGGTCGGCGATCGTGCCGATCTTCAGCCCGTGTTCCTTCGCGAACTCGATCAGGTCGGGCAGGCGCGCCATCGTCCCGTCGTCCTTGATGATCTCGCAGATCACCGCGGCGGGCGTGAGGCCCGCGAGCGCGGTGAAATCGCAGCCGGCCTCGGTATGGCCCGCACGCACGAGCACGCCGCCCGGCTGCGCCATGATCGGGAACACGTGGCCCGGCTGCACGATGTGCTCGGGGCGCACGTCGTGCGCGACCGCCGTGGCGATCGTATGCGCGCGGTCGGCCGCGGAGATGCCGGTCGTCACGCCTTCGGCCGCTTCGATGCTGACCGTGAACGCGGTGCCGTACTGCGTGCCGTTGCGGTACGTCATCAGCGGCAGGTGCAGCTGCTTGCAGCGTTCCTGCGTCAACGTCAGACAAATCAGGCCGCGGCCGTACCTGGCCATGAAGTTGATCGCTTCCGGCGTCACGAATTCGGCGGCGATCACCAGATCGCCTTCGTTTTCGCGGTCTTCTTCGTCGACCAGGATCACCATCCGGCCGGCTTTCAGCTCGGCGATGATGTCGGGCGTGGAGGCGAGCGTCATAAGGGGGCGAGAAAGAGGAAAGTGCGTATTTTACGCCAGCCGGACCGGGTTTCGGCTGGCGCGGGCGGCGCCGGCCGCGGGGCCGGTCCGGCACGGTCGCCGCGCCGCCCGGACCGGCGGCCGGGGCGCGTCACATGCGGCCGTCGCGGCCGCCGAGAAAATCGAGCTTGCCGAGTTCGACGCCGTTGTGGCGCAGGATGTCATACGCGGTCGTCACGTGGAAGAAGAAGTTGGGCAGCACGAAATTCAGCAGGTACGACTGGCCCGAGAATTCGAGCGGGCCGACGCGCATCTTGAGCACGATCTCGCGCGTTTCCGAGCCGTCGATCTGCGCCGCGTCGAAGCCGTTCAGGTAGTCGATCGTCTTCTGCAGGCGTGCGTGCAGCTCGTCGAACGTCTGCTCGACGTCGGGGTAGCTCGGAATCTCGACGCCCGCGAGCCGCGCAGCGCAGCCCTTCGCGGTGTCGGTCGCGATGTAGATCTGGCGCGCGAGCGGCGCCATGTCCGGAAACAGCCGGGCGCCGATCAGCACCGACGGATCGATCTGCTTTTCGGCCGCGTGCGCCTGGGCTTTGCCGAGGATGTGCTGCAGGTTGGTCAGGCCGCGGATCAGGACAGGCACCGAGGCCTGGTACATCGAAATGGACATGGAAACGACTCCTGGTGGAAAAGGGAGCAGCCGGTACGCGGCGTGGCGCCGAATCCGCTGCCGTTGCATCTTAGCGCGACGCGCCGGCGCGTGCGCGCCGTTGGCCGTCCGGCCAGGTGTCGGCACGCGCCGCCGACGGCCATCGGACGACCGCGGGCCCGCGCCCGTCGCATCAGTCCCGGTGCAGGCTCTGCGACGCGCAGATCATCCGCTCGATCGCGATGCTGTGGCCGAGTGCGCCATCGGGGGAGGTGGAGGCCGCCTGCGTGCACGGTCAGCCGCACGCAGGCGTCGGCGTCGTCCGGCGCGCCGAGCGGCCGGCGCGATTCGATGCGGCCGACGGCCGCGACAATTCCGGTAAACATCGTGACGGCGAAGGCGCCGTTCAGTGGGCGCCCGCGGGCGGCGCGAAGCGCGCCAGGATCCGCAGATCGTCGCCGATCCGCTCAATGCTGTGAAATGAGAGCCGCGCGCGCGCGTCGAGGCTTGCCGGCGCGGCGAGATCGAACATGCCGGCCGCGTCGGCGCCGAGCAGGCTCGGCGCGAGGTAGACCAGCAGCTCGTCGACGCAGTGCTCGCGCAGCAGCGAGCCGTTCAGCTTGTGGCCCGCCTCGACGTGCAACTCGTTGATGCCGCGCGCGCCGAGCGCCGTCAGCATGCCCGGCAGGTCGACCTTGCCGTGCGCGTTCGGCAGCGGCACGATTTCCGCGCCGCGCACCTTCAGCGCCGCCGCGCGCGCTTCGCCCGCGGCGTCGAGCCGGCCGCAGAAGATCAGGAGCGGCGCGCCTTCGAGCAGACGCGCGTCGAGCGGCAGCTCGAGCCGGCTGTCGACCAGCACGCGCCGCGGCTGGCGCGGCGTGTCGATGCCGCGCACGGTCAGCTGCGGGTCGTCCTCGCGCACGGTGCCGATGCCGGTGAGGATCGCGCACGCGCGCGCGCGCCATGCATGGCCGTCGAGCCGTGCGTCGTCGCCGGTGATCCACTGGCTCTCGCCGGACGGCAGCGCGGTGCGGCCGTCGAGCGACGCGGCGGTCTTCATCCGCACCCACGGGCGGCCGCGCGTCATCCGCGACACGAAGCCGATGTTGAGTTCGCCCGCTTCATGCGCGAGCAGCCCGCAGCGCACGTCGATGCCCGCGTCGCGCAGCATCCCGAGGCCGCGCCCCGACACCTGCGGATTCGGGTCTTCCATCGCCGCGACGACCTTCGCGACGCGCGCGTCGATCAGCGCGTTCGCGCACGGCGGCGTGCGGCCGAAGTGGCTGCACGGCTCGAGCGTCACGTAGACGGTCGAGCCCGCGACATCGTGGCCGCGCGAACGCGCATCCTTCAGCGCCTGCACTTCCGCGTGATCCTGGCCGGCTGGCTGCGTGAAGCCTTCGCCGATCACGTCGCCGTCCTTGACGATCACGCAGCCGACGCGCGGGTTCGGCGTCGTCGTGTACATGCCGCGCGCCGCGAGCGCGAGCGCGCGCTGCATGTGGGCGAAATCGGTATCCGAGAACATCCGCGCGGCCCCGGCTTACGCGGCGGCCAGCGCGGCGAACGCGCGGCGCGCGGCGGCGAGCGTCGCGTCGATCACCGCGTCGTCGTGCGTGCTCGACACGAACCCGGCTTCGTACGCGGACGGCGCGAAATAGACGCCCTCGTCGAGCATCAGGTGGAAGAAGCGGTTGAAGCGCTCGATGTTGCTCAGCGTGACTTCGGCGAAGCTCGCCGGCACGCGCTCGGCGAAGTAGAGGCCGAACATCGCGCCGATCGAATCGGCCGCGAACGGCACGCCGGCCGCGCGCGCCTCGGCGGCGAGGCCGGCGGCGAGGCGCTTGGTCTGCGCGGTGAGCGCGTCGTAGAAGCCGGGCGCCTGGATCAGCTGCAGCGTCTTCAGGCCCGCGGCGACCGCGATCGGGTTGCCCGACAGCGTGCCGGCCTGGTAGACGCCGCCGAGCGGCGCGAGGTGGGCCATGATGTCGCGCCGGCCGCCGAACGCGGCGGCCGGCATCCCGCCGCCGATCACCTTGCCGAGGCAGGTCAGGTCGGCCGTGATCCCGTAGTACGCCTGCGCGCCGCCGAGCGCGACGCGGAAGCCGCACATCACTTCGTCGAAGATCAGCACCGCGCCGTGCTTCGTGCACAGCGCGCGCAGCGCGTTCAGGAATTCCGGCGTGCCGCGCACGAGGTTCATGTTGCCGGCGACCGGCTCGACGATCACCGCGGCGATTTCGTCGCCGAACGCGGCGAACGCTTCCTCGAGCTTCGCGACGTTGTTGTATTCGAGCACGGTCGTGTGCTTCGCGATGTCGGCGGGCACGCCGGCCGACGTCGGGTTGCCGAACGTCAGGAGGCCCGAGCCGGCCTTCACGAGCAGGCTGTCCGCGTGGCCGTGGTAGCAGCCCTCGAACTTGACGATGCGGCTGCGGCCCGTGAAGCCGCGCGCGAGGCGCAGCGCGCTCATCGTCGCCTCGGTGCCGCTCGACACCATCCGCACCTGCTCGATCGACGGCACGAGCTTGCAGATTTCCTCGGCGATCTCGATCTCGGCCTCGGTCGGCGCGCCGAACGAGAAGCCGTCGCCGAGCACCTTCTGCACGGCCGCGAGCACTTCCGGATGGACGTGGCCGACGATCATCGGGCCCCACGAGCCGATGTAGTCGATGTACTGCTTGCCGTCGGCATCCCAGAAGTACGGGCCTTGCGCGCGCGACACGAAGCGCGGCGTGCCGCCGACCGAGCGGAACGCGCGGACCGGCGAGTTGACGCCGCCGGGAATGGTTTGCTGCGCGCGTTCGAAGAGGATCTGATTGTTGGACATGAGCGAAACCTGCGCGAGAGAACGGCGCGGGCGGGCCGGTGCACGGGCCGCGGCGCCTGGGCGGAACGATCGTCCGATTGTACCGGAGACGCGCGCGGCGAGCCGGCGGGCGGCGTGCGGCCATTCGGCGCGTGGGGGATTGGGGCAACGGCCCTAGCGCGCCGGCTTGCGCTTGCCGGTCAGCTCGGCCCAGCGCTTCTCGAGCGGGCCTTCGACCATCGGCTTGATCGACGTGCCGGAGGTCTGCGCGTCCCAGGTCTGCACCGAGTACGGGTGCGCGCGCAGCGCATCGCGCGGGATCGCGACTTCCTGGTGCGCGTCGACGAGCCAGTCGTAGACGAAGTCGATGCACAGGCGGTAGCCGCGCTTCGTCGACGGATCGGCCACCTCGTACGGCGCGCGCGTCACGTAGCCGGAGCCGAACACGCCCTTGGGCTCCTTCGCGACCCGGTGCAGGAACACGCGGTCGCCCGGCAGGATGCCGCGCGCGAAGCCGCAGCCCCACACGTCGTGCACGGCCTCGCCGGCCTTCACGCGCGCGGCGACGTCGGGCAGCTCGGGCCAAGGCCATTTCTTGGGGCTCCAGATCAGCAGGAAAGCGGTCATCGGTTCGGTCGGGGCGAGGATTGGTCAGACAAGGGAAGCAAGCTTAATCCAATCGGCGCGCGGCGGCGCGCCGCGCGCGCGGGTTGGCGCCGAATCAGGTGGCCTGAAAAAGTTGCGCGTACAATCATGGGCCTGGCGGCGCCGCACCCGGCTGCCGCGCTCCCGTCTTCACCGCCGCGCGCGCTCGATGCGCGCCGGCTCCTTTGCGGATTTCCATGCCTCACGTCGTCCGGCGCCGGCCCGATGCCCGGCTGATCCTGTTGCTCGGCGCGCTCGCCGCCTGCGGGCCGATCGCCACCGACATGTACCTGCCGAGCCTGCCGTCGATCGCGCAAGGCTTCTCCGTCAGCCCCGGCGCCGCGCAGCGCACGCTGACGAGCTTCATGGCCGGCTTCTCGATCGGCATGCTGCTGTACGGCCCGCTGTCCGACACCTGGGGCCGGCGCCCCGTGCTGCTCGGCGGCATCGCGCTGTTCACGCTCGCGAGCATCGGCTGCTTCGTGGCCGGCTCGATCGACATGCTGATCGTCGTGCGCTTCCTGCAGGCGCTCGGCGCCGGCGCGGCGTCGGTGCTCGCGCGGGCGATCGCGCGCGACGCGCACGAACCGACCGACGCGGCGAAGGTGCTGTCGATGGTGGCGATCGTCACCGCGGTCGGGCCGCTGCTCGCGCCCTTGCTCGGCGGACAGATCCTGCGCTTCGCCGGCTGGCGCGGCGTGTTCGTCGTGCTCGCGGCGTTCGGCGCGCTGTGCGCGGTGACCGCATATCTGCGCGTGCCCGAGACCTGGCCGAAGGAGCGACGCAAGAGCGCGGCGGTGCTCGCGTCGTTCGCGTCGTACGGACGCATCCTGTCCGATCCGGTCGCGTGGGGGCACATGCTGTGCGGCGGGATGGCGTTCGCGTCGATGTTTTCGTACATCACCGCGACGCCGTTCGTCTATATCGAGTACTTCCACGTGTCGCCGCAGCATTACGGGCTGCTGTTCGGCCTGAACGTGGTCGGCATCATGATCGGCAACTTCTCGAATACGCGGCTCGTCGGCCGGGTCGGCTCGCTGCGGCTCATCGCGGCGGCGTCGCTCGTGAGCTGCACCGCGTCGCTCGCGGTCGCGCTCGTCGCGCTGACGGGGTGGGGCGGGCTGTGGTCGATCGTGGTGTGCCTGTTCTTCGTCGTCGGTGTGGTCGGGATTCTGTCCGCGAACTGCACGACCGACCTGATGCACCGCTATCCGCACAACGCAGGCGCGTCGGCGGCCGTGTTCGGCGCGATGCAGCTCGCGCTCGGCGCGCTTGCGAGCGTTGCGATCGGCGCGCTCGCGGACGGCACGCCGTTCGCGATGGGCGTGACGATCGGCGTGACCGGCGTGCTGTGCTTCGTCGGGCGAACCCTGTTGCTGCGCTGGCATGGGCGGCCGGCGAGGGCGGGCGCCTGATTCACGGCTCCGGATAGAAAAACGCCACCGTGCGCGATGCGCCGGTGGCGTTTTTTCATGGAGCGGGCGAAGACACCGCGCGCGTCAGTCCCGCGCGGCGTCCCTCGCCGCCGGCGACGCGCCGTGGCTCAGCCAGTCGAGCACGTCGGCAGTCTCGTCGTCATTCGCGCGCGCCTTCGCCTGCGCGACGGCCTCGGTCAGCTCCGCGTTCGGCGCGGCGGCGCGGCGGATCGCGACGCCGACCGCGAGGATGTCGATCATCAGCAGATGCAGGATTCGCGAGATCATCGACAGCTGCGATTCGCGCATCTCGATGTGATCGGTCTCGAGCGCGACGGTCGCGCGCTTCGCGAGCGGCGTGTTGCTCGACGTGATCGCGATCACCTTCGCGCCGGCCTGCATCGCGACTTCGAGCACGCGCAGCAGCTCCGGCGCGCGGCCCGACTTCGACACCGCGACGATCACGTCGCCCTTGCCGAGCAGCGCGGCCGACGCGGCCTGCATGTACAGGTCGCCGTACGCGATGGTCGGAATCCCGAAACGGAAGAACTTGTAGTGCGCGTCCTGCGCGACGATGTTCGAATTGCCGAGCCCGTAGAACTCGATGCGCCGCGCGCCGTTCAGGATCTCGATCGCGTTCTCGACGTGCTCGAAGTTCAGGTGCTCGCGCAATTGCAGGATCGACGACACGGTGTTGTCGAGCACCTTCGCGCCGAAGTCGGTCGCGGTGTCGCCGAGATGCACCTGGCTGTGGCTCATCGGGATCGTGCCGGTGAGGCCCGTCGCGAGCTTCAGCTTGAAGTCGGACAGCCCCTGGCAGCCGAGCGAGCGGCAGAAGCGGATCACCGTCGGCTGGCTCACGTCGGCCTTGCGCGCGATGTCGACGATCGGGTCGTTGATGATCGAGCGCGGATGGTTCAGCGCGAGATCGGCGACGCGGCGCTCGGCAGGCGTGAGCGCGTCGCGCATCTGGCGGATCCGCTCGAACACGGCCGACGACGCGCCGCCCGAGCGGTTCGACAGCTGTTCCGCGAGGATCGCCGATACGCCGAGGAAGGCCGGATATTCGGCGGTGATCAGGTAGGTCGGGATGTTCGCGAGATACGCTTCGAAGCGGCCCTTCGCCTCGAAGCGCGCGCGGAACGGCGAGCGCGTGAACAGCTCGCCGAGCTTCAGCGCGACCCCGCCGCCGATGTAGACGCCGCCGAGCGAGCCGAGCGTCACCGCGATGTTGCCGGCGAACGTGCCGAGGATCGAGCAGAAGCACTCGACCGTCTCGAGCGCGAGCGCGTCGCCCGCATGCGCGCGCTCGACGATCTCGGCGGTGTCGACGCTCGCCGCGACGCGCTTCTTGTCGCGCGCGGCGAGCGCGCGATAGACGATCTCGATGCCGGGCCCCGCGCACACGCGTTCGAACGATACGTGCGCAAACTTCTTGCGCGCGTACTGCAGCACGAGATCCTCGCGCTCGTCCTGCGGCGCGAACGACGCGTGGCCGCCCTCGCTGCCGAGCGCGATCCAGCGGTCGTCGGCCGGAATCAGCCCGGACACGCCGAGCCCGGTGCCGGGGCCGAGCAGCCCGATCACGCCGTTCTGGCGGCGCGTGCCGCCGCCGATCTGCACGCGCTGCGCGTCGGTCAGGCCCGGCAGCGCCATCGCGAGCGCGGTGAAGTCGTTGACGACCAGCAGCGTGTCGAAGCCGAGCGCGCGGCGCGTTGCCTCGATCGAGAAGGTCCAGTCGTGGTTGGTCATCGTGACCTGGTCGCCGTCGACCGGGTTCGCGATCGCGATCGCCGCGTGGTTCACGCGGGCGATCTTCACGTCCTTCAGGTATTTGCGGATCGCGTCGGTGAGCGTCGGATACTCGGCGCCCGGGTAGACGCGAATCTGCGTGATCTCGCCCGGGCCGGTTTCCAGCGCGAAGCGCGCGTTGGTGCCGCCGACGTCCGCGAGCAGGCGCGGGCCGTCGGCATGCTGGCCCGCGGCGGCGACTTTACTTTGCGCACCAGTAGACATCGAGCTGGGTCCCCTTGTCGTTGGCCAGTTGCGAAATGGCGTTCTTCTGCGGCGACGAGGCGGCGGCCTCGAGCACCTCGCGCTTGCGGCTGCCCGCGATCAGCAGGAACAGCCGGTCGATGCGCTTGAGCGCATCGAGCGAAAAGCTCACGCGCGCATGCGGCGCGGCGCCGGGATGCACGGCGACGAAGCGATCGGCGGTCGTGATCGCATGGTCCCATTCGGGCGCGTCGGCGAAGATCGACGCGGTGTGGCCGTCCTCGCCCATGCCGAGCACCGCGACGTCGGGCAGGCGATGCGCGGGGTTCGCGTTCAGCGCGGCGACGTGCGCGTCGAGCGCGGCGCCGGTGTCGACGAGCGGCAGGAACGTGCGTGGCGGGCGCGGCCGCATGCTGCAGCAGCGTGCCGCGCACGAGGCGCGCGTTGCTCGCGGCATCGTCTTCCGGCACCCAGCGGTCGTCGACCAGCGTGACGTCGACGTGGGTCCAGTCGAGCGCGGCGTGCGACAGCGTCTGCAGGAACGGGCGCGGGCTGGTGCCGCCGGACACCGCGAGCGTCGCGCGCGCGGGGCGGGCGAGCGCCGCGCGCAGCGCGTCGCCGACGGCCTGCGCGAGCGCATCGCCTTGCGCTTCCTGGGTGTCGAAAGCGTGAATCTCGATCACATCTCCTCCGGACTGCTGTTGTCTGTTGAATCGTATGGTGTTTGGGTACGGCGGCGGACGCCGCGTGCGCAGCGCCCGCCCATTGCATCAGTTCTCTTCTTCGAGCCAGCAGGTGCCGTGCTGCGCGAGCATCGCGCTCGCCGCGGCCGGGCCCCACGTGCCGGCCGCATACGGCTTCGGCGGCTTCAGCGAGCGCGCCCATTCGTTCAGGATCGGCTCGACCCAGCGCCATGCGGCTTCCTGCTCGTCGCGGCGCACGAACAGCGCGAGGCGGCCGTTGATCACGTCGAGCAGCAGGCGCTGGTACGCCTCCATCTGGCCTTCCTTGAAGAACTGGTCGAACGCGAGGTCGAGGTGCACGCTCGCGAGGTTCATCCCTTCGCCGGGCTGCTTCGCGAGGCAGTACAGGCGAATCGTCTCGTTCGGCTGCAGGCGGATCACCAGGCGGTTCGAGCCGGGGCGCAGCGCGGTCGCGCCGAGCGCCGAGTGCGGCACCGGCCGGAAGTTGACGACGATCTCGGCGACGCGGTCGGCGAGCCGCTTGCCGGTGCGCAGGAAGAACGGCACGCCGGCCCAGCGCCAGTTCTCGATCTCGGCCTTCAGCGCGACGAAGGTCTCGGTCGGGCTGTCGGGCTTCACGCCCGGCTCGGTCGCGTAGGCCGGCACCTGTGCGCCCTTGATCACGCCCGCGTGATACTGGCCGCGCACCGCGACCTTGCCGATGTCGCGCGGATCGACGGGCTTCAGCGCACGCAGCACGCGCAGCTTCTCGTCGCGCACCGAATCGGAATCCATCGAGTGCGGCGGCTCCATCGCGACGATCGACAGCAGTTGCAGCAGGTGGTTCTGCACCATGTCGCGCAGCGCGCCGGTATTGTCGTAGAAATCGCCGCGCGCTTCGACGCCGAGCTCCTCGGCGATCGTGATCTGGATGCTCTCGACCCATTCGCGGCGCCACAGCGGCTCGAACAGCGCGTTGCCGAAGCGCAGCGCGAGCAGGTTCTGCACCGGCTCCTTTCCGAGGTAGTGGTCGATCCGGTAGATCTGGTCTTCCGCGAAGATCTCGCCGACTGCGTCGTTGATCGCGTTCGACGAGCGCAGGTCGTAGCCGAGCGGCTTCTCGAGCACGATGCGCGCGCCCTGGTTCAGGCCGACCGACGCGAGCGCCTTGCAGATCGGCTCGAACAGCGACGGGCCCGTCGCGAGATAGAACACCCGGGTGCCGGGCAACGGGGCGACCGTGTCGCGCAGCAGTGCGTAATCTTCCGCGCGGCCGAGGTCGAGCTTCACGTACACGATGCGCTCGACGAAGCTTTTCCAGGCGGCCTCGTCGAACGCGCCGCGCGATGCCTTCGCCGCGTGCGGCTTCACGTGTTCCTCGACCCACTCGAGATACTCGGCGAGATCGGCCGAGTGACGTGCGACCGCGACGATCCGGCCGCTCTGCGCCAGCATGTTCGCACGGTGCGCCTCGAACAGCGCCGGGAGGATCTTGCGCATCGACAGGTCGCCGGTGCCGCCGAAAAGTACGAAGGTAAAGCTGGAATCGGTATGCATGTGTCTCCGCCCGGGTTGGGGTGCTCTGAAGCGATCCGTAGTGCGATAAAAATATTTTTGACACTGAATTGTAGTTTAACTACAATCCGCCGCAAGGGGTAGCACCCGGACGAAGAAAAAATGAAGCGCGGTCGATGCAACAGCGCGTGCTTCGTCGCCGGGAGCACCATGTGCCGAATGTTATCGGACATTGATGGCGCGCATCGTGCGCACGTCGTCGGCCCCGGGCTCGCGCCGCGTCGCGGCGGGCCAGAAACACAAGAGGAGACACGCCGTTGAATCTCAAGTCACGCTTTCTGTAAGAGCCCGGCCGGTCATCGGCCCCGTACGCGCGCAGCGTCTCGCGGCTCGATTTCCCCGTCGTCACCAAGAAGCCGGTTCCTGAACGGAACCTCACGAGTTGATTCAGTCTGGAGGAGATAAGTAATGAAAGTTCGCGCGATCATGGGCGCGCTGTGCGCCGCAGGCCTGATGGCCGGCGCCGCGGCGGCGCAGGCGGCCGAGAATGTGACGGTGCTGCACTGGTGGACCTCGGGCGGCGAATCGAAGGCCGTCGGCGTGCTGAAGGACGACCTGCAGAAGCAGGGCTACGTCTGGAAGGACTTCGCGGTCGCGGGCGGCGCGGGCGCAGCGGCGATGACCGCGCTGAAGACCAAGGTGATCAGCGGCGACGCGCCGTCGGCCGCGCAGATCAAGGGTCCGCTGATCCAGGACTGGGCCGACCAGGGCGTGCTCGTCAACATCGACCAGGCAACCGGCGACTGGAAGCAGAACCTGCCGCCGGAAATCGACAAGATCATGAAGTTCAAGGGCCACACCGTCGGCGCGCCGTTCTCGGTGCACCGCGTGAACTGGCTCTATATCAACAAGGCCGCGCTCGACAAGGTCGGCGCGAAGGCGCCGGCCACCTGGCCCGAATTCTTCGCGGTCGCCGACAAGCTGAAGGCCGCGGGCATCCAGCCGATCGCGATGGGCGGCCAGCCGTGGCAGGACCTGACGCTGTGGGAAGACGTCGTGCTGTCGCAGGGCCCGGCGTTCTATAAAAAGGCGCTGGTCGATCTCGACCAGGCGACGCTGACGTCGCCGCAGATGCTGTCGGTGTTCAATACCGTGCGCAAGATCCAGGGCTACTTCGACAGCGGCCGCAACGGCCGCGACTGGAACCTCGCGACCGCGATGGTCATCAACGGCAAGGCCGGCATGCAGTTCATGGGCGACTGGGCGAAGGGCGAGTTCGAGACCGCGGGCAAGAAGGCGGGCAAGGACTACATCTGCGCGCCGGTGCCGGGCACCGCGAACGCGTTTACGTTCAATGTCGATTCGTTCGTGTTCTTCCAGCAGAAGGGCCAGAGCGCCGCGACGCCGGGCCAGCTCGCGCTCGCGAAGACGATCATGACGCCGGACTTCCAGGAGCAGTTCAGCCTGCTGAAGGGCTCGGTGCCGGTGCGCCTCGGCGTGAAGATGGACAAGTTCGACGACTGCGCGAAGAAGTCGTATGCGGACGAGCAGACCGCGATCAAGTCGGGCGGCTTCGTGCCGTCGCTCGCGCACGGCATGGCGCAGGGCGACGCGACCGCCGGCGCGATCACCGACGTCGTCACGAAGTTCATGAACTCGCAGCAGGATTCGAAGAGCGCGGTCGCTGCGCTCGCGAAAGCCGCGAAGGTGAAGTAACGCACGCGACGAACGCCCGGCTTGCCCCGTTTCATCCGCCGGGCGTTCTTGCATGCGCAGCAAACGGGCCCGTCCGCCGGGCCCGCGCCGCACCCGACGCCGGCCGGATCGAGGCCGGCGTCACTCTCGTTCCAGGAGTCGAATCAAGTGGCTGCCCCTCTTAGCGGAAACGGATCCGGCGCTGCCGTGCGGCGCACGTCGCCGATGTCGGCCTTCGCCGATCGCTGGATTCCGAAGCTGGTGCTCGCGCCCAGCGTGGCGATCGCCGTGGTGTTCATCTACGGCTTCATCCTGATTACCGGCTATCTGTCGCTGACCCGTTCGCGGCTGTTGCCGAACTACGAGTTCGACGGCTTCGGCCGCTACACGGACCTGTTCCAGAACGACGTGTGGTGGACCTCCGCCGCGAACCTCGGCTGGTTCGGCATTCCGTTCATCGCGATCTGCGTCGCGCTCGGTCTGTTCCTCGCGATCCTGCTCGACCAGAAGATCCGCAACGAAGGCGCGCTGCGCGCGATCTTCCTGTACCCGATGGCGCTGTCGTTCATCGTGACCGGCACCGCGTGGCAGTGGATCCTGAACCCGGGCCTCGGCCTCGAGAAGGTGATGCACGACTGGGGCTGGACGAGCTTCTCGTTCGGCTGGCTCGACGATCCGGACAAGGCGATCTTCTGCGTCGTGATCGCGGCCGTGTGGCAATCGACCGGCTTCGTGATGGCGCTGTTCCTCGCGGGCCTGCGCGGCGTCGACAGCGAGATCTTCAAGGCCGCGCAGGTCGACGGCGCGACGCTGCCGACCATCTACCGCAAGATCGTGATCCCGAGCATGCGCCCGGTGTTCTTCTCGGTGCTGCTGATCCTCTGCCACATCACGATCAAGACCTTCGACCTCGTCGTCGCGCTGACGGCGGGCGGGCCCGGCACGTCGTCGTCGCTGCCGGCGATGTTCATGTACACGTTTTCGTTCAACCGCGGCCAGCTCGGCCTCGGCGCCGCATCGTCGGTGATGATGCTCGCGACGGTGGTGGCGGTGCTCGTGCCGCTGATGTATATGGAATCGAGGAGCACCCGCAATGCAGCCTAAGATGCAAATCAGCCGGGCCGCGACAGGCCGGGCGGCGACAGGCCGGGCGGTGATCTACGCGGCGCTGATCCTGTTCGCGCTGTACTTCCTGTTCCCGATCTACGTGATGCTGTCGACGTCGTTCAAGGATCTCGACCAGCTGCGCACCGGCAACCTGCTGACGCCGCCCAGCACCCTGGACCGTCGAGCCGTGGGTGAAGGCGTGGAGCGGCGCGTGCACCGGCGTGCGCTGCGACGGCATGAAGCCGTTCTTCCTGAATTCGCTGCAGATGGTGATCCCGGCCGTGCTGATCTCGTCGCTGATCGGCGCGTTCAACGGCTACGTGCTCACGCACTGGCGCTTTCGCGGCGCGGACGCGCTGTTCACGATGATGCTGGTCGGCTGCTTCATTCCGTTCCAGGTGATCCTGCTGCCGATGGCGCGCCTGCAGGGGATGCTCGGGCTCGCGAACACGATTCCGGGCCTGGTGTTCGTGCACGTCGTGTACGGGATCGCATTCACGACGATGTTCTTCCGCAACTTCTACGTGAGCGTGCCGGCCGAGCTCGTGAAGGCGGCGCGCATCGACGGCGCGGGCTTCTTCACGATCTTCACGAAGATCCTGCTGCCGGTGTCGCTGCCGATCTTCATGGTGTGCCTGATCTGGCAGTTCACGCAGATCTGGAACGACTTCCTGTTCGGGATCGTGTTCTCCGGCGTCGACTCGATGCCGATCACGGTCGCGCTGAACAACCTCGTCAACACGTCGACGGGCGTGAAGGAATACAACGTCGACATGGCCGGCGCGATCATCGCCGCACTGCCGACGCTGCTCGTCTACGTGATCGCCGGCCGCTACTTCGTGCGCGGCCTGACGGCGGGCGCGGTGAAGGGCTGAGCGCGCGGTTTCATACGAGACGACGAACCGGCCGCGCGACGCGCGGCGCATCGAAACGATACCGACGCGGCGCGCGAGGCGCGCTGCTTGAGACAGAGGATTCACAGCATGGCAAGCCTTTCCATCCGTGACGTGTACAAGACCTACCCGAACGGGGTGCCGGTCCTGAAGGGTGTCGACATCGACATCGAGGACGGTCAGTTCCTGATTCTCGTCGGCGGCTCGGGCTGCGGGAAGTCGACGCTGCTCAACATGATCGCCGGGCTCGAGACCGTCACGAGCGGCGAGATCCGGATCGACGGCAAGGTCGTCAACGACCTGTCGCCGAAGGATCGCGACATCGCGATGGTGTTCCAGTCGTATGCGCTTTATCCGTCGATGACGGTGCGCGAGAACATCTCGTTCGGCCTGAACATCCGCAAGGTGCCGAAGAGCGAGCAGCAGCAGATCGTCGACCGCGTGTCGCAGATGCTGCAGATCCAGCACCTGCTCGAGCGCAAGCCGGGCCAGCTGTCGGGCGGCCAGCGCCAGCGCGTCGCGATGGGCCGCGCGCTTGCGCGCGACCCGGCGCTGTTCCTGTTCGACGAGCCGCTGTCGAACCTCGACGCGAAGCTGCGCATCGAGATGCGCGCGGAGATCAAGCTGCTGCACCAGCGCCTCGGCACGACGATCGTCTACGTCACGCACGACCAGATCGAGGCGATGACGCTCGGCGACCGCATCGCGGTGATGAAGGACGGCGTCGTCCAGCAGTTCGGCGCGCCGCAGGACATCTACGATTCGCCGTCGAACCTGTTCGTCGCGGGCTTCATCGGCGCGCCGCCGATGAACTTCATCAACGGCCGGCTGGTGGAGCAGGGCAGCGGCGTCGCGCTGGAGATCGACACGGGCGTCACGCGCGGCGCGCTGAACCTGCCGTTCGACACGGGCAAGCTGAAGGCGCACGTCGGCCGCGAGGTGATCCTCGGCCTGCGCCCGGAGCGCATCACCGACGTGCGCCACGCGCACAACGGCGACGCGTCGCACCTGCAGCCGCTCGATGTGCGCGTCGACGTGACCGAGCCGACCGGCCCGGATACGCACGTGTTCGCGCAGGTGAACGGCAAGCGCATCGTGAGCCGCGTGCACCCGGCCGCGAACCCGCAGCCGGAGCAGACGCTGTCGCTGCTGTTCGACGTGTCGAAGGCGGTGCTGTTCGATCCGGCGTCGGAGGAGCGGATCGCGTGACGCAGCGCGTGCGCTGATGCGCTGAATGAAACGGAACGGGGCCGTCGATGGACGGCCCCGTTCGTTTTCGGGCGCCGGCGCGGCACGGCATAGGGTGGGGCGCGACGATGTCAGTGCGGCAGCCGCACGTCGAACTTGAACGTGACGAGCCGCGCGACGAGGATGAAGCCGGTCGCCGTCAGCACGCTGTAGACCGAATCGACGTCCAGCCACATGAGCGCCAGGTAGAACCAGCAGCCGACGAACGCGCAGGTCGCGTACGGCCGCGAGTCGCGCAGGATCAGCGGGATGTCGTTGCACAGCACGTCGCGGATGATGCCGCCGACGACGCCCGTGATCACGCCCATCATTACCGCGATGAAGCGCGGCATCTCGGCGTCGAGCGCGATCGACGTGCCGGACACGCTGAAGATGCCGAGGCCGACCGCGTCGGCGACGAGCAGCGTCCGTTCGGCCGACAGCCGCGACAGCATCCGCAGCACGAACGGCGCGCACAGCGACAGCGCGAAGATCACCAGCACGTAGTCGTCGTGCACGACCCAGTAGAACGGCCGGCGTTCGAGCAGGATGTCGCGCAGCGTGCCGCCGCCGAACGCCGTCGCGAGCGCGACGACGAACGTGCCGACCGAATCGAGCCGGTTCTTGCGCGCTTCGATGAAACCGGAGATCGCGAACGCGAGCGTCGCAATGGCCTCGAGTACCGTGATCGCGAGCGTCAGCCTAGGATGCGGCACGCGGCCCCCGCTCGCCGGGCGCGGCCGACGGCTGCAGCAGCACGAGCACCGCGCCCGCGCCGCCGTCGTGGCCGCGCGCCTCGCAGAATGCGATCACTTCCTCCTTCTGCACGAGCCACGCGCGCACCTTGCCCTTCAGCACCGGCTCCTTGCCGACCGAGCCGAGGCCCTTGCCGTGGATCACGCGCAGGCAGCGCAGCCCCTTCTTGCCGGACTCGCGGATGAACCCGGCGAGCGCGTCGCGCGCTTCGTCGCGGCGCATCCCGTGCAGGTCGATCTGCGCCTGGACGATCCATGCGCCGCTCCTCAGCTTGCGCACGACGTCGCGGCTCACGCCGGGGCGGTGGTAATAGAGCGACTCGTCGCTGTCGAGCAGCGTCTCGGGATCGAACTCGTCGGACAGTGTCGCGTTCAGCACCGCCTCCTCGTCGCGCTGGGTCTGCTTCGGCACGGGCGCGGGCGGCTCGCGGCCGGAACGCGGCGCGCGCGGGCGCGTTGAGCGGCCGGATCGCGCCGATCTCGTTGCGGAACAGGTTCGCGTCGGCTTCGGCCTGGCGCGCGGCCTTCGCGGTTTCGACGCGATCGCGCTCGCGGCGCTCGGCTTCGCCCTTGAGCGCGGTGCGCAGCGCACCGAGGCCGGCGAGGCCCTGGCCGCGCAGCGCGGCGGGCTCGGGCGCCGGCGGCGCGGCCGGGGCGGGTTGCTGGGGACGGGCGGCGGCCTGCCGCTTCGCGGGGTCGCTCGGATGGGGCTGGTTCTTCGCCATGATTCACACACGCAAGGCAAACGCGCGCGGGCGCGCGGGCATGAAAAAAGCCGCTGCGCCGGCAGCGGCTTTTCGTCAAGCGTGCGTCGCGGCAGCGGACGCCATTGTAGCGCCCGGCGCGCGCGGCTTACTTGTGGTCGTGCAGGCTTTCGAGGTAGCGCTGCGCGTCGAGCGCGGCCATGCAGCCGGTGCCCGCGCTGGTGATCGCCTGGCGGTAGATGTTGTCCTGCACGTCGCCCGCGGCGAACACCCCCGGCACGCTCGTCGACGTCGCGTTGCCCTGCAGGCCGCTCTTCGTCAGGATGTAGCCGTCCTTCATCTCGAGCTGGCCCTGGAAGAGGTCCGTGTTCGGCTTGTGGCCGATCGCGACGAACAGGCCCTGCACCGCGAGGTCTTCCGTCGCGCCCGACTGCACGTGCTTGATGCGCAGGCCCGTGACGCCCGAATCCTCGCCCGTCACTTCGTCGAGCACGTGGTTCCACTTGATCTCGACCTTGCCTTCCTTTTCCTTCTCGAGCAGGCGGTCGACGAGGATCGGCTCCGCGCGGAACTTGTCGCGGCGGTGGATCACGGTGACCTTGTTCGCGATGCCCGTCAGGTAGAGCGCTTCCTCGACCGCGGTGTTGCCGCCGCCGATGACCGCGACGTTCTGGCCGCGATAGAAGAAGCCGTCGCAGGTCGCGCAGGCCGACACGCCCTTGCCCATGAACGCCTCCTCGGACGGCAGGCCGAGGTACTGCGCCGACGCGCCGGTCGCGATGATCAGCGCGTCGCACGTGTATTCGCCGGCGTCGCCGATCAGGCGGATCGGCTTCTCGTGCAGCTTCGCGGTGTGGATGTGATCGAACAGGATCTCGGTGTTGAAGCGCTCGGCGTGCTCGAGGAAGCGCTGCATCAGCTCGGGACCCTGCACGCCCTTCGCGTCCGCCGGCCAGTTTTCGACGTCGGTCGTGGTCATCAGCTGGCCGCCCTGCGCGATGCCGGTGATCAGCACCGGGGACAGGTTGGCGCGCGCCGCGTAGACGGCAGCCGTATAGCCGGCGGGGCCGGAACCGAGAATCAGGACTTTGGCGTGTTTGGGCGTGGACATGTGCGAAAATCCGTAAAAGGCGGCCGCGGCGGGCGGGGTGAGCGCGCCGGACGGTCGGGGTAGACCGGGATGCCACCGTAGATGGGTATCAGACGCGCATTATAAAGGCCCTGTTGTTGCGCTGCCGAACGAGAGTTTCAATCGGGGCGATAGCGTTCGGCGGGGCGGGGGCGACGGGGCGGTCGCCGGCCGGCGCCCATGTAACCGTCATTTACACTTGGCGGCGCGGCGCAGCGTTTACAATAAGCGGGCTCGAACGATCGGCGGGCGCGCGGCGTGCGCGGCGTGCGCGGCCCGTCTTCTCTATACGGATTCATGGCAAAAGCTCCTTATTCCGCTCAGGCACAGGCGTTGCCGCACCGGATGTCGAAGCTCCTCACGGAGATCCGCTGGATTCTCCAGGTCGCGCTGTGCGCATTTCTGGTGATGGCGCTGCTGAGCTACAGCCGGCGCGATCCGAGCTGGACGCACGCGGCGCAGGTCGATCACATCACCAACTGGGCGGGCCGCGTCGGCGCGTGGACCGCCGACATCGTGCTGCTGCTGTTCGGCCTGTCGGCCTACTGGCTGCTCGTGCCGCTCGGGCGCCGCATCAACGCCACCTATCGCCGCATCACCCGCCACGAAGCGCTGCCCGACGAGCCGGAGCGGCCGGTCGGCTGGCTGACCGAGGTATTCGCGTTCGTGCTCGTGCTGCTCGCGTGCGACGGCATCGAGGCGCTGCGGATGTGGTCGCTGAAGGTGCAGCTGCCGCGCGCGCCGGGCGGCGTCGTCGGCGAGGCGGTCGCGGGCGCGATGTCGCACGCGTTCGGCTTCACGGGCGGCACGCTGCTGCTCTTGATCGCGCTCGCGATCGGCCTGTCGCTGTATTTCCGCTTTTCGTGGCTGTCGGTCGCCGAGCGCGTCGGCGGCGCGATCCTGTCCGCCGTCAACGTCGCGAAGCTGCGCCGCGAGGCCGAGCGCGACCGCAGGCTCGGCGAGGCCGCGGCCGTGCGCCGCGAAGGCAAGGTCGAGGAAGAGCGCGTGCGCATCGAGGATCACGAGCCGGTGACGATCGTGCCGCCGGTCGTCACGCCGGTGAAGTCCGAGCGCGTCGAGAAGGAGCGCCAGGTGCCGCTCTTCACCGACCTGCCGGGCGATTCGACGCTGCCGCCGGTCTCGCTGCTCGACCCGGCGCCGAAGGCCCAGGAGGCGATCTCCGCCGACACGCTCGAATTCACGTCGCGGCTGATCGAGAAGAAGCTGAAGGATTTCGGCGTCGAGGCGAGCGTCGTCGCCGCGTATCCGGGCCCGGTCGTCACGCGCTACGAGATCGAGCCGGCCACCGGCGTGAAGGGCAGCCAGATCGTGAACCTCGCTAAGGATCTCGCGCGCTCGCTGTCGCTCGTGTCGATCCGCGTCGTCGAGACGATTCCCGGCAAGAACTACATGGCGCTCGAGCTGCCGAACCAGCGCCGCCAGACGGTGCACCTGTCGGAGATCATCGGCTCCGAGGTGTACGCGGCCGCGTCGTCGGCGCTCACGTTGAGCCTCGGCAAGGACATCGGCGGCAAGCCGGTGTGCGCCGATCTCGCGAAGATGCCGCACCTGCTGGTGGCCGGCACGACCGGCTCGGGCAAGTCGGTCGGGATCAACGCGATGATCCTGTCGCTGCTGTACAAGGCGACCGCCGACCAGGTGCGCCTGATCCTGATCGATCCGAAGATGCTCGAAATGAGCGTCTACGAAGGCATTCCGCATCTGCTGTGCCCGGTCGTCACCGACATGCGCCAGGCGGGCCACGCGCTCAACTGGACGGTCGCCGAGATGGAGCGGCGCTACAAGCTGATGAGCAAGCTCGGCGTGCGCAACCTCGCCGGCTACAACAACAAGATCGACGAGGCCGCGAAGCGCGAGGAGAAGCTCCCGAATCCGTTCAGCCTGACGCCGGAGGACCCGGAGCCGCTCGGCCGGCTGCCGAACATCGTCGTCGTGATCGACGAGCTGGCCGACCTGATGATGGTCGTCGGCAAGAAGGTCGAGGAGCTGATCGCGCGGATCGCGCAGAAGGCACGCGCGGCCGGCATCCACCTGATCCTCGCGACGCAGCGTCCGTCGGTCGACGTGATCACCGGCCTCATCAAGGCCAACGTGCCGACGCGCATTGCGTTCCAGGTGTCGTCGAAGATCGACTCGCGCACGATCCTCGACCAGATGGGCGCCGAATCGCTGCTCGGGATGGGCGACATGCTGTACCTGCCGCCCGGCACCGGGCTGCCGGTGCGCGTGCACGGCGCGTTCGTCGCCGACGACGAGGTGCACCGCGTCGTCGAGAAGCTCAAGGAGCAGGGCGAGCCGAACTACGTCGAGGGCCTGCTCGAGGGCGGCACCGCCGACGGCGACGAGGGCTCGGCCGGCGCGGGAACCGGCGAAGGCGGCGGCGAGTCTGATCCGCTGTACGACCAGGCGGTCGAGATCGTCATCAAGAACCGCCGCGCGTCGATCTCGCTCGTGCAGCGCCATCTGCGGATCGGCTACAACCGCGCCGCGCGGCTGCTCGAGCAGATGGAACAGTCGGGGCTCGTGTCGGCGATGTCGTCGAGCGGCAACCGCGAAATTCTTGTGCCGGCGCGCGACGCGGAATGAGTCCGCGGCGCACGCAGGCCACCCAGGGAGAAAACCGCATCATGCAGCAACATCCGTTCGCCCCTTCCCTTCGTTCGACGCGGCGCTGGCTCGGCGCGGCGCTCGCCGGCGCATCGCTGATGCTCGCGGCGACGCATGCGTTCGCGGGCGGCACCGAACAGCTGAAGGCCTTCGTGTCGCAGGTGCGTTCGGCGAAGGGCGAATTCACGCAGCAGATCGTCAAGGCGCCGGCGAAGGGCGCGAGCGCCGCGCAGGCAGCGCCGAAGTCCACCGACAACTCGAGCGGCACGTTCGTGTTCGCGCGTCCGGGCAAGTTCATCTGGACCTACCAGAAGCCGTACCAGCAGGTGCTGCAGGCCGACGGCGACAAGCTCTACGTGTACGACCGCGACCTGAACCAGGTCACCGAGCGCAAGCTGGCCGGCGCGCTGGGCGCGAGCCCGGCCGCGATCCTGTTCGGCAGCAACGACCTCGACAAGAACTACACGCTGCGCGACGCCGGCGAGAAGGGCGGCATCGAGTGGCTCGAGATGCTGCCGAAGGCGCAGGACACGCAGTTCCAGCGGATCGGCATCGGCTTCAGGAACGGCACGCTCGCCGCGATGGAGCTGCACGACGTGTTCGGCAACGTCACGCTGCTGACGTTCACGAACATCCAGACGAACCCGCCGCTGAAGTCGGATACGTTCAAGTTCGTCGTGCCGAAGGGCGCCGACGTGATCACCGGCTGACCGGCGCCCGCGCGCCGCAGTTGCCGACGGGCCTGCCAGCGATGGCAGGCCCGTGTCGTTTGCGGGCGCGGGCACCAGGCGCGGGCACCGGGCGCGGGCACCGGGCGCGGGCACCAGGCGCGGCGGTCGTGTCGCGCGGCTGTCATAATGTCGGGTCCGGCGGCCGCGTTCGGTCGCCACCGTATGATGGGGAGCGAGGGTTCATGTCCGACCTGTTTCAAGTCGAACCGCGCCGGCCGCTCGCCGAGGCGCTGCGGCCGAAGACGCTCGCCGAGGTGATCGGCCAGACGCATTTGCTGGGCGAAGGCAAGCCGCTGCGGCTTGCCTTCGAATCGGGCAAGCCGCATTCGATGATCCTGTGGGGCCCGCCCGGCGTCGGCAAGACCACGCTCGCGCGGCTTACCGCGCTCGCGTTCGACTGCGAGTTCATCGCGCTGTCCGCGGTGCTGGGCGGCGTGAAGGACATTCGCGAGGCGATGGAGCAGGCGAAGGACACGCTCAACCGCACCGGCCGCCACACGATCCTGTTCGTCGACGAGATCCACCGTTTCAACAAGGGCCAGCAGGATGCGCTGCTGCCGTTCGTCGAGTCGGGGCTCGTGACCTTCATCGGCGCGACCACCGAGAACCCGAGCTTCGAGGTCAACTCGGCGCTGCTGTCGCGCGCGCAGGTCTACGTGCTGAAGTCGCTGACCGACGACGAGATGCGCCAGCTGCTCAAGCGCGCGCAGGAGATCGCGCTCGAAGGGCTAGCGTTCGACGACAAGGCGGTCGATACGCTGGTCGGCTATGCGGACGGCGATGCGCGGCGTTTCCTGAACCTGCTCGAGCAGGCGCAGACGGCGGCCACGTCGGCCGGCGTGACGACGATCGACGCGGATTTCGTCAGCAGCGCGATGACGCTGAACGCGCGCCGCTTCGACAAGGGCGGCGACAACTTCTACGACCAGATCTCGGCGCTGCACAAGTCGGTGCGCGGCTCGAGCCCGGACGGCGCGCTGTACTGGTTCTGCCGGATGATCGACGGCGGCGCGGACCCGAAGTATCTCGCGCGGCGGATCGTGCGGATGGCGTGGGAGGATATCGGCCTCGCCGATCCGCGCGCGATGCAGATGGCGAACGACGCGGCCGAGACCTACGAGCGGCTCGGCTCGCCGGAAGGCGAGCTCGCGCTGGGCCAGGCCGTGATCTATCTCGCGTGCGCGGCGAAGAGCAATGCGGGCTACAACGCGTTCAACCAGGCGATGGCGTTCGTGAAGCAGGACAAGTCGCGCGAGGTGCCGGTGCATCTGCGCAACGCGCCGACCAAGCTGATGAAGGAGCTCGGCTACGGCCACGCGTACCGCTACGCGCACGACGAGCCGAACGCGTATGCGGCCGGCGAGACGTACCTGCCGGACGGGATGCGCGAGCCGCGCTGGTACAAGCCGGTGCCGCGCGGGCTCGAATCGAAGATCGCCGACAAGCTCGCGTGGCTGCGCGAGCTCGACCGCGAGGCGGGCAAGAAGGACTAACGAACGGAGCGCGGGCCGCTCAGCGCTTGCGGGCGGGCCGCTTCTTCCAGTAGTCGAACGGCTCCTGATGGCAGTCGATGTCGAGTTCGGCGACGCGCGTATGCAGGCTCGACTGCGCGTCGGCGATCGCGAGGTTGTAGATCGCGGGGCCGATCTCCTCGACGAAGAAATGCAGCAGCGCGCCGGCCTGGATGTTGCCGATCGGCTCGTCCATGTTTTCTGTGAAATAACGTTGCAGCGACGCGATCGCGCGGTCGCGTACGTCCTTGTCCAGTTCGATGGCCATCGGTTCTCGGGTCCCCTGCGTGGCGGTTTGCCGGCGGGCGACATGCGGCCGGCACCACGAGTCTGCCACGGCCGGCCGCGGCGTGTTCCGGCGTTGTCCATCCGGCCGATGCCGGCACGGGCGCGCGGTGCGTTAGAATTCCCGTCTTACACAACGAATTTCCTGTCCTCCCATGCTCGACATCCAGTTGCTGCGCAAAGACCTCGACGGCGTCGCCAAGCGCCTCGCCGATCGCGGCTACACCCTCGACGTCGCCGCGTTTTCCGCGCTCGAAGCGGAACGCCGCGCGATCCAGACCCGCACCGAAGAGCTCCAGGCGCGCCGCAACAGCCTGTCGAAGCAGATCGGCGCGATGAAGGGGCGGGGCGAGGACACGTCGGCGGTGATGGCCGAAGTCGGCGGCATCGGCGACGAGATGAAGGCGTCGGAGGTGAAGCTCGGCGAGATCCAGGCGCGCCTGTCCGACCTGCTGCTGCTCATGCCGAACCTGCCGCACGACAGCGTGCCGGTCGGCAAGGACGAGAACGACAACGTCGAGGTGCGCCGCTGGGGCACGCCGCGCCAGTTCGACTTCGACGTGAAGGATCACGTCGACGTCGGCACGCCGCTCGGCCTCGATTTCGAGACCGGCGCGAAGCTCGCCGGCGCGCGCTTCACGATGCTGCGCGGCGCGATCGCGCGCCTGCACCGCGCGCTCGCGCAGTTCATGCTCGATACGCACACGCTGCAGCACGGCTACACCGAGACGTATACGCCGTACATCGTGAACCCCGAGATCCTGTACGGCACCGGCCAGCTGCCGAAGTTCGCGGACGACATGTTCCGCGTCGAGAAGGGCGGGGCGGAGAACACCGTCACGCAATACCTGATCTCCACGTCGGAAATCTCGCTGACGAACACCGTGCGCGAGTCGATCGTCGAAGCGTCCGCGCTGCCGATCAAGCTGACCGCGCATTCGCCGTGCTTCCGTTCGGAAGCGGGCTCGTACGGCCGCGACACGCGCGGGATGATCCGCCAGCACCAGTTCGACAAGGTCGAGATGGTGCAGATCGTCGAGCCGGAAGCGTCGTATGCGGCGCTCGACGAGATGGTCGGCCATGCGGAAGCGATCCTGCAGAAGCTCGGCCTGCCGTACCGCGTGATCACGCTGTGCACCGGCGACATGGGCTTTTCGGCCGCGAAGACGTTCGACCTCGAAGTGTGGCTGCCCGCGCAGAACACGTATCGAGAGATCTCGAGCTGCTCGAACACCGAGGCGTTCCAGGCGCGCCGGATGCAGGCGCGTTTCCGTAACGCGCAAGGCAAGCCGGAGCTCGTGCATACGCTGAACGGTTCGGGCCTCGCGGTCGGCCGCACGCTGGTGGCCGTGCTCGAGAACTACCAGAACGCCGACGGTTCGGTCACGGTGCCTGAAGCGCTGCGCCCGTACATGGGCGGCGGGGAGCGGATCGACGCGCCTGCGCAGGCGTCGTAACGCGGGTCTTGCGAAGCCCTCGTAAAAAATTTTCAGAAAGGGCTTGTCAGCCGCGAAGAGATCGTCTTATAATCTTTTCTTTCCCGGAAACGACCAACCGGGGAAATGCAGTAAAGGAAGGAGAGGTGGCAGAGTGGTCGAATGTACCTGACTCGAAATCAGGCGTACGGTTTCCCCGTACCGTGGGTTCGAATCCCACCCTCTCCGCCAAAATACGAAGCCCCTTGATCCGGAAGGATCAAGGGGTTTTTCGTTTTGTCCGTGCGATCGCGAACGGAAGCGGTGTCGATGCCTTCGATGCCCCGCATGCGCGCCGGCAGGCATTCCGCTCCGCAACGTCGCCAGCACCGCCCATCCCCGCGGCTTCGCCGCTTCAGCCCCGGCCCCTTACGCCGTTAACAGAAGTCAGCAACGCGCGTTTTCCGCGTCGTCGCCGTCTTCCGATTCAAGGTCCCATGAAGCTAAGCTACAAGATTCCCCTCGCGTTCGCCGTCGCGCTGCTGCTGATGTTCGCCGGCGCGCTGTACGGCATTCACATCCTCAATCGCTCGATCGACACGTTCACGAACGACGTGCAGACGAACGTCACCAACGAGCGGCTCATCTCGGCGACGCTCGTGCAGTTCAAGCTGCAGGTCCAGGAGTGGAAGGACACGCTGCTGCGAGGCAAGCAAGCCGACAAGCTCGACAAGTACTGGAGCGCGTTCCAGACGCGCGAGCGTGCGGTCAACGCGCTCGCCGCGCAGCTCGACAAGCAATTGCCGGCCGGCGAGAGCCGCACGCTCGTCGAGCAGTTCATGCGCGCACACGCGACGATGGGCGACGGCTACCGGCGCGGCTTCGACGCCTTCAAGGCCGCCGGCTTCGATCCGACGGCCGGCGATGCGGCAGTCGCGGGCGTCGACCGGACGCCCGCCGCGTTGCTCGAACGCGCGGCGAAGGTGATCGCCGAGCAGAGCGCGGCGGTGTCCGCGCAGGCGAGCCGCGATGCGAGCTACGCGAGCGTGACGAGCATCGTGCTGATGCTGGTCGTGCTGGTCGTCGCGATGATCGGCGCGTTCCTGTTCAGCCGCGCGATCCTGCGGCCGCTCGACGCGGCGGTCGCGTGCGCGAAGGCGGTCGCCGACGGCGACCTGACGCGCGAGTTCTCCGTGGCCGGCCGCGACGAGATCGCCGACCTGCTGCGTGCGTTGCAGACGATGCAGGCAAGTCTGTCGGGCGTCGTGCTCGAGGTGCGCGCACACGCCGAGTCGGTCGCGACCGCGAGCGCGCAGATCGCGTCCGGCAATCATGACCTGTCGGCGCGCACCGAGGCGCAGGCCGCGTCGCTCGAGGAAACCGCGGCGAGCATGACCGAGCTGACCGGCATCGTCGGTAAATCGGCTGAGCACGCGCAGTATGCGGCGCAACTGGCGCGCGACGCGTCCGAGGTCGCGTCGGCCGGCGGCGGCGTGATGGCGCAGGCCGTCGAGACGATGAGCGGCATCGCCGACAGCTCGGCGAAGGTCGGCGAGATCATTTCGGTGATCGACGGGATCGCGTTCCAGACCAACATCCTCGCGCTGAACGCGGCGGTCGAGGCCGCGCGGGCGGGCGAGCAGGGGCGCGGGTTCGCGGTCGTCGCGGCCGAAGTGCGCACGCTCGCGCAGCGCAGCGCCGCCGCGGCGAAGGAAATCAAGGCGCTGATCGATCAGTCGACGCAGCGCGTCGATGCCGGCGCGGCGCTGATCGGCCGCGCGGGCGAATCGATTCGCGAGATCGTCGGCGCGGTGGAGCGGGTCACGACGATCGTCGGCGAGATTTCGTCGGCATCGCAGGAGCAGAGCGGCGGCATCCACCAGGTCAACATCGCGGTCACGCAGATGGACGACGCGACGCAGCGCAACGCGGCGCTCGTCGAGCAGGCGTCGGCCGCGACGCAGGCGCTTGCGGAGCAGGCGGGCGCGCTGCGGCACGCGGTGGCGGTGTTCAAGCTGCCGGCAACGGCAACGGCGACGGCCTGAGCGGGTGGCGGCGCGGCAAGCCGCACCGTCGCGCGCAACGCGTCGCAGGAAGGGCTCAGGCCGCCGCGCCGTACTGCGCGAGAACCTTCTCGCGGATCGACGGCTTGATGTTCGAATGCGCCATGTTGCCGCCGTAGTGCGCGACGACGCGCGGGTTCATCACGCGGTACCAGAGCGGCGGGACGTACGCGAGCAGGATCATCGTCGCGTAGCCGGCCGGCAGCTGCGGCGCATCGTCGAAGTGGCGCAGCGCCTGGTACGAGCGGGTCGGATTCGCATGATGGTCGGCGTGCCGCTGCAACTGATACAGAAACAGGTTCGTCACGACGTGATTGCTGTTCCATGAATGCTGCGGCGCGCAGCGCTCGTAGCGGCCGTTCGGCAGCTTCATGCGCCCGAGCCCGTAATGCTCGACATAGTTCACGACTTCGAGCAGCGACGCGCCGTACACCGCCTGGATCAGCAGGAACGGGACCACCACCTTGCCGGCCAGCGCGATCGCGATGCCCCACACGACGACGGTCATCGCCCACGCATGCAGCACCTCGTTGCGCCACGTCCACGGCGACTTCCCGAGCTGCGCGAGGCGCGTGTGCTCCAGATGCCACGCGGAGCGGATGCTGCCGGTCACGGTGCGCGGCAGGAACGCCCAGAACGATTCGCCGTAGCGCGCGCTCGCCGGGTCCTCGGCGGTCGCGACCCGTACATGATGGCCGCGATTGTGTTCGACGAAGAAATGGCCGTAGGCGACCGGCGCGAGCGTGATCTTCGCGAGCCGGCGCTCGAAGCGGCTGGTCTTGTGGCCGAGCTCGTGCGCGGTGTTGATCGAGATGCCGGTGGCCGCGCCGACCGACAGCGCGAAGCCGACGTAGTCGTACCATGCGAGCGTGTGCGTGCCGACGATCCAGACGCCCACGAAGAACGCGACGTATTCGACGAGCGTCGCGAGATAGACGATGAGCCGGTAGTAGCGGTCCTGTTCCAGGCGGGGCACGACGCTCTCGGGGGGATTGTCGCGATCGTCGCCGATCAGCGTATCGAGAATCGGGATCACGCCGAACGCGAACAGCGGCCCGAACCACCAGAACACGTGGATGCCCGTCGACAGCGCAAGCTGGGCGGCGAGGATCGGCAGCGTGATCGTCAGCGCGCCGAGCAGCCACAGGTAACGCTTGCCATCCGACCAGCCCGCGGCCGGTCCGTCGGTCGTCGCCATCGTCTCCCTCCATTGGGGGCCGGCTGCGCCTGCAAGCGCGACGGCCGCTCGTGTCATTTCGTCGTGGTGGTCCGCGATGCGGCGTGAGGCAGGCGCGGCACCGGATCGATCGTCCGGCTGTGCCAGTTATACGACGGGCGCGGCCGCTTTCCAAACTCCGGCGCTAGGCGCGAAACTCCAAACGGCGGACCGCATGTGGGGCTCGCGGGCGGGCGGCGACGCCGGGCGATTGAAACGGGCACCGCGCGGCGCGATCTGCCCGCGCGGCCCGCGTTCTGATCAGATGAATGCATGCCCGAAGCCTGTGCGACAGCCGACGACCGACGCTGCAACGAATGTTGCGTCGCAATATCGATCGCGCGACGAGGACGGCGCGCGCCGCGTTTTCGCATGTGCGGATGCCGGACGCTGACGGTTTCGACGTCTCCGCATCGGACGTCGATTGCTCGAATGCCCGAGTGACAAGCCGAGCGAGGCGCACGGTCCGAAGGCCGGACGCGCTCGTCGTGACGGTTCACCGACCGACGGCAGCATGCTGCACGTGCACAGCGGCGGCGGCCCGCACGCGCTTGCGTTGCGCGCCGACTCTCGATCGGCGCGGCCGTTTGAAAATAACGATTTGACTCATGCCCCGCTTTCGGATGAAGCTTATAGCTTGCTGTCCGAAGGGGGCTGTGCCTGCATGAGTTCGACCTTGACCGTTCGTCGTATCGCTGCCGACCAGGGCAACGTGTATCGCGAACTCCGCGCCGCGTCGCTGCGTGAGCCCTACGCACCTGGCGAAGCGCCGGAGGCCGAATTGCTGAACGTCGATGCCGACGCGGCGGCGGCCATTGCCGCGCAGCGCGCGACGTCCGATCAGTCGACGACGTTTCTGCTGTACACGGAAGGCCATCCGGCCGGCATGATCGGCGCGTATTTCGACAACACGCCCGAGCGCCGCGCCTTCGTGAGCGAGCTGTGGGTCGCGCATGCAGTCCGTCATCTGCGCGGCGGGCTGCTGCTCGACACCGCGAGCGCGTGGCTCGCCGAGCGCGGCGCGCAGGAAGTCTATGCATGGATCGCCGACGCGAACCGCAACGCGATCCGCTTCTACGAGCGTGCCGGCTTCGGCAACACCGGCGAGCATGCGCCGATCGCGCGAATGCCGGGCGCGATGAAGTCGTTGTTCGTATCCCACATCGATACGCCGTGACGCGCGCAGGTGCGGGCCCGCGCCGAGTGACGAAGGCCCGTGCGCGCGTCCCGCTGTCCGCGCGCCGGTCGCGCGCGTCTTGCGACACCGCTTGCCAGGTCGCCCAAAAATAATGGCTGGTCGCGTGGACGCCTGTAAAATACGCAAAAAATTTTTGCAGAGTGTCCATGTCGCTTAAAAAATCGCCATTCTTCGAACTGCGCAGCGGCTCGGTCGATACGTTGCTGTTTACCGTAAAGACGACCGATCTCGACGCGTTGCGCGCCGAGCTGGTCAAGCGCTTCGAAGCGACTCCCGAGTTTTTTGCCGACGACGTCGTGGTGATCGACGTCCGTCGTCTCGCGGAAGGCGAGCGCGTGGCGCTGGGTGACATCCGCCAGATGCTCAACGACGTGCGGATGCGCCCGGTGGGCGTCGTCGCGCTGGCGTCGCAGGGCTGGGCGGGCGAGGCGGGCCTGCCGCTGCTCGAGGCGCGCGATCGCCGCGGAGCCACGGCGAAGCCGGAGCCGGCCGACGAGGCCGAGCCGCCTGTCGCTGCGGCGGCAGCGGAAGCGGTGCCGGAACCGGCGCCAGAGCTCGCACCGAGCGCGCCCACGACGGGTGCGCAGACGCTCGTGGTCGATCGGCCGTTGCGCTCGGGGCAGCAGGTTTACGCGAAAGGAGACCTCGTGGTGCTCGCGCCGGTCAGTCACGGCGCCGAGATCATTGCGGAAGGCAATATCCACATTTACGCGCCGTTGCGCGGCCGCGCGTTGGCGGGCGTGCACGGCAATCACGACGCGCGCATTTTCTGCACGTGTCTGGAGCCGGAACTGATTTCGATTGCGGGTATCTATCGAACCACCGAGAACCCGCTGCCTGCCGACGTGCTGGGCAAAGCGGTGCAGATCCGGCTCGAAGAGGAAAAATTGATGATCGAACCGCTGCGCCTGACGTGAAGCACGCGGCGCACGCCGGATCGATCGGCTCTCATTGACGAACACAGGGTATAGGGGAAATGGCAAAAATCATCGTGGTGACTTCCGGCAAGGGCGGCGTGGGCAAGACGACGACGAGCGCGAGCTTCGCGTCCGGCATCGCGCTGCGTGGCCACAAGACGGCCGTGATCGACTTCGACGTCGGCCTGCGCAACCTCGATCTCATCATGGGCTGCGAGCGTCGCGTCGTGTACGACCTCGTGAACGTGATCCAGGGCGAAGCGAACCTGAACCAGGCGCTGATCAAGGACAAGAAGTGCGAGAACCTGTTCATCCTGCCGGCGTCGCAGACCCGCGACAAGGATGCGCTGACGCGCGACGGCGTCGAGAAGGTGCTGAACGACCTTGCCGCGATGGATTTCGAATACATCATCTGCGATTCGCCGGCGGGCATCGAGGCCGGCGCGCTGCACGCGATGTACTTCGCGGATGAAGCGCTGATCGTCACGAACCCGGAAGTGTCGTCGGTGCGCGACTCGGATCGCATTCTCGGCATCCTGTCGTCGAAGACCAAGCGCGCGACCGAAGGCAAGGACCCGATCAAGGAGCACCTGCTGATCACCCGCTACAGCCCGAAGCGCGTCAACGAAGGCGAGATGCTGTCGCTCGAGGACATCAGCGAAATCCTGCGCATCAAGCTGATCGGCGTGGTCCCGGAGTCGGAAGCGGTGCTGCACGCGTCGAACCAGGGCCTGCCGGCCGTGCACCTCGACGGCACCGACGTCGCCGAAGCGTACAAGGACATCGTCGGGCGCTTCCTCGGCGAGGACAAGCCGCTGCGCTTCACCGAATACCAGAAGCCGGGCCTGCTGCAGCGCCTCTTCGGCAGCAAGTAACGGAGGCCGCCCATGTCCATTCTGTCGTTTCTCCTCGGCGAGAAAAAGAAGTCCGCGTCGATCGCGAAGGAGCGCCTGCAGCTCATCATCGCGCACGAGCGGGTCGGCGGAAAGCCGCCGGCCGACTACCTGCCGGCACTGCAGAAGGAACTCGTCGCCGTGATCTCGAAGTACGTGCAGATTTCGAACGATGACATCCGCGTGAGCCTCGAGCGTCAGGACGATCTCGAGGTGCTCGAAGTGAAGATCGAGATTCCGCAAGCCTGACCCGCGTTGTTCCCGTTCCGCGCGGCGAGCACCCGCCGCCGCGCGCGTCTTACGCCCTGTTGCACTTTCGGGCACGCCGTAACACGGCGCCTGTCGGCCGTAACCCCTGCTCCCGCATTGAACGAATACGCTCGCGTTGCTTGTTCAATCAGGAGGTTGTAATGGCTGTCTTTACTGTTCAACGCCGTATCGTTTCGCTGGCCTTGTGCGTCGCGGGCCTGTCGGCCGTCGTCGCGCCGCTCGCCGCGCGCGCGGACGAGATTCTCGTCGGCGCGCCGCTGATGGTGCCGTCGGGCCGGATGGTCGTCGCGGAGCCGGTCGCGATGCCGGCCGAGCAGATCGTCGTCGTCGCGCCGAACGCGCCGCCGCCTGTCCGCCATGAAGTCGTGCCGGCCGCGCGGGTCGGCTACGTATGGGAGCGCGGCCACTGGCGCTGGGATCATGGCCAATACGTATGGATCGGCGGCCACTGGGAAACCGAGCGCATCGGCATGCACTGGGTACCGGGCCACTGGGACCAGCGCGGTCCGAACTGGTTCTGGACGCGCGGGCACTGGGCGTAACGGGGGCGTGCGATGAAAAGAACCGTATTCGTGATCGCGCTCGTCGCCGTCACGCTCGCCGGCTGCGTCGTCGTGCCGGCCCGTCCCGTCTACTACCGGCCGGCGCCGGTGGTGATCTACTGAGCGTCGCGCGGGTCGGCTGCCGTCGACGCCGGCGAGTCGGCATCGGGCCGTGCCGCAGAGGCGTGCGCTGCGTCGTGGCCGGCTGCGGGTGCCGATCCGGATGACGGCGATTGCGCCTGCGTCGCGACCTCTGCGTCGCCGTCTTCTTCGCGCAGCGTGTCGAGCGGATCGGCTGGCGCATCCTGCGGCTCCGTGACGCCGCTCGCGGCCGTAGCCGCCGCGGCAGCGGCAGCCGCCGCTGGTGCCGTAGCGGACGGTGCGGCGGCCGGCGGCGCGAGATAGCGCTGCGCGAGCGTCTCGTACAGCGGCGGCACGAAGAAGCGCGAGACGCGGCTCGAGATCAGCGCGGTGGCCATCAGCGAAATGACGAGCGCGTGGCCGTTGATCATCTCCATCACGATCACGAACGACGTGATCGGCGATTGCGTGACCGCCGCGAGGTAGCCGACCATCGCGAGCGCGATCAGCACCGGCAGGCTCATGTTGCCGAACACGACGTGCAGCAGGTTGCCGAAACCCGCGCCGATCGACAGCGACGGCGCAAAGATGCCGCCCGGGATGCCGGGCAGGTAAGACGCGACCATCGACACCATCTTCAGGAACGGATACAGCACGGACAATTGCTCGCGCCCGTCGAGCAGGCCGCGCGCTTCCGCATAGCCGCTGCCGAACGTCGTGCCGCCCGACACGAGACCGACCACGGCGATCACGAAGCCGCACAGCGCGGCGAACGCGATCGGCCGCTCGCGATACAGCGCGAGCAGCCGCGCCGGCAGCCAGCGGCCGGTATTGAGCAGCAGCCAGCAGAACAGCCCGCCGGCGACGCCGGTCACGACCGCGGCGACGAGCACCGCGACCGCGAGCAGCTTCGGGAAATGGGCGCCGGCGTCGATCGTCCCGAAATACGTGTAGTTGCCGTTCAGCCCGAGCGCGACCACGCCGGCGATGATGATCGCGGTGATCAGCACGCCGCTCGCGCGCGCGGAGAAGCTGCGCGTCAGCTCCTCGATCGCGAACACGATGCCGGCGAGCGGCGTGTTGAACGCGGCCGACAGACCGGCCGCCGCGCCCGCGAGCACGAGCTGGCGCTCGATCTGCGCGGTCGAGCGCGGATAGAAGCGCCGCAGGTTGAACATCAGCGCCGCGCCGACCTGCACGGTCGGCCCTTCGCGGCCGATCGTGAAGCCGCCGAGGATCGCGAAGAACGAAAGCAGGATCTTGCCGAACAGGATGCGCAGCGTCAGCAGCCGCGCGCCGAACGCGCCGGGGCGCGCGTGCAGCGTCGCGATCACCTGCGGGATGCCGCTGCCTTCCGCGCCGCGGAAGAAGCGGCGGGTCAGCCAGACCGAGCCGGCTGCGATCGCAGGAGTCAGCAGCAGCGGCAGCCAGGGCGCGTGCTGCCGCAGCGTGCGGAACGCGTCATACCCCCAGTCGATCAATCGCGCATAGAACACGGCAGTCAGGCCGACGGCGATCGCGCCGAGCCAGAACACGCCGTACTGGCGCCACAGGCGCCGGGTGCGGCGGGTGAGGGCGGGAAACAATGGCGGGGAACGTTGCATCGGCGCGGCCGCTGGCAAAGGACCGATTATAAAAAAGGAAATCGCGCCGTGACGTGTTTAACAAGCCGTCACAATAAAGATACATTTTGTTGCAAATGTAAGTTGATTGTATTCCTCACGTCGTCCGGGCTTCACTAGTATCCCTAAATTCCCCGCTCTCGCAATTCGAACATAAACGTGAACCGCATCCTCATCGTAAAAGTGACGTCGCTCGGCGACGTCGTCCAGACCCTGCCGGTGGTCGCCGACCTTCATCGCGCGTTTCCGGGCGTGACGGTCGACTGGGCCGTCGACGAATCGTGTGCGGAGGTGGTGCGCTGGCACCCCGGCGTGAACAACGTGTTGTGCGCGCCATTGCGGCGGTTCAAGAAGCTGCGCGGCGGCGCCGACCTGAAGGCGATCTGGGCCTCGATCAGCGCGTTGCGCGCGCACCGTTACGATGCGGTCATCGACCTGCACGGCGTCTACAAGAGCGCGATCATCTCGGCGCTGGCGCGCGCCGCGCGCCGGGTCGGCTATCAGACGCAGGATCTCGGCGAATCGGGGGCGCGCTTCGCGTATTCGGACCATTTCGGCCCGCGGCCCGCATGCGATGCCTGGCACGGGATGCGCGTGAGTGCGGGCGAGGCGTTCGGCTACGCGCCGCAGGGCGCCGCCGATTACGGGATCGTCGCGCCGCCCGACGACGCGTGCCTGCCGGCCGCCGTGACCGACGACGGGCCGTTCATGCTGATGTTCCATGCCACGTCGAACGACGACAAGCGATGGCCGGTCGAGCGCTGGGCGGCGCTTGCGACGCGGATGATGGCGCGCGGCATGCGCGTGCTGCTGCCGTGGGGCTCGCCGGCCGAGCACGCGGTCGCTCAGGAGATCGCCGCGCGTGCGCCCGGGGCAACCGTGCTGCCCGCGATGTCGGTGCGCGAACTGGGCGCGGCGATCGGTCTGGCGACGCTCGTGGTCGGTGTCGACACCGGCTTCGTGCATATGGCGCACGCATTGAAGCGCCCGACCGTGATGATCTTCGTCGCGACGTCGCGGCACCATTGCGGCATCGGCGGCGCGCCGCATGCCGTGTCGATCGGCGAGCCCGGTGCGCCGCCGTCGGTTGCGCAGGTGCTCGACGCGATCGATGCGGTCGGCCCGGCGCATGGCGCGCGGCGTGTGCGCTTGACGGCCTGACGGGGCTATCGACGCCGCTGTGCGCGCGAGCGCTTCACGCGAGCAACGCTTCGACCGTCACCACCGCCGCGATCGCGGCCAGATTCGCCAGCAAGGCTTCGACGAGCAGCCCGCGCCAGCTTTGCGGCCGAAAGCGCGCGGCGAGCAGCAGCGCGCTGCCGAGCGCGAGCGCGAGGATCAGCACGAGGTCGGCGTTGTTCAGATGGACGTTCATCGCGGCGCCTCCTTGAGATGGAGAAGTTCCGGGCGCGGTGCGCCCGGCTCCGAGTATAGGCAGCGCCGCGCGCCGTACAACGGGGGCTGTCCCGGAGTTCAGACGAGCGATGCGTCGCGGGTTTCGCGCATCAGCAGCACGCCGATCAGGCTGAGCGCCGCCGCGACGGACACATAGCCGCCGACCCACGACAGGCCGCCGTGCGCGGCAAGCAGCTGCGCGATGTACGGCGCGATCGACGCGCCGAGGATTCCGCCGAGGTTGTACGCGACGCCCGCGCCCGTATAGCGGACATTGGTCGGGAACAGTTCCGGCAGCAGCGCGCCCATCGGCGCGAACGTCACGCCCATCAGGAACAGCTCGAGCGTCAGGAACAGCGCGACGAGCGGCATCGAGCCGCTGCCGAGCAGCGGCGCCATCGTGAAACCCGACAGCAGTGCGGCGATCGCGCCCACGATCAGCACCGGCCGGCGGCCGAAGCGATCCGACGCCCAGGCCGACAGCGGCGTCGCGAGCCCCATGAACACGACCGCGAGGCAGAGCAGGCCGAGGAAGCTCTGGCGCGGGATATGCAGTGTCGCGACGCCGTACGACAGCGAGAACACGGTCGAGATGTAGAACAGCGTGTAGCAGACGACCATCGCCAGCGCGCCGAGCAGCGTCGGCTGCCAGTGTTGCGTGACGAGCGTCGCGACCGGCACGCGCACGCGTTCGTTGCGCTCGAGCGCGGCCTGGAACGCGGGCGTCTCGGCGATCTTGAGCCGCACGTACAGCCCGAGCGCGACGAGCACCGCGCTCACGAGAAACGGAATGCGCCAGCCCCAGCTGCGGAACTGCGCGTCGGACAGTGATAGGGCGAGCGCGAAGAACAGCCCGTTCGACATCAGGAAGCCGACCGAGGGCCCAAGCTGCGGGAACATGCCGAACCAGCCCCGCTTGCCTTGCGGCGCGTGCTCGGTCGCGAGCAGCGCGGCGCCGCCCCATTCGCCGCCGAGGCCGATGCCCTGGCCGAAGCGCAATACGCACAGCAGCACCGGCGCGAGCGTGCCGATCGCGTCGTAGCCGGGCACGAGGCCGATCGCGGTGGTGGACAGGCCCATCACGAGCAGCGACGCGACGAGCGTCGACTTGCGGCCGATGCGGTCGCCGAAATGACCGAACAGGAACGAGCCGATCGGCCGTGCGATGAACGCGATGCCGAACGTGACGAACGCGGACAGCGCCTGCGCGGTTGCGGAGCCGTGCGGGAAGAACACCGGGCCGATCACGAGCGCGGCGGCGGTCGCGTACACGTAGAAATCGTAGAACTCGATCGCGGTGCCGATGAAGCTCGCGAACACGATGCGCTTGTGGCTGACGGCGCCGGCCGTATTGGTTGCGTGCGCAACGGCCGGTGAGGATGCGGACATGGATGTCTCCGTTTTTTGGTCTTGATGAACGCCCGGTGAGGTGCGCGGCCACGCAGGCGGATGCCTGCCCGGACCGTCGAGCGGGAGAAGGTGGCGGCATGGATGCGCGCCGCAGCGCGGATCGTCGCCCGCCGGTCGACGCTGGAGACGGATGGTCGCCGCCGTGATCGGCTCGCCTGCCTGGTGAGGCGCGAGCCCGCGTGCGGCGTGATGGCCGCGGCGAATGCGGAAAATTATAGCCAGCGCTGCCGAGCGCCGGCAATCGCGCACCGCTTCAGTCGATCGTTTGCGCCTGCGCCGACGCGGTGCTCTGCAACTGGAACTTGCCGTTGTCGTTGAAGAGCCAGCTTTCCATCAGCTCTACCTGGCCGTTGCCGTCGAGCAGTTTCGCGGGCGGCGGCGGCAGCGGCGCCGAACGCCGCAGCGACGCGAGCGCGAGCGACTCGGCCTCGCTGTCGCCGTTGCTGCGGTATACCGATGCGTGCACGAGCTGGCCGCTGCGATCGATCGTGAACGCGAGCACGACGAGCGAGCGCAGCATCGCCTGCGGCGTGCCGCGCAGCACGCCGGACGGATTGCGCTCGGCGACGTGTTCGGCAACTTCGGTGCGGTACTGGGCGAGGGTGGCGCTGCGTATGACCGACGGCATCGTCAGGACCGCGCGTGGGGGCGGCAGGGTGATCGTGCAGGCAGCGAGCATGGCGACGGCGGCCGCGGCGGCAACACGCAGCCGGCCGACGCCTGACAGGGGGATGGCGAACATGGCGTGGCGCCGGGGAACACGATAGACAAATGATAGTCGCGCGATGGATCGCGCGACATCGCGACAAACGTATATCGCGCGGCGCGCGTGGCTGCGACGGCTGATGACGCGCGCCGTACCTGCGCCGCTCCTGTCGGCTGATCGTCAGGCGACGCGTGCCGGCCCGCTCAATACCCGTGCGTGACGAGCGACAGGACCGACAGGTCCGGATGCGTGCCGTCGACGATGCTCTTGCCGATATGCACGGCTTCGTGGACGGCTTCGTCGACGGTCGAGTAGCTTTCCTCGCCGTCCGCATGGAACGGCACGGCGTGGCCGGGCAGCGCGGGATTCGCGCCCGGATGGCAGACATAGCCGGTGTAGGTGAAGCGTGTGTCGTTGCCCGGCATCGAGGTTGGCACGACATGGATCTCGAAGCCTTCGTAGTAATCGACGTGGCGGATCGGAGTCGACTGTTCGGACATGGCGGTCTCCGTGTGCGGCGCGGGCGGGTAAGCCCGTGCGGCATCGAATGCGCGGCGGCGTTCGTGTCGCCGTTCTGATCCGAATTCTAGGCGATGGCCACGCAACGGGGCAGGCAGGGAATACCGCCACGTGTCGTGCCGCATGCCGTGCGGCGGCGCAAACAAAAACCCCGTCATTCAGGGAATGGACGGGGTTTGGCGAACCTTGCTGGCGGAAGCGGTGAGATTCGAACTCACGGACAGTTGCCCGTCGCTGGTTTTCAAGACCAGTGCCTTAAACCGCTCGGCCACGCTTCCACGAGGCGGCATTGTAACCGAAATGCCGCCCCTGTCGACCGGAGTTGGCACTTCAGTGCTTACTCCGGTCCCATGCTTTGCGGTCATGTTCAATCGTCGCGCAGGAACAGTTCCTGCAGGTCGTTGAGGAAGCGCTGGCCGAGCGGTGTCGGCGCGATCTGCGCGAAATCGCGCGCGATCAGCCCGCGCCGTTCGGCTTCCTTCAGCGCCGGCTCGATCGTGCTCATCGGCAGCCCCGTGCGCTCGGCGAAGCTGTGCACCGGGAAGCCCTCGACGAGCCGCAGCGTGTTCAGCATGAACTCGAACGGCAGGTCGCGCGCGCCGACTTCGCGTTCTTCCTGGACCGGCGTGCCGGCCATCGCCTGCTCGATGAAGGTCGCCGGATGCTTGTAGCGCGCCTGCCGCAGGATGCGGTTCGGGAACGACAGCTTCGTGTGCGCGCCCGCGCCGATCCCGAGATAGTCGCCGAAGCGCCAGTAGTTCAGGTTGTGCTTGCACTGGTGATGCGGCTTCGCATACGCGGACACTTCATAGCGTTCGTAGCCGGCCTCGGCCGTGCGCGCATGAATCCACTCCTGCATGTCGGCGGACGCGTCGTCGTCGGGCACCACGGGCGGAAACTTCGCGAACAGCGTGTTCGGCTCGAGCGTCAGGTGATACAGCGACAGATGCGGCGGCGCGAACGACAGCGCGGTCTCGATGTCGGCGCGGCATTCGTCGAGCGTCTGGTTCGGCAGCGCGAACATCAGATCGAGATTGAAGTTGTCGAACGTGTTCGCGGCGACCTCGACGGCCGCGCGCGCCTGCGCGGCGTCATGGATGCGGCCGAGCGCCTTCAGGTGCGTCTCGTTGAAGCTCTGGATGCCGACCGACAGGCGATTCACGCCGCTCGCGCGGAACTGCGCGAACTTCGCGGCTTCGAAGGTGCCGGGATTGGCCTCGAGCGTGATTTCCGCATCCGCGTCGAGCGGCAGCAGCGCGCGCACGTCGGACAGCAGGCGGTCGAGGCCGGCTGCGGACAGCAGGCTCGGCGTGCCGCCGCCGATGAACACGGTATGCACCTGCCGACCCCACACGAGCGGCAGCGCGTGCTCGAGATCGGCGCGCAACGCGTCGAGGTACTCGGTCTCCGGAAACCGCTCGCCTTTCCATTCGTGCGAGTTGAAATCGCAATACGGGCACTTGCGCACGCACCACGGGAAATGCAGGTACAGCGCGAGCGGCGGCAGCGACGTCAGCCGCACCTGCCCGGGCGACGTGAAGGTCGCGACGACGCGCGCGCCGGTGTCCGCGGCCTGGCTCATGGCGCCCCCCGCGAACGAATGTGAGCGTGGGGGCGGTTCATTCTCCCTCCGCAAGCCGCGCGAGCAGCGCCTTGAGCGCGAGCGCGCGATGGCTGAGCGCGTTCTTCACCGGCGGCTCGAGCTCGGCGGCCGTCGCGCCGAGCGACGGCAGGTAGAAATACGGGTCGTAGCCGAATCCGTGCGCGCCGCGCGGCGCGTCGACGATCTCGCCGTGCCAGCGGCCTTCGGCGAACAGCGGTTCCGGATCGTCGGCATGCCGTACGAGCGCGAGCACGCAGCAGTAGTACGCGCGGCGGTCTGCGACGTCGCGCAATTGGTCGACGAGATGCGCGTTGTTCGCCGCGTCGCCTTTCTCGAGCCCCGCGCGTTGCGCGTAGCGCGCCGAATAGACGCCCGGCGCGCCGCGCAGCGCGCGCACGCACAGCCCCGAATCGTCGGCGATCGCCGGCAGCCCGGTGAGCTGCGCCGCGTGCCGCGCCTTCGTCAGCGCGTTCTCGATGAACGTGCGGTACGGTTCTTCCGCTTCCGGAACCGCGAGGTCGCCCTGCGGAATCACGTCGATGCCGACGGTCGAGAACATCGCCGTGAATTCGCGCAGCTTGCCCGCATTGTTCGACGCAAGCACGATGCGCGACAGCGGCGGCGTGAGGCGATCGTCAGACATGGCTCACACCCAGCGCGTCCTTCTGCAGCCGCACGAGCTCGCCGATCCCGCTTTGCGCCAGGTCGAGCAGCGCGTTCATCTCGTCGCGCGAGAACGGCACGCCTTCCGCCGTGCCCTGGACTTCGACGAAGCCGCCCGCGCCCGTCATCACGACGTTCATGTCGGTGTCGCAGCGCGAATCTTCCGGGTAATCGAGATCGAGCACCGGGGTGCCGTCGAACACGCCGACCGAAATCGCGGCGACGTGGTCGGTGATCGGCGAGCGCGCGAGCTTGCCGGCGGCGATCAGCTTCGACACCGCATCGTGCGCGGCGACGAACGCGCCGGTGATGCTCGCGGTGCGCGTGCCGCCGTCGGCCTGGATCACGTCGCAGTCGATGTGGATCGTGCGCGGGCCGAGCGCCTCCAGGTCGAACACCGCGCGCAGCGCGCGGCCGATCAGGCGCTGAATTTCCTGCGTGCGGCCCGTCTGCTTGCCGCGCGCCGCTTCGCGATCGCTGCGCGTATGCGTTGCGCGCGGCAGCATGCCGTATTCGGCGGTCAGCCAGCCTTGCCCGCGGTCGCGCAGGAATTCGGGCACGCGCTCGGCGACGCTCGCCGTGCAGATCACCTTGGTGTCGCCGAATTCGACCAGCACGGAGCCTTCCGCGTGCTTCGTGTAGTGGCGCGTCAGGGTGACCTTGCGCAGTTCGTCGGCGCGGCGGCCGCTCGGACGGGAAGTGGATTGCGTCATGAGGGAAAGATGGCTGGGAGGAAACCCTGATTTTAGCGCCGAACGGCCGGCGCGCCCGGCGGGGTCTGCGCCAAAAATGGGATAATGCGCGTTTCCCGCCCCGCGCTTGCGAATGCGCCGGGCGCCTCGACTTATCCCCGGCCCGCGAGGGCATTCAGACGGCGAGACGAACCATGATCTACAGCATGACGGGCTACGCGAGCGCGACACGCGAACTCGCAGCGGCGACGGGCAACGGCGGCACCAGCGTGTCGGTCGAATTGCGTACCGTGAACTCGCGTTTCCTCGACCTGAATTTCCGCATGCCAGACGACGTGCGCGCGTGCGAACCCGCGCTGCGCGAGATGCTGATGAACAAGCTGTCGCGCGGCAAGGTGGACGTGCGCATCAACCTGCAGCGCGGCGAGCAGAGCATCGGCGCGGGCGCGCTGAACCAGGCGGCGCTCGGCCAGCTCGCGGACCTCGAGCGCACGGTGCTCGAGTCGTTCCCGGGCGTGGGCCGCCTGCGCGCGGGCGAGATCCTGCGCTGGCCCGGCGTGATCGCCGAGAGCGGCGTGTCGGCCGACGCGATCCGCGACGCGGTGCTCGCGTGCGGCAAGGAGGCGATCAACGAGCTGGTCGTCGTGCGTTCGCGCGAAGGCGCGCAGCTCGCGGCGATGCTGCTGTCGAACGTCGCCGAGATGGAGGCGATCGTCGCGCGCATCACGCCGCTCGTGCCGGAGCTGATCGCGAAGCATCAGCAGAAGATCGTCGAGCGGCTGCAGGAAGCGCTCGGCCTCGCGGCGCCGGAAGGCAGCGCGCCGATCGTGTCGCGCGAGGAAGCCGCAGAGCGCATCCGTCAGGAAGTGACGATGTACGGCATCCGGATCGACATCGCGGAAGAGCTGTCGCGGCTCACCGCGCACCTGAACGAAACGCGTCACGTGATCGAGAAGGGCGGCCGCGTCGGCAAGCGTCTCGACTTCATGATGCAGGAACTGAATCGCGAGGCGAATACGCTCGGCTCGAAAGCGGCGGCCAAGGAACTGGCCGATGCGTCGATGGCGCTCAAGCTGCTGATCGAGCAGATGCGTGAGCAAGTGCAAAACCTGGAGTAACGCAACATGACCGAATCCACCCACGACGGCCACGCCGCGCATGCGCTGCACGGCGGCATCTATCCCGGCAACCTGTTCATGGTCGTCGCGCCGTCGGGCGCCGGCAAGTCCACGCTGGTGAACGCGCTGCTGTCGAAGGACACGGATATCTGCCTGTCGATCTCGTACACGACGCGCAAGCCGCGTCCGGGCGAGCAGGATGGCCAGCATTATCATTTCACGACCGTCGACGATTTCCGTGCGCGCCACGCCGCGCACGAATTCCTCGAGAGCGCGGAGGTGCACGGCAACTTCTACGGCACCTCGCGCGTCTGGATCGAGGAGCAGATGAAGAACGGCCACGACGTGCTGCTCGAAATCGACTGGCAGGGCGCGCAGCAGGTGAAGAAGCAGTTCCGCAACGCAGTCGGCATCTTCATCCTGCCGCCGTCGCTCGACGCGCTCGAGGAGCGCCTGAAGAAGCGCGGCCAGGACGAGCCGAACGTGATCACGCGGCGCCTCCTCGCGGCCGGCAGCGAGATGGCGCACGCATCGGAAGCGGAGTACGTCGTGATCAACGAGAACTTCGATCGCGCGCTCGCCGAGCTCGAATGCATCGTCGCCGCGACGCGCCAGCGCTTCATTTCGCAGTACGCGCGACATGCGGAGCTGTTCATCGAGCTCGGCATCCACCAGCCGCACGCGGAATGACGGGCGAGTGTCGAGGGACATAAGGTAGAATAAGCACTATATTCAGAAGGAATTACCCAACATGGCTCGCATTACCGTCGAAGACTGCCTGAAGCAAATCCCGAACCGCTTCGAACTGGCGCTCGCCGCCACCTATCGCGCGCGGCAGCTCGCGCAAGGCCATACGCCGAAGATCGAAAGCCGCGACAAGCCGACGGTCGTCGCGCTGCGCGAGATCGCGGCCGGCCAGGTCGGCCTCGAGATGCTGAAGAAGGTGCCGGTCTAACGCGCACCGGTTCACTCCAGCCATGTAGTCCACGCGCGCAACGATTGCTGACCGAGGAGGCGAATATGAGCACCACCCCATCGTCCGCCTCCGCGGATCCGACCACCGAAGCCACGGCACAATCGCCTGCGCGCCAGTACATCGACGCGGTCCTCGAACAGTCGTTCCGGCATCTGTTCGGGCCGACCGCCACGCCGGAGCAGCCGCGCAAGCACGGCGTCGTTTCGATCGCGAAACTGACCGCCGCGCTTGCCGAATACCTGGCGCCGGAAGAAATCAAAGAGGTCAAGGCGGCGTTCCACTTCAGCGACGAAGCCCACCTCGGTCAATATCGCCAGAGCGGCGAACCCTACATCACCCATCCTGTCGCCGTCGCGGAAATCTGCGCCGGCTGGAAGCTCGACGCGCAGGCGGTCATGGCCGCGCTGCTGCACGACGTGATGGAAGACCAGGGCGTGACCAAGAGCGAGCTGGCCGAACGGTTCGGGCCGAAGGTCGCGGAACTGGTCGACGGGCTGTCCAAGCTCGACAAGATGGAATTCCGCAGCCGCGAGGAAGCGCAGGCGGAAAACTTCCGCAAGATGCTGCTCGCGATGGCGCGCGACGTGCGGGTCATCCTCGTCAAGCTCGCCGACCGTCTGCACAACATGCGCACGCTCGGCGCGGTGCCGATGGAAAAGCGCCGCCGCGTCGCGCGCGAAACGCTCGACATCTACGCGCCGATCGCGCACCGGCTTGGTCTGAACAATACCTATCGCGAGCTGCAGGACATGAGCTTCGCGAACTTCAACCCGCATCGCTACGCGACGCTCGAGAAGGCGGTGAAGGCCGCGCGCGGCAATCGACGCGAGGTGATCAGCAAGATCCTCGAGGCCGCGCAGCGTGCGATGGCCGACGCGAAGATCGACGCCGAGATCACCGGCCGCGAAAAGACGATCTACAGCATCTACCGGAAGATGCGCGACAAGCAGCTGTCGTTCTCGCAGGTGCTCGACGTGTACGGCTTTCGCGTCGTCGTCGAGAATCCGCTCGACTGCTATACGTGCATCGGCGCGCTGCATGCGCTGTACAAGCCGGTGCCGGGCAAGTTCAAGGATTACATCGCGATCCCGAAGATCAACGGCTACCAGTCGCTGCACACGACGCTCGTCGGCCCGTTCGGCGCGCCGATCGAGTTCCAGGTGCGCACGCGCAAGATGCACGAGATCGCCGAGGCGGGCGTCGCCGCGCACTGGCTGTACAAGAACGGCGGCGCGGATCTCAACGACGTGCAGAAGCGCGCGCACCAGTGGCTGAAGTCGCTGCTCGACATCCAGAGCGAGGCCGGCGATTCGAGCGAATTCCTCGAGCACGTGAAGATCGACCTGTTCCCGGATGCGGTCTACGTGTTCACCCCGAAGTCGAAGATCATGGCGCTGCCGCGCGGCGCGACGGCGCTCGACTTCGCGTATTCGATCCACAGCGATCTCGGCAACCAGTGCGTCGCCGTGAAGATCAACAACGAGCTGCTGCCGCTGCGCACCGAGCTGAAGAGCGGCGACATCGTCGAGGTGATCACCGCGCCGTATTCGAAGCCGAATCCCGCATGGCTCGGCTTCGTGCGCACCGGCAAGGCGCGTTCGGCGATCCGTCACTACCTGAAGACGATGCGCCTGAACGAATCGGTGCAGCTCGGCGAGCGGCTCGTCGACCAGAGCCTGAAGGGCTACGGTCTCGCGCTTGCGGACGTCACGCCGGAAGTATGGGAAAAGCTCGTGCAGTGGACGGGCAACAAGAGCCGCCAGGAAATCTTCGCGGACATCGGCCTCGGCCGCCGCGTCGCCGCGGTGATGGCCAAGCGCATCGAGGTGCTGATGAGCGGCCGCGACGCGGACGACGACCTGCCGAAGGCCGAGCGTCATGCCGCGCATCATGCGCCGCCGGTCGTGATCACCGGCACCGAAGGGATGTCGGTGCAGCTGTCCGCGTGCTGCCGGCCGATTCCGGGCGACGCGATCATGGGCTATATCGGCATCGGCTTGGGGATGGCGATTCATACGACCGATTGCCGCGTTGCGCAGCGCATCCACCGGCGCGATCCGGGCCGCTGGATCGACGTCGAATGGGCGCCGCAGCCGGGGCGCCTGTTCGACGTCGCGGTGAAGGCGCTCGTGAAGAACACGAAGGGGATCTTCGCGCGCGTGGCGGCGGACATCACGTCGGCTGACGCGAACATCGTCCACATCGCGATGGACGAGGACCTCACGCACGAGTCGACGGTGCTGCGCTTCGTGATCCAGGTCAGCGACCGCGTCCACCTTGCGAACGTGATGCGGCGCGTGCGGACCAATCCGGACGTGATGCGGATCATGCGCGAGCGTTCGACCGACGACGGCGCGCATGCGCGTCACGACGGCGGGATGCGGATCGAGCGCGAGCGGCAGGACTACTGACGCTGCACGGTTGCGGCGAGTCGAGACGGCGGCCACGGGCCGCCGTTTTCTTTGGGGCGACGGAAGGGAAGTCGAAGAAGGGAGCGGAAAGGAAAAAAGGGCCTTCCCGGAGGAAGGCCCTTCTGAAGTGGCGCGGCTGGCAGGATTCGAACCCACGACCCCTTGGTTCGTAGCCAAGTACTCTATCCAACTGAGCTACAGCCGCACGCAAAGCGGTACTACTTCAACTGTCGGGACCTTCTACGGTGGGAAGGCCCCCAAAAAAGTGGCGCGGCTGGCAGGATTCGAACCCACGACCCCTTGGTTCGTAGCCAAGTACTCTATCCAACTGAGCTACAGCCGCACGCAAAACGGTACTGCATCGAACTGAAAGGGCCTTCGATTCGGAAGGCCCTCGAAAATGGTGGCGCGGCTGGCAGGATTCGAACCCACGACCCCTTGGTTCGTAGCCAAGTACTCTATCCAACTGAGCTACAGCCGCACGCAGAAAAGGGATTATAGCAGGGTCGCGTAAAAAGGGAAGCCTTATTCGCAAAAAATGTCGCCTGATCTTGCATGCCCGCGTTCGTGTACCCTTGGGGCATCAGTCATTCACGTATCGAATCAGCATCATGAACAAGGCGTTTGTGAAAGAGTCGGACGGCGACGACGACGATCTCGACCAGGCCCAGACGGCGATCCCGGCGGGCTCGAAGAACTACATCACGCCCGCGGGGCACAAGCGCCTCAGGGACGAGCTGCTGAACCTGATCGACGCCGAGCGGCCCGAAGTCGTGCGGCTCGTGTCGTGGGCGGCGTCGAACGGCGACCGCTCCGAGAACGGTGACTACATCTACGGCAAGCGGCGGTTGCGCGAGATCGATCGGCGCATCCGTTTCCTCACGAAGCGGCTCGACATCGCCGAAGTGGTCGACGCGAGCCGGCAGGAGAACACCGACCAGGTGTTCTTCGGCGCGACCGTCGACTATGCGACGCCGGACGGCGAGGAACACACGATCACGATCGTCGGCATCGACGAGGTCGATCTCGACCACGGTCACGTGAGCTGGATCTCGCCCGTCGCGCGCGCGCTGCTGAAGGCGAAGATCGGCGACACCGTCACGCTGATGACGCCCGCCGGCCCGCAGCCGATCGACGTGCTCGACGTGCGCTATCCGGCGCGGGACGACGCATGAGCGGGTAGCGGCGTGCGGCGTCGCAGTGATGCGTATCGACGTCCGCGGCGCCCGCACGGCCAGCGCCCGTGACGGCTGCGATGGTTCAGAAGCGGTGGCGCATACCCGCGGTGACGGCGATTTGCTTGTTCGTCGACGACGCGCTGCCGAGTCCGTTGATGTTCGCGCCGATCGCCAAGCCGTCCGCGTTGACGCGCTGGTATTCGCCCTGCAGATAGAAGTCGGTGCGCTTAGACAACGCGTAGGCGGCCTGCAGGTTGAATTGGTGCCATTTCGGCGACTGGCCGACGATGCGCCCGTCGGTGTACGTGTACGAGCCGGCGAGCGACAGTGCCGGCGTCAGCGCATAGCGGCCGTTGATTTCATAGTTGTTGAAGCGGGTGCCGCCCGCGAGCGCGATGCCGCGCGACACACCCGACTGTCCGGCGCTGATGCCGGCCGAATCGGTGAGGCGCGTCTGCGTGAACACGAAACCGGCCGTTGCCGGGCCGAACGAGTAGTTCAGGCCCGCGCCCCAGGTGCGCTGACGGCTGGCCGCGAACGTCCAGTCGCCCGCGACTGCGCCGGGATCGCTGACCGCCTGCGCCAGTCCGTTCACGTTGTTGTTCAACTGCATGTATGCGGCCGCGACGTTGAAGCCCATGAAGCTGTACGACGCGCCGACGCTGTACGCGCGGTTGTTCGCGAAATTGCTCGAATTCGAGAAGCCGTACAACGCGCCGAACTTCAGGCCGTTGTAGTTCGCGCTCTGGTACTTGACCGCGTTGTTGATCCGGAACGAGTTGTTCAGGTTGTCGTTGTCGAACGGGTGCGCGAACTGGGTGCCGCCGTATTGCGTGCCGGTCAGCGACAGCGGGCCGAGATAGTCGACGACGCTGTCGTACTGGCGGCCCAGCGTGACCGAGCCGTACACGCTGTGCGAGAGCCCGACGAATGCCTGACGGCCGAATTCGCGGCCGTTCTGCTTGAGCGTGCCGTTATTGATGCCGAAGCCGTTTTCCAACGTGAAGATCGCCTTCAGGCCGCCGCCGAGGTCTTCGGCGCCGCGCAGGCCCCAGCGGCTGCCGTTGACCGAGCCGGTCGATTGCTGCCAGGCGCTGTGGCCGCCCTGGTTATTCGTGTACGTGATGCCGGCGTCGATCAGGCCGTACAGCGTGACGCTGCTTTGCGCGTGCGCGGCGGTCGCGGGAATGCCGGCCAATGCGGCAACGATCAGCGTCTTTTTCATGATCTGTCTCCAAACGATTGTTGTCGATCGAAGCGGCAGTGGGCTGTCGCGCGCATCGCCATCGAGCGGTACGCGCGCGACATGCGGGGCAGCGGCCGCTCAGTCACCAATCCGTTTTGTAGTGTATGAAGCGCCGTGGCTCCGGTAGAGAAGCGCGTGCCGCAATACTGTATTTAGGATGGCGCAAGAATCGTCGCGCGGGCGGAGTGCCCCGATTATCCGGGCATTGCGGCGGCGCAACATACGATTGCAGTCGTCAGCAGTGCGTACTGACGTTGCGCCGTCGCGACACTGCCAACGCCACCGCGCAAACAATCCGATTATTGACACATCGGCAATAGAGGTTTGTGCGGAGCATGGATAATGAAAGGATGTTATGTCGCTATACTGCGATTTCTGCTTTCCGAAGCAGACTTTTTCGTTGACGGAAAAGATCTCCAAACCTTTGTCGGCGCGACTTTCCAGTCGCGCTTTTTTTTGCCCGTCGTTCCTGTCCTTCCCCGCGGCTTCTCCCGCGCCGCTACGAGTACGAGCGTCGCTTGCGTCTCGCAGCCGGTTCCGCGTCGTTGGTTTGCGCCTGCGGCGGCGTGTACGTCCAGTCTTCCATCACGTAGTGACGCGCATCGAGCGGCGACGCCAGCAGGTTCTGCCAGTGGTCGCCATGCCAGGTCGTATCGAATTCGGCCTCGCAAGGTTGTTCACGTGCAGGGTCGGCAAGGGCGCGCGACTTTCGGCGGCCGCGGCCGAGCCGGCTCGCGAAGCGCTTGATTCCGTCCAGCCACATGACTTTCTCCTCCAATTGCGTGACTCCAGCATCGCAACGTGGCGCGGCTTGCGCAACCGGAAAAAACCCCGAGGATTTTACCGGCATGATTCGACCCCGGTATGTTTTTCATCATTTCGATTAACGGTGCTCCATGCCCGGTAATATTGACAGGGTTTTGGCGCGAATTAGTTAATAGAAGACGAGTGTGTGCCCATTCCAATGGCATTGATGTGATTTTGATAAAGAGGGCGTTAAAAATTTGCTTGACGCGCCTCGATCGTCCAATTTATAAAGTCAGCACTCCGTCCCCGGACGCAGCGCCCATTGGGAATCGGCACGCTGTTACGGGTGTTCGGGAAGCGGCTATAAATGGTAGCTATTTTGATCAAATCGAGTGGGGAACGAAGGTATGGATACCGGTATCGTGAAATGGTTTAACGATGCTAAAGGTTTCGGTTTTATCACGTCAGACAATGGCGGTGAGGATCTGTTTGCGCACTTTTCCGAAATCAAGATGGATGGCTTCAAAACGCTGAAGGAAAATCAGCGTGTTTCCTTCGACGTGAAAGTCGGGCCGAAAGGCAAGCAGGCTGCGAATATCCAGGCGATCTGACGCACCGCGCATTGCCGATCACGTCCGAGCCCCCGCTTCGTCGGGGGCTTTTTGCTTTTCCGGCCGCGAAAACGGTCGACGGGCGGATCGATTTCGGTTGCACTGGCCCGCGACACCCGCGCCGGTGCATACTCGCGGAAGCATCGTTTCTCCCGTCTCTTCATGTCCGACCTTTATCCGTCCGATCCTGCCAGCGAACAGCCGCTCGTCTTCGTCGACCTCGAAACCACCGGCGGCTCGTCCGCCGAGCACCGCATCACCGAAATCGGCGTGGTCGAAATCGGCCCGCTCGGCGTGTCGACGTGGACCTCGCTCGTCAATCCCGGGCAGCCGATTCCTCCGTTCATTCAGCAACTGACCGGCATTTCGGATGCGATGGTGCGCGATGCGCCGTCGTTCGCATCGCTCGCGCCCGCGCTGTTCGAGCGGCTAGACGGCAAGCTGTTCGTCGCACACAACGCCAGCTTCGACCGCGGGTTCCTCCGCGCCGAGTTCGAGCGCATCGGGCTGGCATTCAATCCCGACGTCCTGTGCACCGTGCGCTTGTCGCGCGCGCTGTTCCCGCGCGAATCGCGGCACGGGCTCGACGCGCTGATCCAGCGGCACGGACTCGTGCCGTCCGCGCGGCACCGGGCGCTCGCGGATGCCGACCTGCTGTGGCAGTTCTGGCGCCAGTTGCACGAGACCGTGCCGCTCGAGCGGTTGCGCGACCAGATCACCCGTACGACCCGCCATTTCCGTCTGGCGGGCGGACTGACCGAGGCGTGGCTCGACACCGCGCCGGCGGGATGCGGCGCCTATGCGTTGTTCGGCGAAGCGGACGAACCGCTCTATGTCGGGCGCAGCGTGCGGGTGCGGCAGCGGCTGCGTGCACTGCTGACCGGCGAGCGGCGCTCGTCGAAGGAACTGCGGCTCGCCCAGCAGGTACGGCGCGTCGAGTGGCGGGAGACCGGTAACGAACTCGGCGCGATGCTCGCCGAAGCGCAGTGGATTGCGCGCCTGCGCCCGGCATACAACCGGCGACCCACGGCTGCGGCCGTACGTGCCGGTGATGCGCCGTGGCCGTTCGACGGTGCGGTTGCGTTCGAGGCGCACGGCGAGCGCCGGCTGTTCCACGTGATCGAAGGCTGGCGCTACCTCGGCGCGGTGGAGACGCTCGACGCAGCCGCGCGGCTCGCGGCGGACGGCACGGACGGCGCGTTCGAGCCCCATACGCAGCGTCTGTTGCAGACCTATCTCGCGCGCGGCCTCCAATTGATCCCGCTGGCGGCGTTCGCGGCAGCCGACTGAGAATCGCGCGCGGCTGCCTGCGATCGTGGCGGCCGGTCAGCCGATCGCGCTTGCGCCGCCCGCCGCGCACACATGAGACAGCGCGGTGCCGAGCGCCTGCGTACGCGTCGAATCGTAGCGCGTCAGCGCCTTCCAGTTGGCGATGCTGCGCGCGAGCCGCGCCTGGCAATCCGGTGCGTCGCGTACCGGCGCGGCTTGCGCGAGCGCGGCCAGCATCTTCTGCGTGAGCCGGTCGAGCTTCGGGCGTGTGCTGGTCGCGAGATCGGGCGGCGTGCCTTCGGGCGGCCGGGTGGCCCGCCACGTCGCGAACAGCGCGTTCTGCACGTCCTTGCTGGCCGCGATCTGGTCCTCGAAGAACCGTCGGGCGAATGCCGGATCGATGCCGGCCTGCGTCGCGCGCTTCTCGACGGACGCGAGCAGCGCCGCTTCACGCGGGCGATCCTCGATCGGCTTGCCGTTCGCCCATTTCCAGCGCGCGACCGGCTCGGCGAGCGCGAGGCGCTGAGAGGCAAGCGCGACGAGATTGGTCAGCGCCGTATCGTCGCCGTCTGCGCGCGCTGCGGGCGGCGCCGAAAGGAATGCGACACCCAGCGTGGCGACAGCGAGGCTGGCACGAATGGCTTGTTTCATCGGGACGTTCGGAAGTGGCCGCAGGGGCCGTGGCGGGAAAAACAGAAGAATAGACGAAGACAGTCGCGCGGCGTGGCGACGCGACAGCGGATATTCAGCGGACGCGCCGAACCGGCACCGTCAGGCCGTTGCAGCCCGGGTGCAAAGCGATCTGCGCACGAAACGCAGCGAGAAACCGCACGATCTCGATCGACACGCGACGGTTACAGAGCGGAACGCTCGTTCACTTCGGCGAGTACAGCTTGTGCTGCTCGTCGAAGAACGCCCGCACGTGCTCGGGCAGCTCGGCGAGGAATTCCACGCCAACGGGTTCCGGGTCCGGGCTCATCACTTGCTCCGGCGGCGGCATGCGGATCGGCTTTTCGTCCATGATCGTTTCTCCAACGGGTTCAATGATTATCAGCCTCGTGCTCAGATTTATGCCAGCAACGAATCGTTAGATTTTGTCTCTGTTGTATTCGCGGCACATGCGTTGGCGCGCGCTGTCCGATGCCGACTATTGCGCCGCGCAGGATCGGCAACGATCGGTCCGCTTGCTATACTTGCGCGCACTTTTCCTGGACCGCGATGAAACGAACGACGCGATGGATCGGCCTCGTCTGGCTGGCGCTGGTACTGAACGTACTGTCGCCCGTCGTCGGCTACGCGCGCGTCGCGGCGAGCGGTTCCGGCGCGCTTCCGCTCGAGCTGTGCAGTGCGGCCGGCGCCCACCGCGTCGTGTTCGCACCGTCCGCCGACGAGCAGGGCGCGGCGTCGTTCGATCATGCGGGCGTGCCGCATTGCGTGTACTGCCCGGGCTTCGCGTCGAACGTCGCGCTCGCCACCAGCGTGCCTGTCTTGCCCGGCTTCGTGCGCGCGTTCGCCTACCGGGCCGTCGCACCTGTCGTGCCCGATCGTCCCGGGCAGCCTATCCGACTCGCGCAGCCGCGCGCGCCGCCTGAAATCGTCCCGATCTGATTGATATCGTCCGCGCGCCTCGACGGCGCGCGTGCCGCCCGCGGGCGCGTTCCGCGCGCCACGCCTCACGCGCGCGCTGCGTGCGCTCGCGTGCTGCGGCATTCGGTCACGTTTTCAGGAATTGATCCATGTCGTTCACCTTCGCCGCGCGGCCGTCGCGCGGCCGGGTCGCGCTTGCCTGCGCGGCCGCTTTCGCATGGCCGCTCGCGCAAGCGGCCCCGATCGACGGCGCGTCCGCCGATCCGACCTCCGGCGCGACGCGCGTGTCCGCCGACGGCGCGCCGTCCGCTGCCGTGCCCACGCCCGCACCCACGCCGACCGGCGACACGCTCACCGCCGTCAGCGTGACCGCGCAGCGGCAGCCCGTCGACCCCGACACGCCGGCTGTCGTCGAATCGATCTCGCGCGACCGGATCGACGCGCACACCAACGTCAACACCGAGGACGCGCTGAAGTACGCGCCGAACCTGATGGTGCGCAAGCGCTACATCGGCGACCGCAACGCGGTGTTCGCAGGTCGCGACTTCAACGAGCTGCAAAGCGCGCGCGGGCTCGTCTATGCCGACGGCTTGTTGCTGTCGAACCTGCTCGGTTCGAGCTATGCATACCCGCCGCGCTGGTCGCTGATCCCGCCCGACGACATCGCGCGGGTCGACGTGCTCTATGGCCCCTTTTCCGCGCTGTATCCGGGCAACGCGATCGGTTCGACCGTGCTGCTTACGACCCGCCGGCCGGAGCGGCTCGAGGCGTCGCTGTCGACGCAGTTCTTCACGCAGCGCTACCGCGACGGATACGGGTTCGCCGACAGCTTGGGCGGCAACCACCAGACCGCGCGGATCGCGAACCGCGTCGGCCGCTTCTGGTTCGCGCTGTCGCTCGACCGCCTCGAAAACAACGGGCAGCCGATGCAGTATGCGAGCCCGAACGCGAGCTACAACCCGAAGCTCGGCCGCGCGGTGCCGGTCACCGGCGCCGCGACCGACATCGGGCCGAACGGCAGGCCGCGCACGATCGTCGGCGCGCAGTCGATCGAGCGCACCGAGCAGATCAACGAGACGGTGCGGATGGGCTACGCGTTCACCGATCACGTCGACGCGACGCTCACGCTCGGCCACTGGGAGAACCACTACCGGCAGCACGGCGAGACCTTTCTGCGCGACGCGGCGGGCAACCCGGTGTACGGCGGCAACGTGTCGATCGGCGGGCAGAACATGACCGTTGCGCCGAGCGCATTCGCGCCGCAGCGCGGCGACCAGGAGAACTGGCTGTACGCGCTCGGGCTGAACGCGCGGCTCGATTCCGGCTGGCGGCTGTCGGGCGTCGTGTCCGCGTACGACGTGTCGCGCGACGTGCTGCGCGCGGCGTCGACCGCGCAGGGCGGCCCGGGCACGCAGTTCCAGGGCGACGGCACCGACTGGCGCACGCTCGACCTGAAGGCGGAAGCGCCGGAGCTGAAGGGGCATACCTTCATGTTCGGCTATCACTACGACAACTATTTCCTGCGCAACGTCACATTCAACACGGCTGACTGGCAGGCCGGGCCGACCACGTCGCTCGCGAGCGTCTATCGCGGCGACACGCGCACGCAGGCACTGTTCGCGCAGGACGCGTGGCGCTTCGCGCCGGGATGGCTCGCGACGCTCGGCCTGCGCTACGAGCGCTGGGACGCTTACGGCGGCGCGCTCGGCAACGCGAGCGGCACGTTCGGCTATGCGGATCGCAGCGCGAATGCGCTGTCGCCGAAGGCCGCGCTGCAGTGGGATGCGACGGACGTCTGGCGCTTTCGCCTGTCGTTCGCGACCGGCACGCGTTTTCCGACGGTCGGCGAGATGTTCCAGGGCTCGATCTCGAACAACGCGATCGTCAACAACAACCCGAACCTGCGGCCGGAAAAGGCGATCGACTGGGACTTCACGGCCGAGCGCGACGTCGGCGTCGGCGTCGTGCGCGCGAGCGTGTTCCAGAGCGACCTGCGCGATTCGATCTACAGCCAGACGACGGTGTCGGGCGCGTCGACGGTCACAAACACCTCGAACGTCGATCGCGTTCGCGTGCGCGGCGTCGAACTGGCGTTCAGCGGCCAGAACGTCGGGCTGACAGGGTTCGACGTCGATGCGAACGTGTCGGCGAGCAATGCGCAGATCCTGTCCGACGCGGCGAATCCTGCGTATGTCGGCTCGCGGTTTCCACGCATTCCGCGCATGCGCGCGAATCTGCTCGCGTCGTACCGCTTCGACGAGCACTGGCTCGCGAGCGTCGGCGTTCGCTATTCCGGGCGTCAGTTCAACACGCTCGACAACAGCGACGTGAATCCGGGCGTCTACGGCGGCACCAGCGCGTTCACGGTCGTCGACCTGAAGGCGCGCTACCGCTTCGACCGGCACTGGGTCGCGTCGGTCGGCATCGACAACCTGACGGACCGCCGCTACTACGTGTTCCACCCGTATCCGGGCCGTACTTTCTTTGGAGAGCTGAAATGGTCGCTGTGAAATCGTTCGCGGCAGGCTGCGCGCTCTGGCTCGCGGCGCTGTCGGTCGCCGGTGCGCATGAGGCGGCGAAGCCTGCCGATCCGCATGCCGCGCACATGGGCGCGCAGACGGCGCCCGCACCGCAGAAGCAGCCGCTCGCGACGGGCGCTGCGTTCGACAAGCGGCATCGGCTGTGGGTCGCGTGGGTGGAGGGCGAGCATGTGGTCGTCGCGCATTCCGACGACGCGGGCCGCACGCTGTCGGCGCCCGTCACCGTCAACGCGATGCCCGAGCCGATCTATACGAGCGCCGAGAATCGCCCGAAGGTCGCGACGAGCCCGGACGGCCGCGCGATCTACGTATCGTGGTCGATGCCGCTCGACGCGCCGTACACGGGGATGGTGCGCTTCTCGCGCTCGCTCGACGGCGGCGCGACGTGGAGCGTGCCGATCACCGTGCACCGCGACCGGCAGATGATCACGCACCGCTTCGACATGATGGCGGTCGACCCGGCGGGCCGGATCCATCTGGCGTGGATCGACAAGCGCGACCTGGGCGCGGCGAAGGCGGCCGGGCAGGCGTACGACGGCGCGGCCGTCTATTACGCGGTGTCGCGCGACGGCGGCGCGTCGTTCGAGCCCGAGCGCAAGGTCGCCGACCACACGTGTGAGTGCTGCCGGATCGCGATGGCGATCGATCCGGCCGGGCGCGTCGAGGCCGCGTGGCGCAACGTGTTCCCCGGGCAGATCCGCGATCATGCGCTCGCGGTGCTGCCGATCGCGGCATCGGAGCCGGTTGCGCCGCTGCGCGCGACGTTCTCGAACTGGCACGTCGAGGCGTGTCCCGATCACGGTCCGGCGCTCGCGATCACGGCCGACGGCACGCGCCATCTCGCATGGTTCGGCGTCGTCGACGGTCGCGCCGATGTGTTCTATTCGCGGATCGGCGCCGACGGGCAGCCGCTCGGCGCCGCCTGGGCGTTCGGCGCGAATCCGGCCGCGCCCGGCGAGCAGGCGTCGCATGCGGCGCTCGTCGCGCGCGGCGACGTCGTGTGGCTCGCGTGGAAAGCGTTCGACGGCGACACGATGCAGATCAAGCTGCGCCGCTCGGACGATCGCGGCGCGCACTGGTCGGACCCGCGCGTGATCGCATCGACGTCGGGCGCAAGCGACAACCCGCAACTGCTCGACGACGCGGGGCGTGTCTATCTGTCGTGGCGCACGCGCAATGACGGTTATCGCCTGATCGCGGTGGAGGGCGGGCAATGAAGCGAGGGTGGATCGTGGCGCTCGGCGCGCTGCTCGCGAGCGTGCCGGCATGGGCCGGCGAGCTGCAGCCGCTGCGTGCGGCCGAGGTCGCGACGCTGTACGCGAGCGCGCATGAGCGGCCGCTCGCCGTCGAGATCTGGTCGCTCGACTGCGGCTACTGTCGCGAGAACGCCGCGCATCTCGTCGCGTGGCAGCGCCGTCATCCGGAGGTGCGCGTCGCGATGATCGCGATGGATGCGTACGACGAGAACGGTGCGGCGATCGAGCAGGCGCTCGCGCAGATGAACCTGCCGTCGCACGTCGCGCAGTACGCGAACGCCGACGCGATGCCGGAACGCCTGCGCGCGGCGCTCGATGCGGGATGGCGCGGGGAACTGCCGCGCACCGTGTGGATCGGCCGCGATGGCGCGCGCGACGCGCGCAGCGGCTTGCTGACGTCCGACGTGCTGGACGGCTGGCTGCGGCACGGCAACGGCCGCTGACGAGGACGGCGGCGCGCGAAGGGCTGCGCGCCGCGTCTCGGTGGGCCAGAAACGAAAACGCGCCCGAAGGCGCGCGAGAAGATCGTCAGGCCGCTCGCCTGAACAGCCGGATCACGAACAACAGGATCACCGCGCCGATCACCGCGATGATCACGGAGCCGACGAAGCCGCTGCCGATATGGATGCCGAGCAGCCCCGCGAGCCATCCGCCGATGACCGCGCCGACGATCCCGACGATGATGTCGACGATGAGCCCGAAGCCGCCGCCCTTGACGAGCACGCCGGCAAGCCAGCCGGCGATCGCGCCGATGATGAGCCACATTATCAAGCCATGAGTCATGGTGATCCTCTCCTTGTGTTTGAGTCGAAATGACCGGACGCCGGCTGTTCTGCCGCATGCTGCTTGAAGGCGACAGTGCGACCCGCCGCGCCGCCTTCGCAATGTAACGCGATAGGCGGGTCGGAATCGTTAAGTAATGTTATGCACGCTTAAACGCTTTTTCCAGCAGATTCGCCGGCTCACCGGGCGTGGTGCGTGGGAGAGGAGAGCGGTGTCGGGAGCGATGCTGGCTGAGCGGCGGCTGCCGCAACGTGGCGCACGGCAAGGTGTCGCAGCGGCAATCACGCGGCTGCGTAGCGCAGGCTGAATGAGAGGGAGAACGGGCGCACGCGGTGTTGCACGAACGTGGGTCGGAAAAAAGAAAAGGCCTGACGAGCATTACTCGTCAGGCCTTTATGTCTTGGTGCCGGAGATAGGAGTCGAACCTACGACCTTCGCATTACGAATGCGCTGCTCTACCAACTGAGCTACACCGGCAGCAGAGAAATGAAATTATATGGTCAAGTCCGAGATCTTGGCAATAGGTTTTGCGAAATTTTTTCAGCTTGCTGCTGCTTCTACTTCGCGAAACCGTCGATCCGGCGGGCTTGCCGCTTTCACTTCACTACGATGCGGCTTGTGAGGGCCGCATCGCGAAGGCGCGATTCTACTGAGGTCGCGCGCCTTCGTCCAGTGCTTCGATGCAAATTTATTTGCCTTCGGTGTGATACCCGGTCACGCGCTCGACTTCGTTCTTCGAGCCGAGGAACACCGGCACGCGCTGGTGCAGGCCGGTGGGCTGCACTTCCATGATGCGCTGCGTGCCCGTCGTCGCGGCGCCGCCGGCCTGTTCGACGATGAACGACATCGGGTTCGCTTCGTACATCAGGCGCAGCTTGCCCGGGCGGTCCGGCGTGCGCTTGTCGGCCGGGTACATGAAGATGCCGCCGCGGTTCAGGATCCGGTGCACGTCGGCGACCATCGAGGCGATCCAGCGCATGTTGAAGTTGTCGCCGCGCGGGCCGTCCTTGCCGGCGTTCAGTTCGTCGATGTAGCGCTTCACCGGGTCATACCAGTGGCGCGCGTTCGATGCGTTGATCGCGTATTCGCGCGTCTCTGCAGGGATCTGCATGTTGCTCTGCGTGAGCACCCACGAGCCGACTTCGCGATCGAGCGTGAAGCAGTTCACACCGTTGCCGGTCGTCAGCACGAATACCGTCTGCGGGCCGTATACCGCGTAGCCGGCCGCGACCTGCTGCGTGCCGGGCTGCAGGAACGACTGCTCGGTCGCCTGCTGGCCGTCCGGGCAACGCAGCACCGAGAAGATCGTGCCGATCGATACGTTCACGTCGATGTTCGACGAGCCGTCGAGCGGATCGAACACCAGCAGGTATTCGCCGCGCGGGTAGTTCGACGGGATCGGGAAGAACGTTTCCATTTCCTCGGACGCCATCGCGGCGAGGTTGCCGCCCCATTCGTTGGCGTCGAGCAGGATTTCGTTGGACAGGATGTCGAGCTTCTTCTGCACCTCGCCCTGGACGTTCTCGCTGCCGGCGGTGCCGAGCGCTTCGCCGAGCGCGCCCTTCTGCACGTTGTAGCTGATCGCCTTGCATGCGCGGGCGACGACTTCGATCAGGAGGCGGAGGTCGGCGGGGAGGTTGTTGGTCTCACGCTGCTGTTCGATCAGAAACTTGGACAGCGTGGTGCGGCGGGCAATGGACATGACAGACTCCGAGAGGCCAAATGAATCCTTGAATTGCGTCAATTTTACCCGGCACGCCCGTCGCGCCGCCGCCTTTTTTCGTCCGGTTACATGGACGCGACGCGCCCGTGCGGCGGCCCCGCCCGAGCCTGGCCGGTGTGGAGCCGACAAAAAAAAGCCGGCGCCGCATCGAGCGGCGCCGGCTTGGTCGCAGCGGCAGGCGATGCGTCGCGCGCGTTATGCGAGCGCCTTCTCGACGATCTCGCGCACGTCGCGCGACTTGGCGCCGGCGGCGACCTGCTCGAGCGCGGCCTTCATCCGCTCGCGCAGCGCGGGCGTGAAGCGGCGCCACAGTTCGAGCGAGCGTGCGAGGCGCGCGGCGACCTGCGGATTGATCGCGTCGAGCGCCAGCACCTGCTCGGCCCAGAACGCGTAGCCCGAGCCGTCCGCCGCGTGGAACTGCGCGGGGTTCGCCGCGCAGAAGCTGAAGATCAGCGAGCGGGCGCGGTTCGGGTTCTTCAGGTTGAACGCCGGATGCGCGAGCAGCTTGCGTACCTTGTCGAGCGTCGGGTGCGCGGGCGTGCCGCGTTGCGCCGCCTGCATCGCGAACCACTTGTCGATCACCAGCGCTTCCTTTTCGAAGCGCCGGTAGAAGTCGGCGAGCGCGCGCTCGGCCGGTTCGTTCGCGCCCGCCGCGGCGGCCGACAGCAGCGCGCCCAGCGCGGCCGCGCGATCGGTCATGTTGTTCGACGCGTCGTATTGCGCGCTCGCGATGCGCACCGCGTCGGCCGGGTCTTCCAGCTCGGCGAGGTAGGCGAGCGCGAGATTCTTCAGCGCGCGGCGGCCGGAGGCGTCCGGCGTCGGTTCATAGGCGCCCGGCGTCTGCTGGCCGTCGTATGCGGCGAGCCAGTCCGCGCGCAGCGCAGTCGCGAGCTGGCGGCGCACGAACTGGCGCGCGCGATGCACGGCGGCCGGATCGGACTCGGCCATCTGGTCGGCGAGGTAGGTTTCGGACGGCAGCGTCAGCGCGAGCTCGCGGAACGCGGGCGACAGCGCGTCGTCGGTCAGCACGCGGCGGAACGCTGCGACGAAATTCTCGCCGAGCGCGAGCGGCTCGTTTGCGGCTGCGCACGCGGCGAGCGTCAGCAGCGCGCGGGTCGCGAGGCGCTGGCCCGCTTCCCAGCGGTTGAACGGATCGCTGTCGTGCGCGAGCAGGAACGCGAGGTCGTCGTCGCTGTAGTCGTACTCGACGATCACCGGCGCGGAGAAGTTGCGCAGCAGCGACGGCAGCGGCTCGTCCGGCACGTCGACGAACGTGAAGGTCTGTTCGGCGTCGGTGAATTCGAGCACGCGCGTCGTGCCGGCGGCGGCCGTCTCGCCGTCGAGGCGCAGCGGCAGGTCGCGGCCGTCGCGGCCGATCAGGCCGATCGCGAACGGAATCAGGAGCGGACCCTTCTGCGTTTCGCGCGCGGCGGGCGATGCGTCGCCGAAGCCCTGCGCGAGGGTCAGCGTGTAGCGGCGCGCGGCCGCGTCATACGCGGTCTTCACCGTCACGCGCGGCGTGCCGGCGTGGCTGTACCAGCGCTCGAACTGCGCGAGGTCGCGGCCGTTCGCGTCCGCCATCGCGTGGCGGAAATCGTCGCAGGTGACCGCGTGGCCGTCGTGGCGCTTGAAGTACAGGTCCATCCCCTTGCGGAAGCCGTCGCGGCCGAACAGCGTCTGGTACATCCGCACGACTTCCGAGCCTTTCTCGTAGACGGTCATCGTGTAGAAGTTGTTGATCTCGACGTAGCTTTCCGGGCGCACCGGATGCGCCATCGGGCCCGCGTCCTCGGCGAACTGCAGCTGGCGCAGCACGCGCACGTCCTCGATGCGCTTGACCGCGCGGGCCGCCGAGTTCGCGTCGTCGCCCGCAGCCATGTCGGCCGAGAATTCCTGGTCGCGGAACACCGTCAGGCCTTCCTTCAGGCTCAGCTGGAACCAGTCGCGGCAGGTCACGCGGTTGCCGGTCCAGTTATGGAAATACTCGTGGCCGACCACCGACTCGATGTTCGCGAAATCGGTGTCGGTCGCCGTTTCGGGATTCGCCAGCACGTACTTCGTGTTGAAGATGTTGAGCCCCTTGTTTTCCATCGCGCCCATGTTGAAGTCGCCGACCGCGACGATCATGAAGCGGTCGAGATCGAGCTCGAGGCCGAAGCGCTGCTCGTCCCAGCGGATCGAGTGGATCAGCGAATCCATCGCGTGACGGGTCTTGTCGAGGTCTTGCGGCTCGACCCACACCTGCAGCAGCTTCTCTTTGCCGGAGCCGGTCGTGATCTTTTCCTCGATCGCGACGAGCTTGCCCGCGACGAGCGCGAACAGGTAGCTCGGCTTCCTGAACGGGTCTTCCCACTTCGCGAAGTGGCGGCCGTCGGGCAACTCGCCGGAATCGACCAGGTTGCCGTTCGACAGCAGCACCGGGTACGCGGCCTTGTCCGCGCGCAGCGTCACCGTGTACGACGCCATCACGTCGGGACGGTCCAGGAAATAGGTGATGCGGCGGAAGCCCTCGGCCTCGCACTGCGTGAAGAAGTTGCCGCTCGACACGTACAGGCCCGACAGCGTCGTGTTCTGGTCGGGTGCGCAGGCGCTGTCGAGCGTCAGCTCGAACGCGTCGGGCACGTTCTCGATGGTCAGCCCGCGCTCGTGCGCGCGCACGGCCGCATGCGGCGCACCGTCGAGCGATGCGCCGACGAATTCGAGCGCTTCGCCCATCAGCTCCAGGTGCGGGGCGGGCGCGGCGTCGGGATTGCGGCGCACGCGCATCGTGTTCCTGACGATCGTGCGGGCCGGCGCGAGGTCGAATTCGAGCGCGACGGAATCGATGAGGAACGCCGGCGGCGTGTAGTCGGCGCGGCGGATCACGGTGGAGGAGGCGTTGTCGGACATGGTCGTCGAGGTCGGTGGAATCGGGATCGGGCGCGCGGCGCGGGCCCGGCGAATCGGCCCATTGTACAAAGGCTTGAGTTTGCGTGCCGTGCGAACTTTTTACCGTTTCGGACAGTCCGCGTATTATCGGCATCCCGACCGTTTCGCGCGACGCGACGGGCGGGTGACGGATTGACGAGGACGATCATGAGATGCGAACGGATTTTTCGCGGTGCGGGTTGGGCGGCGGCGCTGTGCGTGGCGCTGCTGGCGGGCTGCACCAGCTACGTGACGACGCAGGTCACGGCCTTCTCCGACTGGAGCGGCAGCGACGCGACACGCACCTATGCCTTCACGCGCAGCGACGCGCAGAAGAACAGCATCGAGCAGTCGACCTACGAGCCGATCGTTGCCGGCGAGCTGTCCTCGTATGCGTTCCGCCAGGTGCCGCAGGCGAGCGCCCGCTACCTGGTCGGGCTGACCTACGGCGTCGGCAGCGACCTGGTGGCGGTGCCGACGCCGGTCTATTACGACCCCTGGTTCCCGGGGCCGTACTGGCGGCGCGGGCCGTGGGGCCCGTGGGGGCCCTGGGGGCCGTTCCCGGCCGGCTACGTGAACCAGACTTACCAGGTGTTCGACTACACGCTCGGCATCCGCATCACCGAGCGCGCGACGGGCAAGGAAGTCTATAACGTGACCGCGCGCACGACCGGCGACAACGGGGTGCTGCTGTATGCGATGCCGTTCCTCGCGCGCAGCGCGCTCGCCGATTTCCCGCTCGGCAACGGCGCGGTCAGGACGGTGCGGCTGCCGGTCGACAAGAAGGGCGGGCCGGCCGCGCCGGCGGCCAACGAGCGCGCGGTGTCGGCCGCGCCGGCGTCGGGCGCGGCGGCGGTCAAGTAGCGGCGGTTGTGGCGTCGCGGCCGCCGGCCGGCCACGGCGCCGCGCGGGTCATGCCCCGACGCCGAACAGCGCGAGCACGCCGAGCACGACGAACAGCACGGCCGCGATGCCGTGCACGACCTTCGTCGGCAGGCGGTGCGCAAAGCGGTCGCCGAGCAGGATCGCCGGCACGTTCGCGAGCATCATCCCGAACGTCGTGCCGGCGACGACGCCGATGTAATCCTGGAAGCGCGCGGCGAGCGCGACGGTCGCGATCTGGGTCTTGTCGCCCATTTCGGCGAGGAAGAACGCGACCAGGGTCGCGCCGAACACGCCGAGCCGCGAGCGGTTCGCGTTGGCTTCGTCGGCGTCGAGCTTGTCCGGCACCAGGATCCACAGCCCCATCCCGATGAACGAGAACGCGAGCGCCCAGCGCATGATCGACGGCGTGACGAGCGCGCCGAGCCATTCGCCGAGCGCGCCCGCGAATCCGTGGTTGACGAGCGTCGCGACCAGCACGCCGAGAATGATCGGAACGGGCTTGCGGTAGCGCGCGGCGAGCACGAGGGAAAGCAGTTGCGTCTTGTCGCCGATTTCTGCGAGGGCGACGGCGCCGGTGGAGATCAGGAAGGCTTGGGTCACGTACGGGGGGTTCCACGGGCCTGTCGTTATGCGTGCGAGCGACGATCCACGGCGCGCCGGGCCCTGATGCGGCGCACTGTGAACCATCGGTCTCGCCAGGCCTTCGGTGGCTGCGCCCGCCATGGCCGAACGGCCAAGTCTGTTGACGGACGCCTCCGTCACGATGCGCGCCGGTGGCGCGGGACATCGAGCGGAGCGGCTACTCCCCAATGAGGAGCGGATTCTAGCACGGTGCGCGCCGCGCGCAAAAGCGGTTCGGACACCGCATCGCGCGACGCGCGCCGGCGTTCGGTCAGGCGGCGCGGCGCGCGGTGCCGCGCTCGTGCACGCAGCGGCCGGCCGCGTAAGTACGGTACACGGCCCGGTCGTCGCCGAGCAGCGCGAACGCGAACAGCAGCTCCTCGAGCGATTCCGCGCGCTGCGTGCGGCGCGCGAGCAGCGGCGTCGCCTGCGGATCGAGCACGACGAAGTCCGCCTCGGTGCGCGGCGCGAGCGTGCCGACCGTGTCCGCGAGGTCGAGCGCCTGCGCGGCGCCCGCGGTCGCGAGCCAGAACATCCGCGTGGCGCTCAGGTGATGCCCGGACAGCCGCGCGACCTTGTGCGCCTCGTTCATCGTCTGCAGCATCGAGAACGACGTGCCGCCGCCGACGTCGGTCGCGAGCGCGACCGGCACGCCGTATTCGCCCGCCTTGTCGAAGTCGAACAGGCCGCTGCCGAGGAAGAAGTTCGACGTCGGGCAGTGCGCGACCACGGTGCCCGTCTCGGCCATCCGGCGGCGGTCCTCGTCGTCGAGATGGATGCAGTGGCCGTACACCGCGCGGCGGCGCAGCAGCCCGTAATGATCGTAGATGTCGAGGTAGCTGCGGTGGCCGGGGAACAGCTCGGCCGCCCATTTCACCTCGTCGACGTTCTCGGCGACGTGGCTCTGCACGAACACGTCCGGATGGCGGCGCGCGAGTTCGGCGCACGCTTCGAGCTGCGCGTCGGTCGACGTCGGCGCGAAGCGCGGCGTGAGCGCGTACATCTGGCGGCCGCGGCCGTGCCAGCGGCCGATCAGCTCCGCGCTGTCGTCGTACCCCGATTGCGCGGTATCGCGCAGGAATTCGGGGCAGTTGCGGTCCATCAGCACCTTGCCCGCGATCATCCGCAGGTCGCGCGCGTCGCTCACCGTGAACAGCGCGTCCGCCGACTGCTTGTGCACCGTGCAGTAGACGAGCGCGCTCGTCGTGCCGCACGCGAGCAGCTCGTCGACGAAGAATTCCGCGACCTCGCGCGCATGGTCGGCGTCGCCGAACTGCCGCTCGGTCGGGAACGTGTACTTGTCGAGCCACGGCAGCAGGCCGGGCGCCGGCGATGCGATCATGTCCGTCTGCGGATAGTGGATGTGCGTGTCGATGAAGCCGGGCACGATCAGCTTGTCGCGCAGGTCGTGCACGAGCGCGTCGGGCGGCAGCGTCGCGGCGAGCCGCGCGTGCGGGCCGGCCGCGACGACCTTGCCGTCGTCGACGATCAGAAGGCCGTCGGTCTCGTAGTGCACGGCCTGGGCGGATTGCGCCGGGTCGCCGCTGAAGGTCAGCAGCCGGGCGCGGAAAGCGGTTTGCGTCATGACGAATGGTCCTGCGTGGAAAAAACGATCAGCGTGGTGCGAGCGGCGGCGCGGGGCGGGTTGCGACGGCCCGCGCCGTCTCGGATATCAATCGGAAAAGCGTTCCTCATCCTCAAGGTCTGTCGCCGTGACCGCGGCGGTCCGCATTCGTCGGCCGCATCGTCAGGCGGCGTGCCAGTACGCGTCGAGGCGCGCGGTCAGCGCGTCGCGCTGCGCGGCGTCGACGAACGACGCCTCGAAGCCGTTGCGGATCACGGTGTGGACTTCCGCGTCCGTCAGGCGCAGCCCTTCGACGGTCGCGAAATAGTTGTCGTTGACGTAGCCGCCGAAGTAGGCCGGATCGTCGGAATTGATCGTCACCGCGACGCCCTGGTCGAGCAGCGCCTTCAGCGTGTGCTTCGCCATGTCGTCGAACACGCACAGCTTCAGGTTCGACAGCGGGCAGACGGTGAGCGCCATTCGCGATCGGGCGAGACGCTCGACGAGCGCCGCATCCTCGATGCTGCGCACGCCGTGGTCGATCCGGTCGACCTTCAGCAGGTCGAGCGCTTCATGCACATATGCGGGCGGGCCTTCCTCGCCCGCGTGCGCGACGAGCTTCAGGCCGAGCGCGCGCGCCTTCTCGAACACCCGCGCGAACTTCGACGGCGGGTTGCCGCGCTCGGACGAGTCGAGGCCGACGCCGATCAGGCGATGCTTGTACTGCTCGAAGAGCGGCAGCGCGGCGTCGAACGTCGCGAGCGCATCCTCTTCGGACAGATGGCGCAGGAAGCACATGATCAGCCGGCTCGACAGGCCGCGCTGCTCCGCGTCGGCGAGCGCGCGCTCGATCCCCGCGACGACCGTTTCGATCGGCACGCCGCGCTCGGTGTGCGTCTGCGGGTCGAAGAACAGCTCGGTGTGGACGACGTTGTCCGCGAGCGCGCGTTCGCAGTACGCAGCCGTCATGTCGTAGAAATCCTGCTCGGTGAGCAGCACGCTCGCGCCCGCGTAGTAGATGTCGAGGAACGACTGCAGGTCGGTGAACGCGTATGCGGCGCGCAGCGCGTCGATCGAGTCGTACGCGAGCTTCACGTCGTTGCGCTTCGCGAGCGTGAAGATCAGCTCCGGCTCGAGCGAGCCTTCGATATGGATGTGCAGCTCCGCTTTCGGCGCACGGGCGATTTTCTCTTTGAATGTCGGGGTCATGGCGTTTTTCTTGGTCGGTCAGAAAGTAGGGGAGGCCTGCGCGGGCGCATGCGCTTCGACGGCCTGCAGCAACTGCGCGGCCACCGAGATCGCGATCACTTCGGGCGCCTTGTCGACGATGCCTTCGACGCCGATCGGGCAGCGCATCCGCGCGATCTGCGCCGGATCGATGCCGATCGCCGCGAGCCGGTGATCGAACTGCACGCGCTTCGTGTGCGAGCCGATCATCCCGAAGTACGCGTAGTCGCCGCGCCGCAGGATACGCTCGGCCAGCGCGAAGTCGCGCGCATGATCGTGCGTCATCACGACGAAGTAGCTCTGCGGCGGCGCGGCGTCGACGGCGTCGTCCGGCGTGTCGCTCGCGTCGATCGTCAGGTTGCCGATCCCGGCGAGCGTGTCGGACGGCGGGAACGCCGCGTCGCGCCGGTCGACCCAGCGCACGGCTGCACGGCAGCGTCGCGAGCACTTTCACGAGCGCGGCGCTCACGTGCCCGGCGCCGAACAGCACGACCGGGAACGCATGCGGCGCGATCGTCTCGGTCATCAGCGCGACGCCGCCGGTTTCCCACAGCAGGCAGTCGGCGCGCGCGGCGGCCGGCTCCGGCTCGCTCAGGAGCGGCGCGCCCGGCGAGGGGCCGAATGATACGCTGCGCACGGTCGCGGCGCCGGCCGCGACGCGTTTCGCGAGCGACATGATCCAGCCGAGATCGCCGACGTCGAGCCGCTCGAACGCGAGCACCACCGCGCCGCCGCAGCACTGGCCGAGGCTCGGGCCGAGCGCGAGCCGCTCGAGCTTGCGTGCGTGCGGCACGTGCGCGCCGTCCTTCAGCAGGTGTCGCGCGATTTCGATTGCCTTCCATTCCAGATGGCCGCCGCCGATCGTGTGGCGCGCGGTGTCGCGCGTCACGAGCATCTTGGTGCCGGCTTCGCGCGGCGCGGAGCCGTCGGTGTGCGCGACGGTGACGAGCACGGCCGCTTCGCCGTGCGCGAGCATGTGCTGGAGATCGCCGAGCCACGGTTCCATCAGCGCGCTCCCGGACGGTCGGCGCAGGATGCGCGGCGCGGGCCGGCGGGCCCGGAGCGGGGCGGGCGAGGTGCGCCGCCGAATGCGGCGCGGACGCCATGAGGGTGACAGATGCGGATGGTTTGCGTTGTCATGATGAATCCGGTCGACATTGCGGATCAGGCGCGCGTTACGCAGGGGTCGAAACCGCCCGGCCTCGCGCACGTAGATCGCCATCCAGTCGGGAAGATAACACCGCGACGCGCCGGCAACATGGCGGCGCGGTGATCCGGGCTATCAGACGGCGATCATGTCGATCATAGGCCGGCTGCGCACGGGCAGGGCGCCGAGGTGCGCGGCGCGGGCGGAAACGCGCGTGCAGAGGGGTTGCGCGAGCGAGCCGGGGAATCGGCGCGGGAGGCGTTGAGGGTTCGAGCGCGCAGGTGGAGCGGCGCCGCGCCGGCTGTCTCGCGCCCGATGGACGCGGCCGGTGCGGCTCGGCCGCGTCGCTTCAGCGTGCGAGTTTGCGGCGATGGCGCCAGAGGCTCGCGGCAACCGGGATCAGGATCGCCGCGAAGCCGATCAGCGCCCAGCCGGGCAGCAGGATGCCGAAAATCGGCGGATAGACCGTCTCGCACAGACCGGCGACCTTGAACATGCCGGGGAACCAGTGCGCGGGCGGCAGGCTGTCGACGATCGGCTGCAGCGTGTCGAAGCCGCAGCTGAAGCCGGGGTTCATCTGGATCGACAGATGCCGCGCGGCGGTGCCGACGCCGGCGGCCGCCGAGATCGCGATCAGCAATTCGAGCAGCCAGACGCCGCGCCAGTGGCGCATCCCGGCGGCGAGGAACGCGAAGATGCCGATCGCCGCGAAGAAGTAGCGCTGGATGATGCACAGCGGGCATGGGTCCTCGTTCTTCACGTACTGCAGATAGAGCGCGCCGGCGAGCAGGGCGATGCATACCCAGCCGAGCAGCATCAGCAGGCGGCGTTCACGGCGTAGCGCAAGCGTGTGGTCGTTCATGGGTCAGCGAGGTTCCTCGTGGGTCGGTCCGGAAAACAATCGCGCGATTTTAGCGCGAACGGACTGGCACGAAACCGACAGCGCGCTCGTCGCGCCCCGCTCACGCGTCAGCGGATCGTGTTCAGCACCGCTTCCACCGCCTGGCCGATCGCGAGCAGCGCGTCGTCGCGATGCGGCGCGGCGGCGAGCATCAGGCCGACCGGCGCGGCGTCGCGCGGATGGCACGGCAGCGACAGCGCGCATGCGTCGAGGAAGTTGAACGCGCTCGGGTTGCGCAGGATCAGCGCGTTCGCGCGCGCGAACGCGTCGTCGTCCGTTTCCAGTTCGGCGATGCGCGGCGGCACGACCGGCACCGTCGGCGCGACCAGCGCATCGAAGCGCGACCAGACCGTGTGCGCAGCTTCGTCGAGCAGCGCGTGGCGCGCGGCGAGCAGGTCGAGGTAGTCAGCCGCGCTCGCGGGCTCGCCCTTCAGGATCCGCGTCAGCACGCGCGGGTCGTAACGTTCGCGGTGCCGCGCGAGCAGCGGCCGGTGCCATGCGTAGGCCTCGATCGGCGAGAAGCCGAAGCAGTTGATGTCCGGCAGCCGGTCGAGCGCCGCGAAGCGCACCTCGGCGACGATCGCGCCGGCCGCTTCCAGATGCTTGAGCGCGGCGTCGAGCGATGCGGCGACCTCGGCGTCGACGCCGTCCGTCACATAATTCGTCAGCACGCCGAGCCGCACGCCTTCGAGCGGGCGCGCGGCGGGCACGTGCGGCTCGAGGCCGGCGAGCATCCGGTCGACGAGCGCGCAGCACGCGACCGTCAGGCCGATCGGGCCGAACGAGTCGAGCGTCGTCGACAGCGGCACGCCGCCTTGCCGCGGAATCCGGCTCGCGGTCGGCTTGAAGCCCGTCAGCCCGCACAGCGCGGCCGGGATGCGGATCGAGCCGCCGGTGTCGGTGCCGAGCGCGACGGCCGCCATGCCGTCGGCGACGGACGCGGCAGCGCCCGACGACGAGCCGCCGGCGATCCGCGCGTCGCCCGGCACGTCGCGGCGATACGGCGAGCGCGGCGTGCCGAAATGCGGATTCAGGCCGAGGCCGGAGAACGCGAATTCGCTCATGTTGGTGCGGCCGACCAGCACCGCGCCCGCGCGCTTGAGCCGCGCGACGGCGATCGCGTCGGTCGCGGCGGGCGGCGCGCCGTCGAGCACGCGCGAGCCGGCCCGCGTCACCTGGCCGGCGACGTCGAACAGGTCCTTCACCGACACCGGGATGCCCGCGAGCGGCGACAGCACGGTGCCGGCCGCGCGCAGCCGGTCGTGCGCATCGGCGGCGGCGCGCGCGTTGTCGGCGTCGACTTCGGTGAACACGACCGCGCCCTGGCCGGCCGGATCGGCGATCCGTGCGAGCGCGGTGTCGACGAGCGCGCGGCTCGTCGTCCTGCCGGACGCGAGATCCGCGGCGAGCTGGGCGAGCGGAGGGAAGGGCGTGAAAGTGGTCATGGTCGGCTCAGGGGTGAAGATGTTGAACAAGTGTGGCGCGGAACGAGTCGATATGGCGTTCGACGGCCGCGCGCGCACCGGCGGCGTCGCGCGCGGCGAGCCGCTCGAACAGTTCGCGGTGTTCGCGCTGGACGTCGGCGAGGTGGTCCGGTGCGGACAGCGTGACGAACCAGAAGCGCAGCGAGCGCTCGTGCAGCCCGCGCAGGATCTCGGCCAGCACCGGGTTGCGCGCGGCCGCGCCGATCGTCAGATGAAACGCGCGGTCGAGCTCCATCATCCCCTCGACGTCGTGCGCGTCGGCGCGGGTCTCGCCGTCGTCGAGCAGCGCGGCCAGGCGCGCGAAATCGTCCGGCGTCGCGTGGCGGGCGGCGAGTTCGGCGCAGTGCGCTTCATTGATGCGCCGCACGTCGATGATCGCGACGATGTCGTCGAGCGACAGCGGCTGCACCATCAGCCCCTTGCGCGGGATGACCGACAGCAGCCCCTCGAGCACGAGGCGATGCACGGCCTGATGGACCGGCGTGCGGCCGATGCCGGTGCGCGCGACGAGCTCGGCTTCGTTGAGCGCGGCGCCGGGCTTGAGGCGCATCGTGATGATGTCGCGCTGGATCAGCGCATACGCGCGTTCGGCGAGGCTGGCGGACGAGGCAGGGGGCCGGCGGGCGTGCGGGGCGTCGATCCGGGTGTTCATGCGGATGGCGGCGTGGCGGCCGGGTGAGGCGAGGGCATGCGGATTGTTCCGGCGCGTGGGCAATGCGTCGATATTATGGTGATATATCACTGAAGTCCAGCACGTCCGGCGGGCGGCGATTTCCGTGCGGGAAGTGACCGGACCCTTGCAACATTGATGACAAGATGTTGTCGGCTCCCCGCGCGATCGGGCACTGAAGCATAATGAACCTTCGTCAATCCACCCGCGTGAGCGACGCAGCAGACCACCGTCATGAGCGAAAACACGCCTTCCTTCGCCGGCTCGGCCGGCACGTCATCTCCTTCTTCCGATCCCACCCGTCCGATTTCGGTGAACGCAGCGGCCGGCACGGCCGCCCAGACGTCCGAGGCACAAGGCGTCGTCCATGACGTCGCCGGGGCGGGCGCTTCGCCCGTTACCGGGACGTCCGAGCCGGGTGCGCCGGGGGTCGCTGCCGGCAGCGCCGGCACGACGGCAGGCGCGACGGCGAACGAACGCAAGCCGGGCGCGCCGCCGCCGGGATTCGGCGCGCCGCCCGACTTCGACACGCCGCGGCCGCCGCCCGCGAGCGCGCAGACCGCGCCGCCCGCCTACCTGAAGCAGAGCGACACGCCATGGTCGGTGTTCGGCCGGATCATCGCGGCGCGCGCGCGCCGCCTGTTCGACCGCGCCGGCCAGCGCATCACGCAGCGCACGCTGCGCATCGGCGTGTCCGCGCGGATCTTCCATCCGGAGCCCGGTGCAAAGGGGCTGCGCGGCAAGACGCTGCAGTATCTGGAGGAATCGATCGCGCACTGGGTGATGTCGCGCGACGTGCTGGTCTTCATGATTCCGACCGTCGGTCATCAGGGGATGCTGCATCCGAGCAACATCCGCCTGCGCGACTATGCGAAGCATCTCGACGGCCTGCTGCTGCAGGGCGGCGCCGACGTGTCGCCGCAGACCTACGCGGCGTCGGACGCACATCCCGAATGGCCGGGCGACCGCGTGCGCGACATGTACGAGCTCGAGCTGCTGCACGAATTCGTCGAGTCCGGCAAGCCGGTGCTCGGCGTGTGCCGCGGCTGCCAGCTGATCAACGTCGCGTTCGGCGGGTCGCTCTACCAGGACATCGCGACCGACGTGCCGACCGCGAACCCGCACGTGAGCGAGCATTACGACCAGCACCGCCACGCGATCCGGTTCCCCGACAGCTCGACGCTCGCGAGCATGTTCCCGGGGCGCCGCGAGGCGATCGTCAACTCGATTCACCACCAGGCGATCCGCGACCTGGGCCGTGACCTGAACATCGAGGCCGTCTCGGCCGGCGACGGGATCATCGAGGGCATCCGCTACCGGCGTGCGCCGTTCGTCGTCGGCGTGCAGTGGCACCCCGAGTTCCATCGCGCGGGCGGGGCCGAACTGCTCGATTGCACGCCACTGCTCGACGCGTTCCTGCGTGCTGCGCGCGAGACCCGCCTGTAAGACCGTCGAGCATTGCAGCGACGCGCCGCATCTCGCTAAATTCGAGATGCGGCCTCGGCGAATTGAACGATAATCGCGAGTTTCCGATTCGTCCGCCGGAGTCTGACGTTGGTCTTCAGAAATCTTTCCCCTGTCCGATGCGCAACGTGGATCGTTGCGATGGCCGCATGCGCGCACGCCGTTGCGGCGTGGTCCGCCGACGACACGGCGCCCGTCGCCGGCACCCGCCCGGCCGTGACGAGCCTGAGTGGCGACGCGGCGTCGGCCACGTCGCCCACGGCGGCCGATGCGACCGCGCAAGGCAACGTCGCCGAACTCACGCAATTGCTGCACGACGGGCGAATGGTCGAGATGCGCACGACCTACAACGGCAGCTACGGCGCGAGCCTGATGTTCGATCCGCAGGAAATGACGTACTACGTCGCGCTGTTCCAGGACAAGCACCTGTGGCGTGTGATCAAGTCGCAGGACAAGAGTCGCGCGGAAATGGTCTATGCGAACTTCAGTCAGCAGACCGTACAGTTGTCGGACATCGAAATCCGCCGGACCGAACTGCAGGCGCAGAAGGCGTTTCTCGAGCGCGTGATCGCATTGTCGAACAGTCGCGCGCAGCAGCTGCAGGCGGACCTGGGCATCGCGCGCAGCCAGCAGGCGGAAGTCGCGCAGCGGCAACGCTCGGCACGCGAACAGGCACAGGCGCTGCAGATCGAGAAGCGCGCAGCGCAGGCGCAACTGCGCGAACTGCAGCAGCAGGTACAGCAGCTCGAGCGGCAGACCGAGACGGGGTTGCCCGCGCACAAGTGACGACGTGGCGGTCCGTGGATCGACGTATCAACGAAACCCGGCGAAGCATGCTTCGCCGGGTTTTTTGTTTGCGCGCCAGTCAGCGGGTGAACAGGTCGGGCGCGTCGGTCAGGCGGCGGTGCGACAACCGGGCGGTCCAGTCGAAACCGGTGGCGGGCATCGTGGCCCGACGCGCGGGGAGTTCCGCCTGCAACGCATCGGCCAGCGCGATCAGCGTGAGCAGATCGTCGGCTGCATCGTGCGATGCGTCGGGATGGGGCAAGCGGTGCGGGTGGTCGAGCGATGCCGTCTGCGACGTGTGGCCTGTGATCGGCCATGTGGCCGCAGGTCGCGTAGTGGCCGACGCGTAGCGTGGCGCAGATAGCGTGCGCACGATGTTCGATCGATGCGGCGGCGTGTCCGCTGCCGCGACCGACGCGAGCGGCGATGGTGCGGGCGCGGTGGCCGCGGCGCGCGCGCGGCGCGCTGCTTCCGATGATGTCGGCACGGGCTGCGCTGCGGCGCGCGGATGAGCCGGGACGACGACCGAGGCATTCGGCGCGATCGGCTCGGTCGTCGCGACGCGCACGGCAGCCGCCGCTGGCGCGGCGTGGGGCTGCATGACGGCGGCGTGCTCACGTGCGGGCTCCGGCGCGAAACGCGGGAACGGTTCATGCGTGGCGATCAACGCGCCGATGATGCCGAGCGCGCCGATGCTCCAGCACGCGGCGTGTAACGCCCGCCGATCGCGCGGGCGTCCGGCAGTACGAACGATGGACCGATCGGCGGTGGGAGCGACAGACGGCGGCTCAACGGTCAGCGGTAGCCAGCGGCACGCGCGATGCGGCGCGTCGATGTCGACGCATGAGGTCGTCAGCGTGGCGACGCAGCGCATGCGGCGTCCGGCGCCGGACGCGGGACGGAACGTCCATTCACGGCCGAACGACGGCACACCGCCGAGCGGCGCGACGCGGGGGAGGGCGAGTTTGCCTTCGACGGGAACGGCGGGCGGCTGGATCATGGACGGATACGCAGTGCGAAGCGACCACCGCGCCGGACCGGGCGCGGATCGCCGCGCAAATCCTGACATTGTGGTGAGCCGATCGCGATCGGTCGATCAGACCGATCTGATTTTGGCGTGCCGACCGCCCCGTCTGGTACGACCCGTACGCAGCGACGCACGCCGCACGGCCGGCACCGCGGGCACTGCGGGCACAAGGCAATTGTCGGCTTCGCATGGCATTATTTTCAGACCACGCCGGCGACGTCCGTGCGCGCCGGGCCGGTGCGTCGCCCATCGCGGCCTTGCCACATCGCTGCATCGCCACGGCGCGAACGCCGCCCCATTCGAGTCGAGAGAAAAACATGTCCACCACCACGCCTGCCGTCGCGACGGAATCGAAGGTCCGCACCGTATTCCGCGTCGTCAGCGGCAACTTCCTCGAAATGTACGACTTCATGGTCTACGGCTATTACGCGTCGGCCATCGCCAAAACGTACTTCCCGAGCGGCAACGCGTTCGCATCGCTGATGCTGTCGCTGTCGGTGTTCGGCGCGGGCTTTCTGATGCGGCCCGTCGGCGCGATCGTGCTCGGCGCATACATCGACCATCACGGCCGCCGCAAGGGGCTGATCCTGACGCTGGGGCTGATGGCGCTCGGCACGCTGACGGTGGCCGCGGTCCCCGGCTACGCGACGATCGGCGTGCTCGCGCCGGCGCTCGTGCTGCTCGGCCGGTTGCTGCAGGGTTTTTCGGCGGGCGTCGAGCTCGGCGGCGTGTCGGTCTATCTGTCGGAGATCGCGACGAAGGGGCACAAGGGCTTCTATACGTCGTGGCAATCGGGTAGCCAGCAGGTGGCGGTCGTGTTCGCCGCGTTCGTCGGCGTGCTGCTGAACCGTATGCTGCCCGCCGACCAGATGACGGCATGGGGCTGGCGTATTCCGTTTCTGATCGGCTGCCTGATCGTGCCGTTCCTGTTCCTGATCCGGCGCTCGCTGAAGGAAACCGACGAATTCCTCGCCAAGCATCATCGTCCGACGATGGGGGAGATCATGCGCTCGATGCTCGAGAACTGGGGCGTCGTGATCGCCGGGATGGGGATGGTGATCATGACGACGGTGTCGTTCTACATGATCACCGCGTACACGCCGACCTTCGGCAAGGAAGTGCTGCACCTGTCGTCGCTCGATGCGCTCGTCGTGACCGTGTGCGTCGGCCTGTCCAATCTCGTGTGGCTGCCGTTGTCGGGCGCGCTGTCGGACCGCATCGGCCGCCGCCCGGTGCTGATCGCGTTCACGGTGCTCACGCTGCTGTCGGCCTATCCGGCCGTGCAGTGGCTCGTGGGGGAACCGTCGTTCCTGCGGCTGCTCGCGGTCGAGCTGTGGCTGTCGTTCCTGTACGGCTCGTACAACGGCGCGATGGTCGTCGCGCTGACCGAAGCGATGCCGGCCGACGTGCACAGGGCCGCCTTCTCGCTCGCGTACGGCCTCGCGACGACGATCGACGGCTTGACGCCCGCGATCTCGACACTGCTGATCCACGAGACCGGCAACAAGGCCGCGCCGGGCCTGTGGTTGAGCGTCGCCGCGATTTGCGGGCTGATCGCGACGCTCGTGCTGTACCGCACGCCGGAGGCGCGCAACCAGTACAAGGCGGCCTGATGCCTCGCGTGTGACACGCCGAACGAACAACGGAGCGCCTCGCCGCTCCGTTTTTTCTGTGAGCCTCGGCCGTCAGGCCGCGCGTAGCGCGTCGGCGACTTTCGCCGCGACGTCGCGCCATTGCCCCGGCGCGGGCTGGCGCACGAGCAGGGCCTGCGGATACCACGGGCAGTCGCGACCGCCGAACCAGCGCCAGTCGGCCGCGAACGGCAGCATCAGCCACAACGGCTTGCCGAGCGCGCCGGCGAGGTGCGCGGCCGCGGTGTCGATCGAGACGACGCCGTCGAGCCGTTCGATCAGCGCCGCCGTCGCGGCGAAGTCGGTCAGCCGGTCGCCGAACGGGTGGACGCGCGGATGCGCGTCGAGGCGGGCCCGCTCGTCGTCGTCGACGGCCGGCTGCAGCACGATCCAGTCGACGTCGGGCAACGCGAACAGCGGCTCGAGCGCATCGAACGGCATCGAGCGGTTTTCCTGCGCCTGTCGGCGCCCGGACCATGCGAGCCCGAACTTGCGCCTCGACTGCCCGCCGAGGGAACCGCGAAAGCGCCGGCGCGCGCTGTCCGGCGCGTCGAGATAGCGCGCGCCCGCGGCGATGTCGCCCGGTTGCAGGCCGAGCAGGAACGGCAAGCTCATCAGCGTGCATCCGAGGTCCGCAGCGGGCGTTTTCGTGGTGTCCTGCGCGACGAGCGTGACGCGCCAGCGCGCGGCGGCCGGTTCGAGCAGCGCGACGAGTTCCGGCTGCACTTCGAGCACGACGTGCGCGCAGCGCGCGCGGGCAAGCGGCACGAAGCGGACGAACTGCAGCGTGTCGCCGAACCCTTGCTCCGCGCGGATCAGCAGCGTGTGCGACGCGATCGGCTCGCCCTGCCAGCGCGGCAGCGCGCCGAGCGGGGTCGCGCCGGGCGTGGCGTGGCGCGCCTCGTAGGCGGGCAGGCCGCGGGTGAAATCGCCGAGCGTCAGCAGCGTGACCGCGCGATGCAATTGCGCCAGCGTGAAGTCCGGCTCGACGCGCAGCGCCTGGTCGAACGCGCGCAGCGCCATCTCGTGCGCGCCGAGCGCGTGGTGCGCGGTGCCGAGGTTCAGCCATGCGAGGCTGAACGACGGATCGAGGCCGACCGCGCGCTCGTAGTAGGGCAGCGCGTCGCGATGGCGGTCCTGCGCGCTCAGCGCGTTCGCGAGGCCGAACAGCGCGAGCGGAAAGGACGGATGCAGCGCGAGCGCGGCTTCGAACGCCGCGGCGGCTTCGGCGTGGCGGCCGACCGCGTCGAGCGTGTTGCCGAGGTTGAAATGCGCGGCGACGAAGCGCGGCTGCGCGGCGATGGCCGCGTGGAAATGCGCGATCGCGTCGTCGGCCCGGCCCATCGCGGACAGCGCCATCGCGAGGTTGTTGTGTGCGCCGGCGTGGCCCGGCCGCAGCGCCAGCGCGCGATGGAACGCGGCCAGCGCGTCGTCGTGGCGGCCGAGCGCGTTCAGCGCGTTGCCGAGATTGTTGTGGATCGACGCGTCGTCGGGCGTGAGCCGCAGCGCGCGGCCGAACGCGTCGATCGCCTCGTCGTGACGCTGCAGCGCCGCATACGCGTTGCCGAGGTTGTAGTGCGCGAGCGGAAACTCGGGCGCGAGCGTCAGCGCGTTGCGAAAGCGGTCGAGCGCCTCCTCCACGCGGCCGAGCGCTTTCAGCGCATTGCCGAGATTGAGCTGCAGCGCGGCATCGTCCGGGCGCAGCGCGACCGCGCGGCCGACGAGATCGGCCGCTTCGGCGTGCTGCCCCTGCTGATGCCGAAGCACGCCGAACAGATGCAGCGCGTCGGCGTCAGCGGGATTGGCGGCGAGCGCGGCGCGGTAGCCGTGCTCGGCGTCGGCGAGGCGGCCCGCGCGATGCGCGGCGTACGCTCGGTCGAAAGCGGAATCCATGACGCGAAAACTGGCGGGAAACGCGCATTGTCCCATACCCGGCCAGGGCCCCCCGTCGGCCGTCCGGCATATGGTCCCGTCGGGCGGAGCGGCGTAGACTTGCAGGGTCGCGTGTCATCGAGGTTCTCATGGTCGACGAACTGCTCGATATCCCACCCGTGCTGGTCGTCGGCGCGGGGCCGACCGGCCTTGCCGCCGCGATGAGCCTTGCCCGGGCGCGCGTGCCGGTGCGCGTGATCGACCAGGCGGCGGAGCCGTCGCCGTATTCGCGCGCGATCGGCATCCAGGCGCGCACGCTCGAATTGCTGGAGCAGCATCGCGTGGTCGAACCGTTTCTCGCGAGCGGGCATCGCGCGCACGCGGCGGCGCTGCACGCGGACGGCCGCGTGATCGCCCGGCTCGATTTCGATCCGCTGCAGACGCGCTATCCGTATCTGCTGTTTCTCGACCAGAGCGTCACGGAGCGGTTGCTCGCCGAGCATCTCGAAAGCCTCGGCGTCGCGGTCGAGCGCGGCCTCACGCTCGTCGCGTGCGAGGCGGACGGCACGTCGCTCGACGTGACGCTGCGCGGCGCCGACGGCCGCGAAGCGCGCTGCGCGCCGTCGTACCTGATCGCCGCCGACGGCGCGCACAGCACGGTGCGGCATCTGCTCGGCGTGGGCTTTGCCGGCCGGCCGTTCGAGCAGACGTTCCTGCTCGCCGATCTCGCGGCGATTCCCGACTGGCCGGACGACGAGATTCATCTGTTCACGACGGCGGAAGGCATTGCGGGCCTGTTTCCGATGGGCGACGGCCGCTACCGGCTGGTCGCGGACCGGCCGCGGGAGAACGGGGCGCTGTCCGACGAGCGCGGGCCGTCGCTTGCACAATGCCAGGAGATCGTCCGTGCGCGCATGGGGACGCCGATCGTCCTGAGCGACCTGACGTGGTCGTCCTATTTCCACCTGCACAGCAGGATGGTCGAGCGCTTGCGGCACGGGCGCGTGTTCTTCGCGGGCGACGCCGCGCACGTCCATAGCCCGGCCGGCGCGCAGGGCATGAACACCGGCATCCAGGAGGCGTTCAACCTCGGCTGGAAGCTCGCGCGGGTGCTGGGCGCGGGGGCGCCGGAGCGGCTGCTCGACACGTATCACGCGGAGCGCCATCCGATCGAGCGCGACGTGTTGCGGCAGACGAGCTTCCTGACGCAGATCGTCGAGGCCGATCGCGGGCCGATGAAGCTGTTGCGCGATCACGTCGTGCCGCTGCTGGCGTCGTTCGGGCCGATGCGCGACGCGGTGCGGCGCACGGTCAGCGAACTGGGAGTGCAGTACCGCAAGAGCCCGCTCACGCTCGAGCGCGTGCTCGACGGCGGCCCGCGCGCGGGCGAGCGGGCGCCCGATGCGCTCGTGCACGTGATCGACGGGCCGCTCGGGCAGGCGCCGGGCGTCGCGCGGCTGTTCGACCTGCACGAGCCGACGGGCTTCACGCTGCTGCTGCTCGAGGAGCCGCCCCAGGAGGGCGGGGCGGGCGCGCCGCCGCCCGCTGCCGAGGCCGCGCAAGCGCTTGCGCAGTCGCTCGAACGGATCATGCCGGGCGCGGTGCGCGTGTGGCGCGTCGCCGATACCGAAGGCGACGGCGCAGCGGGGCTGGCTGACGCCTACGGCAGGTCGCGTCCGTCGTTCTACCTGGTGCGGCCCGACGGCTATATCGCGGCGCGCGGCCGGCTCGCGTCCGACACGAACGCGCTGCTGCGCCACTGTGAAAGCTGGTTCGCCGGCGCATCGCTGCCCGCGTAGCGGCGGCGATGCGCCGGCCAGGCGTTCAGACGGGCGCGGCGGCGGGCGCCAGCGTGTCGCGATAGGCGGCAATCGCCTCGCGGACGATCGGCGCGGCGCGCTGCGCCGCGTCGCCGGCCGGATCGTCGAACGCCGCCAGCAGCGCGCGGCGCATCCGCGGTTCCCAGAAGCGCCGGATGTGGTCGGCGATGCCGGCCAGTGCTTCGTCGCGATCCGGCATCGACGCGAAGAATTCGCCGATCTGGTTGGCCATGTCGATCAGGTGTCCGGTGTTCATGGCGTCCTCACTTGCCGGTCGTCGCGGCCGCGGGCGAGGCCGCGCGGCGTTCGAGCAGGTCGAGCTGCTCGGCGTTGAAGCGCGCGTACGCGCGCTGCCAGTCGGACGGCTGCGCGACCGGCATCACCTGTACCGCCGTCACCTTGTACTCGGGGCAGTTCGTCGCCCAGTCCGAGCTGTCGGTCGTGATCACGTTCGCGCCCGATTCGGGGAAGTGGAACGTCGTGTACACGACGCCCGGCTGCATGCGCTCGGTCACGAGCGCGCGCAGCACGGTCTGGCCCGCGCGCGACTCGATGCCGACCCAGTCGCCGTTCCGGATCCCGCGGTCCTGCGCGTCGTGCGGATGAATCTCGAGCCGGTCCTCCTTGTGCCACTGCACGTTGTCGGTGCGGCGCGTCTGCGCGCCGACGTTGTATTGCGACAGGATGCGGCCCGTCGTCAGGATCAGCGGGTAGCGCTGCGTGACCTTTTCCGGCGTCGGAATGAACTGCGTGATCACGAACCTGCCCTTGCCGCGCACGAACGCATCCGTGTGCATCGTCGGCGTGCCTTCCGGCGCATGCTCGTTGCATGGCCACTGGATGCTGCCGAGCGCGTCGAGCTTCGCGTACGACACGCCCGAGAAGGTCGGCGTGAGCCGCGCGATCTCGTCCATGATCTCCGAAGGATGCGCGTAGTCCATCTCGTAGCCGAGCGCGCGGGAGAGCATCAGCGTCACTTCCCAGTCCGCGTAGCCGGCGAGCGGGGGCATCACCTTGCGCACCCGCGAGATGCGGCGCTCCGCGTTCGTGAACGTGCCGTCCTTCTCGAGGAACGACGAACCGGGCAGGAATACGTGCGCATACTTCGCCGTCTCGTTCAGGAAGATGTCCTGGACGACGATGCACTCCATCGACGACAGCGCGGCCGCGACGTGCTGGGTGTTCGGGTCCGACTGCACGATGTCCTCGCCCTGGCAGTACAGCCCCTTGAAGCTGCCGTCGAGCGCCGCATCGAACATGTTCGGGATGCGCAGCCCCGGCTCCGGCTGCAGCTTGGCCGCCCACGCGTCCTCGAACAGCGCGCGCACGCCGGCGTCGCCGATATGCCGGTAGCCGGGCAGCTCGTGCGGGAACGAGCCCATGTCGCACGAGCCCTGCACGTTGTTCTGGCCGCGCAGCGGATTGACGCCGACGCCTTCGCGGCCGATGTTGCCGGTCGCCATCGCGAGGTTCGCGATGCCCATCACCATCGTCGAGCCTTGCGCGTGCTCGGTCACGCCGAGCCCGTAGTAGATCGCGGCATTGCCGCCCGTCGCATACAGCCGCGCGGCGGCGCGCACCTGCTCGGCCGGCACGCCGGTCACGTCCGCGGTCGCTTCCGGCGAATTCTCGGCGCGCGAAACGAACTCGCGCCACTGCTCGAACGCGCGCGTCTCGCAGCGTTCGGCGACGAAGGCCGTGTCGACGAGCCCTTCGGTGACGATCACGTGCGCGAGCGCATTGACGATCGCGACGTTGGTGCCGGGGCGCAGCTGCAGGTGATGCGACGCCTTCACGTGCGGGCCGTCGACCACGTCGATGCGGCGCGGATCGACGACGATCAGCTTCGCGCCTTCGCGCACGCGGCGCTTCAGGCGCGAGCCGAACACGGGGTGGCCGTCGGTCGGGTTCGCGCCGATCACGACGATCACGTCGGCCTTGGCGACCGACGCGAAGGTCTGCGTGCCGGCCGATTCGCCGAGCGTCGTCTTCAGGCCGTAGCCGGTCGGCGAGTGGCACACGCGTGCGCAGGTGTCGACGTTGTTGTTGCCGAACGCGGCGCGCACGAGCTTCTGCACGAGATAGGTTTCCTCGTTCGTGCAGCGCGACGACGTGATGCCGCCGATCGAGTCGCGGCCGTACTTCGCCTGCAGCTTGCGGAACTGCGTGGCGGCATAGGTGAGCGCCTCTTCCCAGCTCACTTCGCGCCACGGGGCGGTGATCCTCTCGCGGATCATCGGTTTCGTGATGCGATCCTTGTGCGTCGCATAGCCCCACGCGAAGCGTCCCTTCACGCACGCGTGGCCTTCGTTCGCGAGGCCGTTCTTGTGCGGCGTCATCCGCACGACCTGCGTGCCTTTCATCTCCGCCTTGAACGAGCAGCCGACGCCGCAATACGCGCAGGTCGTCACGATCGCGTGCTCCGGCTGGCCGAGCTGCACGACCGACTTCTCCTGCAGCGTCGCGGTCGGGCACGCGGCCACGCACGCGCCGCACGACACGCATTCCGAATCCATGAACGCTTCGCTTTCGCCCGCGGCGACGCGCGATTCGAAGCCGCGCGCTGCGATCGTCAGCGCGAACGTGCCCTGCGTTTCCTCGCAGGCGCGCACGCAGCGGTTGCAGACGATGCACTTGGACGGGTCGTACGTGAAGTACGGATTCGACTCGTCCTTTTGATCGCGCAGATGGTTCGCGCCGTCAAAGCCGTAGCGCACCTCGCGCAGCCCGACGACGCCCGCCATGTCCTGCAGTTCGCAGTCGCCGTTGGCGGGGCAGGTGAGGCAGTCGAGCGGGTGGTCGGAGATGTACAGCTCCATCACGTTGCGGCGCAGCGCCTGCAGCCGGTCGGACTGCGTGCGCACCTTCATGCCGGCTTCGGCGGGCGTCGTGCACGACGCCGGATAGCCGCGCCGGCCTTCGATCTCGACGAGGCACAGCCGGCACGAGCCGAACGGTTCGAGCGAGTCGGTCGCGCACAGCTTCGGCACGTTCACGCCGGCTTCGATCGCCGCGCGCATCACCGACGTGCCGGCCGGCACCGTGACCGGCTGGCCGTCGATCTCGAGCGTGACGTCGGTATCGGCGTAACGCTGCGGCGTGCCGTAGTCGGTGTCGTCGAACGGGTCGCGCGCGCGCGCCTGCGCGGCGCTCTTGCACGCGCACTGGCCCGAGCCGCAGCCGCCTTGTCTTGGAATTGAGCGCATCGAGGGACATGCAATGCTCCTTCTGGGTCAGGCCGCGGCCTTGGCCGGGCCCGGCGCGGCATCCTTGCCGGCGGCGAGCCCGAAATCTTCGGGGAAATGGTCGAGCGCGGACAGCACCGGGTACGGCGTCATCCCGCCCATCGCGCAGAGCGAGCCGGCGAGCATCGTGTCGCACAGGTCGCGCAGCAGCGTGACCTGGCGCTCCGACGTGTCGCCCCGGCGGATGCGCGCGATCGTCTCGACGCCGCGCGTGGAGCCGATCCGGCACGGCGTGCATTTGCCGCACGATTCGATCGCGCAGAATTTCATTGCGTACTCGGCGAGCTCGGCGAGGTTCGACGTGTCGTCGTGCAGCACGATGCCGCCGTGGCCGACCACCGCGCCGATCGCCGTGTACGCCTCGTAATCGAGCGGCACGTCCCATTGGTGCTCGGGCAGGTAGGTGCCGAGCGGGCCGCCGACCTGCGCGGCGCGCGCGGACCGGCCGCTGGCGGTGCCGCCGCCGAAATCGAACAGCAGCTCGCGCAGCGTGACGCCGAACGCGAGTTCGACGAGGCCGCCGTGCCGGATGTTGCCGGCGAGCTGGAACGGCAGCGTGCCGCGCGAGCGGCCCATCCCGAAGTCGCGATAGAACGCGGCGCCGCGCGCGAAGATCACCGGTGCGGTCGCGAGCGTGATCACGTTGTTGATCACGGTCGGCTGGCCGAACAGCCCGGCGAGCGCCGGCAGCGGCGGCTTCGCGCGCACGACGCCGCGCTTGCCCTCGAGCGATTCGAGCAGCGCGGTTTCCTCGCCGCATACGTACGAGCCTGCGCCTTTCGCGACGTGCAGCTCGAACGCGTGCGCGGAGCCGAGCACGCTCGCGCCGAGCCAGCCGGCGTCGCGCGCGCGCGCGATCGCGGCTTCGAGTGTCGCGATCGCGTGCGGATATTCGCTGCGCACGTAGATGTAGCCGATCGTCGCGCCGGTCGCGATGCCCGCGATGATCATCCCTTCGATCAGGCAGTACGGATCGCTTTCCATGATCAGGCGATCGGAGAACGTGCCCGAGTCGCCTTCGTCCGCATTGCAGACGATGTATTTCTGATTCGCGCTCGCGTGCCGCACCGTGCGCCATTTGATGCCGGCCGGAAACGCCGCGCCGCCGCGTCCGCGCAGGCCCGACTCGATCAGCGCGTCGCACGCGGCGTCGCCGTCGAGCGCGAGCGCGTTCTTCAGGCCGGCGAGGCCGTCGTGCCGCAGGTAGTCGTCGATCGACAGCGGGTCGGTCAGGCCGATGCGCGCGAACGTGAGGCGCTGCTGGCGCGCGAGATACGGCAGCGCGTCGACGAGGCCGACGCCGCTCGGGTGCGCGCCGCCGTCGAGCCAGTTGGCGTCGAACAGGGCGGGTATGTCCGCGGCCGACAGGTTCGCATAGCCGACGCGGCCGGCCGCCGTGCCGACCTCGACGAGCGGTTCGAGCCACAGCAGGCCGCGCGTGCCGTTGCGCACGAGGTCGATCGCGACGCCGCGCCGTTCGGCTTCCGCGACGATCGCGGCGGCGAGCGCGTCGGCGCCGAGGGCGAGCGCGGACGAATCGCGCGGCACATAGATGCGGGTCGTCATGCCGCCTCCTGAGCGTGGGCGACGGCGTCGGCGAGCAGCGCGTCGAATTTCTCCGGGGTGACCCTCGCGTGCAGCACGCCGTTGACCATCATCGACGGCGATTGCGCGCAGAGCCCCAGGCAGTAGACGGATTCGAGCGCGACGGCGCCCGCGTGCGACGCGTCGAACGTGCAGCCGGTGCGCGCTTGCGCGTGCGCCGCGAGCGCTTCGCAGCCCATGCTGCGGCATGCTTCGGCGCGGCACATCTGGATCGTCACGCGCGCCGGCGGCTCGGTGCGGAAATGGTGGTAATACGTGAGGACGCCGTGCACTTCCGAGCGCGACAGGTTCAGCGCCTTCGCGAGCGGCGCGATGCAACCGGGCGGCACGTAGCCCGCTTCGTCCTGGATCGCGTGCAGCACGGCGACGAGCGGCCGGCCGCCGTGCGCATGCCGCGCGACGAGTGCGTCGGGCGCTTCGGAAATCGGGGACATCTGTTATGCTCCTCCAAAGTCTCATATGCGCCGGTGATTCATATACTGCGCATGCTGACTTCGTTCTGTTGGATTTGGGTCAACGATAAGCGGAACATTGAGTGGTCGCAATAGGAAGTCAGGGTGCATAAATGATTCGAGTCGAATGCGACGCAAATCTGATCGTGCGCGACAGCGAGGGGCGCAAGGCGAGCCTGTCGGACGTCGCGCCGCTGCTGGAGCTCGTCGCCGGGACGGGCAGCATCGCGCAGGCGGCGCAGGCCAAGGGGTTGTCGTACCGGCATGCATGGGGGTTGCTGCGCGCGCTGGAGGCCTGCGTCGGCGGCGCGCTGATCGAAACCGCGCGAGGCAAGGGCTCGGTGCTGTCCGAGCTCGGGCAGGCGGTCGTCGACGCACAGCGCCTCGCACGCAGCCGTCTCGACGGGAACCTGCGCGCGCTGGCCGCCGAAGTCGCGAGCGACCTGAACCGGCGGCTCGCGCAGCGCGACGGCGGCGTGCGGATCCACGCGTCGCACGGTTATGCGGTTGCGGCGCTCGTCTCTGCCCTGGTCGACGCGCATGCGGCGGTCGACATCAAGTATCGCGAGAGCGTCGAGGCCGTGCAGGCGCTCGCGCGCGGTGAATGCGAGCTGGCGGGGTTCCATCTGCCGCGTGGCGAGTTTCGCGAACAATGCGCGCAGATCTACCGCCCCTGGCTCGATGACGCACGCCACGTGCTGATCCACCTGACGCGGCGCAAGCAAGGGTTGTTCTTGCCGCGCGGCAACCCGAAGCAGGTGCGCGGCCTGTCCGACCTCGCGCGCGACGACATCCGCTTCGTCAACCGCCAGCCGGGCTCGGGCACGCGCATGCTGCTGGATCTCGCGTTGCGCCGGATCGGTGTCGATCCCGAACGCATCAACGGCTATGCGTCGGCCGAGCTGACCCATTCGGCGATCGCCGCGTTCGTCGCCAGCGGGATGGCCGATCTCGGCTTCGGCGTCGAGCCGGCCGCGCATCATTTCGGTCTCGATTTCATTCCGGTCGTCGACGAGGATTACTACTTCGCTTGCGAGCGCGAAGGGCTCGACGAGCGGCCGCTCGACGGCGTGCTGGCGCTGCTGCGCGATGCGCGCTACGTCGAGCGGGTCGCGCGTCTCGACGGCTACGATCCGGCCGCGTGCGGCACGCTGATCGGCGTTGCGGCGGGGCTCGACGGGGACGCTGCCACCGTGCCGGGCGGCAACGGAAGGTAATGCACGCGCGTGCGGCGCGCGCTGCAGCAGCAGGGGATTTGCGCTACGCTTGCCGCTCGATCAACGTTCCAACAAGCACGCCAGCCAGGCGTCGTCACGCCATGAAACTTTCCCTTCCCCTCGCCGCGGCAGCGTTGACCGCGGGGGTGCTGATCGCCGCTTCGCCGCTCACGTTCGCGCAGAATTCGCCCGGCGTGCCCGGCGGCATCCTGAGCGACCAGTTCCGGTTGAATGAACATCCGCAGATGCCGTTTGCGGCGTCGGCGCCGTCGAAGAAATATCAGAGCGGCAAGAAGTCCGCGCTGCGCCGCAAGGGCGACCTGGGCGATCCGAACGGCTGCAACCTGAAGTGCCCGATGGATACGCAGTAACCACCGCTTCCCGATCGCAGCGCGCGTAAGCACAATCGCCGCGCAGCGCGCCGGTCTGCCGAGCCCCGCGAAGCCTGCCGCTTCGCGGGGCTCGCGTTTATCCGGCGCACTCGGACGGTGCCAGTGCACCGGTGGACTATAGGGTTAACCCGTAATCCTGAAAGAATGTCTTCCCGAAACCTGCCTTATTCTTAAGCAACTGCCTACATAAACTTCAGGTGTCAGCGATGAACGAGGCGTTCATCGCGAAAACGGACAAATCTGGAGGTAGGTCATCATGAAATCGCTCGTTCAAGCCGTCGTCGTTGCTGCAGCCCTCGTTGCCCCGGTCGTGTCGTTCGCGCAGCCGGGTTCGCAGATCACCCGCGCGCAGGTGCGCGCCGAACTGGTTCAGCTCCAGCAGGCTGGCTACAACTCGGCACGCGGTGAAGATCCGCATTACCCGGAAGCGATCCAGGCCGCGACCGCGCGCGTCGCCGAGCAGCAGCGCAATGCCGTCGCGCAGGCGCAAGGCGTCGATGCCAGCGGTTACGGCGCGCAAGCGCAGGGCGCATCGGCGTCCGGTTCGCGCGCAGCGGGCGTGCGTCCGGCCACTGCCGACGAAATGAACTTGCTGTATCGCGGCAGCTAAGCTGCGCACTGCCCGACGAAAGCGCGGGCCGGGAGCGACGAGGTGTCGTGCTCCCGGCCCGCGCCGTCGGGCAGACGCCGTTCGGCGCGGTCGATCGCCGCGCGAGCGGCTGCGGACGTCCGTCACCTCCTGCCGCCGGCGTACCGGCGGTATTCTGCCCAGCCCGTCCGGGGCTGGGCGCTTTTTCAAATGGCGCGTGACGTATCGTTCGTTGGCAACAAGCAACCCCGCAGACGCGTGTCGTGCGGGGTTTTGTTCGTCTGGACGGGAAGTTTGCGGGGCGCTGCGGGCTGGCTGTACTAGGGCAGCTGTGTTTCAACGCGGGCCGCGATCGGGCAGAGCGCCTTCCCGCATTGGAAGAGTTCGAGACACATCCGGCAGGACAGGGGCACGACACGGAAATCGCCGCGCGGCGAAATTTCGCTCCGCACGTGTGATTGTGGGCGCTCGGACCAGCCGAACGGCAATAAAAAACCCGCGAAGCGTGACGCTGTCGCGGGTTTTTCCTGGCAACGCGCCGAACTGCGTTGCCGTGTATTTGGTGGAGGCGGCGGGAATCGAACCCGCGTCCAGAAGCGCTCCACGACCAGTTCTACATGTTTAGTTCTGTCATTTGATTTAACCGCAGCGACGCGGACGAACACGCTGCACTACGGCGATTCGCTAAGTTTTCGACCCGGGCGTCGCGACGCCGCCAAGGCTTAACTGACGTAAATGACCTCTGGCGGTATTGCTACCGGTCTTGCGACGCTAGCCCGTCAGTGAACTAGGCAGAGGACGGCGGCCCTTAGGCTGCCAGTGCGAACGTATCGTCGTTTGCAGTTACGTTTTTCCCATTGATTAACGAGGTGACGGGTCCTCGACATGCCCTAGCCGCTTCACAACCCCTGTCGAAACCAGGTCGCCCCCGCGGATAAGATTCAACATTATAGCCCAACATCGCGCAGCAGCTCGCGTAATTGCTGCGTCGTTTCGACAAGGTGCTGCGCTTGCCAGTCTCCCGGCGCGGCGCCGTCGCCGCAATAGCCGTAGGCGGCCGCGACGGTCGCCATGCCCGCCGCGCTGCCGGCCTGGATGTCGCGCAGGTCGTCGCCGACGTAGACGATGCGTTCGGGCGAGATCGTCAGCTGCCCGGCCGCATGCAGCAACGGGGCAGGGTGCGGCTTCGCGTGCGGCGTCGTGTCGCCCCCGACGACGCACGCCGCGCGCGGGCCGAGGCCGAGCAGGCCGACGAGCGGTTCGGTCAGGCGCATCGCCTTGTTCGTGACGATGCCCCAGCGCACGCCGCGCGCGTCGAGCTCGTCGAGCAGGCGTGTCGATGCCGGGGAACAGCGTCGTGTGCACGCAAAGGTCGGTTGCGTAGTTGGCCAGGAACTCGTCGCGCATCGCGTCGTAGTCGGCCGATTGCGGGGTGATGCCGAACGCACCGCCGAGCAGGCCGCGCGCGCCGGCGGACGCCAGCGGCCGCAGCGTGTCGAGCGGGGTCTCGGTCAGCCCGCGCGCGCGCTGCATCTTGTTGACGGCGGCCGCGAGATCGGGCGCGGTATCCGCGAGCGTGCCGTCGAGATCGAACAGCACCGCGTCGCAGCGCTGCAGGCCCGATTCGTCAGGCGCGGCCCGCGTGGGCGAGAGGGAAGTCGTCATACCGGTCGAATCGTTGTCACGCGCCGCGACGGCACGCGACGAGGTAATTGATGTCGGTGTCGTTCGACAGCGCGAAGCGCTTGCCGAGCGGATGATACGTGATGCCCTTGATCTCCACGACGTGCAGATCGGTGGCGCGCACGAAGCCGGCCAGTTCCGACGGACGGATGAAACGTGCGTAGTCGTGCGTGCCCTTCGGCAGCATCTGTGCGATGTACTCGGCGCCGATCACCGCGAACAGGTAGGACTTCAGGTTGCGGTTCAGCGTCGAGAAGAACACCCAGCCGCCCGGCTTGACGAGCGTCGCGCAGGCCGCGACGACATTGGCCGGCGACGGCACGTGCTCGAGCATTTCCATGCACGTGACCACGTCGTAGGTGCCGGGCTCGCGCTCCGCGATCGCTTCGGCCGCGATTGCCTCGTAGTCGACCGTCACGCCGCTCTCGAGGCTGTGCAGGTCGGCGACGCCAAGCGCTTCGGTGGACAGGTCGATGCCTTTCACCTGTGCGCCAAGCCCCGCCATTGATTCGGACAGGATGCCGCCGCCGCAACCGATGTCGAGCACGCGCTTGCCGGCCAGATGGGCGTGCGCGTCGATCCAGCCGAGCCGGACCGGGTTCAGGTCGTGCAGCGGCTTGAATTCGGCATTCGGATCCCACCACCGATGGGCGAGGTCGCTGAATTTCTGGAGTTCGTGCGGATCGGCGTTGGTCATGTCGGCAAACGGGCCTACGGGAGGAGGGCGATGCATCGCTGCATCAAGCCCCGAGTATATAAGCGGGCGAACGGCGAGGCCAGCGAGCGCCCCGGCAGGCGTCAATGAAAAAGCCCCGCCGAGGCGGGGCTTTGAGGCAGTCGAGGACCGCGGCTTACTGTGCCGGAACGGTCGTCTTCTGCACTTCTTGCGTACCGACCACTTCGACTTCCACGCGGCGGTCCGGTGCGAGGCAGGCGATCAGCTGCTTGCGGTTCTTCTGGTTGCAGCCGGTCGTGACCGGGTTGCGCTTGCCCTTGCCTTCCGTGTAGATCTTGTTGGCCGGGATGCCCTTGCTGACCAGGTACGACTTCACGGCTTGTGCACGGCGCAGCGACAGACGGTCGTTGTACTTGTCCGAACCGATGCGGTCGGTGTAGCCCGTTGCGACGACCACTTCCGTGTTCATGCCCTGGATCTTGCCAGCCAGGTCGTCCAGCTTCTGCTTGCCCAGCGGCTTCAGCGTTGCCTTGTCGAAGTCGAACAGTGCGTCAGCCTGATACGTGATCTTCTGGCTCGAGATTGCCGGAGCTGCCGGTGCGACCGGGGTCGGTGCGGCTGCCTGGGCGACCAGTGCGCCATCGCACTTCGCGTTGGCGGTGGCCGGCGTCCAGAATGCATCGCGCCAGCAAAGCTCGTTCGTGCCGTTCATCCAGACGTATTCGCCGGTACCGTTCACCCAGTTGTCATTCACGGCTTGTCGCGATGCCGGCACCGATTGTGCCGATGCGGATGCAGCCATAACTGCGGTAGCTGCAATGAACGCGAGCTTTGAAAGTTTATTCATATTTCTCCTCTCGAAATTGAGATTACCGCAGGTTTACTGCGAGCCTGTTGACGGTGACAAGTCATACATTGCTCGAAGTATAACATTGGTGCGGCACAAAAAACGCGGCGCCGCTCTGTGTAGACTTCGAGCAGCGTCTAACTTTCAGTGCGTTGGCATTTTGCCATATCGTTCCCTTCCCACGAAAAAAAATCCTCCCCACCCCAACATCGCCTCTCCGTTTGTGGCGCATGCGCAACACCGCCCTGCCGCAACTTTTAGAGATTGTCAAGAGTGGAGCGGGGAAATTGCGGGAAACGACGCCTATGTTTACCCGCTGCCGCGACGCCACGTCGCAGGACTCGCCCGCGCACCAAAGGAGGGCGCGATTGCGGCCGGGGCGGGCATCGCACCGCAGCTCCGATTTTTGCTGTTTACATATAGTTGGGGGTCGCGAATTGGCTGCGGATGGGCGCATGTTAGAATCTCGCGTTGCGTTGCGCATGCAGCGCTCATGCGAAAGGCGTTCCCGTCTTCGCTCCGAAAAGATACGGATACATGGATCAATTCGCCAAAGAGACCCTGCCCACCTCCCTCGAGGAGGAAATGCGCCGTTCGTATCTCGATTACGCGATGAGCGTGATCGTCGGACGTGCCCTTCCGGATGTCCGCGATGGCCTGAAGCCCGTGCACCGGCGCGTCCTGTTCGCGATGCACGAACTGAACAACGACTGGAACCGGGCCTACAAGAAGTCGGCGCGTATCGTCGGCGACGTGATCGGTAAGTACCACCCTCACGGCGACAGCGCGGTCTACGAAACGATCGTGCGGATGGCGCAGGATTTCTCGCTGCGCTACATGCTGGTCGACGGGCAAGGCAACTTCGGCTCGATCGACGGCGACAACGCCGCCGCGATGCGTTACACCGAAATTCGCATGGCGAAGATCGGTCACGAGCTGCTTGCCGACATCGACAAGGAAACCGTCGATTTCGGCCCGAACTACGACGGCAGCGAGATGCAGCCGCTGATCCTGCCGTCGCGGATCCCGAACCTGCTGATCAACGGCTCGTCGGGCATCGCGGTCGGCATGGCGACCAACATCCCGCCGCACAACCTGAACGAAGTCGTCGACGCGTGCCAGCACCTGCTGCACAACCCTGAAGCGACGATCGACGAGCTGATCGAGATCATCCCGGCGCCGGACTTCCCGACGGCGGGCATCATCTACGGCGTCGCCGGCGTGCGCGACGGCTATCGCACCGGCCGCGGGCGTGTCGTGATGCGCGCGGCCACGCACTTCGAGGAGATCGACCGCGGCCAGCGGATGGCGATCATCGTCGACGAGCTGCCGTACCAGGTCAACAAGCGCTCGCTGCTCGAGCGCATCGCCGAGCTCGTCAACGAGAAGAAGCTCGAGGGCATCTCCGACATCCGCGACGAGTCCGACAAGAGCGGCATGCGCGTCGTGATCGAGCTCAAGCGCGGCGAAGTGCCGGAAGTGGTGCTGAACAACCTGTACAAGGCGACCCAGCTGCAGGACACCTTCGGCATGAACATGGTCGCGCTGGTCGACGGCCAGCCGAAGCTGCTCAACCTGAAGGAAATCCTTCAGTGCTTCCTCGCGCATCGCCGCGAAGTGCTCACGCGCCGGACGGTCTACGAACTGCGCAAGGCGCGCGAACGCGGCCACGTGCTCGAAGGCCTCGCGGTTGCGCTCGCGAACATCGACGAGTTCATTGCGATCATCAAGGCCGCGCCGACGCCGCCGATCGCGAAGCAGGAGCTGATGGCCAAGGCGTGGGATTCGTCGCTGGTGCGCGAGATGCTCACCCGCGCCGAGACCGAGAACGCCACGGCAGGCGGCCGCGACGCGTATCGTCCGGAGGGGCTGAACCCGGCGTTCGGCATGCAGGGCGACGGCCTGTACAGGTTGTCCGACACGCAGGCCCAGGAAATCCTGCAGATGCGCCTGCAGCGCCTGACCGGCCTCGAGCAGGACAAGATCATCGGTGAATACCGCGACGTGATGGCGCAGATCGCAGACCTGCTGGATATCCTGTCCCGACCCGAGCGGATCACGGTGATGATCGGCGAGGAGCTGACCGCCGTGAAGGCCGAATTCGGCGACGCGCGCCGCTCGAAGATCGAGCTGAACGCGACCGAGCTGAACACCGAAGACCTGATCACCCCGCAGGACATGGTCGTCACGATGTCCCATTCGGGCTACGTGAAGTCGCAGCCGCTGTCCGAGTACCGCGCGCAGAAGCGCGGCGGCCGAGGCAAGCAGGCGACGCAGATGAAGGAAGACGACTGGATCGAGACGCTCTTTATCGCGAACACGCACGACTACATGCTGTGCTTCTCGAACCGCGGCCGCGTGTACTGGGTCAAGGTCTACGAGGTGCCGCAGGGCTCGCGCAATTCGCGCGGCCGCCCGATCGTCAACATGTTCCCGCTGCAGGACGGCGAGAAGATCAACGTCGTGCTGCCGGTCAAGGAATTCTCGGCCGACAAGTTCGTGTTCATGGCGACGTCGCTCGGCACCGTGAAGAAGACGCCGCTCGAGGCGTTCAGCCGCCCGATGAAGAAGGGCATCATCGCGGTCGGCCTCGACGACGGTGATTACCTGATCGGCGCGTCGATCACCGACGGCGCGCACGACGTGATGCTGTTCTCCGACGCCGGCAAGGCGGTGCGCTTCGACGAGAACGACGTGCGTCCGATGGGCCGCGAGGCGCGCGGGGTGCGCGGGATGCAGCTCGAGGACGGCCAGCAGGTCATCGCGATGCTGGTCGCGGGCAGCGAGGAGCAGTCGGTGCTCACCGCGACCGAGAACGGCTACGGCAAGCGCACCCCGATCACCGAGTACACGCGTCACGGCCGCGGCACGAAGGGCATGATCGCGATCCAGACGTCCGAGCGCAACGGCAAGGTGGTCGCCGCGACGCTCGTCGACGCCGAGGACCAGATCATGCTGATCACCACGGCCGGCGTCCTGATTCGCACGCGCGTTTCGGAGATTCGCGAAATGGGGCGCGCCACGCAAGGTGTTACACTCATCAGCCTCGACGAGGGTACGAAGCTCTCCGGCCTGCAGCAGATCGCGGAAGCCGAAGATGGCGACGGCGAGGCCGACGAGGCGTCGGACGGCGAAGCCTGACCAAGGATGTGACTCTCGAGCGGCCGCAGGCAGGCGCGCAACGCGAACAAGCGCGCCGCGTGCGGCGAAGTACCCATTCATATTTCCAAGAAGGGAGTGATGATGCAAAAGCAATTCAAGCGACTGGTCCTGCTGGCTGCACTGGTGCCGACGTTCGCGATGGCGCAATCGCTGTCGAACCCCGCGCCGGCTCCGGCGGCAGCTGCGCCGATCGACGCCGACAAGAAGGCTGCGATCAAGGACCTGCTCGACGCGATCGACGCGCCGAAGCTCGTGTCGGCAATCGGCAACAGCGCTGAAATGCAGGCGAAGCAACTGGTGCCGGCGATCCTGTCGGACGCGCTGTCGGAAAACAAGACGCTGAACGACAAGCAGAAGCAGGCTGCGGTCCCGACGCTGCAGAAGAACGCGGTGCCGAAGCTGGTCGACGGCGCGGGCAAGGTGTTCTCGACGCAGGCGTTCAACAACGACGCGATGCAGGCTCAGTACGACGCGTACGCGAAGTACTACAGCACGTCGGAGATCAAGGACCTGACGACGTTCTACAAGAGCACGACGGGCCGCAAGTTCATCCAGGTGCAGGATCAGGTCGGCCGCGACGTGGTCAACGGCCTGATGCAGAAGTACATGCCGCAAGCGATCCAGGCGACGCGCGCGCAGGCTGACAAGGAAGTTTCCGCAGTCAAGCCGGGCAAGTAAGCCGTCGCGGTCCGCCCCCGGCCGCGCGGCCGGGTTTGGCGGGAGCCTGACGACAGTGCGATAATGGCCGTTTGCGCGTGAGCGCAAGCGGCCATTCCTTTTCTGGCGCGGTTCCTTTGCCGGCGGCGAGCCGGCCGCGTCCCTCCCGAGGTTTTCACGATGCGCGTCTTTAATTTCTCCGCCGGCCCCGCGGCGATGCCCGAGGAAGTGCTGCGGCAAGCCGCCGACGAAATGCTCGACTGGCATGGCAGCGGCATGAGCGTGATGGAGATGAGCCATCGCGGCAAGGAATTCATGTCGATCCACGAAACGGCGCTCGCCGACCTGCGCGAGCTGCTCGACGTGCCGGCGAGCCACCGGATCCTGTTCCTGCAGGGCGGCGGCATCGCGGAAAACGCCGTCGTGCCGATGAACCTGCTCGGGTCGCGCAAGACGGCCGATTTCGTGGTGACGGGCTCGTGGTCGCAAAAGTCGTTCAGCGAGGCGAAGAAGTACGGCACGCCGCATCTCGCCGCGACCGGCAAGACCGACGCCGGCTACACGCGCGCGCCGGCCCGTGCCGAATGGCAGCTGTCGGACGATCCCGCCTACGTGCACCTGTGCACGAACGAGACGATCGACGGCGTCGAGACGTTCGAGATTCCGGATCTCGGCGACGTGCCGCTCGTCGCGGACGTGTCGTCGCACATCCTGTCGCGCCCGATGGACGTCGCGAAGTACGGCGTGCTGTTCGGCGGCGCGCAGAAGAACATCGGGATGGCGGGCGTCACGCTCGTGATCGTTCGCGAGGACCTGCTCGATCGCGCGCTGTCGATCTGTCCGTCCGCATTCGAATGGAAGACGGTCGCCGCGAACAACTCGCTGTACAACACGCCGCCGACCTACGCGATCTACATCGCGGGCCTCGTGTTCCAGTGGCTGAAGCGGCAGGGCGGCCTGAAGGCGATCGAGGCCCGCAACATCGAGAAGGCGAAGCTGCTCTACGACACGATCGACGCGAGCAGCTTCTATTTGAACAAGGTCGAGCCGGCGGCGCGTTCGCGGATGAACGTGCCCTTTTTCCTGGCCGACGAAACGCGCAACGAAGACTTCCTTGCCGGCGCAAAGGCGCGCGGGCTGCTGCAGCTGAAGGGCCACAAGTCCGTCGGCGGCATGCGGGCGTCGATCTACAACGCGGTGCCGCTCGAGGGCGTGAAGGCGCTCGTCGAGTATATGAAGGATTTCGAGCAGCACCGCGCCTGACGGCGCCGGTGCTGGTCAACAGCACGGCAAAACGCATGGACGACGAACTGAATTCCCGCCTGAAACCGCTGCGCGACCGCATCGATGCGATCGATGCGCAGCTGATCGAGCTCCTGAACCAGCGCGCCGCGGTGGCGCTCGAGGTAGGCGAGGTCAAGAAGCACTTCAACGCGCCGGTGTTCCGGCCGGAACGCGAGCTGCAGGTGATCAACCGCCTGCAGGACATGAGCGCGGGGCCGCTTGCGAGCGAGCACATCAGCGCGATCTGGCGCGAGATCATGGCCGCGAGCCGCGCGCTCGAGCAGACGATCCACGTCGCGTTCCTCGGGCCGGTCGGCACGTACAGCGAACAGGCGATGTTCGAGTATTTCGGCCAGTCGATCGAAGGACTGCCGTGCCCGTCGATCGACGAGGTGTTCCGCTCGGTCGAGGCGGGCGCCGCGGCGTTCGGCGTCGCGCCGGTCGAGAATTCGACCGAGGGCGCGGTGTCGCGCACGCTCGACCTGCTGCTGCAGACGCAGCTGCTGATCAGCGGTGAACTCGCGCTGCCGATCCACCACAACCTGCTCACGCAGAACGGCACGCTCGACGGCGTGAAGCGCGTGTGCGCGCACGCGCAGGCGCTGGCCCAGTGCCAGCAATGGCTGTCGGCGAACGCGCCGCAACTCGAGCGGCAGGCGGTCGCGAGCAATGCCGAGGCGGCGCGCCTCGCGGCGGCCGATCCGACGGTTGCAGCGATTGCCGGCGACCGCGCGGCCGCGCATTACGGCCTGCAGATCGCGTTCTCGCTGATCCAGGACGATCCGCACAACCGCACCCGTTTCGTGATCGTCGGCAAGCAGCCGGCGGGGCCGAGCGGCCACGACCAGACCTCGCTGATCGTGTCGGTGAAGAACGAGCCGGGCGCGGTGTTCAAGCTGCTCGAGCCGCTCGCGCGGCACGGCGTGTCGATGACCCGCTTCGAGTCGCGCCCGGCGCGCGTCGGCACGTGGGAGTACTACTTCTACATCGACATCGAAGGGCACCGGGACGACGCGTCGGTCACGGCCGCGCTCTCGGAACTCGGCCGGAAGGCCGCGTTCCTGAAGATTCTCGGTTCGTATCCGCGCGCGCGCTGACGCGGCGCGCGTCGCGGTCGTGCCGGCGCGCATCGCGCCGGAGTGGGCAAGGCAGGCCGGTCGGCGCTGCCGAAGGCGGGGCGGAGGACGACGTTCGGCGCATCGCGCCGGCCGCCGGTCCGCCCGGAATCTGGACTCTCGCGTAGCGCGGCATCGGCCGCCACGCGCAACTTGGCTCTTGTCGTGTCAGGCTTTGCATTCAACAAACTGGTCATCTTCGGCGTCGGCCTGATCGGCGGATCGCTGGCCCGTGCGCTGCGCGAGCGCGCGCCGGGCGGCGCGGGCGAGATCGTCGGCGTCGGTCGCTCGCCGGCGTCGGTCGAGCGGGCGGTGTCGCTCGGCGTGATCGATCGCGCCGCGGCGCTCGACGACGATGCGCAATTGCGCGACGCGCTCGCCGGCGCCGATCTGGTGCTGCTGGCCGCGCCGGTCGCGCAGACGGGCCCGCTGCTCGCGCGCATCGCGCCGTGGCTCGACGATGCGACGATCGTCACCGACGCGGGCAGCACCAAATCGGACGTGGTGGCCGCCGCGCGCGACGCGCTCGGTGCGCGCCTCGCGCAGTTCGTGCCCGGGCATCCGATCGCCGGGCGGGAATCGAGCGGCGTCGAGGCGGCGCTGCCGGACCTGTACGTCGGCCGCAACGTCGTGCTGTGCCCGCTGCCGGAAAATCCGGCGGCGTCGGTCGCGCGGATCGACGCGATGTGGCGAGCGACCGGCGCCGACGTGCGGACGATGAGCGCGCAGCAGCACGATCGCGTGTTCGCGTCGGTGAGCCATCTGCCGCACGTGCTGTCGTTCGCGCTCGTCGAGCAGATCCTCGGCGAGGCGGACGCGGAACTGAAATTCTCGTATGCGGCGGGCGGGTTCCGCGATTTCACGCGCATCGCCGCATCGAGCCCCGAAATGTGGCGCGACATCTGCGTCGCGAACCGCGCCGCGCTGCTCGACGAGCTCGACGGCTACACGCGCGTGCTCGAACGGCTGCGGGCCGCGATCGACGCCGGCGACGGCGCGGCGCTCGAAACCGTGTTCGCGCGTTCGCGCGCCGCGCGCTCGGCGTGGCAGGAGCGCGGCGGCAAGCACGCGCCCGGCGAGCCGGCCCCCGGACAGCCAGCCCAAACGATCAGGAAATAACAGGAAGCTCCCATGGAATATCTCGATCTCGGCCCGTACTCCAGCGCATCGGGCACCGTGCGCCTGCCCGGCTCGAAGAGCATCTCGAATCGCGTGCTGCTGCTCGCGGCGCTCGCCGAAAGCGAAACGACGATCACCAATCTGCTCGATTCCGACGACACGCGCGTGATGCTCGATGCGCTCGGCAAGCTCGGCGTACGGCTCGCGCGCGACGGCGACACCTGCGTCGTCACCGGCACGCGCGGCGCGTTTACCGCGAGGACGGCCGACCTGTTCCTCGGCAACGCGGGCACTGCGGTGCGGCCGCTCACGGCGGCGCTGGCGGTCAACGGCGGCGACTATCGCGTGCACGGCGTGCCGCGCATGCACGAGCGGCCGATCGGCGATCTCGTCGACGGCCTGCGGCAGATCGGCGCGCAGATCGACTACGAGCAGAACGAAGGCTTCCCGCCGCTGCGCATCAAACCGGCGTCGATCAAGGTCGACGCGCCGATCGTCGTGCGCGGCGACGTGTCGAGCCAGTTCCTGACCGCGCTGCTGATGACGCTGCCGCTCGTGAAGGCGCCGGACGGCCGGATCGTCGTCGAGGTCGACGGCGAACTGATCTCGAAGCCGTACATCGAGATCACGATCAAGCTGATGGCGCGCTTCGGCGTGAGCGTCGAGCGCGACGGCTGGCAGCGCTTCGTCGTGCCGGCCGGCGTCCGCTACAAGTCGCCGGGACGGATCATGGTCGAGGGCGACGCGTCGTCGGCGTCGTACTTCCTCGCGGCCGGCGTGCTCGGCGGCGGCCCGCTGCGCGTCGAGGGCGTGGGGCGCGCGAGCATCCAGGGCGATGTCGGTTTCGCCAATGCGCTGATGCAGATGGGCGCGAACGTGACGATGGGCGACGACTGGATCGAGGTGCGCGGCATCGGCCACGACCACGGCAAGCTCGAAGCGATCGACATGGATTTCAACCTGATTCCCGACGCGGCGATGACGATCGCGGTCGCGGCGCTGTTCGCCGACGGCCCGAGCACGCTGCGCAACATCGCGAGCTGGCGCGTGAAGGAGACGGATCGCATCGCGGCGATGGCGACCGAGCTGCGCAAGGTCGGCGCGACCGTCGAGGAAGGGCCGGACTACCTGGTCGTCACGCCGCCGGAAAAGCTCACGCCGAACGCGGCGATCGACACGTACGACGATCACCGGATGGCGATGTGCTTCTCGCTCGTGAGCCTGGGCGGCGTGCCGGTGCGCATCAACGATCCGAAGTGCGTCGGCAAGACGTTCCCCGACTATTTCGACCGCTTCACCGCGCTCGCGAAAGCCTGACCCCGTACTTCCGATGAAATCCAACCGACCCTTTCACCCGACCCCGGTCATCACGATCGACGGCCCGACCGCTTCCGGCAAGGGCACCGTCGCGGCGCTCGTCGCCGCCCACCTCGGCTTTCACCTGCTCGACAGCGGCGCGCTGTACCGTCTCGCCGCGCTGGCGAGCATGCGCTACGACATCGCGGCCGAGGACGTCGACGCGCTCGTGAAACTGATCGACGATCTTCATATCACGTTCCGCGAAGGCTGCGCGCAGCTCGACGGCGCGGACGTGTCGAACGACATTCGCGCGGAAGCGGTCGGCAATCGCGCGTCCGCGATTGCCGTGCACGCGCCGGTGCGCACCGCACTCGTTGCCCGCCAGCGCGCGTTCCGCAAGACGCCGGGCCTCGTCGCGGACGGCCGCGACATGGGCACGGTGATCTTCCCGGACGCCGTGCTGAAGGTGTTCCTGACGGCCAGCGTGGAGGCGCGCGCGGCCAGACGGCATAAGCAATTGATGCAAAAAGGTTTTTCTGCTAATATTGATGACTTGCTCCGGGATCTCCGTGAGCGCGACGCGCGCGACAGCAATCGCGCGGCCGCGCCGCTGAAGCCCGCGGCAGATGCCAAGCTGCTCGATACGTCGGCGCTTTCGATCGACCAGGCGGTCGATCAGGTGCTGCAGTGGTACCGGGCGCTCGGCCAGCCCGCCTGAAAGGGCGGGTGTGCGGCAGTAGGTGCTCCGCGCGTGAGCGTGGAGCGTGTGTTGAACCCTTAACCCCGTGTGGCTTTCGCTCTGGCCCTCGTAGCCGACCATTCCGGCCGGCGCGGCCCTACGATCCACGCACAATCCGATTTTTATGTCCGACCTGCAAACCTCCAACCCGAATACCGAATCCTTTGCGGCTCTGTTCGAAGAGTCGCTGACCCGCCAAGACATGCGCGCCGGCGAAGTGATCTCCGCCGAAGTCGTGCGCGTCGACCACAACTTCGTGGTCGTCAATGCAGGCCTGAAGTCCGAGGCTTACATTCCGATCGAGGAATTCCTGAACGATCAGGGCGAGGTTGAGGTGCAGGCGGGCGATTTCGTGTCCGTCGCGATCGACGCGCTCGAAAACGGCTACGGCGACACGATCCTGTCGCGCGACAAGGCGAAGCGCCTTGCATCGTGGCTGTCGCTGGAAAAGGCACTCGACAACAACGAACTCGTCACCGGCACGATCACCGGCAAGGTGAAGGGCGGCATGACCGTGATGGTCAACGGCATCCGCGCGTTCCTGCCGGGTTCGCTGGTCGACACCCGTCCGGTCAAGGACACGACCCCGTACGAAGGCAAGACGCTCGAATTCCGCGTCATCAAGCTCGACCGCAAGCGCAACAACGTCGTGCTGTCGCGCCGCGCAGTGATCGAAGCGACCCAGGGCGAAGAGCGCGCGAAGCTGCTCGAGACGCTGAAGGAAGGCGCGATCGTCAACGGCGTGGTCAAGAACATCACCGACTACGGCGCGTTCGTGGACCTCGGCGGCATCGACGGCCTGCTGCACATCACCGACATCGCATGGCGCCGCGTGCGTCACCCGAGCGAAGTCCTGTCGGTTGGCCAGGAAGTCACCGCGAAGATCCTCAAGTTCGACCAGGAGAAGAACCGCGTCTCGCTGGGCATCAAGCAGCTGGGCGACGATCCGTGGGAAGGCATCTCGCGCCGCTACCCGTCGGGCACCCGCCTGTTCGGCAAGGTCACGAACATCACCGACTACGGCGCATTCGTCGAAGTGGAATCGGGCATCGAAGGCCTGGTCCACGTGTCGGAAATGGACTGGACGAACAAGAACGTCGCTCCGTCGAAGGTTGTCCAGCTGGGCGACGAAGTCGAAGTCATGGTCCTCGAGATCGACGAAGACCGTCGTCGTATCAGCCTCGGCATGAAGCAGTGCAAGCCGAATCCGTGGGATGACTTCAGCCGCAACTTCAAGAAGGGCGACAAGATCACGGGCGCGATCAAGTCGATCACCGACTTCGGCGTGTTCATCGGTCTGCCGGGCGGCATCGACGGCCTGGTCCACCTGTCGGACCTGTCGTGGAGCGAAGCTGGCGAAGAAGCGGTTCGCAAGTACAAGAAGGGCGACGAAGTCGAGGCAATCGTGCTCGGCATCGACGTCGAGAAGGAGCGCATTTCGCTCGGCATCAAGCAGCTCGAAGGCGACCCGTTCAGCAACTACGTTGCAATGAACGACAAGGGCTCGATCGTTGACGGCGTGGTGAAGTCGGTCGACGCGAAGGGCGCGGTCATCACGCTGACGGGCGACATCGAAGGCTACCTGCGTGCGTCGGAAATCTCGCAGGATCGCGTCGAAGATGCACGCAACGTGCTGAAGGAAGGCGACAAGGTCAACGCGATGGTGATCAACATCGATCGCAAGTCGCGCGGCATCAACCTGTCGATCAAGGCGAAGGATTCGGCCGAGCAGCAGGAAGCGATCCGCGGCCTGCAAGCCGACACCAGCTCTGCCGCGACGGGCACGACCAACCTCGGCGCGCTGCTGAAGGCCAAGCTCGACGGCCAGAACCAGTAAGCCTTACGAGGTCTGCTGAAGTATGACCAAATCCGAGTTGGTCGCGCAGCTGGCATCGCGATTTCCGCAACTTGTCCTCAAGGATGCGGATTTCGCGGTGAAAACGATGCTCGATGCGATGTCCGATGCTCTGTCCAAAGGGCATCGCATCGAAATTCGGGGTTTCGGCAGCTTCGGTCTCAACCGTCGCCCGGCCCGCGTCGGTCGCAACCCGAAGTCGGGGGAAAAAGTGCAGGTGCCCGAGAAGTTCGTGCCGCACTTCAAGCCCGGCAAGGAATTGCGCGAACGCGTCGACGGCCGTGCAGGTGAGCCGCTGAAGGCCGACGAGCCGGACGACGATCGCTGAACGTCGCCCGGCCCGCCCGGAACCCATCCGGCAAAGGCTGAAGAAGAGCGCCCCTTGCGGGCGCTTTTTTTATTTTTGCGGCACGTGTCCGATGCGCGCGGGTTCGTGCATGCATCGGATGCGCTGACGCAGAAACGCATCCTTTACAATACGGGTCGATTCGGCGCGGCGAAGGGGAGTCGCGCGCGCCGCGGCGAAATCTCAATCATCGAGAGGGCTTCATGAAATTTATCGTCTGGCTGATCCGGGTATTGGTGTTCGTGCTGTTGCTGGTGCTCGCGCTGGCCAATACGCAAACCGCGACGCTGAATTTCCTCGCCGGCTACGCATGGCAAGCTCCGCTGATCCTGATCGGCCTCGCGTTCTTCGGCGTCGGGCTGATTGCCGGCCTGCTGTCCGCGGTGCCCGCGATCTTCCGCATGCGCGTCGAGAACGGGCGCCTGAAGCGCGATCTGCGCGCGGCGCGCGAAACTCCGGCCGTCATCGACCAACCGCCGATGCCGCCGGTCATTTAACGACCTTTCAAGCCGCGCGAAGGCTGCGCGGTTTTCGTTTCCGCTTCGATATTTCGCATGGATCTGGATTTCTGGTGGTTGCTCGCGATTCCGGTCGCATTCGCACTCGGCTGGGCGGCGTCACGCTATGACCTGAAGAGTCTCCTGTCGGAGAGCGCGAACCTGCCGCGCTCGTATTTCCGCGGCCTGAATTTTCTGCTGAACGAACAACCCGACAAGGCGATCGACGCGTTCATCGAGGTCGCGAAGCTCGACCCCGAAACGGTCGAGCTGCACTTCGCGCTCGGCAACCTGTTCCGCCGTCGCGGCGAAACGGATCGCGCGATTCGCGTGCACCAGAACCTGCTGAGCCGCACCGACCTGCCCGTCAACGAACGCGACCACGCGCTGTACGAGCTCGGCCAGGACTTCCTGAAGGCCGGCCTGCTCGATCGCGCGGAAGAAACCTTCCACATGCTGGTCGAAGGCGACCGTGCACTCGGCGCGCAGCGTGCGCTCCTGACGATCTACGAGATCGAGAAGGACTGGAACAAGTCGATCGAAACCGCGAAGCGCATCGAGTCGATGGGCGCGGGTTCTCTCGGCACCGAGATCGCGCAGTTCCACTGCGAGCTCGCGCAGGAGGCGCTGCAACGCAAGAACGCGGCGGCTGCCACGGAGCAGCTGCGGCTCGCGCTGGCCGCGAATCCGCAGAACGTCCGCGCGACGATCCTGTCCGGCGACGCCGCGGCGGCGGCCGGCGACCATGCGGCCGCGATCGACCACTGGAAACGCGTCGAGTCGCAGAACCCGGCCTACCTGCCGCTCGTCGCGGACAAGCTGATGAAGGCTTATGTCGCGCTCGACCGGGCCGGCGAGGGCGCCGAGCTGCTGATGGACTATGTCGACCGCTACCCGTCGAACGACCTGCTCGACACGGCGTACCAGCACATCGCCGGACTGCGCGGCCAGGATGCCGCGCACCTGCTCGCGCGCACGCAGATGGAAAAGTCGCCGAACCTGTCGGGCATGCTGCACCTGCTCGACGCGCAGATCGCGACGGCCGACGAAGCGCGCCGTAAGGAACTTGAAATGATGCGTGCGCTGATCAAGCAGCGCACCAAGAATCTGCCACGGTATACGTGCCAGAATTGCGGTTTCCGGGCGCGGCTCTTCTACTGGCAATGCCCCGGATGCAGCGGCTGGGAAACCTATGCGCCGCGTCGCGTCGAACCCGCCGTGCCGAACTGATCGAGGCCGGCTGGGCGAAACGCGATGCGGACGCCGCCGGGCGCGGCCCGGCGGCCAAGTTAGTCAATCACCGGGAACCATCACCGGAACATCTATGAAAATCACCATCATCGGCACCGGTTACGTCGGTCTCGTCACGGGTTCCTGCCTGGCTGAGATCGGCCACGACGTCTTCTGCCTCGACGTCGATCCGCGCAAGATCGACATCCTGAACAACGGCGGCATGCCGATTCACGAACCCGGCCTGCTGGACATCATCGCCCGCAACCGCGCGGCCGGGCGCCTGCGCTTCTCGACCGACGTCGAGGCGAGCGTCGCGCACGGCGAGATCCAGTTCATCGCGGTCGGCACGCCGCCCGACGAGGACGGCTCGGCCGACCTGCAATACGTGCTCGAAGCGGCGCGCAACATCGGTCGCCACATGACCGGCTTCAAGGTGATCGTCGACAAGTCGACCGTGCCGGTCGGCACCGCGCAGCGCGTGCGCGGCGTGGTCGACGAGGCGCTGGCCGCACGCGGCCTGGCGGGCAGCGTCGCGCACCGGTTCTCGGTCGTGTCGAATCCCGAATTCCTGAAGGAAGGCGCGGCGGTCGAGGACTTCATGCGTCCGGATCGGATCATCATCGGCGTCGACGGCGACGAGACGGGCGAGATCGCGCGCGAGAAGATGAAGAAGCTCTACGCGCCGTTCAACCGCAACCACGAGCGCACGATCTATATGGACGTGCGTTCGGCGGAATTCGCGAAGTACGCGGCGAACGCGATGCTCGCGACGCGCATCTCGTTCATGAACGAGATGTCGAACCTGGCCGACAAGGTCGGCGCCGACATCGAGGCCGTGCGCCGCGGGATCGGCTCCGATCCGCGCATCGGCTATCACTTCCTGTATGCGGGCGTCGGCTACGGCGGCTCGTGCTTCCCGAAGGACGTGCAGGCGCTGATCCGCACCGCGAGCGAAAACGGCCAGCCGCTGCGCATTCTCGAGGCAGTCGAGGAGGCGAACCACGCGCAGAAGGCCGTGCTGCTCGGCAAGATCGAGCACCGCTTCGGCGCGGATCTGACCGGCCGCGAGTTCGCGGTCTGGGGCCTCGCGTTCAAGCCGAACACCGACGACATGCGCGAGGCGCCGAGCCGCCGCCTGATCGCCGAGCTGCTCGAGCGCGGCGCGACGGTGCGCGCATACGATCCGGTCGCGATCGACGAGGCGCGCCGCGTGTTCGCGCTGGATCTCGGCGCGGGTTCGGACGCGCTGTCGCGCCTGCACTTCGTCGACACGCAGGACGTGGCGGTGACGGGCGCGGACGCGCTCGTGATCGTGACCGAATGGAAGGAATTCAGGAGCCCCGACTTCAACCGGCTCAAGGCGGAGCTGAAGGCGCCGGTGATTTTCGACGGCCGCAACCTGTACGAGCCGGAAGCGATGGCCGAGCTCGGCATCGATTACTACGCGATCGGACGCCCCCATGTCGACCCCCAGGCTGGCTCCCGTGGATGATCCGACGATGAGCGCCCCGCGCGAAGCGGCCCCGGTGCCGCGCGAACAACTGGCGGGCTCGCGCGTGCTGGTCGTCGGCGACGTGATGCTCGATCGCTACTGGTTCGGCAACGTCGACCGCATTTCGCCCGAGGCGCCGGTGCCGGTCGTGCACGTGCAGCGCCAGGAAGAGCGGCTCGGCGGCGCGGCGAACGTCGCGCGCAACGCGGTGACGCTCGGCGGCCAGGCGGGGCTCCTGTGCGTGGTCGGCTGCGACGAGCCGGGCGAGCGGATCGTCGAGCTGCTCGGCACGAGCGGCGTGACGCCGCATCTCGAGCGCGACCCGTCGTTGCCGACGACGATCAAGCTGCGCGTGCTCGCACGCCAGCAGCAGCTGCTGCGCGTCGATTTCGAGGCGACGCCGACCCACGAGGTGCTGCTGGCGGGTCTCGCGCGTTTCGACGCGCTGCTGCCGCAGCACGACGTGATCCTGATGTCGGATTACGCGAAGGGCGGCCTCACGCACGTGACGACGATGATCGCGAAGGCGCGCGCGGCCGGCAAGCCCGTGCTCGTCGATCCGAAAGGCGACGACTGGGAGCGGTATCGCGGCGCATCGCTGATCACGCCGAACCGTGCCGAGCTGCGCGAGGTCGTCGGGCAATGGAAGTCGGAAGACGACCTGCGCGACCGGGTCGCGAAGCTGCGTGCGTCGCTGGGCATCGACGCGCTCCTGCTCACGCGTTCGGAGGAGGGCATGACGCTGTTCTCCGACGCAGGCGAGCTGCACGCGCCGGCGCTGGCGCGCGAAGTGTTCGACGTGTCCGGCGCGGGCGATACGGTGATCGCGACGGTCGCGACGATGCTCGGCGCGGGCGTGCCGCTCGTCGACGCGGTCGTGCTGGCAAATCGCGCGGCGGGGATCGTGGTCGGCAAGCTGGGTACGGCCACGGTCGACTACGACGAACTGTTTCATTGAGCGCGGGCGGCGCGGTGCGACGAACGCGCGGCGTGCGGCCTCATTTCTCTTTTCAGGCAGGACGATCATGACCCTCATCGTCACCGGCGCAGCCGGTTTCATCGGCGCGAACCTCGTCAAGGCGCTCAACGAGCGCGGCGAGACGCGCATCATCGCGGTCGACAATCTGACGCGCGCCGACAAGTTCCGGAATCTCGTCGATTGCGAGATCGACGACTATCTCGACAAGACCGAATTCGTCGAGCGCTTCGCGCGCGGCGACTTCGGCAAGGTGCGCGCGGTGTTCCACGAAGGCGCGTGTTCCGACACGATGGAACACGACGGCCGCTACATGATGGACAACAACTTCCGCTACAGCCGCGCGGTGCTCGACGCGTGCCTCGCACAGGGCGCGCAGTTCCTGTACGCGTCGTCGGCGGCGACCTACGGCGGCTCGACGCGCTTCGTCGAGGAGCGCGAGGTCGAGGCGCCGCTCAACGTCTACGGCTATTCGAAGTTCCTGTTCGACCAGGTGGTCCGCCGCGTGCTGCCGAGCGCGAAGAGCCAGATCGCCGGCTTCCGCTACTTCAACGTGTACGGCCCGCGCGAGACGCACAAGGGCCGCATGGCGTCGGTCGCGTTCCACAACTTCAACCAGTTCCGCGCGGAAGGCAAGGTCAAGCTGTTCGGCGAATACAACGGCTACGCGCCGGGCGAGCAGACGCGCGACTTCGTGTCGGTCGAGGACGTCGCGAAGGTCAACCTGTTCTTCTTCGATCATCCGGAGAAGTCGGGCATCTTCAACCTCGGCACGGGCCGCGCGCAGCCGTTCAACGACGTCGCGACGTCGGTGGTCAACACGCTGCGTGCGCTCGACAACCTGCCGCCGCTGACGCTCGCGCAGCAGGTCGAGCAGGGCCTGATCGAATACGTGCCGTTCCCGGACGCGCTGCGCGGCAAGTACCAGTGCTACACGCAGGCGGACCAGACGAAGCTGCGCGCGGCCGGCTACGATGCGCCGTTCCTGACGGTGCAGGAAGGCGTCGACCGCTACGTACGTTGGCTGTCCGGCCAGGTTTAAGCCGGCGCGTCGAATCCTTAGACTGGGTCTCACGGTCGGCGGCCGCCGGCCGTTTTTACCTTGGAGATCCGGAACATGATCAAGCAATGGTTCGCTGCGGCGGCCCTGCTCGGCGCGATCGCGTCGGCGTGGGCGGCTGTCGACGTCAATACCGCGGGCGAGGATGTGCTCATCGGCATCAAGGGCATCGGGCCCGCGAGAGCCAAGGCGATCCTCGACGAACGCAGCGCGCACGGTCCGTTCAAGAACGCCGACGACCTCGCGGCGCGCGTGAAGGGCATGGGCGGTCACACGGTCGAGCGGCTGCAGCGCGAAGGGCTGACGGTCGGCGCGGCCGGCGCAGGCGCCGCACCTGCGGCCGCCAAGCCTGCGGCCGCGCCGGCGACGACGCCGGCCAAACCGGCCGCGGCGCGCACCGCCCAGAAATAGCGCACCCGCGGCCGGGTTCGCGACGAGCTACGTGAAGCGGCTCCTTCAGGCCGTCATTGCGACGGCTTCCCGCGGCATGCCGCGGGTTTTTTGCGTGGACGTTCCGCCTGCGCGCCCATGCCGTCCCGGTGCCGGTATCCATCGCTGCAATGGGGGTAGGCGGCGCGCGCTTCTGCGCTGGTTTAAAATCCACCGATTGATCGGCCTCGCATTCACGATACCTCCATGGCTTACAAAACTATCGAAGACACGATCGGCAACACGCCGCTGGTGCAACTGGTCCGCCTGCCGGACGACGAGATTCGCGCGCGCAACAACGTGATTCTCGCGAAGCTGGAAGGCAACAACCCGGCGGGGTCCGTGAAGGACCGCCCGGCGCTGTCGATGATCCGCAAGGCCGAGGCGCGCAACCGCATCAAGCCGGGCGATACGCTGATCGAGGCGACGAGCGGCAACACGGGCATCGCGCTCGCGATGGCCGCGGCGATCCGCGGCTACAAGATGGTGCTGATCATGCCGGAGGACCTGTCGGTCGAACGCCGCCAGAGCATGGCGGCCTATGGCGCGGAAATCATCCTCACGCCGGTCAAGGGCGGGATGGAGCTGGCGCGCGATCTCGCGGAGCAGATGCAGCGCGAAGGCAAGGGCGTGATCCTCGACCAGTTCGCGAACATCGACAACCCGCTCGCGCACTATGAAGCGACGGGCCCGGAAATCTGGCGCGACACCGAAGGCCGCATCACGCACTTCGTGTCGGCGATGGGCACGACCGGCACGATCATGGGCGTGTCGCAGTATCTGAAGGAGCAGAACCCGAAGATCGAGATCGTCGGCGCGCAACCGGAAGAGGGCTCGCGCATCCCGGGCATCCGCAAGTGGCCGGAAGCCTATCTGCCGAAGATTTTCGATCGCAGCCGCGTCGACCGCGTCGAGAGCGTGGGCCAGGCGGCGTCCGAAGCGATGGCGCGCAAGCTTGCGGCCGTCGAAGGCATCTTCGCCGGCATTTCGTCGGGCGGCGCGTGCGAGGTCGCGATGCGCATCGCGCGCCAGGTCGAGAACGCGACGATCGTGTTCATCATCTGCGACCGCGGCGACCGCTATCTGTCGACGGGCGTATTTCCCGCGTAAGCGAGACCCGACGCATCAAACGAAGAAGCCCCGCGATTGCGGGGCTTCTTGCTGATGGCCGGAGCGCTTACTGCGCGGCCTGCGGCGGGTTCGCGGCGGCGGGCCTGAGCGCGCCGGTCGCTTCCATCTGCGCCTTCACGCTCTCGCCGAGTTGGTAGACCGCGAGCGCATAGAAGAAGCTGCGGTTGTAGCGCGTCAGCACGTAGAAATTCTTGAGGCCGAGCAGGTATTCGGTCGCGCGTCCCGGCGACGGCAGATCAACCACGGTGACCGGCGTGTCCGCCTCGGCGGCGATGTCGATCGACGGCTCGTTGAGCGTCAGGCCCGCGCGCAACAACTGCGACAGCGTCCAGTGCGGTTCCGGCTGCCCGTCCGCGGCGGCCTGCGCGATGCCCTGGCTGCCGATGTCGGGCGCGATCTGCCAGACCACCGGGCGATTGTTTTCCCAGCCGTGCTGCTTCAGGTAGTTCGCGACGCTGCCGATCGCGTCGGCCGGGCTGTTGCGCAGGTCGACGTGGCCGTTGCCTTCGTAGTCGACCGCGTATTCGCGGATGCTGCTCGGCAGGAACTGCGGGATGCCGATCGCGCCCGTGTACGAGCCGAGCACGGTCGTCGGGTCGAGCTGGCTGTCGCGCGTCCAGACGAGGAAGTCCTCGAGGTTCTTGCGGAACGTCGCCTGGCGGCTGTCGCGATTCGGCGTGTCCGGATAATCGAAGGTGAGTGTCGTCAGCGCGTCGAGCACGCGGAAGTTGCCCATGTAGCGGCCGTAGATCGTCTCGACGCCGATGATGCCGACGATCACCTCCGGCGGCACGCCGAATTCCTCGGATGCGCGCTGCAGCGTCGCCATGTTCGCTTTCCAGAACTTCACGCCCGCGTTGATGCGGATCGGCTCGATGAAGCGCGAGCGATACACGCGCCAGTTCTTCACCGTCGGCGACGGCGCGGGCTTCACGAGCTTGACCGCGGTCGCCGAGTAGCTCACGCGCCCGAACAGCGCGCGCAGGCTGGCCGGATCGAAGTCGTGGCGGCTCGCGATCTCGTCGATGAATGCATCGACCTGCGCGTTGTTCGCATAACGCTGCGGGACGATCTCTTCCTCGAAGGTCTGGCCTTGCGGCGTCGGCTGTTGCGGCTGGGCCTGCGCGACACGCGTGCCGGCGGACGCCGCCGGTTGCGTTTGCGCGCCGGCCGGCGCGGCGGACAGCGCGGCGGCGAGGGCGATGGCAACGAGTGGGAGGCGAACGCGGTACGGCGCGGAGAAGGGTGCGGCAGGCTTCTTGTAATTCATGACGAACCGGGGCGGACAAGGCAGTGTGTTCGGCGCAGTATACCCGACGCATCCGCCGCGCCGGGGTGAACCGGCGCCCCGTTGTGGTAAGTTAGCGGCGAATTCGCGACAGACGATGGACCTCATTGATGGAGACCTGCGGCGCGCATGCGCCGCGGACGACGCTTATGGCAACCGCCTTCTTTACGCACCCCGACTGCATGCTGCACGAGATGGGGGAATGGCATCCGGAGTGTCCGGCACGCCTGTCGGCGATCCAGGACCAGCTGATCGCGAGCCGCATCGACGACCTGATCGCGCACGAGACCGCGCCGTTCGCGAGCGAAGTGGCGCTCGCGCGCGTGCACACGCAGGCGCATATCGACTACATCCGCGGCATGGCGCCGGCCGACGGCTATGCCGAGATCGATCCCGACACGCTGATGAATCGCAATACGTGGCGCGCGGCGCTGCGCGCGGCCGGCGCCGCGATCGCGGCGACCGACGCGGTGATCGAGGGGCGCTACGGCAATGCGTTCTGCAGCGTGCGACCGCCCGGCCATCACGCGGAGCCGGCGCGCGCGATGGGCTTCTGCTTTTTCAACAACGTCGCGATCGCGGCGCGGCATGCGCTCGACGTGCACGGCCTCGAGCGCGTCGCGATCGTCGACTTCGACGTGCATCACGGCAACGGCACCGAAGCCGCGTTCGCGAACGACGCGCGCGTGCTGATGTGCAGCTTCTTCCAGCACCCGCTGTATCCGTTCTCGGGCACCGAGCATCAGGCGCCGAACATGGTCAACCTGCCGATGCCGGCGCGCAGCAACGGGATGGCGATCCGCGAGGCGGTCGACATGTTCTGGCTGCCGCGCCTCGATGCGTTCAAGCCGCAGATGCTGTTCGTGTCCGCGGGCTTCGACGCGCATCGCGAGGACGACATCGGCGGCCTCGGTCTCGTCGAGGCGGACTTCGAATGGCTGACCGCGCAGATCGTCGAGATCGCGCGCCGTCACGCGCAGGGCCGCATCGTCAGCTGCCTCGAGGGCGGCTACAACCTGTCCGCGCTCGGGCGCAGCGTCGTCGCGCACCTGCGCGTGCTGGCCGGCATCTGACGCCGCGGGCGTCCGGTCAGCGCAGCGGCGCGCGCGCGTGCAGCCACGCGATCAGCGCGTCGATCACCCGGTCGCGCTCGAGGTCGTTCATCGTTTCGTGAAAGCCCCCTTCGTAGAGGGTGAGCGTGCGGTCGGGCGAGCCGACGCGCGCGCCGAATGCGCGGCTGCCGTCCGGCTCGGCCAGCTTGTCCTCGGTGCCGTGGTAGACGAGCACCGGCACGCGCAGCGCGCCACGGCCCTGTTCGATGCGCGCCATCGCGTCGAGGATTTCCGCGCCGGTGCGTGCGGGCACCGCGCCGTGATGCACGAGCGGATCGGCGCGATTGGCCGCGACGACGGCCGGATCGCGCGACAGCAGCGCCGCATCGATGCGGATCGCAGGGAAGGTCGGCCACACGCGGCTGATGAAGCGGCTCACCGCAAGCATCCAGCGCGGCACGTCGCGGCCCGGCGCGAGCGCCGGGCTCGACAGCACGAGGCCCGCGAACGCGCGCCCGCGCGCCGCCGCGCGCTCGATCGCATACAGCGCCGCGACGGCGCCGCCCATGCTGTGCCCCATCAGGAACAGCGGCGCGCCGCTTCGCGCGGCTTCGTCGACGAGCGCGTCGGCATCGTTCAGGTAGCCGTCGAACCGTTCGACCCACGCGCGCTTGCCGGGCGACTGGCCATGCCCGCGCAGGTCGACCGCCAGCACGTCGATGCCGGCCGCGTTCAGGCGCGCCGCGAGCGCGTCGTAGCGCCCCGCATGCTCGGCGAGGCCGTGCACGAGCGCGACCGTCGCGCGCGGCGCAGCGGCGCCGTCGCCGGCCGGCCAGCGGTACGACGCCAGCTCCAGCCCGTCGACGGTGCGCAGCCGCCCCATCCGCAGCGCGCGCGTGGCGGGCGACCCGGATGACGCAGCGGCGGGTGCGGAGGCCGGGGTGGTGGTGGCGGTCATCTGGCGTGTCTCCTTCGATCGTTTGTCGTCGCGCTCCCGATCATAGGCGCCGCGCCGCCGCCGCGCGCCAGCGCTTTCCTCTAATTTCGTCTGGTTATGAAAAGATCGGAATCGATTATTAAGGGGAATGAGGGGTTTGCGGTAAAATCGCCGGTTATTCCGGATCCATCGGCGGCCGACTGGGCGGGCCTGCTCCCCAGCCGTCCGCCGTTTTGTTTACATGATCGAATTACGCAATCTGTCGCAGCGCTTCCCCGGCCCGAACGGCTGGGTCGAGGCGCTGCACAACGTCAACCTGACGATTCCCAAGGGCGAGGTGTTCGGCATCATCGGCCGCAGCGGCGCGGGCAAGAGCACGCTCGTGCGCACCATCAACCTGCTGACCCGGCCGACCGAAGGCAACGTCGTCGTCGGCGGGCGGGACCTCACGCTGCTGCCCACGCGCGACCTGCGCGAGGCGCGGCGCGAGATCGGCATGATCTTCCAGCACTTCAACCTGCTGTCGTCGCGCACGGTGTTCGACAACGTCGCGCTGCCGCTCGAGCTGGCCGGCGCGAGCCGCGCCGACATCGAGGCTGCGGTGCTGCCGCTGCTCGACCTCGTCGGGCTGTCCGCGCAGAAGGACCGCTACCCGGCGCAGATCAGCGGTGGCCAGAAGCAGCGCGTCGGCATTGCACGCGCGCTTGCGAGCCAGCCGAAAGTGCTGCTGTCCGACGAGGCGACGTCGGCGCTGGACCCCGAGACGACGCGTTCGATCCTCGACCTGCTGAAGCGCATCAATCGCGAGCTGGGTCTGACCATCGTGCTGATCACGCACCAGATGGAAGTGATCAAGCAGGTGTGCGATCGCGTCGCGGTGCTCGACGCCGGGCGCGTGGTCGAGGAAGGCCGGGTCATCGACGTGTTCCTGCAGCCGCGCCACGAAGTGACGCGCGCGCTGATCGGCGACGTGATCGCGCAGGAGCTGCCGCCCGCGCTGAAGGCGCGCGTCGCCGAGCGCCTCAAGACGGGCAGCGGCCATCTGCTGCGCCTCGCGTTCACGGGGTCGGGCGTCGACCAGCCGATCCTGTCGGAGACGATCCGCCGCTACGAGCTCGATTTCAACATCCTGCACGGCCAGATCGACGAGATCCAGGGCCAGGCGTTCGGTTCGCTCGCGGTGCTCGCGGGCGGCGAGCCGGGCAAGGTCGGACAGGCGCTCGCGTTCCTGCGCGAGCAAGGCGTGGTGGTGGAGGAGCTTTCGTATGTTGAGTGAAATGTTCGACATGTTCGTGCAGTCGTTCTGGGAGACGCTGATCATGGTCGGCATCTCGGGCGTGGTCGGCGCGCTCGTCGGGCTGCCGCTCGGCGTGCTGCTGTACCTGACCGATCGTCAGGGCGTGCTGCAGAACCTCTCGGTGAACCGCGTGCTCGGCGGCTTCGTGAACGCGGTGCGCTCGACGCCGTTCATCATCCTGCTGGTCGCGGTGATCCCGTTCACGCGGCTCGTCACGGGCTCGTCGATCGGCACCGCGGCGGCGGTCGTGCCGCTGACGCTCGCGGCCGCGCCTTTCATCGCGCGCCTCGTCGAGACCGCGCTGCGCGAGGTGGACCGCGGGCTGATCGAGGCCGCGCAGTCGATGGGCGCGACGACGTCGCAGATCGTGTTCAAGGTGCTGCTGCCGGAATCGCTGCCGGGCATCGTCGCGGGGCTGACGATCACGTTCGTGTCGCTGGTCGGCTATTCGGCGATGGCGGGCGCGATCGGCGGCGGCGGGCTCGGCGATCTCGGGATCCGCTACGGCTACCAGCGCTACCTGCCGGAAGTGATGTGGACGGTGGTCGCGATCCTGATCGTGTTCGTGCAGATCGTGCAGTCGTTCGGCGACTGGCTCGTGCGACGGCTCAGCCACAAGTAAAAAGAAAGCGACATCCGACGTGTTTGGGGGAATGACGATGCAACGACGGTTCATGCTGAAGTTCGCGGCGGCGCTCGGCGCGGCCGCGCTGTTCGCGGGTGCGCAGGCTCGCGCCGAGACCATCAAGGTCGGCGTGACGGGCGGCCCGCACGCGCAGGTGATGGAGGTGGTGAAGAAGGTCGCGGCGAAGGGGGCGGCCTCGACATCCGGATCATCGAATTCTCCGACTATGTGCAGCCGAACGCGGCGCTTGCCGCCGGCGACCTCGACGCGAACAGCTACCAGCACGCGCCGTACCTCGACGCGCAGGTGAAGGATCGCGGCTACAAGCTGATCAAGGTCGCGGAGACGGTGACGTTCCCGATGGGCATCTACTCGAAGCGCGTGAAAACGCTCGCCGAGCTGAAGCCCGGCGCGCGCGTCGCGATCCCGAACGACCCGACCAACGGCGGCCGCGCGCTGCTGTTGCTGCAGAAGCAGGGCCTGCTGAAGCTGCGCGCGGATGCGGGGCTGAAGGCGACGCCGCTCGACATCGTCGACAATCCGAAGAAGCTGAAGATCGTCGAACTGGATGCCGCGCAGATTCCGCGTTCGCTCGGCGACGTCGACGCAGCCGCGATCAACACGAACTTCGCAATGGAAGCGGGGTTGAAACCGCAACAGGACGCGATCGCGATCGAAGGGCCGAACGGTCCGTACGCGAACATCATCGCGATTCGCGACGCGGATCGGAGCAAGCCATGGGTCGCGAAGCTCGTCGCGGCCTATCATTCGCCCGAGGTGAAGCAGTTCATCGAGGGCAAATTCGGCGGCGCGGTGATCGCCGCCTGGTAACGCGTGGCGGACGGGACGCCCGGCGGTGATTAGAGGCCGTGATCGAAAACCCGGGCTTTGCGTCCGGGTTTTTTCTCTTTTAAAATAGAACGACCGTTCGCTATTGTCGGCCCACCGCGGAGGAGCAGTATCCTCGATAGCCACGATGGAAGGATCCGCTTGGCCGCGCAGTCACGAGGCCTCGCTATAAAATGGTCTCTGGTCGTATTCGTAACTTTGGAGCGTGTGCATGAAAATCCTGGTGCCAGTGAAAAGAGTGGTCGATTACAACGTGAAGGTCCGCGTGAAGTCGGACAACACGGGCGTCGACATTGCGAACGTGAAGATGTCGATGAACCCGTTCGACGAAATCGCCGTTGAAGAGGCGGTGCGCCTGAAGGAAGCGGGCGTGGCGACGGAAATCGTCGCGGTGTCGGTCGGCGTTGCGCAGGCGCAGGAAACGCTGCGCACGGCGCTGGCGATCGGCGCGGACCGCGCGATCCTCGTCGAGTCGAACGACAGCGTCGAGCCGCTCGCCGTCGCGAAGATCCTGAAGGCGCTGGTCGACAAGGAGCAGCCGCAACTGGTGATCCTCGGCAAGCAGGCGATCGACGACGATTCGAACCAGACCGGCCAGATGCTCGCTGCGCTCGCGGGCCTGCCGCAGGCGACGTTCGCGTCGAAGGTGACGATCGCCGACGGCCGTGCGACGGTCGCGCGCGAAGTCGACGGCGGCGCGGAAACGCTGTCGCTGACGCTGCCGGCGGTGGTCACGACCGACCTGCGCCTGAACGAGCCTCGCTACGTGACGCTGCCGAACATCATGAAGGCGAAGAAGAAGCCGCTGGAAACGGTCAAGCCGGAAGACCTCGGCGTGGACGTGACGCCGCGTCTGAAGACGCTGAAGGTGGCCGAGCCGCCGAAGCGCGCGGCCGGCGTGAAGGTGCCGGACGTGAAGACGCTGGTCGAGAAGCTGAAGACCGAAGCCAAGGTGCTGTAAGAGGGAGCGCAAGGAAATGACGATTCTGGTGATTGCAGAACACGACAACGCGTCGATCAAGGCCGCGACGCTGAACACGGTGGCGGCGGCGCAGAAGATCGGCGGCGACATTCACGTGCTGGTCGCGGGCCACAACGCGCAGGGCGCGGCGGACGCAGCAGCGAAGATCGCGGGTGTGTCGAAGGTGCTGCTGGCCGACGCGCCGCAGCTGGCCGAAGGCCTCGCGGAAAACGTCGAGGCGACGGCGCTGAACATCGCGAAGGATTACTCGCACATCCTCGCGCCGGCGACCGCCTACGGCAAGAACATCGCGCCGCGCATCGCCGCGAAGCTGGACGTCGCGCAGATCTCGGACATCACGGCGGTCGATTCGGCCGACACGTTCGAGCGCCCGATCTACGCGGGCAACGCGATCGCGACGGTGCAGTCGAGCGACCCGATCAAGGTGATCACGGTGCGTGCGACGGGCTTCGATCCGGTTGCGGCGGAAGGCGGCAGCGCGGCGGTCGAGAAGATCGACGCGGCAGCGGACGCCGGCAAGTCGCAATTCGTCAGCCGTGAAGTGACGAAGCTGGACCGTCCGGAGCTGACGTCGGCCAGCATCATCGTGTCGGGCGGCCGCGGCCTGGGCAGCGGCGAGAACTACACGAAGGTGCTGGAGCCGCTGGCCGACAAGCTGCAAGCGGCACTCGGCGCATCGCGCGCCGCAGTGGATGCCGGCTACGTGCCGAACGACTACCAGGTCGGCCAGACCGGCAAGATCGTCGCGCCGCAGCTGTACATCGCGGTCGGCATCTCGGGCGCGATCCAGCATCTGGCGGGCATGAAGGATTCGAAGGTGATCGTCGCGATCAACAAGGATCCGGAAGCGCCGATCTTCAGCGTCGCAGACTACGGTCTCGTCGGCGATCTGTTCACGCTCGTGCCGGAGCTCGTGAGCGCGCTGGGCTGATGCTGCGCGCCGCTGCGGCGGTGTGCATGTTCGAAGAGGGGGCGCGATGAGCGCCCCTTTTTTGTTGTGGTGTCGCTCGAGACGAGCGGCTGTCGTTGGCCGGGCATGGTCGCGATCGTACGGTGCCGTGTGGAACGGATCGTCGCGCACGCGCGATTGGCGGCGGCGACGCGCTCGACGGGCGACGAGCGCATGCGCCGGTTGGCTGTAGCCTCGTGGCGGGTCGCCGCTCGCACCGCCATTTTCGCTCGCCGAAACGAGAAAGGCGCCCGAGGGCGCCTTTCTTGCCGATGCAGCGGACCCGTATCGCCACGGGCCGTTCCGGCTTACGCGTAAGCGGGTCGCGGCTGGCCTGCCACGTCCTTCAGGTAACGGTGCACCGACAGGTCGTCCGCCTGGATCGCAGGCTTCTTGCCGGAAATCAGGTCGGCGAGCAGTTGGCCGGAGCCGCACGACATCGTCCAGCCGAGCGTGCCGTGACCGGTGTTCAGGAACAGGTTCGACACCGGCGTGCGACCGACGATCGGCGTGCCGTCCGGCGTCATCGGGCGCAGGCCGGTCCAGAACGTCGCCTTCGACGTATCGCCGCCGCCCGGGAACAGGTCGTTCACGCACATTTCGAGCGTTTCGCGGCGCGCGTCGCGCAGGTGCTTGTCGAAGCCGACGATTTCCGCCATCCCGCCGACGCGGATGCGCTGGTCGAAACGCGTGATTGCGATCTTGTACGTCTCGTCGAGCACCGTCGACACCGGCGCTGCCGCTTCGTCGACGATCGGCGCGGTGATCGAATAGCCCTTGAGCGGATACACCGGAATCTTCATCAGGTTCGCGATGAAGCGGGTCGAGTGCGAGCCGAGCGCGACGACATAAGCGTCAGCGCGCACCATCTCGCCGCCGCACTGCACGCCGGCGATCTTGCCGCCGGCGACCGCGAGCGCGTCGATCGGCGTGTTGTAGCGGAACTTGACGCCGAGCCCTTCGGCGAGCGCGGCGAGGCGCGTCGTGAACAGCTGGCAGTCGCCGGTTTCGTCGCCCGGCAGGCGCAGGCCGCCCGTCAGCTTGTGCGACACCGCGGCAAGCGCCGGCTCGGCGTTCTTCAGCTCGGCCGGCGACAGCAGTTCGAACGGCACGTTGGCGTCCTGCAGCACCGCGATGTCCTTCGCCGCGCCGTCGAGCTGCTGCTGCGTGCGGAACAGTTGCAGCGTGCCGCCCGTGCGGCCTTCGTACTCGATGCCCGTGTCGGCGCGCAGCGCCTGGATGCAATCGCGGCTGTATTCGGCGAGACGAACCATGCGGCCCTTGTTCACTGCGTAGCGCTCGGCCGTGCAGTTGCGCAGCATCTGCCACATCCATTGCAGCTGGAAGCGGGTGCCGTCGAGGCGGATCGCGAGCGGCGCGTGCTTCTCGAACATCCACTTGACCGCCTTCAGCGGCACGCCGGGCGCGGCCCACGGCGCCGCGTAGCCGGGCGAGATCTGGCCCGCGTTCGCGAAGCTCGTGTCGAGCGCCGGGCCGGCCTCCCGGTCGATCACCGTGACTTCATGACCGGCGCGCGCGAGGTAATACGCGCTTGCCACGCCCACTACACCGCTGCCGAGAACGACGACTCGCATAGCTGCTCCAGATGGAAGGACCAGTTCGAGGCCGGATGCACCCGCGGCTCCGTGTAACCTCTAGCTGATCTAGTTTTTTGCGCTATGGTATTGTCGAATGTGCAGTTTTTGTTATCGTATTTTTCGGCTTTTCAGCATAAACAAATGAGAACGCAACGCCAACCGGTGCGCACGCTCGACAAGCTCGACCGGCGCATCCTCAAACTGCTCCAGAACGACGGCCGGATGGCGATGAAGGATCTCGCCGAGCAGGTCGGACTGACCGTCACGCCGTGCATCGAGCGCGTGCGGCGCATGGAGCGCGACGGCGTGATCACCGGCTATCATGCGCGGGTCGATCCGGCCCAGCTCGGCGCGGCGCTGCTCGTGTTCGTCGAGATCACGCTCGGTCACAAGGGCGGCAACATGTTCGAGCAGTTCCGCCGGGAGGTGATGAAGATCGACGAGGTGCTCGAGTGCCATCTCGTGTCCGGTGATTTCGACTACCTGATCAAGGCGCGGATCGGCGAGATGGCCGACTACCGCAAGCTGCTCGGCGACATCCTGCTGCAGCTGCCGGGCGCGGTGCAGTCGAAGAGCTATGTCGTGATGGAGGAAATCAAGGAGACGCTGACGATTTCGGTCGACGAATAGATTGCCTGTCTCGCCTCCCTCGTTTCGCCCTTGTCTCGCTCTTGGCACGCTGCACTCAATACTGTATAAATATACAGTATTGAGTGCAGGTGACTGGGTGAGGCGATGGACGATCGATCCGATAATGAATTTCCGGTTGCGCCGCCCATGCCTCGCAAGGGGCGCGGGGCGGTCGACAACCTGCAGGGGCGGTACGAGATGGCGCTTCGCGAGGCGGTCGACGACGGCTGGACGCATGAGGCGGACGACGCCGATTTGCCGGCCCCGCTGCGCACGCAGGTATTCGAGGAGCGGGCGCGCAGCATCCTCACACGCAACCAGTCGCCCGACATTCCGTTCAGCGTGTCGCTCAATCCGTATCGCGGCTGCGAGCATGGCTGCATCTATTGCTTCGCGCGGCCGACTCACAGCTATCTCGGCCTGTCGCCGGGGCTCGATTTCGAGAGCCGCATCTATGCGAAGGTCAACGCGGCCGAACTGCTCGAGCGCGAGATTTCCAGAAAGCGCTACGTGCCGGAGCCGATCGCGCTCGGCGTCAATACCGATGCATACCAGCCGGTCGAGCGGGACCTGCGCATCACGCGCAGCGTGATTCAGGTCATGCACGATCACGGGCTGCCGTTCGCCGCGATCACCAAATCGTCGCTGATCGAGCGCGATCTCGACCTGCTGGCGCCGATGGCGGCGCGCGGGCAGGTGATGGCGGCGGTCACGATCACGACGCTCGACGCGGAACTTGCGCGCACGCTCGAGCCGCGCGCTGCGACGCCGGCCCGCCGGTTGCGCACGATCCGCGCGCTGCGCGACGCGGGGGTGCCGGTCGGCGTGAGCATCGCGCCGGTGATTCCGTTCGTTACCGAGCCGGACCTGGAGCGGGTGCTCGAAGCGTGCGCGGAAGCGGGCGCGACGCACGCGAGCTACATCATCCTGCGGCTGCCCTGGGAAGTTGCGCCGCTGTTCAGGAACTGGCTGACCGCACATTTCCCGGATCGTGCGGAGCGCGTGATGAACCGCGTGCGCGACATGCGCGGCGGCAAGGACTACGACTCGGATTTCGGCAAGCGGATGAAGGGCGAAGGGATCTGGGCGGATCTGCTGAAGCAGCGCTTTCGTCAGGCGGTCAAGCGGCTTGGGCTGAACGAACGTGCGAACGGCATTCTCGATCTGTCGCAGTTTGGAGGGGGCGGCCATCCGCGGGGCGGCCATCCGCGGGGCGGCCTTCCGGGGCCGGAGGTGGGAAGGGCGGCCGCCCCTCGATCATCAAACGCCCGTTCGCGCGATGACACGCAGTTGAGTCTCTTCTAGTTCCCGGCGCGCCGTCGAATAGGGCGCGACGCCGCCGGCGCAGCGGGCACCCGGCGCGTCGCTCCCGTGTATTTATTGCGAGATCTGCTTGGCCGCTTCGACCTGCGACTCGAAATACGTCTGGAACGAGAGCGCGAGCGCCGTCATCAGCAGGAACGCGCCGATCAGCAGCGAGAAGATCACGACGAAGATCACCGTCCAGCCTGAGCGGCTGTGCCTGCCGGTGTCCGCATTGAATTGCGCATCCCATTTTTCATCCGGACGCAAGCCGTAGACGAGGGCCGCGAGGAAGGCCGCCAGCAGCGAAATCGCGCCGGGCAGCGCCAGCCACCAGCCGAGGCCGGCGGTGCGCTGGGTCGCAGCGAGCAGCAGGAAGCCGGGAATGCCGACGATCGTCGCGAGCAGATGCGCCCAGCCATAGACGTCCCGAAAGCCGTACAGATAGAAGCGATGCGCGCCGATCGAGCCGAACAGGAACGCGAGGGCGGCGGTAAGCGTCTTGGAGCGGAAGCGGCGGATCGGGGCGGTGCTGCTGCTGGACATGGATGGGCGGGCGTAATGTCGTTGGAATGGGGCGTTGGAATGGACCGCCGCAGACGCGGCGCGGGCGTGCAGCCCGGCACGCATTCTACGATGCGGTGGTGGAGGCGGTCACCCCTGCTCTGCGTCAAGGTGCCGCATAGGTGATGCGGTAGATCGCACCCGCGTAGTCGTCGCTGACGAGCAGCGAGCCGTCGGGCAGCGCCAGCACGTCGGCCGGGCGGCCCCATACGGTGCCGTCGGGCCGCAGCCAGCCGGTCACGAACGGCGTTTGCTGCGCGTGGCTGCCGTCGGCGGACGCCACGACGCGCATCACGCGATAACCGACCTTGGTGCGGCGGTTCCACGAGCCGTGTTCGGCGATGAAGATGTTGTTGCGGTACGCGGCCGGAAACATCGAACCGGTGTAGAAGCGCATGCCGAGCGAGGCGACATGCGCGCCGAGCTTCAGCACGGGGCCCGTGTAGCGGCGGCACGCGTCATGGCTGCCGTACTCGGGGTCGGGCGTGTCGCCGCCGTGGCAATAGGGGAAGCCGAAGTCGAGGCCCGCGTGCGGCGCGCGGTTGAGCTTGTCGTCCGGCACGTCGTCGCCCATCCAGTCGCGGCCGTTGTCGGTGAACCACAGCTCGCCCGTGTCCGGATGCCACGCGAATCCGACCGTATTGCGCACGCCGCGCGCGACTACCTCCCGGTGACTGCCGTCCGGATTCATGCGCGCGATGACCGCGAACCGGTTGCGGTCGGCGAGGCATACGTTGCATGGTGCGCCGGTCGGCACGTACAGCCTGCCGTCCGGCCCGAACGCGATGAATTTCCAGCCGTGATGGTGCTCGGCCGGCAGCGCATCGGTGACGACCACATGCTTCGGCGGCGCGGCAAGCTGGTCGTCGATGCGGTCGAGGCGCACAATGCGCGATACGGCCGACACGTACAATGCGCCGTCCCGGTAGGCGACGCCGACCGGCATGTCGAGCCCGGACGCGATCACGTAATGCGCGCTGATCTGGCCCTCCCTCATCACGAGCGCGTGCACGCGGCCTTCGCGGGTGCCGACATACAGGATGCCGCGCGGCGACCAAGCCATTTCCCGTGCAGTCGGCACGGCATCAGTGAGCAGCGACACGTGGAAACCGGGCGGCACGACGAGTTCGCTCACCGGCAGGCCGGCGGCGAACGTCGTTGCGGAGGCGAGACAGGCGACGCCGGCAACGAGCGCCGCGACGCGGCGCTGCGCGCGGCGCGCCACGGCGCGAAGCGGCGGCATGGCGGCGGCGGACGGTCCTGGACAGGCCGATTGTATGCCCGGCGGTCGGGCGTTCGCGGATTTTTTGCGCGTAAGTGTTTGTTGTGCCTCTGGTTTCCAGCTATAATCGCACGTTTCAGTAGTTTCGAACCCGGTTTTCCCGAAGGATTTCATATGGTTATCATCCGTCTGGCTCGCGGCGGCTCGAAGAAGCGCCCGTTCTACAACATCGTCGCTACCGATTCGCGCAACCGTCGTGACGGCCGCTTCATCGAGCGCGTCGGCTTCTACAACCCGGTCGCTACGAAGGGCGAATCGCTGCGTATCGCTCAGGATCGCCTGACGTACTGGCAAGGCGTTGGCGCGCAACTGTCGCCGACCGTCGAGCGTCTCGTGAAGCAAGCGCAGAAGGCGCAGCCGGCTGCCTAACATGGCGCGGTGTGCCGGTCGTGCCGGCTGCGAGGTGCATTGATGGCGGGTCACGATTCCGGTAACGCGAAGCGCGGGCGAGCGTCGTTCGGCGCATTCGTCCGCAAGCCGGTCGAGCGCGGTACTGCCGCGAACGCCGGCACGGCTGCCGAGCAGGGCAGCCTCGAAGCGGTGCAAGCCTGGCCCGATGACGCCGTCGAGGTCGGAGCGGTGGTCGATGCCTACGGCCTGAAGGGCTGGGTCAAGGTGATGACCCACGCCGACGCCGGTCGCGGCGGCGACGCGCTGCTCAACGCGCGCCGCTGGTGGCTGGAAAAAGGTGCGGAGCGGCATGCCGTCCGCATCACGCAGGCGAAGACGCACGGCGACACGGTCGTCGCGCATCTCGCCGGTCTGGGCGATCGCGATGCCGCGCTGGCTTTGCGCGGCTTTCGCGTGTCCGTGCGCCGGGAAGATTTTCCGGCGCTGGACGCAGACGAGTTCTACTGGGTCGACCTGATCGGTCTCGACGTCGTCAACGAGCAATCGGTGGCGCTCGGGAAAGTGATCGGGATGATCGACAACGGCGCGCATTCGATCATGCGCATCGAATATCCGGCGACCGGGAAAGACGGCCAGCCGGCGCCTGCCGAGCGGCTGATCCCGTTCGTTGGCGTGTACGTCAAAACGGTCGATCAGGCGGCGCGTCGCATCGTCGTCGACTGGGAAGCCGATTACTAAATGAACCAGGTCACGGAGAGCGCGGTGCAGTTCGATGTCGTCACGCTCTTTCCCGAAATGTTCCGTGCGCTGACCGACTGGGGCATTACCAGCCGGGCCGTGAAGCAGGGCAGTTTCGGGTTGCGTACCTGGAACCCGCGTGACTTCACGACGAACAACTACCGCACGGTCGACGATCGGCCGTACGGCGGCGGTCCGGGCATGGTGATGCTGGCGAAGCCGCTCGAGGCTGCGATCGGCGCCGCGAAGGCGGCGCAGGCGGAGCAGGGCGTCGCGAGCCCGCGCGTGGTGATGATGTCGCCGCAGGGCGCGCCGCTCACGCATGAACGCGTCGTGCGGATGGCGCAGGAGCCGGGCGTCATCGTGCTGTGCGGCCGCTACGAAGCGATCGACCAGCGCCTGCTCGACCGCTGCGTCGACGAGGAAATCAGCCTCGGCGATTTCGTGCTGTCGGGCGGCGAGCTGCCGGCGATGGCGATGATGGATGCGGTCGTGCGCCTGCTGCCCGGCGTGCTGAACGATGCGCAGTCGGCCGTGCAGGACAGCTTCGTCGGCGGCCTGCTCGATTGCCCGCATTACACGCGGCCCGAGGAATACGAGGGCGTGCGGGTGCCGGACGTGCTGCTCGGCGGCCATCATGCCGAGATCGAGCGCTGGCGGCGCCAGGAAGCATTGAGGAATACGTGGCTGAAGCGTCCGGACCTGATCGACCGGGCGCGTCGCGACAAGTTGCTGAGCCGTGCCGACGAGGCGTGGCTCGCGAATCTCGCACGCGAAGCGAAGAACGCCTCCTGAGGCGGCTCTGGCGGGCGGGAATTGGCGGTGCCGTGCATGCGTGCGCGGCGCCTGATGTGAATCCATCCTCTATCGGGGCCGGGCCTGGAAACGGGCGGGCGCAAACGCCGACAAGATGGTTTTAGGAGTCAGTGATGAATCTGATTGCAAAGCTTGAGCAGGAAGAAATCGAGCGCGCGCTCGCAGGCAAGACGATCCCCGAATTCGCCCCGGGCGACACGGTGATCGTGAACGTGAACGTGGTTGAAGGTAACCGCAAGCGCGTTCAGGCTTACGAAGGCGTCGTGATCGCGAAGCGCAACCGTGGCCTCAACTCGGCGTTCATCGTCCGCAAGATCTCGTCGGGCGAAGGCGTTGAGCGTACGTTCCAGACCTACTCGCCGCTGCTGGCGAGCATCGTCGTGAAGCGTCGCGGCGACGTGCGTCGCGCGAAGCTGTACTACCTGCGCGAGCGTTCGGGCAAGTCGGCTCGAATCAAGGAAAAGCTGGTGTCGAAGGATCGCACCGCAGCTGTCCAGGCGTAAGAGCTGTAAGGAAAAAGCACCCACCCGGGTGCTTTTTTCATTCTGGCGCGACAATATGCTCGATACGACACGCGAACCCGAGAGTCCCATTGAATCGCCGCCTCATCATCGATCCCGAAGTGCTGCCGGTCGAAGGCACCGGCACCGGCTTGCCGTCCATCGATTCACGGTTGCTGACGCCGTCCGGCCTGCGCGAACGATTCGCGCGTACGCTCGAATGGAGCGTCGAGCCGGGCGAGGCGCGGCTGCAGGAAGGCGTCGATCCGCGCAGCGCGGCCGTGCTCGTGCCGCTCGTCGTCCGTGAAGCCGGCCTGACCGTGCTGCTCACGCAGCGTGCCGATCACCTGAACGATCATGCCGGACAGGTCAGCTTTCCCGGCGGCCGGCGCGAGCCGTTCGACCGTGACGCGACCGCGACGGCGTTGCGCGAGGCGAAGGAGGAGATCGGGCTCGCCGGCGAGCAGGTCGAGATCCTCGGCGCGCTGCCGGACTACCTGACGGGCACCGGCTTTTGCGTGACGCCGGTCGTCGGCCTCGTGCATCCACCCTTCACGGTGCAGGCGGATACGTTCGAAGTCGCGGAGATCTTCGAGGTGCCGCTCGCGTTCCTGATGAATCCGGCGAACCATCAGATCCGCACATTCCGTTGGGACGGCGGAGAGCGTCGTTTTTTTGCGATGCCTTATCCGCGCGGCGACGGGGGCGGGGATTACTTCATCTGGGGCGCAACTGCCGGCATGTTGCGCAATCTGTACCGCTTCTTGGCTGCGCACTGAGCGCGGGCGTCGTTCCGCGCGCGCGGCCGGCTGCTGGCCGCAGGCGTCGGCAGCCATGCCCGGCTTACGCTGTGCTATCGTTATGCAAAAAATGACATAACCCGAAGACGGCGCTACGCATGACTTTCTTTTCGGTTCTTCTCGCCCTCATCATCGAACAGGTCCGCGCGTTGTCGCCGAGCAATCCGGTGTTCGCCCTGTTTCAGTTTCATGCGGAAACCGTCGCGCATGGCCTCGACGCGGGCAAGCAGAAGCACGGCATCCTTGCCTGGCTCGCGGTCGTGCTGCCGTGGGTGCTGGTCGTCGCGCTGATCTATTTTCTGCTGTACAAGGTGAGCTTCGTGCTCGCGTTCCTGTGGAACGTCGCCGTCGTGTATTTCACGCTCGGCTTCCGCCAGTTCAGCCATTACTTCACCGATATTCATCTCGCGCTCAACAACGACGACGTGCCGCGCGCGCGCGAAATCCTGCACGAGTGGACGGGCATCGACACGGTCGACATGCCGGTCGGCGAGATCGTCCGCCATACGCTGATCCATGCGGTCGTCGCGTCGCATCGCCACGTGTTCGGCGTGTTCTTCTGGTACGTGCTGCCGGTCGGCCCGGCAGGCGCGGTGCTGTATCGCATTTCCGAATACCTGGCGCGCAGCTGGTCGACGCCGGCCGACGACCGCACCGCCGCCTTCTCGACGTTCGCACAACGTGCGTTCTTCGTGATCGACTGGGTGCCTTCGCGGCTGACTGCGCTGGGCTTCGCGATCGTCGGCAACTTCGAGGATGCGATCTACGCGTGGCGCAACCACACGCGCCAGTGGCCCGACCCGAACGACGGCGTGCTGCTGGCGGCGGGCAGCGGGGCGCTCGGCGCGCGGCTGGCCGGGCCGCTCGCCGAGCCGTCGAGCCTCGACGCGCTGGCGGTCGGTGACAGCGGCCCGTTGACGGTGGGCGACGATTGCACGCCGCGCACGCTGCAGTCGGCGGTCGGCCTCGTGTGGCGCGCGGTGATTCTGTGGATGATCCTGCTGCTGATGCTGACGATCGCGGTCTGGGTGTCCTGACGCAGGGCCCGGAACGGAGCGCAAAAGGCCGGCTCGACGCCGGCCTTTTTGCTGTGCGTCAGCCGTCGCGCGGCTCGCGCATGGCGCCGCAACGCCAGCAGGCGGTGAATTGCGCTTCGAGCGACTCGCCGCACTGCGGGCAACGCCAGGGCGTCGCGCCGGCGGCCGGCCCGCGCGATGCGGCGTCGAGCAGGCGCCGCGCAAGCGCTTCGTCGCGTTCGTCGTCGAGCCAGACTTCGGGCGCGCACGCATCGGCCGGCAGGCCGCCGAGCGCGCCCGTCGCATAGCGGTTGTGCAGCTCGCAGCCGACGCCGGCCCCCTCGAGGACGTTGGCCCAATGCTGCGCGGTCGCAAGATCCGGCGCCTTGAAACGCATCATCGCTCCTGTGGGTGATGGCCGGGCAACGGGCATTGCGCAGGGAAGGGCGGCTCGGCCGCGCAACGCGCCCCCGTGCGCGCCGGCCGGACGTCAACGCACGACCTGGCTTGCCTCGTGCACCAGTTGTGCGTACAACGCGTGCCGCGACGGCGCGATGCGGCCGTCGGCGACCGCTTCCAGGATCGCGCAGCCCGGCTCGTGCAGATGATGACAATTATAGAAACGGCAGTCCGCGAGCAGCGGGCGGAATTCCGGGAACGCGCGCTCGAGGCGCCCTTCCGTCAGATGATAGAGGCCGAATTCCTGGAAGCCCGGCGAATCGATCAGCGCGCCGTCGCTGCCGGGCAGCGGGTAGAGCCGCGTGAACGTCGTCGTGTGCCGGCCGCTGTTCAGTGCCGCGGAGATCTCGCGCGTCGCGGCTTCGGCGTCGGGCACGAGCAGGTTCACGAGCGTCGACTTGCCCATCCCCGACTGGCCGAGCAGGATCGTCGAATGGCCCGCCAGATGCGGCATCAGCTGCGCGCGCGCATCGTCGGGCGCACCCTTGACCGACAGCTCCAGCACGTCGTAGCCGAGCGCGCGATACGGCGCGAGCCGCTCGCGGGCGACCGGCAGCGCTGCCTCGACGTCGATCTTGTTCAGCACGACGAGCGGCTTCAGGTCGTTTGCCTCGGCGGCGATCAGCGCACGCCCGAGCAGGTCCTCGCTGAAATAGGGCTCGGTCGCGAGCACGATCAGCAGCTGGTCGAGGTTGGCCGCGAACAGCTTCGACTTGAACTGGTCGGAGCGGTACAGCAGATTGCGGCGCTCGCCGATCTCGACGATCACGCCCTGGTCGGCGGACGTGCGCTCGTAGGCGATGCGGTCGCCGACCGCGACGTCGCTTTTCTTGCCGCGCGGGAAGCACTGCAGCATCGGGCCGCCTTCGTCGGGCGCGACGATGTAGTGGCGGCCGTGCGCCGCGATCACGCGGCCTTCGGCGCGTGCCGCGCCCGGGGCGCGCGGGGCCGGCTTGCGGGGAGAGGTCGGCCGGCTCATGCGCGCTGCAGCAGCCGGTCGATCCGCTGCGACGCGGGCGGGTGCGAATAGTAGAAGGCCGTGTAGACCGGGTCGGGCGTCAGCGTCGACGCGTTGTCCTCGTACAGCTTCACGAGCGCGCTGACGAGATCCTGCGCGTCGGTCTGGCTGGCGGCGAACGCGTCCGCCTCGAATTCGTGCTTGCGCGACGTGAGGCTGCCGATCGGCGTCGCGAAGAACAGGAACACGGGGATCGCGAGGAAGAACAGCACGAGCGCCGCGCCGGCGTTGCTGGAGTCGAGCGACGGCGTGACGCCGAGCCCCGTATAGAACCACACGCGCTGCGCGAGCCAGCCGAGCAGCGCGAGCAGCGCGAGGCTCAGCACGAACGACACGAGCATGCGCTTCATCACGTGGCGGCGCTTGAAATGGCCGAGCTCGTGCGCGAGCACGGCCTCGATCTCCTCGCCGGACAGCCGCGCGAGCAGCGTGTCGAAGAACACGATCCGCTTGGACGCGCCGAAGCCGGTGAAGTATGCGTTGCCGTGCGCGGACCGGCGGCTGCCGTCCATCACGAACAGGCCCTTTGCCGCAAAGCCGCAGCGCTTCATCAGCGACTCGATGCGCTCGCGCAGCGCGTCGTCCTTCAGCGGTTCGAACTTGTTGAAGAGCGGGGCGATGAAGCTCGGGTAGATCAGCAGCACGAGCATCTGGAACGCGACCCAGACGATCCACGTCCACAGCCACCACAGGCTGCCGGCCTGGTTCATCAGCCACAGCACGACGAACAGCAGCGGCAGGCCGAGCGCGGCGCCGAGCAGCACGTTCTTCAGCATGTCGGTGAAGAACAGGCGCTTGGCCATCCGGTTGAAGCCGAAGCGCTGCTCGATGCCGAACTGGCGGTAATACTCGAACGGCACGTCGACCACGCTCGTGATCGCGAACACCGCCGCGACGAGCGCGACCTGCTGCCCGTAGCCGCGGCCGAGCCAGCCGGACAGCAGCGCATCGAGCGCGCCGACGCCGCCGAGCAGCGTGAGGCCGACCAGCACGGCCGCGCTGACGACGATCTCGAGCATCGTCAGCCGGGTGCGCTCGACCGTGTAGTCGGCCGCGCGCTGGTGTGCGGACAGCGGGATGGTCGCGCTGAAGCGGGCAGGGACGCGGTTGCGGTGCGCGGCGACGAAGCGGACCTGCCGCGACGCGAGCCACAGCTTGGTGACGACCATCGCGAGCACGGCGAGCGCGAACAGCAGGGTGAACGAAAAAGGTGACATCGAAGGCGCCAAAGGGTTCTATGCGAGAATTATATGTTCTTGCGGACCGGGCCCGCTGACGCGAAACCCGCCGCCGGGGCGGCGCCGTGCGCCGCCCGCCATTTTCCAGGATGACTCATGACCGATACCCCCGCTTCCGCCAGCCAGCCCGAACTCGTGCGCAACGAGTTGAACCTCGTCTGGCTCGACATGGAAATGACGGGCCTCGACCCGGATAACGACCGCATCATCGAGATCGCGGTCGTCGTGACCAATTCGACGCTCGAGATCGCGGTCGAAGGCCCGGTGTTCGCGATCCACCAGAGCGACGCGACGCTCGCGAAGATGGACGACTGGAACAAGAACACGCACGGCCGCTCGGGCCTGATCGATCGCGTGCGTGCATCGACCGTGACCGAAGCGGACGCCGCCGCGCAGCTCCAGGCGTTCCTCGCGCAGTACGTATCGCCCGGCAAGTCGCCGATGTGCGGCAACTCGATCTGCCAGGACCGCCGCTTCATGGCGCGCTGGATGCCGGACCTCGAGCGCTTCTTCCACTACCGCAACCTCGACGTCAGCACGCTCAAGGAGCTGTGCCGCCGCTGGCAGCCGGCGATCTACAAGGGCTTCCAGAAGCGCGCGATGCATACGGCGCTGGCCGACATCCACGAGTCGATCGACGAGCTGAAGTACTACCGCGAGCATTTCCTGATCCCGGCCACGCCGGCGCCGGCCGGCGAATCCGCGCCGGCCGCCTGAGCGGGCCGGCACTCTGCGCCGCGTCAGCGCGGCGCGCGCTGCGCGCTCTTCGGCCGGAACGCCGCGACCACCGCGGCGTTCGTCTCGATGTACGGGCCGCCGATCAGGTCGATGCAGTAGGGCACCGCGGCGAAGATGCCGGGCACGGTGGGCCGGCCGTCCGCGTCGCGCAGCCCTTCGAGGGTTTCCTTGATCGATTTCGGCTGGCCCGGCAGGTTGATGATCAGCGCCGCGTGGTCGGCTGTCTCGCGGATGACCGCGACCTGCCGCGACAGGATCGCGGTCGGCACGAAATTCAGGCTGATCTGCCGCATCTGTTCGCCGAATCCCGGCATTTCCTTCGTCGCCACCGCGAGCGTCGCCTCGGGCGTCACGTCGCGGCGCGCCGGGCCGGTGCCGCCCGTCGTCAGCACGAGGTCGCAGCCGGCCGTGTCGACCAGCTCGACGAGCGTCGCGGAGATCGTCGCGGCGTCGTCCTGGATCAGCCGGGTCTCCGCGCGCCACGGCGAGCTCAGCGCGGCGGCGAGCCAGTCCTGCAGCGCCGGAATGCCCTTGTCCTCGTAGACGCCCGTGCTCGCGCGGTCGCTGATCGACACGAGGCCGACCACCAGCTCGTCGGGATGGTTACGCTTCGTCGCCATGATCCTCTCCGGCGGACTCGTCTTCCTCGTCGTCCGCGTCGGGCGCGCCGCTCGCGATCTTGATCCACTGGAACAGCTCGCGGAAGTAGCGCGGCGGCTTGTTCTGCTGCGCCTCCCTGCGGGCGTTGCGGATCAGCGTGCGGCCTTCCTGCACGTCGGCGTCCGGATGCTGGCGCACGAATTCGGTCAGCGCGGCGTCGTCGGCCAGCAGCTGCTCGCGGGTGCGTTCGATCCAGTGCAGGCGGGCCGTCGCGGCCTTGTTCACGCCGCGCTGCGCGTCGAGCGCGGTGCGCAGCGCCGCCGTCTCGTCGTCGGTCAGCGAGCGCATCACGCGGCCGACGTACTGGAGCTGGCGGCGCTTGCCTTCGTGATCGGTGATGCGGCGCGCTTCGCGCACCGCATCACCGAGGTCTTCGGGCATCGGCATGCGCTTGAGCGCATCCTTCGGCAGGTCGACGAGCGCCTGGCCGAGTTCCTGCAGCGCGTGCATTTCGCGCTTCAACTGGGATTTGCTGGGGCGATCGTAGCCGTGGCCGGCGTCGTCGTCGGCGTGCTCGATCGGCTGAATACGGGTTTTGCGTGTCATGGGCGGCATTGTATCGCGCCGCGGCCGCCCCAAGCTTCTCCATTACGGTGTCCCGGCCCCCACGCTCACTGCGTTCGCTGCCCCCCGAGGGGGCGATCGGTGCGCTTGGGGCGGCCCGGCGCACACTGCACACTGATATGATCGCGGCATACGACATTTTGAACACGCGGGCCGCGAGCCCGCCACCGGATAAAACGAAGATGGCTGCCAATCTCGACACGCAAGCGCGCTATTTCCCGCATACGCAGGATCAGCTGAAAGAAATCGCCTCGGACATCCTCCGGCACGCGAAGGCGCTCGGCGCGTCGGACGCCGCGACCGAAATCTCCGAAGGCGACGGCCTGTCGGTGTCGGTGCGCCGCGGCGAGGTCGAGACGATCGAGCACAATCGCGACAAGATGGTCGGCGTGACCGTGTTCATCGGCAAGAAGCGCGGCAATGCGAGCACGTCGGACTTCTCGCCGGCCGCGATCAAGGATACCGTCGCCGCCGCGTACAACATCGCGCGCTTCACCGCCGAGGACGACGCGGCCGGGCTCGCCGAGGCCGAGCTGCTCGAGACGGCGCCGCGTGACCTCGACCTCTATCACCCGTGGGAGCTGTCCGCCGACGACGCGGTCGAGATTGCCCGCCGCGCGGAAGACGCCGCGTTCGCGGTCAGTCCGCAGATCCGCAATTCGGAAGGCGCGAGCGTGTCCGCGCAGCATTCGCAGTTCGTGCTCGCGACGTCGCGCGGCTTCCTCGCCGGCTACCCGTATTCGCGCCATTACATCGCCTGCGCGCCGATCGCGGGCAGCGGCCGCCACATGCAGCGCGACGACTGGTACACGTCGAAGCGCAGCGCGGCCGACCTCGCGGCGCCGGAAGCGGTCGGGCGCTACGCGGCCGAGCGCGCGCTCGCGCGGATGGGCGCGCGCCGCCTCGACACCCGCAAGGTGCCGGTGCTGTTCGAGGCGCCGCTCGCGGCCGGGCTGCTCGGCGCGTTCGTGCAGGCGGTGAGCGGCGGCGCGCTGTACCGCAAGACCTCGTTCCTCGTCGACAGCCTCGGCAAGCCGGTGTTCGCGCCGCACGTGCAGATCGTCGAGGACCCGCACGTGCCGCGCGCGATGGGCAGCGCGCCGTTCGACGAAGAAGGCGTGCGCACGCGCGCGCGCAGCGTCGTCAAGGATGGCGTCGTCGAGGGCTATTTCCTGTCGACCTACTCGGCGCGCAAGCTCGGCACGCAGACGACCGGCAACGCCGGCGGCTCGCACAACCTCGCGCTGCGCAGCAGCAACACGCAGTCGGGCGACGATTTCGACGCGATGCTGAAGAAGCTCGGCACGGGCCTGTTGCTGACCGAGCTGATGGGGCAGGGCGTGAACTACGTGACGGGCGACTATTCGCGCGGCGCGGCGGGGTTCTGGGTCGAGAACGGCGTGATCCAGTACCCGGTCGAGGAGATCACGGTCGCGAGCACGCTGCAGGAGATGTTCCGGCACATCGTCGCGATCGGCGCGGATTCGATCGTGCGCGGCACGAAGGAAACCGGCTCGGTGCTGATCGAGCAGATGACGATCGCCGGGCAGTAGGCGGCGCGGCGTCGGCCGCGACCAAATGAAAAGCCCGACCGGCGCGCATGCACCGGTCGGGCTTTTTGTCGTGTGCCGCGCGTCAGTCGCGCTTGCGCGCGTAGACGACGAACGCGTAGCCGAACGTGTTCGGCGCGGCGGCCTGGTGCGGATCGCGCGACACCTCCTGCCACTGCGCGGGATCGGGGGCGGGGAACGACGCGTCGCCGTCGAAGTCGGCGTCGATCTCGGTGACGACCAGCTTGTCGGCGAGCGCGAGGCCTTCCGCGTAGAGCTGCGCGCCGCCGATCAGGAACGCTTCGGGCGCGCCGTCGCGTGCGGCGAGCGCGAGCGCGTCGGCGAGCGACGTGACGGTGTCGCAGCCGTCGAAGCGGCGCGACCCGTCGCGCGTGACGACGATGTTGCGGCGCCCCGGCAGCGGCCGGCCGATCGATTCGTGGGTCTTGCGGCCCATCACGATCGGCGCGCCCATCGTCGTGCGCTTGAAGAAGGCGAGATCCTCGGGAAGTTTCCAGGGCAACTGGTTGTCGCGGCCGATGATGCCATTGCGGGCGCGCGCGACGATCAGGGTCAGCGTCGTCATGAAGGTCGGGGAGAAGTGAAGCGGAATGGCGCCGATTCTACCGGAACGGCGGCGCCGTCAGCGCCGTGCCGATGCACGCGCATCGGCGCCGCCGCGCGTCGAATAAAAAGAGTGCCCGCCGGGGGACGGACACAGAAAAGCTGCGCGTCGCGACGGCGACGCGGGTCGCACGGTCTGCAGCGGGCGTTCGATACGGGATGCTCATCGAGTGGCCGGCATGCGAGGTCGTGTACCGGCTATTGATGCGTGCGATGCGTCGTGCCGCCGGCCATCGCGTGCTGCGTATCGACGGGCAGCGGCAACGGAGCGGGCGGTGGCGTCGGCCGCGCGAGTTCGTCCCACAACGTCACCGACAGCGCGTCGGTCGACCGCGCTCCGACGGCGGCGACCAGCTCGAAGCCACCCGCGCCGTCGTGCCGCAGGCCGTCGCCGGCCGGCACCGCGCGCTCGTGCATCGCGCGTTGTTGCGCGCACACCGATGTGAACGGGCACGCGAGCGCGAACGCAATCACGAGCCGCACGCAAGGCAATGAAAAACGTGTTCGCATGGCCACCTTCTCCGCTTCGTGATGATTCAGCGAAATGCATGCCATCGAACGCGATCGGTTGTCGCGCCTGCGATTGAGCGATATGCATCGTGAATGGCGCGCGAAAATGCCGGGAAATGTTTCAGTCGTGAAACGGCGGGGCTCGGGAATACTGCGGATTCAATCGACTCGCTTCACGGATGAAAATCAGTGCGTGTGTCGATGCATTGGATGGCCGCTGCGTAGCGGTTTTATGCAGAGGATTGACTTGCATCGACCATCGAGCGATTTGGCCGTTCGCCGCTTCGCGCTGCAACCGACCTGTCGTATTCAGCGCCTATAACAAGCTGTGTTGATCAGAAAAATAGTGGACGCGAGATAAGCGCCATCATGCGCGGCCCGACGTGGTCGCGTATCGGCATGGCGAATCGAGCTGCTTCGGCTGCCCCGATTCGATCCTTTTCGCACGTCGCTTGACGTGTGCGGCAATCGTCAGACGGTTGATGAACGGGGTGGGCATATGGAAGCCGAAGCACGGCACGTGATCTATTTCTCCCGGGAACCGAGCGATGCGTTGCGCGGGCACCTCGACGCACGCGGCTGGCGCGTCGATCTCGTTGAAACCGTGCGCGACATGCGGCGCGTCGTGCAGCACGGCGTCGCGACGGCCGGGCTGCTCGAATTCTCGTCGGGTTTCAAGCCGGCCGACCTGCGCGAGCTGGAGCCCTGCCTGACGATTCCGCATATCGGCTGGATCGCGGCGACGCTGCGAGACCAGTTGCAGGACGCCGCGCTGCGGCACCTGATTCGCGACTATTGCTTCGATTACGTGACGATGCCGTTCGAGACGTCGCGCATCGTCGAGACGATCGGCCATGCGCACGGGATGGTCGCGCTGACCGATCCGGTCACGCCGCAGCCGGGCGCCGGGCGCGGCGAAGGCGAGATGGTCGGCACCTGCGAGGCGATGCTCGCGCTCTTCAAGATGATTCGCCGGGTCGCGACGACCGATGCGCCGGTGTTCATCTCCGGCGAGTCGGGCACCGGCAAGGAGCTGACGGCCGTCGCGATCCACGAGCGCTCGCCGCGCGCGCAGGCGCCGTTCATCGCGATCAATTGCGGCGCGATACCGTCGACGCTGCTGCAGGCCGAATTGTTCGGCTACGAGCGCGGCGCGTTCACCGGCGCGAACCAGCGCAAGACCGGCCGCGTCGAGGCCGCGCACGGCGGCACGCTGTTCCTCGACGAGATCGGCGACCTGCCGCTCGAAAGCCAGGCGAGCCTGCTGCGCTTCCTGCAGGAGGGCAAGATCGAGCGGCTCGGCGCGCACGCGTCGATTCCGGTCGACGTGCGGGTGATCTGTGCGACCCATGTCGATCTCGTGGCGGCGATGCGCGAAGGGCGCTTTCGCGAGGACCTGTTCCACCGGCTGTGCGTGCTGAAGATCGAGGAGCCGCCGCTGCGCGCGCGCGGCAAGGACATCGAGGTGCTCGCGCGGCACATGCTGGAACGCTTCAAGGGCGACTCGCACCGCCGCCTGCGCGGCTTTTCGCCCGACGCGATCGCGGCGCTGTACGGCTATCCGTGGCCGGGCAACGTGCGCGAGCTGATCAATCGCGTGCGCCGCGCGATCGTGATGTCGGAAGGCCGGACGATCACGGCGGCGGATCTCGAGCTGGGCGACTATGCGGTGCTGGCGCCGGTGTCGCTCGTCGAGGCGCGCGAGGCGGCGGAACGGCAGGCGATCGAGCATGCGCTGCTGCGGCATCGCGGCCGGTTCGCCGACGCGGCGCGCGAGCTCGGCGTGTCGCGCGTCACGCTGTACCGGCTGATGTGCGCGCACGGGATGCGCGAGCGCGGCGATGCCGCGTTGGCCGGGTTCTCTGCGCCGCTGCCGGAGCTTCCGCGGCACGCTTGCTAGAATTGGCGGGTGCGGCCGCCCTCGCGGCCGAAGGAACCTGCATGAAACAGTATCTCGATCTCGTTCGCACCATTCTCGACACCGGCACCTGGCAGGAGAACCGCACGGGCATCCGCACCATCAGCATGCCCGGCGCGATGCTGCGCTTCGACCTCCAGCAAGGCTTTCCGGCCGTGACGACGAAGAAGCTCGCGTTCAAGTCCGCGATCGGCGAGCTGGTCGGTTTCCTGCGCGCGTCGCGCAGCGCCGCCGATTTCCGCGCGCTCGGCTGCAAGGTGTGGGACGCCAATGCGAACGAGAACGCGCAATGGCTCGCGAATCCGTACCGGCAGGGCGTCGACGATCTCGGCGACGTGTACGGCGTGCAATGGCGCCGGTGGCCCGGCTACAAGGTGCTCGACGCGGGCGCCGACGCGCAGATCGCCGACGCGACCGGCCGCGGCTTTCGGATCGTCGCGCGTTTCGACGAGGACGGCGCGCCGAAGGTGCTGTTGTACAAGGCGATCGACCAGTTGCGTGAGTGTCTCGACACGATCATGCAGGACCCGGGCAGCCGCCGCATCCTGTTCCACGGGTGGAATCCGGCGGTGCTCGACGAGATCGCGCTGCCGGCCTGCCACCTGCTGTACCAGTTCCTGCCGAACGTTGCGAAGCGCGAGATCTCGCTGTGCCTGTACATCCGCAGCAACGACGTCGGACTCGGCACGCCGTTCAACCTGACGGAAGGGGCCGCGCTGCTGTCGCTCGTCGGCCGGCTGACCGGCTATACGCCGCGCTGGTTCACGTATTTCGTCGGGGACGCGCACATCTACGAGAACCAGCTCGACATGCTGCAGCAGCAGCTCGCGCGCGAGCCGTACGAGAGCCCGCGGCTCGCGATCGCCGATCGCGTGCCGGAGTATGCGCAGACGGGCGTGTACGCGCCCGAATGGCTGGAGAAGGTCGAGCCGTCCGACTTCTCGCTCGTCGGCTACCGGCATCATGAGCCGCTGACCGCGCCGATGGCCGTCTGAGCGGCGACGCAAGGCCGTACGCCGCGTAGCGCGGCGCGCACGACGGAATGACGAAGGCCCGACCGGGAACGGTCGGGCCTTTTCGTTTGCTGCGCCGCCGGTTACTGGCGGTGTCGCTCCTCGTGGGCGGCGGGCGGTGGGTTGCTCGGATGCGGCGCTTCGACGTGCGGCGCCGGCTGCGGGCGGGGCTCCACGTGCGGCGCGGGCATCGACGGTCGCGGCTCCATGCGCGGCGCCGGTTGCGGCCGCGGCATCTCATGCACGACGGGCGCCGGCGGCCGGTACTCGCTCACATGCGGCGGCGCGACTTCGCGGTGCGGCGCGGGCTGCGCGAAGTCGGCGCGCGGCTGCGGCGCGGGCGCCGGGCGTTCGGCGTGCGGTTGCCCATGCTGGGCCGGCGCGGAGAAATCGGCGTGCGGACGCGGCTGCTGCATCTGCGCGGACGTGTCGAAGCGGGGCTGCGGTGCTTCGTGCGGCGTGGGCTGCCGCTCGCCCGGTTGCGCGCCGGCCGGGGTTTGCGGACGCGGCGTCGGCGCTGCAGCGCGGACCGGCGGCAGCGCGTTCTGTCCGGCAGCGTGCAGCGCCGTCGGCGGGTTCGGGCGCTGCCGGTCCATCGGAGTATGCGGCTGCATCCAGACGGGCGCAGGCGCAGCTGCGGCATGCGCGCCGTCGTGCGCGGCCGGGCTGTTGCCGGCCGTCGGCGGATGCGGGGCGCCATTGCCGGCGCCCACGGCCTGATGCTGAGCGGGGCCGGGCGCTTGGGCCGCGGCGCCGTTCGCGAAGTGCGCGGCGTTCGGCGCTGCTGCGTTCGGCGTCCGCTCGCCGTTGGGCATGCCCGGCGCAGGTTCGCTCCGTGCGCCCGGTTCAGGCGCGCCCGGCATACGTGCGTTCGGCGTCGGCACGCCGGGCCGGGCCGCTTGTGCCATCCCCGCAGCCGGCTGGCCGGCAGTCGCCCCATGCGCCGGTTGCACGACCGGGCCGTGCGGATTGACGAGCTGCACGTTGCGCATCGCCCAGCCGCTCTCGTGCGGATTGCCGGGTATCTTGACCGGGCGCGGCGTGTAGTCGGGCGGCACGCTGGTTTTCACCACCGGTGCGCCCGCGCCGGGCACGCGTGCGCCTTGCTGGACCAGATGCTCGGCCGCCCGGTCGCGGAACGCGGGCGGCACGGCCGGGTTGCGCGTCGCGACGACCGGATGCTGCGCGACGGCGGCCGGCGGACGATAGGCGGCGTTGCGCAGCCCGCCGGTGAAGCTCTGGCGCACCGGCGCGATGCCCGGCGTACCCGGCGTCACGTGCGCGTTGCGCCACTGCTGCGGGTCGACGTGCTGGGCGACGTGCGCGACCGGCTGGCCGTGCACGAACGCGGTCGCGGGCACGGCCGTGATCGCATGCGGCGCGCGGTAATTGATGTACGTGTTGTTGATGTTGGTGATGTTCGTCACGTTCACGGTCTTGTTCACGTTGACGTTGTTCACCACGATGTTCCGGTTCACGCGGTCGTAGTAATGCGGGCTCCAGCCGCCCCAGCCCGGATGCCAGCGTTCGCCCGGGCCGAGCGGGAACCACGCGCAGCCCGCCGCGGCGACGCCGCCGACCGTGAGCCCGATGCTCCAGTCGAACCCGCCGCCGCCGCCCACGAACGCGACGAGCGCCGGCGCATAGACGGGCGGCTCGCTGACGACGACCGGACCGGGCACCCACGCCCAGCTGTCGTCGACGTAGGCCCAGCGGCCGTAGTGATACGGCGCGAAGCCCCACGGCGCGTCGTCGACCCAGGTCCAGCCCCACGGCGCCTGCCAGATCCAGTGGCCGTCGTGGTACGGCGCCCAGCCCTCCGGCACGTCGTTCGGCACCCACGTTGCGCCGTAGGTCGGGTTCTCGCGCCACGTGCCGTTCGCGTCGAGGTCCTGATAGCCGGGAATGTCGCGCGACACGTAGCGGGCCGACACCGAGCGGTCTTCGCCGGCGTCGCGGCCGGCGGCCCATTGGTCGAATGGATCGAGGCCCGGCGTCGGCGCCTGCTGCGCGACCTGCAGGCTGGTGCCGGTGAACACGACCTGCTGCCCGGCCGACAGCGGGTACTGGCCGTTGTCGCCGTAGACGGTCGCGCTGCCGCGCCGCACGGTGACCGTCGTGCTCGCGCCGTTCGGCGCGACGTCGACGCGGTAGTCGCCGGGGCCGGCGATGCCGAGCGCGAGGTTCGGCGTGTCGATTTCATATGACGTGCCGGGCGGCAGCGAACGCACGTGCGTCGACACGGAGCCGAGGCCGACCTTCAGCTGCGTCGTCGTGTCGTCGAGATTCATCACCGACAGGCTCGTCGATTCGCCGAGCCGCACGGCGGTCGAGCCGATGTGCAGCTCCGAGCGCGCTCCCGCGTCGTTCCACAACTGGTCGCCGGTGGTCAGCGGCCGGTTCACGGCGGCGTACGACCACGTATCGGTGCCGGCCGGCTCGGTCGTCACGGCGCCCGACAGGTAATTGAGCCGCGCGACGCGCCCGGGCGGATCGCCGCCCGCTTGCCGCGCGGCGGCCGCATACGGCGGCGCGGCGGTGGATTGCGCAAATGCGGCGGGCAGGCTCGCCAGTGCGGCGAACGCGAGCAGGGCGCAGCGGGCGGTACGCCTGAGCGTGAACAGGGAGTCCATCATGAGCGTCATCGTCGTTATCCCGGCGCGGCGATTCGTGCCGTTGAATTCACAATATCCGCTCCGGCTGTTTCAGTGCTCTGTGTTTTGTAAGTCCGACCGCATCCGATGTAACAAAACCTGTCCAGCGGCCGCGGTTGTCGTCTGCGCGCAATGTGCGCGTCAAGCGGACGTAAGCCAGTCGTCGAAAACGCGCTGGCCGGACACGGTCACGCGCAGCACGCGCGGCCGCTCGGTGCGCTCGACCCAGCCCTGCGCGCAGAAGCTGTCGAGCAGCGCCGCGCCGAGCGCGCCGCCGAGGTGCGAGCGGCGCTCGCTCCAGTCCAGGCAGCCGCACGCGAAGCGGCGCCGGCGCGTGCGCTGCTGCGCGACTTCGATGCCCCAGCGCGCGAGCGCCTGCGTGCCGAGCTCGGTCGCGTCGACCGCGTCGCCTTGCGTGTCCAGCCAGCCGCGCGCGGTGAGCGCGTCGAAGATGCGCACGGCGAGCTCGCCCGCCATGTGGTCGTAGCAGGTGCGCGCGTAGCGCAGCTCGGCGGGCACGGCGCGCGACGGCGGCGGAACCGGCCGGTGCGGCGCGGCCGTGCGGGCGACGTTCGCGAGCGCCTCGAGCGACGCGGCGATGTCGGCGGACGCGATCCGGTAATAGCGGTGCCGGCCGCGGACGTCGAGCGCGAGCAGCCCGCCTTCGGTCAGGCGCGCGAGGTGCGCGCTGGCGGCGGACGGCGACAGCCCGGCGACCAGCGTGAGCTCGCCGGCGGGGCGGGCGCTGCCGTCCATCAGCACCCACAGCATCGCGGCCCGCCCGGGGTCGGCGATCAGCGCGCCGATGCGGCTCAGGCCCGGAAAATGGTGGTCGTCGGAATCGGTCATCGTGGCGCCTCGGAGAAGGGGGATGTGTCGCAGTGTAGGCGCTGACGGCATTCGATGTTTCGCGTCGGGCCGAAATGTCGAATGCAGAGGGCTGCTGGCAGAGGGCCGGCGGCCCCGCGCGTACAATGGCCGGGCGCGGCGGCAGTGGGGCCGCCGCACGTGAAACGATGCGACGATGAAGACGATTTTCTGCATGCTGGCGGCCGCGCTGGTCTGCGCGGCTTGCGCACAGGGTGGCGCGAGCGCCGCGGACGAACGCGGCAGCCATATCGAGATGTACGGCGTGATCGACCAGGGCGTGACGGTGCGCCGCTGACCGGCGGCACCGTCCGTCCGGCATGACCCGCTCCTGCGCGCCGGGCCGGGCGGCGCCGCCGCGACGCATTGTCGCAGCGCACCGTATAATGGCGCCGTTTGCAGCGCCCCCGCCGCCTGGAGTCAACAAGATGTCCGCCTCGTCCCCCGCCACCGCGACCCTCGATCGCAACGAAACCGTTTTCCGCTTCCTCGCCGAGCCGTCGTCCGTGAACTTCGGTGGCAAGGTGCATGGCGGTGCGCTGATGAAATGGATCGACGAGGTCGCCTACGCGTGCGCGGCAGTCTGGTCGAGCCGCTACTGCGTGACGGTCAGCGTCGGCAACATCCGCTTCCAGCGTCCGATCATGGTCGGCAACCTGGTCGAGCTGAAGGCGCGCGTCGTCGCGACGGGGCGCACCAGCATGCACATCCACGTGTCGGTGCACGCCGGCGATCCGAAGGGCGGCGTGCTGCGCCAGACGACCGACTGCCTCGTCGTGTTCGTCGCCGTCGACGAGAACGGCAACCCGCTGCCGGTGCCGCCGTTCGTGCCGGAGACCGACGAGCAGAAGCGCCTCGCGAAGTACGCGATGGACGTGCGCGCCGCGCTCGACAAGATCGTCGAGATGAAGCCCGAAGAGGTCGCGAAGGGCACGGTCTGACGCAAGCGCCGCCGTGCGGGACCCGTCGCGCGCCGCCGCGCGATGCCGGCGGCGCGCGACGCGCGCGTCAGCGCGCCCCGATCATCTGCTCGGGGCGCACCCATTCATCGAATTCCGCGTCGGTCAGATAGCCGAGCGCGAGCGCGGCGGCCTTCAGCGTCGTGCCTTCCTTGTGCGCCTTCTTCGCGATCTGCGCGGCCTTGTCGTAGCCGATGTGCGGATTGAGCGCCGTCACGAGCATCAGCGATTCGTTGAGCAGCAGGTCGATGCGTGCGCGGTTCGGCTCGATGCCGACCGCGCAATGGTCGTTGAAGCTCTGCGCGCCGTCGGCGAGCAGCCGCACCGATTGCAGCACGTTGTGCGCGATCATCGGCCGGAACACGTTCAGCTCGAAATTGCCGCTCGCGCCGCCGACGTTTACCGCGACGTCGTTGCCGAACACCTGGCAGCACAGCATCGTCACGGCTTCGGACTGCGTCGGGTTCACCTTGCCCGGCATGATCGAGCTGCCCGGCTCGTTCTCGGGAATCGACAGCTCGCCGAGCCCGCAGCGCGGCCCGCTCGCGAGCCAGCGGACGTCGTTGGCGATCTTCATCAGGCTCGCCGCGACGGTCTTCAGCGCGCCGTGCGCGAACACCAGCGCGTCGGCGGCCGCCATCACCTCGAACTTGCTCGGCGCGCTCACGAACGGCAGCTTCGCCAGGCGGCCGATTTCGTCGGCGACGCGCGCCGCGAATTCCGGATGCGCGTTCAGCCCGGTGCCGACCGCGGTGCCGCCGAGCGCGAGCTCGTACAGGTGCGGCAGCGCCGATTCGACGTGCCGGATGCCTTGGTCGAGCTGCGCGACGTAGCCGGAGAATTCCTGGCCGAGCGTGAGCGGCGTCGCGTCCTGCAGGTGCGTGCGGCCGATCTTCACGATTTCGGCGAACGCCTTCGACTTCGCGTCGAGCGTCGCGCGCAGCGTGCGCAGCGCAGGCAGCAGGTGGTTGACGATCGCATACGCGGCGGCGACGTGCATCGCGGTCGGGAATACGTCGTTCGACGACTGGCCGCGGTTCACGTCGTCGTTCGGATGAACCTTGCGCGCTTCGCCGCGCTCGCCGCCCATCAGCTCGCTTGCGCGGTTCGCGATCACCTCGTTGAGGTTCATGTTGGTCTGCGTGCCGGAGCCGGTCTGCCAGACCGCGAGCGGGAATTCGCGCGGATGCTGGCCCGCGATGATCTCGTCGGCCGCCGCGATGATCGCGTGCGCCTTGTCGTCGGCCAGCACGCCGAGCGACTGGTTCACGGCCGCCGCCGCGCGCTTCACGATCGCGAGCGCGTGGATCAGCTCCGGCGACTGCTTCTCGGTCGAGATCCGGAAATTCTGCAGCGAGCGCTCCGTCTGCGCGCCCCAGAGCCGGGCGGCCGGCACGGCGATCTCGCCGAACGTGTCGCGTTCCATCCGAACTGCTTCGTTCATGATGCACTCCTCTTCGAAAGGGGGAAAGGCCGCGCGGCGCGCGGCGTCGGGCGTATCGTGGGCAGGCCGCGCCGCTCGTGCGCGGCGTCTCTTCGGCGGGCCCGGCGCAGGCCCGTGATCTGCGTAATCCGAGTGAACAGCCGCTAGCATAGCGCCGGCGGCGGTTTTGCGCCGTCGGGCGCGCTCACGCGCGCAGCGTGGCGAGCGACGCGCTCTTGCGGTGGAAGCGCCACGCCATCAGCGCGGCGACGCTCGCGAGCCCGGCCGCCAGCCCCCACCACAGGCCGCGCGCGCCGAGACCCGCGTGGAACGCGAGCCAGTAGCCGGTCGGAAAGCCGATGCCCCAGTAGCCGAGGGTGGCGGCGAGCATCGGCACGCGCGTGTCCTTCAGGCCGCGCAGCGCGCCGGAGCCGACCGTCTGCATGCCGTCGACGATCTGGAACACCGCGGCGATGCCGAGCAGCGACGCGGCGAGCGACACCGTGGCGGCGTTGGCGGGGTCGTCGAGGCGCAGGTAGAGGCTGACGATCGTGTGCGGCGCGACGATCATCACGAGGCCCGACAGCGACATGAACGCGACCCCGAGCCCGAGCGCGACGAAGCCCGCGTGCCGCGCGGCCACGGCGTTGCCCGCGCCGGCCCAGTAGCCGACCCGGACGTTGGCCGCCTGGCCGATCGCGAGCGGCACCATGAACGATACCGACGCGACGTTCAGCGCGATCTGGTGCGCGGCGAGCGACGTCGCGCCGAGCACGCCGACCGTGAGGCCGGTGGCGAGGAACAGCGTCGATTCGACCCCGTACGTGATCGCGACCGGCCAGCCGATGCCGATCAGCTCGCCCATCGTCGGCAGCTTCGGACGCGACACGGTCACGAAGTGCTTGAACCGCTGGCGGCCGTGCAGCAGCCACACGAGCGCGAGCGCGGTGAGCCAGATCGTGATCGTCGTCGCGACCGCGGAGCCGAGAAAGCCGAGCCGCGGCAGCCCGAACGCGCCGTGGATCAGCCCGTAGTTCAGCACCGCGTTGACGCCGACGCCGCCGATCGATACCCACAGCAGCCGTCGCGCGGCGCCGATCGCGGGCAGGAACGAGCGCATCAGGCCGACGCCGATCAGGCTGCCGAGCGCGGCGAAGCGCAGGATGCCCGTGTACTCGCCGACGTTGCGCGCGAGCGCCGGCGGCTCGTGGAACATCAGCAGGATCGGCTCGGAAAGCGACAGCGCGACGATCGCGGGGATCGCGAGCAGCACGGACAGCGCGAAGCCCGTCCAGTAGATGTGCGGCACGCGATGATCGGCTTGCGCGCCGCGCGCGTGCGCGACGCTGACGCTGATCGACGACAGGACGCCCTGCAGCACCGTGACGATGACGAAGAAGAAGTTCGCGCCGAGGCCGCCCGCCGCGAGCGAGTCGGGGCCGAGCGAGCCGAGCAGCACGGTGTCGGTGACGCTCATCGCCATCTGCGACAGTTGCGCAATGGCGAGCGGGGCGGCGAGGCGCGCGGTATCGGCGGCGTGACTGGACAGGGAGGGCGGCGCGGCGGCCGTCCGCGAGAGACCGGAATGCGACATGGGATGGGCGCTCGCGCGGCGACAGGCCGGCGCTGTCCGTATTTATTTTGAGAGACGCCTAGCTTACGGCTTTCTGCGAATGGTGTCGAACGCGCGCGCCGATGGCCATGTCGGGCTCAGGGGCACCGCTACGCGCCGTGCACCGCGATGCGCGTGTCGCCGAGCAGCACGACCTGGCCTGCGCGGATCTTGCAGGTCTTGCGGAGTTCGACTGCGCCGTCGACCTTCACCGCGCCGGACGCGACGATTCCCTTCGCGGAGCCGCCGCTGTCGGCGAGGCCGGTGATCTTCAGGAGGTTGTGCAACTCGACGAATTCGCCGGTCAGCGTGAAATCCAGATTGGGCATGACGAGGAAAGCGCGCGCGGCGCGGGATGAATCGCCCCGCATCATACGGCAGCAACGCGGGCCGCGCGAGTGCGCCGGCCTGTTGTTAGCGTCTGTGAGCGATTCGTCAGCAAATGAAACGGTGGGTAACAGTCTGCGAGATTCGAGAACCGGTGCCGCCGGGCGCGGGTCTTTCATCGTGCCTGCTGCGTGTTGCGGCAGGTCACGCGACGGAGCGTATCGATGCGTTCCGCGCCCGCAACTTCTTGAGGAGGATTGTCATGTCCACGATTCGTACGATGCTGATCGGTGCCGCGCTGACGGCGTTCGCGACCTCGGCTGCGTTTGCGCAGACGGGAACGGCCGCGCAGGGCACCGCCGGTGCCGGCGTGCAGACCCAGGCGCCGGGCGCAGGCGAGGGCGCCGGTGCGAACGTGTCGGGCAACGCGGTCGGCGGTGCGACCGATACGGCGGCTTCGTCGGTCCATTCGACCAAGAAGCACATGAAGCACACGACGAAGTCGGCCAAGCATCGTGCCGGCACGACCAAGTCGAAGGTCGGCGACGAAGCCGTGGAAGGCGGCGCTTCGGCTGCCGGCGGGACGCAGTAAGCGGTGTCGGGCCGCCGCTCGCCGCTCGCCCCGGACGGCGCGGCGTGACGATGTGGCGGCGTGGCGGCGACACTCGCGCGGCCCGGTTCGCTTGATGCGAGCCGGGCCGCGCTTCATTCGGGCAGAGCGGCGCTCAGGGCCGCCGCTGTTCCGGCCCCGGTGCCGGGCGCGCGGCGACCGGCGCGAAGACGCTGCGCAGCCACGCGGCGAGCCGTGCGAACACGTCGTACGGTTCCTCGACGAAGATTTCCGGCTTCAGGAGCCGCAGGTATTCCATGATCTGCTGCGCTTCCGCCTTCTGGAACGAGCCGTGCGCGAGCGCCAGCCGCAGCAGCCCGCGCAGTTCGCCGAGCTTGTCGCGCGCCGTGCTGCCGACGCTCATCTCGCACGCGAGCTTGGCTTCGTAGATCCGCTGCCGCAGCGATTCCGCGAGCCGCCACGCGGGCGTCTGCATCTGCTCCTCGAGCGCCTGGATGTCCAGCACCGCGCTCTTGATCTGCGCGGCGAGCGGATCGATCAGGGTCGCATCGCCCTGCGCTTCGGCGACGATCGCCTTCGCCCAGTCGCGGCACGCCTTTGCCAGCTCGTCGGGCGTCCATTCCGAGCGCGACGCGAAGCCGAAGCCGAATTCGCCGGCCTGCCGCATCAGGATCGCGACCACGTCCGGGAATTCCTTGTCGAGCGTGCGCTTGGCCCACGCATACTGGCCGCCCTCCAGCATGCGCTGCACGGCGTGCTCGGTGAGCGGCACCATGTTGTCGAGCAGTTTTGCGCGCAGGAAATCCTCGAACGACGGCGTCGCGAATTGCGGGTCGAGTTTCAGCGACACGCGCACGAATGCGTCGTAGTCCTTGCGCAAGGACGCGAGCGTGTCGTCCTTGAGGGAAAGGGTGATCTGGCCCATGAATCGTCTCGGTGGCGGCCCGCGCCGGCCGGATGCCGGGGTCTCGCGCGCCGGCGCCGGCGCGTCGTCGACGGTCCGGCGCGCGCCGGGACCGACGGCGGGTCTTCAACCGTTTATCGGCCGGGCGGCGCGAAACTTGAGCGGGATGTGCGCTCGCGTGTTCCGGCGCCGGTTCAGCCGGGCAGCCAGCCGTGTGGCAGCACCACGCCCTGCCAGAAGAAGAACACCGCGAGCCCGGCCGCGATCGTCACGAGCGGCCGGCGCGTCGCCGCCGACACGAGCACCGCGGCGAGCGCGCCGACGAGCTGCGGATTGCGCCACGTCAGCTCGGCCGCGCCGCCGTGCGGCGACACGGTCATCGGCACGATGATCGCGGTCAGCACGGTGACGGGCACGAAGCCGAGCGCCGTGCGCGCGAGCGGCGGGAACGTCAGCCGCTCGCCGAACAGGAACAGCGTCGCGCGGATCGCATAGGTGATGGCGGCCATGCCGAGGATCAGCAGCGCGTAGCTCACGATGCGGCCTCCGGGTGCGAGCCGGCGCGTGCGCGGTCCTGCAGCAGCGTCAGCGCGACGCCGACGACGACGCCCGCCGCGACCGCGCCCAGCAGGCCGAGCTTGTACGGCCAGCCCTGCCAGTAATACGCGAGCACGCCGGCCGTCGCGGCGGCCGAGAAATAGCGCAGCGTGCCCAGTTGTGGCACGACGATCGCGATGAAGGTCGCCGCCATCGCGAAGTCGAGACCGAGCGACTGGAGCCCCGGGAATGCCGAGCCGAACCCCAGGCCGGCGAGCGTCCAGATCTGCCAGTTCACGTACATCGCGAGTCCCGAGCCGAAGAAGTAGTGCGGGCCGATCGCGCCCGGCGGGAAATGCCGGTAGTGCGCGTACGCGACCGCGAACACCTCGTCGGTCATCAGCGCGCCGAGCGTCGCGCGCCAGCGCAGCGGCAGGTGGGCGACGTACGGCGCGAGCGTCGCGCTGTACAGCAGGTGGCGCAGGTTGACGATCAGCGTCGTCGCGAGCACGACGACGAAGCTCGCGCCGCCCGCGACGAGCCCGAGCGCGATGAACTGCGCGGAGCCGGCGAACACGGTCAGCGACATCAGCGCGCCGTGCCAGCCGGCGAGCGGGCCGCCGGCGACGAGCGTGCCGAAGATCACGCCGAACGGCGCTGCGCCGACCATCATCGGGATCGTGTCGCGGGCGCCGTCGAGCGATTCGGTCAACGCACGGCGCGGCGGTGCGGAGGAAGTGGGTGTCGGGTTCAAAGTGCGCGTCTCCATGACGACGGAGGATAGCGGGGCGAGGCGCGTCGCGGCTTGTACGTTCTTGCGGCGGCGCGGGGCGCTGGCGCGGGCGCCGGTGGGCGGCGCAAGACGCGTGCCGAGTAGGATGGGGGTTTGGTTGTGCTTGGTTCGGTTGCGGTGGAGGCGCAGTCGGCGGTAGTGGTGGACGCCGAAGCGAACCTGAACTGGAACTGGAACTGGAACTGGAACTGGAACTGGAACTGGAACTGGAAGCGGAACCCGAAGCGAAACCGGAATCCGAGGCGAAACCGGCGCCGTAGGCGAACGAGGCGTATGCCTCAGCGCGTCTGCCAGCGCCCCGGCGGCACGCCGAACATCCGCCTGAAGTGGCGGGTGAAATGGCTCTGGTCGACGAAGCCGCTGGCCGCGGCAACCTCGGCGACGGCCACGCCCGCGCGCAGCGGCGCGAGCGCGCGCTGCAACCGCAGCTGGTTGCGCCACGCGTGCGGCGGCATGCCGGTCGTGCGCGTGAACAGGCGCGCCGCGTGGAACGGCGACAATCCCGCCGCCTGCGCGATCTCGTCGAGCGTGACCGTGCCCGTCAGGTCGGCGGCAAGCCGCTCGCGCATCGCTTCGACGCGCGGTTCGTCCGCGGCGAGCGCGTGCGGTTGCAGCCGCGCGTCGGCATGACGCGCGATCAGCGTCGAGAACGCGTCGAGCATCGCCGTCTCGGCGGCGAGCGGGTCGTAGACCGGGAGCGCGCCGGCGTGCGCGGAATGCAGGGCATCCGCCGAATCCACGCGTTCACCCGCCACGCACTCGCTCCCGGCCTCCATCATCCGGTGCGCCCGCGCGACCCGGGCCGCGAGATCCGGATCGCGGATCACGTCGTGCGGAAACCACGGCGCATCCTGCGGGCGTCCGGCGATCGCGCTCGCGAGCGACCGGATGAACTCGACCGGCACGTAGCAGACCCGGTAGCGCCAGCCGTCGTCGGCCGCGCGCGAGCCGGTGTGCACTTCGCCGGGATTGATCACGGGGACGGTGCCCGTTTCGGCGATATGGCCGGCGCCGCGACAGACATAGCGTTCGGCGCCCGCTTCGATCACGGGGACCGTGTATGCGTCGTGCCAGTGCGGCGCGAACGTGTGGTCGCGATAGGTGGCCGTGACGAGATCCGCGTCCGGCAGGAGCGGGGTGCGCCAGTAGCGGGCGGAATCGGGAAGGCGGGCAGCGGGCATGGTGGGGCGCGAAGCGGTCGATCCGACAGTGTATCGTTCGTGCGCGCGGCCCGCGTGCGCCTACTTGACGGGGATCGGCGTGGCGGCCGGCACCGGCACCGCGGTCACGCTGTTCTTCGGGCTGCCGCTGACGACCCGGTCGCTGTAGGTCAGGTAGACGAGCGTGTTGCGCTTCTTGTCGACCACGCGCACGACGTGCAGCGTCTTGAAGATGAACGACATGCGCTCGCTGAACACGTCGGTCTGCTGCTTGAGCGGGCCGGTGAAGCTGATCGGGCCGACCTGCCGGCACGCGATCGACGCCTCGCTCGGATCCTCGGCGAGGCCGAGCGAGCCCTTGATCCCGCCGGTGCGCGCGCGCGACACATAGCAGGTCACGCCGGCGACGAGCGGATCGTCGTAGGCCTCGACGACCACGCGGTCGGAACCCGTCAGGCGGAAATTGGTGTTGACGCTGCCGACTTCCTCCGCGTGCGCGAGCGGCACGGCGGCAACGGCGGATAGCAGCAGGGCGGAACGAGCGGCGTAAAGGAGGCGATGCTTCATCGACGTGGCCGGATGCAAATGGGAGACAGAGACTCTAGCATGCGCCGCCGCGGCGAACGGGCGCCGGAAAAACAAAAGGCCCGTCGCTTGACGGGCCTTTCGCTGTTTGGCTCCCCGACCTGGGCTCGAACCAGGGACCTACGGATTAACAGTCCGGCGCTCTACCGACTGAGCTATCGGGGAATAAATCGGTATCTTCTGCGTTTGGCGGCCATCAAAAAACCCGTCCACTTTCAACGGGCTCTTTCATTTTTGGCTCCCCGACCTGGGCTCGAACCAGGGACCTACGGATTAACAGTCCGGCGCTCTACCGACTGAGCTATCGGGGAACAAACAGCAGAGAAACGAGATTTTATGGAGTGGCTTCTGACCTGTCAATACCTTTGGGCGGCGACATGCAAAATTTTTTGCGGCGCCGCTGCTGGATCAGCGCTCGAGCAGGTGCAGCTTTTCCTGCACGTCCTTCCACTCGTCCGCGTCGGCCGGCGCCGGCTTCGTCTTCGTGATCGACGGCCAGTTCTTCGCCAGCTCGGCGTTCAGCGCGGTGAACTGCTGCTGATCGCCCGGAACGTCTTCTTCGGCATAGATCGCATTGGTCGGGCACTCGGCGACGCACACGGCGCAGTCGATGCACTCGTCCGGATCGATGGCGAGAAAGTTGGGACCTTCACGGAAGCAATCCACCGGGCATACATCCACGCAATCCGTGTATTTGCACTTGATGCAGCCTTCGGTCACAACGTGAGTCATTAAAGCGCTCCTGCTTGGCGGTCGGTATATATGGGGTGGCGTATGCGCCAAAAGCGGCATTGTAACTGATGCGCAAAACCCGCATGACGTGGTCGGCTTTCCGGCTTATACCGTTTCGTGATTAGTTTATGGGGCGATGGCGGACCTGCGCGGCGACGGCGCCGCCGCACGCGCGCGCCGGACGGCTTCACGATGGTCCGGCCCGCATTCGGGTAACATGGCCGGCAGGCCGGGCGGCGCGCGGTGCGCCGGGGCCGGTTCCGAAATTGGCGGTGCCGTCACCATGATCATCACTTCGCTGCTCGACACGGATCTCTACAAGTTCACGATGATGCAGGTCGTCCTGCATCACTTCCCGGCCGCAAGCGTCGAATACCGCTTCAAGTGCCGCACGCCCGGCGTCGATCTCGTGCCGTACATCGACGAGATCCGCGACGAGGTGCGCGGCCTGTGCGCGCTGCGCTTCACCGACGTCGAGCTCGACTACCTGCGCCGGATGCGCTTCATCAAGAGCGACTTCGTCGATTTCCTCGCGCTCTTTCACCTGAACGAGAAATACATCTCGATCACGCCGTCGCCGAAGGGCAACGGCGAGATCGACGTCGAGATCAAGGGGCCGTGGCTGCACACGATCCTGTTCGAGATCCCGGTGCTCGCGATCGTCAACGAGGTGTACTTCCGCAACACGCAGCGCGAGCCCGACTACCGCGAGGGGCGCGGGCGGCTGGGCGAGAAGATCAAGCTGCTCGGCGCGAAGCCGGAATTCGCCGACTGCAAGATCGCCGACTACGGCACGCGCCGGCGCTTCTCGAAGGTGTGGCACGAGGAGGTCGCGCGCACGCTGCGCGACGGCCTCGGGCCGCAGTTCGCCGGCACGAGCAACGTGCTGTACGCGATGAAGCACGGCATCACGCCGCTCGGCACGATGGCGCACGAATACCTGCAGGCGTGCCAGGCGCTCGGCCCGCGGCTGCGCGATTCGCAGATCTACGGCTTCGAGATGTGGGCGAAGGAATACCGCGGCGACCTCGGCATCGCGCTGTCGGACGTCTACGGGATGGATGCGTTCCTGCGCGACTTCGACATGTACTTCTGCAAGCTGTTCGACGGCGCGCGCCACGATTCGGGCGATCCGTTCGAATGGGGCGAGCGGATGATCTCGCACTACGAAGCGAACCGCTGCGACCCGCGCACCAAGGTGCTGGTGTTCTCCGACGCGCTCGACATCCCGAAGGTCATGCAGCTGTACGAACGGTTCCGCGGCCGCTGCAAGCTCGCGTTCGGCGTCGGCACCAACCTGACCAACGATCTCGGCTACGTGCCGCTGCAGATCGTGATCAAGATGGTCCGCTGCAACGGCCAGCCGGTCGCGAAGCTGTCCGACTCGCCGGGCAAGAGCATGTGCGACGACAAGGCGTATCTCACGTACCTGCGCCAGGTGTTCGGCATTGCGCAGCCGGCCGAGGACGACGCGTCGCAATAGTGGTCGGCCTTTTGGCCGTTCGGCGGAAGGTGCGTGGCGCGAGGGGCGGCCGGTATAATCCGACGGTATCGCCCGCCAACGTCACGAGGACCGTTCATGGACACTTCCGCTGCCCGTCGCCAGATCCTCGCGCGCATCCGCGCCGCGCAGGGGCGTGCGGCCGAGCCGGACGCGACGGAGCGCGAAGGTGTCGACGACTACCTCGCCCGTCATCCGCAAGGCCCGCGTCCGCCGGCGCCGGCCGACCTGGTCGCCGCGTTCGTCGACGAAGCGACGAAGCTCGCGACGACCGTCGACGAAGTCGCGACGCTGGCCGACGCACCCGCCGCCGCGGCCCGCTACCTGTTGGCGCACGGCCTGCCGATGCAGGCTGTCGCGTGGCGCACGCTGGCCGATCTCGACTGGGCGGGCGCGGGGCTGGCCGTCGAATGCCGCAAGCCGGCCGACGGTGATCTCGTCGGCCTGACCGGCTGCTTCTGCGCGACGGCGGAAACCGGCTCGCTGGTTCTGCTGTCCGGTCCCGATACCTATGCGTCGGCCGGCCTGCTGCCCGAGACGCACATCGCGATCGTGCCCGCGTCGCGGATCGTTGCCGGCCACGAGGACGCGTTCGCGCTGATCCGCGCGGAGCGCGGCGAATTGCCGCGTGCGGTCAATTTCGTGTCCGGCCCGTCGCGCACGGGCGACATCGAGCAAACCATCGTGCTGGGCGCCCACGGCCCGTACCGCGTCCACGTGATCGTCGTACGGGGCGCGTGACGCGCCCGCTGCATCCACCCCTGTTCAACAAAGGAAGTTCCGCATGAAACGACATGCCGCCTGGGCGGGCATGGCGTCGGGGGCTGCGCTTGGCGCCGCTCCCGCGCTCGCATCGGCCGCGACGCTCGACGGCGCCACGCTGTCCGCACTGTGGGGCGTCCCGTTCGCCGGGATCCTGCTGTCCATCGCGCTGTTCCCGCTCGTGGCTCCAGTGTTCTGGCATCGCCACTTCGGCAAGATCGCGGCCGCGTGGGCCGTCGCGTTCCTGGTGCCGTTCGCCGTCGTGTTCGGCGCGGGCACCGCGCTCGGCACGCTCGTGCACGCGCTGCTCGAGGAGTACGTCCCGTTCATCGTGCTGCTCACCGCGCTCTATACGGTCGCGGGCGGGATCTGCGTGAACGGCAACCTGCACGGCACGCCGAAGCTCAACACCGCGATCCTCGCGCTCGGCACGCTGCTTGCCAGCGTGATGGGCACGACCGGCGCCGCGATGCTGCTGATCCGGCCGCTCCTGCGCGCAAACGACAATCGCAAGCACGTCGTGCACGTCGTGATCTTCTTCATCTTCCTCGTCGCGAACGCGGGCGGCTCGCTGTCGCCGCTCGGCGATCCGCCGCTGTTCCTGGGCTTCCTGAACGGCGTGAGCTTCTTCTGGACGACGACGCATCTCGCGCTGCCGATGCTGTTCATCTGCGCGGTGCTGCTGACGATTTTCTTCGTACTCGACACGTATTACTACCGCAAGGGCGGCGAGGAGCGGCCGGTCGCGCTCGACCCGACGCCCGACGGCGGCGGGCTGTCGATCGACGGCAAGATCAACTTCGTGCTGCTCGCGGCGGTGGTCGGCCTCGTGCTGATGAGCGGGATCTGGAAGCCCGGCGTCACGTTCGACGTGTGGGGCACGCACGTCGCGCTGCAGAACCTGGTCCGCGACGTCGCGCTCGTCGCCGTGACGTTCGCGTCGCTCGCGCTGACGCCGCGTTCCGCGCGCGAGGGCAACGCATTCAACTGGGCGCCGATCGAGGAGGTCGCGAAGCTGTTCGCGGGCATCTTCGTGACGATCGCGCCGGTGATCGTGATCCTGCGCGCGGGCGCGGACGGCGCGTTCGCGCAGATCGTCCATCTCGTCACGGGGCCGGACGGCAAGCCGGTCGACGCGATGTACTTCTGGGCGACGGGCCTGCTGTCGTCGTTCCTCGACAATGCGCCGACCTACCTCGTGTTCTTCAACCTCGCAGGCGGCGACGCGCAGTCGCTGATGACCACCGGCGCGACGACGCTCGCGGCGATTTCCGCGGGCGCGGTGTTCATGGGCGCGAACAGCTACATCGGCAATGCGCCGAACTTCATGGTGAAGGCGATCGCCGAGTCGCGCGGCGTGAAGATGCCGAGCTTCTTCGCGTATCTCGGCTGGGCGGTCGTGATCCTGGTGCCGGTGTTCCTGCTGACGACGTGGCTGTTCTTCACGGCGTAAGCTGACGGTTTTCAACAAGGAGCGGGTGGCCGGCGAACGAGCCGCCCGCGGCATGCGGAGATGGCGATGCAGAAGATCCTGGTCGCGCGTCCGATCTTCCCGGACGTGATCGAACGGCTCGAGCAGTATTTCGAAGTCGACTGGAACAATGGCGATGCGCTCGCGCCCGACGCGCTCGCCGCGCGCCTGGCCGACAAGGACGGCGCGTTGACGGCGGGCGACCCGATCGGCGCGGCCGCGCTCGCGGCGGCGCCGCGCCTGCGCGTCGTGTCGAACATGGCGGTCGGCTACAACAACTTCGACATGGCTGCGTTCGACGCGGCGAACGTGCTCGGCACCAACACGCCGGACGTGCTGAACGAATCCACCGCCGATTTCGGCTGGGCGCTGATGATGGCAGCCGCGCGGCGCATCGCCGAAGCCGAGCACTGGCTGCGCGCCGGGCGCTGGCAGAAGTGGGAATACGACGGCTTTCTCGGCCACGACATCTACGGCTCGACGCTCGGCATCATCGGCATGGGCCGTATCGGGCAGGCGCTCGCGCGCCGCGCGCAAGGCTTCGGCATGCAGGTGATCTATCACAACCGGTCGCGGGTCGCGCCCGAGATCGAAGCGGCGCTGAACGCCGAGTACGTGTCGAAGGAGGCGCTGCTGTCGCGCGCCGACCACGTCGTGCTCGTGCTGCCGTATACGAAGGACAGCCACCACACGATCGGCGCGGCCGAGCTCGCGCTGATGAAGCCCACCGCGACGCTGACCAACATCGCGCGCGGCGGGATCGTCGACGACGCGGCGCTGGCGGCCGCGTTGCGCGACCGGAAGATCGCCGCGGCCGGCCTCGACGTGTACGAGGGCGAGCCGAGCGTGCATCCGGCGCTGCTCGAGGTGCCGAACGTCGTGCTGACGCCGCACATCGCGAGCGCGACCGAGAAGACCCGCCGCGCGATGGCGAACCTTGCCGCCGACAACCTGATCGCCGCACTGGGCGAAGGGCCGCGCGCGGGGCGTCCGCCGAATCCGATCAACCCGGACGTGATCGGGAAGACGCGAGCATGACGATCACGTTGTTGCTCGCGGCGGTCGTCGTGCTGGCCGTTGCACTGGCGGTGGCGGTCGTCTCGATCGTGCGGGGCGGCGGCCGCCACGACGACGTGGCGGTGCTCGGCGACCAGATCGAGGACGCCGCGCACGCGCAGGCGCGCGCGGTCGAGCGACTCGAGCGCGAACTGCGCGGCGAGATCGTCGAGGGCGCGCGCGGCTCGCGCACGGAGCTGGCGGGCAGCTTTGCGCGGCTGCAGCAGACGCTCGCCGCGCAGCTCACGAGCGTCGCTACCGTGCAGAACAACCAGATCGACGGTTTCGCGCAGCAGCTCGCGAAGCTCGTCGCAGGCAACGCGCAGCAGTTCGACGCAATGCGCGACAGCCTGCAGCGCCAGGCGCAGCAGGCGCGCGAGGAGCAGAGCGCGGCGCTGCGGATGTTCGGCGACACGCTGAACCGCCAGCTCACGCAGCTGACCGAAGCGAACGACCGCCGGATCGGCGAAGTGCGCGCGACGCTCGAACAGCGCCTGAAGGAAATCGAGACGAACAACGCGGCGAAGCTCGAGGAGATGCGGCGCACCGTCGACGAGAAACTGCACGCGACGCTCGAGCAGCGGCTCGGCGAGTCGTTCAAGCTGGTATCCGACCGGCTCGAGCAGGTGCATCGCGGGCTCGGCGAGATGCAGACGCTCGCGGCCGGCGTCGGCGACCTGAAGAAGGTGCTGACCAACGTGAAGACGCGCGGCACCTGGGGCGAAGTGCAGCTCGAGGCGCTGCTCGAGCAGATGCTGACGCCCGACCAGTACGCGAAGAACGTCGCGACCGTGCCGAAGAGCAGCGAGCGGGTCGAATTCGCGATCAGGTTGCCGGGGCGCGATGCCGGCGCGAGTGATGCGCCGCCGGTCTGGCTGCCGATCGACGCGAAATTCCCGCGCGAGGATTACGAGCGGCTGATCGACGCGCAGGAGCGGGCCGACGCGGCCGCGGTCGACGAGGCTGCGCGCGCGCTCGAGTCGCGCGTGCGGGCGGAAGCGCGCACGATTGCCGAGAAGTACGTCGCGCCGCCGCACACGACCGATTTCGCGCTGCTGTTCCTGCCGACCGAAGGGCTGTACGCGGAGATCCTGCGCCGCCCGGGGCTGACCGACCTGCTGCAGCGCGATTACCGCGTGACGGTGGCGGGCCCGACGACGCTCACCGCATTGCTGAACAGCTTGCAGATGGGCTTCCGGACCCTCGCGATCGAGAAGCGTTCGAGCGAGGTCTGGCAGGTGCTCGGCGCGGTGAAGACGGAATTCGGCAAGTTCGGCGACGTGCTCGCGCGCACGAAGTCGCAGTTGGAGACGGTCACGCGTTCGATCGAGGCGGCCGAGCAGCGCACGCGCGTGATGAACCGCAAGCTCAAGCAGGTGGAGGCGCTGCCGGGCGATACGGCGGCCGGCCTGCTGGGCGCGGACGGCGTCGATCCCGACGACGCGTGACCGGCGTCGGTCACGCGAGCCGTCATTGAAACGAAAATGGGCGCGATGAGCGCCCATTTCTTTTGACGGCTGCGGCGGAGGCAGCCGGGTTCAGCGCCCGGCGAGCGTTTCCAGTGCGTCGCCGGTTACGCGCACGATGCGCCAGTCCGGCAACACGGTCGCGCCCATCTTCTCGTAGAAATCGATCGCGCGCTGGTTCCAGTCGAGCACCGACCATTCGAAGCGTGCGCAGCGGCGCTCGACGGCGAGCGCGGCAAGCTGCCGGAGCATCGAGGTGCCGAGGCCCGTGCCGCGCTGCGACGGCTGCACATAGAGATCCTCGAGATACAGGCCGCGGCGGCCCACGAACGTCGAATAGTTGTGAAAGAACAGCGCATACGCGACGAGCGCGCCGTCGCGTTCGGCGACGAGCGCTTCGCCCGCCGGGTGCGCGCCGAACAGCGCGTCGGCCAGATCGGGCTCGGTTGCGACGAACAGGTGCGTGAGCTGTTCGAATTCCGCCAGCTCGCGCATCAGCGCTAGGATCGCGCCGACGTCCCGGGCCTCGGCCGCGCGGATCAGCGGGCTGCCGCTCACGCTTCCTCCGGCGGGTCGGACAGCACGATCTCGATGCCGCCGAAGCGCGCCGCAACCCAGTTGTATGCGTGGCAGGCGATCCACAGCAGCACGAAGCCGACCACCGCGTTCAGCAGCAGCGCGCTCAGGATCGTGCTCAGTTCGACCATCCCGAAGCGGACGTACGCGACGAGAATGCCGAGCAGCACGATCGGTACGCTGAACGTCAGGTAGACGAGGATCAGCGCCTTGGCGGTCTGTCCCGCGGCGATCGACGAAATTTGTTTCTTCATGTGCGGATTGCCCCCGTAGTGATACCGATAAATGGAATTCAGATCAGGCCGTCGAACGGCAGGATGTCGACCGGCGCGCCGGCGTCGACCGCGCCCGCGTCGTGGCCGAGAACGATGAAGCAGTTGGCGGCCGCGAGCCCGCTCAGCGACGCGGAGCTCTGCGAGCCGGCCGGCGCGACCTGCCAGCCGCCGTCGGTGGCGCGCGTGGCGACGCCGCGCAGGTATTCGGTCCGGCCCGGCCGCTTCTTCAGCGGCTGCGTGCTGAGCGCGGTGTACAGCGCGGGCGGCGGCGTCTGTGCGCCGGCCATCGCCAGCAGTGCAGGGCGGACGATCGCGTAGAACGTCACCGCGGATGCCACCGGGTTGCCGGGCAGGCCGAAGAACAGCGCGCCGCGTTCGCCGGCGGACGGCGGCGCGAGCGTGCCGCACGCGAGCGGCCTGCCGGGGCGCAGCGCGAGACTCGCGAACGTGACGTCGCCAAGCCGCGCCATCACGTCGCGCGTGAAATCCGCCTCGCCGACCGATACGCCGCCCGACGTGATCACTGCATCCGCGTGCGCGGCGACCGCGTCGCGCAGCGCCGCTTCGAGCGCGGCCGGGTCGTCGCGGACGATGCCGAGATCGAGCGGTTCGGCGTTCAATCGGGCGAGCATCGCGACGAGCATCCCGCGATTGCTGTCGTACAGCGTGCCGCGGTCGAGCGGCGTGCCCGGCGCGCGCAATTCGTCGCCGGTCGAGAACACGGCGACGCGCAGGCGGCGGCGCACGGTCACGTCGGCGTGGCCGAACGATGCGAGCAGGCCGAGGTCGGCCGGGCGCAGGATGCGGCCCGCGGCGAGCGCGCAGGCGCCGCGCGCGAGATCCTCGCCGGCCTTGCGGCAGTTCGCGCCGCGCGACACGTCGCACGCGGCGAACCGGATCGCGCCGTCCAGGGCGGTCACGCGCTCCTGCGGGATCACGGTGTCGCATCCGGCCGGCAGCGGCGCGCCCGTCATGATGCGGATGCAGCCGCGCGCGGGCACGGCGCCGTCGAACGGGTGGCCGGCGAACGCCGCGCCCGCGATCGCGAGCGTCACGTCGCCGTCCGGCGACGCGTGCGCGCATTCGCCGCCGTCGAACGCGTAGCCGTCCATCGCCGAATTGTCGTACGCGGGGATGTCGAACGGCGCCGTCACGTCGGCCGCGAGCACGCGGTCGAGCGCGTCGCGCAGCGACACCGTGTCGCATGCGTCGACCGCCGCCGCGCAGCGGCACGCGAGCGCCTGCGCGTCGGCGAGCGACAGCGGCGCGTCGTGGTCGGCTGCGGATCGGGAGGCGGGCGAGGATTGCGTGGTCATGAGTCGGACTGCGCCGCGAGGCTTATCGGGTTGGTGGCCGGGGTGCGTGGCCGGCTGGGCGACGGCGGCGCGTATGCGCGGGTCGCAGGCGGCGGGCGGCGCGCGGGAACCGGGCCGGCGCGGTCAGCGACGGGCGAGCGCGGCGAGTTCCTGCCAAGAGTTGGCATTGTAAAACGCACGCTCGTCATGAAACTCGACTTCGACCGCCTTGTGGCGCGCGTACCACGCACGCACTTTGCGGTCGCCCGCGTCGAGCCGCGCCGCGAGATCGTCGGCCAGCGACGTGCGCAGCAGCGCGAACGTCGGCTGCGGAGCGCGCTGGCGCTGCGCGTCGACCGTGACCGCCATCGCGATGTCGGCGTGCTGCGCGACGAGCGCCGCATGGAGCCGCGCGACCAGATCCTCGGGCAGGTACGGCGAATCGCACGGTGCGCACGCAACGAGCGGTGCGCGCGCCGCGCGCATGCCGGCGAGCAGGCCCGCGAGCGGGCCGGGGAAGTCGTGCGTCGCATCGGGCACCACGCGCGCGCCGAACGGCGCGCCCAGTTCCGCATAGCGCTCCGGATGGCGGTTCGCGCTGATCAGCATTTCGTCGACCTGCGGCGCGAGCCGGCGCAGCACGTGCAGCGCGAGCGGCGTGCCGTCCAGCAGTTGCAGGCCCTTGTCGACGCCGTCCATGCGCGTCGCGCGGCCGCCCGCGAGCAGCAGGCCGGCGATCGACGGGAGCGGGGCAGCGGCCATCGCGCGTCAGCCGCCGATGTACGACATTTCGACGCGCTTGCCCGCGCGCTCGGCCGCCGTGTCGGCCATGGCGCTGCCGCGCAGTTGCGAGTAGCGGTCGGTGCGGGCCTGCCAGATGCGCGCGATCGCGGTGGCGATCTCGGCGTCGCTCGCGCCGTTGCGCACCAGCGCGCGCAGGTCGTGGCCGGCCGTCGCGAACAGGCACAGGTACAGCTTGCCTTCGGTCGACAGGCGCGCGCGCGTACAGTCGCCGCAGAACGCCTGCGTGACGCTGGAGATTACGCCGATCTCGCCGCCGCCGTCCGCGTAGCCCCAGCGCTGCGCGGTTTCGGCCGCGGTGTGGGATTCGAGCGGCACGAGCGGGAAATGCTCGGCGATGCGCGCGACGACGTCGGCGGACGGCAGCACCTCGGTCATGTTCCAGCCGTTCGACGTGCCGACGTCCATGTATTCGATGAAGCGCAGCACGACGCCGGTGCCGCGGAAGCGCGCCGCCATCGGCAGGATCTCGCTGTCGTTGGTGCCGCGCTTCACGACCATGTTGACCTTGACCGGCTCGAGGCCGGCGGCCTGCGCGGCGAAGATGCCGTCGAGCACGTCGGCGCTCGCGAAGTCGGCGTCGTTCATGCGCCGGAACAGCGTGTCGTCGAGCGCGTCGAGGCTGACCGTCACGCGCTTGAGCCCGGCGTCCTTCAGCGCGCGCGCCTTGCGGGCGAGCAGCGAGCCGTTGGTGGTCAGCGTCAGGTCGAGCGGGCGGCCGTCGTGGGTCGTCAGGCGCGCGAGGCGTTCGATCAGGAATTCGAGGTTCTTGCGCAGCAGCGGCTCGCCGCCCGTGATGCGGATCTTCTCGACGCCGTGCGCGACGAACAGCCGTGCGATCCGCTCGATTTCCTCGAGCGTCAGCAGCGCGCTATGCGGCAGGAACGGGTAATCCTTGTCGAACACCGCGCGCGGCATGCAGTACACGCAGCGGAAGTTGCAGCGATCCGTCACGGAGATGCGCAGGTCGCGCAGCGGACGCGCAAGCGTGTCGTGCAGCAGGCCATCCGGGGTGTGCGCGGCGCCGGAGACGTCCGGCAACCCGCTGACGTCGGCGAGGGGAATGATGCGTCGGGACATATCTAAAGAAGTGCGAGCCGGGCTTGTATTCTAGCCGCAAGCGGTGTTTCGGGCTGGTGAGCGCAAACCCGCGGTACGAAAAAGAAAAAGCCCGCCGAAGCGGGCTTTCTCGGGCTGCGACGCGCTTAACGCTGCGACGTCTCGACCTGCTGCATCGGCGTCGTGTCGACCGGCGGCAGCGCCTTGCGCTCACGCGGCACGCGAGCCGGCCGCGGGAGTTGCGCGGCGGCGTCCTGGGCGGCGCGGAACTTGTCGGCGTCCGTGTTTACCCACACCAGACCGGCCTGTTCCAGTACGACCTCGAGGCCGGCCGAAACGGGCGCAGCAGCCGCAGGAGCCGGCGTCGCGGGTGCCGGCGCTGCAACGGTTTCGACCGGGGCAGCTTCGACGCGAGCAGCTTCGACCGGGGCCGCTTCGACGCGAACCGGCTCGGCCGGGGCCGGTGCGGCTTCGACTGCGACGACCGGTGCCGGCGCGGCGTGCTCGACGGGCGCGGACTGCGGCGCTTCGACGGCAGCCGGCTCGGCCGGCACTTCGAATGCGTCGGTCGGCGAAACCGCGACCGGCGCCGGGCCTGCTTCCACAGCGGCGGCCGGGGCGACCGATGCCGTTGCGGCTGCCGGAGCGGCGATGGCCGGCTCCAGCGGCGCGACCGGCGTCGCTTCGACGCGTACCGGTGCCGGTTGCGGCTCGACTGCGGCCGGTGCGGCGGCTTCGGCGTGCTGCTCGACCGCGGTTTCGGCCACGACGGCGCCTGCTGCCGCGACGGCAGCCACGGCGACCGGTGCAGCCGCTGCGGCCGTATGAGCCGGTGCTGCTGCGCTCGACTCGGTCGCTACTTCCTGCACGGCGGCTTCATCGCCGACGCCTTGCTCGGCGACTGCGCCGTCTTCCTCGCGCTCGCGACGACCGCCGCGGCGGCCGCGACGGCGGCGGCGGCGCTCCTCGCCACTGGCTTCCGCGTCGGCTGCCGCATCTGCGCCGGGCAGCGCAACTGCGGCGGCCTGGTCGGCTTCCTCGTCCGGATGGCTTTCGCCGCGGGTGACCGTTTCGAGCGTGGCCGCATGCTGGGTCGGCTTGCGGCGCTCGCCGCGCTCGCGACGTTCGCCGCGTTCCTGGCGCTCGCCGCGACCGGTCGCCTCGACGGCTTCCGGCTGCTCGCCGCGCTCGCGCGGTTCACGGGGTTCGCGGGCCTCGCGCGGCTCGCGGATTTCACGCGGTTCACGCGGCTCGCGGCCTTCGCGCGGGCCTCGGCCTTCGCGACCTTCGCGGCCCTCACGACCTTCGCGGTTCTCGCGCGGTTCGCGGCCTTCACGCGGCTCGCGAGCCTCGCGCGGTTCACGACCTTCGCGCGGTTCACGCGGCTCGCGCGCTTCCTTGCCTTCGCGCTCGAGGCGCGGCGATTGGCCGCGGCCTGCCGGTGCCTGGTCGCGTCCGCCCTGAGCCTGCGGGCCGCCACGACGGTTACGGTTGCGATCGCCGCCGCGCTGCTCGGGCTTCTCGGTGCGCTCGCGGGCCGGGCGGGCAGCCGGTTCGCTGACCGGGGCCGGTGCGACCGGCGCGGGCGCCGGTGCCGCCGCCGGCGCCATGCCGAACAGGCCCTTCAGCCAGCCGATGATGCCGCCGCTTGCAGCGGCGACCGGGACGGGCGCGGGCGTCGGTGCGGCCGCGACCGGCTCGGCCGGACGCTGCGGCGCCGGGCTCGGCGCCGGACGCTCGGGCGTGATGCCCTTGACCGCGGCTTCCTGCTTCGGCTTCACTTCGGCGGCGCGCTTGCTGTAGCCGGTTTCCGATTCCAGCTCGCGGGCAGCTTCCTCGGCCATCTTCCACGATGCGCGCGGATCGTCGAGGCGCGCGTCGTCGTGACGCAGGCGCTCGAGCTTGTAGTGCGGCGTATCGAGGTGCTTGTTCGGGATCAGCACGATGCCGACCTTGAAGCGCGACTCGATCTTGTTGATTTCCTGGCGCTTTTCGTTGAGCAGGAAGGCGGTCACCTCGACCGGCACCTGGCAGTGGATTGCCGCGGTGTTTTCCTTCATCGCTTCTTCCTGAATGATCCGCAGGACTTGCAGCGCGGACGATTCGGTATCGCGGATATGGCCGGTGCCGTTGCAGCGCGGGCAGGTCACGTGGCTGCCTTCGGACAGCGCCGGGCGCAGCCGCTGGCGCGACAGCTCCATCAGGCCGAAGCGCGAGATCTTGCCCATCTGCACGCGGGCGCGATCATGCTTGAGCGCATCCTTCAGGCGCTGCTCGACCTCGCGCTGGCTCTTGGCCGATTCCATGTCGATGAAATCGATCACGATCAGGCCGCCGAGGTCGCGCAGGCGCAGCTGGCGGGCGACTTCGTCGGCCGCCTCGAGGTTGGTGCGAGTCGCCGTTTCCTCGATGTCCGCGCCCTTGGTCGCGCGCGCCGAGTTCACGTCGATCGCGACGAGCGCCTCGGTGTGGTCGATCACGATCGCGCCGCCCGACGGCAGCGGCACCGTGCGCGAATACGCGGTCTCGATCTGGTGCTCGATCTGGAAGCGGGAGAAGAGGGGCACGTCGTCGTGGTAGCGCTTCACCTTCGACACGTTGTCCGGCATCACGATGTCCATGAACGCACGGGCCTGATCGTGGATCTCGGTCGTGTCGATCAGGATTTCGCCGATGTCCGGCTGGAAATAGTCCCGGATCGCGCGGATCACGAGGCTCGATTCCAGGTAGATCAGCATCGGCTCGCCCGAGCGGCCGCTCTGCGACGCGGCTTCGATCGCGCGCCACAGCTGCAGCAGGTAGTTCAGGTCCCACTGCAGTTCCTCGGCGCTGCGGCCGATGCCCGCGGTGCGGGCGATCATGCTCATGCCGTCCGGAATCTGCAGCTGCGCCATCGTTTCGCGCAGTTCCTGGCGCTCGTCGCCCTCGATGCGGCGCGACACGCCGCCGCCGCGCGGGTTGTTCGGCATCAGCACGAGGTAGCGGCCGGCGAGCGAGATGAACGTCGTGAGCGCCGCGCCCTTGTTGCCGCGCTCTTCCTTCTCGACCTGGACGATCAGCTCCTGGCCTTCGCGCAGCGCGTCCTGGATGCGCGCGGAGCGCATGTCGACGCCTTCCTTGAAGTACTGGCGGGCGACTTCCTTGAACGGCAGGAAGCCGTGGCGGTCTTCGCCGTAGTTGACGAAGCAGGCCTCGAGCGAGGGCTCGATGCGGGTGATGACGCCTTTGTAGATATTGCCTTTGCGTTGTTCGCGCCCGGCGGTCTCGATATCGATGTCGATGAGTTTTTGCCCATCGACGATGGCGACGCGCAGCTCCTCCTGCTGCGTCGCATTGAACAGCATGCGTTTCATGAACGACTCCAGGCGGCTCTGCTGCCGGCGCCTCGCGGTTGTCAGCCGCAAGGGCGGGAACGACGGCAGGCCGCGCCTTGTTGTGTTGTCACAAGCACGCTGGAGCGGGATCGATGGCGGGGAGAATTGCCTGAAGAGGCGCTTGGGTCCCGAACGACGGGGCCGGCGGCCATAGGGCACCTGCGAACACGGCTTCAAAGCACGGCGTCCACACTCCGCACGCTGCACAAGCGCGCTAAGCCTCAGACCGGGCACTGCCGCGGGCGCGCACAGAAAGTCGCGCGCGCCGACGGGCGGCAGATGCTGCGGCTTGGGCCGCAGCGGGGAGTATCGAATCCAGCCCGACTTTCCCGCCTGGGGTGTTCTTCCTTGGTTTGACGTCGCCAGTCCCCGCACGCTTCGCGGGGCCAAATCGGGCGCAACGCCGTTTTTCGCAACCGGCAGCCGGGTCGGACGCGTCGCGCCGCCCGGCTGCCAATTAAATTCTTTTCAACCAACTTTCCGTTACCGCGGCGCCTTGCCGACCGAATCCGCCTGTGGGCGTGATCCCTGCCGGCGGCCGGCGCCGTGCGTGCAACTTGCTGCTTCTCTTTGTTCGGGGCGAGCAGCCAGCCCCCGGCGCAAGTAAAATGACGGTTTGCGCTTGCGCCTTGCCCAATCCGTCCGGCCGGCCGATCAGGCCGCCCGCAACGTCAGGCTGGGCAAAATTATATTCAGTATGAATGAGTTAGGCAAAATATCCCAGAATTCGGTCGCAAGCGGCCAGGTCTCGATGGTCGAGATCGATGAAACTGCCGCGGGTCAGCGGATCGACAATTTCCTGTTGCGCGTCTGTAAAGGCGTGCCGAAAAGCCATATTTACCGGATCCTGCGCAGCGGGGAAGTCCGCGTGAACAAGGGCCGGGTCGACGCGCAGTACCGGCTCGCGCACGGCGATATCGTGCGGGTGCCGCCGGTGCGGATGGCCGCGGCCGATCTCGCGCGCGCCGACACGCCGGTCGTGCCGCCCGCGCACTTCGATGTGCTGTTCGAGGACGACGCGATGCTCGTGATCGACAAGCCGGCCGGCGTCGCGGTGCACGGCGGCAGCGGCGTCGCGTTCGGCGTGATCGAGCAGCTGCGCCAGGCGCGCCCGCGGGCGAAATTCCTCGAGCTGGTGCATCGCCTCGACCGCGAGACGTCCGGCGTCCTGATGCTCGCGAAGAAGCGCGCCGCGCTCGTCGGCCTGCACGAGATGATCCGCGAGAACCGGATGGACAAGCGCTATTTCGCGTGCGTGCACGGCGAGTGGCAGTCCGACTGGGGCCGCCGCCGCGCGGTGAAGGCGCCGCTGTTCAAGTACACGACCCCGGAAGGGGAGCGCCGGGTGCGCGTGCAGGACGACGGCCTGCCGTCGCACACCGTGTTCAACCTCGTCGAGCGCTGGCCCGACTATGCGCTCGTCGAAGCGGAACTCAAAACGGGTCGGACCCATCAGATTCGCGTGCATCTCGCGCATCTCGGCCTGCCGATCGCCGGCGACGCCAAGTATGGCGATTTCGCACTGAACAAGGCGCTGTCGCGCGCGAACGCGCAGCCGTCGCTGAAGCGCATGTTCCTGCATGCGCACCGGCTGCGGCTCGCGCATCCGCTGACCGGCGAGGCGCTGCAGTTCGACGCGCCGCTGCCGGACGAATGCCGGCGCTTCCTCGACCAACTGAGCGCATTGCGCGATACCGCTTGAACCGCATGGCACGACAGCAATTCGACCTGATCGTCTTCGACTGGGACGGCACGCTGATGGATTCGACGGCGCACATCGCCTTCAGCATCCAGGCGGCATGCCGCGATCTCGGCTTGCCCGCGCCGTCCGACGAGGCGGCCCGCTACGTGATCGGCCTCGGTCTGCGCGACGCGCTGCAGATCACGGCGCCGACCCTCGATCCGTCCGACTATCCGCGGCTCGCCGAGCGCTACCGCTATCACTACCTGATCAAGGACCAGCGCATCGAGCTGTTCGCCGGCGTGCGCGAACTGCTCGCGGAGCTGCGCGACACCGGCTACCTGCTGGCGGTCGCGACCGGCAAGGGCCGGGTCGGGCTGAATCGCGCGCTCGACCAGGCGAAGCTGACGAGCCTGTTCGACGCGACGCGCTGCGCGGACGAGACGTTCTCGAAGCCGCATCCGGCGATGCTTCAGGAACTGGGCCGGGAACTGGGGCAGGATCTGGCGCGCACCGTGATGATCGGCGACACGACCCACGACCTGCAGATGGCGGCCAGCGCGGGCGCGGCCGGCATCGGCGTCGCGTACGGCGCGCACTCGGCCGCCGCGCTCGCCGCGCTGGCGCCGCGCTTCGTCGCGCCGGACGTCGAGGCGCTGGCCGGCTGGCTGCGGGAGTTCGCATGAGCGCAGCCGTTCCCGCCCCGGACGCGGTGCGCGTCTGCGCATCGGACGCGCTGGCCGACGGCGGCGCCGGCGTGCGCGTGGACGCGACGCTGCGCGGCGAGCAGGCCGTCGTGTTCTTCGTGCGCTACGACGGCCGCGCGTACGGCTACCTGAACCGCTGCGCGCACGTGCCGATGGAGCTCGACTGGGCCGAGGGCCAGTTCTTCGAATCGTCGGGCTTATACTTGATGTGCGCGACGCATGGCGCGATCTATGCGCCGGACACCGGCAAATGTGTCGGCGGCCCGTGCCGCGGCGGCCGCCTGCGGCCGGTCGAGGTCGACGAGCGGGACACGCCCGACGGCCGCGCGGTATTCTGGGTGCCCGACGCCGATTTGCGTCCCGCCACGACTGACTGACGACAACCACGCATGGCCGACCAACCGACGACCCCTCCCGATTCCTCCTCCCGCCCCGATGGCCGCGAACCGAACTGGGAGCGCGCGGCGCTCGAGCGGATCGCGCTCGCGGCGGTGAAGGAGCAGCGAGCGGCGCGGCGCTGGAAGATCTTCTTCCGCTTCGCGTTCCTCGGCGTGTTCCTGCTGCTCGCGTTCGCGCTGATCGATTTCTCGAGCGATGCGAAGTTCTCGACGACGAGCGGCCGGCACACGGCTGTCGTGACGATCGACGGCGAGATCGCGGCCGGCGTCAACGCGAACGCCGACGACATCAACACGGCGCTCAACGCCGCGTTCGACGACGACGGCACGGTCGGCGTCGTGCTGCAGATCAACAGCCCGGGCGGCAGCCCGGTGCAGGCGGGCATGGTCTACGACGAGATCAAGCGCCTGCGCGCGAAATACCCGAGCAAGCCGCTGTACGTGGTCGTGACCGACATGTGCGCGTCGGGCGGTTATTACATCGCGGCGGCGGCTGACCGGATCTACGTCGACAAGGCGAGCATCGTCGGCTCGATCGGCGTGCTGATGGACGGTTTCGGCTTCACCGGCCTGATGAACAAGCTCGGCATCCAGCGGCGCCTGCATACGTCGGGCGAGAACAAGGGCTTTTACGATCCGTTCTCGCCGGAAACCCCGAAGATGGACACGCACGCGCAGGCGCTGCTCGATCAGGTGCATGCGCAGTTCATCAAGGCGGTGAAGGACGGGCGCGGCGCGCGCCTGCGCGAGACGCCGGACATGTTCTCGGGCCTGTTCTGGACCGGCGAGAAGGGCGTCGAGCTCGGGCTCGCGGACGGCTTCGGCACGACCGACTCGGTCGCTCGCGACGTGCTGAAGGCGCCCGACCTCGTCGACTACACGGTGAAGGAGAGCCTGACGAACCGCGTCGCGCGCAAGTTCGGCGCAGCGGTCGGCAATGCCGCGATGAAGGCGCTGGCCTCGGGCGCGCAGCTGAGCTTGCGCTAGGGGCGGTTCGCGCGCCGGGCGAGAGCCGGCGCGGGTTCCGTCGTCAGTTCGCCAGTAACAGGAAGATCGCAGGGCGCTTGTGCAGATCGGGCACCGGCGCCTTTTTCCATTCCGCCACGGAGCGGCTCGCGATGGTCTCGGTCGCGAGCGTCAGGTCGGCCGCGACGCAGATCAGCGTCGACGGCGCGCAGGTCGCGACGAGCGTGTCGAGCATCGCGTGATTGCGGTACGGCGTCTCGATGAAGATCTGCGTCTGGCGCGCCTTGCGCGACAGTTGCTCGAGCTCGCGCAGCCGCTTCGCGCGTGCGCCCGCGTCGACCGGCAGGTAGCCGTTGAACGCGAAGCTCTGGCCGTTCAGGCCGGACGCCATCAGCGCCAGCAGGATCGAGCTCGGCCCCACGAGCGGCACGACCTTCACGCCGCGCTCGTGCGCGCGGCGCACCAGCAGCGCGCCCGGGTCGGCGACGGCCGGGCAGCCGGCCTCGGACACGAGCCCGGCGTCCGCGCCGGCCAGCACCGGCGCGAGCAGCCGGTCGATCTCGCCGGCCGGCGTGTTGACGTTCAGCTCACGGATCTGGATTTCCTGGATCGGCCGCGTCGTGCCGATCTTCTTCAGGAACGCGCGCGTGGTTTTCGCGTTTTCGCCGATGTAGTAGCCGAGCGTGCCGGCTTGCGCCTGCACGGCGGCGGGCAGCACGGCGGCCAGCATCGATGCGTCGCCGTCGCCGAGGGTGTTCGGCACCAGGTAGAGCGTGCCGGCCGTCATGCGCGGTCTCCGCGGGCGGCGAACAGCGGGTAGTGCGCGGCGCGCAGCATCCGCGTCAGCGCGATCAGCGGCAGCCCGACGAGCGCGGTCGGGTCGTCCGAGTCGATCGCGTCGAGCAGCGCGATGCCGAGCCCCTCGGATTTCGCGCTGCCGGCGACGTCATAGGGCGTTTCCGCCCGCAGGTAGGCGTCGAGTTCGGTCTCGGGCAGCGTGCGGAAGCGCACGCGCGTGACGACGTCCTCGTTCTGCGATTCGCCGGTGCGGCTGTCGTACAGGCTGAGCGCGCTGTGGAATTCGACCTCGCGGCCCTGCATCGCGACGAGCTGCGCGAGCGCGCGCTCGTGCGTGCCGGGCTTGCCGATCTGCAGGCCGTCGAAGGTCGCGACCTGATCGGAGCCGATCACGAGCACGCCGTCCGGCGCATCGATCGTGGCGGCAACCGCGCGCGCCTTCGCGCCGGCGAGGCGCAGCGCGGTCGCGGCGGGCGTCTCGCCGGGCAGCGGGGTTTCGTCGAGGTCGGGCGACATGACGTCGAACGGCACGCCGAGCCGCTCGAGCAGCGCGCGGCGGTAACGGGAACTGGAGGCGAGAATCAGCCGCGGCGAGCGGCAAAAGGTGTCCGGCATGGTCGGTTGGTGATGAGTCGTCGGAGCGCGACGCGACGGCGCGCGCGGGCGTAAGCTTAAGTGATTGACCGGAAAAGGTAAAACGGGTATGCTTTCCCGCTTTTCATCGGCAGGCTCCTGGTTGGGCGTCTGCCGGGTCTTCGGAAGTTCACGGCGCACGGCCGGATCGATACGCAGGAGCGCACATGAGCACCTCTTCTGGCAAACCTGCGGTTTCGCTCGATCCGCACGCGGTCGACCTGTTCGAATTCGCCCGCAGCGGGCGGCAGGCGGCCGGCGCGGTGCGCCTTTCGCAGCTGCCGCGCATGTTAAACGAAGTGCCGGCGGACGCGCCAGATCGCGACACGGTCTTTACCTGGCAGGCGGAAGGGTTCACCCAGAACGAGCTGCAGGACGACGGCGCCGAGGGGCAGCAGCCTTATCTGCGCCTTGCGCTGCACGGCCATGCGTGGCTCACGTGCCAGCGCTGCATGAGTCCGTGCGATCAGGCGTTCGACGTCGACATGACGTACCGGGTCGTCGCGACCGAAGAAGAAGCTGAAGAATTTCCGCTCGACGACGATGAAGCCGATGTGATCGTGGGCTCCCGCCAGTTCGATCTCGTCGACTTGATCGAGGAGGAGTTGCTGCTTTCGCTGCCGCTCGTGCCCAAGCACGAGGTTTGCCCGGCGGTTCACGAAAGCCTCGTGTCGGGTGCGAGCGGTCCCTCGGACGAATCGGACGAAGCGTCCGAAGAAGACGGGGACGAAGGCAAACAGCCGAATCCGTTTGCAGCGCTCGAAGCGCTGAAGAAGGGCGGGGACGGCAACAAGAAACACTGAGCAGTGTGGCGCGGGAAGGCGTAGGGCCGTGGGCCAGGGTAGTCAAGCGCCGGATCGGGCTGTGTTAGAATCCGGAAAATTTTTAGGAGTTAGTCATGGCAGTCCAGCAAAACAAGAAGTCGCCGTCGAAGCGCGGCATGCATCGTTCGCACGATTTCCTGACGGCAGCGCCGCTGGCAGTCGAGCCGAGCACGGGTGAAGTGCACCTGCGTCACCACATCAGCCCGAACGGCTACTATCGCGGCAAGAAAGTCGTCAAGACGAAGAACGACTAAGCGTCATGTCACGCGTGCTGCGATCGCCGTTCGCGTGACCACTGGTTCGCTTGACACTTTCCTGGCTCAACAAAAAGGCGGCATTCAACTGCCGCTTTTTTGTGCCTGAAATTCGTCGCATTCCATGACTGTAAAGCTCACAATCGATTGCATGGGAGGCGACCACGGCCCGTCCGTGACCGTTCCCGCGGCAGTCAAGTTCGTTCGCGCGCACCCCGATGCGCACCTGATGCTCGTCGGCATCGAGAGTGCGATCCGTGCGCAGCTCAAGAAGTGCAAGGCGCTCGACGACCCTGCGCTGACCATCGTGCCCGCCACCGAGGTCGTGGCGATGGACGATCCGGTCGAAGTGGCACTGCGCAAGAAGAAGGATTCTTCGATGCGCGTCGCCCTCAACCAAGTCAAGGAAGGCCAGGCCCAGGCCTGCATCTCCGCCGGCAATACCGGCGCGCTGATGGCCGTTTCCCGTTACGTGCTCAAGACGCTGCCCGGCATCGAGCGGCCCGCGATCGCGTTCGCGCTGCCGAACCCGACCGGCTACACGATGATGCTGGACCTCGGCGCGAACGTCGATTGCGAACCGCAGCACCTGCTGCAGTTCGCGGAGATGGGGCACGCGCTCGTGGCGGCGCTCGAGGGCAAGGAACGGCCGACCATCGGCCTCTTGAACATCGGCGAAGAGGTCATCAAGGGCAACGAGACGATCAAGCGCGCGGGCGAACTGCTGCGCGCAAGCACGCTCAATTTCCGCGGCAACGTCGAAGGCAACGACATCTACAAGGGCACGGTCGACGTGATCGTGTGCGATGGCTTCGTCGGCAACGTCGCGCTGAAGACGTCCGAAGGCCTCGCGCAGATGCTGTCCGACATCATCCGCGAGGAATTCGGCCGCTCGCTGCTGTCGAAGCTGATGGCCGTGCTCGCGCTGCCGGTGCTGCTGCGCTTCAAGAAGCGCGTCGACCACCGCCAGTACAACGGCGCGGCGCTGCTGGGCCTGAAGAGCCTCGTGATCAAGAGCCACGGTTCCGCGGACGCCTACGCGTTTGAGTGGGCGATCAAACGCGGGTATGATGCCGTCAAAAATGGCGTCCTGGAGCGCCTCGCACGCGCGATGGCGGATAATTCCGGATCGCTCGGCGACGCCGGGCATGACGCGAGCGGCGCAGGCCACGCGAGTCCCGCCGCAGGCCAGCACGCCGAGCCCTCCGCTGCGCTATCCTCTAAAGCATAAATGGCCCAATCGACTCTCTATTCCCGCGTGCTCGGCACGGGCAGCTTCCTGCCGCCCGACCGCGTCACGAACCAGCAGCTGGCCGATCGTCTCGCGAAGGACGGCATCGAGACGAGCGACGAGTGGATCGTTGCGCGCACGGGCATCCATGCGCGCCACTTCGCCGCGCCGGACGTCGCGACGAGCGACCTCGCGCTTGAAGCGTCGCGGCGCGCGATCGAGGCGGCCGATATCGATCCGCAGTCGATCGACCTGATCATCGTCGCGACTTCGACCCCCGATTTCGTGTTCCCGAGCACCGCTTGCCTGCTGCAGAGCAAGCTCGGCATCAAGAACGGCGGCGCCGCGTTCGACGTGCAGGCCGTGTGTTCCGGCTTCGCGTACGCGATGGCGACGGCCGACAGCTTCATCCGCAGCGGCCAGCACCGCACGGCGCTCGTCGTCGGCGCGGAGACGTTCTCGCGCATCCTCGACTTCAAGGACCGCACGACCTGCGTGCTGTTCGGCGACGGCGCGGGCGCGGTGATCCTGTCCGCCTCCGAAGAGCCGGGCGTGCTCGGCAGCGCGCTGCACGCGGACGGCAGCTACGCGGAAATTCTCTGCGTGCCCGGCCACGTCAGCGGCGGCGTGGTCGCCGGCAACGCTTTCCTTCATATGGATGGCCAGGCCGTGTTCAAGCTCGCGGTCAACGTGCTCGAGAAGGTCGCGATCGAGGCGCTCGCCAAGGCGAACCTCGCGCCCGAGCAGGTCGACTGGCTGATTCCGCATCAGGCCAACATCCGCATCATGACGAGCACCTGCCGCAAGCTGGGCCTGCCGCAGGAGCGCATGGTCGTGACGGTCGGCGAACACGGCAACACGTCGGCCGCGTCGATTCCGCTCGCGCTCGACGCCGCGGTGCGCGACGGCCGCATCAAGCGCGGCCAGCACGTGCTGATCGAGGGCGTCGGCGGCGGCTTCACGTGGGGCGCGTCGGTGTTCCGCTTCTAAGCCGTCACACGCGACTGTCACACGCGACTGCTGCGCGTGCCTGCTGCGCGCGCTCCCATCCGGCGCGCCGTGCGCGCGCGCCGTCCGAATCGATTCAATTGGGGACGATATGAAATTTGCGTTCGTTTTTCCGGGGCAGGGCTCGCAGTCGGTCGGCATGCTCAATGCATTCGCCGATCTGGCTGTCGTGCGCGAAACGCTCCAGGAAGCGTCCGATGCGCTCAATCAGGATCTCGGCAAGCTGATCGCCGAAGGTCCGGCTGACGAGCTGAATCTCACCACCAACACCCAGCCCGTGATGCTGACGGCCGCGTATGCGTGCTACCGCGCGTGGCAGCAGGCGGGCGGCCCGGCGCCGTCGATCGTCGCCGGCCACAGCCTCGGCGAATACACGGCGCTGGTTGCCGCCGGTGCGATCGCGTTCAAGGACGCGGTGCCGCTCGTGCGCTTCCGCGCGCAGGCGATGCAGACCGCGGTGCCGGTCGGCCAGGGCGGCATGGCCGCGATCCTCGGCCTAGACGACGACACGGTGCGTGCGGTGTGCGCCGAAGCCGCGGAAGCGGGCGTCGTCGAAGCGGTGAACTTCAACGCGCCGGCGCAGGTCGTCATCGCCGGCAACAAGGCGGCCGTCGAGAAGGCCTGCGAGATCGCGAAGGCGAAGGGCGCGAAGCGCGCGCTGCCGCTGCCGGTGTCGGCGCCGTTCCACTCGTCGCTGCTGACGCCGGCATCGGACCAGCTGCGCGACTACCTCGCGACCGTCGACGTGAAGGCGCCGCAGATCCCGGTGGTCAACAACATCGACGTCGCGGTCGTGAGCGATCCGGCCGCGATCAAGGACGCGCTGGTGCGCCAGGCCGCGGGCCCGGTGCGCTGGGTCGAATGCGTGCGGCACATCGCCGGCACGGGCGTCACGCACGTGATCGAATGCGGCCCGGGCAAGGTGCTCGCGGGCCTCACGAAGCGCATCGACGCCAACCTGACGGGCGCGTCGGTGTTCGATCCGGCGTCGCTCGACGAAGCGCTCAAGCTGGCGACCGCCTGACCCGGCGGCGCCTTTCCACCAGAGACGGATATTCGATCCATGGAAAAGACTCTCGATAAACAGGTTGCGATCGTGACCGGCGCGTCGCGCGGCATCGGCCGGGCGATCGCGCTCGAGCTGGCGCGCCTGGGCGCGACGGTGATCGGCACGGCCACGAGCGAATCGGGCGCGTCCGCCATCACCGCGGCCTTCGCGGAAGCGGGCGTCACGGGCCGCGGCGCGGTCCTGAACGTCAACGACGCGGCGGCGGCCGAAGCGCTGATCGACGCGACGGTCAAGGAATTCGGCGCGCTGCACGTGCTCGTGAACAACGCGGGCATCACGCAGGACCAGCTCGCGATGCGCATGAAGGACGAGGACTGGGACGCCGTGATCGACACCAACCTGAAGTCGGTGTTCCGCCTGTCGCGTGCGGTGCTGCGCCCGATGATGAAGGCGCGTGGCGGCCGCATCATCAACATCACGTCGGTGGTCGGCTCGGCCGGCAACCCGGGCCAGGCGAACTACGCGGCCGCGAAGGCCGGCGTCGCGGGCATGACCCGCGCGCTCGCGCGCGAGATCGGCAGTCGCGGCATCACGGTCAACTGCGTGGCGCCGGGCTTCATCGACACCGACATGACGAAGACGCTGCCGGAAGAACAGCAGGCCGCGCTCAAGACCCAGATTCCGCTCGGCCGCCTCGGCAGCCCGGAAGACATCGCCCATGCCGTCGCGTTCCTCGCATCGCCGCAGGCCGGTTACATCACCGGCACGACGCTGCACGTGAACGGCGGCATGTACATGTCGTAAGGATTTTCGTTTACCATCCGCGCCGTATCCGGTTATTGGCGGATCGGCGCTTGATCGACCATCAAGCCAACGCGCGTTTTGGCCGGCAGCAAACCTGATAAAATGCGCGCACTTGTAAATCTGAACTTTCCCTCGGAGGGGTAATGGACAATATCGAACAACGTGTCAAGAAGATCGTCGCTGAGCAACTGGGCGTCGCAGAAGCCGAGATCAAGAACGAAGCTTCGTTCGTGAACGACCTGGGTGCAGACTCGCTCGACACCGTCGAGCTGGTGATGGCCCTGGAAGACGAGTTCGGCATGGAAATCCCGGACGAAGAAGCCGAGAAGATCACGACGGTTCAGCAAGCGATCGACTACGCTCGCGCAAACGTCAAGGCGTAAGCGCCGTCCGCGCTTTTCGCGACTGTCGCATTTGACGCGCCATCCTGCCGGCATCCTCGCCGGACGGAGTAACAGCCACAGGGCTTGCAGGGCTGGTTCCTGTGGCCGCTGTGGCTTTTGTTTTTGTCATCCGGAAAAGAGGTTACCGTGAGCCGCCGTCGTGTTGTCGTTACAGGCCTGGGGCTGATTTCGCCTGTTGGCAATAGTGTTGCCGACGGCTGGGCCAATCTCGTCGCCGGCAAGTCCGGCATCGCCACCGTCACCAAATTCGATTCGTCGAACCTGGCCGTGCATTTCGCGGGCGAGGTGAAGGGCTTCAACGCCGAGGAATACATCCCGGCGAAGGAAGCCCGCAGCATGGACACCTTCATTCATTACGGCATTGCCGCCGGCATGCAGGCGTTCAGGGACAGCGGGCTGGAAGTGACCGAAGCCAATGCGGAACGCATCGGCGTGATGGTCGGCTCCGGCATCGGCGGCCTGCCGATGATCGAGGACACCCATCAGACCTACGTCGATCGCGGCCCGCGCCGGATTTCGCCGTTCTTCGTGCCGGGTTCGATCATCAACATGATCTCGGGCCACCTGAGCATCATGTTCGGCCTGAAGGGCCCGAACCTCGCGGCCGTCACGGCCTGCACGACCGGCCTGCACAGCATCGGTCTCGCCGCGCGCCTGATCCAGGCCGGCGACGCCGACGTGATGGTCGCGGGCGGCGCCGAATCGACGGTGTCGCCGCTCGGCATCGGCGGCTTCGCGGCGGCGCGTGCACTGTCGACCCGCAACGACGATCCGGCGACCGCGTCCCGTCCGTGGGACAAGGAACGCGACGGCTTCGTGCTGGGCGAGGGCGCGGGCGTGATGGTGCTGGAAGAGTACGAGTCGGCGAAGGCGCGCGGCGCGAAGATCTACGCGGAAGTCGCGGGCTTCGGCATGACGGGCGACGCGTACCACATGACCGCGCCGAACATGGACGGCCCGCGCCGCTGCATGGTCGCGGCACTGCGCGACGCCGGCATGAACCCGGACGAGGTCCAGTACCTGAACGCGCACGGCACGTCGACGCCGCTGGGCGACAAGAACGAATCCGATGCCGTCAAGGCTGCGTTCGGCGACCACGCGTACAAGCTCGTCGTGAACTCGACGAAGTCGATGACGGGCCACCTGCTGGGCGGCGCGGGCGGCCTCGAATCGGTGTTCACGGTGCTGGCGCTGCACAACAACGTGTCGCCGCCGACGATCAACATCTTCAACCAGGATCCGGAGTGCGATCTCGATTACTGCGCGAACACCGCGCGTGACATGAAGATCGACGTGGCCGTGAAGAACAATTTCGGCTTCGGCGGCACCAACGGCACGCTGGTGTTCAAGCGCGCCTGACGCGGAATCGCTTGACGAATCCTGTCGGAATCACGGCCGGGTGCCCGCAGCGTTTCGCGCTGCGGGCCTCGGCCGTGTTGTACGTAGTGCTGGCCGTTTTCATCGCGGCGGCTGCAGTGGCGGTGCACCTGTTCGTCGCGCCGCGCGCCGGCGGCGCGGCCGGGGCGGGGGCGCTGGCCGTGACGGCGGCGCTGCTGGCCTTCGGCGTGGCGCGTGCTTGCGCGCGGCGACTGCCGGCCGAGGTGCGGATCGATGCGCTCGGCGAGGTTGCGGCATTCGGTCGCGCCGGGCAATTGCTCGCGCGCGGCCGTGTGACCGGTTACGCTCACTGGAGCAGCCTGCTGCTCGTGCTGTCGGTCGGGCAGGGCGGACGCCGCGCGCGTCCGTTGCTGATTCCGGCCGATGCGCTCGACGCGCCGTCGTTCAGCGCGCTGTCCGTGCTGGCGAGGACTGCGACGGCGGCGCGGCCGACGTGACGGCGCGGCCGTTACGCATCGTAACCAGCGGCCGGCGCGGGAACGCTACAATAGCCCTCCGCGTTGCATCCCTAGTTAACGGATTTGTCAGGTGAGTGAAAAAGAAATCGATCAGGTTCTGGTCGAGCGCGTTCAGAAAGGCGACAAGGCGGCGTTCGAACTCCTGGTCTCCAAATACCACCGCAAGATCATTCGGCTGATCTCGCGTCTCGTGCGGGACCCCGCCGAGGTCGAGGATGTGGCCCAGGACGCGTTCATCAAGGCGTACCGCGCGCTGCCGCAGTTCCGCGGCGAGTCCGCGTTCTACACGTGGTTGTACCGGATTGCCGTGAATACGGCGAAGAACTACCTTGCGACGCAGGGCCGCCGGGCACCGACCTCGACCGAGGCGGATGCCGAGGAGGCGGAAACTTTCTCCGACGCAGACCAACTAAGGGATATCAACACGCCTGAGTCGGTGTTGATGAGCAAGCAGATTGCCGAAACGGTCAATGCTGCAATGGCCGTTCTGCCCGAGGAGCTGCGCCAGGCGATCACGCTGCGCGAGATCGAAGGCCTGAGCTACGAGGAAATCGCGGAAATGATGGGCTGCCCGATCGGGACGGTCCGTTCGCGGATTTTCCGGGCGCGCGAGGCAATCGCGGCAAAATTGCGTCCGCTGCTCGATACGCCCGAAGGCAAGCGCTGGTAAGCGCAGCGGGCGGACCGGCGCGGTCGGGGTCCAGTTACGATAGAGTCGTGAAGTCACGACGGGGTGTGCAAGATGGGGAGCATCATGGGGTCGGTCAATACGCAGTCGCAGGCGTGTCCGCGCGGCGAACGCCTTTCCGCTCTGGTCGACGGCGAAATGTTCGACGGCCCGGATCACGGGCAGTTTCTGGCTGAGCTCGACCGCGCGGATCGCGCTGCGTGGGCCCACTACCACCTGATCGGCGACGCGCTGCGCTCGGACGAGCTGGCGCTGGCGCCGGCGATGAGCGCGTCGTTCACCGCGCGCCTGTCGGTGCGACTCGAAGCCGAGCCGCATCTGCTCGCGCCGGCCGCCGCGCCGGTTTCCCGCAGGCTGCTGTCGCTGCGCCGGCGCGTCGTGCCGGCCTTCGCGGTTGCAGCGGCCGCCGCGACGCTGACGTGGATCGTCGTCCCGCAGATGCAGACGGCCGGCGCGCCGGGCGCCGTCCAGGTCGCATCGGCCGGTGCGACGCAGCAGAACGGCCTGCAGCGCGTGACGGTTGCGCAGGCGCCGTCGCAGCAGGGGCTGCAGGAGGCGAACATCATTCGCGACGCAAGCCTCGACCAATACCTTGAAGCGCATCAGCAATTCGCGCAGCAGCCCGTCGTCACGGGCTCGATGCCGCTGATTCGCGCTGCCGTGACCACGACGACGCCAAGCCAATACCCGATGCGGACATTGCGGTTGAATCACGCCATCTCCGGATGGAAGCGGCTGCCGGCCCTCCTGCTTTGCGCAGCCGCGTTGTTGTCCGTTCAATCCCTTCACGCCAACGCCCAGCAGCCGGACGATCCCGTCGCGACCCGCAAGGCCGCCGCGGACTGGCTCGACCGCATCCAGCAGGCGGCGCAGCAGCAGAGTTACGAAGGCACGTTCGTCTACCAGCGAGGCGGATACGTGCAGTCGTCGCGGATCGCGCATGTCGCTTCCCGCGACGGCGAATTCGAGCGGATCGAGAGTCTCGACGGCAAGCCCCGCAAGCTGCTGCGGCACAACGATGAGCTGTACACGTTCGTGCCCGAGCGCAAGCTGTGCGTCGTCGAGCGCCGGCAGGCCCGCGACTCGTTCCCCGCGCTGCTCGGCGCGAGCGGCGAGCACGTGATGTCGGTCTACGACGCGAAGCTGCTCGGCAAGGATCGCGTGGCGGGGCTCGACGCACAGGTCGTCGAACTGGCGCCGAAGGACGGGTACCGCTTCACCTACAAGCTGTGGGCCGACGCCCGCACCGGCCTGCTGCTGCGCTCGCAGACGCTCGATGCGAGCGATCACGTGCTCGAGCAGATCGCGTTCTCCCAGTTGCGGATGGGGGGCGCGGGCGCAGCCGACAAGTCGGCGATCATGTCCGGCATGCGCAATCTGAGCGGCTGGACGGTCGTGCGCCCGCCGGTTGCGCCGGTCGACATGGAGGCGCAGGGCTGGCAGCTCGCGCCCAGCATCGCCGGCTTCCAGAAGATCCGCGAGGTGCGGCGGCCGATGGCCGCGCGCGATGCGGGCGACCCGCCGATTCCGGTCGATCAGGCCGTCTTTACCGACGGGCTCGCGACGGTCTCGGTGTTCGTCGAGCCGGCCGAGAAGAATACGCGCAAGGAAGGCGCGGGCAGCACCGGCGCGACGCACGTGCTCGTCAAGCGCCGCGGGGGCTACTGGATCACCGTGCTCGGCGAAGTGCCGCCGGCCACGTTGCAGCAGTTCGCGTCTGCCATAGAATACAAGGCTTCCAAGTAACGCTACGGCTCCCGACATGACGAAAATCACGCTGCGCAAAGTGCTCGCGGCGGCGGCGCTGTGTGCCTGCCTGCCGTTCGTCCCGCAAACCGCGTCCGCTGTCACGCCTCCCCCGGGCAGCCTTCCCGATTTCGCGGACCTGGTCGAGAAGGTCGGGCCGGCCGTCGTGAACATCCGGACGACTGCCAACGTACCGACGGGCGGCCCGCGCGGCGTGCTCCCGCCGGGCTTCGACAATGGCGACATGTCGGAATTCTTCCGCCGCTTCTTCGGCATTCCGCTGCCGCAGGCGCCCGGCAACCCGAAGAACGCGCCCCAGCCCGACAATCCGCCCGACACCGAGCAGAACCGCGGCGTCGGCTCGGGCTTCATCGTGTCGGCCGATGGCTACGTGATGACCAATGCGCACGTCGTCGACGATGCCGACACGATCTATGTGACGCTGACCGACAAGCGCGAGTTCAAGGCGAAGCTGATCGGCGTCGACGATCGCACCGACGTCGCGGTCGTCAAGATCCAGGCGTCGAACCTGCCGGTCGTCGCGATCGGCGATTCGAACAAGGTGCGCGTCGGCGAGTGGGTCGTCGCGATCGGCTCGCCGTTCGGCCTCGACAACACGGTGACGGCCGGCATCGTCAGCTCGAAGAGCCGCAACACGGGTGACTACCTGCCGTTCATCCAGACCGACGTGGCCGTGAACCCCGGCAACTCCGGCGGCCCGCTGATCAACATGCAGGGCGAGGTGATCGGCATCAATTCGCAGATCTACAGTCGCACGGGCGGTTTCATGGGCATTTCGTTCGCGATCCCGATCGACGAGGCGATGCGCGTGGCCGACCAGCTGAAGGCGACCGGCAAGGTCACGCGCGGCCGGATCGCGGTGGCGATCGGCGAGGTGACGAAGGACGTGGCCGACTCGATCGGCCTGCCGAAGGCGGAGGGCGCGCTCGTCAGCAGCGTCGAGCCGGGCGGGCCGGCCGACAAGGCGGGCGTCCAGCCGGGCGACATCATCCTGAAGTTCAACGGCAGGCCGGTCGACACGGCGTCGGATCTGCCGCGCATGGTCGGCGACACGAAGCCGGGTGCGAAGGCGACGATCAACGTGTGGCGCAAGGGTCAGGCGCGCGATCTGCCGATCACGATCGCCGAGACGCCGGCCGATACGACCGCGAAGGCCGATCCGGGCAAGAAGCCGCCGCAGAAGCCGCGCCAGAGTAATGCGCTCGGCTTGACGGTCAGCGACATTCCGGCCGACCAGCTGAAGGCGCTGAAGCTGAGGAGCGGCGTGCAGGTCGACGGCGTCGACGGTCCGGCGGCGCGCGCGGGGCTGCAGCGCGGCGACATCGTGCTGCGCGTCGGCGACACCGACATCACGAGCGCGAAGCAATTCGCCGACGTCACCGCCCAGCTCGATCCGCAAAAGGCGGTCGCGGTGCTGGTGCGGCGCGGCGACAATACGCAGTTCTTCCCGCTGCGTCCGCGCCAGAAGTAGCGCGCGATGTTCACGCTCTACGGCCGCGGCTGGTGCCATCTGTGCGACGACATGCGCGACGCACTGGCGCCGGTGGCGGCCGAATTCGGCGTGGCGGTCGACTACGTCGACATCGACGCGGACGCGGCGCTCGTCGCCCGCTACGACGAGGACGTGCCGGTGCTGCTGCTGGATGGCGCGGAAGTGTGCCGCCACCGCTTCGACGAGATGCGGGTGCGGAACGCGCTCGCCGCCCGGCGCTGAGACCCGGCGGCAGCCGGTCGCCAAAATGCCGCCCGGCGGGGGGCTTTTCGGCTAAAATAAGCCGTTTTTTCACCGACTTACAAGGCGTGCTCCGCAGTCGTCGAGCGCGCCTTTTTCGCTTGATCGGCACTGAATGGATCATATTCGCAATTTCTCGATCATCGCGCACATCGACCACGGCAAGTCGACGCTCGCGGATCGCATCATCCAGGTATGCGGCGGCCTGACCGACCGTGAAATGGAAGCGCAGGTGCTCGACTCGATGGATCTCGAGCGTGAGCGCGGCATCACGATCAAGGCGCAGACTGCCGCGCTGTCGTACCGCGCGCGCGACGGCAAGGTGTACAACCTGAACCTGATCGACACGCCGGGGCACGTCGACTTCTCGTACGAAGTCAGCCGCTCGCTGTCCGCGTGCGAGGGCGCGCTGCTGGTCGTCGACGCGAGCCAGGGCGTCGAGGCGCAGACGGTCGCGAACTGCTACACGGCGATCGAGCTGGGCGTCGAGGTCGTGCCGGTGCTGAACAAGATCGACCTGCCGGCCGCGAACCCCGAGAACGCGATCGCCGAGATCGAGGACGTGATCGGCATCGACGCGATGGACGCGACGCGCTGCAGCGCGAAGACGGGTCTCGGCGTCGAGGACGTGCTCGAATCGCTGATCGCGAAGGTGCCGCCGCCGAAGGGCGATCCGGACGCGCCGCTGCAGGCGCTCATCATCGACTCGTGGTTCGACAACTACGTCGGCGTCGTGATGCTCGTGCGCATCGTCAACGGCACGCTGCGTCCGAAGGAGAAGATCAAGCTGATGGCGACCGGCGCGCAGTACCCGGTCGAGCACATCGGCGTGTTCACGCCGAAGTCGCGCAATCTCGAATCGCTGTCGGCGGGGCAGGTGGGCTTCATCATCGCCGGCATCAAGGAGCTGACCGCCGCCAAGGTCGGCGATACGGTTACGCACGCGGCCAAGTCGGCCGCCGAGCCGCTGCCGGGCTTCAAGGAAGTGAAGCCGCAGGTGTTCGCGGGCCTGTACCCGGTCGAGGCGAACCAGTACGACGCGCTGCGCGAGTCGCTGGAAAAGCTCAAGCTCAACGACGCGTCGCTGCAGTACGAGCCGGAAGTGTCGCAGGCGCTCGGCTTCGGTTTCCGCTGCGGCTTCCTCGGGCTGCTGCACATGGAGATCGTGCAGGAGCGGCTCGAGCGCGAGTTCGACATGGACCTCATCACGACCGCGCCGACCGTGGTCTACGAGGTCGTGCAGAGCGACGGTTCGACGATCCGGGTCGAGAACCCGGCGAAGATGCCGGAGCCGCCGAAGATCGCCGAGATCCGCGAGCCGATCGTCACCGTGAACCTGTACATGCCGCAGGACTATGTCGGCTCGGTGATCACGCTGTGCGAGCAGAAGCGCGGCTCGCAGATCAACATGCAGTACCACGGCCGCCAGGTGCAGCTCACGTACGAAATCCCGATGGCCGAGATCGTGCTCGACTTCTTCGACCGGCTGAAGTCGGTGTCGCGCGGCTACGCGTCGATGGACTACGAGTTCAAGGAATACCGCTCGTCGGACGTCGTGAAGGTCGACATGCTGATCAACGGCGACAAGGTCGATGCGCTGTCGATCATCGTGCACCGTTCGCAGTCGCAGTATCGCGGCCGTGAAGTCGCCGCGAAGATGCGCGAGATCATCCCGCGCCAGATGTACGACGTGGCGATCCAGGCCGCGATCGGCGCGCACATCATCGCGCGCGAGAACATCAAGGCGCTGCGCAAGAACGTGCTCGCGAAGTGCTACGGCGGCGACATCACGCGGAAGAAGAAACTGCTCGAGAAGCAGAAGGAAGGCAAGAAGCGGATGAAGCAGGTGGGTTCGGTCGAGATTCCGCAGGAAGCGTTCCTGGCGATCTTGCGCGTCGAAGACAAATAACAGGACTGATCCTTTTATGAATTTTGCGCTGATTCTTTTTGTGCTCGTCGCACTGACGGGCGTGGCGTGGGTTGCGGACAAGATGGTGTTCCTGCCGCAGCGCCGGCGGGCGGCCGATGCGGCGGTCGACGCGTTCGACCAGCAGCAGTCGCGCATCGACAAGCGTTACGCCGACGAGAACGCGGTGCAGACCCGTTCGAAGCTGCGCGACGAGAAGCTGCGCCAGCCTTGGTGGCTCGAGTACACCGCGAGCTTCTTCCCGGTGATCCTCGCGGTGTTCGTCGTGCGTTCGTTCATCGTCGAGCCGTTCAAGATCCCGTCGGGCTCGATGGTGCCGACGCTGCTCGTCGGCGACTTCATCCTCGTCAACAAGTTCGACTACGGCCTGCGCATGCCGGTCACGAACACGAAGCTCACGCAAGGCCGTCCGCTCGAACGCGGCGACGTCGTCGTGTTCCGCTACCCGAAGGACGAGTCGGTCGACTACATCAAGCGCGTGATCGGCCTGCCGGGCGACACCGTCGCTTACCAGGACAAGCAGCTGACGATCAACGGCAAGCCGGTGCCCGAAACGCCGCTGGCCGACTACTTCGACGAAGAGCGGCAGAACTACGCGAAGCAGTTCGAGGAGTCGCTCGGCGGCCGCAAGAACGCGATCCTCAACAACCCTGCCGTGCCGCCGTTCGTGATGGGCGCATACGACTATCCGTATCGCGACAATTGCACGTACAACAGCCGCGGCGTGATCTGCAAGGTGCCGGCGGGCCACTACTTCATGATGGGCGACAACCGCGACAATAGCGCGGACAGCCGCTACTGGGGCTTCGTGCCGGACCAGAACATCGTCGGCCGCGCGTTCTTCATCTGGATGAACTTCGGCGACCTGAAGCGGATCGGCTCCTTCAACTGATCCCGATCGATGCACGCGCAATATGCGGCGCCCGGGCCGCGCCGCGTATTGCCGAACTACTTTAAGAACCGGCGGTAACACCGCTTCGTCATGCCTTTTCGGGGCCGGCTGCGTCGTTTCGGCGCGACCGGCGCCCGCGTTATACTCCTGCACATGCCCCTATCTCAGTTGGAAAGCCGGCTGCGCTATGAATTTCGCAATGCGGAATTGCTGCGCCAGGCTTTGACCCATCGCAGTCACAGTGCCACGCACAACGAGCGGCTCGAGTTCCTCGGCGATTCCGTTCTCAATTGCGCGGTGGCCGCTCTTTTGTTCCAGCGTTTCGGCAAGCTGGACGAAGGCGATCTGTCACGGGTGCGGGCGAACCTCGTCAAACAGCAGTCGCTGTACGAAATTGCTCAGGCCCTGAATATTTCCGACGGATTGCGGCTGGGCGAGGGCGAGCTGCGCAGCGGCGGGTTCCGCCGGCCGTCGATCCTCGCGGACGCGTTCGAAGCCATCATCGGGGCCGTGTTCCTCGATGGCGGCTTCGAAGCCGCCCAAGGGGTGATCAAGCGGCTCTACATCCCGATTCTCGACCACATCGATCCGCGCACGCTCGGCAAGGACGCGAAGACGCTGCTGCAGGAATACCTGCAGGGGCACAAGATCGCGCTGCCGACCTACACGGTCGTCGCGACGCATGGTGCGGCGCACAATCAGCAGTTCGAGGTCGAATGCACGGTGCCGAAGCTGGACGTCAAGGTGTCCGGTTCCGGCGCGAGCCGTCGCGCGGCCGAGCAGGCCGCCGCGAAGAAGGCGCTCGACGAAGTGGTCGCGGCCGCGCCGATGCTGGCCGCGAAGCCGAAACGTTCGAAGAACGCACGCGCGGCCAAGCACGTGGAGCCGGAAATCGTGCCCGGCGTGAAAGGCGTGCAGGAAGCGCTCGACCTGCGCTCGCCGGAGCGGAAAGAGCGCGCCGCGGCGCGCGCCGAAGCGAAGGCCGCGGCGGCTCCGGCAGCCGCGAGCAGCGTGGCGGAGGCGGTCGAGCGCGCGGCGCAGGCGCCGGTGGCCGCGATTCGCGCCGCGCATGTCGAGCATGGTGCGGACAAGGCCGAGCGGGCGGCGAAGCCGGCGACGGACAAGCCCGCGGACCGTGCCGATGCCGCGCAGAAACCCGCCGACAAGGCCATCGAGCGAACCGATGCCGCCCCGCGTGCAGCCGACAAGCCTGCCGACCGCGCCGACTCTGCGCCTCACGCGGCCGAGAAGGTCGAGAAGGCCGCCGAGCGCGCCGCGCCGCGCGTGCGCGACGTGACGACGCCCGGCCAGGACGCGTCGTCCGGCGAAACGAGCCTCGCCGCTGCGCCGGCGCGCGTGGCCGATGCCGGTCACTGAATTGCCCATCGTTCGTGCCGCGCGCCGCGCGGCCGGTTCCGAACCTGTCTCCCAATCGATATGAACGCTACCGCTCCCACTGGTTTCCGCTGCGGCATGATCGCGATCGTGGGCCGTCCGAACGTCGGCAAGTCGACGCTGATGAACGCGCTCGTCGGCCAGAAGATCAGCATCACGTCCCGCAAGGCGCAGACGACCCGCCACCGCATCACCGGTATCAACACGACCGAAGACGCGCAATTCATCTTCGTCGATACGCCCGGCTTCCAGACCCGCCACAGCACCGCGCTGAACCGCTCGCTGAACCGCGCGGTCACGTCGACGCTGACGTCGGTCGACGCGATCCTGTTCGTGATCGAGGCCGGCCGCTTCGGGCCGGACGACCAGAAGGTGCTCGACCTGATCCCGCCCGGCGTGCCGACGCTGCTGATCGCGAACAAGCTCGACCGCGTGAACGACAAGACGACGCTGTACCCGTTCATGCAGAAGGTGAGCGCGCTGCGCGAGTTCACCGAGATCGTGCCGCTGTCGGCGAAGCACGTGGAAGACATTCAGCGCCTGATGGAGACGGTCAAGCCGTACCTGCCTGAAGGCGAGCCGATCTACGGCGAGGACGACCTGACCGACCGCAGCTCGCGCTTTCTCGCAGCCGAGATCCTGCGCGAGAAGGTGTTCCGCTGGACCGGCGACGAGCTGCCGTACACGAGCACGGTCATTATCGACAAGTTCGAGGAGGAAGGGCGGCTGAAGCGCGTCTTCGCGACGATCCTCGTCGAGCGCGATTCGCACAAGGCGATGGTGATCGGCAAGAAGGGCGCGAAGCTCAAGCAGATCAGCACCGAAGCGCGGATGGACATGGAAAAGCTGTTCGACGGCCCCGTCTATCTCGAGACCTTCGTCAAGGTGAAGAGCGGCTGGGCCGACAACGAAGCGGGGCTTCGTGCCTATGGGTACGAATGACGCGCTGGCGTCGACCGAAGACGCGGTAGCGGCGAGCGCTGACGCGCCGCCGCCTGCCGCGCCCCCCGCACCGCCGAAGGCGCGGCGCGCGACCTCGCGCACGTCCGATTTCCGCGTCGCCGAGCAGCCGGCGTTCGTGCTGCACAGCTATCCCTATCGTGAAACGAGCCTGATCATCGACGTGCTGACGCGCGATCACGGCCGGCTCGCGCTCGTCGCGAAAGGCGCGAAGCGCCCGCATTCCGCGCTGCGCGGCGTGCTGCAGACGTTCCAGCCGCTGCTGCTGTCGTGGTCCGGCAAGTCCGAGATGCGCACGCTGACGGGGGCCGAGTGGGTCGGCGGGATGCTGCCGCTCGCCGGCGACGCGCTGCTGTGCGGCTTCTACGCGAACGAACTGCTCGTCAAGTTCTGCGCACGCGAAGATCCGCAGCCGCCGCTCTTCAATCATTACGTCGTGACGCTCACGCGCCTCGCGCATGGCGAGCCCGCGGTGCAGGTGCTGCGCTCGTTCGAGCGCGTGCTGCTGCGCGAAACGGGCTATGCGATGGCGCTGAACCGCACGGTCGCGCGCCGCGCGGTCGAGGCCGACCGCCTGTACGTGTTCGATCCCGAGCGCGGCGTGCGCGGCGCGGACGACGACGTGCCGTCGCACTGGCCGGTGGTTTCCGGGCAGACGTTGCTCGACATGGAGCAGGACGATTACCATCGAGCCCAGACCGTCGCGCAAAGCAAGACGCTGATGCGCTTCCTGCTGAACACCTATCTCGGCGGCACGCCGCTCGCGACGCGCCAGATCCTGATCGACCTGCAAAATCTATGAGCTTCTTCCTGACTTCGCCCACCGCCATCGATCTCGGCGTCAATATCGACCACGTCGCGACGCTGCGCAACGCGCGCGGCACGAGCTATCCCGACCCGGTCCGCGCGGCGCTCGCCGCCGAAGAGGCCGGCGCCGACGCGATCACGCTGCACTTGCGCGAAGATCGCCGGCACATCGTCGACGCGGACGTGCGCAAGCTGCGCCCGCTCCTGAAGACGCGCATGAACCTCGAATGCGCGGTGACGGCCGAGATGCTCGACATCGCGTGCGAGGTCAAGCCGCACGACGCGTGCCTCGTGCCCGAAAAGCGCGAGGAGCTGACGACCGAAGGCGGTCTCGACGTCGCGGGGCGCTTCGAGGCCGTGCGTGCCGCGTGCCGGCAACTCGCCGACGCGGGCGTGCGCGTGTCGCTGTTCATCGATCCGGACGAGACGCAGATCCGCGCCGCGCACGAAGCGGGCGCGCCGGTGATCGAACTGCACACGGGCCGCTACGCCGACGCGCACGACGCGGCCGAGCAGCAGCGCGAATACGAGCGGATCGTCGCGGGCGTGCAGGCGGGCGCGCAGCTCGGCCTGAAGGTCAACGCGGGGCACGGCCTGCATTACACGAACGTGCAGCAGATCGCCGCGATCGACGGCATCGTCGAGCTGAACATCGGCCACGCGATCGTCGCGCATGCGATCTTCGCGGGCTGGGACAACGCGGTGCGCGAGATGAAGGCGATCATGGTCGCGGCGCGCGTCGCGGCGCTGCACGGCGGCGCGCGCTGACGATGCGTTCCGTGCGCGCCGGCTCGGCTTGCCACCCGGCATCGTTCGTGCATCGCGGCGCGCGCTGACATGGCGATCTACGGCATCGGCACCGACATCGTCCAGGTGAGCCGCATCGCGGCAGTGCTCGAGCGCACCGGCGGCCGGTTCGCCGAGAAAGTGCTGGGGCCCGACGAGCTGCGCGTGTTTCACGCGCGCCGCGCACGCTCCGAGGCGCGCGGCATCGCGTTCCTCGCGACGCGCTTTTCCGCGAAGGAAGCGTTCTCGAAGGCGATCGGGCTCGGCATGCACTGGCCGATGACGTGGCGCGCGCTGCAGACCCTCAATCAACCGAGCGGCGAGCCGTATGTCGTCGCGTCCGGCGAGCTGGCCGACTGGCTTGCGGCGCGCGGCATCGCCGCCCGCGTGACGGTCAGCGACGAGCGCGACTACGCAGTGTCGTTCGTGATCGCCGAGACCAACTTGCCTGCGGCAGCCCCGCCGGCTCCACGAACTTCTTCCTGACGGATTCCCGATTCGATGAAAACGACTCCCGGCCCGGTCATGCTCGACGTCGTCGGCACGGCACTGACGCGCGACGATGCGCGCCGTCTCGCGCATCCGAACACCGGCGGCGTGATCCTGTTCGCGCGGCACTTCCAGAATCGTGCGCAGCTGACTGCGCTGACCGACGCCATTCGCGCGGTCCGCGAGGACGTGCTGATTGCCGTCGATCACGAGGGCGGCCGCGTGCAGCGCTTTCGCACCGACGGCTTCACGGTGCTGCCCGCGATGCGCCGCCTCGGCGAGCTGTGGGACCAGGACGTGCTGCAGGCGACGAAGGTCGCGACCGCGGTCGGCTACGTCCTCGCCGCGGAGCTGCGCGCATGCGGGATCGACATGAGCTTCACGCCCGTGCTCGACCTCGACTACGGCCACTCGAAAGTGATCGGCGATCGCGCGTTCCATCGCGATCCGCGCGTCGTGACGATGCTCGCGAAAAGCGTGAACCACGGGCTCTCGCTCGCCGGCATGGCGAACTGCGGCAAGCATTTCCCCGGGCACGGTTTCGCGGAAGCCGATTCGCACGTCGCGCTCCCCACCGACGACCGGCCGCTCGACACGATCCTCGAGCAGGACGTCGCGCCCTACGACTGGCTCGGCCTGTCGCTGGCGGCGGTGATTCCGGCGCATGTGATCTACACGCAGGTCGACGCGTGGCCGGCCGGTTTCTCGCGGGTCTGGCTGCAGGACATCCTGCGCGGCCGGCTCGGCTTCACCGGCGCGATCTTCAGCGACGACCTGTCGATGGAGGCCGCGCGAGAAGGCGGCACGCTGACGCAGGCGGCCGAGGCCGCGCTTGCGGCCGGGTGCGACATGGTGCTGGTTTGCAACCAGCCGGATGCGGCCGAAGCCGTGCTGAACGGATTGAAGACGCAGCCGTCGCCGGACTCGGTGCGACGCATCAAGCGGATGCGCGCGCGCGGCAAGCCGGCCAAGTGGGACAAGCTGATCGCGCAGCCCGAGTATCTCAGTGCGCAGGCGCTGCTGCGCGACGCGTTCGCGTAAGCGCGCGACGCGAAGCAGCCGCGCAACTCGCGCGGCTTCGAGAGGCCGGTCAGCCTGACCGACGCAGCCCGATCAGCAGGCGCTGATCGGGCTGTTTCATTCGTGGCGGCGCGTTTCCGCGCCGCGCTGCCTCATTCCACCTTCATTCGCTGCAGCTTGTTGTACAGCGTCTTCGGGCTGATGCCGAGCAGCGTCGCCGCGCGATGGCGCGTGCCGCCGACCGCATCGAGCGTCGCGCGGATCAACAGGTCCTCGACGTCCGACAGCGGCGTGCCGACCTTGATCTGCACGCTGCTGCCGTTCAGCGCGGCGCCCGCCGAGAAGCCTGCTTCGCCGGCGCGCAGCGTGTCGATGAAGTCGCCGGACGCGTCGTACGCGAAGCGCACGCGCTCCTGCAGTTCGCGCACGTTGCCCGGCCACTCGTAGGACAGGCATTCGCGCACGAAACCCGGCGCGGCGCGCTTGTCGGTCGTGCTGCGGCCGGTCGCGCGCGCTTCGCGGTTCAGTTCGTCGATCAGCGCATCGGCGATCGACAGCGCATCGCCGTCGCGTTCGCGCAGCGGCGGCATCGAGATCGACGCCGCGTCGAGGCGCAGCCACAAATCTTCGCGCAGCGTGCCGTTCGCGACCGCTTCGCGCGCCGGGCGGCGCGTGGCGGCGATCAGCCGGAAGTCGCTCGCGACCGGGCTCGTGCCGCCGATGCGCATGAAGTTCTGCGAATCGAGCGCCTGCAGCAGCGCTTCCTGCAGCACGAGCGGCAGCGCGGTGATCTCGTCGAGGAACAGCGTGCCGCCGCTCGCCTGCTCGAACAGGCCGGATTCGCGCCGCTCGGCGCCGTCGTACGCGCCGCGCTCGTGGCCGAACAGCACGCTGTCGAGCGCCGCGCCATGGCGTCCGACCTGCGCGAGCGTGCGGCAGTCGAACGCGACGAACGGCCCCTTGCGGCGGCGGCTCAGGTCATGCAGCGTGCGCGCGGCCAGCTTCTTGCCGGTGCCGGCCTCGCCCGAGAACAGCACGGCCGTCTCGGTGCGCGCGTTGTGCTCGATCATGTCGTACACGTGCTGCATGGCTTCGCTGCGGCCGACCAGCGCGCCGAAGCGGCCGAGGTTGCGCAGCGATGCGCGCAGCGACTGCACTTCGTCGATCAGTTCGTAGGGCCGGGGAATGCGCGCGAGCAGGCTGCGCAGGCGCGGAATGTTGATCGGCTTGAGAAGGTAGTCCCAGATTCCGTGGCGCAGGCCTTCGATCGCGCTTTCGACCGTCGCGTTGCCGGTCAGCACGATGACCGGCAGCGAGCCGTTCGGCTGCTGCTGCGGCAGGTGCTGAAGCAGGTCGAACCCGCTGCCGTCCGGCAGGTTCAGGTCGACGAGGACGACGTCGGGGATCGAGCGGCCGAGCGCGGTGCGCGCTTCGGCAAGCGACGTGGCCGTGTCGACCGAGAAGCCGTCGGCGGCGAGAAGCGCGGTGAGGCCGGACAGGCTGTTGGGATCGTCTTCGACAATCAGGGCATGTGGCATGGTGGACGCGTGTCGTTCAAGAGAGGCGGGCCATCGGCCAAAAATCCGCAGCCGCATTTCGAGATTAAAAACTGATTTTATGCCCCGGCGAACGCGTAACGAAGATTATTTCTCCATCGCTGTAAAACAGTTACCGATGATACAAATTGAATATCTTTATGCGTCGCTTTTGTGGTGCATTCCAGTGTCGGGCTACGGCGTCCTGTTGGCGCCGACAAAACAAAAGCGCCCCGAAGGGCGCTTTGTTCGATGCGGAAACCGCCCGGCGCTTACGCGCGGCTGCGGTATTCGTGCGTACGCGTGTCGATTTCGATCTTGTCGCCGGTGTTGCAGAACAGCGGAACCTGCAGTTCGAAACCGGTTGCGAGCTTCGCGTTCTTCAGCACCTTGCCCGACGACGTGTCGCCCTTGACGGCCGGCTCGGTGTAGGTGATTTCGCGCACGAGGACCGTCGGCAGTTCGACCGAGATCGCCTTCTCGTTGTAGAACACGACTTCGCACGCCATGCCGTCTTCGAGGTAGTGGAGCGCGTCGCCCATCATTTCCGCTTCGACTTCGTACTGGTTGTAGTCGGCGTCCATGAACACGTACATCGGGTCGGCGAAGTACGAGTACGTCACTTCCTTGCGGTCGAGCACGACGACGTCGAACTTGTCGTCGGCCTTGTAGACCGACTCCTGGCCTGCGTTGGTCAGCAGGTTCTTCATCTTCATCTTGACGACGGCGGCGTTACGGCCCGACTTGTTGTATTCCGTCTTCGAGATGACCCAAGCGTCGCTGCCGATCTGCACGACGTTGCCTACGCGGAGTTCCTGTGCGGTTTTCATAAAAACACTGTCCTGATCAAATCAAATAAATAGGTGCCTGAGCGTTGCGCAACGGGTGACGGCGCCCAAGCGGGTGCGTTCCGGGCGGGCGCCAAAAGCAAGCGCTTGCGTGGTCAGCCGTCGGATAACCATTTATTTTAACTGAGATTTTGCGTATTCGGCCAGCTTTCCGGCGAGATCGCCGACGGCCGCCAGCGCGTCGGCCCAATCGGCCGCATTCGCCTGCAGCGCCGCGCGGTGCTGCCAGAAATCGGCCCAGTCGGGCGTGCCCGCGCCGTTCCATGCGTGCCAGAAGCGAGCGAGGGCGTCGCGCGGCGCGTCGGCGAGGCCGGCGCCGACGTGCGCGAGCGCGGCGTCGAGCTTCGGCAGGTGCGCGTCGTCGGCCTGCGGATAGATGTGCCACACGAACGGCTTGCGCGCCCATTGCGCGCGGACGAACGAATCCTCGCCGCGCACGAAGTTCAGGTCGCCGATCCACAGCAGCGGATCGTAGTCAGACTGCGGGACGAACGCGAGCCCGTACGCGGTGAGATTGCCGCGGCTCGCCCGTGCGCCGGCGCCGAATGATTCAACCCCGAAAAAGCGCGCGACGGCGGGCGACACGCGCCCCTCCGGCACGAGCGCGACGACCGGCGCCGGGCCGTCGCGCCATTGCGCGAGAAGTGCGTCGACGGCCGGATTCTCGTACGCGAACAGGCTGACGACCGTCGTGCCCGGCGCGGGCGGCGCGTCGCCCGTCGTGCGCCGCCACCAGGCGGCACGCGCGTGCGCGTCGGCGTCGAAGGCCGCGCGGCGCGCGTCGAGGTCGCGTTCCTTCAGCACGCCGCCGGTGCCGGCCGACAGGCCGGGGAAGAAGAACGTCTTGACGAGCGGGTAGCGCGGATGCGGTGACGGCCGCAGATGGAAATCGGCAACCCAGTCCTCGGCGCTCAGGTATTCGAGGTTGATCCACACGGGCCGGCGCTCGCGGCGCGCCATCGCCGCGAGATACGGGCCCGGCAGCTCGCACGCGAACGCCTCGATCACGACGTCGGCGATCTCGATCGCGTCGCCGACCTCGGCGTGCCAGTGCTCGATCACGACCCCGTCGGCGGTCTGCCGCAGCGCGTCGGGCTCGACGCCGGGCAAGAGGCGCGCGAACGTGCGCAGGTCGTCGACGATGAGCCGCACCTGCCAGCCGTGCTCGTGCGCGAGCTGGCGCGCGAGGCGCCAGCACACGCCGATGTCGCCGAAGTTGTCGACGACGGTGCAGAAGATGTCGCAGGCGACGGTTTCGTCCGGCGCGCGCGGGGTCGGGTCGTGGGGGCGGGGGGCGGTGCGTGGCATCGAAGCGGGCAGGTGGAATGCTCTAAACTGGCGATTCTAATAGACCCGTTCGCGCGCCTCGCGGCGCCCGGATCACGCATGACATCCCCAGAAGCCTCCGCAGCTCCGTTCGAACCGAAGAAGATCCTCGCGCAACTGCCGCACCTGCCCGGCGTCTACCGCTATTACGACGCGGCCGGCGCGGTGCTCTACGTCGGCAAGGCGCGCGACCTGAAGAAGCGCGTGTCGAGCTATTTCACGAAGACGCAGCTGTCGCCGCGCATCGCGATGATGGTCACGCGCATCGCGCGCGTCGAGACGACCGTCACGCGCTCGGAAGCCGAAGCGCTGCTGCTCGAGAACAACCTGATCAAGGCGCTTGCGCCGCGCTACAACATCCTGTTTCGCGACGACAAGTCGTATCCGTACCTGAAGCTGACCGCGCACCGCTTTCCGCGGATGGCGTATTACCGCGGCGCCGTCGACAAGCAGAACCAGTATTTCGGGCCGTTCCCGAGCGCGTGGGCCGTGCGCGAGAGCATCCAGATCCTGCAGCGTGTGTTCCAGCTGCGCACCTGCGAGGATTCGGTGTTCAACAACCGCACGCGGCCGTGCCTGCTGCACCAGATCGGGCGCTGCACCGCACCGTGCGTCGGCGCGATCGCCGAAGAGGACTATGCGCGCGACGTGTCGAACGCCGCGCGCTTCCTGCTCGGCCGGCAGTCCGAAGTGATGAAGGAGCTCGAGCAGAAGATGCACGGGTTCGCGGCGGAGCTGAAGTTCGAGCAGGCGGCGGCCGTGCGCAACCAGATGAGCTCGCTCGCGACCGTGCTGCATCAGCAGGCGATCGAGGTCGGCAGCGACAGCGACGTCGATATCCTCGCGGTGGTCGCGCAGGGCGGGCGCGTGTGCGTGAACCTCGCGATGGTGCGCGGCGGCCGGCATCTCGGCGACAAGGCGTATTTCCCGACGCACGTCGAGAGCGCGTTGACGCTTGCGGAAGGCGGGCTCGACGACGAGGCCGAGCCGGCGGCCGAGGCGCTGCCCGGCCAGCCGGCGGACGACGCGGGCGGCGCGCGCAATGCGCAGGCGTCGGTCGAGTCCGAGGTGCTCGACGCGTTCATCGCGCAGCACTATCTCGGCAACCGCGTGCCGCCGGTGCTCGTCGTGAGCCATGCGCCCGCGAGCCGCGACCTGCTCGACCTGCTGTCCGAGCAGGCCGGCCACAAGGTGTCGCTGGTGCGGCAGCCGCAGGGCCAGCGGCGCGCGTGGCTGTCGATGGCCGAGCAGAACGCGGCCCTCGCGCTCGCGCGGCTGCTGTCCGAGCAGGGCTCGCAGCAGGCGCGCACGCGCGCGCTCGCCGATACGCTCAGCTACGAGAACGACGACCTCGCGCATCTGCGGATCGAGTGCTTCGACATCAGCCACACGATGGGCGAGGCGACCCAGGCTTCGTGCGTCGTCTATCACCATCACAAGATGCAGTCCGGCGAATACCGGCGTTACAACATCACCGGCATCACGCCCGGGGACGATTACGCGGCGATGCGGCAGGTGCTGACGCGCCGCTACGAAAAGATGGTCGAGCAGGCGGCGCAGGCCGCGGCCGCCGACGACGCGGCCGGCATCGACGGCGAGACGACGCGCCAGGCCGAGGCCGCCAGCCTGTTGCCGAACATCGTGCTGATCGACGGCGGCAAGGGGCAGGTCGAGATCGCGCGGCAGGTGTTCACCGAGCTGGGCCTCGACACGTCGATGCTGGTCGGCGTCGCGAAGGGCGAGGGGCGCAAGGTCGGGCTCGAGACGCTCGTGTTCGCCGACGGCCGCGCGCCGCTCGAGCTCGGCAAGGAGAGCGCCGCGCTGATGCTCGTCGCGCAGATCCGCGACGAGGCGCACCGGTTTGCGATCACCGGGATGCGCGCGAAGCGGGCGAAGGCACGCCAGACGTCGCGGCTCGAGGAGCTCGAAGGGGTCGGCGCGAAACGCCGGCAGCGGCTGCTCGCCCGCTTCGGCGGGCTGCGCGGCGTCGTCGCGGCGAGCGTGGACGAACTCGCGAGCGTCGAGGGCATTTCGCGCGCGCTCGCCGAGCAGATCTACAGGCAGTTGCACTGACAAGGCGCCGCCGCCCGCCTCGCTTGTGGCAGGGCGGTCGACGCGGCACAATTGCGAATCCTTTACTGTCCCGGATGCCATGCCGTTCAATTTCCCGATTTTCCTGACGTGGGTACGGATCGTGCTGATTCCGCTCGTCGTCGGCGTGTTCTATCTGCCGGACACGGTGATGGGCGGCGCGCACCGCAATCTCGCGGCGGCGCTGATCTTCATCCTCGCCGCGCTGACGGACTGGTTCGACGGCTACCTGGCGCGCAAATGGAATCAGACGTCGTCGTTCGGCGCGTTCCTCGATCCGGTCGCGGACAAGCTGATGGTGACGGCCGCGCTGCTGATCCTCGTGCAGATCGCGCGGGTCGACGCGGCGATCGCGCTCGTGATCGTCGGCCGCGAGATCGCGATCTCGGCGCTGCGTGAATGGATGGCACAGATCGGTGCGTCGAAGAGCGTCGCGGTGAATCAGCTCGGCAAGTTCAAGACCGCATGCCAGATGGTCGCGATTCCGATGCTGCTGTACTTCGGGCCGCTGCCGCTCGGTTTTGCGACGCTCGACACGCGCGTGTGGGGCGAGTGGCTGATGTATCTCGCGGCGGTGCTGACGATCTGGTCGATGCTGTACTACATGAAGCTCGCGTGGCCGCAGATTCGCGAGCGCGGCGGCGCGTAAGGGCTTGGTAGCGGCTGCTTGCGGTGTCGGTGCCGAAGGTTTTTGGAAAAAGGGCGCGAAAAACCCTTGACACCCGGATGAGCCTTCGACATAATTTCGCTTCTCCGCTGCACGACGAAGTGAGTGCAGCGAAGCAGAAGCAATATGCGGGAGTAGCTCAGTTGGTAGAGCGCAACCTTGCCAAGGTTGAGGTCGCGAGTTCGAGACTCGTCTCCCGCTCCAGGTTTTTGGCGGCGCGTTGTACGGCAGGCGTCGCAGTTGCAGGACAATGCGGGAGTAGCTCAGTTGGTAGAGCGCAACCTTGCCAAGGTTGAGGTCGCGAGTTCGAGACTCGTCTCCCGCTCCAGGTTTTTTGGCGGCGCGTTGTACGGCAGGCGCCGCAGTTGCAGGACAATGCGGGAGTAGCTCAGTTGGTAGAGCGCAACCTTGCCAAGGTTGAGGTCGCGAGTTCGAGACTCGTCTCCCGCTCCAGACACTGGGGAAGCAACGCTTCCCTTTTTATTTGATGGGCCGACGGTCATCAAAGAAATCTGTTGCTTGCCGGCACGGCGAGTGAACAGTCCGCTTACGGCGCGATAGCAAAGCGGTTATGCAGCGGCCTGCAAAGCCGTTTAGGCCGGTTCGACTCCGGCTCGCGCCTCCAAGTAGGAAGAGAAAAAGCCCTGAGAAATCAGGGCTTTTTCTTTTTCCGGCGCTCGCGCGGCGTTATCTTCAGCGACCATCCGCGTCCTCGCTCACCCATCCACCGGCTGCATCGGCGTGTCCAGCTTCAGTTGATAAAACGCCGCGTCGAGCCAGCGCCCGAACTTGAATCCCGCTTCGGCGATCGTCCCCGAATGCACGAAGCCGACACGCGTATGCAGCGCGACGCTGCCCGCGTTGGTTGCATCGATGCAGCCGACCAGCACGTGTACCTCGGCATCGCGCGCACGCTTGATCAACTCGCGCAGCAGCAACTCGCCGAGCCCGCGGCCACGCTGTTCGTGATGCACGTACACGCTGTGCTCCACCGTGTACTTGTACGCGGGGAATGCACGGAACGTGCCCCAGCTCGCGAACCCCAGCAGGCGGCCCGACGCATCGACCGCGCCGACGACCGGAAAGCCGCCTGCGCGCTTCGTCGCGAACCATGTCGCCATCGCCTGCGGGGGGCGCGGCGCGTAGTCGTACAGGGCCGTGGAATTGACGATGGCCTCGTTCAGGATGTCGAGGATGGCTGCCGCATGCTCGGCCTCGCTGCAATCGACGAAGCGCACGTCGTCGTGCGTGTTCGGCGAATTCATGTGGACTCCTGCACCGGTCGGCTCCGGCTTTGAACGGATGCCGCGCCGCGCATGCCGACCGCGGCGGTGGCATCGCAGATCGCGACGACATAGCGCGCGCCTTGCGCCGTCGGGTTGCTGAAGACCAGCGGCTGATCGAGCCGCATCGCCAGGCAGTCGCCGTCGCGAAGCGCGTGGAGCGCGTCGCCCAACGTGACGTCGACGCGTCCGTCGAGCACCCATACCTGCTGATGCAGCGCGCTGTCGCGGCCGCCCGTGTCGTACGCGACGCGCGCGCCGGGCGGGAAATCGACTTCGACGAGCTGGAGCGGCGACGGCCAGCCGGGCGGCGACAGATTGCGCCGCAGATAACCGGACGCCGGATCGCGCCATTCCGCTTGCTGTGCGCGCTTGACCAGCGGCTGCGCGGGCGCGTCGTCGCGCTCGCCGCCGAACAGCGCCGCCAGCGACACGCCCAACCCGGCGGCGAGCTTGTCGAGCACGACCGCCGTCGGGCTGGCCGCACCGCGCTCGATCAGCGAGATCATCGACCGGCTGACGCCGCTGCGGGCGGCCAGCGCATCGAGCGTGTAGCCTCGTAACGTGCGCAAGTCTCGCACGCGGCGGGCGATCCGCTCGTTGATGCCTGCATCAGGCGCGGGAAGGGTAGTCGCTTCTTGCATGATGGACGGATTCTCCATCAAGCTGGAATATGGTGTCAACGAAATCACGGGCTGCCAGACTCCCGATTCGCAGTCCGCCCGAATACTTGCTCCGCGCGCAGCGCCAGCGTAATATACGAAACGACTACATTTCGTTTAATTGGAGCCATATGGGCATCATCAAGATTTCCGAGCACATGCACGAACGGCTGCGCTCGACCAGCACCGCGCTGAGCCGGTCGATCAACGCGCAGGCCGAGCACTGGCTGCGCGTGGGCATGCTCGCGGAACTCAATCCGTCGCTGTCCTATGGCGATATCTGCCGGATGCTGATCGAATCCGAGGCGCGCGGCGGCGACGCCGGTACGGCGCAGCCGGCCGCTCGCGACATCGAGCAGGTGGCGTAATGGCGAAGCGCGACATTCCCATCCGCGGCGCCGCCGACATCGCGAAGTCGCGCGAAGCCGCGAAGCTCGCGTCGCAAGTGCTGACGATGATCACCGACTACGTGAAGCCGGGCGTCACGACCGACGAGCTCGACGCGCGCTGCCGCGAATACATCATCGACGAACTGCACGCGATTCCAGCCAACATCGGCTATCACGGCTATCCGAAAACGCTGTGCACGTCGGTCAACCACGTGGTCTGTCACGGCATCCCGTCGTCGCGGCCGATGCGCGACGGCGACATCGTGAACCTCGACATCGCGGTGATCAAGGACGGCTGGTTCGGCGACACGAGCCGCATGTACTTCGTCGGCGAGCCCGGCGAACTCGCGCGGCGTCTGGTGGCGGCCACCTACGAGGCGATGCACGCGGGCATTCGCGCGGTGCGTCCGGGCGCGACGCTCGGCGACGTCGGCTATGCGATCCAGCAGGTCGCGCATCGCGAAGGCTTCAGCGTTGTGCGCGAATACTGCGGGCACGGAATCGGCGACGTGTATCACGACGAGCCGCAGGTGCTGCACTACGGCCGCCCCGGCACCGGCGTGCCGCTGCGCCCCGGGATGATCTTCACGATCGAGCCGATGCTCAACGCGGGCAAGCGCGACACGCGCGTGCTGGCCGACGGCTGGACGGTCGTCACGAAGGACCATTCGCTGTCCGCGCAGTGGGAGCACATGGTCGTGGTGACGGAGCAGGGCGTCGACGTGCTGACCGACGACGTGAAGCCGCACGCGTTCGCCGCGCTGACCGGCACGCAGGCGGCCTGACGCGCACGCCGCCAACGACGACGAGCCCCGGTCCGGGGCTCGTTTCATTTGGGCTTGCGCCTAGCGCTTGCGCCTAGGCTGACGCTTGCGCTCCTCACGCCACCGGCGTGGTTGCTACCCGCAGCATCACGCTGCTCGCTCGCGCGCCTTCTCCCACGCGTGCTCGACGAACACGCGGCACAACGCTTCCATCCCTTGCCGATCCTCGTCGTCGAAGCGCGCGGCGACCGGGCTGTCGACGTCCCACACGCCGATCAGCGTGCCGTCGCGCGCGACGAGCGGCACGACGATTTCGGATTCCGACGCCGCGTCACATGCGATGTGGCCCGGGAACGCGTGCACGTCGCGCACCACCTGCGTCTCGCGCGTCTGCGCGGCCGTGCCGCACACGCCCTTGCCGAGCGCGATCCGCACGCAGGCGGGCTTGCCCTGGAACGGGCCGACCACGAGCTCGGCACCGTCGAAGAAATAGAAGCCGGCCCAGTTGAGCCGGTCGAGCGAGTGATAGACGAGCGCTGCGAAGTTCGCGGCGTTGGCGATCAGGTCGCGTTCCGATTCGACGAGCGAGCGGGCCTGCTCGACGAGCGTCGCATATTGATCGGGCTTGGAGGCGTGCGGGTCGTTGGACAGCGTGAACATGGCTGGAATGCGCAAGGGTGGTCGAAAGTGCGCGATGCGCGCATGCGGCAGTCTACGGCACATGCCGCTGACGCGCAGCGCGCGCCCTTGCGCACGCGAATGCGCAAGCTGGCGCCGCGGGTTCAGTCGGGCTCGAGCTCGGCAAAGCGCTGCGCCAGGAAATCCAGCAGCGCGCGCACTGCCGGCAGCAATCCGCGGCGCGACGCGAACACCGCATGCACGATCTCGCGGCGCGGCGCCCAATCCGGCAGCACGGCGGTCAGCGCGCCCTGTGCGATCGCGTCGCGCACCATCATCGTCGGCAGCTGCACGATGCCGACGCCGGCGGCCGCGGCCGCGCGCAACGCGAGCATCCCGTCCGTGACGAGTCTCGGCTGGTGATGAATCTCCGCGCGGGCGCCGTCGGGCCCCTGCAGCCGCCACACGTGCGCGGCCTGCGGTGCGCCGAGGTCGAGGCTCGGCAGGCGGGCGAGGTCGGCAGGCACGGCCGGCATGCCGCGCTCGCGCAGCAGCGCGGGGCTCGCGACCAGGCATTGCCCGCGCTCGGCCAGCACGCGCAGCGCGAGTTCGCTGTCCTCGAGCGGCGGCGGGCGCACGCGCAACGCGACGTCGATCCCTTCGCCGACCACGTCGACGCGCCGGTTGGTCGCTTCCAGATGAATCTCGACGCGCGGGCACGCGTTCATGAACGCCGCGATCATCGCGCCGACGAGCGAGTCGAGCAGCGCGACCGGGCAGGTGACCCGCACGATGCCGCGCGGCTCCTCGTGCAGCAGCGCGATCGCCTCGTCGGCGGCGTCGGCCTCGACGAGCATCGCGCGGCAATGCGCGTAGTAGGTCTGGCCGACTTCGGTCACCGTGAAGCGGCGCGTCGAGCGCTGGATCAGCCGCATGCCGACGCGTGCCTCGAGCAGTCCGATGCGCCGGCTCAGCTTCGATTTCGGCATGTTCAGCGCACGGCCCGCCGGCGCGAAGCCGCCGTGGTCGACCACCTGCACGAAGTAGTAGAGATCGTTCAGATCCCGCCGGCTATCGTTCATCAAATAGAACGCTGAGTGTGATTTTCGCAGTCTACCGGATCGATCGTTCCGATTCTATATTCCTATCCAGGATGCGAAACACGGGTTTCGCCGCAATTCGGAGAGGAAGATGAAGAAGATCCAGGGTGTGTACAGTGCGCCGCGCGGCCATTGGGTCGGCGACGGGTTTCCGGTGCGCTCGATGTTCAGTTACCAGTCGCACGGCGCGCATCTGAGCCCGTTCCTGCTGCTCGACTACGCGGGCCCGGCGACGTTCGAGCCGGGTTCGGGTTCGGCCTCGGCGCCGCGCGGCGTCGGCCAGCATCCGCACCGCGGGTTCGAGACGGTCACGATCGTCTATGACGGCGAGGTCGCGCACCGCGACTCGACGGGCGCGGGCGGCGTGATCGGCCCCGGCGACGTCCAGTGGATGACGGCCGCGAGCGGGATCCTGCACGAGGAATTTCACTCGGAGGCGTTCACGAAGCGCGGCGGGCCGCTCGAAATGGTGCAGCTGTGGGTGAACCTGCCCGCCGCGGACAAGATGGGCGCGCCGGGCTACCAGACGCTGCTGAACGCGGACATCCCGGTGGTCGAGCTGCCGGAAGGCGCGGGCCGCGTGCGGATCATCGCGGGCGAACTCGACGGGCGGCGCGGCCCGGCCCGCACGCACACGCCGATCGACGTGTGGGACGTGCGGCTCGCGGTGGGCGGTCGTGCGCGGTTTCCGGTCGCGGAAGGGCGCACGCTCGCGGTGGTCGTGCTGAGCGGCACGGTGCTCGTGAACGGCGAAACGGTCGCGCGCGAAGCGCAGTTCGTGCAGTTGAGCCGAGACGGCCGTGACGTCGAGCTCGAAGCGAACGGCGACGCGAAGCTGCTGATCCTGAGCGGCGAGCCGATCGACGAGCCGGTCGTCGGCTACGGGCCGTTCGTGATGAACTCGCAAGCGGAGATTCGCGCCGCGATCGACGACTTCAACGGCGGCCGCTTCGGACGGATGCCCGCATGACGTACGGCCCCGCGCAATGCGGGGCTTTCTGCATGTGCGCGGCGGCGCGGGCGCAGCGGCCGCGCTTCGAGGCATAATCGTCGATTGCCGTGCGCCGGCCGGCGCGCCCGAAACAGCACCGAGGACCGCCCATGAACGCTTCCGCATCCGCCATCTCCCCGCGTGCCGCCGACCTGGACTGGCGCTGGAAAGCCTTCGACGCGCTGTCGGCGCGCGAGGTCTATACGATTCTCGAGGCGCGCAGCGCGGTGTTCGTCGTCGAGCAGAATTGCGTGTACCGCGACATCGACGACGCGGATCAGGCGGCGTGGCATCTGGCCGCGTACGACGAAGCGGGCCGGCTGGCCGGCTACCTGCGCGTGCTGCTGCCCGATGCGCAGGATCCCGACATTCGGATCGGCCGCGTGCTGACGACTGCAGCGTTCCGCGGCGCGGGCCTCGGCAACGCGCTGCTGTCGCGCGCGCTCGAGCACATCCGCGCGCAATGGCCCGACACGCCGGTCAGCCTGCATGCGCAGGCCCATTTGCAGCGCTTCTACGGCGCGTTCGGCTTCGCGCCGAGTTCCGACGTGCACGACGAGGACGGCATTCCGCACGTGTGGATGACCCGCGCGCGCGGCTGACGCGCGGCGCGGCGTGCCGGGATCAGTGGGCGTTGCGCGTGGCCGCCGGCCGCGCGGCGCTGCGCGCAGCGGCGCGCTCGTCGATCAGCCGGCCGCGCGCGGACAGCCGCAGCCAGTGGCGCAGCGCGATCACCGCGCCGATCACGCTCATCATCGAGCCCGGAATCCACAGCAGCAGGCCGCCGATCTGCTGGTCGCGCAGCGGGCTCAGCCACGTGAACGCGCGGCCGCAGATCGAGTAGATCGGATACAGCTCCTGCGGCGTGAAGAAGATCATCGCGCCGAGCACGATCTGCGGCGGGATCGCCGCGACGACGACCAGGATCCGGCGCCCCGGCGCGAGCCGCGCGGGCGGCGCCGGGCGCGGATCGACGACGAGCCACCAGAACAGCAGGCCGTCGATCACCATGCTCCAGTTCATCACGCGATACAGGCGCCAGTCGAGCATCGCGACGAAGTGGATCGGCGACAGCAGCCAGAAATAAATCAGCCCGACGAACAGCACGACCGCGACGACCGGGTTGAACACGACGTCGAGCGTCGCGCGCACCGGCCGCCACGCGAGCGCGGGGCGCACGAAGCGCTGCCGCCAGCGGAACGGAATGCCCGCGCGGATCGCCGCGCCCGGATACGCGAGCGCGATGAAGAACGGCCCGAGATGATGCAGCACGAGGTGCTGCGCGCGATGCAGGAAGAACTCGTGCTCGAAGAAGTAGTCGAGCCGCGTGTGCAGCGCGACGTACAGCGCCGTCAGCCCGAGCCAGAACGAGAACTGCCGCAGCGGCGTGACCCGGGCCTTCTTCACGCCGCGCGCGAACAGCACGCCGGCCGCCAGCACCGCGACGACCACGGTCGGCGACGGTTCCCACGGATCGAGCCAGTACAGGAGATCCATCGCGCGGCGTTACTTCGCCTGGGCGGGCGACTTCACCGCGAACGGCGTGTCGAGCGTCTCGCCGTCGGAGAATTTCAGGCGCACGCGCACCGTGTCGCCGGGCTTGATCGCGTGCTTCGGCTCTTCGAGCATGAAGTGGTAGCCGCCCGGCGCGATGTCGACCTTGCCGCGCGCGGGAACCGTCAGCTTGTCGACCATCTCCATCTTCTGCGTCGAGCCGTTCGAGACGGTCTGGTGCAGCATCGCCATCCCGTAGTCGGGGCTGTCGACGTCGACGAGGTCGACCGGCTTGTCGCTCGTGTTGACGAGCGTCACGTAGCCGCCCGCGGGCAGCTTGTTCGGCAGCCAGCGCACCCAGCCGTTCTGCGCGGAGATCGCGCCGGCGGCGTACGCGTGCGCGCCGACGGACAGCGCGGCGAGGAGGGCGAGCGTCTTGAGGATCGTTTTCGGCTTCATGTCTGGTTCACGTGGTGGGGGCAGTGTCGATGATCCGGCGCACATCGGCGGCGATGGCGTCGGGCTTGTCGCGGTCGGTCGCGAGCAGACGCGCGCGGCCGCTCGCGTCGAAGATGTAGACCGCCGAGCTGTGCGTCACTTCGTAGCCGCCCGACGGATCGCGTTGCTCCATCTGGTACGCGACCCGATAGCGCTTCGCGAGCGATTCGATCTGGCGGTCGGTGCCCGTCAGGCCGCGCGCGTGCTCGGCGTCGAACGCGGCGACATACGACTGCATCGCCTGCGGCGTGTCGCGCGCGGGGTCGACCGACACGAACAGGATGCGCACGTTGCGCGCCTGCGGGCCGAGTTGCGCGAGGACTTCCATCAGCCGCGCCATCGTTTCGGGGCAGACGTCCGGGCAGTGCGTGTAGCCGAAATAGACGAGCGAGACGCGGCCGCGGAATGCGGACGCATCGACCGGCCGGCCGTCGCCGCCCGTCAGCGTGAACGACAGGTCGGGCAGGTGGCCGGTCACGTCGGTCAGGCGCCAGGGCGGTTCGCCGCGCGTGCAGGCGGCGAGCGCCACGGCGACGGCGAGTGCCGCGGCGGCGCGGACGACGCGGGAGAGGCGCCGGTGCGGCGCGTAGTGGACAAGCGGGACTGGCGACATCCAGGGGCTCGATCGGACGGAACGGACGCACGGCCGGCGCGACGCCAAGCGTCGCGCGGCCGGCGGTTGCGACTGTAGCGCAATTCGCCCGTTGGCGCCCCGGCGAAACGCGTGCGACGCACCGTGGCGGGGCAATATGTCGCAGCGGCCGCATCGGGGGGGCATCGCCCGCGTCGCACCCCGGTTTCGCCCATCCGGACGCGAAGGCGCGGTAAGATGCGCACAATTCCTCTCGTGCAGCGGCGGTCTTGCGGGCCGCCGCTCAGACTATCGACTCGATGCAATCCGTCCCGGCTTCCCTGTCCCTGACCGATACCGCGTTCTTTTTCGACTTCGACGGCACGCTCGTCGAACTGGCGCCGACGCCCGACAGCATTCACGTGCCGCCGTCGCTGCTCGCACTGATCGACGCGCTGCGGCGCCGCTCGCACGGCGCGGTCGCGATCCTGTCCGGCCGCGGCATCGACAACATCGACCAGTACCTGAAGATGCCCGACCTGCCGGTCGCCGGCCTGCACGGCGCGGAGCGGCGCGACGCCAACGGCGACACGCAGCGCGTCGGCTTCAACGACGCGCGCCTGTTGCGCATCGAGCGCGAGCTCGCGGACGTCGTCGACCGCTATCCGGGCATGCTGCTCGAAATCAAGGGCGCGGCGGTCGCGCTGCATTACCGCAATGCGCCCGAGCGCGAGGCGATTGCGCGCGAGGCGGCCGAGCGGCTCGTCGCCGACTATGCGGACGCGTACGTGCTGCAGCCGGGCAAGATGGTGTTCGAGATCAAGCCGAAGGGCGTCGACAAGGGGCGCGCGCTCGCGGCCTTCCTCGACGAGCCGCCGTTCGCGGGCCGCACGCCGGTGTTCGCGGGCGACGACCTGACCGACGAGAAGGGGTTCGCGGTCGTCAACGCGCGCGGAGGCCTGTCGATCAAGGTCGGCGCGGGCGAGACGTCGGCGCGCGTGCGGCTCGACTCGGTCGACGCGCTGCACGCGCAGATTCGCCGCTGGCTCGACGTGGAGCCGCAGCACGCATGAGCCGTCTCATCATCGTTTCGAACCGCGTCGCGCCGATTTCCGAAGGCGAGCCGGCGGCGGGCGGGCTTGCCATCGGCGTGTACGACGCGCTGAAGGAAACCGGCGGCATGTGGTTCGGCTGGAGCGGCGAGGTCGTCGCGTCCGGCGCGCCGCAGATCCGCGTCGAGGAGCATGGGCCGGTCACGTTCGCGACGGTCGGCCTGTCGCGGCGCGACTACGACCAGTACTACCGCGGCTTCTCGAACGCGACGCTGTGGCCCGCGTTCCACTACCGCGCGGACCTGATCCAGTACGACCGCCACGAGTTCGAAGGCTACGGCCGCGTGAACGTGTGGCTCGCGCAGCAGCTCGTGCCGCTGCTGCAGGAAGACGACGTAATCTGGGTGCACGACTATCACCTGATCCCGTTCGCCCGCGCGCTGCGCGCGGCCGGTGTGAAGAACCGCATCGGCTTTTTCCTGCACATTCCGTTTCCGGCGGCGCAGGTGCTCGTCAACGTGCCGCCGCATCGCGAGCTCGTCGAGGCGCTGTGCGCGTTCGACCTGCTCGGTTTCCAGACCGAGCCCGACCTGCGCGCGTTCTGCGATTACATCGAGTCCGAAGCGGACGGCGCGGTCGAGCGCCGAGCGCGACGGGCGCGACGTTCGCGCGGTGGCCGTGCGCGCGTTCGGCCAGACGCTGCGCGCGGCCGCGTATCCGATCGGCGTGCATCCGGACGAGATCGCGTCGCTCGCGCAGGCGGGCGAGCACGGCAAGGCGGTGCGCACGCTGGCCACGTCGCTGCGCGGCCGCCAGCTGATCATGAGCGTCGACCGGCTCGATTACTCGAAGGGGCTCGTCGAGCGCTTCCGCGCGTTCGAGAAGCTGCTCGAGCACGAACCGTCGCACCGCAACCGTGTGTCGTTCCTGCAGATCGCGCCGTCGACCCGCGCGGAACTGCGCGCGTACCAGGACATCCGCCTGCAGCTCGAAGCGGAGTCGGGCCGCATCAACGGACGCTTTGCGGAGCTCGACTGGGCGCCGATCCTCTATATCCATCGCCAGTACGACCGCCAGCTGCTCGCCGCGCTGTACCGGCTCGCACGGGTCGGCTACGTGACGCCGCTGCGCGACGGGATGAACCTCGTCGCGAAGGAATACGTGTCCGCGCAGAACCCCGACGATCCGGGCGTGCTGGTGCTGTCGCGTTTCGCGGGCGCCGCGCGCGAGCTGACGGGCGCGCTGATCGTCAATCCGATCGACATCGCGGGGATGGCCGAAGCGCTGTCGCGGGCGCTGTCGATGCCGCTCGCCGAGCGGCGCGCGCGCTATGCGGACATGATCGCGCAACTGCGCGAGAACAACGTGTCGGTGTGGCGCGACAACTTCCTGCGCGACCTGCAGCGCGCCTGAGCCGCCGCCCGGTGCGGCGTCGGGAATGAACAAAGCCGCAGTGCGTGATGCACTGCGGCTTTGTTTTCGGGCGGGTGCGCCGCGCGTCAGGCGACGCGCTCGCCGGCAGCCGGGCCGCCGTCGGGCGCCACGTGTTGGCGGCCGTGCTGTTTCGCGAGCAGGTCGCGGTACAGGCCGGGGCGGTTGCGCAGGACTTCCGGATCGCCGTCGTCGATCACCTTGCCGCTGCTCATCACGATGATCCGGTCGAAATTGCGCAGCGTCGACAGGCGGTGCGCAATCGCGATCACCGTGCGGCCGACCATCAGGCGGTCGAGCGCGCTCTGGATCGCTTCCTCCGACGCGCTGTCGAGCGCGGACGTCGCCTCGTCGAGCAGCAGGATCGGCGCGTTCTTCAGGATCGCGCGCGCGATCGCGATGCGCTGGCGCTGGCCGCCCGACAGCTTGACGCCGCGGTCGCCGACGATCGTGTCGTAGCCTTCCGGCATCGCCTCGATGAACTCCGCGCAGCGCGCGTCGCGCGCTGCGGCGAGCACCTCGTCGCGCGACGCGTCGGGGCGGCCGTACGCGATGTTGTCGTAGATCGACCGGTGCATCAGCGAGATGTCCTGCGGGACGAGTGCAATCGCATGGCGCAGGCTGTCCTGCGTGATCGACTTCACGTCCTGGCCGTCGACCTTCACGACGCCGTCCTGCGTGTCGTAGAAGCGCTGCAGCAGCGCGAGCACGGTCGACTTGCCGGCGCCGGACTTGCCGATCAGGCCGACGCGCTGGCCCGGCTCGATGTGCAGCTCGAAGTGGTCGAGGATCGGGCGGCGGTGCGGATACGCGAACGTCACGCGCTCGAAGTCGACGCGGCCGCCCGATGCGGCGAGCGGCACCGCGTCGGAGCGGTCCGGCATCCCGTGCGGTTCGAGCAGCGTCTTCACGGCTTCGGCGAGACGCGCGACGTGCTGCGTGACGTCGACGAGCGCCACCGCGAGGTCGCGCGTGCCGTGCAGGATCGTGAAGCCGAGCGAGCTGACCAGCACGATGTCGCCCGAGGTCGCGCGGCCCTGGTCCCACAGCCACAGGGCCCAGCCGAGCAGGCCGGCGGACAGCATCGCGGTGATCACCGCGTGCAGCAGCCGCAGCTTTTCAAGATAGAGCAGGCTCTGCTGGCGCGCGTCCATCTCGGCCTTGACCGTCGCGCCGAAGCGCTTCTGCTCGCGCAGCGTCATCCCGAACGCGCGCACGAGGCCCATGTTGCCGATCACGTCGACGAGCTCGCCGTCGACCGCGGCGGCCTTCGCCGCGAACGCGTGATGGCGCGCGGAGCCGCGTCCGGCGAGCTTGAACAGCACGACGGAGAGCACCGCCGAGCAGCCGAGCAGGCCGGCCGCCATCATCGGGTTGACGACGATGATCATCAGGATCGCGCCCATCACCGCGATGCACGGCGGCAGCACGTTCCACGCCATCGTGTTCTCGGACGTATAGACGGCGTTCGACGTCGCGGTGATGCGGCTCGCGAGCGTGCCGGGCTGCTTTTCCGCGTAGTACGTCGGCGAGTGGCCGATCAGGTACTGGAACAGGTCGCGCCGCAGGTCGCCCGTGACTGCGACGAACGTGTGCGCGGCGAACCAGCCGCCGACGCGCCACAGCAGGTTGTCGGCGGCGATCAGGCCGACGAGCAGCGCGAACGCGCTCCACAGCGGGCCCGGGTGGTGGCGGCCGGTCGCGAGGACGTCGATCAGGTGCTTGATCGCGTATTGCGAGCCGAGCGCGCAGCCGACGGCGGCCAGCACGCTGAAGAGCACGACGAAGTGCGCGACGGGATGCAGGCGGATGTAGCGGAACAGGAACGCGAGCGGCCGGTGCGCGTAGCTCGACAGCTTCGCGTTGTAGGCGTTGCGCTGGGCAGGGGTGAGAGCTTCCAAAATATGCGTGCGGTGAATCGGTGGTTGAACGTTGCGGCCGGACCGGATGCCGACCTTCGGCCAGGCGCAACGTAATCCGGCATTGTAAACAAGGCCGTGCCTCGCGCTGAGCGAATCTTGCCGACGGCAGGAGGCGCTGAGTTAATTTTGGGATAAAATTCGACATCCCGCGCCTTGCGATGGGTGCCGCGTTCGCGGTCCCGGTCGTGCGGACGGCGGCGAGGAATGCCAAAAGGGCCTTCCACTCTAGAACGGACGCCAACGTCCGCGGGTTGCAAAGTGTTGCCGCTTTGTAACAAAGTAAAGTGTTTGAAATGTTGTGCGCCGTATCGGGATTAACCCTAGATAATCGGCTCCGGGTTCGCGCCTTGGTATTTTTACGAACCCCTGTCAACGGGTCTTCGTTTCAAACGTTCTATGCCTGTCGCGTCGCCGACGCTCCTTGAGCAGCGCGGGTTCGACGCCGCCAGCAGGCCGAATCGTCCGAATGTCGGATGAAGTGCGTCCAGCCAGGATCGCCGGCAGGCTGCTGACCCAAATGCTTGGTTTATTGCCGATTTTTTAGGAGTTACGCATGCGAATCGCCCAAATCGCTCCGTTGCACGAAGCGGTTCCCCCGAAGCTGTACGGCGGTACCGAACGGGTGGTGTCCTACCTGACCGAAGCGCTCGTCGAGATGGGGCATGACGTCACGCTCTTCGCGAGCGGCGATTCGCAAACGTCGGCGAAGCTCGAAGCCTGCTGGCCGCAGGCGCTGCGCCTCGACCCGACGATCCGCGACGTGATGGCCCCGCACATGCTGCTGCTCGAGCAGGTGCGCCGCCGCGCGGAAGAGTTCGATGTCCTGCACTGCCACATCGACTACTACCCGTTCTCGCTGTTCTCGCGCCAGCCGGTCCCGCATCTGACGACGATGCACGGCCGCCTCGACCTGCCGGAGCTGCAGCCGATCTTCAACGCGTTCAGCGACGTGCCGGTCGTGTCGATCTCCGACAACCAGCGCATCCCGCTGCCGCAGGCGAACTGGCTGTCGACCGTCTACCACGGCCTGCCGGAAAACCTGCTGACGCCGATCCCGAACGTGAAGCCGAGCTACCTCGCGTTCCTCGGCCGCATCTCGCCGGAGAAGCGCGTCGACACGGCGATCCGCATCGCCGAGCAGGCCGGCCTGCCGATCAAGATCGCCGCGAAGCTCGACAAGGCCGACCGCGCGTACTACGAAGAGAAGATCAAGCCGCTGTTCGCGCTGCCGCACGTCGAGTACATCGGTGAAATCAGCGAAGCCGAGAAGACCGAGTTCCTGGGCAACGCGCACGCGCTGCTGTTCCCGATCGACTGGCCGGAGCCGTTCGGCCTGGTGATGATCGAGGCGATGGCCTGCGGCACGCCGGTGATCGCGTTCAAGCGCGGCTCGGTGCCGGAAGTGATCGAGAACGGCGTGTCGGGCTTCGTCGTCGAGGACGAGTTGTCGGCCGTCGCGGCGCTCAAGCGCCTGGACACGCTGCCGCGCGAGAAGGTCCGCGCCGCGTTCGAAGCGCGCTTCTCGTCGAAGGTGATGGCGCAGAACTACGTGAAGGGCTACGAGGAGCTGCTGCGCCAGAAGCGCCGCACCGTGCTGCGCGAAGTCAACGCAGGCTGAATCCGGCCGGCCGCCTCGCGGCGGCCGGCTTCACGGCGACGCCCCGTCCGGGTTTTCCGGCGGGGCGTCGTCGCATTCGCGGCGCCGATGGCCAATGTGTTGTATTCTCGCCGCGCCCGGCGGCCGCGACGGGCCGGAACGCGTCCGTGCACGCCTGCCGTTCGTCTGTCCAGCCGGTAATGTCCCTATAATGGCCGTGCCGTAAAATCCGGCCCCGCAGATCATCGAGAGGAGAGCAGTCTTGGCGAGAACGAAACCCACGCGCGCAGCCCCGGCCCCCGGCGCCGGCGTGATCTTCGCGTTGCGCGCGATCGGTCTCGTGCTGCTTGCCCGGTGGCTGTTCTCGATGTCGCAGATGGGCTATCGCGAGTCGTTGTCGGCGATGGCGTCGTCGCCGTGGGCATTCGTCTACCTGGTGCTGATCTTCCTGCTGCTCGCGTTGCCGGGCGCGGTCGCGCGCGCCGAGCGCCCGTTCCATCCGCTGCCGCAATGGCTGCGCCAGGCGCTCCGCTTCTTCGCGCTGATCGGTTTCCTGTTCGCCGTCTGGTCGATCGGCGTCTACGTGTGGGCGGCCGGCTGGCGCCGGGCGATGCATGCGGTGACCGCGACCAACGGCTGGCTCGTCGCCGCGCCGGCGCTGTACGCGGCCGTCGTCTGGATCTGCCGGCCGCGGCCGCTGTGGCGCACCAACGTCGCCGCGCGGCGGTTCGCGGTCGGCCGCTACGCGATCTCCCTCGATACGCTGACGCGCACCGTGATCGTCTGGATGGAAAGCCGCAAGGTCGGGCAGTACGACGCGCGCGAGCTGTCGGTGCGCTGGCCCGGCCGCGCCGGCTCGGCGGGCCGCCAGGTTCAGGGCGGCCCGCCGCAGGACTGCCCGCCGCCCGTCGCGCTGCCCCGCGGCAGCTGGTTCAAGCGGCCGAAGGTCGAGCTGCTGTGGGATTCGCCGGCGGCCGTCGGTCATAACCGGCAGATCGTGATGCGCGCGCCGCTCGCGACCGAGGGCGACCGCGTCGCGGTGCTCGCGCTCGACGCGGCGCTCAAGCAGATCGTCTGATACGTCCGGCGCGGGCAGCCATGCCAGCCCGCGTTTGATCCGTCGCCGCGTCTGACCGGCCGGAGGCCCGCCCGCCGCTCAGCGCGCGAGGCAGGGGCGCTTGTTGTCGAACGTCCACCCCGGAATCAGGTACTGCATCGCCGCCGCATCGTCGCGCGCGCCGAGGCCGTGCTGCTTGTAAAGCTCGTGCGCGGCCGCGACCGCGTTCATGTCGAGTTCGACGCCGAGCCCCGGCCGCTGCGGCACGTCCACCAGCCCGTTCTCGATCTTCAGCGGCTCGCGCGTGAGCCGCTCGCCGTCCTGCCAGATCCAGTGCGTGTCGATCGCCGTGACCTTGCCGGGCGCGGCGGCCGCGACGTGCGTGAACATCGCGAGCGACACGTCGAAGTGGTTGTTCGAGTGCGAGCCCCACGTCAGGCCCCAGTCGCGGCACATCTGCGCGACGCGCACCGAGCCCTGCATCGTCCAGAAATGCGGATCGGCGAGCGGAATGTCGACCGCGTGCAGCTGTATCGCGTGGCCCATCTGCCGCCAGTCGGTCGCGATCATGTTGGTCGCCGTCGGCAGCCCCGTCGCGCGGCGGAATTCCGCCATCACTTCGCGGCCCGAGTAGCCGTTCTCCGCGCCGCACGGGTCTTCCGCATACGCCAGCACGTGATGGAGGTCGCGGCACAGCCGCACGGCCTCGTCGAGCGACCACGCGCCGTTCGGGTCGAGCGTCACGCGCGCGCCGGGGAAGCGCTCGGCCAGCGCGGTCACGGCCTCGATCTCGCGCGCGCCTTCGAACACGCCGCCCTTCAGCTTGAAGTCGTTGAAGCCGTAGCGCGCATGCGCGGCCTCGGCGAGCCGCACGACGGCCTCCGGCGTCAGCGCGGGCTCGTTGCGCACGCGCGTCCAGTCGTCGGTCGCGCCGCTGCTGTCGCGGTAGGGCAGCGCGGTCCGCGTGCGGTCGCCGACGTAGAACAGGTAGCCGAGCATGTCGACTTGCTCGCGCTGCTGGCCTTCGCCGAGCAGCGCGGCGACGGGCACGCCGAGGTGCTGGCCGAGCAGGTCGAGCAGCGCGGCTTCGAGCGCGGTGACCGCGTGGATCGTCGTGCGCAGGTCGAAGGTCTGCAGCCCGCGGCCGCCCGCGTCGCGGTCCGCGAAGCGGCGGCGCACGTCATTGAGCACCGCGTGGTAGTTGCCGACCGGCTGGCCGACGACGAGCGCGCGCGCGTCGTCGAGCGTACGCCGGATGCTTTCGCCGCCCGGCACTTCGCCGACGCCGGTGCGCCCCGCGCTGTCCGTCAGGATCACGAGGTTGCGGGTAAAGAACGGGCCGTGCGCGCCGCTCAGGTTGAGCAGCATGCTGTCGTGGCCGGCAACCGGGATCGCTTGCAGGTCGACGATGCGCGGCGTGTCGTGTCGGGGCGTGGAAGTGGCGGCGTTCATGGGCGGCGATGGCAAATGGGTAGGGGGCGCCGCACCCACGCAAAAGCTTTGCCGGGCGCGGCAGGAGGTGCGATCATTCGACAACCGACGTGCGCGGAACGGCAACGACCGCGGCATTGGCATTGGAGCGATGAATCCACGATAGCGCCGCGAATCGTCCGATGCCAGCGTGGGTCGACAGGAGACAGATCGAGCAATCATCAGTCGTCGGATGACTTGTGACGCAGTATAATGAATCGACGGCTTTCGCTCAAACCCCGCGTAAACCCTCGGCTTACCGATACGATATTCAAAAAGGAACCGGCCTCATGTCCGTGCCTACGCTCCCCGCAGCGCCGCGTCGTCGCGCGCGCAGCCTCGCACAAGATGTCGTCGACGCGCTGACCGCGCAGATCGAAAACGGCACGCTGCGTCCCGGCGACAAGCTGCCGACCGAAACCGAAGTGATGGCGACGCAGGGCGTGAGCCGCACGGTCGTGCGCGAGGCGATCTCGCGGATGCAGGCGAGCGGCCTGGTCGAGACGCGTCACGGCATCGGCAGCTTCGTGCTCGAGCCGTCGCGCCGCCAGGCGCTCGGCATCGATCCCGCGACGATCACGACGCTGCGCGACGTGCTCGCGGTGCTCGAACTGCGCATCAGCCTCGAGAGCGAGTGCGCAAGCCTCGCCGCGCAGCGCGCGAACGACGCGGACCTCGCGGCGCTGCGGCGCGCGCTCGACGCGATCGCGTCGGGCTCGGGGGGCGGCCGCGACACCGCGCAGCTCGACTACCAGTTCCACCTGCAGATCGCGCAATCGACCGGCAACCGGTATTTCGTCGACATCATGACGCAGCTCGGCGCGTCGATCATCCCGCGCACGCGGGTGAATTCCGCGCGTTTCGCGGGCGACGACCTGGAGCGCTACGTGGCGCGGCTGAACCACGAGCACGAGGACATCTACGAGGCGATCGCGCGCCACGACCCGGAAGCGGCGCGCGCCGCGATGCGCACGCACCTGACCAACAGCCGGGAGCGGCTGCGCCGCGCGCACGAGGCGGCCGAAGCGGGGCGGGACGCGCACGCCGAGTAGGCCGCCGGTCCGCCGGCGCGCGCCGTCAGGGCTCGGCGCGGCGGCGGTTCTGCCAAATATCGGTCATCGTATGATTGCATCGCGCATCACACCGGATGACGACGCCCGCGCCGCCGACGCAAGGCCGGCGCGGGCGTTCCGCAATCAACCGCCCTTCGTCACGATCGTCTTCCAGGCGCCGCTCTTCACCTGGTAAAGCGTCGACATGCCGCTCTTCAGCGAGCCGTCGTTCGCGAACGAGATGCGGCCGGTGATCCCCTCGAAGTCGACCTTCTTGAGCGCCGGCCGATAGACCTTCGGATCGGTCGAGCCGGCCGCCTGCATCGCCTTGATCGCGGCCCAGGTCGCGTCGTAGCCGAACTGCGCGTACGACAGCACGTCCACCCCGAAGCGCTTCCTGAAGCGCTGCTCGAAATCCTTCCCTTGCGGCAGCTCGTCGAGCGGCCGGCCGTACTCCCACGCCATCGCGCCTTCCGCGGCGGGACCGGCGATCTTGATGAACTCGTTGTCCTTCACGCCGCCGCCGCCGACGAACTGCGCGTTCAGCCCGAGCTGGCGCATCTGCTTGATGAAGTTCGCGGCGAGCGAGTCGAGGCCGCCGAAAAAGATCAGGTCGGGGTTCTTGCCCTTCAGGCTGGTGATCTGCGCGCGGAAGTCGACCGCCTGGTTGTTCGTGAATTCGCGCGCGACGATCGCGCCGCCGGCCGCCTTTACCGCTTTTTCGAATTCGTCCGCTTCGCCCTGGCCGAACGCGGTGCGGTCGTCGACGATCGCGATGCGCTTCGCCTTCGTCACGTCGACCGCGTACCGGCCCGCGTTGCCGGCGTTCTGGCCGTCGGTCGCGATCACCATGAACATGTTGGCGAGCCCGCGCGACGTGAGCGTCGGGTTGGTCGCGGCCGGGTCGATGACGGGGATGCCGGCCTTGTCGTAGACGACCGACGCCGGAATCGTCGTGCCCGAGTTGAAGTGGCCGACGACGACCGATACGTTCTGGTCGACGAGGCTTTGCGCGGCCTGCACGCCGATCCGCGGGTCGGCCTGGTCGTCCTGCACGACGAGATCGAAGCGCGCCGGCTTGCCGGCGATCTGGATCTTCTGCGCGGCGGCGTCGTCGAGCGCGAGCTGGACGCCGTTCTGCAGATCCTTGCCGTAGCCGGCGTTGACGCCGGTGAGCGGCGCGGCGAAGCCGACCTTCACGTCGGTTGCGTCGGCGGCGCGGGCGGCCTGTTGCGAGAGGAGTGCCAATGCGGATACGACCGATACCGACAGCAGGGAATGACGAAATTTCATGTTCGTTCCTCTTGTTCTACACCAGCGGGTGGATTCCGCACGCATCCGGCAGCCGGATGCGCGCGACGGGCGGGCGGTTCAACCGCTTCTCTGATCGGGCGGGTAGGTCCGGCGTGCTGCCATTCCAGGGAAGACGCTCCCGGCAGGCTCGGCGAGGAGCCCCGATCGCTTCGATTTATAGGTCGCCGATATGTGCGGGTCTTGGCAATTTGCCGCGCATTCGATGCGGATTTGCGCATAGCTTCCGCGCGTGCGGCAGCGGCCGGTATCGGGAGTTTCCCGTCACGAGCGGACGGACGAATGGAGGCAGGGCGGAAGGCGGGTAGAGCAGGAGGATGCGGCAGGCGACGCAGCCCCGCGGCGGGGCTGCGTCGCGCTGGCCGTCGTCAGTCGGCCAGCGCGTCCGACGCGGCTTCTACGACGTCCTGCGTCGCGCTCGTGCGGATCGCCGGGTCGCTCGTGCTCGGGCGGCCCGTCTCGACGTGGCCGGCGAAGCGGCGCACGAAGCCGAGCGGCTTGCCGTCGCTGACCGTCAGGTCGTACCAGCCGTGGCTGCCGCGCAGGTCCCAGTAGTCGTCGACGCGCGCGCCGGGCGCCAGGTCGAACACGCGCGGATGCGCGTGGCCGTAGGCGCTCGTCACCTTGAGGCGCACCGCCCGGTGGCCGCGGTTCAGCAGGCGCAGCGTGATGTTGCCGTTCGCGACGTCGTAGCCGTAGACCACCTCGGGGTTCGCGCTCGTGCCGCCGACGCCGCTCGCGAACGAGCCGCGGAAGTGGCAGTAGAAGCCGTTCGGGCCGTACACGTCGAGGTCGTACAGGCCGAGCGACGGCGCGGGGCTCCACGTGTCGGAGAGGCGCTTGCCGGCTTCCACCGTGTAGGTCCACGGGCCGTCGACGCGATTGCGCGCCTGGACCTGGAACGCCGCGCCTGCGCGGCCGGTGTTCGCGAAGGTCAGGCGGAACTGGCCGCTCGCGTTGTCGATCCGGCCGTACGCAAACAGCTCGTAGGGCAGCGCGCGCGCCGGCCGCAGGCCGGCTTCCTGCTTCGGCAGCTTCTGCGCGAGCGGCGGGATCGGGATGTAGTCGGGATGGCGGTTGCGGTCGGGCGGCGCGTAGCCGCTCGTGTCCGGCAGTTGCGGCCAGCTCGCGTCGATCGACGCGAAGTCGAACGCGGACGTCAGGTCGCCGCACACCGTGCGCCGCCACGGCGACACGTTGCCGGCCGTCACCGCGTACTGCGCGCCGAAGCGCGCCTCGATGAATTGCAGCAGCGACGTGTGATCGAACGTCTGCGAGCAGACCCAGCCGCCTTTCGTCCACGGCGACACGACGAGCATCGGCACGCGCGGACCGAGGCCGTACGGGCCGGCCATGTGCGACGCGTCGCCGGGGAACGCCTCGTTGGTGGTCGCGACCGTCGACAGCCCGTTCTCGCGCGACTGCGGCGCGAACGGCGGCGGCACGTGGTCGAAGAAGCCGTCGTTCTCGTCGTAGGTGATGAAGAGCGCGGTCTTGCTCCACACGTCCGGGTTCGACACGAGCGTCTTCAGCACCTGCTCGATGTACCACGCGCCGTAGTTCGCGGGCCAGTTCGGGTGCTCCGAATACGCTTCCGGCGCGCAGATCCACGACACCTGCGGCAGCGTGCCGTTCTTCACGTCCTGCTGCAGCACGTCGAACAGCGTGCCGCCCGCGCTGATGTTGGTGCCGGTGCGCGCCTTCTCGTACAGCGGCGAGCCGGGCTGCGCGGTGCGGTACTGGTTGAAGTAGAGCAGCGCGTTGTCGCCGTAGTTGCCGATGTACGGGTTCTGCGTCCAGCCCCACGAGCCGTTCGCGTCGAGGCCCGTGCCGACGTCCTGGTAGATCTTCCACGACACGCCGGCCTGCTCGAGCACTTCCGGATAGGTGGTCCAGCCGTAGCCCTTCTCCTCGTTGCCGAGCACCGGGCCGCCGCCGACGCCGTCGTTGCCGACGTAGCCGGTCCACATGTAGTAGCGGTTCGGGTCGGTCGAGCTCGGGATCGCGCAGTGGTACGCGTCGCAGATCGTGAACGCGTCGGCGAGCTGGTAGTGGAACGGGATGTCGTCGCGCTTCAGGTACGCCATCGTCGTCGTGCCCTTGTTCGGCACCCACTGGTCGTAGCGGCCCTTGTTCCACGCGGCGTGCATGTCCTGCCAGCCGTGCGGCAGGTCCTGCAGGAACTGCATGCCGAGCTTGTCGGCGCGCGGATGGAACGGCAGCAGCTCCGCGAGGCCGACCGGCTGGTGGAACACCGACTTGCCGTTCGCGAGGCGCAGCGGGCGCGGATCGCCGAAGCCGCGCACGCCGCGCAGCGTGCCGAAGTAATGGTCGAACGAGCGGTTCTCCTGCATCAGGATCACGATGTGCTCGATGTCGCGGATCGTGCCGGTGCGGCGGTTCGCGGGAATCGCGAGCGCGTCGCGGATCACGGGCGGGAAGAGATTCAGCGCGGTGGCGCCGGCGGTGCCGGCGGCGACGCGCAGGAAGTCACGACGGGTCGATCGGGTCATGGTCGGTATCGTGCGGAAAAGGTGGGCGCCGGATGGCGGGGAGTGATGCAGGCGTGCTGCCCCGGCGCGCGAATGCAGGAGCGTGCCGGGCCGTGCCGCCGCGAGCATAGCGGCGAAACGGTGTCATTCATGTGAAGCGGTGGAAACGTTTGCGCGCGCGGGCCGGGCAGCGCGGCGGGATGGCGTGCTGACGCGCGCGGCGTCGCGGCCGGTGTATCGGGACGAACCGCGGGACGAACTGCGGGACGAACCGCGGGACGAACCGCGGCGCGGACCGGCGGCGGGCGATGCGCGTCGGGCGTCGTCACGCGGCGCGCGCCGTCAGACGTCCGTGACCCACGCGCCGAACCACTCGCTCGGGCTCGCGATCTCGTCCTGCGCGGCGATCAGCTCCAGCTCGTAGCGGCGCGCGTCATAGGTGGCCTTGACGACCGCGTGCACGGCCGCGAGCGTATGTTCGAACGCCGCGCGCACCGAATCGCCGCGCAGCCGCCGCGCGACGAAGACCGCGCTCGTCAGGTCGCCGACGCCGACCGGATGGCGCGGAAACGCATACAGCGGGCGCTGGCCGATCCAGGCCTCGGTGGCGGTGACGGCCAGCATGTTGAAGCGGTCGGCCGGGCTGTTGCGGTCGTGCAGGTGCTTGACGAGCACGATCTGCGGGCCGCGGCGGATCAGCGCGCGGCACGCGTCGACGGCTTCGGCGACGGTCTCGATGCGCCGGCCCGCCAGCTTCTGCAGCTCGGTGTGGTTCGGCGCCATGCCGTCCGCGAGCGCGGGCACCTCGTGGACGATGAACTCCTCGACGCCCGGCTCCGGGCGAATGCCGCCCGTCTGGCCCATCGCCGGATCGCAGAAGTACCATGCGTTCGGATTCGTCGCCTTCACCGCGCGCACGATCTCGACCGTCGCGCGGGCCTGCGCGGGCGAGCCGAGGAACCCGGAGAGCACCGCGTCGCAGCGCTTGAGCGCGCCGATCGCGGCGATGCCGTCGACGAGCTGCTCCATCTTCGCGGCGTCGATCGCGCTGCCCGCCCAGTGGCCGTACTGCATGTGATTCGACAACTGGACGGTGTTGAGCGGCCAGACGTTGACGCCGAGGCGCTGCATCGGAAACACGGCCGCGCTGTTGCCGGCGTGGCCGTAGATCACGTGAGACTGAATGCTGAGGACGTTTTTCATGGGAATTCGCCTGCACGCGGGCCCGGTTCACGTCACACGATACCCGAGTTCCTCGTATGCGAGAAAGCCGCCCGGCAACGGAGTGTTGCGCGCCGTCGTCAACGCGACCCGCGTAGAATCGCGGGGCGCGGCGCCGTCCGGCGATCCGCGTGCGTCTCCACTCATCGTGTTCGCCATGGTTTCGATTTGCAAGATGTTGTCCGCCGCCCGCACCGCCATGCTCGGCGCCGGCCTCGCCGCCGCGTGCGCGGCGTCCGCCGCGGCACCCGCCGGCAACGACGGGCCCGCGTACGGCGCGCGGCTCGAAGGCTTCACGTATCCGGAGCCGCTGCACCGCTATTCGTTCGTGTCGCAGCGCGAGACCGTCGAGATGGTGTACATGGACGTGCAGCCTGCGCATCCGAATGGGCGCACCGTCGTGCTGCTGCACGGGAAGAACTTCTGCGCGGCAACCTGGGAGGACACGATCACGGTGCTGAGCCATGCGGGCTATCGCGTGATCGCGCCGGACCAGATCGGCTTCTGCAAGTCGTCGAAGCCCGAGCGCTACCAGTACAGCTTCCAGCAGCTCGCGCGCAACACGCATGCGCTGCTCGAATCGATCGGCGTGAAGTCGGCGACGCTCGTCGGCCACTCGACGGGCGGCATGCTCGCGATGCGCTACGCGCTGATGTATCCGAAGGCGACCGAGCAGCTCGTGCTCGTCAACCCGATCGGGCTGGAAGACTGGAAGGCGCTCGGCGTGCCGCCGCTGTCGGTCGACTACTGGTACGCGCGCGAGCTGAAGACGAGCGCCGACGGCATCCGCCGCTACGAGCAGACGACGTACTACGCGGGCAAGTGGTCGCCGTCCTACGAGCGCTGGGTGCAGATGCTCGCGGGGATGTACCGCGGGCCGGGCCGCGACGCGGTCGCATGGAATTCCGCGCTGCTCTACGACATGATCCTCACGCAGCCGGTGGTCTACGAGCTGGGCGCGATCCGCGTGCCGACCTTGCTGATGATCGGCGACAAGGACACCACCGCGATCGGCAAGGACGTCGCGCCGCCCGACGTCCACGCGAAGCTCGGGCGCTATCCCGAACTCGCGAAGCGCACGCAGGCGGCGATTCCCGGCGCGCAGCTCGTCGAATTCGCGGCGCTCGGCCACGCGCCGCAGATCCAGGATCCGGACGCGTTCCACAAGGCGCTGCTCGACGGGCTCGCGCAGACGCATCCGCAGTGACGGGGACGCCCCGCGGCGCGACGGCAGACGTGCCGCCTGACGTGCTGCGCTAGCGCGCCTCGCTCGCGAGCTCGTCGCGAATCTGCGCGGCGAGCTCGAACGAGCGCAGCCGCGCCGCGTGATCGTGGATCTGCGCGGTGATGATCAGCTCGTCCGCACCGGTCTGCGCGATCCGCTCGCGCAGCCTGTCGCGCACGGTGTCGCGCGAGCCGACCGCGGCGAACGACAGCGAATGCGCGACGCTCGCCAGCTCCAGCTCGGTTGCCTCGAGCACGTCGACGGGCGGCGGCAGCTTGCCCGGCGTGCCGCGCCGCAGGTTCAGGAACTGCTGCTGCAGCGACGTGAACAGGCGTCGCGCCTCGTCGTCGGTTTGCGCCGCGAACACGTTCACCCCGACCATCGCATGCGGTTTCGGCCACGCGGCCGACGGCCGGTATTGCGCGCGATAGAGCTCGAGCGCTCGCATCAGGTAGTCCGGCGCGAAGTGTGACGCGAACGCGAACGGCAGGCCGAGCATCGCGGCGAGCTGCGCGCTGAACAGGCTCGAGCCGAGCAGCCAGACCGGCACGTCGAGCCCCGCGCCGGGCACCGCACGCACGCGCTGGCCCGCCGCCGGCTCGGCGAAGTAGCGCAGCAGCTCGGCCACGTCGTCGGGGAACGCATCGGCGCTGCCGAGCAGGTCGCGGCGCAGCGCGCGCGACGTGGTCTGGTCGGTGCCGGGCGCGCGGCCGAGGCCGAGATCGATCCGGCCCGGGTACAGCGACGCGAGCGTGCCGAACTGCTCGGCGATCACGAGCGGCGAATGGTTCGGCAGCATGATGCCGCCCGAGCCGACGCGGATCGTCCGCGTGCCGCCGGCGACGTGGCCGATCACGATGGCGGTTGCCGCGCTCGCGATGCCGGGCATGTTGTGGTGCTCGGCGAGCCAGTAGCGGTGGTAGCCCCAGCGCTCGGCGTGCTGCGCGAGGTCGAGGGTATTGCGGAACGCCTGCGCGGCGTCGGCGCCGGCCGGAATGGGGGCGAGATCGAGTACGGAAAACGGAATCATCGGGTGGGGCCTTCGAACGTGAGGGCGCGCGGTGATGCGCGGACGCAACAGATGCGGAAGATTTTGCCAAAGGGTTCCGGATCGCGCTGGCGACGCGCCGATACCCCTGCGGGCGTCAGGGGCGCCCAGGTCATACGCATCGAATGTTTCCGTAATCAACGTAATGATCGGGAAATTACGAAATTTTACGGAGATTGGGTGCAAATTTGTGCGCAGACACAAAAAACCACGAAAGGCCAAGATTTGGAGACTGCAATACGCCTGCAAACCGCTTACGCTAGGGTTTACGAGGTTGCATCGGAAGAATGTCCGCTGTCCGGATTTGACGGTTTTGCATCAGTCCGTTTCATGGCGTGTTCGAGCGCGGGGTATCGCCGGCTGTTAAAATCCGCCGATTGTCCATCCCGCGCTCACGGTTGCCGTTCGCATTTTCTGCGTTTCGCCCGCGCGTTGCGCAGGAGCGCCTCTCAAGCGGGGCAGCGCTGCCTTCGAGCATCGCGTGCCCCTGATACAGACGCTGCCGGAACAAGGAGTCGGGTCGTGCCCGCGTTCGTCCCAATCGAATCATCCATCATTGCTCGCCCGTTCGATCACCGCTGCGGCATGGCCGCCGCAGGGCGGCGCGCATGACGTCGTCGGCCGTATCGCTCATCGAGTGGCTGCTGGTCGCGTTCACGCTGGCCGCGGCCGGGTATGCGCTCGTCGCGGCGTTCGCGCCGCGTCCGCGCACGCCGCGCACGGCGGCCGTGCGCGACGGCTTCGGGCCCGTCAGCGTGCTGAAGCCGCTGTGCGGCGCGGAGCCGCACCTGTACGAGAATCTCGCGACGTTCTGCGAGCAGCGCCATCCGCGCTACGAGGTGCTGTTCGGCGTCGCGTCGGCGGCGGACCCGGCGGTGGCGGTCGTCGAGCGGCTGCGCGCGAACTACCCGGAGTGCGACATCACGCTTGTGATCGACGCGCGCGTGTACGGCAAGAACCTGAAGGTCAGCAACCTGATCAATCTTGCCGAGCGCGCGAAGTACGGGCGGATCGTGATCGCCGACAGCGACATCGCGGTGAAGCCGGATTATCTCGAGCGCGTGACGGCGCCGCTCGCCGATGCGTCGGTCGGCGTCGTCACTTGCCTGTATCATGCGCGCAGCGTCGGCGGGTTCTGGACCCGCATCGGCGCGCAGTTCGTCGACGCGTGGTTCGCGCCGTCGGTGCGGATCACGCACCTCGGCCGCTCGAGCCGCTTCGGCTTCGGCGCGACGCTCGCGCTGACGCGCGACACGCTGGACCAGATCGGCGGCTTCAAGGCGCTGAAGGACGAACTGGCCGACGATTTCTGGCTCGCCGAGCTGCCGCGCCGCCTCGGGAGGCGCACGGTGCTGTCGGAGGTCGAAGTCGCGACCGACGTGATCGAGGCGGCGTTCTGGCCGCTCTGGCACCGCGAAACGCGCTGGCTGCGCACGATCCGGTCGCTGAACCCGGCCGGTTTCGCGTTCCTGTTCATTACGTTCACCGCGCCGTGGCTCGCGATCGGCGCGGGGCTTGCGCTGCGTCTCGACGGCACGTTCGCCGGCACGCTGGCGGGCGCGCGGCGACGGCGGCAGGCGTGTTCGGGCGGCTCGTGCTGCACGCGCGCGGCGAGGACGGCTGGCGCGCGTTCTGGCGCGATTTGCCGCTGATCGCGGTGCGCGACACGCTGCTCGCGCTCGAGTGGCTCGTCGCGGCGTTCGGCACGCAGGTCGTGTGGCGCGGCGCCAGGATGACGGTCGTCGGCGGCGAGCGCGCGACGGCCGTGGAGGGCGGCGACGGCCGCTGAACGGCACGGCGCAGGCTGACCAACCATGACGAGAGGCGGGCGCCCGGATGGGCGGCCCGCGGTTTTTTTACTAGATTCTTGAAACGAACTCGAACTATGCAGGCTACCGGAGCATTGATGAAAACCCTGTTCTTGCAGGCCCCTTCGTACGACGGCTTCGACGGTGGTGCCGGCTCGCGCTACCAGGCGAAGCGTGAAATCCGTTCCTTCTGGTATCCGACGTGGCTCGCGCAGCCGGCCGCGCTCGTGCCGGGCAGCCGTGTCGTCGATGCGCCGGCCGACGGCCTGTCGGTCGAGGAAACGCTGAAGATCGCGAACGACTACGACCTCGTGATCATCCACACGAGCACGCCGTCGTTCCCGACCGACGCGATGTTCGCGCAGGACCTCAAGAAGATGAAGCCGTCGATGCTGGTCGGCATGGTGGGCGCGAAGGTGATGGTCGATCCGCACAACTCGCTCACGGCGACCGAGGCAATCGACTTCGTATGCCGCGAGGAATTCGACTTCACCTGCAAGGAAATCGCCGAAGGCAAGCCGTTCCCCGAGATCAAGGGCCTGAGCTGGCGCGCGAAGGACGGCTCGATCGAGCACAACGAAGCACGTCCGATCCTCGAGAACATGGACGAACTGCCGTTCGTCGCACCCGTCTACAAGCGCGACCTGAAGATCGACAACTACTTCATCGGCTACCTGAACTACCCGTACGTGTCGATCTACACGGGCCGCGGCTGCAAGTCGCGCTGCACGTTCTGCCTGTGGCCGCAGACGGTCAGCGGCCATCGCTACCGCACGCGCTCGGTCGAGAACGTGCTCGCGGAAGCGAAGTGGATCCGCGACAACATGCCGGAAGTGAAGGAACTGATGTTCGACGACGACACCTTCACCGACGACCTGCCGCGCGCCGAAGCCATCGCCATCGGTTTGGGCAAGCTCGGCATGACGTGGTCGTGCAACGCGAAGGCGAACGTGCCGTACAAGTCGCTCAAGGTCATGAAGGAAAACGGCCTGCGCCTGCTGCTGGTCGGCTTCGAATCCGGCGACGACCAGATCCTCGTGAACATCAAGAAGGGCGTGCGCACCGATTTCGCGCGCCGCTTCAGCGCGGACTGCAAGAAGCTCGGCATCAAGATCCACGGCACCTTCATTCTCGGCCTGCCGGGCGAGACCCAGGAAACCATCAAGAAGACGATCGAGTACGCGAAGGAAATCAATCCGCACACGATCCAGGTTTCGCTCGCCGCGCCCTATCCGGGCACGACGCTCTACAAGCAGGCCGTCGAAAACGGCTGGATGGAAGAGAACAAGACCATCAACCTGGTGAGCAAGGAAGGCGTGCAGCTCGCGGCGATCGGCTATCCGCACCTGTCGCGCGACGAGATCTATCATCACCTCGAGCAGTTCTATCGCGAGTTCTACTTCCGTCCGTCGAAGATCTGGGAGATCGTCCGCGAGATGCTGACGAGCTGGGACATGATGAAGCGCCGTCTGCGCGAGGGCGTCGAATTCTTCCGTTTCCTGCGCGCGCACGAGGCCTGATTCGTGACGACGCAGCGGGCGGCGCGGGCGCTCATCTTCACCGCGGACGACTTCGGGCTGCATCCGCGCGTCAACGCGGCGGTCGAGCGCGCGCATCGCGACGGCGTGCTGAACGCCGCGAGCCTGATGGTCGCCGCGCCGGCTGCGCACGATGCGATCGAGCGCGCGCGGCGGCTGCCGTCGCTCGCGGTCGGCCTGCATCTCGTCCTCGCGGACGGCCCGGCCACGCTGCCCGCCCGTGAGATCCCCGCGCTCGTCGGCCCCGACGGGCGGTTCGGCGACGCGATGGCGAAGGACGGCTGCCGCTTCTTCTTCCTGCCGCACGTTCGTGCGCAGCTGCGCCGCGAGATCCGCGCGCAGTTCGACGCGTTCGCGGCGAGCGGCCTGCCGCTCGACCACGTGAACGCGCACAAGCATTTCCATCTGCATCCGACCGTGCTGTCGATGATCGTCGAGATCGGCCGCGACTACGGGCTGCGCGCGGTCCGGCTGCCGTACGAGACGACCGCGCCCGCGTGGCTCAAGCCGTGGATCGGGCTCGTGCGCGCGCGGCTCGACCGCGCGGGGCTTGCGCACAACGACTACGTGGTCGGCATCGAGCACACGGGCGGCATGGACGAGGCGGTGCTGCTCGATGCGCTCGCGAGCCTGCCGCCGGGCGTCGGCGAGATCTATTGCCATCCGGCCGAGGCGGGCGACGGCCCGATCACGCCGACGATGGCCGGCTACCGTCCCGTCGACGAGCTGGACGCGCTGCTGTCGCCGCGCGTCGCCGCCGCGCTGAAGGCGGCGGGCGTCGCGACGGGCGGTTTCGCCGACGTGTTCGGCCAGACCTCGCCGCCGCCCGCCGCGCGCGCCGCGCGCGGCGCGCCAACCGGGAGCGCAGCCGTCGTGAGCAAGTGGATCAAATGGCTCGGCTGGCCGATCGGCATCGCGATCCTGCTCGCGCTGGTGCTGCATGACGGCGTCGGCGACGTCACGCAGATGATCGGGCGCGCCGGGTTCGCGCTGCTGTGGCTCGTGCCGTTCCACGCGCTGCCGCTGCTGCTCGACGCGTATGCGTGGCACCTGCTGCTCGACAAGCGCAGCTCGCTGCCGTTCCTGTGGTGGGTCGCGACCGTCCGCGAGGCCGTGAACCGGCTGCTGCCGGTGGTCGGCATCGGCGGCGAGATCGTCGGCATTCGCCTCGTGCGCTGGCGGACCCCGGACGCGAGCCGCGTGACCGCGTCGGTGATCGTCGAGGTGCTCGTGACGATCGTCGTCCAGTATGCGTTCGCCGCGCTCGGCCTCGTGCTGCTGCTCGCGACGACGCGCGACGTCGATGCCGGGACGATCGGCCTCGCGCTGCTGCTGTCGCTGCCGCTGCCGGTGCTCGGCGTCGTGCTGATGCGGCGCGGCGGGATCTTCCATGCGATCGAGCGCTTCGCGGGCCGCCTGCTCGGCGATTCGCACCGGCTGCTGCAGGGCGTCGACGGCCGGCGCCTCGACGCGGGACATCGACGCGCTGATGTCGCGCACGGGCCTGCTGTTCAGCGCATTCTTCTGGCAATTGGCCGGCTATGCGGTCGGCGCGCTCGAGATCTACTGGGCGCTCGAACTGCTCGGCCATCCGGTGTCGATCGGCGGCGCGCTCGCGATCGAGGCGATGACCCAGGCCGCGCGCCACGCCGCGTTCATGGTGCCGGGCGGGCTCGGCGTGCAGGAGGCGACCGTCGTGCTGCTCGCGCAGATGTTCGGCGTCGACCGCGATACGGCGCTGTCGCTCGCGCTCGTGAAACGCGCCCGCGAGGTCGTGTTCGGCTGCCTCGCGCTCGGCTCCTGGCAGCTCGCCGAGCTCGTGCGCACGCGCGGCCGGATCGCCGCGATCCCGGCCGCCGCGCGCGTCGCGCAGCCGCTGCGCGGCGAGCGCGAGCGTCAGACCGAATCGACCCATTGAACGGGTGACGGGCCGCGCGCCCGTCTCGCGCTTTTGGCGGCGCGCGGGTATGCTTGCCGCGTGTTTTCTACGACGCGCATTTCCATCGATGACTTTCCGTTTCCGGCTGTTCCCCGTCGCCATGCTGGCTGCCGCGCTGGCGCTGTCCGCGTGCGACGACAAGCAAGGCGAGCTCAACGTGCAACGCATCCGGGACTTCTTCAAGGCGATCAAGCCGGCTCAATTGCTGCTGAAGGGCCTGAAGCCGGGCGAATCGACCGAGGCCGACATCCGCGGCACGATGGGTCCGCCGGAGACCGAGCGCGTGTTCACCGACGGCTCGAAGCGCTTCGAGTATCCGCGCGGCCCGATGGGCAACCAGACCTGGTTCGTCGAGATCGACGCGAACGGGCGCTACCTGGGTGCGACGCAGGTGCTGACCGCGGCCAATTTCGCGAAGGTGGAGCCCGGGATGAGCGAGGACGAGGTGCGGCGCCTGCTCGGCAAGCCGGGCGAGATCGCGCAGTATCCGCTCAAGCCCGAAACGGTGTGGAGCTGGCGCTGGCTCGAGGACGGCGTCAACCAGGACGCGTTCTTCAACGTGCATTTCGGCCCGGACGGGCGCGTGTACACGACGTCGCGCTCCGACATCCTGAAAGGGCGCTGACCGCGGCGCGCCGTCCGCGACCGTTTCGTCACCAATCGTCCGCCCCCGTCGCGATATCGAAAAAGCGACCGGAATATTGCAAAAAGTCCGCTTCCCGGCCTGTCATCCGGCTGTCCGGAAGCGGACTTTTTCGTTTCGAAACAGGCAACTAGCACGCAATTGCGAATCGTGAAGCGGATTGTTGCGACGCAGCAACCGGGCGGGCAGTAATTTGAGACAACTATTTTCGCTTGCGACTATGCGCGTCAGCCCGGCGCGGACAGTTAATGGTGCCGGCTTTCATTCACGTTCTGGAGACGCGCGTGTTTCTTTACGGCTTTGGTCCCGTCCTGTGGGCGGGCACCGTGCAGACGATCGAGCTGTCGGTGCTGTCGCTCGCCACCGCGGTGGTGCTCGGGCTGATCGGCGCGGTGGCGAAGCTGTCGCACAACCGGGTGCTGCGTTCGCTCGCGACCGGTTATACGACGCTGATCCGCTCGGTGCCCGATCTCGTCCTGATGCTGCTGCTGTTCTACAGCATCCAGATCTGGCTGAACCAGCTGACCGACCTGGCCGGCTGGGAGCAGATCGACATCGATCCGTTCGTCGCGGGCGTGCTGACGCTCGGCTTCATCTACGGCGCGTATTTCACGGAGACGTTCCGCGGCGCCTTCCTGTCGGTGCCGCGCGGCCAGCTCGAGGCGGGCGCGGCCTACGGGATGAGCGGGATGCGGGTGTTCGCGCGGATCATGTTTCCTCAGATGATGCGCTTCGCGCTGCCGGGCATCGGCAACAACTGGCAGGTGCTCGTGAAGGCGACCGCGCTGGTGTCGATCATCGGGCTCGCCGACGTCGTGAAGGCGGCGCAGGACGCGGGCAAGAGCACGTTCAACATGTTCTTCTTCATCCTCGTCGCGGCGCTGATCTATCTCGCGATCACGACCGTTTCCAACCTCGTGCTGATGCAGCTCGAGAAGCGTTATTCCATGGGCGTGCGCCACGCAGAACTATGATCGAGATTCTCCAGGAATTTGGCCAGGCGTTCCTTTACTGGGACGGCCAGCGCCTGTCGGGCCTCGCGGTGACGCTGTGGCTGCTCGTCGCGTCGATTTCGCTCGGCTTCGTCTGCGCGGTGCCGCTGGCGGTCGCGCGGGTGTCGAAGAAGAAATGGGTGTCGATGCCGGTGCGCTTCTACACCTACGTGTTCCGCGGCACGCCGCTCTACGTGCAGCTGCTGCTGATGTACACGGGCATGTACAGCCTGGAGTTCGTGCGCTCGCACTCGCTGCTCGACGCGTTCTTCAGGAGCGGCTTCAACTGCGCGATTCTCGCGTTCGCGCTGAACACCTGCGCGTACACGACCGAGATCTTCGCGGGCGCGATTCGCGCGATTCCGCATGGCGAGGTCGAGGCGGCGCGCGCGTACGGGATGACGCCGTTCACGATGTACCGCCGCGTGATCCTGCCGTCGGCGCTGCGCCGTGCGCTGCCGCTGTACAGCAACGAGGTGATCCTGATGCTGCATGCGACGACGGTTGCGTTCACGGCGACGGTGCCGGACATCCTGAAGGTCGCGCGCGACGCGAATTCCGCGACCTACATGGCGTTCCAGTCGTTCGGCATCGCCGCGCTGATCTATCTTGCGGTATCGTTCGCACTCGTCGCGGCGTTTCGCCGTGCGGAGCGCCACTGGCTCGCGTATCTCGCGGCCGGCCGTCATTGATTTCACTTCGAGGAGAGCCAGTTGGCCGAGATCACTCAAACGGGCGCTGCCTGCAAGCTTGCGGCGCTCGACATCCACAAGCGCTACGGTGACAACGAGGTGCTCAAGGGCGTCTCGCTGAACGCGAAGGCCGGCGACGTCATCAGCATCATCGGCGCGAGCGGCTCGGGCAAGAGCACGTTCCTGCGCTGCATCAATTTCCTCGAACGGCCGAATGCGGGGCAGATCGTCGTCGACGGCGAGACCGTGCGCACGAAGACCGACAAGGCCGGTGCGCTCGAGGTCGCCGACCACAAGCAGCTGCAGCGGATCCGCACGAAGCTCGCGATGGTGTTCCAGCACTTCAATCTGTGGGCGCACATGAACGTGCTCGAGAACGTGATGGAAGCGCCGGTGCACGTGCTCGGCATCCCGAAGAAGGAAGCCGAGGAGCGCGCGCGCGAGTATCTGGAGAAGGTGGGCCTGGCGCCGCGGGTCGAGAAGCAGTATCCGTCGCACCTGTCGGGCGGCCAGCAGCAGCGCGTCGCGATCGCGCGGGCGCTGGCGATGCATCCGGACGTGATGCTGTTCGACGAACCGACGTCGGCGCTCGATCCGGAGCTCGTCGGCGAAGTGCTGAAGGTGATGCAGAAGCTGGCCGAGGAAGGCCGGACGATGATCGTCGTCACGCATGAGATGGGGTTTGCGCGCAACGTGTCGAACCACGTGATGTTCCTGCACCAGGGGCGGACCGAGGAAGAGGGGAATCCGTCGGAGGTGCTCGTGCGTCCGCAGAGCGAGCGGCTCAAGCAGTTCCTGTCCGGAAGCCTGAAGTAACGTTACGCGGCAGGTCGCAAACGTGGTATCGGTGCTCCGTCCCGCAGGCGCCACCCGCACGACGCAGGTGGCGATCGTCGCATTGCCGCCCGTGTCGATGTCGGGCGTGGGTCCGATCGTCGACGCGCTGAATCTCGCGAACGAGATCGACGGGCGGTTGCTGTACCGCTGGCAGGTGTGTTCGTGGGACGGGCGGCCGGTGCCGCTCTCCGGCGGCGCGCAGTGGCATGCCGATGCGGCGTTCAACGACGCGATCACGTGCGACTGGCTGATCGTCGTCAGCGAGCGGTTCCAGCAGTTCGCCGACTACCGGCTGTTTCTCGCGAGTCTCGCGCGGGTCGGGCAGCGCACGCCGCTCGTGACGGGCATCCATCATGGCGTGTGGTGGCTCGCGATGGCGGGGCAGTTGTCCGGCTACCGGGTGAGCGTGAACTGGGAGACGTATCAGCAGTTTGCGGAGCAGTTCGAGCGGTCGATCGTCACGCAGCAGATCTTCGAGATCGACCGGGACCGCGCGACGTGCGCGGGCGGGCAGGCGACCGTCGATTTCATGCTCGCGATGATCGGCCGCGAGCACGGGCCGGAGCTGGCGGAAAGGATTGCCGATGCGCTTGGCGCGGGCACTTTGCGCAGTGGCGAGGAGCGGCAGCGGATTCCCTTTGTGACCGCGCCGGGCGAGCGGCATCCTCGGTTGAACGATGCATTGCTGCTGATGGAAGCCAACATCGAAGATCCGTTGACGACGGATGAAATCGCCGGGCTGGTCGGCGTGTCGCGCCGACAATTGGAGCGGCTCTTTCGGCAGTATCTTGGCGCGATGCCTTCGAAGTATTACCTCAATTTGCGGTTGCTCAAGGCTCGCACGCAGTTGCAGCGGACCAGCAAGTCGGTCGTTCAGGTCAGCCTCGCCTGTGGGTTTTCTTCTGCCGCGCATTTTTCCAATGCGTACCGCGAGCGGTTTGGTGTGACGCCTCGGGAGGATCGGCGCGCGTGGCTCGAGAAGCAGACCGGCGGCGGCGCCGAACCGCGGGCTGGGGCGCTCGTCGAGCGCGTGAACAAGGACTGAGTTTGTTGGGTGGACGGTCAGTGTTTTTCGTGAAGCACCTGTAATGTTTTCGGTCTGTTAGCGTCGCCCCTGCGCGGGGCGGCGGTTACTTTTCTTTGTCTTGCCAAAGAAAAGTAACCAAAAGAAAGGCGCTCGAAATGCCCCGGGTTCCGTGCGATCGTCGTCGGAGTGGATCGCACAAAAGTGTCCGAGCCAGTCACGACACCGGAGTGGTTCGAGCAATGGATCTGACGCGCCGCACCACGGAGCAGAGCGGTATACCGCCCGCCAGCTCCGTCCTCGCTACGCTCGGCCGACAGGTCCACACCTGCTGAACAGATGATTGGTTGATTGGCGTGGACTATCGCGGGCGATGCATGTGTAGCGCGAACCATGAAGTGCCTTGCAGCCGAGCGTAGCGAGGATGGAACTGATGAGCGGTATACCACTCTGCTTGGCGGTGCGACGTGTCAGATCCATTGCTCGAACCACTCCGGCGTCGTGACTGGCTCGGACACTTTTGCGCGATCCACGCTGATGACCACGGCACGGGAAGTCTTGCGTTATCCGAGCGCCTTTCTTTTGGTTACTTTTCTTTGGCAAGACAAAGAAAAGTGACCCCCGCCCCGGGGAGGGGCGACGCCAACAGACCGAAAGCATTACAGGCAATTCACGAAAAGCCCAGGCAGACCACCCCAAAAACGCGCCAGCACCCCCAACCCGATAGAACCCGTCGCAATTCTGCAAGACGCTTGCACGACCCTTACCTAAACTTGAACCTATTGTTCAAGACCTCTACCGAAAGGAACAGCCATGACGAACCTGACCGTGAACCGCCAGACTTTCGACGAAGTGATGGTGCCGGTGTTTTCCCCCGCGCCGTTCGTGCCGGATCGCGGCGAAGGCTCGCGCGTGTGGGACACGGCAGGCCGTGAATACGTGGATTTCGCATGCGGCATCGCCGTGACGTCGCTCGGCCACGGCCATCCGGAACTGCTGAAGGTGCTGGACGAACAAAGCCGCAAGCTCTGGCACATCGGCAACGGCTACACGAACGAGCCGGTGCTGCGCCTCGCGAAACGCCTCGAATCGCTGACCTTCGCCGACCGCGCATTCTTCGCGAACTCGGGCGCGGAAGCGAACGAAGCGGCGCTGAAGCTCGCGCGCCGCGTCGCGTTCGAACGCCACGGCGCCGACAAATTCGAAATCATCTCGTTCGTGCAGTCGTTCCACGGCCGCACGTTCTTCACGGTCAGCGTCGGCGGCCAGCCGAAATACTCGGAAGGCTTCGGCCCGGTGCCGGAAGGCATCAAGCACCTGCCGTTCAACGACATCGCAGCCGCCAAGGCCGCGATCGGCCCGCAAACCTGCGCGGTGATCGTCGAGCCGGTGCAGGGCGAAGGCGGCGTGATCCCGGCCGATCCGGCCTTCCTCAAGGCGCTGCGCGAAGCGTGCGACGCCAACGACGCACTGCTGATCTTCGACGAAGTGCAGACGGGCGTCGGCCGCACGGGCCACTTCTACGCATACATGGACACGGGCGTGACGCCCGACATCCTGACGACCGCGAAGGCGCTCGGCAACGGCTTCCCGATCGGCGCGATGCTGACGACGAAAGAACTCGCCGCGCACTTCAAGGTCGGCGTGCACGGCACGACCTACGGCGGCAACCCGCTCGCGTCGGCGATCGCCGACAAGGTCGTCGAGCTGATCGGCGAGCCGGCGCTGCTCGAAGGCGTGCGCGAACGCAGCATGCGCCTGAAAGGCGCGCTCGAACGCATCAACGCGCGCTTCGGCATCTTCAAGGAAGTGCGCGGCAAGGGCCTGCTGGTCGGCGCGGAACTCACGGCCGCATTCGACGGCCGCGCGAAGGACTTCGTGAACGCGGCCGCCGAGCAGGGCGTGATCATGCTGATCGCCGGCCCGAACGTGCTGCGCTTCGTGCCGTCGCTGGTGATCCCGTTCGACGTGCTCGACGAAGGCCTCGCGCGCTTCGAGAAGGCGGTCGAACAGGTGCTCGCCGCGCAGGCAGCCAACGCGCGCTGATCGGCGCCTCCATCGCAGACAGGAACGACGATGCTATTTGTTCGCCCCGGCAAACTCACGGATCTCGATGCGCTCGCGCAGATGGCGCGCACCGCGCAGCCGGTCCTGCACTCGCTGCCGCACGACCGCGCTGCGCTCGAGGCGCGCGTCGCGCTCTCGGAGGATTCGTTTCGCGCGGACGTCGACTTCCCCGGCGAGGAGTTCTATCTCTTCGTGCTGGAAGACACCGAGACCGGCAAGCTGCTCGGCACCGCCAGCATCGTGGCGGCGGCCGGCTACTCCGAGCCGTTCTACGCGTTCCGCAACGACGCGCTGATCCACGCGTCGCGCGAGCTGCACGTGAACCGCAAGATCCACGCGCTGACGATGTCGCACGAGCTGACCGGCAAGAGCCGGCTCGCGGGCTTCTACGTCGATCCGTCGCTGCGCGGCGACGCGGCCGCGCACCTGATCTCGCGCGCGCGGATGATGTACATCGCCGCGAACCGCCGCCGCTTCACGCCCGAAGTATTCACGCTGCTGCTCGGCGTGAGCGACGAGCACGGCGCGTCGCCGTTCTGGGAAGCGGTGGGCCGCAAGTTCTTCGGCCGCGATTTCGAGGACGTCGACATCGCGTCGGGCGGCCGCAGCCGCACGTTCATCGCCGAAGTGATGCCCGGCTACCCGCTGTACGTGCCGCTGCTGCCGGAAGCCGCGCAGCGCGTGCTCGGCGAGCCGAACGCGAGCGCGCTGCTCGCGTACGACATCCATCTCGAGGAAGGCTTCGAGCCGGACCGCTTCGTCGACATCTTCGACGCGGGCCCGGTGCTGACCCAGCAGATGGACCGCACCGCATGCGTGAAGCATGCGGCCGAACGCACGGTGCGCGAGGCCGCGCACCAGCAGGGCGACGCCGCGTACCTCGTGTCGAGCGGCAGCGGCGAATCGTTCCGCTGCGTGCTCGCGGATTTGCCGGCCGATGCCGGCAAGGGCGCGCCGCTCGCCGGCGACGTGCGCGCGGCGCTGAACGTGAAGGATGGCGATGTCGTGCGCTGCGTGCCGCTGCACCAGCGCGACGATGAGGAATCGAAGGGAGACGCAGCATGATCGTCGTTCGGGTCGTACAAACGGGCGACGTGGACGCGCTCGTGTCGCTCGCGAAGGAAACCGGTCCGGGCCTGACCACGTTCAAGCCCGACCGCGACGCGCTCGCCGCGCGCATCGAACGCACCCGCCGCACGCTCGAAGGGCGGGCCGCGCCGTCGGAAGCCGGCTACTTCTTCGTGATGGAAGACTCGGCGACGGGCGACATCGCGGGCGTGTGCGGTATCGAATCGCAGGTCGGCCTCGAGCAGCCGTTCTACAACTACCGCGTGAGCACGGTCGTGCACGCGAGCCAGGAGCTCGGCGTGTGGACGCGGATGCATGCGCTGAACATCTCGCACGACCTGACCGGCTACGCGGAAGTGTGCTCGCTGTTCCTGAGCCCGCGCTACCGCACGGGCGGCGTCGGCGGCCTGCTGTCGCGCTCGCGCTTCATGTTCATCGCGCAGTTCCGCGAGCTGTTTCCGGAACGCATTTGCGCGGAGCTGCGCGGCCACTTCGACGACGACGGCACGTCGCCGTTCTGGCGCGCGGTCGGTTCGCACTTCTACCAGATCGACTTCAACGCCGCGGATTACCTGAGCTCGCACGGCCGCAAGTCGTTCCTCGCGGAACTGATGCCGCGCTACCCCGTGTACGTCGACCTGCTGCCGCAGGACGCGCAGGACGCGGTCGGCCTCACGCATCGCGACACGCTGCCGGCGCGCAAGATGCTCGAGGCGGAAGGGCTGCGCTACCAGAACCACGTCGACATCTTCGACGCAGGCCCGGTGCTCGAATGCCACATCAACGACCTGCGCACGGTGCGCGAGAGCGTCGTCGTGCCGGTCGCGATCGGCGAGCCCGACGCGCGCGTCGACGCGCGGGGCGGCCATGGGCGGCCATCCGCCGAAGTCGCTCGTGTCGAACACGTCGCTCGGCGACTTCCGCGTCGGCGTCGCGCCGGGCGTCGTCGCGAACGGCGCGTTCGTGCTGTCGGCCGACGATGCCGCCGCGCTCGACGTGAAGGCGGGCGATCCGGTCCGCGTGCTGCCGCTCAAAGTCAAACAGGGATAAACGAATCATGACGGAACTCTTCATCGACGGCGCCTGGGTCGCGGGCTCGGGCCACGTGTTCGCTTCGCGCAACCCGGGCACCGACGCGATCGCGTGGCAGGGCGCGAGCGCGTCGGCCGCCGACGTCGACCGCGCGGTCGCGAGCGCGCGCCGCGCATTCGCCGGCTGGTCGGCGCTCGACTTCGAAGCGCGCTGCGAGATCGCGAAGCGCTTCGCGGCGCTGCTCAACGAGCGCAAGGAAGCGCTCGCCGCGGCGATCGGCCGCGAGACCGGCAAGCCGCTGTGGGAAGCGCGCACCGAGGTCGCGGCGATGGCCGCGAAGGTCGGCATCTCGATCCAGTCCTACCAGGAACGCACCGGCGAGAAGCGCCAGGACATGGCCGACGGCGTCGCGGTGCTGCGCCACCGTCCGCACGGCGTCGTCGCGGTGTTCGGGCCGTACAACTTCCCGGGCCATTTGCCGAACGGGCATATCGTGCCGGCGCTGATCGCGGGCAACACGGTCGTGTTCAAGCCGTCCGAGCTCGCGCCGGGCGTCGCGCGCGCGACCGTCGAAGCATGGAAGGACGCGGGCCTGCCCGACGGCGTGCTGAACCTCGTGCAGGGCGAGAAGGACACCGGCATCGCGCTCGCGAACCATCGCCAGATCGACGGGCTGTTCTTCACCGGCAGCTCGGACACGGGCACGCTGCTGCACAAGCAGTTCGGCGGCCGTCCGGAGATCGTGCTCGCGCTCGAGATGGGCGGCAACAACCCGCTCGTGATCGGCGAGATCGAAGACGTCGACGCGGCCGTGCATCACACGATCCAGTCGGCGTTCCTGTCCGCGGGACAGCGCTGCACGTGCGCGCGCCGCATCTTCGTGCCGCAGGGCGCGGCGGGCGACCGCTTCCTCGCGCGCTTCGCCGACGTCACGTCGAAGATCACGGCGGACGTGTTCGACGCCGACCCGCAGCCGTTCATGGGCGCGGTGATCTCGGCGCGCGCGGCGGCGAAGCTCGTCGAAGCCCAGTCGCGTCTGCTCGCGCAAGGCGCGAAGCCGATCATCGCGATGGAACAGCGCGACCCGCGCCTCGGCTTCGTGAACGCGTCGATCATCGACGTGACCGGCGTAGCCGACCTGCCCGACGAGGAGCACTTCGGCCCGCTCGCGCAGATCATCCGCTACGCGACGTTCGACGAAGCGATCGAGCGCGCGAACGACACCGCGTTCGGCCTGTCCGCCGGCCTCATTGCCGACGACGCGCGCGCGTGGGAGCACTTCCGCCGCACGATCCGCGCGGGGATCGTCAACTGGAACCGGCCGACCAACGGCGCATCGTCCGCCGCGCCGTTCGGCGGCGCGGGCCGCTCCGGCAACCACCGCCCGAGCGCGTACTACGCGGCCGACTACTGCGCGTATCCGATGGCGTCGGTGGAGAGCGCCCAACTGACCCTGCCCGCGAGCCTGTCGCCGGGCCTGCATTTCTGATCGAGGGAACGACGATGAACGCACAAGAAGCCAATTTCGACGGACTCGTCGGCCCGACCCACAACTACGCCGGGCTGTCGTTCGGCAACGTGGCGTCGCTGAACAACGAGAAATCGGCCGCGAACCCGAAGGCCGCCGCGAAGCAGGGCCTGCGCAAGATGAAGCAGCTCGCCGATCTCGGCTTCGCGCAGGGCGTGCTGCCGCCGCAGGAGCGCCCGTCGCTGCGCCTGCTGCGCGAGCTCGGCTTCTCCGGCAAGGACGCGGACGTGATCGCGAAGGCCGCGAAGCAGGCGCCCGAGCTGCTCGCCGCGGCGAGCTCCGCGTCGGCGATGTGGACCGCGAACGCGGCGACGGTGAGCCCGTCGGCCGATACCGGCGACGGCCGCGTGCACTTCACGCCGGCGAACCTGTGCAGCAAGCTGCACCGCGCGATCGAGCACGAGTCGACGCGCCGCACGCTGTCGACGCTGTTCGCCGATCCGACGCGCTTCGTCGTGCATGAAGCGCTGACCGGCACGCCGGCGCTCGGCGACGAAGGCGCGGCGAACCACACGCGCTTTTGCGCGCAGTACGGCCAGCCGGGCGTCGAGTTCTTCGTGTACGGCCGCTCGGAATACCGCCGCGGGCCGGAGCCGAAGCGCTTCCCGGCGCGCCAGACCTTCGAGGCGAGCCGCGCGGTCGCGCATCGCCACGGGCTGCGCGAGGACGCGACGGTCTACGCGCAGCAGGACCCGGACGTGATCGACGCGGGCGTGTTCCACAACGACGTGATCTCGGTCGGCAACCGCGACACGCTGTTCACGCACGAACGCGCGTTCGTCAACAAGCAGGCGGTCTACGACACGCTGACGGCGGCGCTCGACGCGCGCGGCGCGCACCTGAACGTGATCGAGGTGCCGGATGCGGCGGTGAGCGTGTCCGATGCGGTGACGTCGTATCTGTTCAACAGCCAGCTGCTGTCGCGCGCCGACGGCTCGCAGGTGCTCGTCGTGCCGCAGGAATGCCGCGAGAACGCGAACGTCGCCGCCTACCTCGACAGCCTCGCGGCCGGCCACGGCCCGATTCGCGACGTGCTGGTGTTCGACCTGCGCGAGAGCATGAAGAACGGCGGCGGCCCGGCGTGCCTGCGCCTGCGCGTCGTGCTGAACGACGCGGAGCGCGCGGCCGTCACGTCGAACGTGTGGATCAACGACACGCTGTTCGCGTCGCTCGACGCGTGGATCGAGAAGCACTACCGCGACCGCCTCGCGCCGGACGACCTGGCCGACCCGGCGCTGCTCGACGAGTCGCGCACCGCGCTCGACGAACTGACGCAGATCCTGCGCGTCGGGTCGCTGTATGACTTCCAGCGCTGAGGCCCGCATGCGCGACGCGGCCTGGCTCGACGACTTCCTCGCGTTCACGCTGGCCGGCGACGCGCCGGCCGTGCGCGACGGCGTCTGCGCCGGCGGCGCGGTGCGCTGGCAGTGGCAGGGCGAGGGGCTGCTCGCGCTCGAGCCGGGCGCGGCGGACGTGGCAGACGTGGCATCGAGCCGCAGCGTGCTGGTATCGGCCGGCGTGCACGGCGACGAGACCGCGCCGATCGAGCTGCTGTCGATGCTGGTGCGCGACGTCGCGGCCGGCACGCTGCCGCTCGCGTGCCGGCTGCTCGTCGTGTTCGGCAATTCGCCGGCGATGCGCGCGGGCGGGCGCTATCTCGACGACGACCTGAACCGCCTGTTCAGCGGGCGCCACGCGCAGGTGCCGGACAGTCGCGAGGCGCCGCGCGCCGCGCAGCTCGAGGCGGCCGCCGCGGCGTTCTTCGCCGCTGCGCCGGACACCCCCGGCGCGCGCTGGCACGTCGACATGCACACGGCGATCCGCGCGTCGGTGTTCGAGCAGTTCGCGCTGCTGCCGCATACGGGCACGCCGCCGTCGCGCGCGATGATCGAATGGCTCGGCGATGCGCGCATCGCGGCGGTGCTGCTGCATACCGCGAAGGGCCATACGTATTCGCATTTCACGGCCGAGCATTGCGGCGCGCTCGCGTGCACGCTGGAGCTCGGCAAGGTGCGGCCGTTCGGCCAGAACGACCTGACGCGCTTCGCGGCCGCCGACCGCGCGGTACGCCAGCTCGTGTCGCGCGCGGCCGGCGATGTGGGTGACAAGGGTGACGCCGGCGCTGCCCGCGGCGACGCGCCGCTGCCGCGCGTGTTCACGGTGATCGACCAGATCACGAAGCAGAGCGACGCGCTCGAGCTGTTCGTTGCTGCCGACGTCGCGAACTTCACGCCGTTTCCGCGCGGCACGGTGCTCGCGCAGGACGGCGCGTACCGCTACACGGTGCGGCACGACGAGGAGCGGATCGTGTTTCCGAACCCGTCGGTGAAGCCGGGCCTGCGCGCGGGCCTGCTCGTCGTCGACACCACGCGCGAGACGCTCGCTGCGCTCGTGTGACCGACGGCGGCGTCCGCGTGTCGCGCTTGCGCGACAGCGACATCGTCTTGCGCGTTCGCCGGCGCCGCGCGGCCGCCGCCGCTTTGCCGTCGCGGGCGGCGCGGATTGGTACAATCGCGGCCTTGCGGCTGTTGCGCCGCATCAACGCGCGGCATCGGGATGGTGGTAGTGGTCCGGCGCTGCCATGATGCATGCGCCGTGGTTCCGGAACATTCAAGTATCGAGGAGAACACCTGATGAAGTTGGATTGGCGAAAAGTGGCCGCGCACGCGGTGGTGACGGCGGTGGCCGTGGCGGCAGGCAGCGCGTTTGCGGCGGATCTGAAGGAGATCCGCTTCGGCGTCGAGGCATCGTATGCGCCGTTCGAATACAAGACGCCCGACGGCAAGCTGACCGGCTTCGACATCGATATCGGCAACGCGGTGTGCGCGAAGCTGAAGGCGAAGTGCGTGTGGGTCGAGAACGACTTCGACGGCCTGATCCCGGCGCTGCAGGCGCGCAAGTTCGACGCGATCAACTCGGACATGACGATCACCGAGCAGCGCAAGCACGCGATCGCGTTCACCGATCCGATCTACACGATCCCGAACCAGCTGATCGCGAAGGCGGGCAGCGGCCTGCAGCCGACTCCGCAGTCGCTGAAGGGCAAGCGCGTCGGCGTGCTGCAGGGCACGATCCAGGAATCGTACGCGAAGAAGAAGTGGGCGCCGGCCGGCGTCGACGTCGTGCCGTACCAGACGCAGGATCTCGCGTATGCGGACCTGAAGTCGGGCCGCCTCGACGCGGCGTTCCAGGATTCCGAAGCGGGCGCGAAGGGCTTCCTGTCGAAGCCGCAGGGCGCGGGCTTCGCGTTCGCGGGCGGCACGGTCAGCGACGCCGAGATCCTCGGCACGGGCGTCGGCTTCGGCCTGCGCAAGAACGACGCGGCGCTGAAGACCGCGCTCGACCAGGCGCTCAAGGACCTGAAGGCGGACGGCACGATCGACAACCTCGCGAAGAAGTACTTCAGCGTGCCGGTGACGCTGAAGTAAGCGCGCGGTCCGATCCGTCGCACAAAGCATACCGGCCGCTCATGCGGCCGGTTTGCTTTTGGGGGAGGGGCTTTCGGTGCCGGCGCGCCGGGCCGCTCAATGCTTGAAGAACCGCCCCAGCTCCCGCGCCATCTCGTTCAGCACGGCCATTTCCTGCTGCGTGATCTTCCGCGCCGGCTGCGCGCCCGCCCAGTCGCCATACAGCAGCGCGACCGAACCCGCGCCGACGCGCACCGGCAGCAGCACGAACGCGTGCGCGTCGTCGAACGCATCCAGATACCACGCCGGCAAGCGCTTCATCATCTTCGGCTCGCGCGCCTGCTCGATGAAGATGCCGACGGAATTGGTGATCGCGAGGTGGAACACGTCCGGCTCGAAGCGCTCGTCGAAGCGCAGCTTGTCGAGCGCCGCGTCGACGCCGGCGCCGAAGCCGAGGCGCGCGGCGAACGTGCCGTCGTCGTGCCGCACAAACATCACCGTGCGGGTGAACGCGAGCCCCGCGAGCAGGCTTTCCGACGCGAGCGCGAGCACCGGCGTCAGCACGTGTTCGGACGGCAGCGCGCGCAAGTCCAGGAGACCCGCCTCGAGGCAGGCCTCGGGCTCGCCCTGCGCACGCGCGATCGCATCCGCGTTCGCGCGCAGCTCGACGATCTCGCGCATCACGGTATCGCTCGCCTCTTCGCGCACCAGCCGGTCGGCGATCTCGACGAGCGCGTCCGGACCCGTGTCGAGCACCGCGCCGTAGTGCTGCGCGAGCGACGCGATGCGCGCGTCGCGCTGCGGGCTTGCCGGCATCGCCAGCGCACTCGCGACGTCGGTCGAGCAGCGGCTCACCGCGCGCAGCCAGCGCACGCGCTCCTCGCCTTCGTCGGCGCGCGTGTCCGGCGCGAACCGGCGCTCGTCGTCGAGGTCGTCGGCGTCGTCGTCCATCTCGTCGGGCTCGACGTCGTCGTCGCCATTGGCCATCCCGGCGCGGATCACGTCGGGCAGCCGCCAGCGGGCCGCCGCCTCGAGGCCGATCTCGTCGAAGCCGACGCCGAGCACGTCGACGCAGGCCGCGGCCTCGTCGCCGTGCAGCTCGGCGGCGCGCCGGCGGATCCGGTCCCATTCGCTGTCGAGGTAGCAGACGACCAGCAGCTTGCCGACCTGGCGCATCAGCGTGCAGACGACCGCTTCCTCGCCGGCGCGCAGGTCCACATGCTCGGTCAGCTTGCGGGCGACGCAGCCCGACAGCAGCGCGCGGTTCAGTTCGAGCTTCGCGTCGATGCGGCGCGACGTGCTCTGGTGGAAGTGATCGACGAGCTTCAGGCCGACGACGAGGTGGCCGACCGCGTCCATGCCGAGCACCATCAGCGCGCGGGTCACGGTCGTGATGTTGCCGCCGAACGCCATGTACATCGCGGAGTTGGCGAGCCGCAGCACTTTCTGCGTCAGGGCGAAGTCGGACAGCACGACGCGCACGAGCGCGGTGAAGTCGAGATCGTCGTTCTTCATCGCGGCCATCGTCGCGCGCAGCGATTCCGACAGCAGCGGGAAGTCGCCCCGTTCGTTCATCCGGTCCCACAGCTTGTCGAGCGGCGTTGTCCGGGGCAGGTGTTCGGTGATTGACATACGGATCTGTTCGGTTCGCGTGGGCGGCGCGTCAGGCCGCCTCCTCGTGCAGGCGGAGCTGCTGCGCCTCGAAGCGCTGCGCCAGTTCCTCGGACGGCAGCGCCTGGCAGACGAGCCAGCCCTGGATATGGTTGCAGCCCATCTCGGTCAGCAGTTCGCGCTGCGCCTCGGTCTCGACGCCTTCGGCGACGAGTTCGAGATCGAGCGTCTGCGCGAGGCCGACGACGGCCGACACGATCGCGCGATCGTTGCGCGACGTCAACAGGTTCTCGACGAAGCTGCGGTCGATCTTCAGCTTCGCGAGCGGGAAGCGCTGCAGGTAGGCGAGGCTCGAATAGCCGGTGCCGAAATCGTCGATCGCGAAGCGGATGCCGAGTTCGGTGAGCTCCTCGAGCAGCCCTTTCGCGCGCACCGGATCGTGCATCAGCAGGCTCTCGGTGATCTCGAGCACGATCCGGCGCGGATCGATGCCGGTCAGCGAGATCGCGTCGCGCACGCTCTGCGTGAAGCGCGGATCACGGAACTGCTGCGGCGACACGTTGACGGCGACGTATTGCAGCGGGAGCTCCTGGCGGTCCCACGCGACGAGCTGCATGCACGCGGCCTTCAGCACCCAGTTGCCGAGGTAGTTGATGAGGCCGATCGATTCCGCGAGCGGAATGAAGGTCGCCGGCGGCACGAGCCCGTGCACCGGATGGCGCCAGCGGATCAGCGCCTCGACGCCGACCACCGCGCCCGACTGGCTGCGCGTGATCGGCTGGAAGTGCAGCGAGAATTCGCCGTTGCGCACGCCGTCGTAGAGGTCGGCCTCGAGCTTCAGGCGCTCGGCGTCGGACCGATCGTCGAGCGGCGTGTGGAACGCGAGCGCGTTGCCGCCCGACGCCTTGGCCTGCTCGAGCGCATGGTCGGCGCGGCGCAGCAGCGGGCTGTGGTGCTGCGCGCGGTGCGTCGCCGCGCGCTCGTCCGGATAGAGCGCGATGCCGATGCTCGCGGACAGGTGCACGGGCTGCCCGTTGTACACGTAAGGCTGCCGCACCGCGGCCTGCAGCCGGCGGCCGAGCGCGCCCGCGATGTCGCCCGCCCGCGCGCGATCGGCGGCGGTGAACACCACCGCGAACTTGTCGCTCGCGACCCGTGCGAGCTGCTCATCCGGCGTCACGAGCGCCTGCAGCCGCTGCGCGGTTTCGCGCAGCAGCGCGTCGCCGGCGTCGTAGCCGAGCGCGCGGTTGATCCGCTGGTAGTCGTCGAGGTCGAGCAGCACGAGCGCCGCGCAGGTGCCGGACTCTTCGGCGAGCTTTTGCGCGCGCATCAGCGCGGGCACCAGCGCCGACAGGTTGTCGAGCCCCGTCATCGGGTCGTGATGCATCTCGTAGGTGAGGCGCGCCTCGAGCGCGCGCCACGACGACACGTCGAACGCGGCGACCGCGAAGCCGTCGACGCCGTGGTGGCGGCTCTTCACCGCGCGCACCTCGACGTCGAGCGGGTAGGTCAGCGACTTGACGATGCACATCGTCGCCTTCTCGACCTGGCCGGAACGCGCGGCGCGCGCGAGCAGGTCTTCGAGCGCCGCGGTATCCTGTTCGGCGATCAGGTCGCGCAGCGTCAACGTGTGCAGGTAGTCGCGGTGATAGCCGATGAAGCGCAGGCTCGCATCGGAGACGTACAGAAAGCGCAGCTCGCGATCGACATGGGCGAGGAAATCCACCGGGCCGACCGTCTGCTCCAGCCAGTTGCGCACGGTGTCGTCGCGACGCGGCGCGCCGGCGCGCGCGGGCATCAGCGCGCCGCCCGACCAGGCGAAGCGGCGCAGCGTATGCAGGGCGCTGCGCCAGGAGCCCTTGCGTGGCGTCTGTTTCCTGTTGGCTTCCATGTTTCTCGCTGACGTGAAGGGCTGGAACCGGTTGTCCGGAAGGAATAACGGCAGCCTGCGCGAAATCTTTAACCGTCCGGCCGGGGCTGAGACTACGTGCCGCGCCGGGTCGTACCTCCGGTGTTCGGCAGGCGAACGCCGGCATGGCCTGCATCGAGGCTGACTTTATAAGAAATGAGGACGCAGATGAAGCGAAAACTGACGATGATGTGCGCCGCGGCGGCGCTGGTGGCGGGGCATGCGCTGAACGCGCAGGCGCAATTGAAAGCCGGCGATGCCGCGCCGGATTTCACGACGCAGGCGTCGCTGGGCGGCAAGACTTACACGTACTCGCTCGCCGACGCGCTGAAGAAGGGGCCGGTCGTGCTGTACTTCTACCCGGCCGCGTTCACGAAGGGCTGCACGATCGAGGCGCATGCGTTCGCGGATGCGGTCGACCACTACGCCGCGTACGGCGCGACCGTGATCGGCGTCTCCGCCGACAAGATCGACACGCTGACGAAGTTCTCGGTCAGCGAATGCCGCAGCAAGTTCCCGGTCGCCGCCGACCCCGACGCGCGGATCATCCGCGCGTACGATGCGAAGCTGCCCGCGCTCGACCGCGCGAACCGCGTGTCCTACGTGATTTCTCCGGAAGGGAAGATCCTGTACGAGTACACGAGCCTGTCGCCGGACAAGCACGTCGAGAATACGCTCGGCGCCGTCAAGGCGTGGGCCGACGCTCATCCGAAGCAGTAGGCATCGCGCCGAAGGTGTGCGGCGGCGCGGCGGGCCGGCGGTAATCGACGTCGCGGCCGCACGCGAGCGCGAGCGCCTGTTGAAGGAAATCGCGTGTCCGGGCGGCGCGAAACGCGCGATGCAATGCGAAACCCGGCCACGACGCATGGCGCCGGTGCGACGGGCTGCGCGCCCGCCCGCACCCGGTCACGGCCACGGCGCGCTTTACGCGCGCAGCGCCTGCTCGATCGGCACGCCGCCGCCGACGAAGCCGATGGTCTTGCGCGAGATGCCGAGCTTGATCGCCTCGATCGCGGCCCACGCGACGTCCTGGCGCGACACGGGCGGCGCCGGGTCGAGGCGCTCCTCGGTCAGCGCGATCTTGCCGACGCCGGGCTCGTCCGCGAGCGGGCCGGGGCGCAGGATCACGTAGTCGACGCCCGACGCGATCACGTAGTCGTCGCCTTCGCGTTTCATCTGTGAATAGTGGCGCAGCGCGTCGGGGCTGCGCTCGGGCCAGTAGGCCGTCAGCGAACTGATCACGACCAGCTTCTGCACGTTGCAGGCCAGCGCATAGTCGGCCGCGCGGGCGACCGCGTCGCGATCGATCTGCTCCTCCTCGGCCGCGCCGTCCGACTCGGCCGACCCGGCCGCGTAGATCGCGTGCGTGACGCCCTGGAACGCGTGCGAGAAGTCGCCCGCCAGGTCGGCCTCGATCACCTTCGCGCCCGGCAGCGTGTAGCCGTGCCGGCGCACGAGCGCCGTGACCTCGAATTCCGGCTGCTTGAGCAGCAGATCCGCGCAGGCCTGGCCGGTGCGGCCGGTCGCGCCAATCAGCAGTACCTTCGTCGTCATGAAACCGCTCCTTGCTCGATGCGTCGCCCGTCCAGATGGGGACGGACGACCGATACTCAAGTGTATGTCGAATTGGCCCGGCAGCGGGCGGGGAAATGGGGGCATACCGGCGGCGACGAGCGGCGAGCATATGGCGGCGACTGCGGTAGCGACTCGCGAACCGGCTATCATGTGCGCCATGCATTTTTTGCCGCAACGCGACGACGCGTCGGCCAACCGGTTGGAGTACACATGGCATTACCCCTGGATAACGTCAGCATGGCGGTGTTCTGCGACTTCGAGAACGTCGCGCTCGGCGTGCGCGACGCGAAGTACGAGAAGTTCGACATCAAGCCGGTGCTCGAACGGCTGCTGCTGAAGGGCAGCATCGTCGTCAAGAAGGCCTATTGCGACTGGGATCGCTACAAGGGCTTCAAGGCGTCCATGCACGAGGCGAGCTTCGAGCTGATCGAGATTCCGCACGTGCGCCAGTCCGGCAAGAACTCGGCCGACATCCGGCTCGTCGTCGACGCGCTCGACCTCTGCTACACGAAGTCGCACGTCGACACCTTCGTGATCATCAGCGGCGACTCGGACTTCTCGCCGCTCGTGTCGAAGCTGCGCGAGAACGCGAAGAAGGTGATCGGGGTCGGCGTGAAGCAATCGACGTCGGACCTGCTGGTCGCGAACTGCGACGAATTCATCTTCTACGACGATCTCGTGCGCGAGCAGCAGCGCGCGCTCGCGAAGCGCGAACAGCAGCGCGCCGGCAACGGCGGCGCGAAGCGGCCCGACGAGCCGTCCCGCAAGCCGGAGCTCGAAGCGCGCCGGACCGAGGCGATCGCGCTCGCGGTCGAGACCTTCGACGCGCTCGCGTCGGAGCGCGACGACGTCGGCAAGATCTGGGCGTCGGTGCTGAAGAGCGCGATCAAGCGCCGCAAGCCGGACTTCAACGAGTCGTATTACGGCTTCCGCGCGTTCGGCAACCTGCTCGACGAAGCGCAGGCGCGCGGCCTGCTCGAAGTCGGCCGCGACGACAAGTCGGGCGCGTTCGTGTCGCGGCCGCGGCATCCCGTTGCGGCGGAGCCGGCGGCCACGCGCGAGGCGGGCGGGCACCATGGTCACGGCGGGCGCGACGCTGTACAGCCCGCGCGCGAGCCGCGCCGTCGCGGGCACGGCGCTCATGCGGGGGTGCCGGAGAGCACGCACGCGGATGCGGACGATGCAGCCGCCGTCGAGTTCGTCGACGAAGCGGCGATCGTCGCGGCGCAGGCGGCTGATGCGGCCGAAAGCACGGCGTCCGGCGAAGCGGTGGAGGCGGTGGATACGCATGGCGACGCGAAGGAAGGTCGCAAGCGCACACGCAAGAGCGCGGCAAAGAAGGCCGGGACGAAGAAGGGCGGTGATGCGAAGGGCGCTGCCCGCCATGGCGAAGCGAAGCCCGACGACGCGACGCACGACGGCGACAGGCATGGCCGAGACCAGCACGCGAACCCCGAGCATGCGGATACCAGGCATGCCGACCGCCAGCACGCGCGCGCCGCGCACGACGACGACCGGCGCGTAGCGCAGGCATCGGGTGAGCCCGTTGCGCCGGCGAGCGGCGCGACGCCGCGTGAACCGTCAGCGGCCGCACCGGTTGCCGAAGCGGCTGCCGAGGCGACGGGTGAAGCATCGAGCGAAGCGAAGCCGAAAAAGCCGGCCCGCAAGACGGCGCCGCGCGCGCGCCGTCCGCGCAAGACGGCAGCTGCGAGCGAATAACGGGGAATAGCGGCGGTTCGGCAGTTCGGCGGGGGAACGTCGGTGCCGGTGCCGCCGTTTTCCCGCACCGTTGCCCCGCGCGGACCACCTACGCCGATGGTCTGCGCAGGTCGCTTGCGCCGCTCACTCGCCGGCCACGGTCAGCGCGCCTGCATCGCCACGTCGATCACGACGCCTTTCGTGGATGGCCCGCGGCGATCACCGGAGCCGACCGCTTGCACGGCTCATTCGCCGGCCACGGTCAGCCCACCTGCATCGCCCCGTCGATCACGACGCCTTTCGCGGACGGCTTACGGCGATCACCTGAGCCAACCACCCACACCCCTCACTCCCCAGCCACCGCCGGCCCACCCGTATCGCCGCGCCGTCCGCGCCGCTTCTCACTCCACACGCGCAGCCGGTCCATGTACAGGTAGACGACCGGCGTCGTATAGAGCGTCAGCATCTGCGACATGATCAGGCCGCCGGCGATCGCGATCCCGAGCGGCGCGCGCAGCTCGGCGCCGTCGCCGCTGCCGAACGCGAGCGGCACCGCGCCGAGCAGCGCGGCCATCGTCGTCATCATGATCGGCCGGAAGCGCAGCAGGCATGCCTCGTGGATCGCGTCGAACGACGACATCCCGCCGTTGCGCGTCGCATCGATCGCGAAGTCGACCATCATGATCGCGTTCTTCTTCACGATGCCGATCAGCAGGATCACGCCGATCAGCGCGATGATGCTGAACTCGGTCCGGAACAGCAGCAGGCCGAGCAGCGCGCCGACGCCGGCCGACGGCAGCGTCGACAGGATCGTGATCGGGTGGATGTAGCTCTCGTACAGCACGCCGAGCACGATGTAGACGGCCATCAGCGCGGCGAGGATCAGGATCGGCTGGTCGTTCAGCGATTGCTGGAACGCCTGCGCGGTGCCCTGGAAGCTGCCGTGGATCGTCGGCGGCATGCCGATCGCCGCCATCGTCTCGTAGATGACCTGCGTGGCCTGCGACAGCGACACGCCGGGCGGCAGGTTGAACGAGATCGTCGTCGCGACGAACAGGCCCTGGTGGTTCACCGACAGCGGCGTCGTGCTCGGCCCGAACGTTGCGATCGCCGACAGCGGGATCATCGTCGACTTCGACGTCGACACGGCCGCGCCCGACGACGCGCTCGACTTGCCGCTCGCCGCGATCGAATTGAGCGCCTGGTTGCGCGCGGAATCGGCCGCGATCGCGGCGGCGCTCGGCGCGCCGGTGCCGGCGCTCGACGTGCCGGCCTTCGTCGCGACGTAGGTGCCCGCCGCCGAGTTGGTCGTCTGCGCGCCGCTCGCGCTGCCGCCCGACGTGCTGACCCACACCTGGTTCAGCATCTGCGGGCTCTGCCAGTACTTCGGCGCGACTTCCATCACCACGTGGTACTGGTTCAGCGGGTTGTAGATCGTCGAGACCTGGCGCTGGCCGAACGCGTCGTACAGCGTGTTGTCGATCTGCGCGGGCTTGATGCCGAGCCGCGCGGCGCTCGCGCGGTCGATCGTCACCATCGCCTCGAGGCCGCCCTGCTGCTGGTCGGAGTTCACGTCGGTCAGCTCGCGGCGCTTCTGCAGCGCCTCGGTCAGGAGCGGCCCCCACTTGTACAGCTCGGCGCTCGAATCGCCGAGCAGCGTGAACTGGTATTGCGCGTTGCTCTGCCGGCCGCCCACGCGGATGTCCTGCGCGGCCTGCAGGAAGGTGCGCGCGCCCGCGACGTCCGCGAGCGGCCGGCGCAGCTCCTGGATCACCTGGTCGGCCGACAGCTTGCGCTCGGTGCGGTCCTTCAGCGTGACGAACATGAAGCCCGAGTTGGTCTGCGAGCCGCCCGTGAAGCCCGCGACGCTCTTCACGTTCGGGTTGCCCTGCACGATCCGCATCATTTCCGAGAACTTCAGCTTCATCGCCTGGAACGACGTGCTCTGGTCGGCCTGGATGCCGCCGATCATCAGCCCCGTGTCCTGCTGCGGGAAGAAACCCTTCGGCACGACGATGTACAGGTAGACGTTCAGGCCGATCGTCGCGAACAGGATCGCGAGGATCATCAGCGGATGGCGCAGCGCCCACGACAGCGAGCGCTCGTAGCCGCGCTGCATGCGCGTGAAGCCGCGCTCGAGGAAGCGCGCGAAGCGGCCTTCGTCGCGCTTGTCGTGCGCGTCGGGGAGCAGCCGCGCGCACATCATCGGCGTGACGGTGAGCGATACCGCGAGCGACACCGCGATCGCGAGCGACAGCGTCAGCGCGAACTCGCGGAACAGCCGCCCGACGATGCCGCCCATCAGCAGGATCGGCAGGAACACCGCGACGAGCGACAGGCTCATCGACAGCACCGTGAAGCCGACCTCGCGCGCGCCGTCGAACGCGGCCTGCAGCCGCGGCGTGCCGTTCTCGATGTGGCGCGAGATGTTCTCGAGCACGACGATCGCATCGTCGACGACGAAGCCGGTCGCGACGATCAGCGCCATCAGCGACAGGTTGTCGATCGAGAAGCCGAGCAGGTACATCGCGCCGAACGTGCCGACGATCGAGATCGGCACCGCGACGCTCGGGATCAGCGTCGCGCGCCAGTTGCGCAGGAACAGGAACACGACCATCACGACGAGGCCGACCGCGATCAGCAGCGTGTGCTCGGTGTCGCGCAGCGACGCGCGGATCGTGGTCGAGCGGTCGAGCACGGGCGTGACCGTGATGTCGGCCGGCAGCGACGCGGTGAGCTGCGGCAGCGCCGCGCGCACGCGGTCGATCGTCTCGATGATGTTCGCGCCGGGCGAGCGGTACAGGATCACGAGCACCGCGCGCTTGCCGTTCGCGAGGCCCAGGTTGCGCAGGTCCTCGACCGAATCGACGACGTCGGACAGGTCGGCGAGCCGCACGGCCGAGCCGTTGCGGTACGCGACGACGAGGTCGCGGTATTGCGACGCCTGCGAGGCCTGGTCGTTCGTATAGAGCTGGTAGCGCTGCGGGCCGAACTCGATCGCGCCCTTCGGGCTGTTCGCGTTCGCCGACGCGAGCGCCGCGCGCACGTCCTCGAGGCCGATGCCGTAGTGGAACAGCGCCTGCGGTTCGAGCTCGACGCGCACCGCCGGGTTCGCGGAGCCGCTCACCGACACCTGGCCGATCCCGTCGATCTGCGACAGCGACTGCTGCAGCACGGTCGACGCCGCGTCGTACAGCTTCGCCGGCGACGAGGTTTCCGACGTCAGCGACACGACCATGATCGGCGAATCGGCCGGGTTGACCTTGCGGTAGGTCGGGTTGCTCTTCAGCGCGGCCGGCAGGTCGGCGCGCGCCGCGTTGATCGCCGCCTGCACGTCGCGCGCGGCGCCGTCGATGTCGCGGTTCAGCCCGAACTGCAGGATGATCCGCGCGTTGCCGACCGTGCTGGTCGACGTCATCTCGGACACGTCGGCGATCGAGCCGAGATGCCGCTCGAGCGGGCTCGTCACGCTGGTCGCGACGGTCTCCGGGCTCGCGCCGGGCAGCGACGCCTGCACGAGAATCGTCGGGAAGTCGACCTGCGGCAGCGGCGACACCGGCAGCTTGATGAACGCGAACAGGCCCGCGAGCGCGACGCCGAGCGCGAGCAGCGTCGTCGCGATGGGGCGGGTGATGAAGGGGCGGGACAGGTTCATCGCTTACGCGTCCGTGCGCGTGCCGGCGGCGGGGCCGTGGCGTTCGAACCAGCCGCGCACGCGGCGCGCGAGCGAATCGAAGCCGAGGTAGATCACGGGCGTCGTGAACAGCGTCAGCACCTGCGACACGATCAGGCCGCCGGCGATCGCGATGCCGAGCGGCTGGCGCAGCTCGGAGCCGGCGCCGGCGCCGACGATCAGCGGCACCGCGCCGAGCAGCGCGGCGAGCGTCGTCATCAGGATCGGCCGGAAGCGCAGCAGGCACGCCTGGTAGATCGCCTCGCGCGGCGGCTTGCCTTCCGCGCGTTCGGCCTCGAGCGCGAAGTCGATCATCATGATCGCGTTCTTCTTCACGATGCCGATCAAGAGCACGATGCCGATGATGCCGATGATGTCGAGGTCGTGCCCGGTCATCATCAGCGCGAGCAGCGCGCCGACGCCGGCCGACGGCAGCGTCGACAGGATCGTGATCGGGTGGATGTAGCTCTCGTACAGCACGCCGAGCACGATGTACATCGTGACGATCGCCGCGAGGATCAGGAACAGCTGGTTCGACAGCGACGCCTGGAACGCGAGCGCCGCGCCCTGGTAGCGGGTCTGGAACGACGCGGGCAGGCCGATGTCCTGCTCGGCCGCGCCGATCGCCTTGACCGCCTCGCCGAGCGACGCGCCCGGCGCGAGGTTGAACGAGATCGTCGTCGACGGGAACTGCGACAGGTGCGACACGAGCAGCGGCGACGGCCGCTCGCGGAACGTCGCGATCGATGCGAGCGGCACCTGGCCGCCGCCCGCGGACGGCAGGTACAGGTTGTTCAGCGAGTCGGTGTAGTGCTGCATCTGCGGCTCGGACTCGAGGATCACGCGGTACTGGTTCGACTGCGTGAAGATCGTCGACACGATGCGCTGGCCGTATGCGTCGTACAGCGCGTTGTCGACGGTCGCGGGCGTGATGCCGAAGCGCGCGGCGCTCGCGCGGTCGATCTCGATGTACACCGACTGGCCGCCGTTCTGCAGGTCGGTCGCGACGTCGGCGAGCGACGGCTCCTGCTTCAGGCGCGACACGAGCTTCGGCACCCAGGTCGCGAACTCGTCGGCGTTCGGGCTCGTCAGCATGAACTGGTACTGCGTCGGGCTGACGGTCGAGTCGATCGTCAGGTCCTGCACCGACTGCATGTAGAGCGAGATGCCCGGCACGTGCGACACGCGCTGCCGCAAGTCGCGGATGATTTCCGCCGCCGTCTCCTTGCGCTGGCCGCGCGCCTTCAGGTTGATCAGCATCCGGCCGCTGTTCAGCGTGATGTTGGTGCCGTCGACGCCGATGAACGACGTCAGGCTCTCGACGTTCGGATCCTTCAGGATCTCGGCGGCGAGTTGCTGCTGGCGCTCGGCCATCGCGCCGTACGAGATCGACTGCGGCGCCTGCGTGATCGCCTGGATCACGCCGGTGTCCTGCGGCGGGAAGAAGCCTTTCGGGATCAGCACGTACAGCAGGCCCGTCAGCACGAGCGTCAGCACCGCGACGACGAGCGTCGCGCGCTCGCGGTTCAGCACCCATTCGAGCGCGACCGCGTAGCGTGCGATCACCCGGTCGATCGCCTGGTGCACGCGCGCCTCGAAGCGGTGGCTCTCCGGCGGCGGCGAGTGGCGCAGGAGCTTCGCGCACATCATCGGCACGAGCGTGAGCGACACGATCGCCGAGATCACGATCGTCACCGCGAGCGTGATCGCGAACTCGTGGAACAGCCGCCCGACCACGTCGCCCATGAACAGCAGCGGGATCAGTACGGCGATCAGCGATACCGTCAGCGAGATGATCGTGAAGCCGATCTGCTTCGAGCCCTTCAGCGCGGCCTCGAGCGGCGAGTCGCCGTCCTCGACGTAGCGCGCGATGTTCTCGATCATCACGATCGCGTCGTCGACGACGAAGCCGGTCGCGATCGTCAGCGCCATCAGCGACAGGTTGTTCAGCGAGAAGCCCGACAGGTACATCACCGCGAGCGTGCCGATCAGCGACAGCGGCACCGACAGGCTCGGGATGATCGTCGCGTAGACGTTCGCGAGGAACAGGTACATCACCAGCACGACCAGCGCGACCGCGAGCATCAGCTCGAACTGCACGTCGCGCACCGCCGCGCGGATCATCGTCGTGCGGTCGGTGACGATGCGCACGTCGAGCGCCGCGGGCAGCGACTCCTGCAGCTTCGGCAGTTGCGCCTTGATCGCGTCGACCGTCTGGATCACGTTCGCGCCGGGCTGGCGCTGCACGTTCAGGATGATCGCGGGCTGCGCATCGACCCACGCGCCGAGCTTGGTGTTCTCCGAGCCGGCGACGATCTTCGCGACGTCGGTCAGCATCACCGGCCGGCCGTTCTTGTACGCGACGACGGCGTCCTGGTACTGGTCCGCGCTCGTCAGCTGGTCGTTCGCGTTGATCGTGTATGCGCGCGTCGGGCCGTCGAAGTTGCCCTTCGGCGTGTTGACGTTCAGGTTCGAGATCGTCGTGCGCAGGTCGTCGAGGTTCAGCCCGTACTGCGCGAGCGCGGTCGGGTTCGCCTGGATCCGCACGGCCGGGCGGTTGCCGCCCGACAGGCTGACGAGGCCGACGCCCGCGACCTGCGAGATCTTCATCGCGAGCCGCGTGTCGGCGAGATCCTGCACCTGCGTGAGCGGCAGCGTCTTCGACGTGACCGCGAGCGTCAGCACCGGCGCGTCGGCCGGGTTGACCTTCGCGTAGATCGGCGGCGCGGGCAGGTCGGACGGCAGCAGGTTGCCGGCCGCGTTGATCGCGGCCTGCACTTCCTGTTCGGCGACGTCGAGCGGCAGGTCGAGCGCGAACTGCAGCGTGATCACCGACGCGCCGGCCGAGCTCTGCGACGACATCTGGTTCAGCGACGGCATCTGCCCGAACTGCCGTTCGAGCGGCGCGGTCACCGACGACGTCATCACTTCCGGGCTCGCGCCGGGATAGAAGGTCTGCACCTGGATGGTCGGGTAGTCGACCTCGGGCAGCGCCGCGAGCGGCAGGAAGCGCAGCGCGACGAGGCCGGCCAGCATGATGGCCGCCATCAGGAGGGCGGTGCCGACCGGCCGGAGAATGAAGATGCGGGACGGATTCATCGGACGACCCGCGCGTTACCGTGCCGGCGCTTGCGATGCGCCGCCGCGATGCTGGCCGCGGTGTCCGCCTTTCGTGCCGGATGCGGCGGAGGCCGCGCCCGGGCCGTGCGCGCCGGATGTTCCCGACGCGCCCTTCGGCTTGTCGGCCGGGATCGTGATCGTCGAGCCTTCGCGCAGGCGGTCGGACCCGTCGGTGACGACCCGCTCGCCGACCGCGACGCCGTCGACGATGCTGGTGCGCTCGCCGTCGACCGGGCCGACCTTGACCTTGCGCACCGTCACCGTGCTGTCCGGCTTGACGACGTAGACGAACTGGCCGATCGAGCCCGTCAGCACCGCCGACGTCGGCACGATCGTCGCGTCGCGGACCGTGTCGACGAGCAGCCGCGTGTTGACGAACTGATTCGGGAACAGCAGCCCGTCCCGGTTCGCGAACGTCGCGCGCAGCTTGACCGTGCCGGTGGCCGTGTCGATCTGGTTGTCGAGCGTCTCGAGCGAGCCGGCCTCGAGCGGCACCGTGTTGTTGCGGTTGTACGCGGTGACCGACAGCTTGCTGCCCGCGTTCATCTGCTTGAGGATCTGCGGCAGGTTGTCCTCGGACGTCGTGAAGATCACGCTGATCGGCTGGATCTGCGTGATCACGACGATGCCGTTCGTGTCGCCCGGCGTCACGTAGTTGCCCGGGTCGACCTGGCGCAGGCCGACGCGGCCCGACACCGGCGCGGTGATGCGCGCGTAGACGAGGTTCAGCTTCGCGGAATCGATCGCCGCCTGGTCGGTCTTCACCGCGCCCTCGTACTGCTTGACGAGCGACGCCTGCGTGTCGACCTGCTGCGACGCGATCGAATCCTGCGCGAGCAGCGTCTGGTAGCGCTTCAGGTCGAGGCGCGCGGTCGCGAGCAGCGCCGCGTCACGCGCGTGCGTGCCTTCGGCGTTCGCGAGCGCGTTCTGGTACGGGCGCGGGTCGATCTGCGCGAGCACGTCGCCCTTCTTCACGAGCTGGCCTTCCTGGAACGCGACCGACTGCAGGTAGCCCGACAGCTGCGTCTTGACGGTCACGTTCGCGAGCGGCGTCACGGTGCCGAGCGCGGACAGCACGACCGGCATGTCGCCACGCGTCGCGGCCGCGACCTGCACCGGCTGCGGCACGTTCGCCATCGCGGCCGGGCCGCCGCGGCCGTGGCGGCCGCCGCCCGCGCTCGCGCCCGCGCCGGACTTGCCGGCGGGGTCGCCGCTCCACGGATGCCACCACAGCAGGCCGCCGGCCGCGACGAGCGCGAGCGCGCCGAGCATCAGCTTGCGGCGCGGGCGCCGCGCGGCGGAGGAGGCGGGCGCAGGGTCGTGCGCGGGGGGCGTGGGCTTTTGTTGGTTGTCCATCGGTTCGGTCTGAAAGACGGCGTGCCGCGAGGCGGGCAGCGCATGTGCATGCGGCGTCAGGGGGAGCCGGCCCGGCCCCGGCCTGCGCGGGAAAAGAGCGGTGCGCACCGCGAGGGCGGCGCGACGATGGGCATGATGCTACGTCCCGTCCCCGTTACAGTCCAGCGGACTATCTTTCAACGGTTTACGTTCGTTACAGAAGGCGGCGGACGGCGCTCGCGCGCATGATGCGCGCCCGTCATGCACGTCCTGCGTCAATTGCCGCGGCGCCGGGCGGGCGCGCCGCCGATCTCGCGGGTGATCTTCGCGATGCATTCGTGCAGCGCCGGCACCACGTGCTCGTTGAGCCACTCGGGCGGGCACTGGTGCGACGCGCCGCCGCAATTGACCGAATAGCACTGGCCCGACGGGCCGACGAACCCGGCGGCGACCGCGTTCAGGCCCTCGCGCCATTCGCCGATCGCGATCGTGTGGCCCTGGCGCTGCGCGTCGTCGAGCGCGGGGGTGAGCCGCGCGAACACGTGCGGCCAGTCGTCGCCCGCCGCGGCCCGCAGCGCGTCGATCAGCCCGCGCCGTTCGTCGTCCTCGAGCGCGGCGAGATACGCGCGGCCGACCGCGGTGCGCGCGATGTCCATCCGCGAGCCGATCTCGAGACGCGTGACGAGCACCGCCGAGCGCGGCCGGATCACGTCGATCGCGACCATGTCGAGCCGGTCGCGCACCGCGAGGTGCACGGACAGCGACGTGCGCTCGGCCAGCTCGATCATGAACGGCCGCGAGCGCGCGCGGATGTCGAAGTTGCGCAGGAAGCCGTGGCTCAGCTCCAGCACCGACGCGGTGAGCACGAACCGTTCGCTGTCGGGCAGCTGGAACAGGAAGCCGGCGCTGACGAGCGTCGCGGTGATCCGCGACACGGTCGGTTTCGGGATGCCGGTCAGTTCGGTCAGCTCGCGGTTGCTGACCGGCGCGTCGGCGGCGGCGATGCCCCGCAGCACGGCCAGGCCGCGCGCGAGCGCGGTGATTTCGTCGGGCGACGATTCGCGTTCGCGGGAAGCAGGAGGATTCACGGGTGTCGACACGGGGCGTTCTCTCTATTTCCGAAACTGGATTTCAATTTTGTTGGAATTGTAGGATGATTGTCAAAGGATGCACGTTATTCTGGCCAACCGTTCATGAGATGGGATTTTACGGGTTCACCCTTGGTTTATTAGGAAAACTCCCGATCCTGCATCGTGGAAAACCGGATCGTTGGATGCAAATACCGCTTGACTTGTCCGGCGGAAACGGAAAGAATGTCTCACGTTTTCGAAACATCGTTTCGCAGTTTAACCGGCAACGGTGTTTTGCGCAGTCTCTCAGGTTCTAGCACGGCCCTCGGAATGGCTAGAACTTTTTTAGCGCCACGGTCTCCGTGGCGCTTTTTTTTTGGTGCGCCCGGCACGGGCGAAAAAAAAAAGCGCGACGCCCGCAAGGGGCATCGCGCGTGAAGCGGCGTAGCGCCACGAATGAAACGTGATGAAGCAGGGGGCGGTTCCCGTCGCCGACGGGAACCGGTGCAGGGCGATCAGGCCTTCGCGAGCTTGATGCTGGTCGGCTCGGCCGTCAGGTAGCCGACGCTCGCGCCGAAGCGGTCCTTGAAGTTCGCGCGCACGAGCGGATCGAGGGTCGGCTTCACCTTGTCGTGCAGCGGCGACTCCCAGTCGCCCGCGTGCTGGAAGTTGCTCATGATGTAGGTCCAGCCGTTGATCTCGTCGACCGCGTGCAGGCCCGTCGATTCGGCGCCGGCCGGGCAGGACAGCACGCGCGTGAGCGCCTTCGTGTCGACGTTGTACGCCCACAGGAAATTGTTCACGTGCATGCCCGAGTCCTCGCCGATGAAGAGCGTGCGCAGCTTCTCCGAGAACTTGAGGTTGTCCGGGTTCGCGATCTTGTCCGGGTTCGCGAGGTTGCCGAGCGCGTCGGCGGCGGCGAGATCCTCGCCGACCAGCGCGGCCGGCGCGCTCATGTCGACCGGCACCCAGTCGCTGTCGATCGCGGCGCCCGACGTGTCGCGCTGGCCGCCCTTCAGGTTCAGCGCGTAGACGGCGCCCGCGGCGATCTTCTTGTCGAGTGCGACGTCGCGCGACACCGCATTGCCCTTGACCATCGACGTCTCGATCCGCGACATCGCCGTGTAGACGATCTTGTCCTTCGCGTTCACCGTCGTGCCTTCGAGCTTCGTGAACGCCATGCTGCCGCCGAGCAGCGCCGCGTAGCGGTGCGTCTCCAGGAACGCGGCGGCCTTTTCCATGCCCGGCTTCACGCGAACCCAGTTGAACTTGCCGCCGAAGTGGACCTTCGTGTAGCTCGCGTCGGCCGGATCGGCCGTCGAGACGTCCATGATGTCCGACGCCTTCAGCGTGTTCGCGAGCGCCTCGATCTCGGCGCTCGTCGCGTGGCCGATCTTGAGCCACGCGAGCGTCGCGGAGCCGGCGCCCACCGACGACGTCTGCGTCCACTTCGCGACGTACAGCGTGCCCGCCGACAGGTCGGCCGGCTTGTCCGCGACGAACATGAACAGGCCGCCGTTGGTCGCGTCGTCGCCCATCATCACCGTGCGCTGGTCCGGCATCACCTGGATCAGCTCGTGCGAGATGCGGCCGAGGCAGTAGTGCTTCTTCACGGTGCCGGTGCCGTCCGGGTTGACCGTGATCTCGGGCAGGTGGCCATAGTGGTACGGATTCGCCTTCGTCTCGTCGCCGAACGTGTTCCGGCTGAATGCCTTGAACTGCGCGTCGGTCGCGGCCTTCGTCGCGTCCGGCTCGTATTCCTCGCTCGACAGGTGCGTGCCCCACGGCGACAGGCTCGCGCCGCAGGTGATCCACAGGCCGTGCGCCTTCGACGTGTCGACGTTGTGGTACTTGACGAGCTTGAGCGCGCCGTTCGCCGGGTCCTGGTCGAGCGTGAGCACCGCGATCGGCGACGGCAGCTGGCCGTACTGCGACACGCTCGCCTGGTCGCGCGTCGTGTATTCGAACTGCACGACCGCGAACACCGTGTTGCCCTTCACGCCGGGCACGTTCGCGTTCTTCAGCGTCAGCAGCGAGCTGCCGTCCGGGCAGTCCGAATAGAACTGGCGTTCCTTGCCCGCGACCGAGCGGTCGATGATCGGCTGGTTGTTGATGTCGTAGTAGCCGCCGGCGAGGATCGTGCCGCCCTTGCCGTCCGGCACCAGGTCGCCCGTCACGAAGAACGGCCGGTAGGCGAGCTTGAAGTTGCGCGACGTGCCGTCGGAGAAGGACACCGACAGCGTCGAGCCCACCGTCGTCGTCGCCATGGCCGCGGGGTTGTCGAGCGCGGGCGCCGCCATCGACGCGAAGCTCGCGCTCGCCGCGGCGAATGCCGCGGCCGGCGCCGCAGCCGGATTGTCGTCGCCGCCGCAGCCCGTCAGCAGGGCGGGCAGCGCGAGGCCGGAAAGGGGAAGCATGGGCGCGCCGGCGAGAATCTTCAGGGCCTGGCGACGGGAAGCATTGGGCAACGCGGGCATGTGGTGTCCAGTTTCGGTTGTTGGAAGCGTCGTCGCCTTCGCGTTGCTTGCGATCGCAAGCCGGGCGAAGGCGAATTGAAAACTGGACAGAAGTGTAGGGACGCCAGATGAAAGTTTTTTGAATCGAAGTTGTAGGGTGGTCGAGCGTTCGCTCGAATTTCAATCGCGTTCGGGCGTCGCCGAAATGCGGTGGATCGACAGGTCCGCGCCGTCGAATTCCGCCTCGCGGTCGAGGCGCAGGCCGACGCTCGCCTTCAGCGCGCCGTAGACGAGCGTGCCGCCGGCGAGCGCGATCGCGATGCCGCCGAGCGTGCCGACGACCTGCGAGCCGAGCGCGACGCCGCCGAGGCCGCCGAGCGCGGGCAGCCCGAACACGCCGGCCGCGATGCCGCCGAGCGCGCCGCACATCCCGTGCAGCGGCCACACGCCGAGCACGTCGTCGATGCGCCATTTGTTCTGCACGCGGGTGAACATCGCGACGAACAGCGCGCCGGCCGCGGCGCCGGTCGCGAGCGCGCCGATCGGGTGCATCACGTCGGACCCCGCGCAGACCGCGACGAGCCCCGCGAGCGGGCCGTTGTACGTGAAGCCCGGATCGTTGCGGCCGGCCATCCATGCGGCGAGCGTGCCGCCGACCATCGCCATCAGCGAGTTCAGCGCGACGAGGCCGCTCACCTTGTCGAGCGTCTGCGCGCTCATCACGTTGAAGCCGAACCAGCCGACCGCGAGCACCCAGGCGCCGAGCGCGAGGAACGGGATGTTCGACGGCGGATGCGCGGCGATCCGGCCGTCGTTGCCGTAGCGGCCGTGGCGCGCGCCGAGCAGCAGCACGGCGGGCAGCGCGACCCAGCCGCCGAACGCGTGCACGACGACCGAACCCGCGAAATCGTGGAACGGCGCGCCGAACGCTTGCACGAGCCACGCCTGGACGCCGAAGCGCTCGTTCCACGCGATGCCTTCGAAGAACGGATAGACGAAGCCGACGATGATCAGCGTCGCCACGAGCTGCGGGTTGAATTTCGCGCGTTCGGCGATGCCGCCGGAGATGATCGCCGGAATCGCCGCGGCGAACGTCAGCAGGAAGAAGAAGCGCACGAGCGCATAGCCGCTGTGCTGCGACAGCGTGCCGATGTCGTCGAAGAATTCGACGCCGTACGCGATCGTATAGCCGATGAAGAAGTACGCGATGGTCGACACCGAGAAATCGACCAGGATCTTCACGAGCGCGTTGACCTGGTTCTTCTTGCGCACAGTGCCCAGTTCGAGGAACGCGAAGCCCGCGTGCATCGCGAGCACCATGACGGCGCCGATCAACAGGAACAACGTGTCGACGCTGGATTTCAGACCATCCATGCCGTTACATCCTTGCGCAAAAAATGGGCAAGGAATGCAAATTTCGAGCCAAGTTGGTGAGTGAGTGCGTGTAGTTGGTGCGAAGTGCCGTGCGGCGCGGCTTTCGGGTGAGGGTTGCACGAAAACGGGGCGAGCTGCCGACGGCGTCATTTCGGCAGAAAACGCACGCGTGCGGTGCGGAGTGTGCGCAACTGGTGCGCGTGCTGGCGCGTGTGGCGCGTGGTGGTGCGGTGCGATGCGCCGGTCTGGTGCGTCAGTGGCGCGTGAACATGTGGCGCGGGCGGCGCAGCCGCACGGCGCAGGCGGACCAGTACGCCGCGACGGCCGCGAGCCCGAGCGCGGCGATTGCCAGCGAGGCGAAGCCGGTGACCGATTGTCCGTGGCCGTCGGGGCCGAGAATGCCCTGCACGACGATCAGCGCCGCCGTCCAGAAGCCGATCACTGCCTGGGCGAGCAGGCGCGCGGATTCGAAGCGGCGCGCGCGGCCGTCGTCGCGAAAGCGCCGCGCGGCTGGCGCGCGAAGACACACGAACAGGCTGGTGGCGAGTGCCGCGGCCAGCGCGATGAACCAGTCGATGAGAAAAGCCATGGGGAGCGGGAAGCGAGCGAAACGGTTGTAGGCCTGCCGACTTTAGTAGCGTTGCGCGGGCGCTTGAATCAGACGAATTCGAAATTGCACCGCGTGTTCGATCGCGACGCTTCATGGCCGCGGTGACACAGGCGGTATCATCGACACCGGTCCAACCAACCAGGCCGTACCTGCATGGCCGGAGATTGCTGATGAAGATGAAGACATGGCCGGCGCGACGCGCGCCCGGCGCGATGCTGGCGGCTGCGGCCGCTGCTACGGTGCTGTTGCTCGCGGGCTGCGAGAAGTCCGGTGCGCCGGCGAACCAACCCGATACGGCTGCGAGCGCGGCCGCCGATGCCGCGAACCACGCGGCCCAGGCGCTCGACCAGGTAGCGAGCACCGTGAGCCAGCAGCTCAATGCCGCGAAGGCCGGCATCGCGTCCGCGGCGTCCGCCGTGCCGCCGCTTTCCGCGAGCGGCCTCGCGTCCGCCGCGCAGGCGCAGATCGACGCGGCGGCGTCCGCGGTCGTCGCGCACGCCGCGTCCGAAGCCGGCGCGAAGATGGCCGAGGCCGGCAAGAAGCTCCAGCAGTGGAGCCAGCAGAACGCGGCCGGCGCAAAGCCTGCCAGCGGCCAGTGACGGTGCGCTTGCACAAGTCGTCAAATGTAATTATAGTGGTTACACATTGTCGCCGGTCGCGGTTCGGGCCGGCGTCGTTGAGCGAGTGACGAATGAATACCAGCAGCCGATTCGCGTTTGCCGTTCACGTGCTCGCCTTGCTGTCGATGCAGGAGGGCGTGCCGCTGTCGTCCGACATCATCGCCGGCAGCGTGAACACGAATCCGGCGCTGATTCGCCGGCTGCTGTCGATGCTCGCGGCGGCCGGGCTCACGACGTCCCAGCTCGGCGCGGGCGGCGGCGCGCTGCTGGCGCGCGAGCCGGGCAGCATCACGCTGCTCGACGTGTACCGGGCGGTCGACGACGCGCAGCTGTTTGCGCTGCACCGCGAGGCGCCGAATCCGGCGTGTCTCGTCGGGCGGCACATCCAGGGCGTGCTGACCGACTACATCGGCGACGCGCAGCGCGCGATGGAAGCATCGCTCGCCACCCGCACGCTGACCGACGTGACGGCCGACGTGCTCGCATCGGAGCAACGCAGCGGCGCGGGGTAGGGCGCCGGCTGGTGAAGGCGCTGGGGCGGCGCCTAGTGGACCGCGCGGTGGTTTGCGCAACGGAGTTCGCTCCGTTTTTTTTCGGCCTTATATGTAATCGCTGTAGTTACTTTTATTTCTGGAGAATCGACATGACGCAACGTACCTTGAACATCGCCCTGTTCGGCGCAACCGGCACGATCGGCTCGCGCATCGCCGCGGAAGCCGCGCGGCGCGGGCACCGCGTGACGGCGCTGTCGCGCACGCCGGGCGCGGGCAGCGACGGCATCACCGCGAAGGCCGCCGACCTGTTCGACCCGGCGAGCATCGCGGCCGCGCTGCCGGGCCACGACGTCGTCGCGAGCGCGTACGGCCCGAAGCAGGACGATCCGGCGAAGGTGGTCGCGGCCACCGAGGCGCTCGTCGCCGGCGTGCGCCAGGCCGGCCTGAAGCGGCTCGTCGTGGTGGGCGGCGCGGGCTCGCTCGAAGTCGCGCCGGGCAAGCAGCTCGTCGACGCCGAAGGCTTCCCGGACGCGTACAAGGCGGTCGCGCTCGCGCACCGCGATGCGCTCACGTACCTGCGCAGCGTCGGCGATCTCGACTGGACGTTCTTCGCGCCGGCCGCGCTGATCGCCCCGGGCGAGCGCACGGGCACGTTCCGCACCGGCGTCGGCAAGCTGATCGTCGACGCGAACGGCGACAGCAGGATTTCGGCCGAAGACTACGCGATCGCGTTCGTCGACGCGCTCGAGCAGGGCAGCTTCGTGCGCGAGATCGCGACCGTCGCGTATTGACCGCTGCCGCGCCGCCGCGCCGTCCATGCGCGGCGGCCGCCGTTGTCGTGACTTCAGGCGATTTCACCCGAACGGGTGAAGTCGCCTGTTTCGTTTGACGGGCGGCGTAACTCGGCGCCGCCCGCGCCCGAACCGGGGGTGAGGCGGTGTCGGATGCGCGCGGATTGGTATTTATCCCGGTCGACGGCAGCGAGTGCTTTCCATATTGTTCCCCGTTATGCTGGATGCATAGAATAAATTTCTATACACGAGGAACCGGGGAAATGGATGCCATCGATCGCAAGCTGCTGGAGCTGTTGCAGACGGACGCCACGCTGCCGATCGCGGAGCTTGCGCAGCGCGTGAACCTGTCGCAGACGCCGTGCTGGAAGCGCGTGCAGCGGCTCAAGGAAACCGGCGCGATCCGCGCGCAGGTCGCGCTGTGCGATCCGCGCAAGCTGGGGGTCGGCACGACGGTGTTCGTCGCGGTGCGCACGAACCAGCATACCGAGGAATGGGCGCAGCGCTTCACGCAGGTGGTGCGCGACATGCCGGAGGTCGTCGAGGTCTACCGGATGAGCGGCGAGACCGATTACCTGCTGCGCGTCGTGGTGGCCGACATCGACGACTACGACCGCGTCTACAAGCAGCTGATCCGTTCGGTGCCGCTGTTCGACGTCAGCTCGTCGTTCGCGATGGAGCAGATCAAGTACTCGACCGCGCTGCCGGTGCGCGACGTGTCCGAACCGGCGTAACGCGGTGCGCGCGCACATCGGTCGGCGCTGTGCGGCGTGTTGCCTGCCCGTCAGCGGCGCGCGCCCGCGCACGGAAACGATGTTCGACGGAAAACCAGGGGCGCAGTGCGACGGCGCAACCCGGCGCGTCGTAACGGGCGCAAGCGCGTAGAATGCCCGCTTCGACGAATTCGACGGAGCCGCACCGGCCATGAACGATCAGCGCAAGAAGAACCCAGTCCGCAACGTGAGCATCCTGATCGTCGTGGCCGTACTCCTGGTGATCGGGACGATCATGTACAACGCGATCTCGCAGAAGCACGCGTACGACGAAGCCCACCCGGCCGAGGCCGCGAGCGCCGCGTCGCACTGACGTCGGCGCGGGCGCGCAGCCGCAGGCGCGTGCTCTACGGGGCGGGAGCGATGTGCGCCTAAGAGGCGTGAGGCGTGACGACGCGCTCTGTTGCGTCGGGACCGACGCGGCCGCCGAAGCCTGCGCTCGCCTCCGAAGGCTGCCGTCGCTGCCCACGCCGGTCCACCGGCCGATCGACATCAGCACGGCATCGGCAACACGTGGAACAGCAGAATGCGCTCACGCACCGTGTTGATCGCGCGCGGAATCACGCGTCACGAGGCACGCGCGGCCGGGAAGATCGGCCGGTCGAACCATTGCGCACCCGCTTAGTCACGCCGGCAGGCGGATGACGCTCGCATCCTTGCGGATCAGCAGCGACGACGCGAGCATCTGCTTGCACTGGTGCGCGAGCACCTTCAGGTCGTGCGTGAGGTCGGCGCCCACGGCGTCCGATTTTTCCGCCGACACGACCATTTCGTCGAGCGCGCGCGTGATCTGTCTGGTCGTATCGAGATGGTCGGCCGGCGGCGGCTCGCCGGCTTCCGCCTTTTCGAGGTTGTCGAGCACGGCGGACAGGCCGCGATGCAGCGCGTCGTCGTGAACGCGCTGCCCGTCGGCTGAGCATGCGCTGCGAATCAGCGGCGCGGCGGCCGTGATCTGCGCGCCGAGCACGTGCGTCTGCACGAGCAGGTCGTTCAGCTCCGGCACGAAGCGCTGGTGCGCCTTCGGCTCGATCATCATCCGCTGGAACGCCTGGCCGAGGTTCGCGAACGCGATGTGCACGTTCTTGCGGGCGAGGCGGTACGGATAATCGTCGTCGAGGCCGGCGGCCGGCGTCTCGACCGCCGCGGCGACGACCGGCACGACGGCCGCGCCGTCGGCGGTCGGCACCGCCGGCGCGGACGTGCCGCGCCCGGCGCGCCACGCGGCCTGGAAGTACTTGCGGGTGGCCGTCAGCATGTCGGCGACCTGCTTGCCCATCAGCCGGTATTCCCAGTACGGGAACAGCCGGCTCGCGGCGATCGCGATCATGCAGCCGACCACGGTGTCGATCGCGCGCTCGCCGATGATCGCCATGTTGCCCGGCGCGAGCAGATGGAACATCAGCAGCACGTATGCCGACGTGAACACGACGCTCGCCGCGTAGTTGAACAGCAGCAGGCTGTAGCTCATCACCATCGAGCCGAACATGATCGCGATCAGCAGGTGCGCATCCTTGACCGTGTAGATCAGCGCGACGCTCGCCGCGCAGCCGATCAGCGTGCCGACGATACGCGCCGTGTTGCGCTGCTTGGTCAGCGAGTAGCCGGGCTTCAGGATGATGATGGTCGTCATCACGATCCAGTATGCGTTGGTGAGCGGCAGGAGCCGTCCGAGCCAGAAGCCGACCGCGACCGCGATCGTCACGCGCAGCGCATGGCGGAAGCTCGGCGAGCGCATGTTCAGGTTCGAGAAGATCAGCAGCGGCGACACGCTGCGGCGCTGCAGGAAGCGCGTGAGCGCCTTGTCGATCCGCAGTTCGGTCTGCTGCGGATCGGCGCGGCCCGACAGGTTGCGGCGCATCCGGTCGATCAGGCGCGTCGCGCTCCAGATGCGCCGGAACGTTGCGAGCACCGCCGCGTACGCTTCCGCGTTGGTGGTCGGGAAGTTCTTCTTGCGCATCAGCTCGATCTCGTACTCGATCGCGCGCAGTTCGGCCTTCACGCTGATCCGCGAATGCGGCGCGCGGTTCTCGAGCACGGCGAGGCCGATCTGCTCGAGGTCGATGGCCGCCTTGCGGATCAGGTCGCGGTAGAAGATGATCAGGTCCGAGCCGCCGAACGTGTTGCGCACGAGCGGGTAGTCGGTGTGCGCGCCGACGAACAGCTCGTGCAGGTCGACGCTGTTGATGAACAGGTTGTACATCGTCACGCGGCCCGGGTCGAGCTTGCCGCGCCGCAGCTTCGGCAGGTTGCGCAGCACGATGTCGCGCGCGGTTTCCTGCGTCTCGACCGCGGTGATCTGCTTCGCGACCAGGTTGCGATAGCACTCGTCGAGATCGGCGTCGAGGTCGTAGAACGCGGCGCGCGCGAGCAGGTAGTCGGCGCACGCGAACAGGCTCTCGGCGAGCGCCTGCTGCTCGATCCGGCGCGCCTGCCAGCTCGACACGACGGTGGCCCAGTACGTGTACCAGAGGCCGCCCGCGAGAATCCAGCCCGCGTTGACGAACGCCTGCAGCGGCGTGAGCTTCTCCTCGAGCGTCATCACCATCATGAACAGCGTCGCGAAGCTGATCTGCGGCCAGCGGTTGCCGTACACGACGATCAGCGACAGCACGAACGTGAGTGGCACGATCGTCAGCCACAGCGCGAAGATGTTGGGCGTCGCGAGGCCCGTCGCGAGCGCGGCGAGAAAGCCGATCACGCTGCACGCGAGCATTTCGTTGTGCTTGTGCTTGAGCGGGCCCGGCATGTCGACGACGCAGGCGCCGAGCGCGCCGGTCGAGATCGTGAAGCCGATCTCGCGGTTGTTGAACACGATCAGGCACAGCACGGCCGGCAGCGATACGCCGATCGCGATGCGCAGGCCGCCGAAAAAATACTGGCTGTAAAGAAACTTTCTGATTTCGACGGAGTAGCGCATCGATGGTCGGAATGGCTGACGACGACGCCAGGGCGGCATCGAGACTGGCGACGAGTCTATCGTATTTCGCGGGGCCCAAGCCCCTGGCCGTTCGACAGATACGCTTTGCGGCGGCCCTTTGCTATCCTTGGTGCTTCCGTTCGCCCGGCCCGGCCGGCGCGACGTCCCGACGCTTGTTTCATGCTCCATCTCTTCTATTCGAACCGTCACGAAACGCTGGCCGACGCGCTGCTCGACGACCTGGCCGCGTTCCCGGCCCGCAACGCGCCGTGGGCGCCTCAGCAGATCATCGTGCCGAGCGCGGCGCTGCGCCGCCGTCTCGAGCTCGACATCGCCGAGCGCCACGGCGTGTGCGCGAACGTCGAGTTCACCTATCTCGCGCAGTGGCTGTGGGCGCAGATCGGCCGCGTGATGACGGTGCCGGCGCGTTCGCCGTTCGCGCCCGACCGCCTCGTGTGGCGCTGCTACCGGCTGCTCGCGCAGGCGAGCGGCGATGCGCCTTGGCTTGCGTCGCCGCGGCTCGCCGGGTATCTGTCCGCGTCCGACGACGCGATGCGCTACGAGCTCGCGCAGCGCGTCGCGACGGTCCTCGATCACTACCTGACCTATCGTCCCGAATGGCTCGCCGCGTGGCAGGCGGGCGAGTCGGTGCTCGCGGGCGACGGCGCGCCGCGCGGGATCGGCGACGCGGCGCGCGACGACGAGCGCTGGCAGGCGGCGCTGTGGCGCGCGCTGCTCGCGGAGCTGAGCGACAGCGGCACGCCGCCCGCGCACCGCTTCCTCGGCGACGCGCGGCATCTCGATCTCGACACCGTCGCGCGCGCGGACTGGCCGGAATCGGTCAGCGTGTTCGCATTGCCGACGATGCCGCCGCTGCACGTCGCGCTGCTGCGCGAGCTGTCGCGGTGGATCGACGTGCGCATCTACGCGCTCAATCCGTGCCGCGAATTCTGGTTCGACATCGTCACCGCCGCGCACGCCGAGGCGCTCGACGCGGCGGGGCGGCTCGACTACCAGGAAGTCGGCCACCCGCTGCTCGCCGAATGGGGCCGCCAGACGCAGGCGCAGCTGCACATGCTGCACGAGCTGACCGAAAGCGCGGCGTCGAGCGATGCGTCGCGCTACGTCGGGAATCCCGCGCCGACGTGGCTCGCGCGGATCCAGAACGCGATCCTCGACCTGCAGCCCGAGGCGGAGCTCGGCGAGCCGCCGGCCGAGCATGGCATCGAGGTGCACGTGTGCCACAGTCTCGCGCGCCAGCTCGAGGTGCTGCACGACCGCCTGCTCGCATGGTTCGACGCGGACGACAGCCTGCGGCCGTCCGACGTGCTGGTCGCGGTGGCCGATCTCGCCGCGGCGGGGCCGCTGATCGACGCGGTGTTCGGCACGTCCGGCGCCGGCAGCGCGCGCATCCCGTACCGGATTTCCGGCCTGCCGCCGTCGCAGGCGAACCCGGTCGCGCGCGTGCTGCTCGATTGGCTCGCGCTGCCCGAACGGCAGGTGGGCGCGCCGGAGCTGGTCGAATGGCTGCGCGTCGATGCGGTGGCCGCGCGCTACGGCATCGACGCGGCCGCGCTCGAAACCGTGCAGACCTGGCTCGCGGCCGCCGGCGCGCGCCGCGGGCTCGCGCCGCAAGCCAGCGACGACGCGCTGGTGCCGTCACCGCGCCATACGTTCTCGGACGCGCTCGCACGGCTGTTTCTCGGCTACGCGATGCCGGACGGCGCGGCGCCGGTCGGCGGCTGGCTGCCGATCGAAGCCGCGACCGGCAGCGAGGCCGAACTGCTCGGCCGTCTCGCGCGCTTCACCGACGATCTCGACGGATTCGCGCGGCGGGTGTCGGAGCCGCACGCGCCGCGCGCGTGGAGCGAGCTGTTCGCCGACACGCTCGCGCGCTTCTTCGATTCCGGCGCCGCTTACGCCGACGCGCTCGCGGGCGTGCGCGACGCGCTCGACGCGATGCTCGCCGCGATGGCGGAGGGCGCGCCCGAGCAACGGCTGCCCGCCGCCGTCGTGCGCGCGGGGCTGGCCGCCGCGCTCGACGATCCCGCCCGCGGCGGGGTGCCGTGGGGCGGCGTGACGTTCTCGTCGCTGACGAGCCTGCGCGGGCTGCCGTACCGGATCGTGTGCCTGCTCGGGATGGACGACGGCGTGTTGCCGAGCCTCGCGCGCGCGGACGAGTTCGACCTGATGGGGGTGCTGCCGAAGCTCGGCGACCGGCAGCGGCGCGACGACGAGCGCAACCTGTTCCTCGACCTGGTGCTCGGCGCGCGCGACCGGCTGATGATCGCCTACACGGGGCGCAGCATCCGCGACAACGCGCCGTTGCCGCCGGCCGCGCTCGTCGACGAGCTGCTCGACCATCTCGCACTCGTCGCGGCCGGTCCCGACGCCGCGCCGGACGCGGTCGACGCCGCGCGTCGCGCATTCCTCGTCGAGCATCCGCTGCAGCCGTTCGCCGCCGCGTATTTCCGGCCCGGCAGCGAACTCGCATCTTACGACGCCGAGCGCGCGACGCTGGCGTCGCTGCTCGCGGCCGAAGCCACACGCGATGCGTCGCGGGAGCAGCCGTTCTTTGCGCAGCCGCTGCCGGCCGAGCCCGTCGAGCCGGTCGCGTTCGCGGACTTCGAGCGCTTCTGGCGTCACCCGGCGCGCGCGCTGCTGCGCGAGCGCCTCGGCATCGTGCTCGCGGACGCGCAGGCCGAACTGCTCGACACCGAGCCGTTCGCGCTCGACTACGCGGGCAGCGACGCGCTCGCCGAGCGCGTGCTGCCGCTCCTGATCGAATCGGGCGACGCGCGCGCGCGCGACCATGCGCTGCGGATCGCGGACGCGAGCCCGGAGCTGCCGGGCGGCGCGACCGGGGCCGTGTGGCGCGACCAGGCGCTCGGTTCGCTGACGCAACTGGCGACGAACGTGCGTCGTGCGCTCGCCGAAGGCGTCGCGCGGCGGCCGTTCACGCTCACGATCGCGCCTGCATGGCCCGAAACCGCCGATGAACTGTTCGGCGTGCACGACGCGATGCTGTCGGCCGATGCGGTGAGCGCGCCGCTCGCGCTGCACGGCACGCTGAACAGGCTCACGCCGGCCGGTCAGGTGATCTATCGCTACGCACGCCCGAGCGCGCGGGACTACCTGTCCGCATGGCTCGCGCATCTCGTCTACTGCGCGGCCGTGCCCGACGGGCCGCGCCGCACGCTGTGGTTCGGCAGCGGCGGCGCGTTCGAGCTGACGCCCGTCGCGGCGCCGCTCGAGCGCCTCGCGCCGCTCGCGGCGCTGTTCAGGGCCGGCCGGCGCATGCCGCTGCGCTTCTTTCCGCGCAGCGCGTGGGCCCGGGTGACCGATAGCGAAGCGAAGGCGGCAAGCGTGTGGATCAACGACCGGGTCGTGAGCGAAGCCGACGATCCCGCGCTCGCGATCGCGTGGCGCGGCGCGAATCCGTCGCTCGACGAGCCGTTCGGCACGCTCGCGCGGCTCGTGTTCGAGCCGATGCTCGAACATCTGAAGGAGCTCGAATGAACGCCGCATCCAGATCGCCGGCGGCGCTCGAGCTCGACGTGTTCGCGTGTCCGCTGGACGGCGTCAATCAGATCGAGGCGTCGGCGGGCACCGGCAAGACCTGGAACATCTGCGCGCTGTACGTGCGCCTGCTGCTCGAGAAGGATCTCGGCGCGGACCAGATTCTCGTCGTGACCTTCACGAAGGCCGCGACCGCGGAGCTGCACGAGCGCATCCGCGGCCGGCTCGCGCAGCTCGCGCACGCGCTCGACACCGGCGACGACGGCGGCGATCCGTTCATCGCGCGGCTCGTCGACACGACGCTCGGCGACGGCGGCGTGCTCGATCCCGAGACGGCGGCGAAACGGATCCGGCGCGCGCTGCGCGCATTCGACCAGGCGGCGATTCACACGATCCACGCGTTTTGCCAGCGCGCGCTGCAGGAAGCGCCGTTCGCCGCCGCAATGCCGTTCGCGTTCGAGATGCAGGCCGACGATGCGGCGCTGCGCTTCGAACTCGCGGTGGATTTCTGGCGCACCCGCGTCGAACCGATGGCGGCGCGCTGGCCGGGCTTCGCCGCGTGGCTCGTCGAATCCGGCGCGGGCCCGGCCGCGCTCGACGCGCAGCTCGCGCGCCGGCTGAAGAAGCCGCTCGCCGCGTTGCGCTGGGACGGCGTCGCGGAGCCGGACGAAACGGCGGAAGCGGCCGCGGCGGAATGTTTCGCGGAGGCGGCCCGGATATGGGCGGCCGAGCGCGACGCGCTCGACGCATTGCTGCGCGCCGCGCAGCCGGCGCTCAACCAGCGCTCGCACAAGCCGGAGGCGATCGCCGATGCGCTCGACGCGTGGGCCGCGCATTTCGCGCAAGCCGATGCGACGGCCGCGCTGCCGAAGGCCGCGCTGAAGCTGACGCATACGGCGCTCGTCAAGGCGACGAAGAAGGGCGGCGCGACGCCCGTGCATCCGTTCTTCGAGATCGCGGACGCGCTCGACGCGGCGGTCGCCGCGGCCGAGGCCGTGCAGCGCGCGCGCTGGCTCGCGCTGATCGCCGCGTGGCTCGACGACGCGCCGCGCGAGCTGGCCGAACGCAAGCGCACGCGGCGCATCGTGTCGTTCGACGATCTGCTCGCGAACCTGTATCACGCGCTGCACGAGCATCCGTGGCTCGCCGACACGCTGCGCGCGCGCTATCCGGCCGCGCTGATCGACGAGTTCCAGGATACCGATCCGCTGCAGTTCGCGATCTTCGACCGGATCTTCGCGCCAGGCGGGCCGCTGTTCCTGGTCGGCGATCCGAAGCAGGCGATCTACAGCTTCCGCGCGGCGGATCTGCATACGTACCTGGCCGCGCGCGCGCGGGCGAGCGCATGCTACACGCTCGCGGTCAACCAGCGCTCGACGCCGGCGATCGTCGATGCGTGCAACCGCTTCTTCCAGTCGAACCCGCGCGCGTTCGTGCTCGACGGGCTCGACTACTACCCGGTGCGCGCGGGCACGCGCGTGCGCGCGCCGCTGGCCGACGAGACGGATGCGGGCCCGGCGGGCGACTTCCGGATCTGGACGCTGCCGGACGGCGACGGCGTGTGGCTCAAGCGCGACGCGCAAGCGTATGCCGCGCAGGCGTGCGCGGCCGAGATCGCCCGGTTGATGCGCGGCGCGCGCGACGGCCGCGTGCGGCTCGGCGACACGCCGCTGTCGCCGGGCGACGTCGCGGTGCTCGTGCAGACGCACAAGCAGGGCAGCCTCGTGAAGCGCGAGCTCGCGCGATGGGGGATCGGCAGCGTCGAGCTCGCGCAGGCATCGGTGTTCTCGACCGGCGACGCCGAGCAGCTCGAGCGCGTGCTCGCGGCGATCGATGCGCCGGGCGACCTGCGGCGGCTGCGCGCGGCGCTGGCGTCGGACTGGTTCGGCCTCGACGCGCACGCGCTGTGGCGGATGGAGCAGGGCGGCGATGATGCGCCCGGCGCGGACGCCGCCGCTATCGGCGCCGCCAACGGCGCCGATGCGATGAGCTGGGTCGAGCGCTTTTCGCGCTACCGGCTGGTGTGGCGCGAGCGCGGCTTCGCGGTGATGTGGCGCACGTTCACGCGCGAGCTGCGGATCGCCGAGCGGCTGATGGCGGGCGCCGACGGCGAGCGCCGCGTGACGGACGTCAACCATCTGGCCGAGCTGACGCAGGCGCGCGCGTCGGCGCAGCCGGGCATCGCGCCGACGCTGCGCTGGCTGGCCGCGCAACGGCTCGACGGCGGCGGCGAGGACGCGCAGCTGCGCCTCGAATCCGACCGCAACCTCGTCCAGATCGTGACCGTGCACAAATCGAAGGGGCTCGAATACGCGATCGTGTTCTGCCCGTTCCTGAACGACGGCGCGCTGCGCGAACCGTTCGCGTCCGGGTTGCCGGACGCGCGCGAATATCACGACGAAGCGGGCGATGCGGTGCTGCACTACGGCTGCGACGACGAGGCCGCCGAGCATGCGGCGCGACAGGCGTTGCGCGAGCAGGCGGCGGAGCGTGCGCGGCTCGTCTACGTGGCGCTCACGCGCGCGGTCTACCGCTGCTATCTCGTCGCGGGGCCGTACCTGTCGTCGCGCTCGACGCGCGAATCGCGGCGCAGCGTGCTCAACTGGCTCGTGGCCGGCGGGCGGGTCGTTCGACGCGTGGCTCGACGAGCCGCCCGACGATGCGGCGCTCGAACAGGCGTGGCGCGCGCTCGCGGGCGGCTCCGTGAGCGTCGCGCCGCTGCCGGTGCCCGCGCGCCGCGAGCGGCTTGCGGCCGGACACGACGCGAACGAGGCGCTGGCGGCGCGCCTGGCGTCGCGCTTGCTGCGGGATGCGTGGCGGATGGCGAGCTTCAGTTCGCTGACGGCGTCGATGGCGCGCGAGGAGGCGGGCGTCGCGGCCGTGCCGGAAGACGATCTGCGGCCCGATCACGATGCGCTCGCGGCGCTCGCGCCGGATGACGATCCGGGCGACGCGTGGCTGGAGGCTGCGCCGCCCGACGACGACATCCTCGTGTTTCCGCGCGGCGCGGCGGCCGGCGAGTGCCTGCACCGCCTGTTCGAGCTGAGCGATTTCACCGATCCGGGATCGTGGCACGCGGCCGCGCTCGGCGCGCTGCACGACCGGCCCGTCGAGGCCGAGCCCGAGCTCGGCGAGCGGCTGCCCGCGATGATGGCGCGGCTCGTCGACGACGTCGTGCGCACCGAGCTCGTGCCGGGCATGCGGCTGGCCGGGCTCGATCCGGCCAGGCGGCTCAACGAAATGGGCTTCCTGTTCGCGGCGCCGTCGCTGGACCTGAGCGCGCTGCGCCGGCTGCTGGTCGCGCACGGGTATCCGGACGTCGCGCTGGAGGCGGGCGTGCTTGCCGGCTACATCAAGGGTTTCATCGACATGATCGTCGAACATGACGGCCGATTCTGGATCGTCGACTGGAAGTCGAACCATCTCGGCAATACGCCGGATGCCTACGGCCCGCGCGCGCTCGACGCGGCGATGGCCGATCACGCGTATCACCTGCAGGCGCTGCTCTATACGGTCGCGCTGCATCGCTACCTGCGCGGCCGGCTGCACGAGTACGACTACGACACGCATATCGCGGGCTACCTGTACCTGTTCGTGCGCGGCGTGCGGCCCGGCTGGCGCAGCGGCGGCGCGCCGGCCGGCGTGCACGCGCGGCGGCCCGCGCGCGAGCTCGTCGACGCGCTCGACCGGATGATGGAAGGGGGCCGCGCATGAGCACGCCCGACGATACGCTCGAGTTCACCGGCGGCCTCGTCGCGCGCCTGCCCGAGCCCGCGGATTTCGGCATTGCGCTCGCGGAAGGCTTCGCGCGCCGGATCGGCGATCTTGCGCGCCGCGCGGGCGCGCCGGCCGCGGCGGCGCGCTGGGCCGCGCGCGCCGCGTTCGCGGCCAGCCGCGCGACCGCGGGCGGACATGTGTGCGTGTCGCTCGGCGCGCTCGCGCAGCGTTACGACGAACCGCTCGCCGACGTGCGCGCGGCGCTCGCGGCGAGCGGCGTCGCCGCGTTCGGCGTGCTCGAGCGCGGCGAGGAGCGGCCGCTGATCGTCGACCGGCACGACCGGCTCTACCTCGCGCGCTATTTCGCATACGAACGGCGGCTCGCCGAAGCGCTCGTCGCGCAGGCGGGCGCGGGGGCGGCCGCGGCCGATGCGGCGCCGGCGCCCGACGTGCTGCGCGAGCGCCTCGCCCGCTACTTCGGGCCGGCGACCGGCGAAACCGACTGGCAGCGCGTCGCGGCGATCGTTGCGCTGACGGGCCGCGTGACGATCGTCAGCGGCGGTCCCGGCACCGGCAAGACGACCACCGTCGTCGGCGTGCTCGCGTGCCTGCTCGACGCGCATCCCGGCCTGCGCATCGCGCTGGCCGCGCCGACCGGCAAGGCCGCGCAACGGATGCAGGAAGCGCTGCACGCGCGGGCCGGCGACCTGCCGCCCGAACTCGCCGCGCGCCTGCCGAACACGTCGTACACGCTGCACCGCCTGCTGGGCGGCGGCGGGGCGGCGGGGTTCCGCCATCATCGTGACAACCCGCTGCCCTACGACCTGATCGTCGTCGACGAAGCGTCGATGATCGACGTCGCGCTGGCCGCGCATCTGCTCGATGCGCTCGCGCCGGGCGCGCGGCTCGTGCTGCTCGGCGACAAGGACCAGCTTGCCGCGGTCGAGGCGGGCGCCGTGTTCGCCGAGCTGAGCGCGCGGCCGTCGTTCAGTGCGGCAGCTTGCGCGCGCATCGCGCAGGCGCTCGGCATCGACGAAGCGGCGTTCGTCGCGGCGCTGCCGACGCCGGCCGATGCCGAGCCGGACGCAGCCACGGCGGCGGCTGCGATCGGGCGCACGCCGGTCGCGCCGCCCCCGGCCGATCCCCGCCAGGCGTCGCTGTTCGATGATGAGCCGCCTGCGGCCGTGGCGACGGACGACGAAGCCGCAGGCGACGCCGACGACGCTGACGATGGGCCCGCATGGATCGAGGCCGACGAACTGGCGTGGCTCGACGCGGCCGCATTGCCGCCGCTCGATGCCGGGGCCGCGCAGCGCGTCGCGGCGATGCCCCCCGTTGCTCCGGAGGACGTCGAGGCCGCTGAAGCGACCACCCCGGCGCCGCTCGCGGATTGCGTCGTGTGGCTCGAGCGCAATTACCGTTTCGGGCTCGATTCGCCAATCGGCCGCCTGTCGCTGGCGATCCGCCGCGGCGACGTGCAGGAGGCGCTCGACGCGCTGCCGGCGAGCGACGCGGCCGCCGCGTCGTTCCACGAGGATGCCGGCGACACGCTCGCCGCGACGACCGTCGAACGGCTCGCGCGGCGCTTTTCCGCCTATCTGGACGCGTTGCGGGATGCGCTCGCTGCCGCCGTGCCGGACCCGTTGCCGCTGTTCGACGCGCTCAACCGCTTCCGGATCCTGTGCGCGACGCGTGGCGGGGCGCGCGGCGCCGAACACGTCAATGCGCTCGTCGCGGCGCACGTGCGCCGCGCCGCGCACGTGCCGCTCGCGGTCGGCGCGCACTGGTTCACCGGGCGGCCGATCATGGTGACGCGCAACGACTATGCGCTCGGGCTGTTCAACGGCGACATCGGCATTGCGCTGCCCGACGCGCAGGGCGTGCTGCGCGTGTGGTTCAAGCGGGCGGACGGCACCGCGCGCGCCGTGTCGCCGGCCGCGCTGCCGCCGCACGAGACCGCGTTCGCGCTGACCGTTCACAAATCGCAGGGCTCGGAATTCGACGAAGCCGCGCTCGTGCTGCCGGCGACGTTCGGCCGCGTGCTGACGCGCGAGCTGGTCTACACGGCGGTGACGCGGGCGCGCACGCGCGTGCAGGTGATCGGCGGGCGCCGCGTACTCGCGCAGGCGATCGCGACGCGCACGCAGCGCGATTCGGGGCTGTCGGCGCGCATCGCCGAGGCGCTTGCGCGGCGCGCCACGGAGGCGTCGCGATGATGATCCGCTACACGCTCGATCCGGCCGAGATCGAATGGACCGCGGTGCGTGCGCAGGGCGCGGGCGGACAGAACGTCAACAAGGTGTCGAGCGCGATTCACCTGCGCTTCGACATCCGCGCGTCGTCACTGCCGCCGCTGCTCAAGGAGCGGCTGCTCGCGCTGTCGGACCAGCGCGTCACGCGCGACGGCGTCGTCGTGATCAAGTCGCAGGAGCACCGGACCCAGGAGCGGAACCGCGAAGCCGCGCTGGCGCGGCTCGACGCGTTGATTCGCAGCGTCGCCGTCACGCCGCGCGCACGTGTCGCGACCCGGCCGACGCGCGCGTCGAAAGAGCGGCGGCTGGAGCACAAGGCGCGCCGCAGCGTCGTGAAGTCCGGGCGGGGGAAGATCGTGGATTGACGCGCGTCGTCAGCGCATGATCGTGCCCGCGCTGTCGAGCACGAAGTCGACGCAGAACACGACGAGCCGATCGTGCACGCGGGTCGCGACGGCGGCCGTATAGCAATCGCGGCCTTCGGTCAGCGAGAAGTGCGGCCCCATCAGCGCGACGCGGCCCGGCGCGGCGATCGCGCGCTGGAAGTACGGCCGCCGCGACCAGTTGCTGTGCGTTTCCGGGAACAGCGGCGCAAGGCGTGTGGTGATCGGATTGCGCTCGTCGGGCTGCGCGCTGATCGACGGCAGGAACTGTTCGCCGATCTCGTTCGTGACGAACACGCGGCGCGCCGACGGCATCACGAGCACGCGCTGCGCGGCGTTGCGCAGGTCGCCGCTCGCGGCGAACGCGGCCGCGCCGGCGAGCACGAGCCGTTCGATTGCATCGAAGCCCGGCTGCGCGGCGCTCGTCTGCGCGTGGCGGCGGGCGATGAAGCGCTTCCACGCGGCATCGAGCAGCGCGGGCGCCGCCGCGCTCGCGCGGGCGATCGACGGGTCGGGCCGGCCGAACTGGAAGCCCTGCACGAAATCGATGTCCGCTTCCATCAGCGCCTGCAGCGCGTCGTCGCTCTCGACGCCTTCCGCGAGCACCATCGCGCCGGCCTGATGCAGCATCGACACGAGGTGATGCATGATGCGGCGGTCCTCGGCGGACCACGTCGCGCGCTCGACGAGCGAGCGGTCGAGCTTGACGATGTCGGGCTTCGCGCGCCACACGCGGTCGAAATTCGAGAAGCCGGTGCCGAAATCGTCGATCGCGATCAGGAAGTCGCGGTGCTGGATCATGTCGATCGTGCGGGCGAGCGCGGCTTCGTCGCGCGACGGCTGCTCGACGACCTCGAGCACGACGCGGTTCGGCGGCAACGCGAAATGCTTGCACAGCAACTCGACGAACTCGCGCTGCACGAGGCCCGAATCGAGCACGCGCGGCGTCACGTTCAGGAACAGCCAGCCGTCGCCGATGCCTTGCGCGACGAAATTGGCGGTATGCAGGCAGCGGGCGAGCCGGTCGAGCAGCAGCGCGTCGGCCGCCGTGCGCCTTGTCGAACAGGGCGCCGGGCGACAGCGTCTCGCCGTTCGCATCGGTCGCGCGCAGCAGCGCTTCATAGCCGACGACGCGCTTGTGCGTGATCGACAGCACCGGCTGGAACACGCTGCGCAGCGTCACGCCGCGATAGTCGGTCACCCAGCCGCTGGGCGTCGGCGTAAGGCGTTCGAGCAGGGATTCGAGCGAGAGTTCGCGGGGGAGGTCGCGGGCGGGCTTCATGTCGAAGATGCCCTGCGGCGATCGGCGAGACGGTCTCGTGCGCGCCGCGCCGAAACCGTCACACACGCGGGTGGACGCAAAAGAACGCGGTGCATCGTAACCGCCTTGTGCGGATGAGTGCTGCGAGTGTAACGGTAACTGCGCGCCGTGCGTATCAGGGAAACTCCAGACGCAAACGCTACACCGGCGCGCGGCGCAGGCGTCAGCCGCACGCCGCTCAGGCCGCCTCGCCGCCGCGCGGGCCGAAGCCCGGAATCCGTCTGATCACGCCGGTCGCGAGCGCCGTGCCGGCGAGCACGATCGCACAGCCCTCGAGCATCACGGCCGACACGTGTTCGCCGAGGAACAGCGCGCCCCACAACAGGCCGAACACCGGGATCACGAACGTCACGGTGATCGCGCGGGCCGGCCCGACGTGCGCGATCAGGTAGAAGAAGATGAAATACGCGATGCCCGTGCACGCGATGCCGAGGCCGAGGACGGCGCCCCACGCGTGCGCGCCGACCGGCGCGGCCGGCCAGGTCGCGATCGCGAACGGCAGCAGCAGCGCCGTCGAGCCGATCATGCTGCCGGTCGCGTTGACGAGCGGGTCGACGCCGCTCAGCTTGCGCTTCGTGTAGTTGGCCGCGATGCCGTACAGCAGCGTCGCGCCGAGCGCCGCGGCCGCGGCGAGCGCGGTCGCGCCCGCGCCCGCGCCGCCGTGCGCGCTCGCAACCTGGTCCCAGACGAGCGTGAGCACGCCGGCGAAGCCGATCACGAGGCCGAGCGCGCGCGGCAGCGACAGCTTGTCCTTCAGCCACAGGTACGCGACGAGCGCGCCCCACAGCGGCGTCGTCGCGTTGATCACCGACGTCACGCCGGCCGACAGCGTGAGTTCCGCGAACGCGAACAGGCAGAACGGCACGCCGGAATTGAGCGCGCCGACGACGAACAGCGGCCATGCATGGCGGCGCAGTTGCGCGCCGAGCGCGGCGGGCGCAATGCGCGTCAGCGCGAGCCCGAGCAGGAACAGCGCGCCGATGCCGACGCGCAGCACCATCAGCGGCGCGACGCCGAACTCGGCGACGCCGATTCGGATGAACAGGAACGACGCGCCCCACAGGGCGGCGAGCACGGTCAGCAGAAGGGCGTTCTTGGGCGACATCGGGCGGCCGGCGAGAGGAGGAATGCGGTGGATGTTACACCGCAGGATCGCGCGTTCGTTTCACGATCGGATGAAACGACAAGAAACGGGACCTCGGCGCGCGCGCCCGCCCGGCCGCGCCCCGGTGCATCAATGGTGGCGCCAGCCGCCGCGCCCGCCGAAGCCGAAATTGAGCGAAACCGCCGGCCCCCACCAGCCGCCCCAGGCCGGCGCATAGGCGGGCGCCGGATAATAGTAGGCGGGCGCGGGCTCGACATACACCGGCGCGGTCTGGACGGGCGCCGCCGCGTAATAGCCGGACGGATAGTAGCCGTACGGGTAGTAGCAGCCGGCGAGGGCTGCGCATGCGAGCGCCGTGGCGACGAGGGTCCTGGTCATGATGTTTCTCCGGCGGGAGCCGATGCTTCAGCTTAGCCCGCACGGCGACGCATCGGCGAGCGAAAGGGTAACGGCGCGTTTCCGGGGGCATCGCCGCGCAATGTGCCAATGCGTGCCCGCCAATGCGAAACGGCGTTTCCGCACCGCGGAAACGCCGTTTTGCCCAAGCCGCCGCGCGCGGCGGCGACCTGGAATGAGCCTGAGCGTACGCTTACTTGCCGATCTGGTTGCCGATGATGCCGCCGGCGGCTGCGCCGCCGAGGGTCGACAGCGCATTGCCGCCGATCGCCGCACCGGCGACGCCGCCGACGCCCGCGCCGATGGCCGTGTCGCGTTGACGTCTCGTCATCGAGTCGCACGCCGTCAGGCTGGCCATCGTCGCGACGAGCAGTGCGTACACCCCAATACGTCGGATCGAGTTCATGATCGTTGTCCTTGTGGTAGTGGAGGGAGGTCGCACGACCGTATCGAGGCTGTGCATATGGCCAATCTACCCGCCGTCCCGTCATGCTGCTGTAAGGACTTGTTAAGGCTCGGGCGCTTTCGTAATGAATTGTTTCTCGCCCGCGGGCAGGCATGCGCGATGCGACGAACGCGCAAAACAAAGCCCGCTCGAAAGCGGGCTCGTGCAGGCGTCGGCAGACGTGTGCGGGGCCGCGGCCCGTGCGAGCCGCGGCCTCCGCATGTCCGCTTACTGGCGGTGATAGATCTCGGCGCCGGTCTTCACGAACTCGACGGCCTTGACCTCCATCCCTTTCTTCAGCGCTTCGGTTTCGGACACGCCTTGCTGCGCCGCAAACTCGCGCACGTCCTGCGTGATCTTCATCGAGCAGAAGTGCGGGCCGCACATCGAGCAGAAGTGCGCGACCTTCGCCGAATCCTTCGGCAGCGTTTCGTCGTGGAATTCGCGCGCCTTGTCCGGATCGAGGCCGAGGTTGAACTGGTCTTCCCAGCGGAACTCGAAGCGCGCCTTCGACAGCGCGTTGTCGCGCACCTGCGCGCCCGGGTGGCCCTTCGCGAGATCCGCGGCGTGCGCGGCGAGCTTGTACGTGATGATGCCTTCCTTCACGTCGTCCTTGTTCGGCAGGCCGAGGTGCTCCTTCGGCGTCACGTAGCACAGCATCGCGGTGCCGAACCAGCCGATCATCGCGGCGCCGATGCCCGACGTGATGTGGTCGTAGCCCGGCGCGATGTCGGTCGTCAGCGGCCCGAGCGTGTAGAACGGCGCTTCCTTGCACCAGTCGAGCTGCAGATCCATGTTTTCCTTGATCAGCTGCATCGGCACGTGGCCCGGGCCTTCGATCATCACCTGCACGTCATGCTTCCACGCGATCTGCGTGAGCTCGCCGAGCGTCTTCAGCTCGCCGAGCTGCGCTTCGTCGTTCGCGTCGTAGATCGAGCCGGGGCGCAGGCCGTCGCCGAGCGAGAAGCTCACGTCGTACGCCTTCATGATTTCGCAGATCTCTTCGAAGTGCTCGTACAGGAAGCTTTCCTTGTGATGCGCGAGGCACCACTTCGCCATGATCGAGCCGCCGCGCGACACGATGCCCGTCATCCGGTTCGCGGTGAGCGGCACGTACTGCAGGCGCACGCCCGCGTGGATCGTGAAGTAGTCGACGCCTTGCTCGGCCTGCTCGATCAGCGTGTCGCGGAAGATTTCCCAGGTCAGGTCCTCGGCCTTGCCGTTGACCTTCTCGAGCGCCTGGTAGATCGGCACCGTGCCGATCGGCACCGGGCTGTTGCGGATGATCCACTCGCGCGTTTCATGGATGTGCTTGCCGGTCGACAGGTCCATCACCGTGTCGCCGCCCCAGCGGATCGCCCACGTCATCTTGTCGACTTCCTCGCCGATCGACGACGTGACGGCCGAGTTGCCGATGTTCGCGTTGATCTTCACGAGGAAGTTGCGGCCGATGATCATCGGCTCGGATTCCGGGTGGTTGATGTTCGCGGGGATGATCGCGCGGCCGCACGCCACTTCCGAGCGCACGAATTCCGGCGTGATCTCGGTGAGCGCATTGGGGCCGAATGCGGCGGCGCCGAACGCCTGGCCCGCATGCTGGCGGCCCATCATCGCGGCGAGCTTCGCGCCGTTCGGGCCGCTCGCCTTCAGGCTTTCCAGGTACTCGGCGCGGCGCTGGTTCTCGCGGATCGCGATGTATTCCATTTCCGGCGTGATGATGCCCTGGCGCGCATAGTGCATCTGCGTGACGTTCTTGCCGGCCTGCGCGCGGCGCGGATGGCGGTGCAGGCCCGGGAAGCGCAGGTCGGCCGTGGCCGGGTCGGCCGCGCGTTCGCGGCCGTACTCGCTCGTGAGGCCCGACAGCGTTTCGGTGTCGCCGCGCGCTTCGATCCAGCGCTGGCGCAGCGCGGGCAGGCCCGCGCGGATGTCGATCTTCGCTTCTGGATCTGTGTACGGGCCCGACGTATCGTAGACGTAAATGGGCGGATTCTTTTCACCGCCGAAGCCGGTCGGCGTGTCGGACTGCGTGATCTCGCGCATCGGCACGCGGATGTCGGGCTGCGACCCCGTCACGTAAATCTTGCGCGAATTCGGCAGCGGCGCGACGGCAGCGGCGTCGACGTGCGCGTCGGCGGACAGAAACTTCGGATTGGCGTTCATGCGATCTCCTGATGTGGGGCGCTCGCTAAGCAGGAGACGAGATTCGTGAGGCGGCGGGTTTCGTCAGAGGGATGGCGGCGAAGCCCGTACGCTTCCCTGCGCTGGCATTATCCAGATCAGGTTCAAAGGGTATTTCTCACCCGCAATTGCCGGTTTGTTGACCGGGCGCATTGCAGGACCCCCGCGTTAGCAAGCGCACACGATACACCGGCTTCGCGGCGGTTTCAACCGGGGACAGATCCGTGCCGGATGCACGGCCGCAGCATCGCGCGGCTGCGCGCGTCGCGAAAAAATTTCGCGACGGCCTGTCATATGGCGCCGCGTCGTCCGTCTATTCGGCTCCTTGAACCCATGTACTGGAGTGATGTCATGAAAAAAGCACTGATGGCAGCCTGCGTCGCCGGCCTTGCGTTCGCGGTGACGGGCGCTTATGCGCAGAACGACGCGATGTCGAAGGATCAGGCGCCGATGTCGAAGGACGCGATGGGCCACGAAGCGATGTCGAAGGACGAAGGGATGCAGAAGGACGGCATGAAGAAGCAGAAGCACGCGATGAAGAAGGGCGCCATGTCGCACGACGAGATGGGCAAGCCGAAGCAGGACGACAAGATGAGCCCGTCCAACTGACGGGATGGTTCGCGCGCGGCACGTGCCGCCGGCCCGGTCATGCGTTCGCGACAGCGGGCGCCGCCCGGCCGGCGCGGCAGCCGCGCCACTGGAGGAGTCGTCATCATGCAAACCGTTCACGCCACCGGGCCCGCGGCCGCGACGCCGCCCGCGCGCTCGATCCACCCGCCGTGGGTGCGCGTGTGCCACTGGCTCAACGCGCTCGCCGCGATCGTGATGGTGCTGTCCGGCTGGCGCATCTACGATGCGTCGCCGATCTATCCGCCGTTCGCGTTCCCGCACGGCATCACGCTGGGCGGCTGGCTCGGCGGAGCGTTGCAATGGCATTTCGCGGCGATGTGGCTGCTCGCGGGCAACGGGATCTTCTACCTGACGATGGCGATCGCGACCGGACGCCTCGCGCGCAAGTTCTGGCCGGTCACGCCGGCCGCCGTGTGGCGCGACTTGCGCGCCGCGCTGCACGGCAAGCTGTCGCACGACGACCTGAGCGTCTACAACGCGGTGCAGCGTGCGGCCTATCTGACCGCGATCGTCGATCTCGTGGTGCTGGTGCTGTCCGGTCTCGTGATCTGGAAGTCGGTGCAGTTTCCGCTGCTGCGCACGCTGCTCGGCGGCTACGACAGCGCGCGCGTCGTGCATTTCTGGGCGATGTCGGTGCTCGTCGCGTTCTTCGTCGTGCACGTCGCGATGGCGCTGCTGGTGCCGCGCTCGCTGCTCGCGATGCTGCGCGGCCGCTGATTCGTCTGCTCACGATCGAGGAACTCATCATGTCCGAATCCGAATCCCCCGGCGAGCGCCGGCCGTGGACGCTCGACCGGCAATCGCTCGCGCTCGACGTGCGGCGCGAGCTCGCGATGCCGTCGCGGCGCCTGTTCAATCGCCGCATCCTGACGCTCGGCGGCCTCGCGATGCTGTCCGGCTGCACGCTGCAGGACGATGCGTCGGTCAACGCGTTTCTCGAGAAGGTGTCGCGGATGAACGACCGCGTGCAGGCATGGCTGTTCAGCCCGGACCGGCTTGCGCCGACCTATACCGAAGCGGACCTGACGCGGCCGTTCCCGTTCAACGCGTACTACGGGATCGACGAGGTGCCGCACGTCGATGCGGCGACGTACCGGCTCGCGCTGTCCGGCCGCGTGAGCGGCAAGCGCGTGTGGACGCTCGACGAGCTGTATGCGCTGCCGCATGCGGAGCAGATCACGCGGCACATCTGCGTCGAGGGATGGAGCGCGATCGGGCGCTGGGGCGGCACGCCGTTCGGCGCGTTCCTCGCGCGCGTCGGCGCGGATACGAGCGCGAAGTACGTCGGCTTCAAATGCGCGGACGATTACTACGAGAGCATCGACATGCCGACCGCGCTGCATCCGCAGACGCTGCTGACGTTCGAGTACGACGGGCGTCGCCTGCCGCCCGAATTCGGCTTTCCGATGAAGCTGCGGATGCCGACCAAGCTCGGCTACAAGAACCCGAAGCACATCATGGAAATCTTCGTGACCAATACGTATCCGGGCGGGTACTGGGTCGACCAGGGGTACAACTGGTTCGGCGGATCGTGAGCGGCGGGGCGGTGCGGGGCGGGGCGGTGCGTCACGGCGGCGCACCGCGCGCGATGGTGGGCGATGGTGCGTGATGGTGGGCGGCGTCGCGCGGCGGCCGCCCGAGCCGGCCGTCGGCACACGCCCGACGTACCCGCGGCGTCCCACCTCACCCGTGCCGCGCCCGCAAATGTCGCGCCGAAACGTCAGTCGACATCCTTTCGGCCGGGCCGGGCGATCCTTTCGAATCCTTGATGCCATAATGCCGAGCATGCGCGCACGATGCCGTGCGCGCACATCTTGTCCGACCCTCTGCCGCCGCTTGCCGGTTCCTATTCGTCGCCGTTCGCACTGTCATGTCGTTCCGCACGCTCGTCCCCGCTTCCCCGGTCCCGTCTGGGCCGCTTGCCGGTTGCTCCGGCGTCTTGCAGCGGAGCGCGCCACCTGCCGTGCGGGCAGGCTGAACGATGACGCCGCTCGACCGCCTCCTCGATTTCTTCGCCCGGCTGCCCCGACTGCCATTGCGCATCCGCCTGCCGCAAAGCCGCGGCGGCCGCGTCGCGCTCGCGCTCGTGTTCATCTACTTCGTGTGGGGCTCGACCTACAGCGGCCTGCACTTCGCGCTGCAGTCGTTCCCGCCGCTGCTGCTGTCGGGGCTGCGCAACCTGCTCGGCGGCATCGGCCTGTTCATCTTCGCGCTGCGGCGCAAGCCGGAATGGCCGACGCTCGTCGAGATTCGCAACACGGCGATCGTCGGCACGATGCTCGTCGCGCTGTCGTCCGGCACGATCGCGCTCGGGATGCGCACGGTCAGCAGCGGCTCGGCCGCGGTGATGGTCGCCACGGTGCCGCTGTTCGCGACCGTGATCGCGGCCGTCGCGGGGCGGCCCGTGACGAAGGGCGAATGGGTGGCCGTCGCGCTCGGGATGGTCGGCATCGTCGTGCTGAATTCGGGCGGCGCGCGGCCGCGACGAATTCGGCGCTCGGCACGATCTGCGTGCTGGCCGGCGCGCTGTTCTGGGCGGGCGGCGCGCATCTGTCGACGCGGCTCAAGCTGCCGTCCGACCTGTTCCTGTCCACGTCGCTGCAGATCGGCCTCGGCGGCCTGATGTCGACGCTCGCCGCGTGGCTGCTCGGCGAGCGCATCGAGCACCTCGCGGCGGGGCCGGTATTCGCGTTCCTGTACCTGATGGTGTTCTGCACGATGGCCGCGTACGTCGCGTACGGCTACCTGATCCGCCACACGAGCCCGATCATCGCGAGCAGCTGCATGTACGTGAACCCGATCGTCGCGGTCGCGATCGGTGCGCTGATGCTCGGCGAGCCGGTGACGATGGCGACCGTGATCGCGACGGTCGCGATCCTCGGCAGCGTCGGGCTGTCGTTCGTGTTCGACCCGGCGCGGCGGCGCGTGTCGCAGACGGCGTCGGCGAGCGTCTCGGCGCCCGTGACCGCGTCCACCGCATCCGCGCCGGAGCCCGCCACGGCGCCGGCGCCTGCAACGACATCGACGTCAGCGTCTGCACCGACGCAGGCGACGCCGCCGCCGTCCGCACCCGAGCCGACGCAGGCGGCGACCTATGCGTCAGCGCCCGCGTCGAGCGTCAAGCCGGTGCCCGGCGCTCCGGCGGCCGACGCGTGACGGCGACACGCGCGACCGCCGCTTAGCCGCCGCGCTTGCCGCCCCGATGGTGGCACGCGCCGGCGAGCGCGGCGAACGCCAGCCCCGCCGCGCACATGCCGGTCCAGCCGAACGCGCGCCACGCGGCGACGCCGGCCGACGAGCCGAGCGCGCCGCCGATGAAATAGCACACCATGTACACCGTGTTGACGCGGCTGCGCGCGTCGGGCTTCAGCGCATAGATGCGCGACTGGTTCGAGATCTGCGCGGCCTGAACGCCGACGTCGAGCACGATCACGCCGGTCACGAGCCCGGCGATGCTCGCGCCGGACAGCGCGAAGATCACGAACGACAGCGCGACCAGCGCAATCGCGAGCGAGATGATCGCGCGCGGCCCGCGCTTGTCGGCAATGCGGCCCGCATAGGGCGCGGCGAGCGCGCCCGCCGCGCCGACGATGCCGAACAGGCCAGCCGCCTGCGGCCCGAGATGGAACGGCGCGCCGGCGAGCAGCAGCGTGAGCACCGGCCAGAACGCGCTGAACGCCGCGAAGATCGCGGCGCCCGTCAGCGATGCTTCGCGCAGCCCGCGCAACTCGGCCGCGAGATGCCACATCGAGCCGAGCAGCTTGCCGTACGGCAGCGTCGACGTCGGCGAGCTCTTCGGCAGGCGCAGCACGATCACCGCGGCGAGCGCGACGAGCGCGGCGACCGACGCGCCGAACACCGCGCGCCAGCCGAAGTATTCGGCGACGAAGCCGGCGGCCGTGCGCGCGAGCAGGATCCCGATCAGGAGGCCGCTCATCACGGTGCCGACCGCTTGCCCGCGCGCGGCGGGCGGCGCGATTTCCGCGGCGAACGGCACCGCCTGCTGCGCGATGGTCGCGAGCACGCCGATCGCGAGGCTCGCCGCGGCGAGCACCGTGAGCGATGGCGCCGCGGCGGCCGCCGCGACCAGCGCGACCGACAGGCCGGCGATCTGCAGCAGGATCAGCAGGCGGCGGTCGAAGCGGTCGCCGAGCGGCGCGAGCAGGAACATCCCGGCCGCATAGCCGAGCTGCGTCGCGGTCGGTATCGCGCCGATCCACGACGCGTGGTCCGGAAACGCCGCGCGGAAGCTGTCGAGCAGCGGCTGGTTGTAGTAGATGTTCGCGACCGATACGCCCGCGATCGTCGCGAGCAGCAACAACAGGCTGCGCGAATAGTGGGGCGAGGCGGCGTCGGTCGGACGGTCGGGGGCGATGGAAGACATGGCGATACGGGGCGATCGGGTGTGACGTGACCCGTGCGGCCGCGGCGGCTGGCGCCGGCGCGCGCCGGGCATCGGTCGGGGCAGCCGATGATACCGGAGCCGTGCGAAACGTGCCGGTCGCGGCCTCGCCGGGCCGAGTGCGCACGCAATTCCGGCGGCGCAGTGACGGTGCGAGCGGCGGCGAGGGCCGCCACTGCGCCGGAACCGCCGCCGCGGCCGCGCTCAGTCGACGAGCTCGCCGGTCGGCTCGTAGAACGGATACGGGCCGTCGCCTTCGTCGACGTACACGTGATGCGTGATCACGCCGGCATCGGGCGTATGGCGATGCACGGCGAACGCGGGCGGCTCGAGCCGGAAGGCCGACGGCGCGTTGTCGCGCAGGTCGAACGCGACCTGGTGCGCGGGCGCCGGCACGGCCGACGCGATCGTGCCGCCGAAGCGCGCGAACATCGTCCGGTGCACGTGGCCGCACAGCACGCGCTCGACGTTCGGGTAGCCGCGCAGCAGCGCGTCGAGCTTCGCGGCGGCGGCGGGCGCGAGCCGCAGCGCATCCATATGGCCGATTCCCGACGCGAACGGCGGGTGATGCAGCGCGACGATCACGGGCCGATCGCGCGCGGCGTCGAGTTGGCCGGCAAGCCATGCGAGGCGCGCGTCGCACAGGTCGCCGGCGCTCGTGCCGGGCACCTGCGAATCGAGCGCGAGCACGCGCACCGCGCCGACGTCGAGCGCGTACTGCACGAACTCGCCGTCCTGCCATTCCGGGCGATCGGCGAACGCGCGGCGCATGGCCGCGCGGTCGTCGTGGTTGCCGACCATCAGGTAGTACGGGATCTCGAGCGGCGCGAGCAGGTCGCGCAGGTGACGGTATTCGTCGTCGTTGCCGAAATCGGTCAGGTCGCCCGTGACGAGCACCGCATCGGGGCGCGGCTCGAGCGCGTTCAGGCGCGCGATGCAGCGCGCGAGCGCGGCGGCCGTGTCGACGCGCCGGTACGCGAGCTGGCCCGGTCGCTTGATGTGGAGATCGCTGATGTGTGCAAGCAGCATCGTGTTCCTCGGATCATCGGTTTATTATGGGGGACGTCACGTGCGGCACGTGCGTCAAGCGGCGGCGCCGAGCGCGATCAGCCCGTCGGCCGCGATCGTGATGCCGACGGCCGTGCCGCGCGCGAGCTCGATGCGGCCCGGCACGTCGATCACGAGCGCGTCGGGCGCCGCGTGCTCGATCGTGAGCCGGGTGCGCTCGCCGAGGAACGCGCAGCCGCTGACCGCGCCGCGCAGCGGCGCGTGCGCGGGATCGGCGAGCTGCGCGTCTTCCGGCCGGAAGAACCATTCGTCGGCGGCGTGCGGCGTGACGAGCGCGCCGCCCGTCGTCACGAGCGCACCATTTTTCCATTTTCCCGCAATACGGTTCAGCGTGCCGATGAACTGCGCGACCGCGCGGTTCGCGGGCCGGTAGTAGATGTCGCGCGGCGTGCCGATCTGCTCGATGCGGCCCGCGCTCATCACGACGATGCGGTCGCCGAGCTCCATCGCCTCGGCCTGGTCGTGCGTCACGTAGACGGTCGTCACGCCCAGCTCGCGCAGCAGCGCGTTCATCTCGCGGCGCAGCGCGTCGCGCAGCTTCGCATCGAGCGCGGTCAGCGGCTCGTCGAGCAGCAGCACCCTCGGCCGCACCGCCAGCGCGCGCGCCAGCGCGACCCGCTGGCGCTGGCCGCCGGACAGCTGGTCGATCGGCTTCTCCGCGTGCGCGTCGAGCCGCATCATCGCGAGCAGGTCGTCGACGCGCTCGCGCAGCACGCGCGGCTCGGTATTGCGGATCCTGAGTCCGTAGCCGACGTTGCCGCGCACCGTCAGGTTCGGAAACAGCGCGTAGTTCTGGAACACCATGCCGACCTGGCGGCGCTCGATCGGCAGCCGGGTGACGTCGTCGCCGCCGAACAGGATCGCGCCGCCCGCGTCCGGCGTGTCGAGGCCGGCGATCAGGCGCAGCGTCGTGGTTTTGCCGCAGCCGGAGGGCCCGAGCAGCACGAGCGTCTCGCCCGCGCCGATCGACAGGTCGAGCGGCTCGAGCACGCGGGTGCCGCGGAAGGTCTTCGCGCAGCGGGTCAGGGTGATCGGGATCGAATCGAGTTTCATGTGAGCCACGGGTTCAGCCGGTTCAACGTTTCGCGCGCTTGACCGCGCGCGTGCCGGACGGATCGACGCCGAGCCACTGCATCGCGACGAGGAGCGGCAGCGTCATCAGCAGGAACAGGATCGTGTACGCGCTGCCGACTTCGAGGCGCAGCGACGCGTAGGTGTCGGCGAGCCCGACCGGCAGCGTCTTGGTGTCGGGCGTGTGCAGCATCCACGTGAGGTTGAACTCGCCGATCGACAGCGTGAGCACCGCGAGCGCGCCCGCGACGATGCCGGGCCGCAGGTTCGGCAGCACGATCGTGACGAAGCGCGTGACGAACGACGCGCCGAGGCTAGCCGCGCCTTCCTCGAGCGTGCGCAGGTCGGCGCCCGCCGCGACGGCCGCGACCGCGCGCACCATGAACGGCAGCGTGAACACGACGTGGCCGGCGACGATGAACCACAGGCTCATCCGGAACGCGGTGAAGCCGCCGTAGACGACGAGCAGCGCGAGCGCGGACGCGAGCCCCGGCAGCGCGACCGGCAGCACGAGCGCTTCCTCGATCACGCGTGCGAAGCGGCCCTTGCTGCGCGCGAGCGCGTAGCCGGCCGGCACGCCGACGGCGAGCACGATCGCGAGCGTCGCGAACGCGACGACGAGCGACAGCATGACCGACCCGTGATACTGCTGCCACACCTGTTCGAGCCAGCGCAGCGTGAGGCCGCTCGACAGGCCGCGGAAGTAGTTCACGGTCAGCCCCGCGAGCACCGACATCACGACGGGGACGATCAGGAATGCGCCCAGCAGCAGCGTGACGAGCCATTGCAGCGCGGCGATCGCGCGTGCGCCGGACACGCGCGGCGCGCGTCGCGCGGCGCCGTTCGCGCGGGTGGGGGCCGGCGACGGCGCGGAGGAATCGGAAAGCGAATGCATCGAATGGACCTCAGGCGGCCGCGGCCGCGGTGTGGCCGGTGAATTGGCGCGCGAGCGCGAGCACGGCCCACGTGACGACGCCGAGCACGATCGACAGGCCGGCGGCCGTCGCGATGTTCGCGTTCAGCGTGAACTCGGTATAGATCGTCATCGGCAGCACGTTCAGGTCGGTCGCGAGCGTGAACGCGGTGCCGAAGGCGCCCATCGCGGTCGCGAAGCAGATCGCGCCGGCCGCGATCAGGCCCGGCGCGAGCGCCGGCAGCACGATGTCGCACAGGATGCGCCACGGCGACGCGCCGAGCGAGCGCGCCGCTTCCTCGAGCGACGGATCGAGCTTCGACGCCGCGGCGATCACGGTGACGATCACGCGCGGAATCGAGAAGTACAGGTAGCCCGCGAACAGGCCCGCGACCGAATACGCGAACACCCACTTGTCGCCGGCGAGCTTCGCGGACAGCATGCCGATCAGCCCTTGCCGGCCCGCGAGCATGATCACCATGAAGCCGACGACCACGCCGGGAAACGCGAGCGGGAAGGTGAGCAGCGCGAGCAGCACGCGCTTGCCGGCGAACTCGCGGCGCGCGAGCAGCAAGCCGGAGATCGTCGACAGCGCGAGCGTCGCGAGCGTGACGGCCGCCGACAGCGCGACCGTCTCGCCGAGACTCTTCATGTAGCGCGCGTTGCCGAGCAGCGCCGCGTATTGCGTGAAGAACGCGCCGTTGGCCGACACCCGCGCGAGCGACGCCATCGGCAGCAGCCAGAACGCGGCGAACACCGCGAGCGCGGGCGCGACGAGCGCGATGCGCCAGCGCAGCGGAAAAGTCAGGTCGAGCATCGGTCGCGTCCCGCCGTCACTGCATGATCTGCAGGTATTGCTGGCCGAACGCCTGCTGGCCGGCGGCCATCTTGCCGAAGTCGACGGCCTTCGCGCGCGCATAGTCGCTCGCCGGCAGGAACTTCGACGCGACGTCGGCGCTCATCGCCTGCGCGCGCACCGGGCGCAGATAGGCGTTCGCCCACAGCTTCTGGCCTTCGTCGGACAGCACGAAATCCAGCACCTTCCGGCCGTTCGCGTCGTGCGGCGCGCCCTTCACGAGGCTCATCACGTATGGCACCGCGATCGTGCCTTCCTGCGGAATCACGAACTCGACGTTCGCGTGATCCTTGTACTTCGCACGATAGGCGTCGAAGTCGTAGGAGAGCAGGATCGGAATCTCGCCCGACAGCACGCGCGCGTACGCGGTCTGCTTCGGCACGATCGGCGCGTTCGCCTTGAGCTTGCGGAACCAGTCGAGGCCCGGCTTGAAGTTGTCGAGGCTGCCGCCGAGCGCCTGGTTGACGGCGACCGCGCCCGCGTAGCCGACGAACGCGCTCGACGGATCGAGATAGCCGACCATCCCCTTGTATTCGGGCTTCAGCAGGTCCGCCCACGAGCGCGGCACCGGCTTGCCTTCGAGCGCGTCCTTGTTGACGAAGAAGCCGAGCGTGCCCGAGTGGATCGCGAACCAGTAGCCCTGCGGGTCCTTCAGGTTCGCGGGGACGTCGTTCCAGTGCGCGGGCTTGTACGGCGCGATCACGCCCTTGTCCTTCGCCTGGAACGCCGACGATACGCCGAGATAGACGACGTCCGCGACCGGGCTCTTCTGTTCGGCGATCAGCTGCGCGATCGCCTGGCCCGAGTTCTTGTTGTCGAACGGCACGCGCACGCCGGTCTTCTGCTTGATCGCCGCGATCTGCGCGGCCCAGTCGGCCCATTCGGGCGGGCAGTTGTAGCAGATCGCGGTGTCTTCCGCGTGCGCGGTGGAGGCGCCTGCGAGGAGCGCGGCGCAGGCGAGCGGCGCAAGCGGTTTGATCAGCGCGCGCAGCAGGGACGGCAGTCGAAATGTCATGGTGTGGTCTCCGGGTGAGCGGGTGGGGCGCGGCGGGGGCGCGTGTCGTGTGGTCGGTGCGGTCAGTGCAATCAGGCTTCGCGTGCGCGCAGGTCGGCCGGCGTGATCGTCGCGACCGTCGCGCCTTCGCGGACCGCGTGCGGCAGGATCCGCGACGTGCGTTCGATGGCCGCGCCGCCGATGCTTTCGACGAGGCGCAGCCATGCATGACGGCCGATGTCGCGGTTCGGCGTCGCGACGCTCGCGAGCGGCGGCGCGAGCAGCTCGCCGATCGCGATGCCGTCGAAGCCGAGCACCGAGATGTCGTCGGGCACCGAGAAGCCGGCGCGCCTGAGGCCGCGCATCACGACCATCGCGAGCAGGTCATTGCTGCAGAAGAGCGCCGTCGGACGCGTCGCGCGCGCGGTCAGGTGCGCGAGCACCGCGTCGGGCAGCTCGGGCGCGTTGAAGTCGACCTCGACGGGCGGCAGCGGCGCGACGCCGCTTTCCTCGAGCGCCTGCGCACAGCCGAGATGACGCTGCCGCGCGCGGTCCGACGCGGCGAGCGAGCCGGCGAGCATCAGCACGCGGCGATGGCCGCGCGCCGTCAGCATGCGCACGCCGTCGTAGGCGGCGCGGCGGTTGTCGACCGACACCGACGGGCGGCGCTGCGTGTCGTTGTGCATCAGCACGTAATGCGGGCCGTCGCGGTCGAGCATGTCGAGGAGCGGATGCGTGTCGGCATCGGCGACGGTCAGGATCAGCCCTTCGACGCGCTGCTCGCGCAGCGTTTCGATCGCGTGGCGCTCGCGCGCCTCGTCGTACTCGGTCGTCATCAGGATCAGCTTGAAGCCGGCCGCGGTCGCGAGCTCGTCGATGCCTTGCAGGCAGTCGGCGAACACCGGGTTCGCGAGCGTCGGCAGCACGACGCCGACGAGCCGCGTGCGCTCGCCGCGCAACTGGCGGCCGAGCGGGCTCGGGCGGAATTTCAGCGTATCGATGGCCGTGCGGATCGCGGCGAGCGTCGCGGGGCTGACCGTATGCGGCGCGTTGAGCGCGCGCGACACGGTGGCGATCGAGAAGCCGGCGAGTGCGGCCACATCCTTGATGGTCGGGGTCATGAAGAAAGCGCGATGTAAACGTTTTCGGCGGGGAAATTATCGAGAACGTTTGTGACTTCGCGATGACGCGCGGCGAGGCGGTTTCGCAAGAACGCGTGGCGGGGATGCGGGCGTTCGGTTGCGCACGAGCGTGGCCGATCCGATTGTAGCGGCGGGAGGCTGCGACGCGGGAAACGAGCGGTGGCGATGGCGGCGGCGCTCATGCGCGCGGCGCGGTGCGATGCGCCGCACCCGAATCGGGGAACGGATGCGCGAAGCAATGGTAGAATCCCGTCCGCCCTTGCCGGGGTGATGAAATTGGTAAACATAGCGGACTTAAAAGATTGAGTGCCCGGCCGGAAACGGCCGGTGCAGAACCCTTCAAATTCGGCGAAACCCCTGATGCACGGCATCGAGGCAACGCCGAGCCAAGCCTCGCGGCGCACGCGAGGAAGGTGTAGAGACTAGACGGGGGGCGCCTAAGGCGCACGGGCCACCAAGCGAGCCCGCGCGCGATGGCGAAGGCATAGTCCAGCGCACGAACGGCGTCGCCCAGGCGTGGCCGGCTTCGAAAGAAGCAGTGTGACGAAAATCCGCCGCCTTAACTGGCTTGCCGGTTCGAGTCCGGTCCCCGGCACCACACATACTCCCAAGTGTTTCCATGGTTTGCCAAAAATCCCCGTCAGTCAAGCACTTACGGGGCTTTTTGTTACCAGCGTTGCCCATCGTTTCCCATTGACACCCACATAATCCGGGGGCATCGTAGGGGGCAGTTATCCTGATCCGGGGCATCGCAATGCCCCCATGCCCAAATGCCCCTTACCGATGTCGCCGTCCGTGCGGCCAAGCCTCTCGAAAAGTCCTACAAGCTGGCCGACGGCCAAGGCATGTACCTCGAGGTCATGCCGAACGGCTCGAAGTACTGGCGGTTGAAGTATCGCATCGACGGTAAGGAGAAACGGATGGCCCTCGGGGTCTATCCGGCCGTGACCTTGCTGGCTGCGCGTAAGGCCCGAGATGAGATCAAGGAGCAGTTGCGCGGCGGTCTGGATCCATCGCACGAAAAGAAGCGTGTGAAGGCACAGCGCAGCCTGGACCGCGTGAATTCGTTCGAGCCCATCGCTAGGGAGTGGCATGAACAGCGAAAGCAGTCGTGGAGTGAGGGCCACGCTGTACGAATCATGAAGCTACTCGAGCGCGAGTTGTTTCCGGGACTCGGTGCACGACCGATCGCCGATGTCTCGGCGCCGGAGCTGCTTGCAGTGATCCGAAAGATAGAGTCGCGCGGTGCGATCGAGCTCGCACACAAGACTATTCAGGCAACGAGCCAGATCTTTCGATACGCCATTGCCACCGGCCGGGCAGAGCGCGACCCCGCTCCCGATCTCCGCGGCGCGCTGAAGACCCGTTCCGTCGTGCACATGAAACGCGTGAGCGAGGCTGAACTGCCGGAACTCATGCAGAAGATCAGCGCGTACGACGGCGACTTGCAGACGCGCCTGGCGCTGCAGTTCATGGCGCTGACATTTGTTCGTACGAGCGAGCTGCGGTTCGCTGAGTGGACTGAGATCGACGAGAAGAAGAAGGAGTGGCGCATCCCGGCCGAGAAGATGAAGATGCGCACGCCGCATATCGTGCCGCTGTCGAAGCAGACCCTCGAGGTGATCGCGAAACTCCGCGAACTGAACGGCCGCAGCCAGTTCCTGTTCCCGAGTCGGTCGAGCTCCAAGAAGCCGATGAGCGAGAACACGATCCTGTACGCCTTGTACCGGATGGGCTACCACTCACGGATGACGGGGCACGGCTTCCGGGGCCTCGCGTCGACTATCCTGAATGAGCACAATTTCAACCGGGACTGGATTGAGCGCCAACTGGCGCACAGCGAGCGCGACGGCGTCCGGGCTGCGTACAACCATGCGGAGTACCTGCCGGAGCGCCGGAAAATGATGCAGTGGTGGGGGACTATTTGGAGAACCTGGGCGACCACCAGGCCCACTGAGAAGGAGGCTGCGTGACGATCTATGGGGACGCTCGTCACGATCGGCATAGCGTCCGCAGATCGTGAGAATAGCTCTGGTCTGAGCGGAGCAAAAAATCTCGCTGTGTCGATTTGTCACAAAAATTTCAAGGCTAGGTGCCGTTACCCCCTTGAAATCGGCCGTCCGAGGCCGATAATTTGTCTCGGGAGCAGAAATTTTTCGTCTGTCAACTGCAAGTTCAAATTTTCGTAGGTACAATCCGGCGACGCGGTTTGGCACCGCAGCAAAATGTGATCGTGCCTGATTGCGTACGGTAATGATCATATCCATGGAGATTGCAATGATACGCATGGAAGTTTCGCGTCTGCGCTCCTTCGGGCAACTTGTGGAGTTTGAGGCCAGTCGTAGCGTTGATCTCATAAAGGCGATCGACGATACGATCTATGCTGTTTGCAAGCTCCGAGACCAAGCAGATACGTTGGCCGGAGAAGCGGCAGAGCTGATCCAATCGATCAAGCGTGCGGAAGGATCCATCGACGCTGATGGAGAGATTCTTCGGCTGCTTGAGCACGGCCGAGACGCTCTTCACACATCCTACGAGAGCCTTCTCAGGAAGAAGGACGCAGCGTCGCGCGCACCGGAACTGAAATCGGAAGACGGATTGGTGGAAGCGTACGAGGTCCTTCTCGATTCGGTGTCTGCGGCCCACAACATTGTGAACGAACTGTGTTGGACTCTTGGCGAACACGAAGCAGAACTCGACGAAGTCATGGATGGCGAGTACTCATCGGCAGAAGACCTGATCAAAGCGCTCCGAGGTTAGATTGGCGATCAAGTCGATACGTCGGAAGGCGCGCTTCCAAAAGGAGTACGATGGGCTGACCGACGAATTGAGGGGGCAGGTTGACGACGCTCTGCGGGATTTGATGTCTGATCCTATACCTGCGGGGCGGCGGTTCCATTCCCTCAATGGCTTCAAGAACCCTAAGATTTATACGATCGACGTCACATCGAACAAAGCGTACAAAATATCGGTCGAGATTGACGGTACGTGTGCGACGCTCCGACGTGTGGCAACCCATCGAGAAATCGACCGCGCTCCTTAAAGCCCCGCCCCGAGCGGGGCTTTTCACATCGGAGCCGACGGTGTCGATCAGCCACGTTGGCATCACACTTCGGATCTGCGACGCCGCCCCTGAATTTCTCAACCAGCATCCGGTTTCGTGACCATTTCATCGACTCGTCGTTCGGCCGATCGCTTTGCTTCATGCAGCATTGCTGCATACCCAAGTGGCCGATCATGCGATTCGTAGTAGCCGGCACCATCGACAGAATAGGCCCAGCGCCATCGACCTCGTTTCATGTCGAGCATGTCAATCGATATCCAGTGATTTCTATACGAGTATTCGACGTGATCTTGCATGTGGCCTCCCTTAACGATGCGTTGCGGCCAGAATACGCCGGGGCGCCTCAGCCGTCTCACAGTACTTGTAGATGTTCTTCTGATCTGTGGCCTAGCTCCGGCCTGTGGTTCTAATGCTTTTATCTATCATGCGAATGGTTAAGCATCGCACAATGCATTACTTCGGCGAAGACAAGCGGTCATCAGTGATCCTGCGGCCGGCCGATTGGGATGAGTAGTTCGCAAGCGCTAGACCTTGACGCGCTCTGAGACTTCCTCCCGATAACCTACGGGCACAAACAAGTCGCGATAGCGTTTGTAGATCGGGCGTTCAAAGTAGCGATATACAAGCGTCGACAAGGTCAACACGACCGCGGCAAAGGCCGCAAAGCGGATGTACGGGTTGGTGATTTTCATCATCCCCAGGTAGACGCCCAGCGTGATCATCGGAAAATGAACGAGGTAGACCGAGTAACTGATCTCGCCCAGCCATTTCATGGGGCGGCATGAGAGGATGCGAGCGACCACGCTTCCAGACTGCGACACGCTGAAGATGAGGAAGGGCATGGCGGCGAGTGCCTCAAATTCGATGTTGCCGCGTGCGTCGCCATAGACGACGTAGACGATCCCGCCGAGCAGTAGCGCTTCCACCAAGGCAGAAAGGTTCTTCCATCGCGAGGGGTTCGCCGGCGTTTGCGCGGTAGCGGCAGCAATGCGATAGATGGCGACGCCGAGCAGGATGCCGCTGAACGAGCGCACCATGCCCGTCGACAGTCCGGCAGGGAGCGCCTGGTACGCAGCGTGAATCGTGTGTGCCGAGTTGTACAGGAAGAAGTAGCCCGCATAGGCGGCCAGTACGATGGCTTCCGTCCGAACCTTCTGAAACACGACAGGCAGGATGAGCGCGCCGATCCAGAACTCATTGGAGATGGACCAGCTTGCGGCGTTCCAACTCCACTGCGATGTGAAGCCCATGCTTTGCAACAACAGGACGTTCAAAACCCCGGTCCATACTGGGCCGTCAACGTAGGGCAGTTTGCCCCAGTAGAGATGATCCACCACGCCCATCGCGATCATGCTTGCGATGTGCAAGGGGTACATGCGCACGAATCGATGGCTGATGAATTTGGCCGTCGAGATCGTCCTGGTTTTCATCCCGTGCTCGTACACGTGACACAGCACAAAGCCAGACAGCATGAAGAAGAAGTCGACGGCGAGGTTCGCGTTGGCGAACGGGAAGTTGCTCCATCCGGCCCCGGACCCGAAGAAGTGCAAAGCCATGACGAGTATCGCGAACATTCCTCGAAGGCCGTCCAGGGCGGTGTATCGTTCTCGGTGACTGATGGGCTGCATGAGGTGGTGTTTGCGTGCTGTCGGTAAATGATCGCGATTCTAGACCAGTCGTCATCGATCGGTGGGACAGAATGGTTGACGACGTCGCGCGTCGAGGTGATGCGGGCGATGCTGCAGGTTTGCCCGCTGACGATATGGTGGTCGGACCATATCAAGGAACTTTGGCCGACAAGACGGATTCGTGAGCGGCGCGCGGCTTGTGTTCTATTTGTGCACTCGGTGGAATATCGCGTCCGCAAGCACGCGTGGGTTTGCAGACAAAGCGTGCGCACCCACGATCGTCTTCCGCACTAGGTGTTGTCGGGAAAGCACTAGGCCTCCACGGTTGCGATGACCTGATCCATGTATATGCTTGATAGGCCCAGGAAGAACTGCTGGGAGACCGTGCTGTATGGGGATCGATGAGTCAAAAACGAAAAAGGACAAGTGATGAACCGCACCGCAATCGCTACATTGGGGGTAGTGCTGGCACTAACAGCATGTACATCGGATCGTCCGCTAGTTTCTGGTCTTATGGTTACGGACAGAGGTTTTGTTACTACTGACGGAGGTGGGAAAGACACTGGTGATCGCAACACGACAATTGTTGCCTGGAACGCGAACAACAACGTTGCGCTGTTCGATGGGCACGGGCAAGGATGCTTTGAAGCTGCCGCAGCATTCAAGAGTCAAGATCACGAGACAGGGTTGTCAGCAACGCTCCCAAAGCTGCTCGGCGAGAGCGGAGACATCAATGCGGTAAATCGCGTACTGGAAAACGTCAAACTGCTCAGTGATAAGGACAATGCGGTGACGTTCTTGGACACGGCACTATCCAACATCTGCATCATCGCGATGAATCAACTGAACCACAAGGTTGACGGGACGGTACTGAAGCGCGAAGACTTGATCGAATTGATCAAATACTCGATCGACAACGCTGTGAAGCTTGGCACGAAGCAAGCGCAGGCACAAGCCGACAGCCACCGGCTAACCGAGGGGCAGGTGCAGCCTGGCAAGCAGCCTGATAAGCCACAATCGCCTGCCGTTGCGTCGAACGGGGCGCCCAAGTCGGCGACAGGGAACTAAGTGCAACTGGAACTCGAGCCACTGTTGTGGCTCGACGCTCCGAGCGAATCAAATGATTACGCCTGCAGTGTCGCCGGCATCCTCAAGCCATATTCGCGAAGAGGCTGGCGGCTGCCCGCTTCACCAGATAGCTTTGCAACGTCGTCGCCTCGACGCTTGAGAGGGAAAACTGGATCGTCCCTTCGCGCATCAATACCAGGCTGCCGTCGTTTGTCACCGCGCAGGCGAATCCCGTAGGCCCCATCTTCTGGATCGGAGTCGTAGTATGGGCTGCTGCCGGGGCAGTCTTCGCGACGCTGGACTTGCTTTTCGTTTTCAGTCGCTTAGTGTCGAACACGCTGGTACGTGCATCATCTGATTTCGCGATCGGAATGACGTTCTTTGCGTCGACGATTTTCTGTTGGATACGTTCTACGGCGTCGGGCGGCACGTCATCAGACATGTAGTGCGCATTCATGGTCTGACCGTTTCGGTTAATACGCTCGACGAGTACATGGCCGGCTCTTACAGCCGGCCATACGGAGGTTGAGACCTTGGTGGAACTTTCCAATCCGAGCTTGTCTGCAATTTCTGCGGACGTGATGCCGGGTTGGCGTTTGATCAAATCGACAACTTGCGCGCGACGGCTAATCTGCTCCTTCTTCGACTTCATCATCAATGCTCCTATGTGAGCCTGCGCTCTCGTGACGCAGGGGCCAACAGGATATTTTTTGGTCGAGGCGGCCGTGATGGATTTGAACGACCGGCTCAAGTTTTTCATCAGAAGAATCAATTTGAAGCGACGCGTGTCGAGTGGCGGGTGGTCTCGCAGCGCGGAGTTCAGTGCGCTGTACTCGTTCCGTCAAATGCACTTGACCGTCGAGCCTGAGACATTGATGTCTCAGGCGTCGTGATGGAGCAATAGCACCGCTACTATTTTTGATGGGTTGTTATGTAGACCTGAAGTAAATCGTTGTGGCGATTGTAGATGTAGGGCCATGAAATGGCTCGCATCGTCGAAATGTGACTTGACGTTCGCAAGCCGTGGAACTACAGTTGTATTGCGCTTGAAACAACAAGCGCCGGGTTTGGCGACCTGGAACGAAGGCGGATGAGACCGCCGCCCTAGGCGGTATTTTTTCGTCCGTTGTATCATTGCGTCCTCCTTTTATGGGCGGGCAGCAGTGGGGAGACCTTCGGGTCTGCCGGTTCCTTCGTTCCGGTTCGCCAACCTCGCTGTATGCCTGCCCACCCCTCCGTTTGGCGACGGATAGGGCAGGTTCCTCAAACGAAGGAGCCGTCATGTCTACCGTTCAGTCCCAGTCTGTTTCCTCCTCCACACCTGACTACACCGATCCGACGTTTCGCGGCGCGCTGACGAGTGACCATTGGGTCGCCGACGACGACGCGTTCGCCATGGTTCCGGCGACCCTCATCGCGGACGTGTACCGCGCATCTGATGCGATCGCGACAATCTCTCGGCTGGTTCATAACAGCAGCTGCGAGCCGGAAATGTCGAACGCTGAACCTCTCGGGCAAGCCGCTCACTTGGGCCTGCTGAACGCGGCCGAGCTCATCGGCCAGTACCTGACCGAAGTTGCGGATCGAATGGTGGAAGGCCTGCAACTGGCCAAGCGCGCGCGCGACTCTGCGGAGGTTAGCCATGACTGACATTCGTGCGCTGAAGACCGCTCCCGAGTTGCTTTCCGGCAGCAGTGTAGTGACCAGTTTTCTGTCGATCACTGCAGGCTTGCCGCTGGTGGATGCCCTGGAAGCCTCGTCCTGCCATCTGGCGATTGCACGCGACGTGTTGAACGAGACTGCCTCCAATAGCGGCGTAAGCTCGAGTCATTTGTATGCTGTTCTCACGGCTGTTGAAATAGCCAAGGGCTTGCTCGATGCCGCTGTCACGGCTATTGCGCGCGATGGCAAGGAGGTGCGTCATGACTGACGTTCGCGTACCGGCCGGCACACTCAAATGGCTCGGTGACTCACTGCTTTGTGACGGAGAGCCGGCAATTTTTCAACTCATGCGCTGTGACGGGCGAATCGACACGATGCCGCTGCGCGAGTGCCTCGCGGTCGCTGATCGGATCGACCCATACGGCCGTAGCCGGATCGTGTCGGCGCTCGAGTACGGCTTGCAGCACAATATGCTTGCTAACGAGGACCGCGACGCTTGGGAGACCGAGCGCACGCGCGTTCTTTCACTATCGACTGCACAGCGGGGGGAATGATGACGAAGTCCAGGAAGTCGCAGAAAAAGCCGACGCCGGCATTTGAACGCCCATGGATCGATGCGTTTCCATATCGGAGTCTGGCATCACGCACTCAAAATCCCGCTACAGCCGACGCAGAGCTTAGAGCGTTTTTACCAGGTGGATGCGTAGTAGCGTATATCGACGAGTTGGACAGAACTCATGTGATGGAGGGCCGGGTGTATGGCTTGACTGCCGGGGGAAGACCGCTGCTGATTGGATATCAGGTAGAGCATGGGCTGGTCCGAGAGCACGTGTGGAAGGCGATTGAAAGGGTGGACCGGATCTTCATCCTGGAGCGCGATGTCCAATTGGTCGATAGAACGGCCCCGTGTCAGCACGCGTCTAGATTCACTGAAATCTTTGCGTTGGCACCTAATACGGCGCTGGATCTGACAAAGCACGAAGCAGAAGGATATTGATAGTTGCAACCTCGTCTAGCCCAATAGGGGCAGCCGCCGCGTAATTGGCGGAAACATGACTAAGGCGCCAGAACTGCATTCGGAGTCGATGGGGATCGTCGCGTCGTGCGATGGTGAAATGGCGACGATCTGCCATCAATAATTTTTGACGGGTGGAATTATGAGTGCAAAAAAAATATTCGAGACGTTTAGCGATCTCATTTCGGGTATGTCTGTCTTTAATGAGAAGATGGCTAATGATTTAATTTCTTCAAAATTTCAGGATGTGGCGGAATTCAATATAAAGGCGGAGTCTAATCAGCTCAGGGAGCGTTATCCGACATATGATGCATTGCTCGAGTATGCGTCGCGTCTGTCGGTTCTTCATGATGCTTTCCAGAAGGCTGTTCCTAAAACTGTTGAGGAGTTTTTGCTTTCTGTTGTGCCTTATCTTACTGATAATTTGATGTCGTCGGGACTGAATGACGGAATGGGTGCTGAGGAAGTTGTTCAACTATTTGGTCCGAAGGTATTTGCGATGATCCGGGAGAATGCTGAGAATAATTTTCAAGAAATTAATGCACTTTTGGCGAACTCGGTAAAGGCGGAAGCTAAAATGTCCGCGATTCGCCATGGTGCCAGTGGTGGTAGGAAGAGGGCTGATAAATTTGCGCCACTAAAGGATAGAGTATTTGCGCTTGCACGTGATGGAAGTTTCTCTAGTGCGCATCATGCAGCGACTCACATTGCCCCTCTTATTCTGAGTATGCCGGAGGCGAAAGCGATCGGACTTTCCAGTGCTAGCGCTGTTCAGACTATTGGCAACTGGATTCGAAAGGAAGGGATTCAGTTTCAAGTTCCGCGTAACAGTGAATAGGGGGTTCGCGCTAACGCGAACCCCCTTGGAAATATCGCGAAGGGGGTTTGCATTATTGTGTGCCTCCTACACGCAATAGCAAAAAATCCTTATGCCCCATAGCATTAGCTCACAATGACTTCCCAACGTGAGCCAACGTGAAAAAGACAGCAGCGCCAGCCGGTTCCGGCAAGCCGACCGAGCCGATCCTCCCGCGGGTCGGGCTCTCCAAATGGGCCCAGATCGCGCCCTTTATTCCGATGTGCCGCGAGTCCTGGCGGAAGCTGGGGATCGCCGGAAAGGCGCCTCCGCCGATCCGCATGAGCCGCACGCATTCCTGCTACAGCAACGCCGAAGTGCACCGGTGGCTGGCGGATCCGCTCGGGTACGCTGCGGCGCCTCAGGAACAGCAGGAGGCGGCGTGAAATCACAGCTCGGTCCCACTGCGTCACCGGCGTGCATTGATGGGCGCGGCTTGGCCGGGAAACCGAAATAGCCTATGGACGTCGACCGCCAATCGACGGAGAAAGAGGGAAGCCCCGTTTTTGGGGAGAGTTGAGGTAAGCCGAACCCTCCGGCGAACCGAACCGGCTTGGCCGCCGGCAGCTTTCCCCAAAGGCGGGGCTTTTTTATTGCAGGTTAGGAATCCTTATTGGATTTTGGGCAGAGGTGGTAAGCATGAATCGCATTCAATCCGACGTCGTGTTCGGCAATCCCCCGTGTCAGGACTATCGATCCGTTTTGCGGCGCCGGCGGTTTAATCGCCCGGCACTCGGATCGTGGTCTATCGAGCAGGCTGAAGCAGCGCCGGTGACCGGCCAGGCCCGCGCCGATTACGAGCGCGAGCTTCGCATCAGCGCGATCGGCAAGCTGCTCGAATCGCCTGCCGCAACGCCTCTCTGGCGGCGCGTCTGCAAGCACGCGATGTACAGCGAGATCCGCGGGCGCAGCGCCGACCAGCGACTCGTCATGGAACTGGCCATCCAGGAGTCGATGCGATGAGCTTCCAAGCCATGACATGGGCCGTCGAGCAGGACTTGCCGGCCCTCCAGAAGCTCGTCCTGCTGATGCTGGCGAACTGCTGCAACGCGCACACGGGACGTTGCGACCCATCGCACGACCGGCTGGCGAAAGAGTGCGGAATGAGCCGTGACTCCGTGCGACGTGCAATTGCGGAACTCGAGAAGTGCGGCCTAATCGAGATTCGACGTCAGACTCAAAACGGCGTCAATCTTCCGAATCAGTATCTCCTGAGGGTGGGGTCATCCGTAGGGGGAGTGGGTGCTGATAGCACCGACGGGTATGTGCCCACAGCACCTACGGTGGGTGCTGACAGCACCGAGGGTAGGTGCTCACAGCAGGGAGGGGTAGGTGCTGACAGCACCACAAAACAGGAAGTTAAACCAGGAAGTAAACCAAATACATCGTCCGAAGAGTCCGGACGATCTGTGCCTAGGGCGAAAAAGTCGGCTGATCGCAAAACGCCATTGTCCGAGAACTTCGCCATCAGCGACCGCATTCGGCAGTGGGCAGAGGAAAAAGGTCATGCGAGGCTTCAGGAGCGACTCGACCATTTCGTCGGTACGGCGAAGGCAAAAGGCTATCGATACGTCGACTGGGATCAGGCGTTTATGAACGCAATTCGAGACGACTGGGCGAAGCTCGGAAACGATGCGGCGCCGAAAAAGCAACCTGCGTTGGCGTGGTGATCGATGAAGACCTTTGGCGATTTCGGTATCCAGCTCGGCTCGAAGAACGGCGTCGAAGTCAAGGTGACTTGTCCGCAATGTTCGCCGAGCCGGAAAAAGAAGAACTATCCGTGCTTGAACGTCAACACGGAAAAGGGCGTCTGGAATTGCTGGCACTGCGGCTGGAGCGGCACGCTCAAGAGCGGCGAATGGCAAAAGCCAGAAGTGCGCCGCGTGTATGCGAAGCCCAAATTCGTGAAGGCGGAGAAGCACGTCGACGAGCTCCAGGCGTGGTTCGATGCACGCGGCATCTCTGCCGCGGTCGTCGAGCGCAACCAGATCACGCTCGGCCACGAGTACTTCCCGCAGGCCGAGGAAGAGCGCGGGTGCGTCCTGTTCCCGTACTTCCGCGGCGAGGATGTCGTCAACGTCAAGTACCGTACGCGTGACAAGCTGTTCCGTATGGCGGCCGGCGCTGAGCGCGTGCTGTACGGCCTGAACGACGTCGATCCTGGCTGCCTCGTATGGGTTGAGGGAGAGATGGACAAGCTCTCGGTCGAAATGGCCGGCGTCAAGAGCTGCGTATCCGTCCCGGACGGCGCGCCGGCACCGGATTCGCGTGATTACGCGCACAAGTTCGACTTCCTGCTCGATCCGGCGATTGAAGCGGTCGCGACGCACATCATCGCGGTCGACAACGACGCGGCTGGTGTGCGTCTGCAGGAGGAACTTGTACGTCGCCTCGGGCGAGACAAGTGTCTGGTCGTCACGTGGCCGGACGGTTGCAAGGACGCGAATGACGTGCTGCTGAAGCACGGTGCCGAGGTAATCGGCGACTGCATCGCGGCGGCGCGCGCGCTGCCTGTCGAGGGGACGTACACCGTCGAGGATTTTCGGCAGGCGATGCGAGATCGGTTCGAGCACGGCGCGCCGCGTGGCATCACGACGGGCTGGAAATCGATCGACCCGCACTACCGCGTCATGCCGGGGGAGATCACGCTGATAACCGGTATCCCGGGCGCTGGCAAGAGCGAATGGCTCGACGCGCTCACGGTCAATCTCGCGCGCGATCACGGCTGGACTTTCGGCGTCTTCTCACCGGAGAACCAGCCGCTCGAATATCACGCCGACAAGTTGATCGAGAAGTATGTCGGCAAGCCAGCTGAGTTCGGGCCGACGGAACGGATGACGGTCGCCGAGCATGAAGACGCGATGGACTGGCTCGAGGCGCACTTCACATTCGTCTTGCCGGAAGAGCCGACGGTCGATGGTCTGCTCGACATTGGCCGGTCGCTGGTGCGCCGCCACGGCATCCGCGGCTTACTGCTCGACCCGTGGAACGAGATCGATCACAAACGACCGCCGGCACTTACTGAGACCGAGTACATCTCGCAGTCGCTGACACGGATTCGGAAGTTTGCTCGCGAAAACGGCGTGCATGTCTGGATCGTGGCGCACCCAACGAAGCTGCAGAAGGGCACCGACGGCCGCTATCCGGTGCCGACCCCGTACGACATCGCGGGCAGCGCGCACTGGCGCAACAAAGCGGACAACTGCATCACCGTGCACCGAGACCAGGTTGGCAGCGATGCGTTGGTTGAGGTCCATGTCCAGAAGGTCCGAAAAAAGCAAAACGGCCGGATCGGCATGGTCGAGCTTCGTTACAACGCGGTCGTTGGGCAGTACTCGTGCGAGTCGAACTACGTGGCTGATGTACCGCGCACACCGCCGGCAAAACCTCATCATGAAACGGGAGAAGAGTGATGTACGAAACGTGGGTGCAGACGTTGATTTGGCGGAAGCCTCCGCTCGGCGTTCCGAATTTCCTCGACCGCGTATTCGTGGTCATCGGCGATCAAATTCAGATTGCTGCCATCGAGTTCGGCGTTTTCTTCGACCACCAGATCGGTAAGCAACTTAGCGGGGTTCAGTGGTGGGCGGAGTGCAATTCTGTCCCGGCAATTTTTGTGCAGGAGCAAGCTGCATGAACGACATCGATTGGTCCAAGTACGGCCGAGTTCAGCGGCAGCAGAAGAAGCTGGATGTCGAGATTTCGTTTAGGGACGTCGACGGCCGGATTATTTGTTGCGCTTCGTTTCCTGTCGATCGACTCGACGAAGTGATCGATAAACTCCGCGCGCAGCGTGATTTCTGGCTGTCCGAAAAGGCCGGGATGTGAAGCAGATCGAGCGAGAAGGATCCGCGCAGCGCTGCATCTGCGAACTGCTCGCGCGCCGCAGTCCGATGACTATCAACGAAATCGCCGAGGCGCGGGGCATCCATCCGCGGGCGACGGCTCGCCAGCTCGATGCATTGGCCGAGGCAGGATTCGTTTCCGCGGCCGGCATCCCAAAGCGCTATACGCGTACCAAGAAGCCGATCCCGGCCATCGTGCCGCTCGCGCCCAAGTCCGCGCGTATCGCGGAGAGCAGGCGGCGCGACGCGGAGCGTGTTTCGACACCGTTCCGGATTCCGGCGCCGACGGAACTCGATCGCGTGATGCTGTCCTGGGTCGGAGCTGAAGCATGATCTCGCTGCGTAACCTGTCCAATCCGGATCTCGTCGGCCACCGAATCTGCGAGTTGCTCGAGCAGCAGGGCATGCTGACCCAAGCGAGTCTCGGTTTGCAGATCGGCGTGCCGCGGGGGACGATTTCGAAGTACCTGACGGCGCTGACTGACGAAGGCTACACGTACATCGCCAACTCCATCTCCTACGCCAAATCGAGCGGGGCTCGAGGTATCAGACGCGGCGTAATCCTGCTCTACGCTCGGACGAAAAAGCCGCTGCCCATGATCACCGGGGATCGCGACGAGGTCACGCCGGCCGAACTACACCAGATCATGTGCGGCATCGTTCAGCGAGGGAAACAGCTTTAACGTGATCGCGTCTCCTTCACTACGGTGATTTGCCCGGCACGTCCGGGCGTCTTTTTCTGGAATGCGCCTCGAATCCTCGATCTGCCCGCAATGCAAGCGCCTCTGGCGACTGGACATCGTCGCCATGCTGCGTGAAGCGAAGGGCAGGAGATGGGTGTGTCGCGTCTGCCAGATCGCCAACGAAGCGGACGTCGCAAATAGGCAGCGCGACTCAGAAGAAATCGCCGACGGGGGCCCATTAGCCCAGGCCCGAACAACTGGTGCCGAGCCAGCTCGATAAACGTGGCTGAATGGCGGAGTCGCACCGCCAGGACCGACCGGAATGGCTGAACGCACCAAGGCGCAGCAGGTCGACCAAGCCGGATATACCCGCCTCGGCCTAGCAACGCTTCTAAAAAAAGCGGGTGGGAGGTTGCGCCCGTTCCATCGGTCCGGAGTTGAACATGATCGCGTACGCCATCTTCACGTCTGACGGCACACTACTTGCCACGATCTCGACATCGAGTCCGCCGACGCTCGAGCTGATGGCGGACTACTGCGCGGAAATCAACGGGTTTGCCGATCGCGACGAATGGATGTACGAGGCGCGCATCGAAGGCATCGCGTACGCGCCTGTTCACTAGCGGTAACGGAGCTCGCTCAGGCGACGACCGTGGAGGCAGGCTCGGAGGCAATCTTCGAGACGAAGCGGTAGCGCAGTGACGCATTCCGGGCCGATACTGCCAAGCTTTCCGGTCTTGATTCGGTTCCCGTGATATTCCGGAAGATCGCCGTGATAGTCCCAGAAAACAACCCCGTTCTCCGCATCGAGTTCGATCCAAAAGCGGCAGTCTTTGTCACGATCGAGTGGAGCACCAGGCTTGTCGCGATGAAGCCTGAAAATCACTTCGGCTTGCGCCTTGTACGGTTCTTCCGTCTTCTCGGAGTAGACGGCCTCGAACTTGCACTCGACGATTTGTTCCACGAAGCCACGGAATTCCGGCCGCAATTCGCGCATCAAGTCATCGAACGCGACTCGATTGATCATAGCTCTCCTGTTTCGTGCGGATTCCGAGTTTCGATACTCCTGGAATTGCGCTTTCTCACGCTCAAGCTTCTCCTGCAGCAGCTCGCTATACCTTTTCATCTATGCCCCGTGGCCCATGGTCTTGTGTAGTGATCGACTGCTCGCGATCGTTGTTCGTTTGCGCGCTGAGATTGATCCGTCGCTCATGGCGCGCTGGCATTTAATCACATCCGCAGCGATCGAGAGTCCTCGTAGCTTTCGCAGGTCGACCTCCTCGCGTGCGCGCACGTACGCGCGTGGAAAGGCTCAGGCGGATACGGCAGAAAGGGATGAGAAATGGAGGATGAGGGTGTCCTGCGTGCCTCAAAAACACGCGTTTCCCGCTCTGCCTCATTCCATTCAAATACCTTTCTGTCACATTCAAAGGCTTACATGTTGCAGTGCGTTCGCCGAGATCAGCGTATCGACCAACTGCGGAAATATCGCAAGTAATTGATTTTATTGAATTGGTGCGGTGCATCTCGATTTGACATAATGGTCGCTATCGGTCGAAACGGGGCGTTATCAGATCATAATGAGATCGATTCTCGTCTGAGTCTTACGAAAACCTAACTCTGGGACCACCCGAGGCCCACCGGACGGGGGTGACGAAATTTCGCGAACCCTCTCTCCAATCTGCGCACGGGAAAAACATTGATGATCCTCCGCGAGGAGGAAAGTCATGGCCCTGACCAATGGAGTGTTGCTGAAGGCGATCTCGGACGATCGCGCGCTCGGTTCCGCGATGCTGTTTCCGCATCGGCATCCGCAGGCGTCGCCGGCGTTCCACGTCGAGGTCATGGACCTCTGGCGATGTGCGGACGAGTGGGTGCTGATCGAAGCGTTTCGCGAGGGTGCCAAATCGACGCTCTCGGAAGAGCACCTGTTGATCGAGGCGTGCTTCGGCAACTTCGGGTACTGCCTGATCATCGGTGAGACGTACACGAAGGCTTGCCAGCGTCTCGAGGCGATTAAGTTCGAGGCGACCCGAAACACGAAGCTGCAGGGCCTTTTCGGCCGACTGAAGGAGTCGGGGCGGGTCTGGAACGAGCACCAGATGGAGCTTTCGAACGGCGTCCTGCTCGAGGCTCACGGCTGGGAGGAAGAATTCCGCGGCTTCAAGTGGCGGGACATCCGGCCGGATCGGGCGTACCTCGACGACATCGAGAACAAGGAGCGGGTCAAGGACAAGGCTGCGGTCGACGCCTCGATGCGCAAGCTCTACCTCGAGCTGATTCCGGCGATGGACAAGGTCAAGGGCAAGATCAGGGTTACCGGCACGCCGCTGGCCGAGGACTGCATGATCACCCGGCTTCGCGAGAATCCGGACTGGACGAGCCGACGCTATCCGATCTGCAACGGCGACATCGACGATCCTGAGACGCGGGCGTTGTGGCCGGAGCGCTACCCGATGGACTGGGTCCGCCGGAAGCGCGACGAGATGGAGCGGGCGGGGCAACTCCGGGGCTTCATGCAGGAGTACATGCTCATGGCGATCGGCTCGCAGGACAAGCCGTTCGAGAGTGAGCATATCCGGGAATGCGCGGTCGACCCGGCGCCTTGGCTGCCGAAGGTCGTGATTACCGATCCCGCACGGACGACGGACGTGAAGAAGAGCGACCGTACCGGGCGAGTCGTGGTCAGCCGCCTTGGCACGAAGATCTACGTACATACCTCGTCCGGTGAATTCTGGAAGCCGGACGAGGTCATCGAAGACGCGTTCAAGACGTCGGCTCGGTACGGCGACGCGGCCGTTGCGATCGAGAAGAACTCCCTCGACGAATGGCTGCTGCAGCCGATGCGCGCGGAGATGCTCCGCCGCGGCGTGACGCTCGCCCTGCGCCCGCTTTCGGCGCCGCAGGACCGGGACAAGACGCAGTTCATCATGGGCATGCAGCCCTTTTTCGAGGCCGGCGACATCGTGCTGGTCGGCGGGCAGGGCGCGCATCCGAAGCTCGTTGCCGAGATCCTGAACTTCCCCAGCGGGCGGCGCGACATCCTGAACGCGCTCGCGTACTTCCAACGCGTGTTCTCGGGGGCGCCCGTGTACGAAGACTTCGGACAGTGGAACCTGGTGAGCGAGTACGAGCCCAGTCAGCAGCATCCGCTCGCGCTCGCGTTCAACGCCACCGGTACGGAGACGACCGCGGCGCTGCTGTGCATCGAGGGGCAGCGCGTCGTGGTCGTCGCGGACTGGATCTCGCCCGTCCCTCCGAAGGAGGCCGTGCCGGACATTGCGCAGCTCGTGCGCGCCGCGTTCCCGCGCGCACGCGTGACGGCGTGGCTGCCGGCCGACGTGCTCGACCAGGCCGACCGCATGCCGATCGTGCCGGCGCTGCGCGCCGCGGGTATGTACCCGATGCGCGGCGCGTACGTGAACGTCGCGCGCGGCGCGCTGTCGCCGCTGATCCGCACCGAGGCCAAGGCGCGCCGCCTGTTCCAGGTCGATACGGAAGGCGCCACGCATACGCTCAATGCGATGGCCGGCGGCTACAACTACCCGGTCGACCGCGCGGGAAACCGGAATACGCTCCCCGAGACTGGTCCGCACCGTACCCTCGTCGAGGGACTCGAAGCGGCCGTGTACGTGATCTGCTCGCAGCAAGCGGACGTCCTGCCGGAAGGCGTGAACACGGGCGTGAACCCGCAGGGTGTGAGCTATCTGACCACTTTGCCGCGGAGATGAACATGGCAGTCGATCGCAAAATTACGCCCAAGGCGCCGTCGCAGCGCCCGTCGGACTTCTACAAGGGCAAGCAGCAGGGCGGCGCGTATGGCAAGCCGGAGAAGGTCGGCGAACGCATGTCGGGCGGCCCGATGCGCGAAAAAATGTCGAAGCCGGGTCTGTGATCGTGAAGAAGCCCCGCGAATTCCAGGGCACGCGCTCCGAGTCGCGCGATGTGCGCGAGTTCTTTGGTAAGAGCTCGAAGAAACCGAATGACGACGATCGTCCGAAGCGTACGCCGCGCGATCGTGGCACCGGCTCTTCGCTGGCGAAGAAGCTCGCCGGCAAGGTGATCGGCTGATCCTTCCATGGCCCGCTCGAAGAAGCCGAAGAAGCAGGACGATAAGCCCGCGGTCGAAACACTGGACGCGCGGGCGCTTGACGCTGAGAAGACGGGCGAAGAGATCGAGAACTGGGCCGACCAGCCCGATTCCGACGCCTATACCGAAGCGGCGAAGCTGTATCCGAAGATCGCGAAGTGCTACCAGAACAAGCAGGAGCAGATGGACCGCTGCGAGGAGTACTGGTCCATCTACAACGCTCAGCCGGACGAGAATCAGCAGTACTCCGGCAACTCCCAGTGCTACATCCCGGCCGTGCGCAACGCCGTCAACGCGCGCATGAAGCGCACGCTGGCGCAGTTGTTCCCCGTGAACCATAAGCACGTCGGTGCCACCGGCCCGGACGGCAATATGCCGTTCGCGCAGATCAGCCTGCTCGAGCATTACATCCGGTCGGCCGCGGTGAAGGACGTCGTGCGCGCGGACCTGATTGCCGGCGACGTGACGGGGCAGTGGAACCTCTACATCGACTGGTCGCGCACGCAGCGACGCATCACCGAGCTGATCAAGAAGCCGCCCATCCTGGAAGACCACGAGCTGGGCGGGGAAGTCGAAGACCTCGCCGCGGATGAGGACGACTGGGACTGGGAGAAGGAATCGAAGGAGGTCACGACCGAGGGCCCGGACGTCGTCCCGTTCGCTACCGAGGACCTGGCGGTCTATCCGCCGACCTGCAACGACATCGAGAAGGCCACCGCGACGGCAATCCGGCTGCGCCTGACTGTCGACGCCGTTCAGCAGTTTATCGACGAGGGCGTTTTCGTCGGCGTCGAGGCGAAGGAACTGGTCGACAACCTTGCGAAGCCGGACGGCGGGCGCGAGAAGTACGTCCCACCGAAGAAGCGTACCGGCGACGCCGGGATTCGCACGGAAGGCACGTTCAAGTACGCGCTGATCTACGAAGTCCACACGAACCTGGATCTCGGTAACGGCAAAGAGCCGTGCTTCGTGTATTTCGCCGGTCAGGATGTAATCCTGGGGATCATCCGCAACCCGTTCTGGTCGGGCAAACGGCCGATCATCTCAGCGCCGATCGAGCGCATCACGGGCTCGTTCTTCGGGATTTCGAAGATCGAGCCGGTCAAGTTCCTGCAGTGGAACCTGAACGACTACTGGAACATGGGGCAGGACTCGGCGCAGTACAGCCTGCTGCCGATCACCATGGTCGATCCGCTCTCGAACCCGAATTATCAGTCGATGGTGGTCGGGCTTGCCGCGGTGTGGTTGACCGACCCGACCAAGACGAAATTCGCAAACTTCCCGGCGATCTACAAGGACGCGATGATGCTCTGCCAGGGCATCAAGCAGGAGATCAACGAGTCGATGGACGTCAACGACGCCATGCTCGGAAAGATGCCGACCGGCCGGAAGAATCAGGCGCAGATGGCCGCTATGGCGCAGCAGCAGGAATCGAACATCATCGACAACGCCAAGCGGTACGAGGAGGTGGTCCTCAACCCGCTGCTCGAATGGATGTTCGAGCTCGACCGGCAGTTCCGTACCGAGGAACTGACCGTCGAGGTGCTGGGCGAGCTAGGCGCGCGCGCGAACCTGCAGAAGATCCCGCCGCAGGCGTTCGGTGAGCGCTACTTCTTCCGGTGGTGCGGCACGTCGTATCAGCAGAACCTGCAGCGTATGCAGCAGATGATCGCGTGGATGAACGTCCTGCGCGGCATCCCGCCGCAGCAGCTTGACGGCCGGCGGCTGAACATCGGCCCGATCCTCGAATATGGCACGGAGCAGATCTTCGGGCCCGAGGTGGCGCCGCGCATCCTGATCGACGAGCGGAATCTGTTCCACCTCGATCCGCAGGACGAAAACCTGATGATGCACAACGGCCTGCCGGCTGAGATCCATCAGGCCGACGACGACCGCGCGCACATCGCCGCGCATCTGCAGGCGGCGCAGCTCACGGGCGATCCTCAGGGCCTGTTCCGCGCGCACGTTCAGCAGCATCAGCAGGCCATGCAGGCGAAGCTCCAGGCGCAACAGGCGCCGAAGCAGCCGCAGGGGCAACCCGGCGTGCCGGGCGGCGCGGGGCCGGGTGTTGCAGGAACGCCGCGCGCGGGCGCGCAGCCTGGGCAGCCGCGGCCGCAGGGGCCGGCCGGCATGATCCATCCGGACCAGATTGCGTCACCGATGGCGGGGCCGCGATGAAAAACTTCTTCGCGCGCGCGACGCCGTGGCATACGGTCCAAACCGGTGACCTGATGGGGCACCTGACGTCTTCGGAGCAGGCCGCGGTCATCGCGCACGAGCGCGGACACCTGGCGCACTGGCATGCGGAGAAGCGCCTGATGTGGTTCCTCACGCTGGCCGTGTTCTGGAACTGGCACGGCTTCCTGAAGATGTGCGAACGCCAGGAACTCGAAGCGGACGGATACGCGATCTCCTGCGGGCACGGTCGCGGCTTGCGCATGTTCCTGATCAAGCACGGCAGCCGGCGCAAGCACCTCGGTTATCCGTGCTTGCACAAGCGGCTGGAGGCGCTCGATGTCCGATGAATTCCGCATCGTTCCGCCTTTCGTGCGCGCCGAGGGCAAAGACGTACCGCCGGAACAGATCCAGGCGGCGCTGAACTCGCTTGCGCAGCAGTGCACCCAGGCGCTCAACCTGATCATCTCGCAAGGCCCGCAGGGCCCGGCCACGGGTGACCTGAACGGGAACTACCCTAGCCCGAGCGTGATCGCGGTGCACGCGACGTCCGGCACGCTCGACGGCGTCACGATTGGAGCGACGACGCGCGGCGCGGCGTCCTTTACGACGCTGAGCGCCAATGGCGCGACGAATTTCAGCGCTGGTGGAACGTTGACCGGGACATTCACCGGCGGCGCGTACACCGGTGCGACGATCGACAATACCGTCATCGGCGGCACGTCCCGCGCCGCCGGATCGTTCACTACGCTTTCCGCGAACGGCACGACTTCGCTCGCCTCCGTGACGGCGACCGGATCCTATTCGCAGTCGGCGACGCAGAATTTCTTCCAGAACAGCGGTGGGATCGTCAATCGCGGCAACGACCGGATGTTTGTCGGCGATGCGACGGCCGGCAGTGGCACGGCCGGCACCGCGCCGTTTGACTGGCTGTCGACTTTTCAAAAAGGTACGGGCGGCCTGGGGTTCGGCGTGAGCGAGTTCTCGCAGGCCGCCATCCTCACCAACCAGAACACGAACGCCCTGATCGGGCTGACTGTCGCAGCGCAGACGCTCAACGCTAACCAGGTGCGCGATTTCTGGGGGGTAGGCGGATACGCTCTGAACAATTCCGCATCGTTCGCCACGAATGCGTGGGGCATTTACGGCGAAGCGCACCGTCTGACGACGCAAGCCGGCGCCACGTACGCGGCCGAACTGGACACCCGCAACATCACGACGTTGACCGTGATCGATCCGTACACGCCGCAGCCGACGCAAACCGTAGGCTTGCAGGTTGCGTCCGGCGCCGGGTTCACGGGTACGCAGGCGGACAACTCAGCCGCCATCAATATCCAGAACAACAACGCGAAGTGGAACATCGGGATCAATATCGGTGCCACCGCGCTGACTGGCGATGACGGATCGACCGGGCAGGGCGTTGCGATCGCGACCGCCTACGGCCACGCATGGCAGTGGTACGGAGCGTCGAATGTCGGGACGAGCCGCATCATCTGTTTCGCGAAAACGACCGCAAAAGCGATGTCCCTGCAGTTCGACGAGGGCTTCTCGAGCGTCAAGAACAGCAACGGTGTGTCGGCCCTTCAGGTAACGAACAACAACAGCGGCGCGAATTTCCTGCTGGTGAATCCCGCCAACGCCGGCGCGGCCCCGCAGCTCGCCGCCGCTGGATCCGACACGAACGTCACGACGTATATCGTCGGCAAGGGCACGTCTGGCGTGACGCTTGGCGGGTTCACGGATGGCAGCAACGCGTCGGCCGGGACCGTGGGCGAGTATGTCACCAACTCGGCGACCGGCGTATCGCTGACGAGCGGCACCTCGGCGAACATCACGTCCGTTTCTCTCACCGCCGGTGATTGGGACGTGTCCGGGACGATCAGCTTCGTCCCTGCCGGAACGACAGTTCCATCCGCATTCAACTGCGGCGCCAGTACGACGTCCGCAACGCTCGGAGGTCTGGGCACGCAGACGTTCCTCGGCGCCAGCTTTCCCGCAGGTGTTGCTCAGGGCCTTGCGGCCCCGTCGCAGCGCATCAGCATTGCGTCGACCACGACGGTGTATCTGGTCGGCGCGTCGACCTTCACGACCAGCACGATGACCGCGAACGGTTTCATCCGCGCGCGGCGTGTGCGCTAGGAGAAACGATGGATTCGCAACTCGTTCAGGAAAAGATCCGGTCCGCCCGGCTGGAAATGGAAAACATCCACCTGAAGGGACAACTGCTTGCTATTCGACTCGGTGAGTTGACCGCCGAAGTCGCGAAGCTTGAAGCCCAGCTCGCCGCAGCCGCGAGGAAATCCTCTCGGAAACAGGAGCCGGCGAAGACCGCCGTTTGAACGAGGCGGGAAACCGGAATAAAAAGTGCGGAACCCTGATCAGGAGATCATCGTGCAGAAAACCCGAATCGCCGCTTTGATCGGCATGCTGTTCCCGGCGATCGGCCCCGGGCAGACCCCCAACATCCCGATGCTGGGCGCGTTGCCCGACCAGACGGGGCTGAGCAATGCGATCCTCGGTGTCAATCCGCTGCAGGAAGCGATCTACAACGCCGCAACGAACACGACGGCGTTCACTGCGGCCGGCAGCCAGATTTCGGGTGCTGCTCAGGTGTTCTTCAACCTGACCGGCACGCTCGCCGCAGGCCAGGCGCTGACCCTTCCGACCGTCGCGAACCTCATCGCATCGCTTCCGTCGGTGGTGCAGCAAAACCCCGTCGGGATGACATGGCAGCTGCGCGTCATCAACAGCTCGAGCGGCGCGTTTGCCTGGACGGTCACGACGAACACCGGCTGGACGCTGAGCGGAACGCAGTCGGTTGCACAAAACACGTTCCGTGACTTCGTGGTCACCATCACCAGCGCGACGACCGCCACGATCCAGTCGGTCGGTACGGGCACGCAATCGTAAGGGCCGCCATGAGCAAGCTCCTGCAGCGACTTCTCGGTCTTCTCTTTCCCGGTGTCGACGGTGCTGATCCGGCGGACCCTGGTGGCGATGCTGGGGGCGGTGACCCTGGCGATGATGGTGCTGGTGGCGGCGATCCTGGCGCTGGCGATCCCGCTGCTGATATTCCGGAAGATGATTTCGACTTCGATTTCGTCGAGCCGGCAACGCCTTCCCGACGCGCGACTTCGGACGCGGACCGCCTCGCGGCGCTCGAAGCCGAGGTAGAACGCCGCGGCCGCGCGGTCGATACGTCGCGCGCGCCCACGACGCCGGCGCCGATTGCGGATCGCGATTACGAAGCGGAAGAAGCTCGCCTGCGCGATCCGAATACGACGGACATCGAGCGCTGGCAGATCCAATCGAACCGTACGCTGCGCCAAAGCCAACAGGCGGCGCAGGCGGCGTTGTTCCAGGCGCAGGATCTGCGGGACCAGACACTGTTCGAAGCGAAGATCGCCAGCGACCCGCACCGCGCACGATATCGCGATCGCGTCGAGCAGGCCGTGCAGGACGAACGCCGCGCAGGCCGCAACGCGTCGCGCGAGGCGGTCTACTACTACATGCTCGGCAAGGACATCGCGGACGGCAAGCTGAAGCCGAAGGCGAAAGCCAAGGCGCCCGCTGCCGACGTTCCGCGCGGCAAGACGCCGGGCGTGCGCTCAAACGTACCGCCGGCCCGCGGGCAAACCGAACACCAGAAGCGCACCGCGCGTCTGGCCGACGTGAACATCTGACCAGCACGAGGACACCATGCTGACAAAAATTCTGGCCCTCCTGACGGGCCTCATGTTCCCCGGGGTGACGAACCAGTCGACGAGTTTTACGGCTGACGTCGAAGCGTACATCCAGGAAGAAGTCGAGCCGCTCGCACGCCGGCAACTGGTCGCGTACCAGTTCGGCAAGCCGCTGAAGCTCGACACGAACCGCGGCACGACGTACACCGCGTCGCGCTACCAGCGCCTGCCGCTGCCGTACGCGCCGCTGCAGGAAGGTGTTGCGCCTCCGGGCGAAGCGATGACGCTGCAACAGGTCAGCGCCACTGCTCAGCAATGGGGCGATCGCGTCATCATCACCGATGTCGCGAACCTCACCATCAAGCACCCGCTGTTCCAGCAAGCCTGCGAGCTGGTGTCGATCCAGATGCCCGAAACGCTCGAGCGCAACACGCTGAACACGCTGCTGTCCGCGCCGCAGGTGAACTACGCCGGGGGCGCAGCAAACCGTGCTGCGCTGACCGCGTCGAACGTGATGTCGCCGCACGAATCGAACCGCCTGTTCGCATCGATGGCGGCCTACGGCGTGCCGCGCTTCAATGGCGACGAGCGCGAAGACATGATGATCGAGGCCGGCGCGTATCGCGATCCGTCCATGACGCCGCGCGTCAAGCAGCACTACGTCGCCCTGATCAGCCCGTTCTCCGCGCAGGACATGCGCGAGAACTCGTCCGTGCAGCAAGCCTGGGCGTACAGCGACGTGAACCGGCTCTACAACAACGAGCTCGGCGACTTCGGAGGCATCCGTTTCTGCGAAACGAACATGATGCCGTACTGGACCGGTGCGGCCGCGATCAACGGCACCGCGTCCGCGTCGGGCGGCCAGCTCGCAACCGGCACGTACTACATCCAGGTGACGGCCGCGCCGGCGCTTACGTCGGTCGAACAGACGATCTACCAGGTGTCGTCGTCGATCAGCGTGACGGGCCCGACCGGCTCGATCTCGGTCACACTGCCGTCGTTCCCGAACTACGTGTTCAACGTGTACATCGGCACGACCACGAGCCCGGCCAACCTCGCCACGGCGATCGGCAACGGTGTTCCGGTCACCGGTGTGCTCGCTGGTCAGGCAACGCAGCTGCAACCGAACCAGACGGTCACGCTGACCGGTATCGGCGTCACGCAAACGCCGCCGGCCGCGCCGGCGAACGGCGTGTCGGTGTTCCCGGTGATCTTCATCGGCAACCACAGTTACGGCCAGGTGCTGCTCGAGAACCCCGAGTTCCACTACCTGACCGGCGCCGACAAGTCGGATCCGCTGAACCAGACCCGGGTCGTGTCGTGGAAAGTGTTCTACGGCTCGATCCTGCTCAACACGGCCTTCCTGGCTCGCGTCGAATGCGGCTCCGCGTTCGCGCCGGGCTATCAGGGCGGTACCGTGACCACCCCGTAAGGAGTAACTGATGGCCGCACGTAACTCGCAGGAGCCGGGTAAGCCGGCTCCCGAGTCGGCTGACGCCGACGAATTGCTCGGCGGCGCCGCACCCGTCGAAGAAAGCCGCGAAGCGCTGCTCGAGCGCATTAAGGCGCTCGAAGCCGAAAACGCGAAGCTGGGCGCCGCGAAGGACATCGCCGAGGAAGAATCGGCGCGGCTGTCCGCACAGGCGCAATCGGCATTGCTGACGTCGGGCGTCGTCGAGCGCTTCGCCGGCAAGGCCGAGGACGGCAAGACGGATCTCTGGTGGTACCGCATCGACCTCGCGCCGTGCGGTGGTGAGCACCTGAAGATCAACGGCACCCCGTACCTGCACGGCCATACGTACAAGTTCGATACGGACACGCTCCGCTCGATCAAGGAAATGGTCGCGCGCACGTGGGTGCACGAAAACGACATCAACGGGCACGCATTCAACCCGTACAAGCAGGCGCAGAACAAAGTGCTCGGCGGCGGCCCCGTGCCGGCCTGGGCGCGATCGTAATCCCTCACCCCCGAAAGGAAGACCATGTCGCAAGCCTCCCAGGAAGTCACGGCTGCAACGGTGATCGGCAACTTCTCGATCACTCTCCCGGCGCCGAATCAGGCGCAACTCTCGGCCAGCGGTTATCTGGTCGAGGGCGAGGACAAAGCCTCGCTCGATGCCCGCATGGACACCGTGCGCGAAGCGCTTCAGCGCCAGCAACGCATGCTGGAAATCCCGGTCCTCGAAGCCCATATCGAGCAGTGGGAAAAGGCCCACGCCGACGTCGCACGCGCGTATGCGGATCTGCTCGAGCGCCAGAACGCGAAGACCGCCGGTAAGGCCGGCTCGAAGGCATTGTCGAGCCAGGAGCAAGCAAACCTGAAGAACGCGCCGCAGCAGCTGAAGGGCATCGAAGCCGAGCTCGAGAAGGCGCGCAAGAAGATCGCGGACGCCCGCGCAGGGAAGTGAAATGGCCTACCTCCAGGCCCAGCAGATCGTCGCGCGCGCCTGCGCGATCGCGAAGGCGCCGGGATGGCTGTCGCAGGGCGGCATCTATCTGAACATGGTCCTGGAGGACCTCTGGCTGCATCGTGACCTGAAGATCAACCGGGTCACCGAATTCATTAACGTGCAGGCCAACAACTACGGTCCGTTCATGTTGCCGCTCAATTACCTGCGCCCGTACGACCTGTTTTTCCAGCAGAACAACCTGCCGTACTTCCTGCACCCGATTTCGCCAGAAGAGTGGGACCAGGAATTCAAGGATCCGTCGATCGCGAACTATCCGTACGAGTTCATGACGCTGCTGTACGACGAAACAACTGCGCAGGCGAAGCAGTCGGCCGGGCAGCTCTTCATCTATCCGCAATCGTCCGGGCAGATCACCTTGACGCACCGTTATATGGTGAAGCAGCCGGACATTGCCGCGCCGGAAACGTCGTCGATCATTCCGTGGTTCCCGGATCAGCAGTACCTCATCAAGGCAACGGCCGTCGAGCTGATGGGGGAGACGGACGATACCCGTCAGGAATCGTGGCGCGCGCAGTGCGAGGCAATGCTGCGCACCCACCTGATCATGGAAGGCGACGAGCAGCAGGTGGTCAAGTCGGTGCGGCTCGATCCGCGGCGCTTCCACACGAACCGCACGCTGAAGCCGACGAAGATCACGGATTGAGAGGCGCGACATGGCGATCCGCAATGCGAAGCCGGTCCGCTTCACCCCGAAGGGGCTATGCGATGCGTTCGACGCAACGGACGCGTTCCCGGGCGCCTGCCAGCTGCTGACCAATCTCGTATTCGACCAGGGCAACCCGGAAATCGTCGTGGCACGCCCGGGCGTCGGCAGCGCTGCTACGTCGTTCGGCAGCTTCACCACGCCGACGTTCGTGTCGGTGTTCATTGTCATCGGAACGATCGCGTATGGAATGGTGTCGACCGCGCGCAATCCGGGGTTCGACGAGCCGTTCGCATACAACCTGCTGACGAATTCGTTTGTCACGATCACTGGCGTCACGGCGGGGAACGTCCCGTCGTCGCCCTCGACCAGCGGGCCGTGGACACCCCCTACGATGGCGGTCGTCAGCACAAAGATCCTCGTGACTCACCCGGGATTCAGCGGGGTGGGGTCGAACTTCTTCGGGGTTCTCGACATCTCGAACCCGGCCGCGCCGGCTTGGTCGTCGGCGAACCTGGCCACGAACCCCCTCACGGGAGTGCCGACGTCGGTCGCGAACTTCAACAACCGCGCCTGGTTCGCCGTCGGGAACACGCTCAATTTCAGCGATACGCTCGCGCCGACCACGCGTACGAACGCGACGCAGGCGGTAACCGTCGGCGATACGACACCGGTCACTGCGCAGTCGGGCCTGCCAATCCAGACCACGTCGGGCGGCGTGATCGGGGCGCTGGTGGTGTTCAAGCAATCCCAGGTCTGGCAGGTGACGGGCGATCCGACCACGAACAATCTGGCGCTCAATTACATCTCGCTCACGACCGGGTGCATCGCGCCGCGCAGCGTCGTGCAGGGACCGTTCGGGATCTTCTTCGCAGGCCCCGATGCGCCTTACATCCTGAACTTTCTCGGCATGCTGGTGCCGCTGTCGAGTCGGCCGGGAACGGATTTCCCCGCCGATCTCCAGGTGCCGTTCCAGAACGCCACCCAGCCGTCGCGCATCAGTGCTTCGTTCTCGGGGAACATCTACCGGGTCTGCGTACCGACGTTGATCCAGGGGCAGGCGCAGACGAACGACTACTGGTACGACATCCGCCGGAAGCGTTGGACTGGTCCGCACAGCTTTCCGTACGACTGCGCCGCTCAGTACGGGAACGTCTTCGTGCTGTCGAGTGCCGCGCGCGGTGCCGCGCTGTTCATCAGTACGACGATCCCCACCTCGAGCAGCTCCTACGCGGACGCCGGCGTCGCGCTGACCGCGCATCTGCGCTCCGCCAGCTTCCCGAAGACTGGCCACATGCAACAGATCCAGGTGGTCGAGTCGACGATCGAGCTTTCGTCGACCGGCAACGGCGTGAATTTCAATCTCACGGCCCTGGACGATCAGGACAGCACGCTCGGCACGACGTTCGTGACGACGCAGCCGAGCGGATCGGTTTGGGGGGCCTTCACGTGGGGGCTGGCGAACTGGTCGAGCGACACGTCCATTCCGCACGTGTACACGATCCCGTGGCCGATCGCTCTCGTCTTCCAGAAGATGGCCATCGACGTGCTGGTGACACCGGTCAACGAGATCCAGATCGGAACCTTCTTCGCCCGGTACCAGGACGCCGGCTATACGAACCAGAGGTGAGCTATGCCCATTATCGGCAACCTGCCTAACAACCTGCAGAACGGGACGACCGCCGACGCGTCGCAGGTGATGGCCGACTTCAATTTCATCGTGAATCAGGTCAATGCGAACGCGAACCCTACCGGTACGTTGACCGCGCCGAGCGGCACGACGATGGCATTTCAGCAGGCGTCCGCGCCGCTCGGTTGGACGGCACAGACGAACGCGATCTACCTCGACGCGTTCATGCGTAGCGTGACGCCCTCCGCGTTCTCGGGGTCGGGCGGCACGGTCGGTGCGGGGAATCTGATTCTCGGGCCGATTTCCGGAGACGGACACGTGCTGTCTGTCGCCGAGATGCCGGCGCACGCACACACGGATTCGGGGCACGTGCACGGTACGACGGAGAACCCCCACACGCATCCGGGGCCGGGTGGCGCGTCGTTCTATACGAATGCGGCGAGCGGAGCGAACTATGGTGGCGGCGGGACATCGTTCGCAATTGCCGCGGCGACCGGCGGCGCGACCACGAGCCTGACGGTCAATTCCAGCACGGCGAACCTGCAGAACACCGGCGGTGGTGGGGCGCACAGCCACACGCTGACGGCGAACTGCAAATACGTCGACCAGATCGTGGCGGTGAAATCGTGAAGAAAAAGGAACCAGTTTGCCCACTGCTCGGCAAGCCGTGCGTCGGCGACGCATGCATGTTCTGGGTGCACATGCTCGGGCAGAACCCGCAGACCGGCCACTCGGTGGATCAGTGGGATTGCTCGGTGCGCTGGCTGCCGATGCTGCTCGTCGAGAACGCGCGGCAAGCGCGCGGCGCTCAGGCCGCGGTCGAGTCGATGCGAAACGAAGTGGTGGGCCGGCAGGACACGTTGAACAACCTGATTTCGCAGGCAGCACGGCGCCCGCAGCAGATCCGGGACGTCGAAACGCCGCCGTCGGACCAGATTTCCGACGGGCGGGAAACAAAACCACAATCTCACCAGTAAATCGGGGAAACCATGGGAAACCGGACTCTCACCGAAGACGACGTCAAGGCGATCGCCGAGCAGATCGAAAGCGGCATCACCCAGCGTTTCCAGCTCAACGTCGGCCGGGGTGTCCTCGGACTGGCGTGGCGCGTTTTCATGTACGCCCTGGTCGCGCTCGCCGCTTACGGCGCGGGCGGCGGCTTCAAGAAGTTCCTCTAGGAGATGGACATGCTCGAATCGATCAAATCCGCCATCGAGGCGCGTTTCCAGGCGCTGGCGAATGACGGCCGCGCCTTCGTCGACAAGGTCGAGGAAATCGTTGGCCTCGGCAACGCGGCGAAGGAACTCACTGACCTGGAGTCGAATTTGACGTCGATCGTCACCGACGTACTCGCCACCCCGGAGCAGAAGGTCGAGCAGATCCTGCATGCGGTGGGCAAGCTGTGAGCAGCTTCGACGACGCCTTCGCGTCCCTGATGGGCAACGAGGGCGGGTATTCGAACAACTCGGCCGACCCTGGCGGCGAAACGATGTGGGGCGTCACTGCTCGCGTCGCGCGTGCGCATGGGTACGGCGGTGATATGCGCCAGCTTCCGCAGGCTACGGCGAGGTTGATCGCGAAAACGGTCTACTGGGATCCGTACTACTGCGACCAGTTCGATCCGCGCGTGGCGTTCCAGGTCTTCGATGCCGCGTATAACGGCGGGCTACCGGTGACCTGGTTGCAGAAGGCTGCGGGCGTGGAAGTTGACGGCCGGATCGGACCGGTGACGATCGCCGCGGTGAACGCAGCGGACCCGCTGCGCATCGTCGCGCGGTTCCTCGCATACCGGCTGAAATATCTGGCCGACCTGCACAACTGGCCGTCGTTCAGCCACGGGTGGGCGAACCGCATCGCCAACAACCTTTTGAAGGGGGCCGCGTGATGGGATTCCTCGACCCGATTTCCGCAGTTTCCGACGTTGTCGGGAAGGTCATCGATCGCGTATGGCCGGATCCGGCGCAGGCGGCCGCAGCAAAGTTGCAGTTGCTCCAGCTGCAGCAGACGGGCGAGCTCGCGCAGATCACTGGCCAAATGCAGATCAACCAGGCCGAGGCGCAGAGCAGCGACCCGTTGCAGCACTGGCGTGGCGGCATGGGGTGGGTGTGCGTGACCGGGTACGCCTGGAACTTCGTACTCCGGCCGGCGATGAGCGACATCTCCGCGCTTTTCGGGCACCACATCGTCTTGACGGAAATGGATCTCACGCAACTCGCGACGATCACGATCGGCATGCTCGGGCTCGGCGGGATGCACGTCTATCAACAGGTCAAAGGCAAATGAACAACCTGATCCGAATCGGTGGTGGTATTGACACGGCCCCACTGCTGCTCGCGATTGCGCGGCAACCGGGGCTGTGGAATCGGCATACCGCGCGCACCGACCCGGAAGGCGGCCCGCACGCCGACGTGTCGGATATCTGGCTTCGGTACAACGACGAGAAGCCGTACAAGGCGGCCGGAGACTACACCGGGTTCAACGACGCCCATGACGCCGTCTTCTATCCGGAGTGGTACGCGCTACCGCAGGTTCGCCCGATCGTGTTTGGCCTGATGGCGCGCGTCGAGGGAACGCGGCTGGGCGGCATCCTCATCACGAAGGTCCCCGCCGGCAAGCGCGTCTTGCCGCACGCCGACGACAACTGGCACGTACGGCACTACAACACGAAGCTGTACGTCCCGCTGCAGTCGAACCCGAAGTGCTGGAACCGCGTCGAGAACGAGACGGTTGCGATGGCGCCGGGGGAGGTCTGGTACTTCGATAACACGAAGGAGCATGAAGTGGTCAACGAAGGCGACGACGATCGGATCACGCTGATCGTGTCGATCAGGTGCGAGAAATGACCATCAAGCACCACTTCTCCGCCGGCGGCGTGTACGCGCGCGAGCAGACGCTGCATGCCGGCGAGGAAGTGCAGAAGCACGTGCACGACTACGACCACCTCAGCTATCTGGCGCACGGCACCGCGATGCTCGACGTCGACGGGGAGCTGAGCGTGCTGCACGGTCCGTGCATGCTCGAAGTGAAGGCTGGCCGCGTGCATCGCATTACCGCGCTGACAAACCTGACATGGCTCTGTATCCACGCCGAAAGCGTGGCGGATCCGGAAACGTTGATGAAGGGGTAAGCCATGCCGTGGGGAGCAGTCGCTGGGGTAGTCGGGAGCGTCGCCGGCTCCGCAATTTCGGGAGCCATGTCGCCCAGCACGAGCGGGGGCGGCGCGTCCTATTACACCCCGACCGGGCTCGGCACCGCCGACACCACCTGGCAGAACCTGCTGTCGAACATCAACCAGATCTATAGCGGGAACGACCTGGGGCAATACGGTCTGCAGTCGCTGTATGGCGGTCTGAACGCGAACAACGCGTACGGCGGTGCATACCAGAATGCCGCGAACGTCGCCGGCAACCAGTACGGCTATCTCGGTTCCTTGATGAACTACGAGGGCACCCAGAACCTGAACACGCAGAACGATCTGCTTGGTGCCGGGAAGCAGGTGTTCGGCATGGGCCTTGATCCGCAGAGCGCGCTGTATGCTCGGACGCAGCAGCAGGTGCAGGATCAAGTCAACGCGAACAATTCGATGTACGGGCTCGGCTCGTCGGCAGCCGGTGCAGGAGTCGCGAACCAGGCCATGTCGAACTTCAACATCGACTGGCAGAACAACCAGCTGTCGCGCGCGCTTCAGGGTCTGCAGGGCTATACGGGAGCAGCCGGCACCGCTGGACGATACGGCGAGCTCGGCACGTCGCAGCTGCAGGCAGCGCCCGGGTACACACTGGCGGCCGGCTCAACGCCATACAACACTGCGCAGACGATCGCCGGCGTGCCGGGATCGTTGGCGAATACGTACGGTTCGTTCCTGAACTCGAACGTGTACGGCCCCGCCGAAGGGATCATGAGCGGAATCATCCCGTACATGAACTACGGCGCTGGCGCTCAGTCGGTGCCGTTCCAGAGCCAGGCGCAGGGCGCCGGCGCGCTGGGCAGCAGTGTGGCTCAGGGAATTTCGGGCCTTGGGAACGCCGTGCAAAACGCAGGCGGTTTCGGCAATTTCTTCAACGGCACCACGGGATCGTTCGGCGGGGGCGACTTCAGCGGCGCGTTCACGTCCAGTCCGTACTACTCGGGCGGCGGGAACCAGTACGGTTTCACGATGGGGTAAGCCATGGCCGGACTCGCGGGACTTCCTTACTTCCTCCAGTATCAGCAGGCTGCCGAGCAGCAAGCTGCGCAGCGTCAGCTGCGTGCGCTGCAGCTCGCTCAGTTTCAGCAGGAACAGCAGGACCGCCAGCGCAAACAGGCTGCGCTCGAGGCGGCCGGCAACGCTTTGCCGCAGCTTCTGGCTGGCCAGCCGGCGCAAATGCCGCCCCCGCCGCAGGCACCGAATCCGGGTCAGCCGTCGGTACCGACGCAACAGCCAGCGGCAGGCATGCTTCAACCCCCGCCGATGGCCGGAAACACGCCCCCGTTGCCGCCTGGGATGCCCGCAGGTATGTCGGGGAAGCCGCCCATCGCCCCGTTTCGGCCGCTGCCGACTGCGGGCTCGCCGGCGCAGGCGACACCTGCACAAATTCCAGCGCCGCCTTCGAATACCCCCGGCCCGATGCAGCAATCAGCCGGACCGCTTTCGCTCGATGGCGCGATCAAGGTTCTGAAGGATCAGGGCCTGTCCGGTGCCGACCTGATGGCCGGCCTGCAGCAACTGACGCCAATCCTCGACTCGCAGGCGAAGCAGCAGGCCGCGCAGATTCAGCAGCAGTTCCAGCATCAGCTGCAGATCGCACAGCTGCAGGAGCGCTATGACGCGCTGCGCCAACGCGCGGAAGACAATGCGCTGAACCGCGAAGACCGTCGGCAAGCCCGCGCCGAATCGAATCAGCTGCGTGCTGAATCGATCGCGCTTCGCCGGCAGGCGATCGCGATGGCAAACGGTGACGACGCGAAATTCTCGCCGGAAGACCTGAAGTTTCTGGCAGAACAGGCGCGCGCGGGCGATACGTCGGTCTACCAGAACCTCGGCCGTGGCGCACAGGGCGCGAAGAACATCATCGCGCTGCGTCGCGAGGTGATGCGTCAGGAGCGCGAAGCAGGCGGCACGGGGGCGGACATCGCCGCCGCCAATGCCGGGTTCCAGGGCGAGAAGGCAGCCGCCCGGACAGGCGCCACTCGCGCGGCGAACATCGGCATGGCCGTCGCCGAAGCACAGAAGACTTTCCCGCTCGTACGTGAAGCCTCGGCCGCGCTGCCGCGCACCGAGTTCCCTGGCGTGAACCGTGCGATGCAGGCTGCTCAAACGGGTACTGGCGATCCGCGCGTCGTTGCGCTCGGCACGGCGCTGAACACGTCGGTGAACGCCTACGCTCGTGCGATCAGTCCGACCGGTGTGCCGACGGTGTCCGACAAAGAGCACGCGCGCGAACTGCTGTCCACCGCCAGTACGCCTGAGCAGCTGAACGCGGTCCTTTCGATGATGGAAAAGGAGATGGCCGCGGCGCGCCAAGCCCCCGCCGAAGTCCAATCTCAGCAGAAAGCCCGCATTTCAGGGCGCGGTGAAGGCGCGCCGGCGGTCGGCACAGTTGAAGGCGGGTACCGGTTCAAGGGCGGCGACCCGTCGAAGCAAAGCAACTGGGAGAAGATGTAATGGCCGGCCCGTGGGAGAAATACGCGCAGGATACCGCCGCGTCCACGACGGGACCGTGGGACAAGTATGGCAGTTCGGCGCCGGTTGCGGCAGAGCCGCGCGGCCCTGTTGCGCCTCTCGATCGCTTGCCGCCTGATGAACCGACGCCGGCTCCGGCGTCGAAGCACGCCGATACCATAGCGGAGCGCCTGCTCGGATTGGGCAAGAGCGCGGTCGGGCTCGGTGAAGCCGGCCTGTCGGCTGCAACCGGCGCGCTGGCCGCGCCCGTAGGCGCCGCATACGGTATCGGCAAGACGCTCACGAGTGGCAAGTACGGCACGCAGCAGGGTATCGACGAAGGCGAACGCGCCGGCGCTGCGTTGGCCGACAAGCTGACGTACCAGCCGCGCACCGAGGCCGGCCGGGCCGACGTCGAGGCGCTCGGCAATTCTGGGCTGATGCACGCGCTGCAAGGGCTGCCGGTTGAATCACCGATGCTCGCTCGGATCCCGGAAGTGCCGCGCGGCGTGCTGGCGACTGGTGAAGGCGCGGCCGGCGCCGCCCGAGCTGGTGCGAACGCCGTCGGCCGCGGCGCCGTGCGCGCCGCTGCTCGCGCACTTCCGGAAGTCGATCCGGAGACACTACGGCTCGCGCGCGAAGCGCATGAGATGGGCTTCCGCTTCCGGCCGGACCAGATGTACGAGAACAAATTCGGGCGCATCGCCGGGCAGCTGTCGTCGGACGTGCCGTTCTCCGGCGAGACGTCGGGTGCGAATCAGCGCGTGTTCAACCAGCGCTTGATCCAGTCGATTGGGGGCGAAGGCGACAAGCTCACGCGCCAGGTGTACGCCAACGCGATGAAGAAGTCGGGGACCGAGATCGACGCGATCACGGCCGCGCACAGCATTCCGATCGACAACGCGTTCCTCAATCGCCTGCAGCGCGCGAAGGGCAACCAGCTGCCGGAAGTGCAGGGTGTCGTGCAGGGGTACATCAACGATCTGGAAGCGCTCGCCGGCCCGCGCCAGACGCTCGCAGGTGGTGGCGCGACGTCATCCGCCCGGCAACTCGATGGCGCGAAGCTGCGGCCGTTTCTGACGAAGCTGAAGTCGACGATCCGCAGCACGTCTAACGGGGACCTACGGCATGCGCTGAGCGACCTGCAGGGCGAAATCGAAGATTCGTTCCTGCCGCAGCTATCGCCAGACGAAGCCGCTCGGTACGCGGCTGCGCGCCGGCAGTATGCGATCGGGAAGACGATCGAGCCGCTCGTGGCGAAGTCGCCGGGCGGCAACATCAGCCCGAGGGCGCTGATGGGAGCGGTTACGTCGAACGCGTATGGCAAGCGCGCGATGGCGATGGGCCAGGGCGGGGAGCTGGGCAAGCTGGCGGACATTGGTTCGTTGTTCCTGCGCGAGCCGGGCACGTCGAACACGGCCGAACGCGGCATCGTGGCCGGCGTGCTTGGGGGTGCAGGCCTGGGAGTCAATCCGGCTGCCGCCGTGGCTCCGTGGGTCGCCGCGAACTTATATAACCGCGCCGGCCCCGCCGTAACCGAACAACTCCTTCAGCGACCGCCTACTCCATGAGAATCCTCGCGATTGACGTCGGTTCGAACTGCCTCGACTGGCTGATGCGGTGCCAGGAGTGGGGGCATCAGGTGCTCTGGTACGACAAGCCACGCCCGGACGGGACCGACCGTCATGCTGGCGAAGGGATTGTGCCGAAGATCCGCAATTACGACGAACTGCGACGGAAGTGGCTGGGGTGGGCCGACCTGATCTACACGCCCGACAACGTCAGCTATCTCGAGATGCTCGAGCCGTACCGTCGGATCGGATATCCGATTTACGGCTGCAATCTGGCGGCTGTCGAATGGGAGCTCGATCGCGAAGCCGGCCAGAAGGTCATGGAAGAGTGTGGGATGCGCATCATCCCCGGCAAGACCTTCCATGACTACGATTCTGCGATCGCCTACGTGAAGAAGCAGGGCAAGGCGTTCGTGTCGAAGCCGTCCGGCGACGGCGAGCGCGCGATGTCCTACGTCGCCGACAGTGCGGCCGACATGGTCTATATGCTCGGGCGCTGGAACAAGATCGACAAGTACCGGTCGGCGGCGCGCAAGGACGGCTTCATCCTGCAGGAGAAGATCAGCGGCATCGAGATGGCCGTGGGCGGATTCTTCGGTCCGGACGGCTGGTCGCGTGGCTGGGTCGAGAACTGGGAAAACAAGAAGCTGATGAACGGCGACTTGGGCGTCAACACTGGCGAGATGGGCACCACGGTGCGCGTCGTCCGACAGTCGAAGCTCGCCGATGAGGTGCTGAAGCCCGCTACCGAGCACCTGAAGCGGATCGGCTACGTCGGCTACGTCGACGTCAACTGCATGATCCCGACCGACGGTAAGGGCCCGTATCCGCTCGAATGGACGATGCGCGATGGCTGGCCGATCCGCCACAACCTGACCGCGCTGATCGAGGGTGACCCGGCGCAGTGGATGGCCGACAAGATCCAGGGCCGCGACACGCTGAAGATTCGCATGGACGAGGTCTGCATCTCGGTGCTCATGGCGCTGCCCGACTTCCCCTACTCAAAGATCACGAACAAGGAGCTGTGCGGCATCCCGATCTACGGCGCCGAGGACATGGAGCACCTGCACTTCTCCGAAGTCATGATGGGCACCGCGCCGCGAGAGGTGAACGGCAAGGTGGTCGACCTGCCGGGTCCTGTGACGGCCGGCGACTACGTGCTGATCGCGACGGGCACCGGCGAGACGATTACCGGCGCGCGCCGGTCGGCGTACAGCGCGATCAAGAAGGTGAAGATCCCGAACAGCCCGTTCTACCGGACGGATATCGGTGTCGGCCGACTGAAGAAGCAGCTGCCCGACCTGCAGCAGATGGGCTATGCAAAGGGCCTGAGCTACTGAAATGAGACGATCCATGCGCGCCGGTCTGATTTCCGAGGAATCGATCAAGACCGCCCTGACCGAAGCCAAGGGGGACATCTTCCTGGCTTCGTCCACGCTCGACTGCACCGCGCACGAGTTGGACGGATACATTCGTGCATCGGCCGAACTTCAGGGATTCGCCGCGGCGATCGAGAAGGTCAAGGTCGATCCGTCGTACTCTCGCATGAGCAGCGAGCAATTCGACGCCCGAGTATCGGATCTCACCCGCGCATACAAAGTGGTCGGCCTCGAGGAACTTCACGGTCTGGCGACGATGGACCACAAGGACAGTGCGGCGATGGCGAAGGTCAAGCTGCAGGCTGCGATCGCTCTGCGCGGTGGCGAACAGCGCGCCGTTGGTGATCGAGAGATCGAACATGCTCTATCCGAGCTCAACCAGCTGTATCACGCCAACGCCCCGCGCATCAAAGAGATTCGCCAGACCGTCGTCAAGCTTGAAGATGGTCGGGAAGCGACTCAACGAGTGATCGAACTTCAGCAAGATTAGCAATAGCCTGCAGGCGCTTTCGTTCGAGCAGGTCCCAATCGGGTTCATCGCTGCTATACACCTGCCACTTCGTCAAGGAGATGTGCCCGAGGCGCGCCATTTGCTTGATGGCGGCCTTGTGACCTTCCTCGCGTGCAACCTTCTTCGACTCAGTGCGTCCGGACCCGATCCAATCCCAAGCGGGTACCAATCCGGGCGCGTCAGGTGCCAACCGCGGGCGCAGTTCCCATTCCTCGACTGGCTTCAGACTCTTGCGCATGTATGTCACGCGCTGGCGAGGAATGCCGGTCTCGACCTCGAGTTGCTCGTCCGTCAATCGTTGGCCGCGGCATGCGCTCCAAATCGCGCGAAGATCTTCGACGCGCGGTGTGCGCAGGTCAATGCATTCCTCGTGTACGCGCCAGGTGTGGGGGACCGGGATCACGGTGTACTCGGACGTATTGACGTGCGAGCGGGTCAGCCGGTCCATCGTCATCGGGCATTCCACGAATACGAGGACGTCCGCCGGCCCGGCCCGGTCGGAATACGTGTAGCGATCCAGCAGCACGCCACCCCTGTCTCGCCACTTCCCCAACTGTCCATCGCTCGCACGGTCCCACCATGCCCACACGTAGACCGGGAGATCTGCGATCGACGCGCTCTTGAAGAACACGGGCTTGATCGTCGTGTATCCTCGATTCACGAGGATATGGGTGTAGCCGCCAAACGCTTTTCGGATCGATTGGCCGACGTCGGTGGTCGTGAAATACCGCACGGGCGATCCTCAAATCGGCTCGCGCTGCAGGCTGCGGACAAGCATGGCAGCGTCACGACGGACCTCGATCGGGATTCGCGGATTTGCGACCACATCTCGCACGAACTTCCCGAGGAGAATGACGGCCGAGACGTCATTTCGAATCGGCTCGACGCTACATGTCGGTTCGCCGCCACATTGCTTCATGTTCTTCATATGCCGTCCCCGCCGGTTGTGCCGGATCACTGTCCCAAATTGCAGTCAAAATGTCCGGGGGCATATGCGGGGGCACCAAGTAAATTCGAATTCGCACAATGCCACGTGCAGAAAGGCAAATCGCCTTTAATGTGGTTCTGGTCCCCGGCACCAAATATCTCCGCGAGACGCCGAACGTAGCCTGAGTGCCGATCTCCAGTGATCGCGTCCGTGCCCTTGCGGGGTTCCGGATTGCCGCGTGCGTGCAAGCGTCCAGCAGTTGCGGCCTGCCTTCGACATCGGCTCATCTCCAATTGGGACCCGCTGATCTCCGTCAGGTCTCGATCAAACTCCAAACACTCCTCGGGTCGCATGACCTGATAGCGCACGCAGTCGACCGACAATGGTGTCTTGTTGTCAGACCGGTACAGCACCTTCTGTTGCCGGCCGCGCGAGCCCAGCCTTCCAGCGGTTGTTTCAGGGCGAGCTCTCTTTGCCACGACTTTGCCTGGGTTCGGCACCGACATACGCCATTGTCTGAACGAGACGCATGAGCGAAGTGCGCCGATGCGGAAATTCATCGACGGAGCGGCCGTAGCTGGCCGGGCTCAGGAAGGTGATATGTGATTCAAGAAATCCGGCTCACCAAGCAATCGGAAAGTTTTTCCTGAAAGAATGTGAAAATCCGGTAATTTTCACGCGTGAACGTCAGATTGCCAATTCATTCGAAATAGGCCGGTATGCAAGGCGCGCTATCGTCTTGTTCAGAAAGGCATTTATAATCAGCCCTCGGCAGAAACCCCACCTGAATACCAACCAAGGGAATGCTGCATGGGCCACACCGCACTTTATAAGACGCTGCGTCTCGGCGACGCGCAATACAATCGTCTTGTCAAACTCGATACGCCGCTTGGGGTTGACTGGTTATTGCCGCTTTATGTAAAAGGAACGGCTCGACTCGGTCGCGATTACGAATTCGAGATTGATGCCGTTTCGCCACGCGGCAGCCAGATTGAGCTGAGTGCGCTACTCGCCAAGCCCGTCACGCTCTGGATCCAGCAGACGGACGGCTCGTACATGCCGATCCATGGCTACGTCCACCGTTTCAGCCGGCTGGGTGCGGATGGCCCGTTGACTTTTTACAAGCTGGCGTTCTCGTCCTGGCTTTACTTCTTGCGCCTGCGCCGCGACATGCGCGACTGGCAGGAGCAGAACGGCGAGCAGATACTGGTGGACGTCTTCAATGAGCACCCGCAAGCGCGGGGCGCGTTCCGCATCGATCTGCACAAGCCGCTGCCGTCCTATTCGAATCGCGTGCAGTGGGAATACGACCTGAATTTCGTCTATCGCAGCATGGAGGAGGTCGGCGTATTTCCGTACTTCGAGCAAGCCGAAAATGGCCGATCGCACACGATGGTTGTGACGGACGACGTTTATTTCGTCCCTCAACTGAAACAGCCGGTTGTCGAGTTCGGTCCCACCGAAATCAGTGGGGAACTGGATGGATTCGCGCAGTGGAAAGAGCAGCTTCAGATCGACAGTGCGCAACTGACGACGCGGTCGTTCGACTACAAGCGCCCCGATCTCCCTCGCCAGGTACAGGGCGTGACGGACGTGAACGGCGAGTTGCCGACCGATGGGGAAATCTACGACTACCCTGGCGCGTACATGTGGTCGGACCGCGAGCAGGGTGAGCGTCTTGCGCAGATTCGGCTTGAAGAGCGCAAATCGCGGATGAAGCGTTTTCACGGAATAGGCGGCTTGCGCTGCGCGATGCCGGGGCGGCGCTTCGAACTTCGCGGTCATCCGGTGCATGATGCGGGCAGCCAACCGGATCGCGAATTTGTTCTGCTCGGAGTCGACTGGCTGATCTGCAATAACCTGCCTGGTCTGGACGAGGCGGATCAGTTTCCCGACGGGCTGGCTGCAGAAGTTGCGCAAGCAAAGGCTGGCGCAACGGTCCGCCACGCAGACGGCAGCGAAGGTTTCTTTCAGGTGGTGGTGGAGGCGCAACCGCGCAACGTCCCGTTCCGTAGCCCGTTCGAACACAAGAAACCGGTCATGCAGTTGCAGAATGCAATCGTCGCCGGGCCGAGCGGGGAAGAGGTGTACACCGATTCACTGAACCGGGTGAAGGTGTGGTTCCACTGGAATCGCCGCAATGGCCAGGATGAACGCGCATCGTGTTGGGTACGCCCGACGTTCCTTGATGCAGGCTCCAATCGTGGGGGAATTCAGCCGCTGCGCAAGGGTGATGAAGTGGTGGTCGGTTTCATGGAAGGTGACTGTGACCGGCCCGTGATCATTGCGAGAATGTACGGGGGTGCTACGCAGCCGGTGTGGCACACGAACGGCTTGCTGTCGGGTCAGCGCTCGCGTGAATACGGCGGCACTGGCTACAACCAGCTCGTAATGGACGACTCGACGCAGCAGAATCGGGTGCACCTTTACTCGAGCAGCTATCAGTCCCACTTGCATCTGGGGTACCTGATCCAGCAGACCGACAATACGCGCGGCGCTTTCCTTGGAAGTGGGTTCGACCTTAAATCCGACGCCTACGGCGCCATTCGGGCGGGACAGGGCTTGTTCGTATCGACCCACCCGACCGCGACGAACCAGCCGTTGAACGTGACCGCAGCGTCCGAGCAGTTGGCCAGTGCGGAGACCGTTATCGATCTGACGTCGCAGGCGAGCTCGTCGAATCAGGCTGAAAGTTTGCAGGAAGGGCAGGACGCACTCAAGAAGTTCACCGACGCGACGCACTATAGCGTGAGCGGTGGGGCTGGCAGCGGCGGCCGGACCGGTGGCGGCGGCACGGGTAACGCGAACGGCTTTTCGACGCCGATCATGCTGATGGCGAGTCCTGCGGGTCTGGGGCTGTCGACTCAGGATTCAGCGCAACTGACGGCCAACCAGCAAGTCAATATCGTGAGCGGCAAGAGCACGCACGTGGCGGCCGGCAAATCGCTGATAGCGAGCGTGATGGAGAAGATCAGCCTGTTCGCGCAGAATGCAGGGATCAAGTTGTTTGCGGCGAAGGGCAAGGTGGAAATTCAGGCGCAGAGCGACGAGATGAAGCTCGCGGCGCTCAACGACGTGACGATCACGAGTTCGAACGGGAGAGTCGTGATTTCGGCAGAGAAGGAGATCTGGATCGGTGCGGGTGGATCGTACATAAAGATAACGCCTGATCTGATCGAGAACGGGACGAGCGGGCAGATTCTCGAGAAGTGTTCGAGCTGGGATAAGCCGGGGGCGTCGTCAATGCGCCTGCCTTCACCGATTGCGAGCGTGCCGAAGGGGTGTGCCTGGAAGACGGCTTCGGCGGCCGCAGATAGCGCTTCGAGCGTTGTGCTGGAGTAGTGAATATGGAAAACTCAGACGCGCTCGGTATGGACGACTCGCCGGAGGTCATCGCGATAGACGCGGCCGTCAGCAGCTTGCGCACATACTTCAGCAAGCGGCCGGAGATGCACTGCTATCTTGTCGTCGATCCGAGTCAGCGAGATTTCACGAATGACGACGAGGAAGCCCAGCGGTTCCGCCAATTGAAGCGTGCGATCGTGGAGGTGATGCACGATGCGTTTCCTGACAATCACCGGCCATATCTCGTTGAGTTGGACCTTAATACTCCGGAAGGGGCTGGAGCATTTGCGGAGAGTGTGAGGATTGCCTTCGAGGACCGTCGTCCTATGTCAATGGCCGAAGGACTGGGGCAGCGCGTCGGTGGGTGGCTCGCCAGTGACGCATCGTTGGACGAGGTCGCGGAGCATTGGGGCCGCCACGTTTTGCAGTACAACGAGGAAGGGCTGCCGTGTGTGCTGCGCTTCTACGACACGCGAGCCCTTAGTCTGATCTGGCCAGTGCTCTCCCAAGAACAACAGCAGACGCTACTAGGGCCCGTAAAGGTATGGCATGCGCTTGACGCGAGCGCTAAACCTCGCACGTACAGTGTGTTGGCCGGGTCACGTGCCGATCTGTCGTTGACGACCGAGCAGTGGCAGCAGATTCATCGTCACGGATCGGTCAATAGAGCGCTTGCGTTGTATGCCATGAAGGTTGATCGCCAACCGGAACCCTCCGAAATTGCTGCAGCAGTCGCTGCCGCGGAGCGTGCAGAGCACTATGGACTGTTCGACCGGGACGATCGCGTGGCATTTGTCGAGAGTGCTCTAGCATGGCACCCGCAGTTCGACCTACATCCGAAGGTGCTGCAGCTTTTGGGTGCTAGAGCGCCAGACAAGTTTTATACGGCAGCAGTTAGTGTATTGACGGAACAAGACATTGTAGAAATTAGAGACGGTGCTTGGTACGAGCGATTGAGCGCTTCGTCGCCCCGTTGATTGGTGTTGGCAAAATTGCCTGAATTCGATACGAAGAGAGCGTATGGCAGCAAATAACCAGAAATGTGCCAACTGTGAGAAGACGGGGTTGCCGATCTTGCCGGTGCGGTACGCAGTCTTGCCCAACACGATCAAGGCCAAGATGCCCGCCGGCATCGTCGGCGACCGTGTCACCAATGTTAGCCTCTCCGAGCATCAGTATGGTTTGCGGACCTTGCGCGACGGGTGGCTCTATCTTTTCTACGAAGTAGGTGCACGTGGTCCTAATTACTGGGAAGTGTACAAGGTGACTGAAGACGGTCGGTTATGGAAGCAGTCGCGACCGCTCCCGTCCGTTCCGACGACCCATCCGAACTGTGCATTGTGTGCCATAGCCGTACCGATGGATGTCATCGCGATCGAGCAGCCCGAACTCTGTACGGGCAAGGTCTATATCGCATTCTCGCAACTTGCATGGCATCCACGAACATTCGATAAATACGAGATTTACGCAGACTTGCGTGAACAACGCATGCAATGGATCGAGCCGTCAAAATGGATCGCTACCGGAAAGGATGGGACAGGTCACGCGGTCGTTGCAACTGAGTCGTCAGTTAACGATGTACTCGAGTACATGCCGGGCCTAGACGCAAAACAGTTGCGCCCGTTTGACGACAAGGAGCGCTTTACTGCAGACGATGGTAGCTATCGAGAAGATCTGCTTGCCCGTGAGGTGTCGCGTTATCCTTTGAACATCCGACAGGCATCGCCACTGTCGGCGAGCCAGTCGCTTGTGAAAATGATGGTCCACGTTGGACAAACGGATTCTGGTGGAGGCCGGGCTACTCCGTCGAACTATCCCCCAATGTTGTTCGCTTTGTGGGATGCGGTCGGCAACGTTCACGAACTGAACGGCTTTCGCAACGACCCGGTGTCCTGGCTCGACCGATACGGATCGCAGCAGGAAGTCGGCATGAAAGTGATGGCCCTGAATGACATCGACACGGCCAAACGTATCGTCGATTCGCGTACGAAACAGAGTCTCGCGAACCAGGAGGCCATGGCGAAAGAGGCGCATGCCATGACTCCGCTCGGCTCGGCGACAGCCCGAGCTGGTTTGGCGGCGCAACGCACCAGAGCACTGGCGGGCGCCGATGCTGCGCGTGCCAAGGAGGTCAATGCGTATTATGACGATCTCGACTGGATGGCTGCCAACAACATCCCGGGAAGCTATCAGACGCGTCTTATCCAGATTGGCCGATTTAGCCGCGCGGGCAGCGCGAGTTCAAGCGCGCCTTACCTTGGCAAGTACCGCGACGAAATCATGAACGAAGCGCGTGAATATGCGAAAGCGCAACCCGGCTTCCATGATCGGAATCTGGACGGAATGCAGAAGTTCGAATGGTCTCGATACGAAGCTCGACTTCAGCGCAAGCGCATCGAGGATTTCCGCAAGCCATACAAGAAATTGCAAGACGCGGTGTTTAAATTGCAGGAAACGCGTAGCGACGATGTCGGGAAATGGTTGCGGGCAAAACTTCTTGTGGACACGCTTGAGGACTATTACTGCGACGATCTTAGTGACAGCTTCGAGTTCGAGGTTGCGGTAGCAATGGCAATCGACGGGTTGGGGTCCACACCCAAAGGACTTACGATTCTCGATGATCTGGTGGGGCGTTGGAAGCCGACGGACAAGGAAAGCATAGTGTGGCGAGCGGTCGCCATGAATCATCCCGCAGGCCGCGAGGAACTTGGGAAATTGCTGGCGAGCGCGCTGGAGCACAAGGATAAGCCATTAGAGGACGATGGTGTCAAATATGTCGTAACGGCGGTGAAGTATATTGGAAAACTGACTGACTACTATAAGAAATATTCAAAGTTGGCGCTCGAAACAAACTCGGCGAAGATCTCATACTTGGGGGCAATGTACAAAGAGCAAGGGCGTGACGTTTTGCTCATGACTATCGGTGACCGTGTTTTCGACAAACTCCGAATCAATAAGTTGGGGGATTTTGTCGGGGAGAAGATTGTTCAGACGCTGTTTCTCCAGCGAGCGGGCTTACCGGTCGAGGATGCGCTGGCACTCGTCCGCAAGCAGGCGCTGTATGACAAAGTGAGCCGAAGCGAAATTTTGCAACGCTTTCGTACGGCGCGAACCGTGTTAGTGGCGTCGACAAAGGCGGGGCCGAACCCAACCACCGAGCTGTATGAAGTGTGGGAAAAGTTGAAGGCCGACAATGATGCGAACGCGATGAAGGAGCTTCGTCTGGGTCGTATTGCGGTGGTTGCTGCGCTATGTGAGCTGGTGAACTTCTGGCATCTGTTGTCGGAGGCCAAGGACGAAGATACCACCACCAAATTGATCAAGTCGGGCGCATCGCTCAGTGCGTCGATCATCACAATCACGATGACTCCGTACTACGGGACGCTGAAGAAGGCTGTTCGGACGATGAGTTGGAAGATGGTGGGGGGCTTTTTGTCCGGAGCTGGGGCATTTGCTGCAGCGTGGTTGGACTATGGGGCAACTCAAAAAAAGCTGAAGAGTGGCCAGTATGACGTAATGTGGGTTTTGGTCGCCAAAACGTTGCTGGGCGTCGCCTCCGGCACGGCCTTCGTCATCGACGCCATCAGTACTGCTGCACCGTTATTCAAGAAGTTGGCTGCCCGCTCAGGGAATAGAGTGGTCATCATGGCGGTCGAGACTGTTGCCTCGCGGGTGGCAATGGTTGCATCGCTCCGAGTGGTAAGCATGCTGATTACGTGGGAGGCGACGATTGCGGTGTTTGCACTTCAAGCGCTTGCCGATGTCCTGACCCCGAACGAGTTGGAATCGTGGTGTTCTCGCTGTGCATTTGGCACCGGGCAAGAGGCTATTCTTCGTGTGAAAGATCACAGTGTCGAAAAGTACGCGGATATGGTAGAGCAGGAAAAAGCCTTCGATAAGGCAATGACGGAGATGGCATGAGCTTAGAGCGTGAATACCCAGTTCAGGTATTGCGAGGCACGATCAGCAGGTTGAAGTGCCGACGGCGTCAGCAGGACTTTGTCTTGAATGATACCGAGCATGCTTATATGCAGGCAACGGCCGCAGGTGCTGCGTTGGCCGGCATGGGGGCATTTGCGATCGGATTGGTCCAATCGTCGGCGAATTCCGAGGAGGAAGCTGACTGGGTGGAATTTGAACTCGACGGCAAGCAGATCGAGGGATGGCTCTGGAAGATGCCGATGACAGATGGTGACGAGGTTGAAATTGTTGCGGAACCGAGGCCGCGTGACCGGTACTTTGCGTATTCGGTCCGGAGAGTCGGGGACGATACGGTTGCGGTGTACCCGCATGCGACGAGGGGCAGGACTGCCCTTTATCGATGGCTGATGAAGATCATGCTGTGGTTTTTTGTGCCGATCTACGCCCTAATGTGCTTCATGCTGTCACGTGATGCAGGTGGTATCGACAGGACGACTCTCGTGATAGTGCTCGGCGGGGCAGGTGCCTTTTCTCTATTGATATTCTGGATCTTATTTTATCGCGCTTATCTGAAGATGAAGCGCTTTGCCAAATTGGCTGAAGTCATTTTCTCGTGCTACGGCTGGAGCGACGTACGTAGGATTAATCTGGTGCGTTCGTCGAAGCAGATGAGGTCGGAGAATCCGGATCTCGAATATGGTATTCACTATTTTCGCTATCGTTCGTAAGGTATTCTACGATGATGAATTTCATCCGCGTCGGTGATGATACAGACCACGGCGGCAAGGTGATCACGGGTTCATCGACGATGCGTTTCGACGGCCGTTTCGTTGCTCGCAAGGGGGACGAGGTAACCTGCCCCCAACACCCAGACGTCAAACCGAATTTGATCGAAGAGGGCGATGAATCAATGACGGATAACGGTGTTCCGATTGCCCGGCACGGTCACCGGGCGACCTGCGGGTGTCACCTGATTTCGAGCCTTACCTGAGCGGCACGCGCTACCGAGTGACTTGATCTTCACGGTTTGGTGATAGAGAAATCAGGCGAGCATGACTGTGCCTGGTCGTGGCGCACAACGTCGAATTTCGCCGCCAGTGTTCGCCGACATCACGACAAGCTGAACAAAGCTGGTCGCCGGCGCATGCACAGCGAAGAAGTGGTCCATCACGCCGATGAACGCGTTCAAGCTGATGGCCGCAAACGCTTGTTCGTCGATCGTCAACGTCACTTCCAGACCGCGTACGAAGCTCGGCATCGGTTTTCCTGGAAGCCAGAGTTGTTTGGCCCGATGGCTCAGGTTCGTCAGTCCATCGAGCAGTTTTGCGTGCCCCGCTGAATGAGCAGTGAATTGGCGGAGCAGGCGTTTCAGCTCGGCAAGCCCGGTGCGAGTCAATTCGATCGAGTGTGGGGCAAACTGCGTGATGAGCCGCCAAGCCGCGTCGCCTTGGCTCGACAATCGCGCGACTTCGGTCGGGGCGTCCAGCATAACGATGCGTGAAACCATCGTTCCCTGCTCGTTCACCAGATCACCATTTTCGGCGCCGGCCCGCATCGTGTGCGGGAAACTGCCATTCGAACAGGTAACGTCGGCCGTTATTTGTTCGATTCCGGTGTCGGTTGCCGGTCGGCCGTCGGGGCCGACCAAGCTGACCGCAGTTTCCTTCTTTCCCGATGGCGAGGCCGCGTTATGGTGCGCGAGAATCCAATAGGGGCCGGCCGGCTTGGCGGAACTGCCGTGCATGAGCGACACGAACGGATGGATGATGCTCGCTCTGGAGCTAGCCGTCGTGGCACGGACCGAGTCGACAGACCAAACTTCAACACCCGCAACGTCCGTATTCTGGGATTGCACGGGATACGTGTTCGTGATCGGATTCCGCTTGAGTGGTAGCGACGTAAGCCGAAACAGGTTGACGATCGGCGTGCAAAAGAGCTTCAGATTGTCCGCCGACAGATTTTTTAGTTGCTGTGCCGTCCACGACTCTGAATGAACGCCGCAAATGGCGAGATGCAAAGTGAGCTGCTGGCTGGAGCCCGCCGTATGCGCGAGCGCGGCGAGATCGAGGTCAACGAAATCGAATTTCTTCGGAAACGCAAAATATTCGCTCAGTAGCCGCAGCGCGGGCGGGCCGTCGTCTTCGTCGACAAGCTTCTCGGCCTGATCGTCGCCGGCGGCGCCGAGCGGCGGTGTGGCCAGCGTTGACCAGCGACGTTCGGCGTTTTCGACGAAGGCGGCCGCCGTGCGCATCGTCATCGTATCCATTGCCGCACCGACGATTTCGCGAGGGCCGTTGACATGGATGCGCAACGGGCTTGGAACGGCTTCGAAGCGAAAGTCGGGGCGCGCAGCCTCAAAGGTGATGGAGAGCAGACCGGTTGTGCCGGTGGGCAGCACGACGTTGGAGGGAACTGCGGTTGCAGACGCGTAGCGCGCCGCCGAGATTCGCACGGGAGCTAACGTTACGTCATATACGGTTCGGAACAGGCAGTCGTCCGTTTTGCTCGCCAGTTCCGTGCCGCGGGCAATAAGCGACGGCTCAGTGAGCTTGTCGAACATGTCTGAGACATCGAACTGGGCAATTGCGCACGCGGGAATGGTTCGAAGAAACTGGGGATACAGCATCCCGAGGAGCGCCTCGGCGAATTCCGGATAGTTGTCGTCGAGCCGGCTGCCTATATCCGCGGCGAGGAGAGCGAACGACTGCAGCATCCGTTCAACGTGGGGATCCTCGGAGTGGTCCCCGGAAATCCCGAGGCGAACGGCAATTTTGGGATAGCGCGTTGCAAAGATTGCAACTGATCGGCGCAGTAGTGAAAGTTCTCGTTCGTAATGCGGAAGCAGATGATCCATCGCGCGAAATTATGAACCGGCCGGACAGTAAAACGCCATGTCTCCGTCTGATGCTATTGCGCTGAACAGTGTCGGGCGCGCCAACGATTGACGTCGCTATGATAACCGCTTAACCGAACGAAACCCGCCGATTACGTCGATTGCCTCGGAGCCTTGCTGGACACGGCGATCAGCGCGCCCCGAACATTTGTACTGCAGACAACGCATTTTTGTCGCATATACCCGTTCAACGAGACGAATCGCGCCCAATGCCGGGTCCCGGTCGAGTCTTGCGAAATGCAGCGTAAAAGCATGGGCTGGTTTGTCTGGATTCGACCTGCCGAGGGTTGAAGAAAAAACACCGGCTCGTGCGAATATGGTCACGTAACCCGTATCAGTCCGCGCAACCTGATTCGTCAGCGGGCACTCGATTGCGGAACGCGCGCAGATTGACGCCACGGCCCGCATGGGGCAGCCCGCGCAGATGGCGGATTCAATTTGCCCGAACGCAAGATGGCGAGCTGAACGGGCCAGAGTTTCATAGATGGGCCGCTCAGCGCGTAGCGCCGTTCAAACTCGACGGGTAACAGGTCGTCCGCGAGACCGTGTTGACGATCGGGCTTATAAAACACGTCCGTGGCGACCATTGCACGCCCTTCGCGCTTCCTGCCGCTCGCATCGCCCGCCCACCACGCACATCGTTTGGCATCGTCGCACACGCACTTCGCCACCCGCTATCCCCCATTCGCACCGCCAACCCCCCCCGCTAACCCATTTCCCTCCCCCCAAAACACCCTCGATTCTGCACAGCACCTTTGCAACGCCGGTCACTAACAGCGGAAAAACGGCTCATTACACTGCGCCCGTCGCATCGCGGGGAAGCATCGATGCGACGCGAATTCGCAGCGCGTAAGCAAAGCGACCGGAAAACGAATGACTTGGGGGGTAAATCATCATGAACAAGCGTTGGGGGATCATCGTGCCCGCCGCATTGCTTGCCACGGCCGCGCATGCGCAAAGCAGCGTTACGCTGTACGGCAAGATCGAGGACGGCATCAACTACACGAGCAACGCACGCGGCCACGGGACCGTGCAGTTGCAAAGCGGCTACGACTACGGCAGCCGCTGGGGCATCAAGGGCACCGAAGACCTCGGCGGCGGCTATCAGGCCATCTTCCAGCTCGAGAGCGGCTTCGACGTCAACACCGGCAAGATGAGCCAGGGCGGCCGCGAATTCGGCCGCCAGGCGTTCGTCGGCATCGCGTCGGACCGTTACGGCACCTTGACGTTCGGCCGCCAGTATGACCCGAGCGTCGACATCTTCTCGCCGCTCACGGCCAACGGCAACTGGACCGGCTATCTGTTCGCGCACCCGTTCGACAACGACAACACCGACTACTCGTTCCGCGTCAATAACGCCGTCAAGTACGTGTCGCCGGTGTGGCACGGCATCACCGCGGAAGCGATGTACGGGTTCAGCAACCAGCCCGGCTTTGCGAACAACCGTCTGTACGGCGCCGCGCTGCAATACCAGCAGGGCGGGCTGACGGTCGGCGCGTCATACCTGAAGATCAACAACGCACACAACGGCGATTCGAACGGCGCGATCACCGGCGACAACACGTTCGACGCGTCGTCGCAACAGAACATCGGCATCGGCGTGAACTATGCGTTCGCGAACGCGCTGATCGGCTTCACGTACTCGCACGTCGACGTCTACGACCCGACCGCCAACGCATACTTCACCGGCACGACGCAGCCGGCCGGCGGCAGCTGGAACGCGTGGAAATTCGACAACTTCGAAGTGAACGGCCTCTATCACTTCACGCCCGCGCTGTACCTCGGCGCGGCCTACACGTACACGCAGGCGCGCGTGTCGTCGACGGTCGGCTCGTTCAATCCGAAGTGGCACCAGCTGAGCACGAAGCTCAACTACGACATGTCGAAGCGCACGTCGGTGTTCGTCGAAGGCGTCTACCAGCATGCGATGAACGCCCACACCGGCACCGACTTCGACTACGCGTACGTTCCGGGCGCAGCCGACATCTCGTCGGGCCCGAACCAGTACGTCGTGCGCGTCGCGCTGCTGCATCACTTCTGACCGACCGCTCACCCGCGGACACCGCCCGGCAAACAGCCGGGCGGCGTGCAGCCGGCGGCTGCATCGGCCAGGCTCCGGCGCCGCAACCGGTGCAGCGAATGCAGGCTCGTGTGATACTGGGCGCCGCCCGCCGCGCCGCTCGCATGTGCTTCACGCGGCCATGCGCAGCGGGCGATCGCCTTCCACGCACCTTGTCCGCTGCCCGAGCTCCGTCATGACGCACCCGACCTACCACTATTACGAACCCTCGCAAGGCCACGGCCTGCCGCACGATCCGCTGAACGCAATCGTGGGCCCGCGCCCGATCGGCTGGATTTCCTCTCGCGGCAGCGACGGCACGGTCAATCTCGCACCGTACAGCTTCTTCAACGCGTTCAACTATCATCCGCCGATCATCGGCTTTTCGAGCACCACGGCGAAGGACAGCCTGCGCAACGTGCGGGAAACCGGCGAGTTCGTCTGGAACCTCGCGACGCGCGATCTCGCCGAGCGGATGAACCGGACCTGCGCCGCGGTGCCGTACGGCGTGAACGAATTCGAACTCGGCGGGCTGACCGCGATTGCGTCGCGTCTCGTCGACGTGCCGCGCGTCGCGGAAAGCGGCGTCAACTTCGAATGCAAGGTCACCGACGTGGTCCCGCTGCGCGATCACCGCGGCGGCGAGACGTCGGCCACGCTGGTGCTCGGTGAAGTCGTCGCCGTCCACATTCGCGACGATCTGCTGAAGGACGGCATCTTCGACACGTTCGGCGCGGGCATCATCCTGCGCGCGGGCGGGCCGACCGCCTACGTGCACGTCACGCCGGACAGCCGTTTCGACCTCGCGCGTCCGGACGCGTGACCAAGGCGGCCTGAGCCGTCCGGCGCGCGGCCGCCCGCACCCGCAACGCCCCGCCTGACTCGACGAGCGCGCGGGGCGGTTCGCTCGATGCGTGCCGGCACGACCGCCTGCGTCGAATCGCGGATCGACATCGCGACGCGCCGTTCATCCGGCCGGTGCAGCGAGCGACGCGCTTCGAGCCGCACGGCCCGCCTCGCTCCGGCCGAAATCGCACAGCCGCGGGATGCAGGCTGACCTACGATGGAAGCATCGCATCCGTCGTCCGTCGAACCATGTGCACCCACTACCGTGCTCCCGGCGAAGACCCGGGCATCAGCGAGTTGCGAATCGGCATCGGCGACCTGTTTCGCCGCGATCCGTGGGAGCCCGACGTGTATCCGGACTACGCGGCGCCGATCGTGTGCGCCGACGGCGACGGCGTCGCGGCCGTGAAGGCGGTGTTCGGCTTCTGGCCGAAGTTCATGCAGCCGGAGCGCGTCGACGACGACGGCCGGAAACAGAAGAAGCTCGACACGATGAACGCGCGCGCCGAGACGGTCGGGACGTCGCGGCTGTACGGCAACGCATGGCGCGACGGCCAGCGCTGCCTGATCCCGGCGCGCTGGGTCTGCGAGCCGTGCTATGAGACGGGCCGCAACGTCTGGCACCGGATCGGCCTCGCCGGCTGGCAGGCGTACTGTGTCGCCGGCATCTGGCGGCGCTATGCGCGCGACGACGGCCAGCCGGTGATCGGCATGGCGATGCTGACGGTCAATGCCGACGGTCACCCGGTGTTCGCGCGGATGCACCGGCCCGGCGACGAGAAGCGGGGCGTCGTGATCCTGCGCGGCGGCGACTACGACGAATGGCTGCATGCGCGCGACGTCGAAGCCGTGCGGCTCATGCTGGCGCTGCTGCCCGCCGACGAGATGGACGCCGCGCCGGAACCGCCTCTGCCGCCGCCCGCCGGCGCTTGATCTTTCATCTTTCATACGGATCGCTGACGGTCCGGAAAGGCTGATACGCGCGGCGTGCGCGCACCATCCCGACCGCACCGAGCGCCTCGGGTAATCACCTATATCGTCCTAGTTGTATATACAACAATATCCGCTGACCAATGTCGGCGCCCGTCGTTCGAACGGCGGACGGAAGCCGGAGAAGCAGAAGCACTTCGAGAAATTGAAACAGGGCGGCCCGACCCGGCGATCGTGTCGGCGACACCCTCCGTGATCCTCAGCATTCTGGAGATTTTCCGTGTCGACGAATTCCAGCGAAAGAGCCGGCGGTCTGATCGAGGTGCGCTCGATCGATTTCATCCCCGACGCCGAGCGCCACGGCGGGCTGCTCAGCCAGTTCACGCTCTGGCTGTCCGCCAACATGCAGATCACGGCGATCGTGACGGGCGCACTGGCGGTCGTGCTCGGCGGCGACGTGTTCTGGTCCCTGGTCGCGCTGCTGCTCGGGCAGCTGATCGGCGGCGCGGTGATGGCGCTGCACGGCGCGCAGGGGCCGCAGCTCGGCCTGCCGCAGATGATCTCGAGCCGCGTGCAGTTCGGCGTGTATGGCGCGATGATCCCGATCGTGCTCGTGTGCCTGATGTACGTCGGCTTTTCCGCGAGCGGCTCGGTGCTGGCGGGGCAGGCGGTCGCGCAGCTGCTGCACGTCGACGACGCGACCGGCATCCTGCTGTTCGCCGCCGTGATCGTCTGCCTGACCGTGTGCGGCTATCGGGCGATCCACTTCGTCGGCCGCATCGCGAGCGTGATCGGCATCGTCGCGTTCGTGTACATGTTCGCGCAGCTGTTCGCGAATCACGACATCGGCGCGCTGCTCGCGAACCGGCATTTCTCGCTCGCGAGCTTCCTGCTGTCGATGTCGTTGTCCGCGTCGTGGCAGATCGCGTTCGGGCCGTACGTCGCCGACTATTCGCGCTATCTGCCGCGCTCGACGTCGTCGGTGCGCACGTTCCTCGCGGTGGGCCTCGGGTCGGTGCTCGGCGCGCAGGCGGCGATGGTGTTCGGCGTGTTCGCCGCGGCGCTGGCCGGCAGCCGGTTCGCGCATCACGAGGTCGCCTATATCGTCGGGCTCGGCTCGACGGGCGCCGTCGCGGCGCTGCTGTACCTCAGCATCGCGTTCGGCAAGGTGACCGTGACGGCGCTCAACGCGTACGGCAGCTTCATGTCGATGGCGACGATCGTCAGCGGCTTTCGCGGCAAGGGCGCGGTGTCGTCGAAGAGCCGCCTCGCGTACATCTTCGGGATGATCTGCGTGTCGACGCTGCTCGCGCTCGCGGGCCGCCACTCGTTCCTGAAGGAATTCACCGCGTTCATCCTGTTCCTGCTCGCGTTCTTCACGCCGTGGAGCGCGATCAACCTCGTCGACTACTACTGCTTCACGAAGTCGCGCTACGACGTGCCCGCGCTGTCCGATCCGGACGGCCGCTACGGGCGCTGGAACGCGATGGCGATCACGATCTACGTGGTCGGCGTGCTCGTGCAGCTGCCGTTCATGTCGACGCACATCTACACGGGCCCGCTGGTCGATGCGCTGGGCGGCACCGACATCTCGTGGATCCTCGGGCTGCTGGTGCCTGCCGTGCTGTATTACATCGGTGCGCGCGCGTCGCGGCGCAGCATCCCGGAGCATCTGATCCTGCCGCTCGAACACGGCGGAATTCCGCACTGACGTCACGCGCCCCGCGCAGCGTTCGCGCCGCCGCATCGCGCGGCGCCGCACCCACGGCCCGGTGCGCGCGTGCCTACGCGCCGAGCCGTTCCGCGAGCGAATGGCGCTGCATGCAGCGCTCCATCGCGTCGAGAAACGCCTGCTCGGCCGCGTTCATCCTGCGCTCGCGATGCCACAGCAGGAATACGTCGACGTCGATCAGCCCGTCGTCGGGCGGCAGGCGCCACAGGCGCTGCTGCGCGACGTCGTCGCGCACGATGTGCTCGGGCAGGCAGCCGATCCCGTAGCCGGCGAAGATCAGCCGCCGCACTTCATCGAGGCTCGGCGACGACGCGACGATGCGTCCGGTGAAGCCTTTCTGATCGCGGAACACGGTGAGCGGCGACAGGCTGTCGCCGATCTGGTCGCTGGTGAACGACACGAAGTTCTCCGCGAGCAGGTCTTCCATCCGCAACTGCGTCTGCCCGAACAGCCGGTGATGGCGGCCGCAATAGATCGCATAGCGCTGGCGCAGGAAGCAGCGCATCTGCAGCTTGTCGTGCGGCGTGCGGCACAGGCCGAGCCCGGCGGTGGCCGTCTTCTGCAGCAGCGACGACAGGATGTCCGACGAACGCATCACGTCGATCTGCAGGTCGATGCGCGGATACGCGCGATGGAATTCGGCGAGGAATTCGTCGTAGACGGGCGACTCGATGCGGCTCACCGTCAATAGCCGGATCGACCCGGTGAGGTCGGCGGTGCTGTCGTCGAGCTCCGTGTCGAGGCGCGACACGCCGCCGTAGATGTCGCTCGCGATCCGGTACACGGCTTCGCCTGCCGCGGTCGGCGCGAAGTGCGCGCCGCGCCGCTCGATCAGCTTGCGGCCGAGCGCGTCCTCGAGCCGCCGCAGCGCCTGGCTGACGGCCGGCTGCGTGACATGCAGGCGCGCGGCCGCACGGCTCACGCTGCGCTCCTGCATGATCACCAGGTAAGTGCGCAACAGGTTCCAGTCGAGGCGGTCGTTGACGAAGCGGGCGAGGTCGGCGCGCATCGGGGCTCCAGGCTGAACGTCGGAACGTTGGAATGGGTATTAGCCAGATTTATACGCGAAATAATAATTTGAAATTGGACTAATGATATGTGGCCGCCGATAAAGGAGGCGTGCCGCACCCGGCGGCACGGGGCCGCGACAGACGGCCGGCCATCACGATATTGCGCGTGCCGCGGCGCGCGTCAGGAGCCCCGCATGAGCCAGTCCCTTCCTAGCGCGCGTCAGCCGGCGCGTGCCGCGACCGCGGCGTTCGTCGGCACGACGATCGAGTGGTACGACTTCTATATCTACGCGACCGCCGCCGCGCTCGTGTTCGGTCAGCTCTATTTCCCGTCGCACGACCCGTTCGTCAGCACGATGGCGTCGTTCGCGACGTTTGCCGTGGGCTTCTTCGCGCGTCCGCTCGGCGGCATCGTGTTCGGCCATCTCGGCGACCGCGTCGGCCGCAAGACGGCGCTGATGACGACCTTGATGATGATGGGCGTCGCGACCGTATGCGTCGGGCTGCTGCCCGACTATTCGAAGGTCGGCGTGCTCGCGCCGGTGCTGCTGGTGGCGCTGCGCGTCGTGCAGGGCATCGCGGTCGGCGGCGAATGGGGCGGCGCGGTGCTGCTCGCCGGCGAGCACGCGCCGGAAGGCAAGCGCACGTTCTTCGCGTCGTTCGCGCAGCTCGGCAGCGCGAGCGGCCTGATCCTGTCGATGCTCGCGTTTCGCGCGGTCACGTCGATGGACAAGGCCGACTTCCTCGCGTGGGGCTGGCGCCTGCCGTTCCTTGCGAGCGCGGTGCTGCTGGCGGTCGGCTTCGTGATCCGGCTGGGCGTGAACGAGTCGCCGGAATTCGCGCGCGTGAAAGAGGCGAACCGCACGGTGAAGCTGCCGGTCGCCGAAGTGTTCCGCTCCGCGTCCGGGCTCGTGCTGCTCTGCATCGGCGCGAACACGATCGGGATCGCGGGCGTCTACTTCACCAACACGTTCATGATCGCGTACACGACGCAGTACGTCGGCGTGTCGCGCTCGCTGATCCTCGACAGCCTGTTCGCGGTCGCGATCATCCAGTTCGTCGCGCAGCCGGCCGCCGCGTGGCTCGCCGAGCGCATCGGCAGCGCGCGGTTCCTGAAGATCGCCGCGCTGCTCGCGATGCTGTCGCCGTACCCGATGTTCATGCTGGTGCAGGGCGGCACGTCCGCGTCGCTGATCGCCGGCATCGCGCTCGCGGTCGTCTGCATGGCCGGCTTCTATTCGGTGATCGCCGGCTTCGTGAGCGACGTGTTTCCGGCCCACGTGCGCTATTCGGCGATCTCGCTCGCGTACCAGGTGTGCGGCGCGCTCGCCGGCGGCCTGACGCCGCTCGTCGGCACCTGGCTGGCGCATCGCTTCACCGGCCAGTGGTGGCCGCTCGCGGTGTTCTACACGGGCCTCGCCGGCATCTCGCTGCTCTGCATCGTCGCGCTCGACGCACGGCGCGCGTCCCGGCCGGCTGCCGCCGAGGCGCTCGGCTCGCGCTGAATCCCGACGCTTCGATCAGCCGCGCCGCGTGTGGGCGAACGCTGCCGGTACGCGACCGTCGCAGGGCGTGCGCGGCGGGATCGGCAGCGTGCGGAAATCGATACCCCCGACGAACGAATTCATTGGAGTGCACATGAACGACTTGCTGGAAGTCGACGGCCATCGCCTGTGGCAAAGCCTCGCCGACATGGCGCGCATCGGCGCGACGCCGCGCGGCGGCGTGCGCCGCCTCGCGCTGACGGACGACGACCGCCGCGCGCGCGACCTGTTCGCGCAATGGTGCCGCGATGCGGGGATGACGGTGCGGGTCGATGCGATCGGCAACCTGTTCGCGCGGCGCGACGGCGCCGATGCGCAGGCCGCGCCGGTGCTGATCGGCAGCCATCTCGACACGCAGCCCGAGGGCGGGCGCTTCGACGGCGTGTACGGCGTGCTCGCGGCGCTCGAAGTCGTACGTGCGCTGAACGACGCGCGCATCGCGACCGACAAGCCGCTCGAGATCGTGTCGTGGACCAACGAGGAAGGTGCGCGTTTCGCTCCGGCGATGCTCGGCTCCGCCGTGTTCACCGGCGCGCTGCCGCTCGACGACGCGCTCGCGCGGCAGGATGCCGACGGCATCGCGCTCGGCGCCGCGCTCGACGCCTGCGGCTATCGCGGCACGCACGCGCCCGGCGGCGCGGTCGATGCGTATTTCGAAGCGCATATCGAACAAGGCCCGGTGCTCGAGGCGAACGGCACGACGATCGGCATCGTCACCGGCGGCCAGGCGATCCGCTGGCTCGATGTGCGCGTGACGGGCGTGGCCGCGCATGCGGGCACGACGCCGATGGCGTATCGCCGGGACGCGTATTTCGCGTGCGCGCAGATCGCGCTGGAGCTGGAGCGGATCGTCGCCGGCTACGCGCCGCGCGCGCTCGCGACGATCGGGCAGATCGGCATCCGCCACGCGTCGCGCAACACGATCGCCGGTGACGTGACGTTCACCGTCGACCTGCGCCATCACGACGATGCGTGCGTCGACGCGATCGAGCAGGCGTTGCGCGAAGCGTGCGCGCGCGTGGCCGCGGCGCGCGACGTGCAGGTGGCGCTCGACACGTGCTGGCGCAGCCCGGCGACGCCGTTCGATGCGGCGTGCGTCGATCTCGTCGCGCGGGCGGCGCACGCGTTCGGCTATGCGAGCGAGCGCATCGTCAGCGGCGCTGGCCATGACGCGATCGTGCTCGCGCGCCGCGTGCCGACCGCGATGGTGTTCATTCCGTGCGTCGGCGGGCTGTCGCACAACGAGGCCGAGGACGCGCTGCCCGACGACGTGACGCGCGGCGCGAACGTGCTGCTCAACGCGGTGCTCGCGCGCGCCGGTGTCGCGACGCACGCGGCGGCCGCCGCGTTCGACGCGTGACGAGACGAACCGACGAGGACAACGATGAAAACCTTCTTCCATCCCGAACAGTTGCTGCACCATCCGCGCACCTACCTGTCGCGCGGCAGGATGCGCGAGCCGCAGGAGGTGCCCGAGCGTGCGGCGCGCCTCGTCGCGGCGGTGCGCGCGCTCGACTTCGACGTGTGCGAGCCGGCCGACCGCGGCACCGCGCCGATCGCGGCCGTGCACGACATGAACTACCTGCGCTTTCTTGAGGAAGCGCACCGCGACTGGAAGCGGATGCCCGACGACTGGGGCGACGAAGTGATGTCGAACGTATTCGTGCGCGACCCGAACCCGCTGCGCGGGATACTCGCGAAAGCCGCGCGCTATCTGGCCGACGGCAGTTGCCCGATCGGCGCGCACACGTGGCGCGCGGCGTACTGGTCGGCGCAGAGTGCGCTCGCGGCGGCCGCGCACGTCAACGACGGCGCGCGCGACGCGTACGCGCTGTGCCGTCCGCCCGGTCATCATGCACGGCGCGACGCGGCCGGCGGCTTCTGCTACCTGAACAACGCGGCGATCGCCGCGCAGGCGCTGCTCGGCCGCCATCGCCGCGTGGCGGTGCTCGATACCGACATGCATCACGGGCAGGGCGTGCAGGAGATCTTCTACGATCGCGACGACGTGCTGTACGTGTCGATCCACGGCGACCCGACCAACTTCTACCCGGTCGTCGCCGGTTACGAGGACGAGACGGGCGCGGCGGCCGGCGACGGCTACAACCTGAACCTGCCGATGCCGCACGGCGCGCCGGAGTCGGCGTTCTTCGAGCGGCTCGACGATGCGTTGCGCGCGCTCGCGCGTTTCGAGCCCGATGCGCTCGTGCTCGCGCTCGGCTTCGACATCTACAAGGACGACCCGCAGTCGCAGGTGGCCGTCACGACCGACGGGTTCGGGCGGCTCGGCGGCGCGCTCGGTGCGCTCGCATTACCGACGGTGATCGTGCAGGAAGGCGGCTATCACCTCGAGAGCCTCGACGCCAACGCGCGCGCGTTCTTCAGCGGGTTCGCCGCTGCACGCTGAGCGTCGCGGGCGCGGCCGCCGCGCGCATGCCGCTGACGATGAAGAGCGCATCGGCATCCCGGTGCGGGCCGGTCGCCCGTTGCCGGTCGCCGGTAACCGGTTGTCGCGCCGCGTGCCGGCGTAATGCGGATCGCGCGGCGTTTACGAATTCGCGGCAACCGGTGCGCGCCGGCGTTGCGCCCGCTGCAGCGCGACCAGCGCGAGGCCGGCCGCGGCGATCAGCGCGCCGACGAGCGGCACGGCCGGGTAGCCGAAGCCGGCCGACAGCGCGGCGCCGCCGGCTGCCGCGCCGAGCGCGTTGCCGAGGTTGAACGCGCCGATGTTGACGGCCGACGCGAGGCCCGGCGCTTCGTGGGCCGCGCGCATCACGCGCATCTGCAGCGGCGGCACCACCGCGAACGTCGCGATGCCCCACACCAGCAGCGTGAGCGCGGCGCCGACGTGCGTGCGGGCGAGCAGCGGAAAGGCGGCCATCGTCGCGATCAGCAGCACCAGGAAGCCGATCAACGTGCCGTCGAGCGAGCGGTCGGCGAGCCGGCCGCCGGCGATGTTGCCGATCGAGAAGCCGACGCCGATCAGCACCAGCATCGCCGTCACGAAGGCGGGCGTTGCGCCGCTCACGTGCGCGAGCGTCGGCGCGACGTACGTGTAGAGCGTGAACATCGCGCCGGCGCCGAGCACCGTCGTCGCGAGCGCACCGAGCACGACGGGACGCGTGAGCACCGCCAGCTCCGCACGCAGGTCCGGCATCTTGCCGGCGTCGCCCTTCGGCAGCGCCGCGAACAGGCCGGCGATCGCGATCACGCCGAGCGCCGCGGTGGCCGCGAACGACATCCGCCAGCCGATCATCTGCCCGAGCCAGGTCGCGGCCGGCACGCCGCCGACGTTGGCGATGGTCAGACCCATGAACATCGTCGCGACCGCGCTGGCCTGCCGCTCGCGCGGCACCAGGCTGGCCGCGACCACCGAGCCGAGCCCGAAGAACGCGCCGTGGTTCAGGCTCGTGACGAGCCGCGCGAGCAACAGCGTCGTATAGCCCGGCGCGACGGCCGACAGCAGGTTGCCGAGGGTGAAGATCGACATCAGCGCGATCAGCGCCGAGCGGCGCGACCAGCGCGCGAGCAGCAGCGTCATCAGCGGTGCGCCGGCCATCACGCCGATCGCATACGCGCTGATCAGCATGCCGGCCTGCGGAATCGACACGTGCACGCCGTCGGCGATCACCGGCAGCAGGCCCATCGGCGCGAATTCTGTCGTGCCGATGCCGAACGCGCCGGCGGCGAGCGCCAGCAGCGGCAGCGCGGTGCCGTGGGCCGCGCGGGAGGGAGAAGTGGAGTTGGGGTTCACGCGATGCCTTCCTGTCAGCGTTGCGCAACGGCAGCGGGCCGTCGCGGACAGCCTGCAGTGTGCCCACATTGTTCTGATGAAAAAAGCCGCATGCGCACGAAATAATCTTGATTCGATGTCAAGAATGCGTGAGGCGGGCGGCGTGCCCGCGCGCTGCGACGGCCGCGTCGGCGGGCCTCGAGCAAAAAAAGCCCCGGTCACAGGGGGACCGTGACCGGGGCGAAAAGGCATCCTCTCTTTGGCACGAGGAATGGATGCGCGCGAAGTATATTTCGCGGCATTGCGATTCGAAATGACGTTAAACGGCTGTTTTTGGCGTCAATTTAAAAATACCGACACGGTAATGTTGTGCGTTATGTATTTGAAAGGATTTTCGTCGGGGTGCTGAAGTGTTTAGTGCGCGATGGCCGCGAAGCCGGTCGCGGCGGCAGGCTGGCGGCCTGCCGTCCGAACGAGCGCCGACGAGTGCGGCTGCCGTGCGCGCTTGCGCTCAGTCCGCCCGGTCGACCACTGCGTGCACGGCTTCGAGAAACCGCGCGACGACGGGAGACGCCGGCACGGCCGCGCCGTCGAACACGAACTCGATGTCGAAGCGGCTCGCCAGCTCGTCGAGCGCGACGAGCCGGACCGTGTGCGGACACGTCGGCGCCGCGCTCTCCGGCACGAACGCGCAGCCCATCCCGGCCGCGACGAGCCCGATCAGCGTCGGGACGTCGCTGCCGACCTGCGCGATCCGCGGCGTGAAGCCCGCCCGCCGGCACCGTTCGATCAGGAACCGGTGATGCGCGGCGGACCGTTGCGGATCGAACCAGACGAACGGCGCATCGGCGAGCTCGGCCAGCCGGGCCGGCGCGCGCACGCGGCGGCCCGGCGTGGACGGCATCGCGAGCACGAACCGGTCGCTCAGCAGCCGCACGCCCGCGAGCTGCGGCGCTTCGTCCCGGCGCCACGCCATGATCCCGCCGTCGAGCTCGCCGCGCGCGATCGCGGCCGCCTGTTCGGCCGACAGCATCGGCGCGATCGACAGCTTCACGTGCGGGCATGCATCCCGGAACGCCTTGAGCACGTTCGACACCACCGGCAGCGGGAAATAGTTCGGCAGCACGCCGAGCCGCAGCTCGCCGAGTTCGCCGGCCGCGCTGCGCAGCGCGCGTTCGCGGCTGTCGCGCAGGTCGGCGAGCAGACGCGTCGCATCCCGCAGAAAGCTCGCGCCGGCCGCCGTGAGCGCGACGCCGGTCGCGCGGCGGACCAGCAGCGGGGTGCCGATCGCGTCCTCGAGCTCGCGGATCTGCCGGGACAGCGCGGGCTGCACGATCCCGACCGCGCGGGCGCCCGCCATCACGCTGCCGGCTTCCGCGACCGCGACGAAGTAGCGGAGATGGCGTAATTCGACTTGTCGCATGCGGCTCCTGTCCGTCGATGAAGATATGCCTGCCAAGCATAGCAGCCGGCATCCGATGGTATTGGAAAGCATGGCGCGCGCGACGTAGCATGGACGGCGTCATTTCACCCGTGCGCGCCTCATTTCCATGCCGCTTCATATCCAGACCCCCTATCTTCGATCGCAGGCCGCATCCGGCCGGCTCGGCAAGGACGTGCTGCTCAAGATCGAGGCGATGCAGCCGTGCGGCTCGTTCAAGCTGCGCGGCGTCGGCGTGGTCTGCGACGCGCGGCGTGCCGCCGGCGCCCGGCGGTTCGTGTCGTCGTCGGGCGGCAACGCGGGCATCGCGGTCGCGTATGCGGGCCGCGAACTCGGCGTGCCCGTGCTCGTGGTGGTGCCGGAAAGCACGTCTGCGCGCGCACGCGAGCTGATCCGCGTCGAAGGCGCGGAGCTGGTCGTGCACGGTGCGTCCTGGGTGGAGGCGAATGCGTTCGCGCAGTCCGTGCTCGGCCCGCACGACGCGTTCGTGCACCCGTTCGACGATCCGGTGCTGTGGCATGGTCACGCGACGATGATCGACGAGATGGCGGCGGCGGGGCCGAGGCCCGACGCGGTCGTGCTGGCGGTCGGCGGCGGCGGGCTGCTGTGCGGCGTGCTCGAGGGGCTCGCGCGCAACGGCTGGCGCGACGTGCCGGTCGTCGCGGTTCAGACCGAAGGCGCGGACAGCTATGCGCGCTCGGTCGCGCTGGGGCGGCCCGTCGAATTGCCGGAAATCACCAGCGTCGCGACGTCGCTCGGCGCGAAGCGGCCGTGCGACGCCGCGCTCGAGTGGGCGACGCGGCACGCGATCGAAACCGTCGTCGTGTCCGATGCGGCGGCGGTGGCCGCGTCGCTGCGGTTCCTCGACGAACACCGGATCGTGGTGGAGCCGGCGTGCGGCGCCGCGCTGGCCGCGCTCGATACGGCAACGCCCGCGTTGGCCGCCGCGTCGCGCATCGCGGTGATCGTCTGCGGCGGGGTGACGGCGACCATCGAGCAACTGCAGTCGTGGAGCACTACGTTGCGATGAGGTGTGGCCGTCCGTGACGCTCGGCCGGTGAATGACGGCGATCGAGCCCGATGCGTGACGGCGGCGCGAACGGACGGTGGTGGCTTGTCGGTGTGACTTCGTGGTGTCTGTCGCGCGGGTTCGGCGGGGCTGGCTCGCGATTCGCGTTGCCGTGAGCGGATGCGAGCGCGGCGCGTGAGGTGGTCGGCCGCAGCGGCGCAGATCGCTATGCGACGACGAGGACGAGGGCGTGTCGTACCCGCCGTCGGCCGCATGCACGAGCGGCGCGCTCGCGATCGGTTCCGCACACGGCGGGCGAAGCGCCGACGCATCGAAGCACTGTGTCGCGCGAAACGTCCACCGTTCCGTCGCTACGTGCGCATGGCACGCGTGGACGAGGGGCGCGTGGTCAGTTGGCCGGCGCTGCGCTGACCGCGGTCGGCGCGAACGATGCTATGGGATCGGCGGTGGGTGCGGACGCCGACGTATTGCTTGCGGAGGCCGCAGCGGCGTGCGTGGTTGCCGTTGCCGTGGGACCGGACATTGCCAAAGCTGCGCTCGAAGCGACCGGCGTGCCGCGCGTGCCGGTGGGTGCCGACGCGGAAACCGCTTCCGACGCAGCGGCATGAGGCGGCGCAGACGAAGCCGTGGAAGCGAGGACGGGAGCCGAAGCGAGTGCTGCGGCCGTAGCCGATGCAGAAGCCGCAGCATGGGCCGCAGCCGAAGCAGCTGAACCGGCTGCCGAAATCGAAGCAGTCTCGAGTGCTTGCGGTGAAGCCGGAGAGAGCGTCGCGGCCGGAGCGGACGCCGAAGCCGAAGCAGGTGCAGCGGTCGAAACAGCGGCTGGCAGCGACGCAGTAGCTGAAGCCGGGCCGAGGGCTGAAACAGGACCGGACGCCGAGGCCGGTGCGGGTGCCGAAGCAGGAACAGCTGTCGACCCCGAAGCAGGTGAAGGCGAAGCAGGTGCCGAGGCCGGAGCGTGTGTCGAAACTGGACCGTGGGCCGAAACCGGAGCGGATGTCGAAGAGGCTGCTGGCGCGGAGGCCGCTGCGGGTGCCGAAGCGGGTGCCGGAGCCGAAGCAGGTCCGGAGGCCGGGGCAGGCGCCGAAGCGGCACCAGCGGCCGAAGCCCGAGCCGCAGCCGAACCAGTCGCCGAACCCGCTCCTCCACCCGGCGTCGCCCCGCGCATCGCACTCGGCGCGACCACGGCCGACCCAGCCGCCGCCCCCACCGGCCCCCCCGAACCCGGCGCGACCCCCGTCCCCGAAAGCGGCACCGGCGCGGCCGGCGGCGTCGGTACGACCGGCGTCGTCATCTTGATCGGTTCGCCCTGAGGCGTCGGCGCGGGCTCGGGCAGCGGCGCGACGTGCTCCTTCTCCGCGGCCTTGACGGTCGCGCGGTCGCGGCGGGCCGGATCGACCTTGAGGAAATGGTCGACGAGATTGAAGAAGCGCTCGTAGAACACGCCGGCCGGAATCGTCTCGCTCGCGGTCTTCACGAGCGCGTCGTCGCTCGAGCCGATCGGCAGCGACAGCGAGCCGAACACGCTGAGGCCGACGCTCGCCGACGTGTTGGACTTCTTGAGCGTGTAGCGGTCCTGCACCGCGTTCACGTACGCGATGCTGGACGTGCCGTCCGCGTTCGCGTCCGCGCACACGACGTGGAACTCGATCACGACGTGCATGTCGTTGCTGGGCTGGAAATTCTTGCTGCCGTCGATCGCGTCGGAACGGGACGACGATGCGACATAGCCCTGGCTCAGCAGCGCGCGCCGCGCGGCTTCGCAGGTCGCATCGGATTTCGCGTGAAACGTGTGCGAGTACGGGCTGCTCGTCACGTCGAACTGCTCCTGCTGATAGATCGGCTTGGGCGGCGACGAGCACGCCGCCAGCACGGTCGCAGCCGCGAGCGCGCACGAAACGGGGAACAGGCGAATTCGGTTGTGCATGGCGTCTTTCAAAAGGCTCGGCCGGTTGCCGCGCCGGGACTGCGCGCGCAGTGCGCGAAGGTCGGATGGTTGCCGGGCGCGCATGCGCGCGGCCGGCAGAAGCTGTCAGGCAGGCGCGAGGCAATCTCGCGAGGCCGGGGCGCTATTATAGTTTCGTTTGACGTCGCGTTTGCGTCAGCCGTCGCGCGCGACGGCAAGCAAGCGCGACGTCAGCGGATGCTGCTCGCCGCGCCGCGAGCGGATCGCGTGGATCTCCTCGGTCACGTCGCCGGCGCGCCCCAGCCGCCGCACCCCCCTCAATAGCGACGCATCGTTCGCGCCCAGTTCGCTCAACGGAAACACGCCGAGGCCGCGCGCCGCGAACACCGCCATCAGCGCGCTGTCCTCGAATTCGCCGGCGATGCGCGGCACGATGCGTTCCGATTCCAGCCAGCGGTCGAGCCGGTCGCGCAGCGCGGAATGCGCGGTCGGCAGCAACAGCGGCAGCTCGGCGAGGCACTGCGGAAAGCGCTGGCGCGCGGCCTGCGTGACGAGCGCCGCGGGGCCGTACCAGTCGACCGGCGACGCGACGAGCCGCTCGCTCGTCACCCGCAGGTTCGCGTTGGGCGGCGCGCCCTGGCCGGCGAGCACCAGGTCGAGATGATGCAGCGCGAGCTCCGCGAGCAGCGCGTCGTGCTCGCCCTCATGGCACAGGAGGCGCAGCGCGGGCGTGCCGAGCACCGGCGCGAGTATCGCGTGCGCGGCCAGCTTCGAGATGCCGTCCGACAGCCCGACCGCGAGCCGCACCGTCGGCTGGCTCGCGGCGGCGCGCACCTCGTCGGGAATCCGCCGTCCGAGCTCGAAGATCGCCTCCGCGCGCGCGAACGCCGCGCGGCCGGCGTCGGTCATCGCGACGCCGCGTCCCGCCGGCCCGAGCAGCTGATGGCCGAGCGACTTCTCCAGCTCGCGCACCTGCGCGCTGATCGTCTGCACCGCCATGTCGAGCCGTTCGGCCGCGCGCGCGAAGCCGCCTTCCTTCACGACGACCCAGAAATAGTACAGATGTCGAAAATTCAGCATCGGATCGATATATCGGAAAAACCGAAACAAAGATCAGATTGTCGCTGATTTTTTCGAATTGTGCGGATGCCGATAATCGGGGTTTTCCACCTTCGTTTCCCGAACCTCATGGACTATCTGCTGACGCTTGCCGCCGATCCCGCCGTATGGGCCGCGCTCCTGACGCTCGTCGTGATGGAAGTCGTGCTCGGCATCGACAACCTGATCTTCATCTCGATCCTCAGCAACAAGCTGCCCGAAGCGCAGCGCGCCCGCACGCAGCGGCTCGGCATCGGCCTTGCGCTCGTGATGCGGCTCGCGCTGCTCGGCACCGTCGCGTGGATCGCGCGCCTGACCGAGCCGGTGTTCTCGCTGTTCGACCATGCGTTCTCGTGGCGCGACATGATCCTGCTGGCGGGCGGCCTGTTCCTCGTCTGGAAGGCGACCACCGAGATCCATCATCACGTGTCGCGCGACGGCGGCGACGCCGGCGCGTCGAACGGCACGCCCGGCCTGACGATGTGGGCGGCGGTCGGCCAGATCCTGATGCTCGACATCGTGTTCTCGATCGACAGCATCGTGACCGCGATCGGCATGACCGAGCACATCCCGATCATGTTCGTCGCCGTGATCGCCGCCGTGACCGTGATGCTGTTCGCCGCGCAGCCGCTCGCGCGCTTCATCGACCGCAACCCGACGATCGTGATGCTCGCGCTGTCGTTCCTCGTCGTGATCGGCATGACGCTGATCGCCGAAGGCTTCGGCTCGCACGTGCCGAAGGGCTACATCTACGCGGCAATGGCGTTCTCGGCGTTCGTCGAGGGCATGAACATGCTGGCGCGGCGCGCGAAGGCGAAGCGTGCGGCGCGGGCCGAGCGTCACTGAGCGTAGCTGCGCGTCACCGAACGAGCCGGCGGGCGGGCGACGCCCGCCGCCGATGCGCAATCCAGTCCCGAAGGAGCAGCCTGATGAAATGCCCTGTCTGCAAGACGCCGGACCTGCTGATGGCCGAGCGCCAGTCGATCGAGATCGACTATTGCCCGACGTGCCGCGGCGTGTGGCTCGATCGCGGCGAACTCGACAAGCTGATCGCGCGCGAAACCGGCGAGGTACGGCCCGATGTACGGAACGATGTACGGAACGACGCACGGGCTAACGCACCGGCTGACGGGCGGCCCGATCGCCACGCGCCGCGCGGCCGAGACGGGGGCTGGCCGCGCGACGCGCGCGCCGACGACGACCGCCATCGGCACGGCGGCCAGCGGCGCAAGCGGTCGGTGTTCGACATCTTCGATTTCGATTGAACGCGGCTGCGCGGGCGTGGGCCGCCGCATGTGAAAAATCCCCGTCCGGGACCATGCCCGGCGGGGATTTCATCGCATGTCGTCGTCGGCCGGTTTTCGCGCGCTTACGCGCCGTCGACCGTCACGTCGATACGGCGCGGACGCGCTTCTTCGCGGCGCGGGATCGTCAGCGTCAGCACGCCGTCGCGCAGGTTCGCGACGATGTTCGACGTATCGAGATCCGGGCTCAGCGTGAACGCGCGCGCGAAACGCGGCGCACGCAGTTCGGCGTGCCGGACCCGCAGCTCGGTGGGCAGGTCGATGTGCACCTGCGCATCGATCGACAGCGTGTTGTCATGCACCTTCACGTCGAGGTTTTCGCGCGGCACGCCGGGCAGGTCCGCGCGCAGCGTGACGCCGCGGCGGTCCTCGACGATGTCGACGGCCGGCGCGATCGCGGGCCGGCGCGCGCCTTCGGCAGCGGCGGCGGCCGGCTGTGCGGCGTCGGTTGGACGTTCGGTCAGGGTCTGGCTCGTGTTCATGTCGGTCTCCTGAAGTTCACTGAACGGTGATGGCACGCGGCTTCGATTCCTCGCGCCGGCCGATGCGGACCAGCAGGCAGCCGTTCTCGTAGCGCGCGCTCACGTTGTCCGGATCGGCGTTGCGCGGCAGCTCGACGACGCGGCGGAACGCGCCGTGGAAGCGCTCCTGCGCATACGTGCGCACGTCGTCGCCGTCGTTGCGCGGCGCCGGCTTGCGTTCGCCGCCGATCGTCAGCAGATCCTTGTCGATCGACACGTCGAAGTCCGCCGCGGCCATGCCCGGGGCGAACGCGACGATCTCGATCGCATCGTCGGTCGCGCCGATGTTGAGCGCGGGGAACGCGGTGGGCCGCACCGCTCGGATGCCGGTCGGCAGTTCGCCGAACAGGCTCGCCATCTGCCGCTGCAGGCGCGTGAATTCGTCGAACAGATCGTTGCCGAAATACATACCGCTCATGATGGTCCTCCTGAACGTGAAGCGCGGAATACGCGCCGACGCAGCCCCGTCGACGCGCACGGTGCGCGTGGTGGGCATTGCCTGATGACGCTTAGTTAGTGGCCGGCGAGCGGCATTTCAAGAGGGTGGATTGCAGCGGTGGCGGCGGCGTGTCGCGACGCGTCGCCGTGGCTCACGTTCGACGCCGCCCTCGACCGCCGCCACCGTCGCGACCGCGACGCATCCCGCTACAACCCCGCCGCCGCCGCGATCAGCGTCGCCTCCAGCGCGAGCGTCGAGCGCGACGCGGCGGCGGGGCGGTCGATCACGTATTCGAGCTCGCCGAGCGCGGGCAGCCCCGCGTCGAGCCGCGCGAGGCCGGCCGGGATCACGTAGCCCGCGAACGCACTGACGCCGAGCCCCGCGCTGGCGGCCGCGCGCAGCACCGCGACGCTGCTGCTCACCACTGCGATCCGGTACGGCCGGCCGATCGCGTCGAGCGTTTCGAGCACGCGGCGCCGCGACACGCTCGGCTCCGGATGCAGCGCGAGCGGCAGCACCGTCTCGTGGCCGGTGATCCGCGATTCGGGGCCGGTGCACCAGTACAGCGGCTCGCTGCGGATCACGCGGCCGCGCCGGCTGCCGGCGATCCGCTTCGCGAATACGAGGTCGTGCCGGCCTTCGTCGAGCGCGTCGAACAGGTCGCCGGACAGCCCGGTCGCGATCGCCAGCTCGACGTCCGGGTTGCGCTGCACGAAGCTCGCGAGCGCGGCGGTCAGGTGCGCCGACGCGAAATCCTCCGACATCGCGAGCCGCACCTTGCCCGACAGCGGCGGCCCGCACACCGACGTGACGGCCTCGTCCATCAGCTCGAGGATGCGCACCGCGTAGCGCAACAGCGCGTCGCCGTGCTGCGACAGGCGCACGTTGCGGGTGTCGCGCTCGAACAGCGGCCGGTCGAGCAGCTCCTCGAGGCGGCGGATGTGCTGGCTGACGGTGGACTGCGACAGGCTCACGCGCTCGGACGCGGCGGTGAAGCTGCCGGACTGGGCGACGGCGACGAAGCTGCGCAGCAGCTCGGGCGGTAACGGACGCATTGCTAAACCCACTGAATCGGTTTCGACAACTTCATAAATGGCCGGATTTTGCGGCGCTAGTATCGGCTCACGCCCCACGCCGGCGGCTGCTTCGGGCAGTCTACGGCATCCGGGCGCGGACCCGAAGCCGCATCATCCCATCGACCGCCCGAGAATGCGCTCGCACGACGAGCCGCCGGGGCCGCGGCGCACCGCCGCGGGAGACACCTGGAAGGAGACGAGACTCATGATCATCTACGGAACCGCGCTGCTTGCGTTCTGCCATCTGGCCGGGCTGTTCCTCGGCGACCTGCTGGGCGCCGCGATCGGCGTGAAGACCAACGTCGGCGGCGTCGGCATCGCGATGCTGCTGCTGATCGGCCTGCGCCTTTACCTGCACCGCCGCGGCTGGCTGCCGAAGGAGACCGAGGCGGGCGTCGGCTTCTGGGGCGCGATGTACATCCCGGTCGTCGTCGCGATGGCCGCGAACCAGAACGTCGTCGCCGCGCTGAAGGGCGGGCCGGTCGCGCTGCTGGCCGCCGTCGGCGCGGTCGTGATCTGCGCGGGCTGCATCGCGGTGCTCGCGCGCACCGGCCGCGACGACACGGCGTTCGCCGTCGTCCCGCAATTCGACCAGCAATGACGGAGGCCGCGATGCTGCAGATGCTCGAAAAAACCGTCGCCCATAACGGCCTCGTCGCGTCGTTCGCGCTCGTCGGCCTGGTCATGTGGATCGCGTCGATCGCGTCGCACAAGCTCACGTTCGGCCGCGTGCACGGCTCGGCGATCGCGATCCTGATCGGCCTCGCGCTCGCGTATGCCGGCGGTGCGTTCACCGGCGGCGCGAAGGGCATCGCCGACGTGCCGCTGTTCGCCGGCGTCGGCCTGATGGGCGGCGCGATGCTGCGCGATTTCGCGATCGTCGCGACCGCGTTCGAAGTGCAGCCGGCCGAGGCGCGGAAGGCCGGAATGGTCGGCGTGCTGTCGCTGTTGCTCGGCACCGTGCTGCCGTTCATCGTCGGCGCGTGCGTCGCCCGCGCGTTCGGCTACACGGATGCGGTCAGCATGACGACGATCGGCGCGGGCGCCGTCACCTACATCGTCGGGCCGGTCACCGGCGCCGCGATCGGCGCGAGCTCCGACGTGATCGCGCTCAGCATCGCGACCGGGCTCGTGAAGGCGATCATCGTGATGGTCGGCACGCCGCTCGCGGCCGGTTTCATGGGGCTGAAGACGCCGCGCTCCGCGATGATCTTCGGCGGCCTCGCCGGCACCGTGAGCGGCGTGAGCGCGGGCCTCGCCGCGACCGACCGCCGGCTCGTGCCGTACGGCGCGCTGGTCGCGACGTTCCACACCGGCATCGGCTGCCTGCTCGGGCCGTCGGTGCTGTTCTTCGCGACGCGCGCGCTGGTCGGTGCGTGACCATCCATCGCGGCGGCCTCTGGGTCGCATTGGACATCATCATCAATCGACGGCGGCGGCCGGCTTAGAATGCCGCTGAACCGAATCACGAGCAGGCTTGGCAGGAGAACTCTATGACGGGATGGAATCACGCGCGACTCGCGCGCGATGCACGCGTCGCGGCCGGCGCGCACCTCGCGCGGGGCAAGCGGGTCGACGCGCGCGACGCCGTGGCATTGCTGGAAGCGGTCCTGCGGCCGGGCGACCGGGTCTGCCTCGAAGGCGACAACCAGAAGCAGGCCGACCTGCTCGCGACGGCGCTCGCCGACGTCGACAGCGCGAAGGTGCACGACCTGCACATGGTGCAGTCGGGCGTCGTGCTGCCCGAGCATCTCGACGTGTTCGAGCGGGGCATCGCGAAGCGCCTCGATTTCGCCTATTCGGGTCCGCAGTCGCAGCGGATCGCGAAGCTGCTGTTCGGCGGCAAGATCGCGCTCGGCGCGGTGCACACCTATCTCGAACTGTTCGCGCGCTACTTCATCGACCTCACGCCGCAGGTCGCGCTGATCGCCGCGGTCAGCGCCGACGCCGACGGCAACCTGTACACGGGCCCGAACACCGAGGACACGCCGACCGTCGTCGAGGCCACGGCATTCAAGGACGGCATCGTGATCGCGCAGGTCGACCGCATCGTCGACAAGGTGCCGCGCGTGGACATCCCGGGCGACCGCGTGCATTTCGTCGTCGAGGCCGGGCGGCCGTTCTACGTCGAGCCGCTGTTCACGCGCGACCCGGCCGCGATCACCGAGACCCAGATCTTGACCGCGATGCTCGCATTGAAGGGGATCTACCAGCCGTACGGCATCAAGCGCCTGAACCACGGGATCGGCTTCAACACCGCGGCGATCGAGCTGCTGCTGCCGACCTACGGCGAGAAGCTCGGGCTGAAGGGCAAGGTCGGCACGCACTGGGCGCTCAATCCGCACCCGACGCTGATTCCCGCGATCGAATCGGGCTGGGTCGAGCAGATCCACTGTTTCGGCTCAGAAGTCGGGATGGACGACTACATCCGCGCGCGCTCCGACGTGTGGTTCACGGGCCCCGACGGCTCGCTGCGCTCGAATCGCGCGTTTTGCCAGACGGCCGGCCTCTACGCGTGCGACATGTTCATCGGCTCGACGCTGCAGATCGACCTGTCCGGCCATTCGTCGACGGTCACGGCCGAGCGCATCGCCGGCTTCGGCGGCGCGCCGAACATGGGCAGCGACGCGCGCGGCCGGCGCCATCCGAGCGAGCCGTGGCTGAAGGCCGGCGAGGAGGCCGACCCCGACACGCCGGCGGCGCTGCGGCGCGGCCGCAAGCTCGTCGTGCAGATCGGCGAGACCTTCGGCGACAAGAACGTGCCGATGTTCGTCGAGAAGCTCGATGCGCTGAAGCTCGCCGACAAGCTGCAGCTCGACCTCGCGCCGATCATGGTGTACGGCGACGACGTCACGCACATCGTCACCGAGGAGGGGATCGCGAACCTGCTGATGTGCCGCGACAAGGACGAGCGCGAGCAGGCGATTCGCGGCGTCGCGGGCTATACGGAAGTCGGCCGCGGCCGCGACCGGAAGACGGTCGAGCGGCTGCGCGAGCGCGGCGTGATCCGGCGCCCGGAAGATCTCGGCATCGATCCGCTCGATGCGGACCGCCGCTGGCTCGCCGCGCGCTCGATCAAGGATCTCGTGCACTGGTCGGGCGGGCTGTACGCGCCGCCGGCGCGGTTCCGCAACTGGTAAGGAAGAGGGCAATGGAACAGTTGAACTATCGCTTCACCGCGCGTGCGCGCGCGAAGGGCGAACTGGCCACGGCGCTCGTCGGCGTGGTCGCGTCCGGCAATCTCGAAGTGCTGGTCGAACGGGTGCTGCCGGGCAACGCGTGCGAGATCGACATCCGCACCGCGGCGGTCGGCTTCGGCGCGGTCTGGCAGGCGGTGGTGTCCGATTTCGTCGAGCGGCGCGCGCCGGGCGGCCTGAAGCTGTCGATCAACGACGGCGGCGCGCGGCCCGACATGGTGTCGCTGCGGCTCGCGCAGGCCGTGCGGGCGATCGAAGGGGAGGCGGCATGAGCGACGTGATCCACGACGCACCCGCGTTCGTCGCGAACGCGTCGAGCTGGTACGAGGCGTCCGCGCGGCAGCGCCTCGACGGCCTGCTCGACGCGGGCAGCTTCACCGAATTCCTCGGGCCGGCCGAGCGCGTGACGAGCCCGCATCTGCCGCTGTTCGACCTGCCGCAGCAGTTCGACGACGGGATGGTCGTCGGGCGCGGCCTGCTCGACGGCAAGCCGGTGCTGGTCGCCGCGCAGGAGGGCCGCTTCATGGGCGGCGCGTTCGGCGAAGTGCACGGCGCGAAGCTCACGGGCCTGCTGCGCGCCGCGCGCGAGCTGGGCACGGCGGCGCCGGTGCTGATCCTGTTCGACACGGGCGGCGTGCGGCTGCAGGAAGCGAACGCGGGCGAGCTCGCGATCGCCGAGATCATGCGCGCGCTGGTCGACGCGCGCGCGGCCGGCGTGCCGGTGATCGGGCTGATCGGCGGGCGCGCGGGCTGCTACGGCGGCGGCGGGCTGCTCGCCGCGTGCTGCTCGGCGCTGGCGGTGTCGGAGCAGGGCCGCATCAGCGTGTCCGGGCCGGAAGTGATCGAGACCCATCGCGGTGTCGAGGAATTCGACGCGAAGGACCGCGCGCTGATCTGGCGCACGATGGGCGGCAAGCACCGGCGGCTGATCGGCGGCGCGGACCGCTACGTCGCCGATACGCCCGACGCGTTCCGCGCGGCCGCGCTCGAGCTGATCGGCCGCGCGCCGGCGTTCGACGCGGCGATGCTGCGCGCGGAGCAGGCGCGGCTCGAAGCGCGGGTCGCGCGATTCGGCGCGTGCGCCGATGCGCTCGACGTGTGGCGCACGCTCGGCGCGAGCGCGCCGGAGGACATTCCCGGCATGCCGGATGCCGCGTTCGCCGCGCTTGCCGACCAACTCCAGGAGCCCTCGCATGACGCTCGATGAAGTCCTCATGTCGCTGTTTCCGCACGGTCACGCGATCGTGCGCGACGGCGGCCTGCTGTCCGGCCACGCGGAGCTGGCCGGCACGCGCGTCGACGTGATCGGCGTGGCCGACCGGCTGCCGTTCGGCATCGACGAGGCGCTGCGGCTCGCGTCGCACGTGCTCGCCACGCTGGAGCGCGGCGGCGCGACGCCGATCCTCGTGCTGGTCGACAGCGACAGCCAGCGGATGAGCAAGCGCGACGAGCTGCTGGGCCTGAACGAAGGCCTGTCGCATCTCGCGAAGTGCCTGATGCACGCCGACCTCGCCGGGCACCGGACGATCGGCCTGCTATACGGCCACACGGCCGCCGGCGCGTTCATCGCGACCGCGCTCGCGACGCGCGTGCTGCTCGCGGTGCCGGGCGCCGACCCGGAAGTGATGGACCTGCCGTCGATGGCGCGCGTGACGAAGCTGCCGCTCGACGTGCTCAAGGAGAAGGCGCGCTCGACGCCGGTGTTCGCGCCGGGGCTCGACAACCTCGTGAAGATGGGCGCGGTCGACGCGGTGCTCGATCCGGCCCGCGGGCTCGATGCGCAAGTCGCCGAATGGCTCGACCGGCCGGCCGACCGCGTCGACCGGCGCGCCGCGCGCGGCCGTCCGGTCGCGGCGGACGTCGCGCAGCGCGTCCATGAGCTCGCTCGTGCCGCGCAGTGACGCGCCGCTGCGGCGCCACACCCTCGTCACGCTGACGGCGGCGGGGTGGGCGGCGCTGTTCGCGCGCGACGCGGCGCTCGCCGCCGACGCGCCCGTGTGCCGATGGGCGGAGCGCGGCTGGCCGCTCGTCGTGCGTCGCGCGCTGCCCGGTGAAATCGACGGCAGCGACGTGCCGCTCGGCATCCCGCTGCCGCCGTCGGCGGGCAAGCGGCGCATCGCGGTCAGCGTCGGCGTGGATGCGCTTGCATCGGTCGGCGCGCCGCCGGCAATTGCGGCGGTGCTCGGCGCCGCGCCCGCCGCGTGGCGGCAGCCGCTGCTCGACCTGGAGGCGCTCGGCGCGCGCTGCGGCGTGCCGGGGCGTGTATTCGGCAGCCTCGCGTGGCAGGCGCTGACGGGCGAGCCTTACCTGACCGGCGCATCGGATCTCGACGTGTTCTTCCCGCTGCCGGGCGCCGCGCACGCCGCGACGCTGCTCGACGGACTCGCTGCGATCGACGCGCGCGCGCCGATGCGCGTCGACGGCGAGCTGCTGCGCGACGACGGCGCGGGCGTCAACTGGCGCGAGCTGCATGCCGGCTTGCCGGACGTCGCGATCAAGACGGCCGGCGGCGTTACGCTCGGTCCGGCCGTCGCCTTCCTCGCCGGGAGCGTGCAATGAGCGCCGTGGCGCTGCCGGCGGCGCCATCCGATGCCGAGCGCATCGCGGCGCTCGCCGAGCGCAGCCTGCTGCTCGAGATCGAGACCTATCCGAAACCGGGGCTCGTCAGCCACGTCGATGCCGGCAGCCATGCGGACATGGACGCGTCGACCTTCGCGCGCAGCGCGGCCGTGCTGCGGCCGTATTTCGCGGAACTGGCCGACGCGGGCGCGCGCGACGCGGAGATGGCCGCGCTGCGCAAGATCGGCCTGCGCGCCGAGCACGCGATGCTCGCCGCGACGGGCGGCGTCAACACCCATCGCGGCGCGATCTTCGGGCTCGGGCTGCTGTGCGCGGCGGCGGGCCGTCGCGGCCGGCCGGGCGCCGCGCCGCAGGGCCTGACGCTCGGCGCGTCGGCCGCGCGCCGCTGGGGCGCCGACATCGTCGGCGGGCCGCGACTGCCCGGCAGCCACGGCGAACGCGCGAGCCGCCACTACGGCGTCGGCGGCGCGCGCGGCGAAGCGGCCGGCGGGTTCGACAGCGTGTATCGCGTCGGGCTGCCCGCGCTGCGCCGCGCGGCGCGCGACGTGCCGGACGATCCGGAGGCGGCGCGCGTCGACGCGTGCTTCGCGCTGATCGCCGCGCTCGACGATACGAACCTGCTGCACCGGGGTGGACTGGCGGGCCTCGCGTTCGCGCGGGCGACCGCGCGCGCGTTCGTCGCGCGCGGCGGCGTGCGTGCGCCCGACTGGCGCGGCCGCGCGGCCGTTGCCGCGCATCGCGCGTTCGTCGCGCGGCGGCTGAGCCCGGGCGGCGCGGCCGACCTGCTCGCGATGAGCGTGTTCGTCGACGCGCTGGAGCGTGACGAGGCGGCGCGATGACGCTCGCGATCCTGTGTTCCGGGCAAGGCGGCCAGCGCGCGGACATGTTCGACCTGACCGGCGCCGCGCCGCAGGCCGATGCGTTGTTCGCGCACGCGGGCCGGCTGCTCGGCGCCGACCCGCGCACGTGGGTGCGCGACGCCGCCCCGTTTGCGCTGCACGAAAACCGCGCGGCGCAGATCCTGTGCACGCTGCAGGCGCTCGCCGCGGCCGCGCTGCTCGAAGCCGCGTGGCCGCGCCGGCGCTGCGTCGCGGGCTACAGCGTCGGCGAAGTCGCGTCGTGGAGCGTCGCGGGCCTGATCGATCCGCACGATGCGCTCGATCTCGCCGATGCGCGCGCCCGCGCGATGGACGCCGCGAGCGGCGGCGACGAACGGATGGCGTTCGTGCGCGGCCTGCCGCGCGCCCATCTCGCGCGCTTGTGCGCGGACCACGGCGCGGCGATCGCGATCGCCAACCCGGGCGACGCGTTCGTGATCGCCGGCCGGCGCGACGACGTCGACGCGGCGGCCGCGGACGCGTCGCGCGACGGCGCGCTGCGCGTGGCGCCGGTAGGCGTGCGCATCGCGTCGCATACGCCGCGGCTCGCGGCGGCGGTGCCGGCGTTTCGCGCGTCGCTGGCCGCGGTGCGCGTGCGGCGGCCGCTGCCCGGTGCGCGACTGTTTGCGGGCATCGACGGCACGTCGGTGCTCGACGCCGCCGGCGGGCTCGACAAGCTCGCGCGCCAGATCGCCGAGCCGGTCGAATGGGCGGCCTGTCTCGCCGCTTGCGTGGAGGCCGGCGCGACGGCCTTTCTCGAGCTTGGCCCGGGCCGCGCGCTCGCCGAGATGGCGGCCGGCGCGTATCCGGCGCTGCCGGCGCGCAGCCTCGCCGATTTCCGTTCGATCGACGGCGCGACGCGCTGGCTCGCGCGCGTCGCGGCAGGCTGAGCGTGCCTGCGCGCGCCCGCTCACGGCGGGCCGTGTTGCGCCGGCGCAGCAGCGTTGCAGCGCGCGCTTGCCACGCGTATTGGCGTCGCTACAATGGCGCCCGCCATGAGACCCGCCGCTTTCCTCGTCGCCGCGCTGTGCTGCGCGGCGACCGCCCACGCCACCCCGATTCCGTCCGACGCCGCGTCGGTCGGCGCGTATTTTTCGTATGACGACGCCGCGGCCGACGCGACCGTCGACCTGATCCGGCACGCGCAGCGCCGCGTGCTGCTGGCCGGTTACGCGTACGTGCCGCCTGCGGTGGCCGGCGCGCTGCACGACGCGCGCGGGCGCGGGCTCGAGGTGCGGGTCGTGCTGGTGCGCACGGCGCGCGCCGGCAAGTACAGCGGCGCGGGCTTCCTGAAGGACGCGGGCATCGACGTCGCGATCGACATGCGGCGCGACGCGCCGGCGCCGCGGTTCGTGATCGCCGACGACAGCGTCGCGCTGGCGACGCTGTCCGACGGTGCGCCGGCGCAGGCCGAAACGGTGAACGTGTTCGAGCGCGCGCCTGAACTCGCGCAATCCTACGCGCAATCGTTCTGGCGCCTGTACCGGCGCGCGGGCGGGCTCTGACGCGCCGACGCCGCCGTCGCCGTCGTCGCGCGCAATCCCCATCGGCGCGCTTGAATTGGCGGATCGCATGCACCATGCTCATTGACGTAACGTCGGCGTGATCGCGGCGCATGCGCGATCGGGCGCCGGCGAACGGAAGGGGCGGATCGCGATGGATCGTTTTCTCGATCGCGCCGATGCGGGCCGCCAGCTCGCCGACGCATTGCACGAGTACGCGGGCGGCACCGACGTCGTGGTGCTCGCTCTGCCGCGCGGCGGCGTGCCGGTCGCGTTTCCGGTCGCCCGCGCGCTGGATGCGCCGCTCGACGTGCTGGTCGTGCGCAAGCTCGGCGTGCCGTACGACCCCGAGCTCGCGATGGGCGCGATCGCGACCGGCGGCGCGATCTATCTGCAGCGCTCGGTGATCGGGTCGATGGACGTGTCGGACGCGCAGCTCGCCGACGTGATCGCGCGCGAAACCGTCGAGCTGCAGCGCCGCGAGGCGCTGTACCGCGGCGCGTGGCCGCCGGTGCCGGTGGAAGGGCGCACGGTGATCGTCGTCGACGACGGCATCGCGACCGGCGCATCGATGCGCGTCGCGCTGCAGGCGCTGCGCGAGCGCCGCCCGGCCCGCGTGGTGGCCGCGGCGCCGGTCGCGCCGGCCGGCGTGCAGCGCAAATTCGACGATCTGGCCGACGCGTTCGTCGTGGTGTCGCGCCCGCTGTCGTTCTTCGGGATCAGCCAGTTCTACGCGCATTTCGAGCAGACGAGCGACGACGAGGTGCGCGTACTGCTCGACGCGGCGCGCCGCGCGCCGGACGACGGGGCGGCGCCGGCTTGATGTCGGCTTGGCGCCCGCTCAGTGCCGCGCCGCGCGACGCGTCTCGGCCTGCGCGAACACGGCCTGCAGCGCCGGATGCACGTCGTCGAGCCAGCGCGCGCCCGTGAACAGCCCGTAGTGATCGCATCCGTCGACGTCGAGCCGATGCCGCTCGCCCGGCGCGAGACCGCGGCAGAGCGCATGCGCGGCGTGCGTCTGCCCGGCGCCGGTGACCGCGTCGCGGGTGCCTTCGACCGTCAGCAGCGTCGTGGCGCGCAGCGCGGCCGGGTCGACGGGGACGTCGTGCACGCGCCAGGTGCGCTGCGCGAGGCACGCGCGCTGGAACACGATGTCGACGGTATCCAGAAAGTATTCGGCGGGCATGTCGAGCAGCGCGGTGTATTCGTGCAGCGCGCGCCGCGCGTCCGTCATCGCGCGTACATCCAGGCGCCACGCCGCCTGCGTGTAGCGGTCGAGCAGCGACAGGTAGCGGTGCGGGTAGACGATCGCGATCTCGGCCTGCTGCAGGTAGGTCGGAAATACGTGCCGGCCATGCCCGGCGAACCCGGCCGGCACGACGTCGATCAGACGGCGGCGGCACCAGTCGAGCGAGTGCGACGCGGCCGCGATGCCGAGCGTGCTCGGATTGCGCCGCGCGTCGAGCGGCCCGCCGACCAGCGTGACGCTCGCCGGCGGCGCGAGCCCGCGCTGCGCGCGCAGCGCGAGTGCGCCCAGCGCCGGGAACGTGGCCTGGCAGACGGCGACGACGTGCAGCGGCCGGCCGTCGTGCGCGAGCGCGTCGACGAACGCATCGAGCATCGCCACGTATTCGTCGAGGCCGAAGCGGCCCGCGGCGGGCGGCACGTCGCGCGCGTTGGCCCAGTCGGTGATGCACACGTCGCCGTCGTCGAGCAGCGCCTCGACGGTCTCCCGCATCATCACGGCCGCATGGCCGGCGAGCGGCGCGCACAGCAGCACGGCGCGCGCCGCCTGCCGCTCGTGCGAAAAGCGGCGCAGGCCGCAGAACGGCGTCTGGGCGACGACGCGCTCGGCGACGTCGCCCGACCCGATCGCGAATGGCGGCGGTTCGGCCGGCGGGCCGAGCAGGGGCTCGAACAAGTCGGCGTAGCAGGAGGACGCGGCGTGCGGCAGCGTCGCGGCCGGCCACGCGTCGAATGCGTCCCGGGTGGCCGCGCGCCACGCGCGCAGCCATTGCCGCTGCTGTTCGACGACGGCGTACCACATGGGAGACCTTGACGCGGAAGGGGCGTGAATCTGCATTATGGTCATTCCGGACGCGCCGCGGGTGTCCGATGCGTGACCGGGTGACGCGCATCAATCGCGCGAGGGGCCGCGCGTCGCTAGGCGGCCGCCTGCGTCGCTGCTACAGTCGATGGCCCTGGTTTGTCACTTGGAGCGTTTGCGATGAAGCTGATCGGCATGCTGGATTCCCCCTTCGTGCGACGCGCCGCAATCTCGGCGAAGCTGCTCGACCTGCCGTTCGAACACCAGTCGGTGTCGGTGTTCCGGCAATTCGACACGTTCAAGACGATCAACCCGGTCGTCAAGGCGCCGACGCTCGTCACCGACGACGGCGCGACGCTGGTCGATTCGTCCCTGATCGTCGACTATTTCGACCACCTCGTCGCGCCGGAGCGGCGCCTGCTGCCCGAGGCGCCCGACGCGCGGCTGCGCGCGCTCGTGCCGGTCGGCTTCGCGCTGGCGGCGGCCGAGAAGACGGTGCAGGTCGTCTACGAGCACGGCCTGCGTCCGGCCGACAAGCAGCACCAGCCGTGGCTCGACCGCGTGCTCGGCCAGCTCGACGCGGCATACGGCGAGCTCGAAAAGCAGGTCGCGAGCGTGGACGGCTGGCTCGGCGGCGCACGCGTGATGCAGGCCGACGTGACGGTCGCGGTCGCGTGGCGCTTCACGCAGTTCATGGCGGCCGACTATCCGGCGCTGGCCCGCATCGATCCGGCCCGTTTCCCGGCGCTCGCCGCGCATTCGGCGCGGGCCGAGCAGCTTCCCGCCTTCGTCGAAACGCCGCTCGATTGAGCGCGGCGGCGCATCGCGCCGATATGCGAGCGAGCGCGGGGAACGCTCTGCGATCCGCTTGAGCCGCGCCGTGTCGCTTCGTGCTTCGTGCTTCGCGGTGCGGGCGTCCCGCACGGCCCGACGGCGCAGTTCGCCGATGGCCGTGCGATAGCCCCACGCACGTTGGTCCGACCCACGGCGCGGCTACCCGGCGCGTTCGCGCAACCCCGACACAGCCGCCCCCACAGGCCCCCGGACGACGCCGTCAGCCGCACCAGCCAAGGGCGTGGCCGATTGTTCACCGGCGGCAACAAGTGACTTCGCAAATGTGCCGTTTATCGGGATCAGGGTGATCCCTAGAATTCACTCCATCGGATATCGCGTTGCCTGATGGAGCTGACGATGAAAGCCCTGATCGAATCGAGCCTGTACCACCCGTCGGTCGTGCTGCCGCTTGCCGCGCTGACGCAGCTGATGGTCGAGCGCGATTTCAATCTCGGGCAGGTCGGCCTGATCGTCGCGGCGCGCGGCGCGCAGGCGGCGGTGTCGCGCTCGCGCGCGCTGATCTTTTGCCGCGAATGCGAAGCGCACGCCTGAACGCCGCTTCGGCGAACGAATAAAGGAACGCCCGGCCGGCAGGCGCCGGTCGGGCGAATCGGAGTAGATCTGGCCCCGGCTATTGCCGGGGTTTTTATTGGGCGCTCATTGGGCGCTTGTTGAGCACTCAGGCGCGTGCGGCCGACACGACGCCGTAGATTTCGGCTTCGTCCTCGTCGCGCAGCTGGCGCGCGAGCTGATGCGCTTCGCGGCGCGTCGCGACGGCCGGCGGCGAGCCCTTGAGCGGCTGGCGTGCGGTTTCGGCGAGCGCCAGCACCGACACGATGCCGATCACCGCGGCGCCCATCATGTAGTACGCGGGCATCATCAGGTTGCCGGTCGTGTCGACGAGCCACGCGGTCACGAGCGGCGTCGTGCCGCCGAACAGCGACACCGACACGTTGAAGCCGATCGCGAGCGCGCCGTAGCGGATTTCGGTCGGGAACAGCGCCGGCAGCGCCGACGGCATCACGCCGGTGAAGCACGACAGCAGCACGCCGAGCATCAGCAGGCCGCCGAACACGGCCGCCGTGGTGCCCGTGTGGATCAGCATCATCGACGGGATCGACAGCGCGAGCAGGCCGACGCAGCCGGCGAGCATCACGGGCTTGCGGCCGACCTTGTCGGACAGGCGGCCGGCGGCGAGCGTCATCGGCATCATCAGCACCATCACGAGCAGCACCAGCACCAGGCTGTGCGATTCGTCGAAATGCAGCGTCGACGACATGAAGCTCGGCAGGTACGACAGCACCATGTAGTCGGTCACGTTGAAGATCAGCACGAGGCCGACGCACAGCAGCAGCGCGCGCCAGTTGGCGAACAGCGTCTCGCGGAAGCGCGCCTTCGGCACGGCCTTGTCCTGCGCTTCGCGGGCCTCGGCCTGGCGCTTGAACGCGGGCGTCTCCTCGAGCTTCATCCGGATGTAGAGGCCGATCAGGCCGAGCGGGCCCGCGATCAGGAACGGCACGCGCCAGCCCCACGACAGCAGCGCTTCCTGCGACAGCGACGCCGTCAGCAGCGCGACGACGCCAGCGCCCAGCACGTAGCCGATCAGCGTGCCGAACTCGAGGAAGCTGCCCATGAAGCCGCGGCGCTTGTCGGTCGAGAATTCGGCGATGAAGGTTGCTGCGCCGCCGTATTCGCCGCCGGTCGAGAAGCCTTGCACGAGGCGGGCGACGAGCAGCAGCACGGGCGCCATGATGCCGATCGACGCGTAGCTCGGGATCAGGCCGATCGCGAAGGTGCCGACGGCCATCATGATCATCGTCATCGCGAGCACGCGCTGGCGGCCGATGCGGTCGCCGAGCGGGCCGAACACCATGCCGCCGAGCGGGCGCACGAGGAACGCCGCGGCGAACGTGCCGAAGGTCGCGAGCAGCTGCGCGGACGGGCTGCTGGACGGGAAGAACACCTTGCCGAGCGTGACGGCGATGTAGCTGTAGACGCCGAAGTCGAACCATTCCATCGCATTGCCGATGGCCATCGCGCTGACGGCGCGCTTGAGGAGGCCCTGGTCGACGACGGTAATGTCGTCGGCGGCGAGCGGGGCGCCGTCGGACGGCGGGGTGGAAGCAGCAGCGGTCGGGCTGACGTGTGTTGCGGTCAAGGTCATGCACTCCTTTGACTGCGCCGGACGCGGGCGTCCGACACGGTTTGCCGGCGAGCGCGGTGTCGCACGCGGCGCGTCGGGGCAGGCCGTTAAGCGCTTACTGCGGAAGGGGCTGCTTCGACGCGGGCCCGGCGGGCCGTTGCGACATGGCGCTCATGAAGAAGGAGCCGCGTGATGCGTGCGGCAGACGCCCGGTAAGGGCGGCGAAACGAGAAAAACAGGCCCGACGGGCGCGCTTTCCTGTGGATGCAATTCCGAGCGAAGCGCCGGCCCGCAGCATGCGGACGGACTTCTCTCAAAATCGAAATGACAGAGATTGAATGTTGAAACAGGCGACATGATAGCACGATGACGGATGATCGTGCAAATTGCCGCGAAACGCCCGTGTGGCGGGGCTCGCTCGGGTATGATCGGCGGCGCGCGGCGGGGCCGACGCGCGGCGGGGCCGAAACGACCCCGCCAGAAGGGCCAAACGACGGGGATCCGGGATGTCTGAACTGATGAAAGTCGCGGCGCTGTTCGCCGCCACCGCGCTGGCCGAAATCGTCGGCTGCTACCTGCCATGGCTCGTACTGAAGGCGGGGCGGCCGGTGTGGCTGCTGGCGCCCGCGGCGGTGTCGCTCGCGCTGTTCGCGTGGCTGCTGACGCTGCATCCGAGTGCGGCGGGGCGCACCTATGCGGCGTACGGCGGCGTGTATATCGCGGTTGCGCTCGTGTGGCTGCGCGCGGTCGACGGCGTCGCGCTGACCCGCTGGGACGCGGCCGGCGCGGCGCTCGCGCTGGCCGGGATGGCCGTCATCGCGCTGCAGCCGCGCGCGTGAGCTCGCGGCTGCGACGCGCTGGTTGGGTTACGACGCGTCGCCGGCCGCAGGCGTGCGGCGCCACACGCAGGTGCCCTTGACCGACTTGTCGAGGCCGTCGAGCTGCGCCTGGTGCGCGGCGAGCTCGTCGTCGCTCGCGGCCAGCACCGGCAGGTCGAGCGACGCGAGCGACACGCGCTGGCCGTTCGCCGCGCCGCCGTCGGCCGCGTCGTCGTCGAGCATGTCGATGACGAGGCTGTCCTGGCCGCGCGTCATTGCGAGGTACACCTCGGCGAGCAGCTCCGAGTCGAGCAATGCGCCGTGCAGCGTCCGGTGCGCGTTGCTGATGCCGAAGCGGTCGCACAGCGCGTCGAGCGAGTTGCGCTTGCCGGGGAACATCTGCTTGGCCTGCACGAGCGTGTCGATCACGCCCGCGCAATGCTCGGTGAACGGCGGCAGGTCGAGCCGCGCGAATTCGGCGTCGAGAAAGCCGAGGTCGAACGGCGCGTTGTGGATGATCAGCTCGGCGCCCTTGACGAAGTCGCGGATCTGGTCGACGACTTCCGCGAACTTCGGCTTGTCGCTGAGGAATTCGGTCGTGAGGCCGTGCACCGCCAGCGCGCCCGGATCGCTGTCGCGCTCGGGGTTCACGTAGAAGTGCAGGTTGTTGCCGGTGAGCCGCCGGTTCAGCAGCTCGACGCAGCCGATTTCGATGAGGCGGTCGCCCGCGCGGGCGTTCAGGCCGGTGGTTTCGGTATCGAGAATGATCTGGCGCATGTCGGAAAAATCAGCAGAAACGGGGGGCGGTCAGGCCGCGAGCGATTCGACGCCGCGATTCGCGAGCGCGTCCGCGCGCTCGTTCTCCGGGTGGCCGGCGTGGCCCTTGACCCAGCGCCATTCGACCTGGTGCTGCGCGACGAGCGCGTCGAGCCGCTTCCAGAGATCGGCGTTCTTCACGGGCGTCTTCGCCGCGGTGACCCAGCCTTTCTTCTTCCAGCCGTGGATCCACTCGCTGATGCCTTTCTGCACGTATTGCGAATCGGTGTGCACGACCACGCGGCATTCGCGCTTCAGCGCTTCGAGCGAGGCGATCACGGCCATCAGCTCCATGCGGTTGTTGGTCGTGTTCGGCTCGCCGCCGAACATTTCCTTTTCGCGGTCGCCGCAGCGCAAGAGCGCGCCCCAGCCGCCCGGGCCGGGGTTGCCCTTGCAGGCGCCGTCTGTATAGATGTCGATGGTATCGGTAGTCATGACTGTTCTTGATGGGTGGTCGGGGAGGCCGCCGGCGTGAGGCCCGGCGCGAGCACGGGCTTTTTCACCTTGATCGGGCCGACGAGCCGCATGCCGCGCACGCGCTTGACGGCCGTCACCATGTAGACGGCGCCGAAGATCGGCCACCAGCGGTCGCCCGCGGCTTCCATGAAGCCGTAGCGGGCGAGCCATTGGTCGGAGGCGAGCGGCGGCCGGTAGCAGCCGAAGCGGCCGCGTTCGAGGTCGAAGCCGAGCAGCTTGATCCAGTCCTTCAGCCGGATGAACGCGATCTGGTCGCGCGCGGCCGGCACGAACGGCCGGTTCGCCATCTTGCCGAACGACTGCCGCATCCCCCACAGGCTGAGCGAATTGAAGCCGGTGATCACGAGCCGGCCTTCCGGCATCAGCACGCGCTCGGCCTCGCGCAGCAGGCGGTGCGGATCGGACGTGAACTCGAGCGTATGCGGCATCACGATCAGGTCGACGCTCTGCGACTCGAACGGCAGGTCGAGCAGGTCGCACCACGTGGTGCTGCGGTCCGCCGGCGCATGTTCGGGCGCGTGCGCCTCGCGCGCCCACGGGTACTGGTAGGGCGCGCTCGCGCCGCTCGCCGGATCGAGCACGAGGCCGCGATACGGCATGCGGTTCTCGCGCAGCGCGTCGAGCTGCGGCAGCCCGAGCTGCAGCGCGTGGAACCCGAACACGTCGGACACGACGCGGTCGAGCTGCGCCTGCTCCCAGCCCAGCACGTAGCGGCCGGGAGGCGAGTCGGTCCAGGCGGGCCAGTCTATAATTTGTCGATCAGACATAGCGATGATTGCGCGCCCATGAACGAGCTGGAATACATGCCGGTACCGGCATTCGAGGACAACTACATCTGGCTCGTGTCGGACGGCAGCGAAGCGATCGCCGTCGATCCGGGCGAAGCCGCTCCGGTGCGCCGGGCTCTCTCCGAAAGAGGCTGGCGGTTGACCGCTATTTTACTCACCCACCACCATGCCGACCATGTCGGTGGTGTCACCGACCTGATCGACGGCCAGCCGGACGATGCGCCGCTTGCCGTTTACGGCCCGGCCGGCGAGGAAATCGGCGTCGTCACGCACCCGCTGCGCGGCGGCGACCGGGTGACGCTCGGCGCGCCCGCGCTGGCGTTCGACGTGCTCGACGTGCCCGGGCATACGCGCGGCCATATCGCGTATTTCCAGCAGGCAGGCAAAGGCCAGGCAGGCAAAGGCGCGGCCGGCCAAGGCGCCGCGGCGCCGCACGTGTTCTGCGGCGACACGCTGTTCTCGTGCGGCTGCGGCCGCCTGTTCGAGGGCACGCCCGCGCAGATGCTCGCGTCGCTCGACGCGCTCGCGGCGCTGCCGGGCGACACGCGCGTGCACTGCGCGCACGAGTACACGCTGTCGAACATCCGCTTCGCGCTCGCGTGCGAGCCGGGCAACGCGGCGCTCGCGGCGTGGCGCGACGAGGCGGCGGCCCGGCGGGCGCGCGGCGTGCCGACGCTGCCGACCACGATCGCGCACGAGCGCGCGGTGAATCCGTTCCTGCGCGCGGACAGCGCGGAGATCCACGCGACGCTCGAAGCGCAGCTGCATGAATCGGTTCCGGATCGCCTGACTGCGTTCAGGCTGCTGCGGGAGTGGAAAAACCGGTTCCGATGACAGTTTTCCGGAGGACTCCAAAGCTCATCCGGAGTCTGTAAAATTTGCTCCAAATGTCGGATTTCGCTGAGTTTTCGGTGTTTTTATTGACGTGAAGCACGCACTTCCGTAGTATCGCCTGCAATTTTCAGCTGTCGGAAGCCGAGATTTTCATGCGACTTTTATTGAGCGCGATGCTGGTCCTGCTGCTCGCCGCGTGCGCGAGCCAGGGACCTGTCGCCAATTCCGCCGCCGATGCCGAGGCGACGTCCACCTACCTGCGCAAGTCCGCCACCGCCAAGGAAACCGTCGACGTCGACAAGCAGTCGGTCGGCGATCTGACCAGCGCCGACTCCGATCTGTGGGCGCGCATCCGCCGCGGTTTCCAGATGCCCGACCTGCAGACCGACCTCGTCGACATGCAGACCACCTGGTATACGCAGCGCCCGGATTACGTGCAGCGCATGACCGAGCGTTCGCAGAAGTACCTGTATCACATCGTCGAGGAGCTCGAGTCGCGCCACATGCCGACCGAGCTCGCGCTGCTGCCGTTCATCGAGTCGGCCTACAACCCGCAGGCGCTGTCGGTCGCGAAGGCGGCGGGCATGTGGCAGTTCATGCCGGGCACCGGCCGCACGTACAACCTGAAGCGGAACATGTGGCAGGACGAGCGGCGCGACGTGCTCGCGTCGACGAGCGCGGCGCTCGACTACCTGTCGCGCCTGCATGACATGTTCGGCGACTGGTATCTCGCGCTGGCCGCGTACAACTGGGGCGAGGGCAACGTGCAGCGGGCGATCGCGCGCAACCAGGCGGCCGGCCTGCCGACCGACTACCTGAGCCTGCGGATGCCGAACGAGACGCGCAACTACGTGCCGAAGCTGCAGGCGGTCAAGAACATCATCGCGAATCCGCAGCAGTACGGCCTCGCGCTGCCGGACATCCCGAACCACCCGTATTTCGTGACGGTCACGACATCGCGCGACATCGACGTGACGGTCGCCGCGAAGCTCGCGAACCTGCCGCTCGACGAATTCAAGTCGCTCAACCCGTCGTTCGCGAAGCCGGTGATCCTCGGCGCGACCGAGCCGCAGATCCTGCTGCCGTTCGACAACGCGTCGGCGTTCGAGAAGAGCCTGAAGTCGTACGGCGGCCAGCTGTCGTCGTGGACCACCTATACGGTCACCGAGCGCGCGCGTCCGGCGGCGATCGCCGAGAAGATCGGCGTCGACGCGGATACGCTGATGTCGGTGAACAAGATTCCCGCCGGCATGCGCCTGAAGCCGGGCTCGACGATCGTCGTGCCGCGCGGCGACGACGATGACGAGGACATCAGCGCGGACGTCGCCGAAAACGGCGTGCTGGCGATGGAGCCCGACGTGCCCGACACGCGCAAGATGCTGATCCGCGTGCGCCGCAAGCAGTCGATGGCGGCGATCGCGAGCCGCTACGGCGTGTCGGTCGGCCAGCTGAAGGCGTGGAACCGCACGCATCGCGATCTCGCGATGCCGGGCCAGACGCTCGTGCTGCACGTGCCGGTCGGCCGCTCGGTGCCGGCGGAGCCGGGGCCCGAGAAGATCGCGACGTCGGTCGGCGGCGCGCACGTCGAGCGCGCGAGCCTGTCCACCGGCGGCAAGGCCGTGCGCGGCGCGAAGCGCGGCGCCGCGAAGCCGGCGGCAAAGGCGAAGGCCGCGCCGAAGGCGGCCGCGGCCCACAAGGGCAAGAAGAAGTAAGCACGCGCGCGGGCAGTCGCCCGCGCGGCCCGGATGCCGTATCATCCGACGAAACGCCGTCACCGAGGTGACGGCGTTTTCGTTTGTGCGCGGCGTGTGGCCGCGCGACATGAAAAAGGACGAAGGGAGAGGCCATGTCGTCGGTGCAGGTGAGGGTGCTCGGGCTGTTCGCGCTCGGGTATTTCGTGTCCTATGTGTTTCGCGGCGTCAATCTCGGCTTCGCGCCGTTCGTCACGCACGACCTCGGGCTGTCGGCCGCCGATCTCGGCCTGCTCACCAGTCTCTACTTCCTCGGCTTCGCCGGCGCGCAGATTCCGGCCGGCGTGCTGCTCGACCATTTCGGCTCGCGCCGCGTGGCGGCCGGCATGCTGCTGTTCGCGGCAGCGGGCGCCGCGGTGTTCGGCGCCGCGCACGGGCTCGGCGCGATGATGGTCGGCCGGCTGCTGATCGGTGTCGGCGTATCGGTATGCCTCGGCGCGGCGTTCAAGGCGCTCGCCGAGCATTTCCCGATCGGCCGGCTGCCGCTGGTCAACGGGCTCGTGATGGCGGTCGGCGGGTTCGGCGGCGTGGTGGTCGGCTCGCCGCTCACCTGGCTGCTCGGCTGGACGAGCTGGCGCGCGGTGTGCGCCGGGCTCGCGGTGATGACGCTCGCGGTCGCGGCCGCGATCTGGCTCGGTGCGCCCAATCCGAAGCAGGGCCGCCATCAGGGCGGGCTCGTCAGCCAGTTCAAGGGCACCTGGCACATTCTGTCGAGCCGCGCGTTCTGGAAGATCGGGTCGTTCTCGATCGTCACGCAAGGCGTGTTCTACGCGATGCAGTCGCTGTGGGTCGGGCCGTATTTGCGCGACGTTGCCGGGTTCGATGCGCAGCACGCGGCGCGCCTCGTGTCGGTGCTCGGCTTCGCGATGATGGCCGGCTGCGTCGGGTTCGGCGCCGCCGCGCGGGCGCTGGAGCGGCGCGGCGTGTCCGTCCATGCGTTCTGCGGCGTCGGCATGGCGCTGTTCGTCGCGACGCAGATTGCGATCGTCGTGCGCGCGCCGCTGCCGGCGGCGGCGCTGTGGGCCGCGTACGGGATGTTCGGCGGGGTCGGAATCCTGACCTACGCGGTGATGGCCGGCCACTTCCCGGCGCACCTGATCGGCCGCGCGAACACGACGCTCACGCTCGTGATCTTCGTGCTGATCTTCGCGTTCCAGATCGGCGTCGGCGCGGTGCTGTCGCACTGGCCGGCGGTCGATGGCCGCTATCCGGCTGCCGCGCATCTCGCCGCGTGGAGCGTGCTGCTCGTGCTGCAGATCGCAAGCGCGGTCTGGTACGTGTGGCCCGCACCGATGGCCGCCTCTGGTCAAGCGAGCCGATAGAGAGGTACGCTGGAGCGTGGCGCGGTTCCGCAATCGGGGCCGCAGCGCGCGTGACGGGCGCAGGAGGCCCGGGGCATTGAAAAAGAAAAAAGGCGCGTGATCGATTCGTCGAGCCGCATTGCGGATTGCCATGCCATGGAATCGGCGGCCCGCCGCATTGAAAACAGGTCCATTTTCACGCTATAATTTGAAAGTTTGTGCTGATCAACCTCGCACCCTAGCGCCTACCTCACTCATCCCGTTCATCCGCTGCACGCCGCCTGTCGGGCGATGCCGCGAGCCCTCGCGCGCTGCGCGCCGGTTTCGCGACTCGACACCGCCGGGTGCGTGATGCAAGCCGACGCGCGCGTCCACGCAGCGCGACGCTTGCGCGGCAGGGTAAACAGGTCGGCAGCAGGGTGTTCCCCAAGGAGCCTCCCGTGTTGCCGTCTTTTTCTCCCGCTTTGCTTGCACTCGCCGACGGCACGGTCTTTCGTGGTCATTCGATCGGTGCCGCTGGCCATACGATCGGCGAAGTCGTGTTCAACACCGCGATCACCGGCTATCAGGAAATCCTGACTGATCCGAGCTACGCGCGCCAGATCGTGACGCTCACCTATCCGCATATCGGCAACGTCGGCGTGAACGCCGAGGACGTCGAGGCGACGAAAGTCCATGCCGCCGGCCTGATCGTGCGCGACCTGCCCGATCTCGCGTCGAACTTCCGCATGGATCGCACGCTGGGCGACTACCTGCGCGACGAAGGCGTCGTCGCGATCGCCGGCATCGACACCCGCAAGCTGACCCGCATCCTGCGCGACAAGGGCGCGCAAAACGGCTGCATCCTCGCCGGCTCGACCGACGAGGCGAAGGCGATCGAGCTCGCACGCTCGTTCCCGGGCCTCGCCGGCATGGATCTCGCGAAGGTCGTGTCGACCGCCAAGCCGTTCGAATGGAAGCAGACCGAGTGGAAGCTCGGCAGCGGCTACGGGATGCAGGAGGCGCCGAAGTATCGCGTCGTCGCGTACGACTTCGGCGTCAAGTACAACATCCTGCGCATGCTCGCGGAGCGCGGCTGCCACGTGACGGTGCTGCCGGCGCAGGCGAGCGCGGCGGAAGCGCTCGCGCTGAATCCGGACGGCGTCTTCCTGTCGAACGGCCCCGGCGATCCGGAGCCGTGCGACTACGCGATCGCGGCCACGAAGGAATTCATCGAGCGCGGCGTGCCGACCTTCGGCATCTGCCTCGGCCACCAGATCATGGGACTCGCGGTCGGCGCGAAGACGCTCAAGATGAAGACGGGCCACCACGGCGCGAACCACCCGGTCAAGGATCTGGCCGACGGCCGCGTGGTGATCACGTCGCAGAATCACGGGTTCGCGGTCGACGCCGATTCGCTGCCGGCCAACGCGCGCGCCACGCACGTGTCGCTGTTCGACGGCACGCTGCAGGGCTTCGAGCTGACCGACAAGCCGGCGTTCTGCTTCCAGGGCCACCCGGAAGCGTCGCCGGGCCCGCACGACATCGGCTATCTGTTCGACCGCTTCACCGCGCTGATGGACGCGGCGAAGCAGCGCAGCGCTTAACTTTTGCCCAGGAGCGGGAGGCTCGCATCATGTTCGGTCATGCACTCGGCATCACGGATCTCTGGACCTACGTCATCGGCGTGGTCTTCATCATCCTGTTGCCGGGGCCGAACTCGATGTACGTGCTGTCGCTCGCGGCGCAGCGCGGCGTGCAGGCCGGCTATCGCGCGGCCTGCGGCGTGTTCGTCGGCGACGCGGTGCTGATGGTGCTGTCCGCTGCGGGCGTCGCGTCGCTGCTGAAGGCGAATCCGCTGCTGTTTTCGGTCGTCAAGTACGGCGGCGCCGCGTATCTGCTCTACATCGGCGCCGGGATGCTGCGCGGCGCGTGGCGCAGGCTGCGCGCGCCGGCCGGTGCGGTGGCCGACGCGCCGCGCGCGGTCGACGGCGACGAGCCGTTCCGCAAGGCGCTGGTCGTGAGCCTCCTGAACCCGAAGGCGATCCTGTTCTTCATCTCGTTTTTCATCCAGTTCGTCGATCCGGCGTTCCCGCATCCCGCGGTGCCGTTCGTCGTGCTCGGGGCGATCGCGCAGTGCGCGAGCTTCCTGTACCTGAGCACGCTGATCTTCGCGGGCGCGCGGCTCGCCGCGCATTTCCGCCGCCGCCGCAAGCTCGCGGCGGGCGCGGCGAGCAGCGTGGGCGGGCTGTTCATCGGCTTTTCGGTGAAGCTTGCGCTCGCGACCATGGGCTGAGCGCTGCAGGCCGCCCCACGACAACGATTACTTATTGAATTTTCAAGCCATGCCAAAACGCACAGACATCAACAGCATCCTCATCATCGGCGCCGGCCCGATCATCATCGGCCAGGCGTGCGAGTTCGACTACTCGGGCGCGCAGGCATGCAAGGCGTTGCGTGAGGAGGGCTACAAGGTCATCCTCGTCAACAGCAACCCGGCGACGATCATGACCGACCCGAACACGGCCGACGTCACCTACATCGAGCCGATCACGTGGGAAGTCGTCGCGCGCATCATCGAGAAGGAGCGCCCGGACGCGATCCTGCCGACGATGGGCGGCCAGACCGCGCTGAACTGCGCGCTCGACCTGCATCACCACGGCGTGCTCGAGAAGTTCGGCGTCGAGCTGATCGGCGCGTCGCCGGAAGCGATCGACAAGGCGGAAGACCGCCAGAAGTTCAAGGACGCGATGACCAAGATCGGTCTCGGCTCCGCGAAGTCGGGCGTCGCGCACTCGATGGAAGAGGCGACCCAGGTGCACGCCGAGATCATGGCGGCCACCGGCGGCAGCGGCTACCCGGTCGTGATCCGTCCGTCGTTCACGCTCGGCGGCTCGGGCGGCGGCATCGCATACAACCGTGAAGAGTTCGAAGAGATCTGCCGGCGCGGCCTCGACCTGTCGCCGACGCGCGAGCTGCTGATCGAAGAGTCGCTGCTCGGCTGGAAGGAATACGAGATGGAAGTCGTGCGCGACCGCGCCGACAACTGCATCATCGTCTGCTCGATCGAGAACCTCGACCCGATGGGCGTGCACACCGGCGATTCGATCACGGTCGCGCCGGCGCAGACGCTCACCGACAAGGAATACCAGATCCTGCGCAACGCATCGCTCGCGGTGCTGCGCGAGATCGGCGTCGACACCGGCGGCTCGAACGTGCAGTTCTCGATCAACCCGAAGGACGGCCGCATGGTCGTCATCGAGATGAACCCGCGCGTGTCGCGTTCGTCGGCGCTCGCGTCGAAGGCGACCGGCTTCCCGATCGCGAAGGTCGCGGCGAAGCTGGCCGTCGGCTACACGCTCGACGAGCTGAAGAACGAGATCACCGGCGGCCAGACGCCGGCGTCGTTCGAGCCGACGATCGACTACGTCGTCACGAAGATCCCGCGTTTCGCGTTCGAGAAGTTCCGCGAAGCGGATTCGCGCCTGACGACGCAGATGAAGTCGGTCGGCGAAGTGATGGCGATCGGCCGCACGTTCCAGGAGTCGTTCCAGAAGGCGCTGCGCGGCCTCGAGGTCGGCGTCGACGGTCTCGACGAGAAGTCGACCGACCGCGACGAGATCGCGATCGAGATCCACGAGCCGGGCCCGGACCGCATCTGGTACGTCGGCGACGCGTTCCGCATCGGCATGACGGCCGAGGAGATCTTCGCGGAAACCGCGATCGACCCGTGGTTCCTCGCGCAGATCGAGCAGATCATCCTGAAGGAAAAGGCGCTCGCGGGCCGCACGGTCGCGTCGCTGTCGTTCGACGAGCTGCGCTACCTGAAGCAGAGCGGCTTCTCCGACCGCCGTCTCGCGAAGCTGCTCGGCGCGACGCCGGCCGACGTGCGCGCGCGCCGTCTCGAGCTGAACGTGCGCCCGGTCTACAAGCGCGTCGACACCTGCGCGGCCGAGTTCGCGACGAAGACGGCCTACATGTACTCGACCTACGAGGAAGAGTGCGAGGCGCAGCCGACGAACAACAAGAAGATCATGGTGCTGGGCGGCGGCCCGAACCGGATCGGCCAGGGCATCGAGTTCGACTACTGCTGCGTGCACGCGGCGCTCGCGATGCGCGAGGACGGCTACGAGACCATCATGGTCAACTGCAACCCGGAAACGGTGTCGACCGACTACGACACGTCCGACCGCCTGTACTTCGAGCCGCTGACGCTCGAGGACGTGCTCGAGATCGTCGACAAGGAAAAGCCGGTCGGCGTGATCGTCCAGTACGGCGGCCAGACGCCGCTGAAGCTCGCGCTCGATCTCGAGGCGCATGGCGTGCCGATCGTCGGTACGTCGCCGGACATGATCGACGCGGCCGAAGACCGCGAACGCTTCCAGAAGCTGCTGCAGGACCTCGGCCTGCGCCAGCCGCCGAACCGCACCGCGCGCGCCGAAGACGAAGCGCTCGCGCTGGCTGCTGAAATCGGCTATCCGCTCGTCGTGCGCCCGTCGTACGTGCTGGGCGGCCGCGCGATGGAAATCGTCCACGAGCCGCGCGACCTCGAGCGCTACATGCGCGAGGCCGTGAAGGTATCGAACGATTCGCCGGTGCTGCTCGACCGCTTCCTGAACGACGCGATCGAGTGCGACGTCGACTGCATCTGCGACGGCGAAGCCGTGTTCATCGGCGGCGTGATGGAGCACATCGAGCAGGCGGGCGTCCACTCGGGCGACTCGGCATGCTCGCTGCCGCCGTACTCGCTGTCGAAGGCGACCGTCGCCGAGCTGAAGCGCCAGACGGCCGCGATGGCGAAGGCGCTGAACGTGGTCGGCCTGATGAACGTGCAGTTCGCGATCCAGCAAGTCCCGCAGGCTGACGGCTCGAAGGAAGACATCATCTACGTGCTGGAAGTGAACCCGCGCGCGTCGCGCACGGTGCCGTACGTGTCGAAGGCGACCAGCCTGCCGCTCGCGAAGATCGCGGCGCGCGCGATGGTCGGCCAGAAGCTCGCGCAGCAGGGCGTGACGAAGGAAGTCGAGCCGCCGTACTTCAGCGTGAAGGAAGCGGTGTTCCCGTTCGTGAAGTTCCCGACCGTCGACCCGGTGCTCGGGCCGGAAATGCGTTCGACCGGTGAAGTGATGGGCGTCGGCCAGACGTTCGGCGAGGCGCTGTTCAAGTCGCAGCTTGCGGCAGGCTCGCGCCTGCCGGAGTCGGGCACGGTGCTGCTGACCGTGATGGACGCGGACAAGCCGAAGGCGGTCGAAGTCGCGCGCATGCTGCACGACCTCGGCTACCCGATCGTCGCGACGAAGGGCACGGCCGCCGCGATCGAAGCGGCCGGCGTGCCGGTGAAGGTCGTCAACAAGGTGAAGGACGGCCGTCCGCACATCGTCGACATGATCAAGAACGGCGAAATCGCGCTCGTCTTCACGACGGTCGACGAGACCCGCCAGGCGATTGCCGATTCGCGTTCGATCCGGATGAGCGCGCAGGCGCACAAGGTCACTTACTACACGACGATGTCGGGCGCGCGCGCGGCCGTCGAAGGCCTGCGCTACCTGAAGAACCTGGAAGTCTATGATTTACAAGGTCTTCACGCTCGCCTAAACTAAGCGGTCAGTTACCTGTCGAAGCAACACGTGCCGCGATTAAGCGGCGTTCCCGGTGTATCGGGAATGCGCTTAATCGCGGTGATTTTTTTTATAGCCGTTTTATTGATTGAGCCGTTTATGAGCACCATTCCGTTGACAAAGCGTGGCGCAGACCAACTGCGCGATGAATTGCAGCGCCTCAAGTCCGTCGAGCGGCCGGCCGTGATCAATGCGATTGCGGAGGCGCGCGCGCAGGGCGACCTGTCCGAAAACGCCGAATACGACGCAGCCAAGGAAAAGCAGGGCTTCATCGAGGGCCGCATCGCGGAAATCGAATCGAAGCTGTCGGCCGCGCAGATCATCGATCCGTCCTCGCTGGATGCCGACGGCCGCGTGGTGTTCGCGGCGACGGTCGAGCTCGAGGATCTCGAATCGGGCGACACCGTCAAGTACCAGATCGTCGGCGACGACGAGGCGGATCTCGATCACGGCCTGATCTCGGTCAGCTCGCCGATCGCGCGCGCGCTGATCGGCAAGTCCGAAGGCGACGTCGCGGCCGTGCAGGCGCCGAGCGGCGTGCGCGAGTACGAAATCATCTCGGTCAGCTACATCTGACGCGGAGCGACACGATGCCGCATCGCGTGTTCCGTCTGCTGTCGGCCGTCTGGGTCGGCAGCCTGCTGACGATCGGGTATGCGGTCGCGCCCGTGCTGTTTCGTTCACTGGAGCGGATGACGGCCGGCTCGGTTGCCGCCCAGCTGTTCCGCATCGAGGCGGTCGTCGGCGTGGTGTGCGGCGTGCTGCTGCTCGTGCTGTCGAACCAGCAGGTGCGGCGCGGCTGCGACGAATACCGCCGCGTGCGCTGGATTCTCGCGGCGATGGTCGGCTGCGTGCTGATCGGGTATTTCGCGCTGCAGCCGTTCATGAACGCGCTGCGCGTGGCCGCGATGGACGCGGGCACCGATATCGCGAACTCGCCGTATGCGAGCCGGTTCGGGATGCTGCACGGCGTCTCGAGCCTGTTCTACCTGGTCGAGAGCGTGCTCGGGCTGATGCTGATCTGGCGCTTGCCGGCTCGCGACGCATAAGCGTCGCGAGCCGGGCGCCCGGGCGGGCTTATTTGTCCTGGAACGGCCGCTTGGTGCTCGCCTGGCGCTTTTTCGCGCGCTTGACGGTGCCGCCGGCGGTCACGCGCTCGTTGCCGCGCACCGTCACCTTTTGCGGCTTCGGACGGCGCACCGGGCTTGCGTTCGGCGACACCTTGACGACCTTCACGGTACGCGGCGCGCGGCCCTTCTTGTCGGCGGCGGCTTCGGCCGCGCTCGGCAGGGCGCCGCTGCGGCGGCCGCGAGCCGGCGCGGGCGCGGCTTCCTCGGGCTTCCAGATCACGAGCAGCTTGCCGATATGCTGGATCGGCGCGGCGTTCAGCCGGTCGCAGATTTCGTCGTAGATCGCGATGCGTTCATCGCGCTCGTCGCCGAACACGCGAATCTTGATCAGCTGGTGCGCGTCAAGGTGCACCTTGATTTCCTTCAGGACCGCGTCGGTGAGCCCCTCGGCGCCGATCAGCACGACGGGCTTGAGCGCATGGGCTTCGGAGCGCAGCGCGGAGCGCTCGGCGGGAGAAAGCGAAAGGGCTGGCATGGAATGTCGAATTCAAAAATAAGGGCGCGCAACACCGGCATCCGCCGTGTGAGCCGCGCGCCGAAACCACGTAAAATCGCGGCTTGGGCCTGATTGAGGCCGCAGCCGCGCGAAGAAGACGCGTATTATCCGCCAAAAGCGCGGCTTCACGAAGCAAATGGCAGTAATCTCTCTCTCGAATGGCAAAGAACCGCTTCAACCAGCACTGGCTGCACGACCACATCAACGACCCGTACGTCAAAATGGCGCAACGGGAGGGCTATCGCGCGCGCGCCGCTTACAAGCTGAAGGAAATCGACGAACAGGACAAGCTGATTCGTCCCGGCCAGGTGATCGTCGATCTCGGCGCGGCGCCCGGCAGCTGGAGCCAGTACGCGCGCAACAAGCTCGCGCAGGGCAAGAAACGCGACGCGGTGCGCGAAGGCGGGATCGACGGCACGATCGTCGCGCTCGACATGCTGCCGATGGAGCCGATCGCCGACGTGCACTTCATCCAGGGCGACTTTCGCGAGGACGAGGTGCTGCATCAACTGGAGGCCGTCCTCGAAGGCCGGCCGGTTGACCTTGTAATTTCCGACATGGCCCCCAACCTGTCAGGGGTCGCCTCCGCGGACGCGGCGCGCATCGAGCACGTGTGCGATCTCGCGCTCGAATTCTCGCAGAATCATCTGAAGCCGGATGGCGCGCTGCTGGTGAAGTGCTTCCACGGCAGCGGCTACAGCCAGATTGTCGAGAAATTCAAGCAGCAGTTTAAGATTGTCGCGCCGCGCAAGCCCAAGGCGTCCCGCGACAAATCGTCCGAAACGTTCATCTTGGGGCGGCACCTGAAGCATCCGCGCTGACGCGGAGCCGGGGAGCCGCAAACGGGCTCCGGCCCTTGCCGGACAAGCCGTTCGCTATCGCGACGGTTGTCAATGCTTATGGCAGGGGTGGTCGGACTGGATTAGAATGCCTGAGGGGCGCCGCAAGGAAAATGTAGGCGCTCGTCTACGAGTGAAGGAGTGGTGCTTTGAACAACAATATGTTTTCGAAGGCAGCAGTGTGGCTGGTGATCGCACTGGTGCTGTTTACGGTGTTCAAGCAGTTCGACAAGCCCCGCGTCCAGGAAGGCGTGTCCTATTCGCAGTTCATGGACGACGCCAAGAACGGCAAGGTCAAGACTGTCGTCGTGCAGGGGCGCAACCTCACCGTCACTCCGGCTGATGGCCAGAAATACCAGATCGTGTCGCCCGGCGACATCTGGATGGTCGGCGATCTGATGAAGTATGGCGTGCAGGTCAGCGGCAAGGCCGACGACGAGCCGAACGCGCTGATGTCCGCGCTGTACTACCTCGGGCCGACGATCCTGATCATCGGTTTCTGGTTCTACATGATGCGGCAGATGCAGGGCGGCGGCAAAGGCGGCGCGTTCTCGTTCGGCAAATCGCGTGCGCGGCTGATCGACGAAAACAACAACGCGGTCAACTTCTCCGACGTCGCGGGCTGCGACGAAGCGAAGGAAGAAGTGTCCGAGCTCGTCGACTTCCTGCGCGATCCGCAGAAATTCCAGAAGCTTGGCGGCCGCATTCCGCGCGGCGTGCTGCTGGTCGGCCCTCCGGGCACCGGCAAGACGCTGCTCGCCCGCGCGATCGCGGGTGAAGCGAAGGTGCCGTTCTTCAGCATCTCGGGCTCCGACTTCGTCGAAATGTTCGTCGGCGTCGGCGCGGCCCGCGTGCGCGACATGTTCGAGCAGGCGAAGAAGCATGCGCCGTGCATCGTGTTCATCGACGAAATCGACGCGGTCGGCCGTCATCGCGGCGCCGGCATGGGCGGCGGCAACGACGAGCGCGAGCAGACGCTGAACCAGATGCTCGTCGAGATGGACGGCTTCGAAGCGAATTCGGGCGTGATCGTGATCGCCGCGACCAACCGGTCCGACGTGCTCGACAAGGCGCTGCTGCGTCCGGGCCGTTTCGACCGCCAGGTCTATGTCGGCCTGCCGGACATCCGCGGCCGCGAGCAGATCATGCGCGTCCACCTGCGCAAGGTGCCGATCGCGAACGACGTCGACGCGGCAGTGATCGCGCGCGGCACGCCGGGCTTCTCGGGCGCCGATCTCGCGAACCTCGTCAACGAGGCGGCGCTGTTCGCCGCGCGTCGCGGCAAGCGCATCGTCGAGATGCAGGACTTCGAGGACGCGAAGGACAAGATCTTCATGGGTCCGGAGCGCAAGTCCGCGGTGATCCGCGAGGAAGCGAAGCGCGCGACCGCGTACCACGAGTCGGGCCATGCGGTGATCGCGAAGCTGCTGCCGAAGGCCGATCCGGTGCACAAGGTCACGATCATTCCGCGCGGCCGTGCGCTGGGCGTCACGTGGCAACTGCCGGAGCACGACAACGAGACGTATTCGAAGGACTACCTGCTGGACCGCCTCGCGATCCTGTTCGGTGGGCGCGTGGCCGAGGAGCTCTTCATGAACCTCGTCAGCACCGGCGCATCGGACGACTTCAACAAGGCGACGCAGACGGCGCGCGCGATGGTGGCCCGGTTCGGCATGACCGACGCGCTCGGCCCGATGGTCTATGCCGACGACGAGAGCGATGTGCAAGCCCGTTCGGCCGCGGCTTCACGCGGACGATTTCGGAAGCGACGCAGCAGAAGGTCGATGCGGAAATCCGCCGCGTGCTGGATGACCAGTACAGCCTCGCTCGCCGCCTGCTGGAGGAGAACCGCGACAAGGTCGAGGCGATGACCGCCGCGCTGATGGAGTGGGAGACGATCGACGCCGATCAGATCAACGACATCATGGAAGGCCGTCCGCCGCGCTCGCCGAAGAGCTCGCCGACCGTCGGCGGGGATGCATCATCGGGCGGCACCGGCGCCGAGGTCAAGCCGGGCAACGCGCCGGCGCCCGCGTCGCCGGCCTGATTCCCGCTGTCGTACCGTTGACGGGCTGGTGTGGCTTTCACACCGGCCCGTTTTGCATTCATTCCACGTTTGTCGCTCGTGTCCGATCCCGTCTCTCCGTCATTCATTCCGGCGCACCTGCAGTGCGGCCGCTTCACGCTGACGTTCGAACGCCCGCTCGTGATGGGCATCCTCAACGCGACGCCCGACTCGTTCTCCGACGGCGGCCGTTTCCTCGCCCATGACGATGCGTTGCGCCAGGCCGAGCGGATGCTCGCGGAGGGCGCCGACATTCTCGACATCGGCGGCGAATCGACCCGCCCGGGCGCGCCGCCGGTGCCGCTCGACGAGGAGCTCGCGCGCGTGATTCCGCTGGTCGACGCATTGCGCCCGCTGAACGTGCCGCTGTCGGTCGATACGTACAAGCCGGCCGTGATGCGCGCGGCGCTGGCCGCCGGCGCGGACCTGATCAACGATATTTGGGGCTTTCGCCAGGCCGGCGCGATCGAGGCCGTGCGCGACGGCCACTGCGGCCTGTGCGCGATGCACATGCTCGGCGAGCCGCGGACGATGCAGGTGCACGAGCCTGACTATCGGGACGTGGTCGCCGACGTGCGCGATTTCCTCGCCGAGCGTGCGCAAGCGTTGATGGACGCCGGCGTCGCGGCGGAACGCATCTGCGTCGACCCCGGTTTCGGGTTCGGCAAGGCGGTGATCGAACACAACTATGCGCTGCTCGCCGCGCTGCCCGATACGACGCCCGCGCGGCCCGACGGCCGGCCTTACCCGATTCTCGCGGGGATGTCGCGCAAGTCGATGCTCGGCGCGGTGATCGGCGGCAAGCCGCCGGCCGGGCGCGTCGCGGCGAGCGTCGCGGCCGCGGTGTGCGCGGTGGAGCGGGGCGCCGCGATCGTGCGGGTGCACGACGTGGCCGCGACGGTCGATGCATTGAAAGTTTGGAACGCCGTGCGCGAAGCCGCGCGGCAACGATAAGTCAGAGTTCAGGAAAGACGAAGGAGGAAGGTTCGCATGGGACGTCGATACTTCGGTACGGACGGCATCCGCGGCACCGTCGGCGAAGCGCCGATCACGCCCGATTTCGTGTTGCGGCTCGGCTACGCGGCGGGCAAGGTGCTGGCCGGCTCGGCTGACGTCGCGGCGGGCGCGCGCCCGACCGTGCTGATCGGCAAGGACACGCGCGTATCGGGCTACATGCTCGAGGCGGCGCTGGAGGCGGGCTTCTCCGCGGCCGGTGTCGACGTGATGCTGGCCGGCCCGATGCCGACGCCGGGCGTCGCGTACCTGACGCGCGCGCTGCGCCTGTCGGCGGGCGTCGTGATCAGCGCGTCGCACAATCCGTATCACGACAACGGCATCAAGTTCTTTTCCGCGGACGGCAACAAGCTGCCCGACGAAACCGAAGCCGCGATCGAGGCGTGGCTCGGCAAGCCGCTCGAGTGCGCGCCGTCGGACGGGCTCGGCAAGGCGCGCCGCCTCGACGATGCGGCCGGCCGCTACATCGAGTTCTGCAAGAGCACGTTCCCCGCGGCGTTCGACCTGCGCGGGATGAAGCTCGTCGTCGACTGCGCGCACGGCGCCGCGTACCAGGTCGCGCCGCACGTGTTCCACGAACTGGGCGCGGACGTGATCCCGATCGGCGTCGCGCCGAACGGCTTCAACATCAACGACGGCGTCGGCGCGACCGCGCCCGATGCGCTGGTGCGCGCGGTGCGGGCGAATCACGCGGATCTCGGCATCGCGCTCGACGGCGACGCGGACCGCCTGCAGGTCGTCGACTCGACCGGGCGGCTGTTCAACGGCGACGAGCTGCTGTACGTGCTGGTCAAGGACCGGATCGCAACTAACGGCCGAGTCGAAGGGGCGGTGGGAACGCTGATGACGAATCTCGCCGTCGAAGTCGCGCTGCAACGCGAGGGCGTGCAGTTCGTGCGTGCGGCGGTCGGCGACCGCTACGTGCTCGAGCGGCTGCGCGAGCACGGCTGGCAGCTCGGCGCGGAAGGGTCGGGTCATATCCTGTCGCTCGACCGGCATACGACCGGCGACGGCATCGTGTCGGCGCTGCTGGTGCTCGCGGCGCTCAAGCGCAGCGGCCGCACGCTTGCGCAGATGCTCGACGGCGTCACGCTGTTCCCGCAGAAGCTGATCAACGTGCGGATGAAGCCCGGCGCGGACTGGAAGGGCAATGCGTCGATCCGGGCCGCGATCGACGGCGCGGAACAGGCGCTGGCCGGCAGCGGCCGCGTGCTGATCCGTGCATCGGGCACCGAGCCCGTGCTGCGCGTGATGGTCGAGGCGGAGCAGGCGGCGGACGCGAGCCGTCACGCCGAGGCGATCGCCGACGCGGTGCGCGAAGCGACGAGCTGAGCGAGGCGGGCGGCCGGCACGCGTGACGATTCGATCGCGCATGCCGGCTGAACGATGGCCGAGCTACCGTGAGCGTCGTCAATTCGTCAGACGCAAAGGTTTGCGCTAATAAATAGAGGACGCTCTCGATGGCGTCCTTCGTACTCGATGAAGTCTTCTGCGCCCAACCGGAAGACGAGCGCGCACCGGGCGGTGCGCGATGCGGGAAGCGGCGCGCCCTGCGCCGCACACTGCCCGAAACGGGGCGCGGCCACTCCGCGCAACGGGCAATTCTTGCCGCTTTTCCCAGCGCGCCGCGCGCGTACACGGGCTCGCGCTTCACCGAATATCACCTTTCAAGTAGTCATGTTACTGTCACGCCAGTTTCATTGATTGTCACAGTACTGTCATGAGGAGCCCCTAACCTTCGCGGTGCCGTAGTCATCCGCTCACACACTGGAGGTCTCATGAAATTGATGCAAACCGCGATTGCCGGCCTGGCTGGCGCACTCTTCGCTGTTGCTGCGCACGCCGCCGACATCACGGGCGCAGGCAGCACGTTCGCGATGCCGATCTACACGAAATGGGCTGCCGATTACCAGCAGGCCGGCGGCGCGAAGATCAACTACCAGGGCATCGGCTCGTCGGGCGGCCTGAAGCAGATCAATGCGAAGACGGTCGATTTTGCCGGTTCGGACGCGCCGCTGAAGGACGACGAACTCGCGAAGGACGGCCTGTTCCAGTTCCCGACGGTGGTCGGCGGCGTGGTGCCGGTCATCAACGTGCCGGGCGTGAAGGCAGGTGAACTGACGCTGTCGGGCCCGGTGCTCGGCGACATCTACCTCGGCAAGATCAAGAAGTGGAACGACCCGGCGATCGCCGCGCTGAACCCGAAGGTCAAGCTGCCGGATACCGACATCGCGGTCGTGCGCCGTGCGGACGGCTCGGGCACGAGCTTCATCTGGACGAACTACCTGTCGAAGGTCAACGACGAGTGGAAGTCGAAGGTCGGCGAAGGCACGACGGTCAACTGGCCGACCGGCACGGGCGGCAAGGGCAACGACGGCGTCGCGGCATTCGTGCAGCGTCTGCCGGGCGCGATCGGCTACGTCGAGTGGGCGTACGCGAAGAAGAACAGCATGGTCTACACCGCGCTGAAGAACTCGACGGGCACGGTGGTCGAGCCGAAGACGGAAACCTTCAAGGCCGCTGCCGCCGGCGCGAACTGGTCGAAGTCGTTCTACCAGATCCTGACGAACCAGCCGGGCAAGGAAGCATGGCCGGTCGTCGGCGCGACGTTCGTGCTGCTGCACGCGAAGCAGGACAAGCCGGAGCAGGGCGCGGAAACGCTGAAGTTCTTCAGCTGGGCGTTCAAGAACGGCGAGAAGGCGGCTGACAGCCTCGACTACATCTCGCTGCCGCCGGCGGTCGAAGCGGAAATCCGCAAGCAGTGGAAGGTCAAGGTGACGGATACGGCGGGCAAGCCGATCGCCACGGAGTAAGCGTCACAGCGGTTCGCTGCCCGGCCGCGCAGGCCGGGCAGTGTTCGTGCGGTAAGGCCGGGCGTCAAGGCGCCCGGCATTCAGAAGCAGGCGCCCATGTCTGATATTCCATACGTGTCCTCCCGGTCCGCCGGCAATGCGCAGCAGCACGCGCCCGGCCGCCTCGGCGACATCCTGTTCGGCGGCCTCGCCCGGCTCGCCGCCATCGTCACCCTGCTGCTCCTCGGCGGCATCATCGTCTCGCTGATCATCGCGTCGATGCCGACCATCCAGAAGTTCGGCCTCGGCTTCCTGTGGCAGTCCGAATGGGATCCCAATTCGGATGTCTACGGCGCGCTCGTGCCGATCTACGGCACCCTCGTCACGTCGGTCATCGCGCTGGTGATCGCGGTGCCCGTCAGCTTCGGCATCGCGCTGTTCCTCACCGAGCTGTCGCCGGTCTGGCTGCGCCGTCCGCTCGGCATCGCCATCGAGCTGCTCGCCGCGATCCCGTCGATCGTCTACGGGATGTGGGGGCTGCTCGTGTTCGCGCCGATCTTCGCCACCTATTTCCAGAAACCGGTCGGCCGCCTGTTCGACGGCGTGCCGGTGCTCGGCGCGCTGTTCGCCGGCCCGCCGATCGGCATCGGCATTCTTGCCGCCGGCGTGATCCTCGCGATCATGATCATCCCGTACATCGCGTCGGTGATGCGCGACGTGTTCGAGGTCACGCCCGTGCTGCTGAAGGAATCGGCGTACGGGATCGGCTGCACGACCTGGGAAGTGATGTGGAAGATCGTGCTGCCCTATACGAAGACCGGCGTGATCGGCGGCGTGATGCTCGGCCTCGGCCGCGCGCTCGGCGAAACGATGGCCGTGACGTTCGTGATCGGCAACACGAACCTGCTCGACAACGTGTCGCTGTTCTCGCCCGGCAACAGCATCACGTCGGCGCTCGCGAACGAGTTCGCCGAAGCGTCGCCCGGCCTGCATACGGCCGCGCTGATGGAGCTGGGCCTGATCCTGTTCGTGATCACCTTCATCGTGCTGGCCATCTCCAAACTGCTGCTGCTGCGTCTCGAGAAAGGAGAGGGCAAGAAATGAGCGAGCCCGTACTGAACTTCCCCGGCCCGGACGGCGCCGTGCTCGACGCGATGCGCAGCCGGCTCCAGCGCAAGCGCAAGATCGTCAACGCGATCGCGCTCACCGCGTCGCTCGGCGCGATGGCGTTCGGCCTGATGTGGCTCGTGTGGATCCTCTACACGACGCTGCACCTCGGCGTCGGCGGCCTGTCGGTGCAAATGTTCACCGAATCGACCCCGCCGCCGAACACCGCGGGCGGCGGCCTCGCGAACGCGATCGTCGGCAGCCTGCTGCTGGTCGGTTTCGGCACGCTGGTCGGCACGCCGATCGGCATCCTGGCGGGCGTCTACCTCGCCGAATACGGCAGGACCAACCCGCTCGCGAGCACGATCCGCTTCATCAACGACATCCTGCTGTCGGCGCCGTCGATCGTCGTGGGCCTGTTCGTCTACGCGCTCGTCGTCGCGAAGTCGGGCCGCTTCTCCGGCTGGGCCGGCGTGATCGCGCTCGCGCTGCTGCAGATCCCGATCGTGATCCGCACGACCGAGAACATGCTGAAGCTCGTGCCGAACGCGCTGCGCGAAGCGGCCTTCGCGCTCGGCACGCCGAAGTGGCGGATGGTGCTGAAGATCACGCTGCGCGCGTCGGTGGGCGGCATCATCACGGGCGTGCTGCTCGCGGTCGCGCGGATTGCCGGCGAAACGGCGCCGCTGCTGTTCACCGCGCTGTCGAACCAGTTCTTCTCGTGGGACATGAGCCAGCCGATGGCGAACCTGCCGGTCACGATCTTCAAGTTCGCGATGAGCCCGTTCGCGGAATGGCAGTCGCTCGCATGGGCGGGCGTGTTCCTGATCACCCTCGGCGTGCTCGGACTCAACGTCCTCGCGCGCTCGATCTTCTCGAAACAGTAACGGCGGAGCAATCCGATGAACATGGCAGAAAGCCACCTGAATCCCATCGAACGTGTCGCCGCGCCGGCCGGGACGCACGGCGCGACGGACGGCCGTCCGCTCGCGCCGCTGAACGCGAAGATCGAGGTCAACAATCTCAACTTCTTCTACAACAAGTTCCACGCGCTGAAGAACATCAACCTGCGCATTCCCGAAGGGAAGGTGACGGCGTTCATCGGCCCGTCGGGCTGCGGCAAGTCGACGCTGCTGCGCACGTTCAACAAGATGTACGCGCTCTATCCGGAGCAGCGCGCCGAAGGCGAGATCCTGATGGACGGCGAGAACCTGCTGACCACCAAGCGCGACATCTCGCTGTTGCGCGCGCGGATCGGCATGGTGTTCCAGAAACCGACCCCGTTTCCGATGTCGATCTATGACAACATCGCATTCGGCGTGAAAATGTTCGAGAAGCTCACGCGCTCGGAAATGGACGACCGCGTCGAATGGGCGCTGACGAAGGCCGCGCTGTGGAACGAAGTGAAGGACAAGCTGGGCCAGAGCGGCTACGGCCTGTCCGGCGGCCAGCAGCAGCGTCTGTGCATCGCGCGCGGCATCGCGATCCGTCCGGAAGTGCTGCTGCTCGACGAGCCGTGCTCGGCGCTCGACCCGATCTCGACGGGCCGCATCGAAGAGCTGATCGCGGAGCTGAAGAGCGACTATACGGTCGTGATCGTCACGCACAACATGCAGCAGGCGGCGCGCTGCTCGGACTACACGGCCTACATGTACCTGGGCGAGCTGATCGAATTCGGCGAGACCGAGAAGATCTTCATCAAGCCGGTACGCAAGGAAACGGAAGACTACATCACCGGCCGCTTCGGTTGATGACGGAGAACAACAGCCATGTCGGATAAACATTTGTCGAGCCAGTTCGACGCCGATCTCAATGCCGTGTCGTCGAAGGTGCTGGAGATGGGCGGGCTCGTCGAGGCGCAGATCACGGGCGCGATGCACGCGCTGAACGAATTCGACCGCGCTGCGGCCGAGAAGGTGATCGCGAACGAAGAGATCCTGAACACGATGGAAGTCGAGATCGACCAGGAGTGCGGCAACATCATCGCGCGCCGCCAGCCGGCCGCGCGCGACCTGCGCCTCCTGATGTCGATCTCGAAAACGATCACGAACCTCGAGCGCGCCGGCGACGAGGCGGAGAAGATCGCGAAACGCGTGCGCCGCCTGATCGACGAGCCGGCCGCGCGCGCGGTCAACATCGCCGAGATCAAGGTGTCGGGTGAGATGGCCGTGACGATCCTGCGCCGCGCGCTCGACGCGTTCGCGCGGCTCGACACGGTCGCCGCCGCGCAGATCGTCAAGGACGACAAGGAGATCGACCAGGAATTCCGCGCGTTCGTGCGCAAGCTCGTGTCGTACATGCAGGAAGATCCGCGCACGATCTCGGTCGGCCTCGAATACCTGTTCATCGCGAAGGCGATCGAACGGATCGGCGACCACGCGAAGAACCTCGCCGAATTCATCATCTACATCGTGAAGGGCACCGACGTGCGGCACCAGCCGCGCGACACGCTCGATCGCGAAGCCAACAGCTAACACGTCAAGGTACAAGGCGAACAACGAGGTGCCGATGCCCAGCAACATTCTCGTCATCGAAGACGAACCCGCGATATCCGAGCTGATCTCGGTGAATCTCCAGCATGCCGGACACTGCCCGATCCGCGCGTACAACGCGGAGCAGGCGGCGAACCTGATCAGCGACGTGCTGCCCGATCTCGTGCTGCTCGACTGGATGCTGCCGGGCAAGTCCGGCATCGCGTTCGCGCGCGACCTGCGCAACAACGAGCGCACCAAGCACATCCCGATCATCATGCTGACCGCGCGCGGCGACGAGCAGGACAAGGTGCTCGGCCTCGAGATCGGCGCGGACGACTACGTGACCAAGCCGTTCTCGCCGAAGGAGCTGATGGCGCGCATCAAGGCGGTGCTGCGCCGCCGCGCGCCGCAGCTGACCGAGGACGTCGTGTCGATCAACGGGCTGCGTCTCGACCCGGCCACGCACCGGGTCGCCGCGCACGCGGACGGCAGCGAGATCAAGCTCGATCTCGGCCCGACCGAGTTCCGCCTGCTGCACTTCTTCATGACCCACCCGGAGCGCGTGCACAGCCGCACGCAGCTGCTCGACCAGGTGTGGGGCGACCACGTGTTCGTCGAGGAACGCACCGTCGACGTGCATATCAAGCGATTGCGTGCGGCCCTCAAGCCGGCGGGTTGCGACGCGATGATCGAAACGGTCCGCGGCAGCGGCTACCGGCTCGCGAAGCACGCGTGAAGCACGTGGGCGGCGCATCGTGCGTCGCGCAGGCATTTCAACTTTTCGGACGCTGAATCATGAACATCATCTGGGCGCGCTTTCTGGTGTCGCTCGTGTTGCTCGTGCTGATCAGCGTACTGGTCGGCTTCTTCGCCGGCCCGACGGCCGCGCTCGTGTTCGCGGCCGTGATGCTGGCCGCACAGGGTTTTTTCAGCACGTTTCATACGCAGCGCCTGTGGCGGCTGCTCGACGCGCCGGTATACGGCGAAGTGCCGAGCGCGCCCGGCATCTGGGGCGAGATCTACTACCGGCTGCACAAGCTCGCGAAGCAGTGGCATGCGCAGGTGCGGCAGGTCGAGCAGCAGCATTCGCGCTTCATCCAGGCAATCCAGGCGTCGCCGAACGGCGTCGCGATGCTCGACGAGCACGACACGATCGAATGGTGCAACGCGATCGCCGAAGTGCATTTCGGCCTCGATGCGAAGCGCGACCTGCGCCAGCACGTCACGAATCTCGTCAGGCATCCGGATTTCGTCCGCTACCTGAATTCGCAGCATTACGAGGAGATGCTCGTGATGCACGGGATGGGCGACGCGCGGCAGAACGTGCTCGCGGTGCAGGTGTTCCCGTACGGCGAGAACCGCAAGCTGCTGCTGACGCAGGACATCACCGAGCTCGAGCGCACCGACGCGATGCGGCGCGACTTCGTCGCGAACGTGTCGCACGAGCTGAAGACGCCGCTCACCGTGCTGTCGGGCTTCCTCGAGACGATGCGCGAACTGCCGCTGAACGAGGAAGACCGTGCCCGCTACCTCGACCTGATGGAGCAGCAGGCGTCGCGGATGCGGCACATCGTCACCGACCTGCTGGTGCTCGCGAAGCTCGAAGGCGACGGCAAGCCGGCCGCCGACCGCGCGATCGACATGCGCTCCGTGTTCGACCATCTGAAGGAAGACGCGCAGTCGCTGTCGAACGGGCATCACGACATCTCGTTCACGCTCGACGACACGCTTGCGGTCGCCGGTGCGCAGACGGAGATCTTCAGCGCGTTCGCGAACCTCGTGATCAACGCGATCCGCTATACGCCGGAGGGCGGCAAGATCGTCGTGTCGTGGCGGCGCGAAGGCGCGCAGGCGGTGTTCTCGGTGACCGACAGCGGGTTCGGCATACCGGCGGCCGACCTGCCGCGGCTGACCGAACGCTTCTACCGCGTCGACCGCAGCCGGTCGCGCGACACGGGCGGCACCGGCCTCGGGCTCGCGATCGTCAAGCATGTGCTGCAGCGGCACGACGCGCACCTGTACATCCAGAGCGAGGAAGGACGCGGCAGCACGTTCACCGCGCGGTTCCCGGCGTCGCGCGTGATCGCGATCCGGCCCGCGGCGTTCGAGGCGTGAGCGTGTAACGCGCGCGCCGGGCGCTGCATCGGCGCGCGGCCCGGAATGAAAAAAGCACAACCCGCGGGTTGTGCTTTTTCGTTTGCTGCGCGGCGCGCGAGCGCGCGCACGGCGTCGCTACGAGCAGAACTTCGCGAGCAGGCCGAGCTGCGCGTTGCGCGTCGTCTTGCCCGCGCGGCGTCGGCGATAGTGGCCGTCGCTTTGCATCAGCCATGCCGACTGGTTGTCGCCGAGAAACACCGACAGGCCTTCCGCGATCACGCGGCGCTTGAGCTTGCGCTCGCGGATCGGGAACGCGACCTCGACGCGGCGGAACAGGTTGCGGTCCATCCAGTCCGCGCTCGACAGGTACACGTCTTCCGCGCCGTTCGCGTGGAAATAGTAGATGCGGTGATGCTCGAGGAAGCGGCCGACGATCGAGCGCACCGTGATGTTGTCCGACAGCCCCGGCACGCCCGGCTTCAGCGCGCAGACGCCGCGCACGATCAGGTCGACCTTCACGCCCGCCTGCGACGCTTCGTACAGCGCGGCGATCACCGACGGCTCGAGCAGCGCGTTCATCTTCGCGACGATGCGTGCGCGCTTGCCGGCGCGCGCGTTCTCGGTTTCGGCGCGGATGCCGTCGATGATGCGCGGATGCAGCGTGAACGGCGACTGCCACAGCTCGTGCAGCGTCAGCTCGCCGCCGATGCCGGTCAGCTGCTGGAACACGTGATGCACGTCCTCGCAGATCTTCTGGTCGGCCGTCATCAGCCCGAAGTCGGAATAGAGGCGCGCGGTGCGCGGATGGTAGTTGCCGGTGCCGAGGTGCACGTAGCGGCGCAGCGACGCCTTGCCGCCCTGCACGACGCGCCGCACGATCAGCATCATCTTCGCGTGGCACTTGTGCCCGACGACGCCGTACACGACGTGCGCGCCGACGGCTTCGAGCTGCGACGCCCAGTTGATGTTGGTTTCCTCGTCGAAGCGCGCGAGCAGCTCGACGACGACGGTCACTTCCTTGCCGTTGCGCGCGGCTTCCATCAGCGCGTCCATCAGCGGCGAATCGGTGCCGGTGCGGTAGATCGTCTGCTTGATCGCGACGACGCTCGGGTCCTGCGCCGCCTGCTGCAGCAGCTCGAGCACGGGCTGGAAGCTCTCGTACGGGTGATGCAGCAGGATGTCGCCGTCGTCGATCGCGTCGAACATCGACGGCGCATTCGCGATTCCCGGCGGGATCGACGCGGTGAACGGCGCGAATTTCAGGTCCGGCCGGTCGACGAGATCGGGGATCTGCATCAGCCGCACGAGGTTCACCGAGCCGATCACCCGATAGCAATCCTTCTCGCCGAGCCCGCCTTCCTCGAGCAGGCGCCGCACGATGTGCGGCGGCGTGTCGGCGGACACCTCGAGGCGCACCGCGTTGCCGAGGTGGCGCGCGGGCAGTTCGCCCTGCAGCGCGACGCGCAGGTTCGTGATTTCGTCTTCGTCGACGAACAGCTCACTGTTGCGCGTGATGCGGAACTGGTTGCAGCTCTTCACGACGAGCTGCGGGAACAGCTCGCCGACGAAGCGCTGCATGAACGAGCTCAGCAGCACGAAGCCGTGCTCGAATCCGGACAGCGGCTGCGGCATGCGCACGACGCGCGGCAGCGCGCGCGGCGCCTGCACGATGCCGAGCACGGCCTGGCGGCCGAACGCGTCGCGGCCCTCGAGCTCGACGACGAAGTTCAGGCTCTTGTTCAGCACGCGCGGAAACGGGTGCGCGGGATCGAGGCCGATCGGCGTCAGCACCGGCAGCAGCTCGTCGAAGAAGTAGCGCCGCGCCCACTCGGTCTGCTCGTCGTTCCACGAATCGCTGCTGTGGAAGTAGATGCCTTCCTGCTCGAGCGCCGGCAGCACAGTTTCGTGCAGCATCGTGTACTGCCGGTGCACGAGCCGCTGCGCGCGCTCGACGACGAGGTCGTAAGCGTGTTGCAGCGACATGCCGTCGGGCGTGAGCGCGCCGGGATTGTCGCGGATCTGCTCCTGCAGGCCGGCCATCCGCACTTCGAAGAATTCGTCCAGGTTGCTGCTCGTGATGCAGACGAAGCGCAGGCGCTCCAGCAGCGGGACATGCGGGTCGGCCGCCTGTGCGAGCACGCGCTCGTTGAATCCCAGGATGCCGAGTTCACGATTGAGAAGCGGGTAGCGGGCGGACATCGGCAGAGTAGGGGGCTGATCGGGCAACGACTCGAAAGGACGCTCGGAAACTCTCACGGTGCGATGACGTGCTGATGACACGGGTCGTTAGGTATCGGCAAATTCTACGCCGGAAACCTTTCGTCTCATAAATGTTTCACCTATATACAATGCTGCGGGGCGCATGCCCGGCGAACGTGACACCGGCACGCGTTCCACGCTTAAAATGTCGCCTTTGAATCACTGCATCGCGGCGGCGGTTGCCGCCGGTGCATGCGCACGGAGCCCCTTCTGATGGTTACGACCCCCCACTTGCTGGCTGCCGTGGATCTCGGCTCGAACAGCTTCCGGCTGATCGTCGGGCGCATCGAGGAGACGCCGGCGGGCAGCCAGATCTATCCTGTCGACGCGCTGCGCGAGCCGGTGCGGCTCGCAGCGGGCCTGTCGAGCGACAAGATGCTCGATCGCGCGTCGCAGGAGCGTGGCTGGGAGGCCCTCAAGCGATTCGGCGAACGGCTGCGCGATTTCCATCCGGATCACGTGCGTGCGGTCGCGACCAACACGCTGCGCGTCGCGAAGAACGCGGGCGAATTTCTCGTCGAGGCCGAAGCGGCGCTCGGCTTCCCGATCGAGGTGATCGCGGGCCGCGAAGAGGCGCGCCTGATCTATGCGGGCGCCGCGCATTCGGTGCCGGCGAGCGCCGGCAAGCGGCTCGTCGTCGACATCGGCGGCGGCTCGACCGAATTCATCATCGGCTCGCACTACACGCCGCTCGTGATGGAAAGCCTGTACATCGGCTGCGTGAGCCACAGCCGCGCGTTCTTCCCGGCCGGCAACGTCGACGAATACACGATGCGGCAGGCCGAGCTCGCCGCGAAGCGCGAGATCCAGATCATCTCGGGCGAGTACAAGAAGGCGGGGTGGGACCAGGCGATCGGCTCGTCGGGCACCGCGCGCGCGCTCGCGGAGCTCGTCGAGGCGAACGGCTTCAACGATCCCGGCGTGTCGCACGGGATTTCGCGCGGCGGGCTGGAGCGCCTGAAGCGCGCGCTGATCAAGTCCGAGAACGTCAACCGGCTGAAGCTCGTCGCGCTGAAGCCCGACCGCGTGCCGGTGCTCGCGGGCGGGCTGGCGATCATGCTCGCGGTGTTCGAGGAGCTCGGCATCGACTACGTCGACACGACCGACGGCGCGCTGCGCCTCGGCGTGCTGTACGACCTGCTCGGCCGCGCGCAGCACGAGGACATGCGCGCGGTGACCGTCGAGGGCTTCACGCGCCGCTACGGCGTGGATCGCGCGCAGGCCGAGCGGATCGCCGCGCTGGCGGTGCGCTTCTACGACCAGCTCGAGGACGAGCCGGACGACGAGCGCCGCGAGGAAAGCCGGATGTTCCTCGGCTGGGCGGCGGCGCTGCACGAGATCGGCCTGTCGATTTCGCACAGCGCGTATCACAAGCATTCCGCTTACATCGCGAGCAACGCGGACATGCCGGGTTTCTCGCGCACCGACCAGGCGCGGCTCGCCGCGCTCGTGCTCGGCCATGCGGGCAAGCTCGGCAAGCTGTCGCAGGCGCGCGAGGTCGAATGGCCGCTGCTGTTCTGCCTGCGGCTGGCCGCGCTGCTGTGCCGGCGCCGCACGGATGCGGGGCTGCCGGACATTTCGGTCACCCAGATGAAGAAGGGCGGCTACGAAGTGCGCCTGCCGGGCGCGTGGGTCGAGCAGAATCCGCTGACCGACTACAGCCTCAGCCAGGAGGCGGCGGAATGGGAGAAGGTCGGCATCCCGTATCGCGTCGTCTATACCGGCGCTTGATGCGTTCGGCGTTCGCGCGTGGGCGGGCGGCGCGTTTGCGCGCGCCCGGATTCTGCGCGACTCGCTCAGTCAGAGCACACGATCGCCGTCAGGAACGGGAACGCCTGCTTGACGGTCGCGTCGCTGCCCGCCTTGCGCACGGCCGCCTCGACCGAGCTCTTCATGCCCTTGACCACGACCCCGTATGCCCATTCGCCGATCGGCGTGCCGCTGCCCTGGCGGAAGATCGGGTCGTTCGCCTGGTAGCCGAGCACGACGTAGACGCCGAAGCCGTAGGCGGTCAGTTCGTGCTCGGTGTGGAACGCGTTGACCGAATTCGACTCGACGTGCATCGGCTCCCGCTCGATATCGCCGGCGGCGAGCAGCGGCGCGACGAACTTGTGGCCGTTGGAATGACAGTCGAGCGCATCGTCGAGCGATTTGCCGGGTGCGGCGTTGCACGATGCGGCGAACGCGAGCAGCGCGCCGAAGAGGGCGGTTTTGAAAATTGGGTCGTTCATGCGCGGTTGCGAGTTTGATCACGGATATTATCGCGTGGTGTCGCAAGATTCGTGCGTGGGCTGGCGCCGGTGAAAACCGGTCGCTACTGCGCAAAAAGAAAAAGGGGTTACACGCTTTTGGCATGTAACCCCTTGATTCCTTTGGTCGGAGCGATAGGATTCGAACCTACGACCCTCTGATCCCAAATCAGATGCGCTACCAGGCTGCGCTACGCTCCGACGAGCCAAAGATTCTATCGTTGAATAGCGTGCCAGGTCAATCGCACGATGCATGTTCGAGTGCCGTGGTGGTGCAAACCCGTCACGCACCGCGGAGAAAACCATGATGAACCTGATCCTGTGGCGCCACGCCGAGGCCGAAGACTACGCGGCGAGCGACCTCGCGCGCCAGCTGACCGCGCGCGGGCGCAAGGAGGCGCAGGCGATGGCGAAATGGCTGCGCGGCCGGCTGGAAGCCGGCAGCGTGATCCTCGCGAGCCCGGCGGCGCGCACCGTGCAGACGGTCGAGGCGCTGACCGACCAGTACCGGACCGTCGACGCGCTCGCGCCCGGCGCGGACGTCGACGACGTGCTCGCGGCGGCCGGCTGGCCCGACGGCATCGCGCCGACGGTGGTGATCGTCGGCCACCAGCCGACGCTCGGCAGCGTCGCCGCGCAGCTGGTGGCCGGCAGTGACGACAGCTGGAGCATCAAGAAAGGCGGCATCGTATGGCTCGCGAGCCGCACGCGCAACGGCAACCGGCAGGCGGTGCTGCGCGCCGTCTTGACGCCGGATCTGGTTTGAAGGGTTTGATCATACGTTTTCGCAAGCTTTCTGCTAAAGTCAGTTCGGCGACACGTCACTGAACGGACACGGACTTGCCACGTAACGGTCACAGCCGGTTACTAAATTGGCGGGCATGTCGTCTTATTCCTTACGATCAGGAAAGCCTAATGCGAGAACTGCCGACGCCTACGCTCCCCTTTGCCTCGCTGCCCCTCGACTCGGCGCGGCGCCACCTGCCGCGCGCCGCTGAAACCGTCACGGCGGAGTTCCGCCTGCGCGCCGCTTGGGCGCGCACGGAAGACGAGCTGCGCGAGGCCCAGCGCCTGCGCTACAGCGTGTTCGCCGAAGAGATGGGCGCGCAGGTCAGCGGTCCCGCCGGTCTCGACGTGGATCCTTTCGACGCCTATTGCGACCACCTGCTGGTTCGCGACCTCGACACCCTGAAGGTCGTCGGCACGTATCGCGTGCTGCCGCCGCACGAGGCCGCCCGTGTCGGCCGCCTGTACGCGGAAGGGGAATTCGACCTGTCGCGCCTGACGCACCTGCGCGGCAAGATGGTCGAGGTCGGCCGCTCGTGCGTGCATAGCGACTATCGCAGCGGCGCGGTCATCATGGCGCTCTGGGGCGGCCTCGGCGCGTACATGATGCAGAACGGCTATGAGACGATGCTCGGCTGCGCGAGCGTGTCGATGGCCGACGGCGGCCACTACGCGGCGAACCTGTACCAGTCGCTGCCGGCCAGCGCACTGACCGATCCCGAATATCGCGCGTTCCCGCACACGGCGCTGCCGGTCGACGAGCTGCAGACCGGCGTCGCCGTTGCGCCGCCGCCGCTGATCAAGGGCTACCTGCGGCTCGGCGCGAAGATCTGCGGCGCACCCGCCTGGGATCCGGACTTCAACTGCGCGGATTTCCTGACGCTGTTCCGCCTGTCCGACATAAACGCGCGCTACGCCCGCCACTTCCTGGGCTGAGCATCGATCGGACGTGCGCCCGCGCGGGGTGCGCACACATGAACGCCGCCGGCGGCAGACCGCACGGCGGCGTTCGTTCGTTTGTCCGCTTGTCCTTTCAGCGCAAGTGACGGCGAATCCGGCTCCCCATTGTTTTGCGCGACACAGCCCACCCTCCGTGCCCAAACGGCACGGTGCAGGACGACCTCGCTTCCGCGCAGGTCGAGACGGGAAGGGCGGCGGGACGGCTTAGTGCTTGCGCCGCCAGTCGAGCAGGTGGTGCTCCGCCATCCAGTGGTGGATCATGCCCTCGCCGCCGTGAGTGCGCTTGTATTCGCGCGCCTCGAAGTACGACAGGGCGACCAGCACCATCAGGCCGATGAACAGGCCGATCAGGCCGGCGATTTCCTCAGACGACATGGCAGCCTCCTTTCAACGGCACAGCGCCATCAGTACATAGTAGGACATGCGCGTCGCCACTTCGAAGGCGGAAATCCGTTAGACTCGCCCGACCCGAGCGCGCCGCAGGCGCGCGTTCCTTTCCGGAGCAAGACCTGATGACCCGTTTCGTGCTGGCCGTGCTGGCCGCATCGATCCTCGCCGGCTGCGCGAGCGACCCCCGCCAGGCCCGCCGCGGCCACCCGCCGCAGGACCCGGCCGATTATCACGGCGTGCCGACCGACATGACGCCGCCGTCGATGCTGGCCGAGCCGCCGTCCGCGACGCAGTAACGCCTATGCGGCGGATGTCGGCGCCGCCCGCGCGTCGCCGCCGATCCGCGCCGACAAGCCGGGCAGGTAGCGCGCGAGCGTCGCGCCGCGCGCGGCCATGAACAGCAGCAGCGCGAGCCAGAGCCCGTGATTGCCGAACGGGCCGACGAGGGTGAGCGCGGCGGCGGCGAACACCGCGAACGACACGACCATTGCGCGCAGCAGCGCACGGGTCTGCGTCGCGCCGATGAACACGCCGTCGAGCAGGAATCCCCACACGGACACGACGGGCGAGAGCGCGGCCCACGGCAGATAGCGATCCGCGACCGCGCGGATTGCCGCCTGGTCGGTCAGGCGCGCGACGATCCAGCCGCCCGCCGTCCAGTAGACGAGCGTGAACGCCAGCGCGCCGAGCGCGGACCAGAACAGCGTGACGCGGACCGCCTGCCGGAACGCCGCGCGATCGCGCGCACCGGCCGCCGCGCCGACGAGCGCTTCGGCCGCATGCGCGAAGCCGTCGAGGCCGTACGCCATGAAGGTCTGGAAGTTGAGCAGCAGTGCGTTCGCCGCCAGCGTCGCGTCGCCCTGTTGCGCACCGAGGTGCGCGAACCAGCCGAACGCGGTCAGCAGGCACAGCGTGCGGATGAAGATGTCGCGATTCAATGCGATGAGGCGCACGAGCGCGGCGCGGTCGATGAGCGCACGCGCGGCGAGCGGCGGCAGGCCGCGCGGCCGCAGCCGCCACAGCATCCACGCGCCGAGCGCGAAGCCGCACGCGTCCGCGGTGGCGGTCGCGGCGCCGATGCCGGCGATGCCCCAGTCGAAGCCGTACACGTACAGCAGCACCGCGCCGATGTTCACCGCGTTGATGAACACCTGCGCGACGAGCGCGAGCCGGACCCGCTGCACCCCGAGCAGGTAGCCGAGCACGACGTAGTTCGCGAGCGCGAACGGGGCGCTCCAGATCCGCGCGTGGCCGTACGTCAGCGCCGTGGCGCGCACCGCGTCGCTGCCGCCCAGCGCGGTGAGCGCAATCGACAGCAGCGGCGCCTGCAGCGCCAGCACCGCGGCGCCGAGCGCGAACGCGGCGATCAGTGCGCGCAGCAGGTTCAGCCGGATGCCGTTGTCGTCGCGCGCGCCGTGCGCCTGCGCGACGAGGCCCGTCGTGCCCATCCGCAGGAAGCCGAAGCCCCAGAACACGAAATTGAAGACCAGCCCGCCGAGCGTGACGCCGCCGAGATACTGCGCGCCGTCGAGGTGGCCGGCAACGGCCGTGTCGACCGCGCCGAGAATCGGCTGGGTCAGGTTCGCGAGGACGATCGGGAAAGCGAGCGCGAGCAAGCGCCGATGCGACACATCGGTCGGGTGTGCGCCGGCCGCGGGCGACAAGGCGGAGTCGGGCATGGCGAACGCGTCAGGCGCGTTCCTGCACGCAGATCCACGGCGAGACGACGACCGCCCACAGTTCCGGATTGCGCGCCGCGTAGTCCTGCGCGGTGTCCGCCTCCATGCGGGCGACGTGGCCGGCGGCGAGCCAGCGGGTGACCTGTTCCTTGTCGTCGCTGGCGATCGCCTCGGCGACGCTCACGAGATCGAGATCGCGGGCGACGGCAAGCAGCTTGCCCTGCGCGAAGAAACGCTCCAGATCGCACCAGTCGATCTTCGCGGTTTCGCCGAGGAGTTTGACGTAGAGCGGGCTATGCGATGCGCCCGCAGCGGATTCGTGTTCGGAGGACATCGGTGTTCGGGAGAAAGGCTGCGTGGCGCCACTATAAACCATCCGGGCTATCGGGCGACCGGCTGGCCGTCGCGGCACGGCCGTGCTGCTGGCGTGCGTTGCATGGCGAGGGATGCGCGAGCGTGTCGTCGCCAACATCGCCGGGGTTCGGCGGCGCGATGAACGCCTTCACGATGTCGGTAGCTGTCCCGCCCTGGGGCACGCCGACCATGACCGCGGGCCGATGCGGTAACCGCCGGTCGCGATTGCTTCGTCGTCGCGGCCGACGAAGCGCACGGCGCGCACGGAGCCGTTCGCGCGACGGTTAGAAACCTTCCTCAGTTCGCCGAGCGCGGTGCGTGTCACGTTGCCGTGGGATGTTTGTTGAGTCGGCGCGAGCCGTCCGCCGTCGCTCACGCGGCAATCGCGGCGCGGCTGGAACCCTCGTGCTGAAGTGGCTGAGCGGCCTTTTTGGGCGGTCGGCTGCACGCGGTATCGCGGGTCGCGTCGAGGTCTGCCGAAGCAACCGTCGGCGCGCTTACATCATTGATTCACGCGACCGAAACCACAATGGCGACTGTGGATAGGGAATGTTCGGACTCGTGCGACGGGGCAGTTCAGTGCACGATTTCTCAATGACGCATAAGATCACGACAAAACAGTGATGTGACCAAGGATATGCTTCTGATAGCTGCGGGGTTCAGCCTGATCGGAATCGGGGCGCTGGTGATGTTTGCGAGCCGTGTCGATCCGTTGTCCGGCCGTTTCATCGGTCGTCTGCGCAAGCGCTGACACAACCTTTCGGATTGCCCTCGCGACGACATGCGATGCATGCCGGCATCTCATGTCGTCCGTCGGCGGCCCGCGCGTTCAGCGCGCGGGCAGGTAGCGTGCGGGGTCGATCGAACGGCCGCCGTAGCGCAGTTCGAAATGCAGCGCGACGCGATCGCTGTCGGTGTTGCCCATCTCGGCGATCGTCTGCCCTTGCGTCACCGACTGGCCTTCCTTCACGAGCAGTGCGCGATTGTGCGCGTACGCGGTCAGGTAATCCGCGTTGTGCTTGAGGATGATCAGGTTGCCGTAGCCGCGCAGCCCGTTCCCCGCGTAGACGACGACACCCGGCGCCGCCGCGTTCACCGCCGTGCCCGCCGAGTTGGCGATGTCGATTCCCTTGGACTTCGCGCCGTCGAAGGTGCGCACCACGTTGCCGGCGGCCGGCCAGATCAGCGCGATGCTGGTGGCCGGCTTCACGGGCGATTGGACCGGTGCGGACGGCGCCGGGCGGCTGCGTCCCGCGCTGCCGGTGCCGACGCTCGCCGACGACGTTGTCGCGGTCGTCGTGCCGGGCGGCGGCGCGACGCGCAACACCTGGCCGACTTCGATCGCATCCGGGTTCGAGATCTGGTTCCAGCGCGCGATGCTTTGCACCGACTGGCGGTTGTCGCGCGCGATCTTGTAGAGCGTGTCGCCGCGCTCGACGCGGTAGAACCCGGGGCCGACCGGCGCGGAGCCGCAGGCGGCGAGCAGGGCGGCGAACGACGCCGCGATGAATCGCTTCGTGGTTGTTCCGAACATTGAACCTCGCAAAACCCTGCCGCGCGCGGGCGCGGCAGGTGACACAAAACGTCAGATTTTAACGGGTTCGATCGGCCCGCCGCAGTTTCTGGCCGTAGTCGGCCGGCATGGCCGGCCCGGCGCCGGCGATGTCAGCCGGCGTGCGGCAGCACGCGAATGCGCAGCGTGGCCGTTTCGGTCGCGCCGGGCGCGAGCATGCGCAGCCCGAGCCCGTTGTGGATGGCGTCGGGCAGGCCGAGCCACGGCTCGACACAGTAGAAGTCCGATTCCGGCTTCTCCGTCCAGGTCGTGACCGCGTACCACGGGATCGAGCCCGGCACGTCGAGCGCGATCTCGATCGTGCGGCGGCGGCCCGGCATCACGATCCGCACGGGGACGGACGGCGCGCCGTCGAGGCAGTGGAAGCGGTCGAGGATCTCCGGATCTCCGAGGCTGTAGGACGATTGGCCCGGCTCCGCCGCGCTGATCGAGCCGTCGGCCAGTTGCATGCGGCGTTGCGTCGGCGGCAGTTCGAGCGTCGTCTGGGCGCGCTCCGCGTGCGGCAGCGCGAAGTAGAAGTGATGGCCCGCGTAGTACGGCAGCGGCGCGTCGCCGCGGTTGGTCGTCGTCAGCGCGACGTCGAGCGTGTGCGAATCGACGAGGCGGTAGGTCGCTTCGAAACGGAAGTCGAACGGGTAGCCCGCCTTGAGCGCGTCGTTCGCGTCGAGCGTCATCGCGAGCGCCGTGCCGTCGGCGGACGGCTGCGCCGCGAACGGCAGGTCACGCGCGAAGCCGTGCATCGGCAGGTCGCGGACCACGCCCGACGCGTCGCGCCAGCGGCCGAGTTCGCCGTCGACGCGGTGCCGGCCGAGAAACGGGAACAGCAGCGGATTGCCGCCGCGCACGCGCGCGAGCTGGCTCCAGTCCGCGGTGTCCGGCCAGAAGATGACGGGTTCGCCGTCGACGTGCCACGACAGCAGCCGTCCGCCGAATTGCGGGGCGATCCGGACGAGCGAGTTGCCGGCGTGGAGTTCGTGAATCTCGTGTTGCTGGAAGATCGGCATGGAGAATCGGGAGTGGACGGGGTTGGAAGACGGGCTGCCGCACGGCGGCGCGCTCCATTATCGGCCGCGCGGGCGTCGGGGAAAACCCTTCTGGGGAAATTGCGAGCTTTGCAATGCGTCAAGCGTCCGGATAATGGCCTGCACCGGTCATGTTGCCGGGTCATGACACTTCGAGGAGGGGCCATGGATCTGGCAATGGCAATGGGTATCGCCCTGTTTGGGATGTTCACCGGCAGCACGGTGCTGTTTTTCTACCAGCTCGGCCGCTGACGGCAAAATCTGCCGAATTTCGTCAGCCCGCCATTCAGATGGCGGGCTTTTTGCTTTCTGATTGCTTACGAATTGCAAGCGTTTGTATGCATCGCAGCAATATCCTGCCAAATGCCTTGGCGCAGTAATGTGTGCTCGGCATAATCGGGGCCGCGCTTCCGGGCGGCCCACCGCGTCGTCCGGAATTCCTTTCCGCTTTTGATCTGTTTTTAGAGGACCGACGCGTGAGTCTCTCGTTTCTGGCATTCCTGAGCGTCCTGCAGGGCGTGACCGAACTCTTTCCCGTCAGCAGTCTCGGCCATACGTTGCTCGTGCCGGCGTTGTTCGGCATGCATATCGACAAGCACGCGCCGCAGTTGCTGCCGTTTCTCGTCGCGCTGCACCTCGGCACCGCGCTGGCGCTGCTGTGGTATTTCCGTACGCGCTGGATCGAGCTGATCCGCGGCTTCTTCGCGTCGCTCGGCGGGCGCAAGAACGATGAGGGGCACCTGATGTGGGCGCTCATCATCGGCACGATTCCGACGGGGCTCGTCGGCCTGCTGCTCGAGAAGCGCATCGAGCGCGTGTTTCACGATCTGCGGATCGTCGCGATCGCGCTGATCGTCAACGGCGCGCTGCTGTGGATCGGCGATCGCATCCAGCGCAGTCGCGCGCATCAGGCGCCCGAGAAGCTGACGTTCAAGCAGGCGTTTTTCGTGGGGCTTGCGCAGGTGGGCGCGCTGATTCCGGGTTTTTCGCGCAGCGGCCTGACGATGATCGCCGGCAACGCGGCGGGGCTGACCGCGGAGAAGGCGGCGGAATTCTCGTTCCTGCTCGGCACGCCGATCATTTTCGCTGCGGGCGTGCTCGAGCTGCCGAAGCTGTTTCATGCACGCGACCAGCTTGCCGACGCGCTGCTCGGCGGCGTGCTGACGGCGGTTGCGGCCTACCTGAGCGTGCGTTTCCTGATGCGCTATTTCGAAGGGCGCGGGCGGCTGGCGTCGTTCGGCATGTATTGCGCGATCGCGGGGGTGTTCTGTCTCGGCTGGTTCATGTTCCATCCGCAGCCGGTTTGATGGTTGCTGCACCGGTCTGGCGTGATGTGTCGCGATGATCGGGTATAATTTCGGGCTCGGCTTCATGCCGGGCCCGTTTCGTTTCGGGGCTTCGAGTGGGTGGTTCTGGTATGGCTCGAAGCGCCTGTGCGTTGCATGCGGCCTGGGTTGTGTTTGTGTCGCCGTGTCTTTTCTCTCGACCGCCCTTAGCTCAGTTGGATAGAGCAACGGCCTTCTAAGCCGTAGGTCACACGTTCGAATCGTGTAGGGCGGGCCAATGAAATCAATAAGTTAAGTGGTGTGTTGGCGCGGATATGCAGGCTCTTGCATTTTCGTGTAGGTGTCGTGTAGGCATTTCTGGTCTATCTCGATCCATTCCGATCTCAGTCGTTCACTCGGTTCAGCGACGTCCACTATGTGGCCGGAGCCGGGAGCGGCCTTCTCAGTGTCGTCGCGCAGATTGGGGGGGGCACAAACTATCTGCGATCGCCCAGAAGCACTATTGGCGCGGGCCGCGCGATTCGCTTCGTATAGACCGAGTGTGGATGCTGGAACAGCCGGATACTGGTATCTAGGTCGATGCGGATTGAATGCCTGTAGGTGTTGCCTGCACTGAGCATCGTCGGTCATCAGCGCACGTCGCGATAGAATTGGGTCGTCACGGCGACAGCCGATGGCACCGACAACTACCGCGCGACACGGGTTATGGCCAACAGGATGTTGCAACAAGAAAGCATTGCTGCCGGATGGCGGTTTTATGCCGTCGAGTTGCGGACAAGAGGTGCATGAATGTCTCTCTTCCGCAACTTCATTTCACTGAGTGATGTAATCGGTGTTGTCGCGAACAGCATTGCCGTCGATGACATCAATCTCGACTCGAGGGCGCACTGTGCCGGGTTCGATGACGACGCGGGTGCCTTCGAAAACAGATTCGAGACCGCGTCGAAGAGGCGACTCTATCAAACGTCCCGGGCCGCTGAACGACTCGGAGCAGCCATCGCGAATACAGCGAATGGCCAACGTCTACGCTGGTTTGATGTGACGTTGGGCAACGGAGATATGTACTGGCAAAGCGCGGCGGCTTGCAACGAGGGACTGACGTTGCTTGCAGATATGGCGAAGTGGGTGCGCGCAGCTGAAGAAGCGCAGCGCAGGCATGCCCGCCTCGCTGGATCGAGATGGGCGGAGCCGGCACAGGAACCAGCGCGTTTTCTCGACCTGCCGACCTTGCCTCGCATACGGCTCATCGGTTTCGATCCCGACGAACTCGTCGATTTTCTTCTGGACCAGCAAATCCCGAATTCCCTGGTAGTGCCGCTACCCGGAGTCTCGTCTGTCGTACCTAATAGCCGCTCACTTCTGGGCGTATCCGCTGGTGTAATGGCCGATCCAATTGTCGCCGGCGACGAGTCGATGGCGCCGTCAGCGTTGAAGAGCGGGAAAGGGACGAGGGCGAAGAGCGCTGGTCCACGGTCTCCAATGAAGATGCCCGAGAACCGCGACTACCTGTCGACAGAGGAATTTGCTGCGGTGATGGGGGTTCAGCCGAACACCATCCTTAAAGCCCGTCACAAGCTCGGGCACTATTGTGGAATCCGTGCACTCAAGTTGCCGGAAAGCCGCTTACTCCGTTGGCCAGCGGCGGATATTAAGGCTGTGCTAGCTACAAGAGTGCCGTCCCCTGCAAGCACGGATAAAGACAAATGGCGTAGTGAGTAGATCTAGACAGCTGTGTATAAGGTGACCAACGGAGCACCAGTATTGGAAGAATACTGGTCTGCGAACGGTGTGGAAAAGCGGAAAGCTCCCTGAGTTAATGGTCGCCGTGCGTTTCGAGAGGACACTCGAGAGAGCACGGAGTATTGTGGGGTGCAAGTTAAGCATTGACCTGCAAGCGCTGCTGTTCATACACAGCTAACTTCTAATAGCACATGAATAACGAAAACGATTGCCCCGGATATAGGGAAGAATACACTGCTGAGTCTGCACCGCCTGCTTCTGCGGCGGTTGCAAGTGAACTTGACGACGTGGAACTGGTGGATAGTGCTTCTTCTCCGGCAGCGGCGAACGGGCAAGAGCCGGTCGAACGCCGGAGCCGGGCCAAGTTTCCCGAATTCGAACCCGAAGATGAGACGTTTCCATGGCAGGTACTGCCAGAGACCATTCGAGGTGCCGTTATCGAGATTTGCAGGAACGATAAGGTTGCTGTGCCGATTGCCGTACAGGCCGTCATATCGGCCGTATCTCTCTCATGTCAGGACCTGATCTGGATAGATCGTGGCATTGGCGAGAAATCGGTGTGCTCGCTCTATATGTTGTCTGTTACAGATACTGGGGCGCGAAAGTCGCGGGCAGACGGCACCGTAACATCCGCCATCGAAGTCTACGACAGGGAGAAACGCGCCGAATACACTGCACGAATTGAAGAGGGGGCGTATCTATCGAAGGAGAGGCGGCGAACTATCGCGGAACTGGAGAAGGATTCTCGCGCGTGGCGGCGGCAGATACGCACGCTGACCATTCGCGGGCAGAAGGATGACAACAATACAGTCGAGGGCGCCAAGGCAGAACTCGAAGAAGTTGAGCATAGGCTTGCAGAGCTCCGCCGGGAAGAATCTGGATACCGTGAGCCTCGCCTGCAGCGAGTGCTCTATTCCAAGATCCCGATTCGTCAGCTGGAGCAAAGCCTGGCTGAGAACTGGCCATCTGCCGGTCTGTTTTCAGATGAAGCCGCTGGTATCCTGAATGCCCGTGGCGAATCAGACATGTCGAGTCTCGACAAACTTTGGGAAGGCAAGGCTATCGATGTTGTCGGACGTACTGCCCGGGAAAGCTTCTTTATCGAAGACCCGCGTCTCACTATGTCGCTAATGGTGCAGCCGATCGTATTTGACCGCTTCCTCGAGCGGAAGGGGGAATTGGCGAAGGGGATCGGCTTCATGTCGCGCGTTCTACTTTCGAGGCCAGACACACCATACGGAAAAAGGACGGTTGATACTTCGGTGCCAAGATTGACTGAGTGGACCGAGTTGTTCAACAACCGCGTTCGCGCACTTCTTTCTCACGGCCATTCCGACATCGCTCTGCGTTCTCGGGGGCGGAAAACGCTCTATTTCTCGCAGACGGCGCAACAGGCATGGGAGAAGGATTTCAACGAGATGGAACGGGCGACGGCAGATGATGGGAAGCTGGTCTATGAGCGGGAGTTCGTCAACCGCTATGGTGAGCACGTCGCGCGTCTTGCTGCGCTATTTCATTTCTTCGAGCGCGGGAAGCCGGACAGCGCGAGCAGGCCCGACGATGCAGCCGAAAGGGAAATACCCGAGGCGACGGTGACTTCGGCGATCAGGGTGGTGGAGTGGTATCTGAACGAATTCAAGAGGGTGTTCAATCCTGAAGTGGCAATGCGCGAGATGGCGCGCTATGTTCTCAAGCGATTGAAGCAGATGCTGGATGAGAAGAACGGCGGGCAGCTTCGGGAGCCTTTGGGAATAGGCCTAGATCACACGAATTGCCGAATTCCTTATCACGAGCTGCGTGCGCGTTGTCCGCGTTACGGCTTGAAGAAGACGGAGAAATTTGATCAAGTCGTCAAGTGGCTGGAGGGGCGTGGAAACATTGCGATTAGGGAAAAGAATGCTCGACAGGCCGGGGCGGGAAAGCAGGAGCCGAAGTCTGTCGAGATCAAATACACCTTCAAGGATTGGCGCGGAGGCGGGAAAAAATACGCATTTCATTTCGACCTCTAATGGTCGGGTGGCCCGTGGGACGGTTGGGTGGGCCATCCCTGAGGAAGGCATGGCAAGACCATGACACGTGCGCTGAACTTTTCGGCCCAAAATAAAAAAATAAGATGCGCGCATGTGAAAATATCGCCTTTTTCGCCTTTTCGAGCGGAAAAGGCGGTTTTTTTGACGGACGACGGGTAGATATTGTTTGACAAACACAGCTGGGCGGACTCACTTAGTCGTACGGTGAGCTATCCCTTCAACCCTTGACTAGGTCGGTGGCGGAACGCCTGCATCCACGTTCGGTGCAAAACGCTAACTTGGCGACGTTGAATAGTGCTTCGAAACCAATGGTTCCGGGTATTCCGGTCAATCCACGCATGTACTCCGGCTGTCTCTGCTGACTCTCTATTGCGGATCAATCGTTGTTAGTCCGTAAAGTTAATGGCCAATGGCAAGCTGGCGTCAGAGACTATTGCATATCCGTGTTGGCCTATATCCATCGCTGCTTCTCTTCTTCGATCCTCCGTCAATAGAGGAGGGATCCTGCTATCTTCTTTCCCTATAGCCTTTCTTCGGGAATCATCCCTACCCGCGTGCCGGGCACCCCTCCTGGGAGTGCCCCTATGTCGTTCCCATCGACCGTTCAAGTTACCGTAAAAAAATACTGACCCTGTCCATGATACGACGAGTAAGCCGGTCAGTATCCGCGCGTCTCTCGTCAGTGTGGCAAATTGGTCTGAAAATGAATCAGGTATTGAGGGAAGAGCGATGATTAAGGATGGGATGGTGGATAATGAATACGGCGACGAGGATGTGTGGTCAATGGAGCCCTATGAGGCTCTGATGTTCGCGGAGCAAGATGGCGACGTGGTTGCTACTCGGATAGCCAACGAGACCTCGATAGCGAGCGACGTGAGCTATATCACGAGCGTCGTGAAAAGACTTCTGATAACCAAGCGGTCGCTATTGAGGCTGATACCAGTTGCAGCGATTCATCCGAGAAGGCCGAACACAAAGGTCGTCGAGGCGACGAGTGGTGGAGAATGCTTTCTCAGATGCCTTCAAATGGACCTGGAGCGTATCATCGACAGGTATCCTGACATTGGGAGGTTCAATCGCTATTTCGGTATCTTCTACGACGCAGTCATGCGCGATGTGCCCCTGGCCAATGACTCAATGCCACTCGCTACTGCGGCAAGGTCGGAATGGTTGCCTTTTGGAGATAGGGATTTTTTCTCCGACGATGTGCTTGAGTTATTCGTCAAGTATTCGAATCAGGCGATAGAGCGAATTCGACAAGAGGGGGGCGATGAAGCATTTCAGAATTGGTTGCTCAGAATTCAGAGGCAGCCCAGGGAGAATGAAGAACGCCTTCTATCTTTGATTGACGCCTGCCTGAGTGTCAACCACCACCTCCTCGTACTAAGATTCGATCTCGGGTACAGTCAATTCTATTGTGATCGTACCTTGGCTGGTGAGCAGGCAGTTTCATACGAGGAGATGCGGGAGCATAGAGTGGCGCTCCGTCGCTTCCTTAAACGGCATTTGAAGAATCGCCTGCCAGCGGGAGCGTGCAAAGGACTGGCATTCGCAATCAAGATGGAGTTCGGTCTCGACAAGCAGCATCACTTCCACGTTATCGTGATCCTCAATGGCAACGTCGTTCGCAAGGACGTTGGTATCACAGAGATGATCTGCAACTACTGGAAATCGGAGATCACGAAGGGAAAAGGCGGGGCTTGCAACTGTAATCAACGAACCTATCAAAAAAGAGGGATTGGTTCGATTAGACGTGGCGAGCATGAGAAGCTGAAAGTGCTGAGAGAGACTGTAGTGCCTTACATTGCGAAGGCAGACTTCTACGGGAAGATGGCGAAGCCGGATTCACACCGGACGTTTTGGCCGAGTCATCCACCAAAGATAGAGGCGATTCCGAAGGGGAGGAAGAGAATGGCAATCAACAGGGTCGAGCTACAATAACCGGGGACTGCGCCGATGCGGAGGGCGCTACGTTGCGCCCTTCCGCCAATTATTGCTCGATGAGGTATTGCTTTCGAGCTTCTTTATCCGCGGGGATCCAGCCAGGTGGCTTGCCATGACCCGTCCACGTCGCGTCTGTATCGGGGTGCCGATATTTTGGCTTGCCGGGTGTGCCTTTTGATGCTTTGGATGCTGATGCTTTACTCACCTTGCCAGAGCGGGCAAATGTTAGCTCGGTCGGCGCAATGCCATGCTTCGCGATAAGCTCGTTGAGTTGGGCGACGATTGCACTTCTCTCCTGCCTGCGCTGAGCCTCCGCGGCTTTTCGCGCTTCTTCCAACTGCCGTTCGAGCTCCTCGACCTTGGCGTCCAGTTCTGCACTCGTTGTCATCTGATCTATCGATTGAATGTTGAATGGAAAGAGGATGATATTCTAATGTAAAAAGATTCCGCGTGGGACGTAGTTGCGAGCCGCTTACGGAGGAGGTGGATTGGAGTTGATCTTATTGCACTCCACAACTCGATAGAACGTTGCAGAGTGCGGCATTGCTGCTTTCAGATCATCATCGCCGGCTTTCATGCGAAAAAAGGACGCTCTGGAAATTTGAGTTGAACGGTGTAGCCAATGCTGTCCCGACATTTGCGAGAGTAAGCACGTGCGCCTTTCGGTACAGAGTCGCAGCGGAAATTTGGGGTGAAGTCTCGTTCATAGGCCGCTCTCATCATCGGGTAGGACGATTGTTGTCCCTGCGTCGCGAAGGATGACGGCCAGATGATTCGAGTCAAGCCGACGCCGAAGGAATGGACACTGACGACGGGAAGGTTATTCGCCCATACGAGCGCTAGCAAGTCGCTGCGGTAGGAATTTGTTTGAAGCGAACTTGATGTTCATAGAGCGCTCTAATGTCGACCGCAGTCAACTTGTTGCGGGCGCAACGCCGACTATCGGCGTTCAATATGTTCGGGGTGACGTGGAGGTGCGATGCGTATCAGGATGGCGACGGCGCTTGATGCGCGTGGTCAAGAATGGGAGGCGGAGACTTACTCGAAAGGCAAGGGCGTCGAGCCGTTGCGGTGCCTGAATTGTTCCGCAGGAGTCACTTTCCAGAGCGCATATACGTGTGAGCGGCACAACAAGAGTATCAAGGTCGATGCGTATTTTCGTCTCCTGAAAGAGCATGAACACGCCGATAGTTGCCCCCATGCAATCGAAGGAAAAATCAAGAAGGTCGTCACGCCATCGGAAGGGCTGATCGAGGCGTTGCAAGAGGGGAAGTATCGTCTCCGTTTGATGATGATTGCTGAGGCGCTATCGGCGGCGGGAAAGCCCGCCACATCGTCACCGGCCGGTGCGGCTCGTGGAGGCGGAGCGGTTTATCAGCGCAAGTCTGGAAAGTTGCCCGCCTACATCAATTCCGCAAAGAACGTGCTACTGCTTCGAGCCGCGTGCGACGATGACCAGAACATCGCGGAGTACCTGGATCTGGTATTCGAGGGGAATACCGTGGTGCCGTGGTCATCGTTCTACTTCGAGGCGGAACGGTACATGGAAGCGTATCGGGCAGTGTTGCTTCAAACAGTCAAGCATCCGATCGCGCTGCACGGTGTGGTTGAATCGAAGCGGAGTCCGATCGTCAACGGGCGACCGAAAGGCGTAATAAATCTCCATATTCCGAAGTATGGAGATGATGCCGGCGACGAGTCGCACGGCATAAGCGTTGAGGCTAGCATGTTGATGTCCACGCAGAACTGACCCACCGGGGATGCGGCTATTTTCTTGGACTGATTTACGTTGCTAACCCGAGGCTTTCACGGTACTCGATGGGGCTGAGATAGCCAAGGGAGCCCTTGATCCGTTTCTCGTTGTACCAGCGAACGTAGGCGTCCAGTACCTCAACGAACTCCGCGATGGTCGTCGAACGCCAGTCTCCTGTATAGAACATCTCAGTCTTTAGCCTGCCGAAGAATCCCTCACAGGCCGCGTTGTCCGGTGAACAGGCTTTACGCGACATGGAGGGGATCAGCTTAGCCTTCGCAACCCGCGATAGCCAGCCAGGCCAACGGTAGTGGCCACCCCGATCGGAATGCACGATCGGCGTCTCGTCGTCCTCGGTCACGGTCTCAATAGCCGCATCTAGCATGGAATTCACGAGCTCTGCGTCGGGGCTTGTGCCAATCGACCAGCTGACTACCATCCCATCGAAGCAGTCGATCATGGGCGATAGATATACCTTCCCCGCAGGAATCTGGAACTCGGAAATATCCGTCACCCACTTTTCGTTGGGGGCGTTCGCGTGGAAATCGCGATTGATGATGTTATCTGGGGCAGGGCTGATTTCCCCGATATAAGAGCGATATCGGCGCCGCTTGGGCCTTGCTGCGTGGAGGCCGCCTTGTTTCATGAGGCGACGCACGACTTTCTCCGATAGAAACACTCGTTGCCTGCTAAGCGCTGCTTGCACCCGACGATAGCCGTAGGATCGGTGATTGTCCTCGAAGATCTCTGCAACGGTACGACGGACATCTGCATATTTGTCGGCAACCCGTATGGGCGATCGATGATAAAAATAGGAGCTGCGCGCCAGGTCCAACCGCTCAAGCAGCTCAGTCAAACCGTATTCTTCTCTCAGGGCGTCAACCAGCTTCGTCTTCTCCCGATTGCTCAGGAGTGGCAGGTCGACGCCCAGGTCTTTTTTTACGAGTTCATTCGCCTTCTTCAACAGGTCGTGTTCAAGCTTCAGATTGCGAATGTCGCGCCGGAGCTCTTCGACCTGCCGCTCCAGTTCGTCCCGATCCGTCTCTGATGGTGATCCCTTGTCGCGCTTCATGGATGCAGGGGCCCCTCGGCCGAGTAACTGGTTTTTCCAGTTGTACAGCGACACCCTGTCGACGTCCAGCTTTTGCGCCACCGCCTGTGCACTTCCTTCCCGTGTGCACAGTTCGTACACCGCGAGCTGCCTGGTCGCCAATGACACGGCCGGTCGGCCTGCCTTGCCAACCACGCGTTTCCTGGTTTCCGGATAGCGCTCGCGAACCCACGCCGTCAGTATCTGGCGACAGGGATAGCCTAATGCCCTGAGGGTGAAGCTGAAGCTGCGCCCGTGATTGACGTAATGCTCAAGTGCCAGGTTCTTCTGTTCTTCTGAGTACTTTGGCTTTACGCGAACATACTCTTTCTGCAGATCGCCACTCTTCTCGAATTCCTCGCACCACGCCTTGAGAGAATTCTTCGTCGGGTAACCCAACTGGCGGATTGTCGCCTTGACGCGCTTTCCGAGTTTCAGGTACAGCTCGACCGCCCGAACGCGGTCTTCGTATGAATACATGGACTACCTCCAAAGTAGTCCAAGATTTTGTCCGCATCCCCGGTGGGTCAAGATTCGGTGAAAATCAACAGCTAGCATCTGGACCGATCACGTGGATTGGTTCGACGGCGTCGAGAAGGATTCAGAGGTCGTCGTGCTCGGTGTGTGGAAGACGAAGCCCGGAAAGCGTGAGCAGGCCGGTGAGCGAGGGAAATATCGTTTTTCCGACTTCACGAAACACAAGCTGAACCTGACGCTCTCACTGAAGGCACAGATTGCTCGTGTGTCGTCGTGCAGTAAGCCGAGTTGACATGAGGCAACGTGGCTCTGTGGCACAATCCGTCCGGGGTTGTACCAATCGAGAGCCTTTGTGCCGATGAGGAATCGCGCAGCACGAGTGCAGTGATCCCACGGGGAGGAGGAAGCGGGATGGATGGCGAAAAAAAAGTAACAATCGCAAGCGAAGCGGATGCGTTCGAACTCCTGCAATCTGCGGTAAGAAATGAGATAGGCGAGACTCCCCTACAGATTTCTTTCGAGGGTTGGCCTAAAATTGAAATTCGGCTGGTGGGCGAAGGCTACCACAGCACCATCACGCCTGACATTGCCGAAGGGATCGTCGAACTCCAGCGAGCGATCAATCGTGCCTATTCACGGCTCGCGCACGGCGCAACGGCTCGAAAACTTGCCGACGATGAAAAGGACCAGATCCGCCTGAAGGCGAAAGTTGAGGAAGGCAGTTCGCTTATTACTGCCGATCTCGGAAACTTCGCCGAGGCTCTAGCACGAGAGTTGGTTGCCAAAATGACGCCTGAGATGCTCGTGATTTCGGTTGTGGGTACCGCTGTGGTTGCTGGCGCGACCATCGCATACAAGTCGTTCCTGAAACATCGTAGCGAGGACAAGAAGGTTTCTGTCGAGATGGCGAACAAGCTCGCGATGAGCCAGGAAGAGACAAAGCGTCTGGAGGTCGTTACGCAAGCGCTGGCGCGAAACAATGATTTGAAGACGCTACAGGCTGACTTTGACGAGGTCCGCAACGGCTTTTTGCGAGGCGTTGGTGATGCCAAGTCGATGGCTGTCAATGACTTAGCGATCACGCACGACGATGCTAAGGTGGTCGCGATGGCTGCTCGCACGCCGTCTGAAGAAGCGCAGTTGAATGGTACCTACCACGTCATCGCGACAGATTTGAGTACACCTGACGTTGTTCGTCTGCGCATCAAACGCGTCCAGGACGGAATGGAATTTCACGCCACGTTCCAAGATAACAGCTTGGATCAAGCGCAGATCCTCCAGTTACAGCAGGCGGAATGGGGTCGCACAACGGTGTTCTTGAGCATTAACGCGACGATCCGCCGCGGAGAAGTCACGAAAGCGGCGGTGATCTCCGTTACGCCGCAGCCGGCCGCTGCGAACGATACTACTGCACTGTGAATGCACTCGTGCGTCAGCGACCTGTGAACTAGTCGTATAGCGCCAGCTAGCTCTTGGCGGCCGGTAGTGATTCGCCGGTCTTTTTTTGCCAGGAGCCGCCGGTGATCGGACACGCGAAGATGCACGACGAGTCGTCGAATCGGCGTTACTCGCAATCAAACCGATCTATCGCCCCGGTGTTGCACTTTCTGCGAAGCTCCGTATTCGTTGTGCTGGGCTGTCGTAACGTAATGGCTTACACGGTATGTCGGCGAGCCTCATGGAGATGTGGTGTAGATCCGGCTGCGCGCTTTGTTCTTCTTTCCAGGCAAGAGCGAGAAATGCGAATTCGTTGAGCGTTCCAACGACGCTTCGGTTGGCGGTCTTCGCAATCTTGCATTCGCGCATGTGCTGCATCTCGGCATCGACTATCGCGGCGTCCCATCCATGCGCTTGCAACACGGTTGCCAGTGCTTCCGGAAAACGAGCAGGCAGGGTCGCTGCTGGCGCGAGCGGCATGAGGATCGGCAAGAGCGTGCGTTCGTTGACGCAAAGGGCCACTTGAGGGCGCCAGAACAGCGCCGTGGCGTACCAATGGCCCAACATGGGCGCCGGCGTACTTTCCGGGTCGGAGATCGGATGGCGACCTAGGCGATCGAGTAGCTTGCGGGTACAGTGGAGGTGAAACATCGTGTCGAGACGTCGAGCCAGTGCATAGTCAGTGTCCTTCGGGCCACCAGGGTTTGGCAGCTTCCCGGATCAGGTAGTCATCGAGATTCTTGTCTTCAAGCCACTTTGGCCGCTTACCACGACCAGTCCAAGAATTCCCGCTGTTGGGATCGTAGTACATGGCGGGTGCCTTCTGACGCTTAGGTTTGACTAAGCCGGCGGCGCGCAGCAATTCAGTCTCGGTGATGTCGTATTCCTTGACGTATGCTGCAATTTGCTCGAGGGCGACATGTTTCTCTTTATGCTTGGCTTCTGCGAGCAGCAGATTAAGTTGGCCAAGTTGCTTTTGTAGATCTCGAATAGATTGATTGTTCATTTGCGTATGGTGGTGATCGATTTGCAGAAGTTGCTTCATTCGTGGAGACGCCCGGCAAGTCGAAATGATTGAGTTGAGCGAAGGTGATGCATAGCGCCATCCGAGAAATTTATTCGACTTTCTGCGGACATGGAGGGTAAGCTGCTTGCGCAGCAGATCCCGATCGCGCTTCACGGTGTTTCTTCTCTATTCGTTTTGAAATTCAATAACCTTGCCACCATGTCCGTTCTGCTTCACTGTTCCAGATCATAGCGCGGCGCTCGGGGCGGTCACCGGCTGACCAGCTTGCCAGTTTCTCGGTCATAGACCTTATCGAGTATTGTGCCGTTCAAGATACTTTGTACTGCTTCATCAATAATCGGTAAAGGGACTAGGAACCATTCGCGAGGTTTGACTGGTTTGCCGAAGCGATCGAGGATTTCCAGGTCGATCTGGGCGCTTGCGAAAATCTTGTGGATCAAGCTTTCTACTTTGGTTCGATCGACACCGGCGAGCTTGTAGGTGGTTACGACTTCCACTTTACCGAGCAGGTACGTCGCATCATTCTCGGCATCCGCGATTCTCGTTTCGACCTTGCCGCTCGTCACGCCAATCTTGTGAATGACCTGGCGGTACGGGGCGATGCGCGGATCGTTGGACAACGAGCGCAGCACGTAGATCGTACCGCTCTGCACGTCGTCGTCTTGCCATTCGCCGCTGAAAAGTGATCCCACCTCTTTCTTGCGCAGACGACGCGGTGCGTCGTCGCGGTAGAGCGCCTTCTGGAACGAACGCTGCAACAGATCGCTTTCGGTCTCGTTGTCGTAGATGACACGAAGCCGCGCATCCGGTCGGTCGGTGACGGACGTTTTGATTTCGTCGCCCATGTCAGCGATGTAGGCAATCTGCCCGTTCAGGATGTAGAAGTCACCTTGTTGAATGCTTTCTAGTTTGATTTCAGCATCGTGAGCAAACGGCAACGCTTCCCAGGTGCCGTCCTTCAGCCCCGCCTTGGCCTCGTCGAACAGAGGCTTGAACTTCTCGAAATCGACGCACGGCGTACGTTCGGCGGTTTGCTCGGCCGCCGCCTTTTCCGCAGCGGATCGGACGTGCCGGAGCACCGTAATGTCGTCGTCATCTTTTGCGTCGACCCCAAGTTCCGCGAGCAGATCATCGTCGCCAAGTTGGTTGAGATCTGCCTCGGTCTCGGTCGCCGACTGGGCAAGCAGACCTTGGGTGTCCCAGGGTGCCAGCAACGCCAGTGCGGCCGTGTTGCGACGTAGTTGATCCAGGCGAACAGCGTAAAGGCGCTCGAAAATGTCGAAACCTTCGCCGTGGCGAGGCGCGTAGCCGTGCTGCTCGACGAAGCGCTGGATTTCCTCGAAACCGGCGATGATGCGCTCCTCTTGGGCCGTACGACCACCAGTGACCTCAATTTCGACCGAGATGCCCAACTGTTCAAGCAGGTCGTCGTCGGACACATCGTTCGGTACCGGGCTTTTTTTACGCGTTGCCATTGCCTTCCTTCCTCTTCTCGGCCGCCTTGTAGCGGGCAAGAACCGCGATGCCCTCGGCCATGCGCTTCTCCCACGGATCGGCGGCGTTGATGTCCGGCAGACGATTGCGATCACGCTTGAACTCAACGGCCCGTTTCGCCAGTTCGCGCGCCTCTTCGATAGGGATGTTGATCTTGCGCGCCGCGATCACGGCTTGCACCTGCTTCAAGGTTTTCTCGTCCATCGCCTTCGCAAGAATCGCGTAGGCGGTGTCGAACGGGTTGATCCGGTCGATCAGGTCGATGTCCAGTTCCGTGACGCTCATCGCAAACTGCTTCACCCCTTCAATGAGGGCAAGGTTTGCTTTGGGCGTACCGTCGTCGACCCCACCGGTTGCTTCGTCGGTAATCAGCATTTTGACCTGCTTGGCCTTTTGCGTGAAAGCCAGCGCTGCGACCGCGTATTGGCGCACGGCCTCCTGATCGTCCTCTTCTAGGTGCGGATACTTCTCGCGCACGATCTTGCCCATCTGAAGGATCGTGAGTTCTTCAGGGATCGTGTTGTCGTGGTCGAACAACCCGCGCTCGAGCGTTTTGCTGTTCTGCACGAACGAGGCGAGCACTTCGTTGATGTCCTCGCGACAGATGCGCGCCGCTTCCTCGGACTTCGGTTCGACCAGACCCTTGACCTCGACGTGCACGCGCCCGTCGTCGTGGTTCACACCGACGTTGAGTTGACCATCTTTGTAACCCTCGCGGCCGTAGTCGAAACCAGGCTGCTCGCCGGCATTCTTGGGCGTGAACGCGAAGCGCGGCGCCAGGACTTGCTCCATGAGCAGGCTTGCGGCGATCGCTTTCAACGTGTCGTTGATCGCATCGGCCACCATGTCCTCGGACGCGTCCGGTTCAGCGATCAGATTCGTGAAGTGCGCGCTTTCCTTGCCCGGCGCGTCGCGGGTGGCGCGACCGATGATCTGAACGATCTCCGTCAGGCTGTTGCGATAGCCAATGGTCAGCGCGTGCTCGCACCAGATCCAGTCGAAGCCTTCCTTCGCCATGCCGAGCGCGATGATGATGTCGACGTGATCGCGATTGTTCTTCTGCTTCGGGTCTTTCAGCGCCGACAGAACAGCGGAGCGCCCATCCCCGTCATCCACCAGGTCGGCAACCTTGATCACGCGGCCCTCGGGCAACTCGACAAGATGAAAGCCGGTTTGGGGATCGGTACCTTTCCAGGTGCCGAGACCGTCCATGATCCCCTCAACCTCTTTGTGCTTTTGCTTCAGGCTTTCGCGCGAGTTGACGTTCGGGATGTGCACGATCGTCTTCAACGACGGATCAAGTACCCGCATGACCGCATCGAGGTACTGGCCGGTGTAGAAGTAGTAGCCGATGTCGAGTGATTTCAGATACTCGTAGCCGTTCAGCTGCTCGTAATAGGTGTACGTCACCGTATCGAAGCGCGCTTCGTCGTCCGGTGTCAGCACGGCTTCGGCATCGCCACGGAAGTAGGAGCCGGTCATCGCGACCATGTGCACCTTGTTCCGCTGAATCAACTCGGTCAACTGCCGGCCCAGGATGTTGTCCTGGTCGCTGCTAACGTGGTGGAACTCATCCACCGCGATCAAACGATGGTCGAACGCGGCTGGCCCAAGTTCTTGGTAGGCAAACCGGAACGTGGCGTGCGTGCAGACCAGTACTTTGTCGTCGCTGGCAAGGAACTCGCCGACGGCCTTAACCTTGGACGGAGCCACCTTTACGTCGTCCGCACCAGGCGCGTTGCACAAGTTCCACTGCGGTTTCACCACCCAATCGGTGAAGAAGCCGTACTGGGACAGTGGTTCGTCGGCAAAACTGCCACCGATCGAGCGCTCGGGCACCACGATCAGGGCTTGCTTGATGCCCTGGTTCGTCAACTTGTCGAGCGCGATGAACATCAACGCGCGCGACTTGCCGGAAGCCGGCGGCGACTTGATCAACAGGTATTGTTCGCCCCGTCTTGCGTAGGCGCGTTCCTGCATGGGACGCATACCCAATGCGTTCGATTTGCTGGACGCCCCCGTTCGATCCGTCTTGATCGAGACGGTTGGGATGGAATAACGCTTGGTCTCTTCGTTGCACATTACGCGGTTTTCCGTGCTCGAATGGTTTTCTTGGCCGGCTTCGCTTTCGCCGCTGTCATCTTCGTATATAGGTCGAACAGTTTTTCCAGTCGTTCGGTGTCGTTGCGGAACCTGCGCCCGATGTAAATGCGTTCGAGCACTTCGTCGTTGCGCTCGTGAGCGCGACGCAAATTCTCCGGCATGGCATCGGGATCGTAAAGGTCAGCGATCGTCGCCGGGAAGTGCGCTTCACGAGCAAGCAGGATGTCCTCGGCGCATCTTGTCAGGTCGGCTTTATTTTGCTCCGTGAGTGTCGGCACGGGGAACGTGTTCCAGCCGATTGTATTGGAATATCTAAAATCTGTTCGCATTCTTGAGCACACTGTCCCTATCCATACCCAATGTAACTTTGATGCGATCAGCGCGAGATTCCATAATGGAGCGTCGTAAAGTGCAAAAGCAAGATTGCTAATGATCGTGTTCGCGGACACAAAGGAAACCGGTAGATATTCTCTGGATTCGGATGAGACAGTTGCGACAACAATTGCAGTGTCCTTAGCAGTCCCGGCTATTTGCACGAATCGATATGGCTTTTTTGCAAACTGCCTTGTGGAATCGGCGTTAGATTGACTTCGACATTCGGCGACCAGCTTCAACCGATCTGCGATGAAGCGACTTTCGATCGCGCTGTCCTTTTCATCGTCTCGAATCCACAAACAATATCGCTGCTTACCCTTGATGAGTTCATCGGATCCCATGAAGAGTCTGAGATACGGTCGTACCGCCTCGTCTGTCATCAGATTGGTTGCGAGGTTGCGATCCAGAAGTAAGTGCCCGCCATCCCGAGGCATGTTGCCGAATGACATTGGGGATTGCTCTCCGATAGGAGAGCTTGCCTTTATCACGTAGGCCAGGCTATTGGGGACCAGGTACGGGCCGATTACGGAGCTATCCTTCACCAAGTCATCTTGATAGAGCCTTTTTGAACCCGTTGAATGTTTTCCAAGCCCGATTACGACGACGGTCACGCCAGCATTTTTGCTGGCCAGATTTGCCCACTTAAAAGACGTATGC